>NZ_JBVJVZ010000004.1:366117-427391 GCF_055603245.1 Streptomyces sp. NPDC037290 | reverse complement strand
CCCCTCTCCCCCCCCCCCCCCCCCCCCCCCCCCCCCCCCCCCCCCCCCCCCCCCTCCCCCCCCCCCCCCCCCCCCCCCCCCCCCCCCCCCGCCCCCGGGCCGCGTCGGGGCGAGCGCGCTCAGGCCACCGTGGCGAGTTCCCGGGCCGGCTGCGTCTGCTCGTAGGCGTGGCCGACCCGCAGGAGCGTGGGCTCGCCGAGGGGACGGCCGAGCAGCTGCATGCCGATCGGCATGCCGACCGAGTCGTGGCCGACCGGAACGGTCAGGGCGGGCACCCCGGTGATGTTGGCGGGGGCGGAGAGGCGCACGTAGGCGTCGGAGACGCCCTCGACCGTGCCGTCGGGCCAGCTGACCGTCGCCTCATCGGCGCCGACCGCGGGTATCGGCACGCTCGGGGCGGCGATCACGTCGACCTGATCCAGCAGCCGGGTCCACTCGGCGCGCATGAGCGTGCGGGCGCGTTGCGCGCGTACGTAGTCCCCGGCGCTCATCAACTCGCTTGCCTCCAGGAGGATGCGGACGTCGTCCTGGTACAGCTCGGGGACCGTGCGCAGGCTGTTCTCGTGGTAGGCCCCGGCCTCCGGCACCATCAGACCCCACTGGGTGGCCTGGATGTAGCGGGTCATCGGGATGTCGACCTCGACGAGCCGTGCGCCCAAGGTTTCCAGCTGCCCGATGGCGTGCCGAACGGCGGTCTCCACGTTCGGGTCGACGTTGTCGAAGTAGTAGGTGCGCGGCAGGCCGATGCGCAGTCCCGTCAGGTCCGTGCCGGCACCGGGCCGGTAGTCCGTGGCGGGCACGGACAACGAGGCGGGGTCGCGCGGATCGTGTCCGGCCAGTGCGGTCAGGACCAGGGCGGCGTCCTCGACGGTGCGGGTGATCGGACCGACGTGGTCCAGCGACCAGGACAGGGAGGTGACGCCGTGGCGGGGGACGAGACCGTAGGTCGGTTTGAGCCCGACGACCCCGTTGAGCGCGGCGGGCACCCGGATCGACCCACCGGTGTCGGTGCCCAGGGCGAAGGTCGCGGTGCCCGATGCGACGGCGACCGCGGAGCCGCCGCTGGAACCGCCGGCGACCCGGCCGCGGTCCCAGGCGTTGCGGGTCTGTGGAGTGGTCAGGCCGAACGCGAACTCGTGGGTGTGGGTCTTGCCGAGCAGGACCGCGCTGGCCGCGTTCAGACGCGCGGCGACCGTGCTGTCCGCCGTCGCGCGATGGTCGGCGCGCACCCGGGAGCTGGCCGTGGTGGCCATCCCGCCGACGTCGATCAGATCCTTGAGTCCCATCGGGATGCCGTGCAGCGGTCCCCGGTAACGGCCGTGCGCCGCTTCGTGTTCGGCCTCGCTCGCCGCCCGGCGTGCCTGCTCCGCGGTGACCGTGACGTAGGCACCGAGGTGCGGTTCCACTTTCTCGATGCGATCGAGGACGGAGTCGACCAGTTCGACGGGGGAGAGTCGCCGGGCACGGATCGCGTCCGCGGCGGCGGCGAGGGACAGCTCATACGGCTGCATCGTGCGACTCCTGTCCGGCGCGGTAGGCGGCGGCGGGCGGGACGTCCGCGAAGTCCAGCTCGCGCAGGACCGCGACGACGCCGTGGATGTGGTTGGCGACGGCGGCGACCGCGGCGTGGCGTTCGGCGGGCAGCACAACCCCCGCGCGGGCGGCCCAGCGGGCGGCCTCCGGCGGTGTGAGTTCGGCAGCGGTCATGGACCTTCTCTTTCCCGGTCGAGGGTGGGGCGGCGGAGTACTCGAAGGCGCTAAAGGCCAAGGATTGGCGTCAGGCGACCGCAGGTGCCACGACTGCTCGGTGGCGCGGCTGTTCGGTGGTCCGCGCGTGGGGCACCGAACACCGCCGTGCGCGGGGCACCGGTCGTGTGGTCAGGCCTCGGCGGCCGGGATCTCACCGCCGTGCTCGGCGAGCAGCCGGTAGCGGCCGTGCTCCCGGCGGACGGTGCCGGCCGTGGGCCGCGGGAAGTGGGTGCCCAGGAGCAGCGCGTCGGTGTCCGCCACGCCGTCGAGCAGCCGGGCGCGGGTGCGGATCGCCTGGGCGGGGTCGATGTCGACGCAGCTGTGCACGTGGGGGTGGGACAGCTGCACGGGGTGGTGGATGCTGTCGCCGGTGATCAGCGCCCGCCGGTCGCTGCCGCGCAGTTCGACGGCGACCTGCCCCGGAGTGTGGCCCGGGGCTGGGACCAGGAGGACGCCCGGCGCCACCTCGTGTCCCTGCTCGGGCACGTCCACGAGGTCGTACTGTCCGGCTTCCCGGACCGGGTGGACGGAGTCGCGGAACATCTGGGCGCGGGCCTCGTCCAGGTCGGTGGCGGCCCAGTGGTCCCATTCGGTGCGGCTGGTGAGGTAGCGGGCGTTGGGGAAGGCGGGGACCCAGTCCCCGTCGGCGAGGCGGGTGTTCCAGCCGACGTGGTCGGTGTGCAGGTGTGTGGTGATCACCAGGTCCACGGACTCGGGCGGGAAGCCGGCCGTCGCCAACCGGTCCAGGAAGTCGGTGTCGAGACCGTTCCAGGCCGGGTTGGCACGGGTCTTGCCGTTGCCGATGCCGGTGTCCACGACGATCCGCAGTCCGCCGGCCTGCACCGCGAAGCTGTGGCTCGCCAGCCGCGGGACATCGGCGTCGGCGAAGTCGGGCCGTAGCCACGACGCCTCGTCCAGCACCTCCCTGGTGGCGTCCGGCAGCAGCCACGGTCCGGTCTCGCGAGGCAGCTCGATCTCGTCGACGCGGCGTACGACGATGTCGCCGAGGCTCCATCCCGTGCTGGTGGCGGGCGTGGCCTGACGGGGGGTGGCGGTGCTCATCGGTGGGACCCTTTCAGGTCAGGCCGCGCGCGGACGGCGCGCGACACGGGAGCCTTAAGGCGAATGCTTTGCATTAAGCACTCTAGGGTGGCGCCACCTCAAAACGCAAACCCTTAGCTTTTAGGTGCCCGAAGTGGACCCGCCGCGACCGAGCGCCGCCGCCACCAAGCGGCGGACGTACGCCTGGGACAGCTCCGAGGGGCGGAACAGGATCCGATACATCAGCGGGGCGACCACGACGTCCAGCAGCGTCTCCATGTCCGGCACGGCCTCCCCGCGCCCGGCTGCGCGTACGCCGATGACCTTCAATTGCTCGGCGGCGTAGTCGGAGCAGCGCGCCGCATTGCCCTGCCCGGGGTCACCCAGCAGGGCATCGCGGATGTACGTGCGACCCGCCGTCGAGGACATCTCCTCGGCGAACTGCACGGTCCACGCCTCCAGGTCCGCTCGCAGGCCACCTTGGTCGGCCGGCGGCGCATCCGGGCGCAGCCGCTCGACAGCCACGTCGGACAGCAGTTCCCGCAGGTCTCCCCAGCGGCGGTAGACAGTGGACGGCGTGACCCCCGCGCGGGCCGCGATCAGCGGCACACTCAGTGCGTCCCGCCCCATCTCCGCCTCAAGATCACGGACCGCCTGGTGCACGGACTGCTGGACGCGGGCGCTGCGCCCACCGGGGCGTGTGGTCGCTCGGGCACTCATGGGGACAGCCTAATGCGAAGAAATTGCGTCTGCCGGAACGGTCGGCCGGAAGTGGAGCGGCCCTCCCGCACCGCCGGCCGTGGCACGCGGTTCAACCCGGACGAACCGGCTCGCGGCCATCGCCCGATCTTGAAGAGTCCGCACACCTCGCCAAAAGAGCGGACCTCGCCGCTGGGGAACGCCGAGCCCCCTGGGAATCAGCACCGCACCGTCAAATCCCCCCGAACTGTGCGATCCCGACAGCACTCGTTACTACCACCTTCGAACCCCTGAACCGCCCTTCCGTGAGCCGGCATGGTGGCCGCACGCATAGCCAACACTCGAACTATGTTGCCCCACCACATGTGTCCCTGAGCTGCCTCTTCCTACGGTGTGCCGACACGTACCCGTCCCCACCGCACACGAGGAAGTGGCGCACATGGCCTCCGGAACCACCGCTCCCCCGCCCCCAGCCAGCCTCCCCCGCATCGTCGCCGCCAGTCTCATCGGCACCACCATCGAGTGGTACGACTTCTTCCTCTACGGCTCGGCCGCCGCGCTGGTGTTCAACAAGCTGTTCTTTCCGGACTCGGACCCGCTCGTCGGGACGCTGCTGTCGTTCCTGACGTATGCCGTCGGATTCGCGGCCCGTCCGCTGGGGGCGCTGGTGTTCGGGCACTACGGTGACCGGCTCGGGCGGAAGAAGCTGCTCGTGCTGAGCCTGGTGATGATGGGCGGGGCGACGTTCGCCATCGGGTTGCTGCCCACGCACGCCACCGTGGGGTCCGCCGCCCCCGTGCTGCTCACCGTGCTGCGGCTCGTCCAGGGGTTCGCGCTCGGCGGCGAGTGGGGCGGTGCCGTGCTGCTGGTGTCGGAGCACGGAGACGCGCGGCGGCGTGGGTTCTGGGCCTCCTGGCCGCAGACCGGCGCGCCGGCGGGGCAGTTGCTGGCGACCGGTGTGCTCTCGCTGCTGACCGCCGTGCTCTCCGACGACGCCTTCGGGAGATGGGGCTGGCGTATCCCGTTCCTGCTCTCCGGCGTGCTGGTGCTCGTCGGTCTGTGGATCCGGCTGTCCGTCGATGAGTCGCCCGTGTTCAAGCAGGCGTTGGGGCGGGCCGAGGCCCGGCGCGCGGACGAGCCGGAGAAGCTTCCGCTCGTCTCCGTGCTGCGGCACCACTGGCGGGACGTGCTGGTGGCGATAGGTGCCCGCATGGCCGAGAACATCAGCTACTACGTCATCACCGCCTTCATCCTCGTCTACGCCACCACCTCTGCCGGCGTCTCCAAGCAGACCGCCCTCAACGCCGTGCTCATCGGATCCGCCGTGCACTTCGCCGTCATCCCGGCCTGGGGCGCGCTGTCGGACCGGGTCGGGCGGCGCCCGGTGTACCTGTTCGGAGCGGCGGGTGTCGGGCTGTGGATGTTCCCGTTCTTCTCACTCACGGACAGCGGCTCGTTCGGGTACCTGGTCCTTGCCGTGACCGTCGGACTCGTGCTGCACGGCGCCATGTACGCACCCCAGGCCGCCTTCTTCGCCGAGATGTTCGCGACCCGGATGCGGTACTCGGGCGCGTCGATCGGTGCCCAGTTCGCGTCCGTGGCGGCGGGCGCGCCGGCGCCGCTCATCGCCACCGCACTGCTCGAGGACTACGGCAGCTCGACGCCGATCGCCCTGTATGTGATCGCCGCCGCGGTGCTGACGCTGGTCGCCGTGGGCGTGGCGCGGGAGACGGGGCACCGGGATCTCGCCCGCGTCGAGGCCGAGGACGGCGAGTCCACCGGTGCGAGCGCGGCTGCGCAGGCGCGGACGGTCTGACCGGGGATCCTGAGAGCCCGACCCCCGTACGGCAGGTCCGTACGGGGGTCAGCGTCTGTCGGGAGCCGCCAACCGGTGCAGTCGCAGGGCCAGTTGGATCTCAAGGGCACGGGCGGGACTCTGCCAGTCCTCCCCCAGCAGCCGGCCCACCCGTTCCAGGCGCTGGGCGACCGTGTTCACGTGGACGTGCAGGGCGTCCTTGGTGCGGGCGGGGCTCATTCCGCAGGCGAAGTACGCGTCCAGGGTGCGCAGCAGGTCCGTACCGCGCCGCTCGTCGTAGGAGACGACCGGGCCGACCGTGCGGTCGACGAAGCCGGCGATGTCCCGGTCGCCCGCGAGGAGCAGACCGAGGAAGCCGAAGTCCTCGGCTGCCGCGCCGTCCCCGGTCCGGCCCAGCAGGTGCAGCGCGTCCAGGCAGCGGCGGCCCTCCCCGTAGGCGGCGGCCACCGTCTCGGGGTGGGCGGTGAGGTCGGTGACCGGGGCAGACGCGCCGACCGTGACGGGCTGGTGGACGGCCGCACCCAGATGGCGGGCGGTGCGGCGGGCCACCTCCGTGGCGGTGTCGCCGGTGGCGAGCGGCAACAGCAGGACGGTACCGCCGTCGCGTGCGGCGGCCAGGCCGTGCCGGGTCGCGGCGAGGTGGGAGGCGGCCGACCACAACCGACGGCGGGCCGCGGCCTCTTCGTCGGCGTCGGCCGCCGGGCCGTCGAGGCGTGCCGCGAGCACGACATGGGTGGCGTCCAGGTCGGCGTGCAGCCGGGCGGCGCGTTCGCGCAGCAGGCGCGGATCCCGGTCGCGCGCGTCCAGCAGGTCGTCCAGCAGTTCGCCGCGCACGCGCTGTTCGGCCTCGGCCGCGGAGCGGCGAGCCAGCAGCAGGAGCGAGGTGACCATCGCCGCGCGCTCCAGGGTGCGCTGGTCGACGGGATCCAGGTCCGGGTGCCCGCGCAGGACCAGCGCTCCGAGGAGTTCGCCGCCGGCGGCGACCGCGGCGATCCAGGCGCTGCCGTGCCGTACGGCGTGCCCCTCGGCGCGCGACACCTCCAGTGCCTCGGCCGGTGCCGCGTCCGCTTCCGTGAACTCGACGGTGCTGTCGAGGACTTCGGAGACGGCGGCGGCCACGTCGTGCACCCCGCCGCCGCGCAGCACGAGTTCGGCGAGCCGGTCGTGGACGTCGGAGGCGCGCTCGATGACGGCGCTGCGGTCCCGGATGATCTCGTTGGCGCGCTCGAGGCCGGCCAGGGCCGAGCGGGTCTCGGTGAGCAGATTGGCCGTGTCGATCGCGGCCGCGGCGAGCGCGGCAAAGGAGCCGAGGAGGGCGATCTGCGCGCGTTCGAAGACGCGTTCCCTGCGGTCGGCGGCGAAGAGGACCCCGATGACGTGCGGGCCGAGCATGAGGGGGACGCCGAGGATGGCGACCAGGCCCTCGTCCCGGACGCCGGCGTCGATGGTGAGGGTGTGCTGGAAGCGGGCGTCCTTGAAGTAGTCGTCCGTGACGTACGGCCGGGTGGACTGCGCGACCAGTCCGCCGAGCCCTTCGCCCATGCCGAGGCGCAGCTGCTGGAAGCGGGCGGAGACGGAGCCCTCCGTGACCCGCATGTAGGTGTCGCCGCGCGCCGGGTCGTTCAGGGTGAGGTAGGCGACGTCCGTGCCGAGCAGGGAGCGGGCTCGCTGCACGATGGCCTGCAGGACGGCGTCCAGATCGCGCAGGCCGGCGAGGTCGTGGGCGGTCTCGAACAGCGCGGACAGCTCGGCCTCGCGCCGCCGGCGCCCTTCCAGCTCGGCCCGGACGCGCAGGGCCAGCAGCTTGGCCTGCTCCAGCCCGGCGATCGCTTCGGCCGGTCTGCCCTCGGCGCGGGCGAGCAGCACCGGCTGCTCGTAGGCCTCCGCGGAGGCGTCGCGGGCCAGCAGTTCGAGGTACGGGGCCTCGGCGCCGGCGCTGGGTGCCGACTGCACGTGATCGCGGGACATGGTCACAGGATTCCGCATCGACCGCCCGGCCCGTCAGGCCTGTGGAAAACTCCCGGACCGGGCGCCGCCGGGCGCTTCACGGGGCCGTCCGTCCGCCGCTTCAGTGTGCTGTCCAACCGCCGTCGAGCACGAGCGAGGTGCCGGTGACGAAGGACGCCTGCGGGCTGCACAGGTAGGCCACGGCCTCGGCCACCTCCTCCGGTTCGATGAGCCGCTGAACCGCGCTGTCCTTCAGCAGGACCTCGGACAGCACCCGCTCCTCGGGGATGCCGTGCGCCTGCGCCTGGTCGGCAATCTGCTTCTCCACCAGGGGCGTGCGCACATAGGCCGGGTTCACACAGTTCGAGGTCACCCCATGGGGGGCGCCTTCCAGGGCGGCCGTCTTGGACAGCCCCTCGAGACCGTGTTTGGCGGCCACATAGGCGGACTTGTAAGCGGAGGCACGTAGCCCATGGACGGAGGAGACATTCACGATCCGGCCCCAGCGCTGCGCGTACATGTGCGGCAGCGCGCCGCGGATCAGCCGGAACGGTGCCTCCAGCATCACGGTCAGCACGGTGTGGAAGACCTCGGGCGGGAATTCCTCGAGCGGCCGGACCAGTTGCAGTCCGGCGTTGTTGACCAGCACGTCGGTGCCGGCGGCAGCGCGCTCCGCGGCGTCGAGGTCGGTGAGGTCCACGACGTGCGGTACGACGGTCCCCGCCAGGTCGCCGGTCCGTTCCGCCTGCTGGGCCAGTTCGGCCAGGCCGGTCTCGTCCCGGTCGACGGCGCGCACCCGCGCACCGGCGGCGGCGAGGCGCAGGGCGCAGGCGCGGCCGATGCCGCCGGCGGCACCGGTGACGAGGGCGGTGCGGCCGCCCAGGTCGAGGGCGAGGGGCTGCGGGCGGAGGCCGGGCGGAAGGCTGGACGAGGTCATGTGCCGACCCTAGGCAGAACCCACTGGCCACCACATGTGGTGGCCACCCATACTTCAGCCCATGGTCGTAGGGTCAAACCATGTGGGTGCCTCGGACATGGCCTGCTTGATCCGGAACCGGCCGAACTCCTGGAGATCGGGCAGCGCGTCCACCTCGAACCAGCCCACGTCCAGGGACTCGTCGTCGTTGACCCGGGCCTCGCCGCCGACGGCCCGGCAGCGGATGGTGATGTCCATGTACTGGCAGCGATCGCCGTTGGGATAGGTGACCGGTTCCAGGGCCTGGACGAGGACGACCCGCTCGGCCACGCAGTGCACCGCCGTCTCCTCGAAGACCTCCCGCACGGCACAGGCCGCAGGCTGCTCACCCGGCTCCGGGATGCCGCCGATCACCGACCACTTGCGGGTGTCGGACCGCCGGCCGAGCAGCACCCTGCCCTCGTCGTCGAAGACGATCGCGGTGATCCCGGGGAGCCAGAGCAGCTGGTGACCGGCGGAGGCCCGGAGGGTGCGGATGAAGTCAGGAGTGGCCATGGCCCGACCCTAACGGCCGGGCCCGCGGTCTCCTGGCGGTTCAGGATGCGTAGGCACCGTTTCAGGAGGCGTACACACCCTTTTCAAGGGGGCGTACGCACCATTTTCAGGAGACGTACGCCGGTCGTACGTCTACGCGCCACCGGCGCGCCGACGGCGCAGCCCGGACCCGACCGCCCAGCCGACACCGCCCGCGGCCACCAGCACCAGGGCGATCTCCGGGAGGATGCCGAGCTCGGTCGCCGGAGTCTTCGACGTGCGCAGCGGCACCTTCTGCACGAGGTAGGCGGGCACGAACATGCCGGTCCTCTGGGTGATCTTCCCGTCCGGCATGATGATCGCGCTCACCCCGCTGGTCACCGGAACGGTCACGGTGCGGCTGTGCTCGACGGCACGGATCCGGGACATGGCGAGCTGCTGGTACGTCATCTCGCTGCGGTCGAAGGTCGCGTTATTGCTCGGTACGGAGATCATCTCCGCGCCGTGTGTGACCGTGTCCCGCACGGCCCAGTCGAACGCGGCCTCGTAGCAGGTGGCGAGGCCCACCTTGGCCCCGTCGACGTCGAAGACACCAGGCTTGCCGCCGCGGCTGAAGTCCTGGCGGACCATGCTGGTCCAGTTCTTGTTGACCGCCCCGACGAGCCCGCGCAGCGGGAGGTACTCGCCGAACGGCTGGATCTGCCGCTTGTCGTAGGTCTGCGTCGGTCCCTTGGCCGGGTCCCA
This sequence comes from Streptomyces sp. NPDC037290, assembly GCF_055603245.1. Classification (NCBI taxonomy): domain Bacteria; kingdom Bacillati; phylum Actinomycetota; class Actinomycetes; order Kitasatosporales; family Streptomycetaceae; genus Streptomyces; species Streptomyces sp. NPDC037290. The sequence continues at coordinate 417,945 of NZ_JBVJVZ010000004.1, read as the reverse complement.
CAGCACCTGTTCGTTGAGCAGCTTGCCGTGCCTGTCGACGACGGCCCCGATCGAGATGGGCACGCCGACCGCGTTGGACGCCTCGTTGATGACGGCGGCCGCGTCGGGGTTGCTGAAGGGGTCGATGTCGGAGGAGTTCTCCGGCCACAGCACGTAGTCGGGCTTCGGGGCCTTCCCGGCCTTCACGTCGGCGGCGAGCTTCAGCGTCTCGCGCACGTGGTAGTCCAGGACGGCCCGCCGCTGGGCGCTGAACTCCAGCCCGGAACGCGGCACGTTGCCCTGGATGACCGCCACGGTCCTGGTGCCGTCCTCGGCCTTGTCGCTGACCAGCGGCCGGGCGGCGACCGCGCCCGCCACCGGGACGGCCACGCTCAGCAGCGCGGCGGCCGCGGCCCCGCGCCGCACGGCACGCGTCCGGCGCCGCTCGGCGATCAGCCGGCCGGCCTCGTACAGGCCGAATCCGCACAGGACGACCGCGAAGCCGAGCACCGGCGTGCCGCCCACCGCGGCGAGCGGCAGGAAGACGCCGTCCGCCTGCCCGAACGCGATCTTGCCCCACGGGAAGCCCCGGAAGGGCACACGCGCGCGTACCGCCTCGCCCGCGATCCAGACGGCGGCCGCCCACACCGGCCAGGCGGGGAGCCTGGAGACGGCGGCGACCCCCACACCGACCAGCGCGATGAAGACCCCCTCGATCGCGACGAGGGCCAGCCAGGGACCGGGACCGACCTCCACGCCCGTCCACACCAGCAGCGGCAGCAGGAAGCCCAGTCCGAAGAGGTAGCCGAGGCCGAGGGCCGCCTTCCAGCCGCGGCCGCGCAGCAGCCAGCCGAAACCGGCGAAGGCGGGCAGCGCCAGCCACCAGAGGGTGCGCGGCGGGAAACTGACGTAGAGCAGCACTCCGCAGAGCGCGGAGGCGACGGCCGGGACCAGGCGGTGCAGCAGCCGGCTGCCGCGCACGCCGGAGGCGGGCGGCTGGAGCTGATCCGGCTGGTCCACGGAAGTTGCGGTGACGGTCACCCGGGTGAGTGTACGGCGGTGGGCTGTGCCGCCGACAGCACGGTACGCGGGCCGGCATCTGCTCCGGCCGGACACCGTCGTGCCTGGTCGTCGGCGTCGTGCGCCCGCCGGTGCGCAGCGGCGGTCCCCGCCACCCCCGTCCTGGAGCGGGGGATCTGCACCGGCTCCCGCACCCAAGCGGAAAGAACCGTTCCGTCGCATCTCGTCCCCAAACCGGTCATCAGCCGCTACGGTGTGCCCAGCCTCGGCAGTGCGGCCGGATCCGGTGCCGTGCACGGCCGTGGCCTGGGACGGGGTCGGGGACGAAGGGCGGCAGGGGCGGCAGTGGGGGCGACGGGGACGAGGCCCGCGACCGGCGTGGACGCGGCCGACGTCAGACGAAACGTTTCTGATGGCGCGGGCATGATCCTGCTCGGCGCCTGCGCCGCATGGTCACTGATCACCGCGGCCACTCACGACGGACGGCCCGAGGGCGTCCTGCTCGCGGTGCTCGCCGTGGCCGCCGGTCACGCCGCAGGCCGGGTGTCCGGGGCACTGCTCCCGGTGGCCGCGCCCTGCTCCGGTGCGGCGGCCGGGCTCGCGCTGGCCGTGGCACTGCCCGCTCTCTCCGCCGGTCCCCGGTACACCGCCCCGCTCGGACACACCGGCGCCACCGCCGCTCTGCTGGCGCTGGCCACGGGTGCCGCGTGCTGTGCCGCCTGGTCGACACCGGTACCGGGACTGCGGCTGGTGCTGCGGGTGCTGGCCGCCGGGATCGTACTGACCGGCGCGGTCCTCGGGTCGGCGGCCGGTTGCGCGGCGAGTGCTGCCGTATTGCTGTGTTCGCTCGCCGCGGGCTCGGTGTCCCGCCGGGGCGGGTGCCTGCTGGGCCTGGCCGTGGTGGCGGCCTCGGCGGCCGGGACGGTCTGGGCCCTCGCCGCGGAGGTGCTGCCGGGCGGGCTCGCCCGGGTGCTCGAGGGCCGGCTGACCGAGCGCAGGGTGGCACTGTGGCAGGACGCCCTGCGGCTGGCAGGCCGGAACCGGGGCCTCGGGATCGGTCCTGGACGGTTCGGTGAGCTGGGCGGCTCGGCACCGCAGACACTGTCCGCCGACGGCAAGCCGCACTCGGCCATGCTCCAGCTGGTGGCGGAGCAGGGCCTCGTCGGGGTGTGCCTGGTCGTCGCCGTGTTCTGCTGGGTGCTGCACGCACTGTGGCGCTCCCCCCGCTCCACCCCGGTCGCCCTCACCGCCGGCGCCGCGCTGACCGCACTGGCCGTGTTCGCCCTGGTGAGCAACGCGCTGAGCTTCACCACGGTGACCGTGGGCGGCGGGCTGCTCGCCGGATGGGCGACAGCGCGGCCGTGGGCGCGCGACGGCGCGGACTCCCGGATCTGACCGGTGGCACGCGCACCCGCGGCGCGGTTCGGAGTGGTGTCGAACCCGCTTCGCCGGACCCTGAGCCCTGCCACGCCTGCCAGGCCCCGCGCCGATGCGTGGCCCGTGGCCTCAGCGGGCCGAACCCGGGCCGGACGTCCGCAGCCGGGCCCTGATGACCCGTACCGCCGACTCCGCGTTGTCCACGGTGATCGTGAAGGTGTGGCCGTCCCACAGGCGCAGCACGAGGCCCTCGCCACGGCGTACGACGACGGCGGTCCCCTTCTCGGGCCGCCACCGGTAGCCCCAGCCGCCCCACTGCCTGGGCGTGACAAGGGCGGTGAAGTCGGCACCCGCCACGTGGGAGAGCGGAATACGGCGGCGCGGCAGCCCTATGTGGCCGCAGCGAACCTCGACGCACTCCTTGTCGAGCTTGAGGTCGACGTGCACGAAGGCGAGCGTGCCGAAGAGGACCAGCAGACCGGCGGCGATGCAGCCCACGACCGACATCACCAGCGGGGCGACGCCCGAGGTCCATGCCGAGTCGACGGCCAGCTCGATACCGAGCGCCATGCAGGCAGCACCGACCAGGGCCAGCAGCCACTGGACCCGGTTCGTGGCGCGCCCCGTCCAGACGTCGGGATGCGGGCCCTCATCGGCGTGGGGGTGGTCCCTCATGTTTATGAGGTTACTCAGGTTTCGCTGCGCGGGTAGGGCGTGGCGGAGGGTGACTGCCCCGAGTGGGCCAGGGCGGCCCGAAGGGCGTCACGCGTCGGGCCGGCCGTCAGCGGACGGGGCTGACCGCCTGCAGGAACCGGCCTTCCGCATAGGACAGTGCGGTGTCCGGGAGCGTGTCCTCGCGACCGCTGAGCAACACCGTGAGGGTGGTGTCCGCGACGAGGGCGGCGGGGTCCGCTTCCGCTCCGATCCGGCGCAGCGCCTGTGCGGCGACCGCTCCGGCGGAGCCGTGCAGCATGAGCGGCGGACGGCCGGGCCGCTGGACGGCTGCCCGGATGCGCTCGCCGACCAACTCGTAGTTGGTACAGCCCAGGACGACGGTGGTCACGTCCTCGGGAGTGCGCGCGGCGGCCGAGGCGATGGCTGCCTCGATGGCGGCCTCGTCCGCGTGGTGCACCGCGTCCGCGAGACCCGGGCAGGCCACCTCGGTGACCGCCACGCCGGTGGCGAACTGCTCGATCAGGTTCCGCTGGTAGGCGCTGCCCGTGGTGGCGGGGGTGGCCCAGATCGCGACATGGCCGCCGCCGGCCGCGGCCGGCTTGATCGCCGGAACGGTGCCGATGACCGGGAGATCCGGCTCGAAGCGGGCCCGCATCTGCGGCAGGGAGTGCACGGACGCGGTGTTGCAGGCGACGATCAGGACGTCGGGCCGGTGGGCCGCTGCGGCCTCGGCCACGGCGATGGCCCGCTGCGTGATGTCCTCCGGAGTGCGCGGCCCCCAGGGCATCCCGTCCGGGTCCCAGGAGAGCACGAGATCCGCGTCGGGACGCAGCCGCCGTACCGCGGCGGCGGCGGGGAGCAGGCCGATTCCGGAGTCCATGAGCGCGATCTTCACCCGGCCACGATAGACGATGGGGCCTTGCGGGACTGACGGGTGGGGCAGACTGCCGGAGTGAGCGCCCTGATGTGGATCACCGTCGTGTCGCTGGCCGCCTGGTGCTGGCTGCTGCTGTGCCAGGGCTTCTTCTGGCGTACCGATGTCCGGCTGCCGCCCCACCGGGAACCGGAAGAGTGGCCGTCGGTCTGCGTGGTCGTACCGGCGCGCGACGAGGCCGCCGTGCTGCCCGCGAGCCTGCCGTCGCTGCTGACGCAGGACTATCCGGGCCGGGCCGAGGTCTTCCTGGTGGACGACGGGAGCACCGACGGCACCGGGGAGCTGGCGCGCGAGCTGGCCCGGCGGCACGGCGGGCTGCCGCTGACCGTGGGCTCGCCCGGCGAGCCGCCGGCAGGCTGGACGGGCAAGCTGTGGGCGGTGCGGCACGGTGTCGGCCTGGCACGCGCGCGTGACCCCGAGTACCTGCTGCTGACGGACGCCGACATCGCGCACGCGCCGGACAGCCTGCGCGCACTGGTGTCGGCGGCCCGTGCCGGCGGCTTCGACGTCGTGTCGCAGATGGCGCGGCTGCGGGTGGAGAGCCTGTGGGAGCGGCTGGTGGTCCCGGCGTTCGTGTACTTCTTCGCGCAGCTGTATCCCTTCCGGTGGATCGGCCGGAAGGGCTCGCGTACGGCCGCGGCGGCGGGCGGCTGTGTCCTGCTGCGGACGGGGATGGCCGAGAAGGCGCGCATCCCGGAAGCCATCCGGCACGCCGTGATCGACGACGTGGCGCTCGCGCGTGCGGTGAAGGCCGCCGGCGGGCACGTCTGGCTGGGCCTGGCCGACCGGGTGGACAGCGTGCGGCCGTACCCCCGGCTGCACGACCTGTGGCGGATGGTCTCGCGCAGTGCCTACGCCCAGCTGCGCCACAACCCGCTGCTGCTCCTCGGTACGGTCGCCGGGCTCGCGCTGCTGTACCTGGTGCCGCCCGCCGCGGTGGTCGTGGGTGCGGCGGGCGGCGGTACGGCGACGGCGGTCACCGGCGCCGTGGCGTGGGCGGTGATGGCGGGGACGTATCTGCCGATGCTGTGCTACTACGGCCAGCCCCTGGGGCTCGCGCCGCTGCTGCCGTTCACCGCGCTGCTGTACCTGTTGATGACGGTCGACTCGGCCGTGCAGCACTACCGGGGCCGCGGGGCCGCATGGAAGGGCCGCACGTACGCGCGTCCCGGCGCCGTGCCCGACGAGGGCTGAGCCCGCTCACTTGCGGCCGGGCGTCCAGTTCATGCCCCAGTCGTAGGCGCGGTCTATGGTCCGCTGCGGGCTCACTCCGCGCTGCGGCACCAGGTACCGCGCCTCGCGCTGTACGAGGAGGTCGCCGCCCGTGTTGGTGATCAGGGCGAGCGCGCAGACCGTGGAGGGGACGGTGCACTCGTCCAGCGAGAAGTCGATCGCGGCGCCGTACTGCGGCTGGAGGGTGACGGTGGCATGCAGATCGGCGAAGGAGGTGGCGCCCTCGTAGATGGTGACGAAGACGAGGATGCGCCGGAAGTCCCGGGTGTGGTCGAGGTTGATGGTGAGGTTCTCGCCGCTCGCCACCGCACCGGTGCGGTCGTCGCCGTCGAGGTGGATGTACGGCGGCCGGTGCAGCGATCCGAAGGCGTTGCCGAGAGCCTGGACGACGCCTTTGCGGCCGTCGGCGAGTTCGTACAGGGCGCACAGGTCGAGGTCGAGGTCTCCCTGCCCGCCTCCCCATCGGCCGCCCCAGCCGGAAAGCTGTTTGCGCACCTGCCAGTTGAGGTTCACCCGCATCGCTCCGGAGGTGCCGCCCTGTTTGGCGAGCGAGACGGAGGGCGCGGCCTTGGTGAGGGTGACCTTGGACAGGCGGACGGGCTGGGGCGCGGGGGCCGGCGGGACCGTGGGAGGGGTGGGGGGCCTGGGGGCCGGCGGAGCCGTGGGAGGGACGGCGGGCGCGGGCGGCGCTGCGGGGGCCGGCGGGGGCGGCGTCACCGGGGCCGCCGCGGCGGGCGGTGCGGTGTGCTGGGGCTCGTCCACGGTGATGCCGAAGTCCGTTGCCAGACCTTCGAGCCCGCTGCTGTAGCCCTGGCCGACGGCACGGAACTTCCACGCGCCCTGGCGGCGGTAGAACTCGCCGAGCACAAAGGCCGTCTCGACGGTCGCGCCCGGGCTGTCGAAGCGCGCGACCGTCTGTCCGGTCACGGCGTCGGTCACCTCGATGTAGAGGCCGGGGACCTGCCCGAAGGTCCCGCCGTCGGCGGATGCGGCCAGGACGATGCGCTCGATCGTGGCCTCCACGCGCGCGAGGTCGACGGAGAGGCTGTCGGTGACGCCCGCGCCGGCCGTCCTCTTGCCCTCGTGGCGCACGGCACCGGAAGGGTGGGCGGGTTGGTTGTAGAAGACGAAGTCGGTGTCGGAGCGGACCTTGCCGGTGGCGAGCAGCAGCGCGGAGGCGTCCGCGTCGGGCACCCCGGCCCCGGTGCGCCAGCCCAGTTCGACGCGCAGGGCCGTGGTCGGCACCGGCGTGTTCGACCCTTTCGGCATTGACATGTCCGCCCCCATCCGTGTCGGTTTCCGGGCACCCCGGGGGTCGCCCCGGTCATCCCTACCCGCACAACCTATTCCGGGGTGCGTCGAAGTCCCATGACCGGCGCCGGAAGATCACCGGTCAACTGGCGGTAACACCCCAGGAGCTCGCTCTTTACACGATGGAAACGTCGACGGACGTCCTTTTTTGCCAAGTTCGCTCGGATTGGGGATCCCCGGTCACTCCAGGCACGGAAAACAACCCTCTTATCGGTCTCCCCAACGAGCACATCGTGGGCTTAACTTATGTGCCATGACCTCCCCCCGCTCCACTTATGGTGGCGGCTACTACTCCGCCTCCTTCCCGGACACCCCGATCTACGACTCCCTCGTGGCCGAGCGGGGCACCCCGCAGATCGCCCCGATCCGGGTCCCCGCCGCCTACGACACGGGCAGCAGCCTGCCCGCCCTGCCGTCGGCTCTGCCCGCCCTCCCGGCGGGCCCCTCCCCGCAGGTCCCCGCCTACGGCTATCCGCAGACACCGCAGCCCGCGCCGCTGCAGCAGGCGCCCACGGCCTACATCCCGCAGCAGGCGAGCGCCCCGCGGGGTTATCCCGGCCCCCAGGCCCCGCAGCAGCAGCGCCCGATGGGGATGGGCACGGGATACGAGGCGATGCGTCCGGCCGCGCCGCGGCCCGCTCCGGCTCCCTACCAGGACCCGTACAACAACCAGCAGTACCGCGGCTACTGATCGGCGCGCCGACGCCGTCGGTGCCTCCTGGCACGATGGCGTCATGGAGAACGCCGAAGTGCAGTCGATTCACGTCCATCCCGTCAAGGCGTTCCGGGGCCATGCGACCCGGGAGGCCGTGGTGGAGCCCTGGGGCCTGGCCGGAGACCGGCGCTGGACACTGATCGACGACGGGGGCAAGGTCGTCACGCAACGCGAACAGCCACGTCTGGCGCTGGCCGCCGCCGAGCTGCTGCCCGGCGGCGGCGTTCGTCTGTCCGGGCCCGGTCACACGCCGCTGACGGTGTCCGTGCCCGAGCCGGCCGGCACCGTGCCGGTGAACGTCTTCGGCACGAAGGTCGAGGCGGTCCCGGCGGATCAGGCCGCGCACGCCTGGTGCAGCGCCTATCTGGGCACGGACGTCCGTCTGGTGCACATGGACGATCCGGCCACCCGCCGCCCGGTCGATCCCGACTACGCCCTGCCCGGCGAGACGGTGAGCTTCGCCGACGGGTACCCGCTGCTGATCACCACGACCGCCTCCCTCGACGCCCTGAACTCCCTGATGGCCGAGGGCGCGCACGCTCACGAGGGTCCGCTGCCGATGAACCGCTTCCGGCCCAACGTCGTCGTCGCCGGCACCGAGGCCTGGGCGGAGGACCGCTGGTCGCGGATCGCCGTCGGCGAGGTGGTCTTCCGGGTGGCGAAGGCGAGCGGACGCTGTGTCGTCACCACCGTCGACCAGGAGACCGCCGTGCGCGGCCGGGAGCCCCTGCGCACCCTGGCACTTCACCGCAGGGTCGGGTCGAGTCTGCTCTTCGGCCAGAACGTCGTGCCCCTCTCGCGCGGCACGATCAGGGTCGGTGACCCGGTCCGGGTGCTCGAGCAGCGCCCCGACGAACGCGCGGCGGCCGGGGAACCAGAGGCGGGTCCCGGTCGTTGGGAGGGGATGAGAGATTCATGAGAAACCGCGTGCGTGAGCGTGCGCGGTGGACGTGATGTCGCTCTCTCTTGCTCCTGGCTGCGGATGCGCGCCCGCGCCGGGGGTTATGACGGAGCGGAAGGGGGTGGGGTATGCGGGCGATCAGTGGTTTGTGGCGCTGGCGGCGCAATCCGCTGCGCCGCGCGACCGATCTGGTCGAGGCGTGGGTGGCCCTCGCGGCGCTCGTGCTGATGGCCGTGGTCGCGCCCGTGACCGGCTGCCTGGTCGGCGCCGCCGCCGAGGACTCGCTGCAGCGGTCCGTACGCGAACAGCGCCACACGCGCCACCTCGTCACGGCCACGGTCGTGCGTGACCTGGGTGAGGCCCCGCTGGAGACCGACCCCGACACCTCGACGACCCGCCGGGCCCACCGGCGTGTTCTCGCGGACTGGACCGCGCCGGACGGCGACCACCGGCACGGCCCGACCCTGGCGGACCTCAAGTCCCCGCACACGGGAGACCGCTTCACGCTCTGGACGGATCCGCAGGGCCGAATAACGACCCGCCCACTGGACTCCCCGACCGCGACGACACACGCGGTGCTCGCCGGGATCGGCGCGGCCCTGCTGGCCGCGGGCCTGGTCGAGGCCGCCCGGCGGCTGACCGTCTGGCGCATCGTCCACCGGCGTTACGCACGCTGGGACCAGGCCTGGGACCGGGCCGGCCCGGACTGGGGCAAGGCGGGCACCGGCAGCTGACGGCCTTCCCGCTCTGGTCAGCCCACCCTGCACGCACACGCTACGGTGGACCGGCCGAAGCGCTTTCGGCGACAACCCGCGGACGAGCGAACCGCAGAGGCACGCGGCTTCGGGAGCACGAACGCGCACCGGCCCCAGGGGCTGAGCACGGTCGCGGTCCCGGCACCGGCGGCGCGACTACGGGAGCGAGCCGTCAGTACGACGAGGTGGGGGCACAGCAACACCATGGCACAGGGCACGGTCCAGGTGACGCACAGCGGTACGTCGCGGTGGCGGCGCCGCACGGGCGAGTACGCATCGCTCGCCGCCGCCCTGGAGGCCGCCACGGACGGCGACGTCCTCACCATCGCCCCGGGGACCTACCGGGAAAACCTCGTGGTCCAGCGGGAGGTGACGCTCCGTGGCCCCGAGGGTTCCCCCGGCTCCGTGCGGATCGCGCCCGTGGACGGGGTGCCGCTCACCGTGCGCGCCTCGGCCGTGGTGCAGGACCTGCATGTGGAGGGCCAGGACGCGGCGGCGCCCGCGCTGCTGGTCGAGGAGGGCATGCCCGAGCTGCTGGACGTGCGGATCGTCGCCCGGTCCGCGGCGGGCATCGAGGTGCGCGGCGGTGCCCGTCCCACCGTGCGCCGCTGCACGGTCGACAACCCGGCCGGCATCGGCATCGTCGTACTCGACGGCGCGAGTGGGGTGTTCGAGGAGTGCGAGGTCGTCGCGGCCGGGCAGGCGGGGGTGGCCGTGCGCGGCGGCGCGCGCCCGCGCCTGGAGCGCTGCCGGGTGCACCATGCCTCGGGCACCGGGCTGACCGCGACCGGCGAGAACTCGTCGCTGGAGGCCGTGGGTTGTGAGATCTACGAGGTCCGCGGGGCCGGCGTCCAGGTCACCCAGCGGGCGACGGCTCACCTGACCGACTGCGTTGTGCACCGCACGACCACCGACGGCATCACGCTGGACACGGACGCGGTGCTCACGCTGGCCGACTGCCACATCCACGACATCCCCGAGAACGCCGTCGACCTGCGCTCCCGTTCGGTGCTCACGCTGACCCGGACGACGGTCCGTCAGTTCGGGCGCAACGGCCTGTCGGTGTGGGACCCCGGGACCCGGGTGGACGCCAACCAGTGCGAGATCTTCGACAGCACCGGCGACTACCCGGCGGTGTGGGTCAGCGACGGCGCCACCGCCGTCCTCGACTCCTGCCGGGTGCACGACGTGCCGGACGCCCTGTTCGTGCTGGACCGCGGTTCGCGTGCGGACGTCGTGGACAGCGACCTGTCCCAGGTGCGCAACACGGCGGTGTCGGTGAGCGACGGGGCCACCGCACAGCTCGACGACTGCCGGATCCGGGAGGCGGCGACCGGAGCGTGGTTCCGCGACCACGGCAGCGGCGGCACGCTGAACAACTGCACGCTGGACGGCACCCAGACCGGCGTGATCGTCACCAAGGGCGCCGACCCCACCATCGAGCGCTGCACGGTCGACTCCCCCGCCGAGGCCGGCTTCTACGTCTCCGCGGGCGGACGCGGCAGTTTCCTGAACTGCCGGGTCAGCGGCAGTTCGGGATACGGCTTCCATGTGATCGACGGCTGCCGGGCGACGCTGCGCAAGTGCCGTACGGAGCGCTGCGCGCGCGGCGGTTACGAGTTCGCCGACGCCGGCCCCGACGCCGCGTCCGGGACGGGCCCGGTGGTGGAGGACTGCACCAGCGACGAGAGCGGTGGTGTGCGGCCGTCGCCGGTCCGCGATAGCGCCGTACAGACGATGTCGCACTCCTCCGGGCTGCTCGGGTCGATCCCCGGGCAGCGCAGCACGGAGCAGGAGCCGCTGATCGGCGCCGCCACGCCGGACAAGGCGGCGCGCACCTCGAAGGACGTGCTCGGGGAACTCGACGCGCTGGTGGGCCTGGAGAGCGTCAAGCGGGAGGTGCGGGCGCTGACCGACATGATCGAGGTGGGCCGCCGCCGGCGGCGGGCGGGGCTGAAGGCGGCGTCGGTCAAGCGGCATCTGGTCTTCACCGGCTCCCCCGGCACCGGCAAGACGACGGTCGCCCGGCTCTACGGCGAGATCCTCGCCTCGCTCGGCGTGCTGGAGAAGGGTCATCTCGTCGAGGTGTCCCGGGTGGACCTGGTCGGTGAGCACATCGGCTCCACGGCGATCCGCACCCAGGAGGCGTTCGAGAAGGCGCGCGGCGGTGTGCTGTTCATCGACGAGGCGTACGCGCTGTCCCCGGAGGACGGCGGGCGTGACTTCGGCAAGGAGGCCATCGACACGCTGGTGAAGCTGATGGAGGACCACCGGGACGCGGTGGTGGTGATCGTCGCCGGCTACACGGCGGAGATGGAGCGCTTCCTGTCCGTCAACCCCGGTGTCGCCTCCCGCTTCTCCCGCACCATCACCTTCGGCGACTACGGCCCCGAGGAGCTGCTCAGGATCGTGGAGCAGCAGGCCGACGAGCACGAGTACCGGCTGGCGCCGGGCACGTCCGAGGCGCTGCTGAAGTACTTCACGGTCCTCCCGAAGGGCCCGGCGTTCGGCAACGGCCGCACCGCTCGGCAGACCTTCGAGGCGATGGTGGAGCGGCACGCGGGTCGTGTCGCCCAGTTGGAGAACCCGAGCACGGACGACCTGACCCTGCTGTTCGCGGAGGACCTGCCGGACCTTCCGTGACCTTCTTCGGCATCGGTGCCGGGGCCGCTCAGAGGCTGCGGGCGTCGATGTTGCCGTACTCGGTGGTCACGCGGATGTTCAGGTCGGCCGCGGCACCTTCGGTGTTCCTGAGCGCGTTGTGGATCCGGCCGTAGCCGGTGCCGGCGTCCAGGGTGGCGGAGACTCCGGCGGCGGCGCCGACCGACACATCGCCCATCCGGGTGTGCAGCACGACCGTGCCGCGCACGGCCTCGGCGATCCGGATGTCCCCCTTTTGTGTGCTGATCTCCGCGGGGCCGCCCAAGCGGCCGACCATGACGTCACCGGCCTGGACGGTCAGACGGACGCTCGCGGCCTCGTCGAGCTCGATCGCGCCGTGGGCGCCGTCGAAGGTGACGTCGCCCAACCGTCCGATGGCCCGGAACTCGGTGGCGGCGGCTTTCACCTCCACCTCGGAACCGGCGGGCAGCTGGATGGTCACGTCCAGGAATCCGGAGCTTCCGAGGATCTCGTGCTTCCCCTGCGGGGCCGAGATCCGCAGGACGCCGTCGTGACATTCGACCTTGGTCTGCTCCGCCGCCTTCACGTCGCGGCCCTTGGAGGCGTTCACCGGCAGGACCTCGACCGTGGTGTCGGTCTGTTCGGCGGCGATGAACTGGACCCGGCCCGCGGGGATGTCGAGGACGGCGGAGATCGGGGTGGGGGTGGCGAACTTCTGCATCGTGCTCTCCTCCTGCGTTTGTTGTTTCTGACATCGGAAACGCTACGTTGCATTTACAGATTTCGCAATCAACTGGGTGGGCACGATCAGTATCAGAGCAGGTAGAGGCTCACATATCGTTGCAACCGATTGAGATTTAACGCAACGAGAACCACTTGGTCGTTGCATGGATGGGGAGTGAACGCTACTTCGACGGCCCGGGACAGGAATCCGCGCCCGGCTCCGGGCGTGGTCCCGGCACGTCGGGACGCAGCCGGCTCAGCAGGCGGGCGCGTTCACGGGTGAAGGCCGGGTCCGCCTGGTAGTCGGAGTGGCCAAGGACGGGCGCCGGCAGCGGATGCTCGGGCGTGCGGCCGTAGGCGAGCGGATCCCGCAGCGGAGCGTGGTCGACCTCGGGGGTTGCGTCGTCGGGGACGCGGACGGGACCGCCGATGGGGTCGGTACGGCGGTAGAGGTTGCCCCAGCAGGCGACATCGCGGTGCAGGGCGGCGAGCGCGGGCGGTCCGAAGTGGGCCGGGAACCAGCGGCCGTAGAGGCGTTCCAGCGGGGAGCCGTAGGTCAGCAGCGCGGTCCGGCGGCGCACGGACGGGGGCAGCTGCCAGGCGGCGGCCGCGGCCAGGACGCTGCCCTGGGAATGGCCGGACACGACCAGGCGGCCGCCGGTGCGGTGTGTCCAGGTGGCCACCCGCCAGGTCAGGTCCGGCACCGCGCGCTCGGCGTAGCAGGGCGGCGCGAAGGGGTGCGCGGCCCGTGGCCAGAAGGTGCCGACGTCCCAGAGGATGCCGATGGTGCGCCGCGCGGAGGCGTCCTTGTAGGCGCGCCTGCCCCAGGTCACGAAGAGCACGAAGCCGAGGCCGGCCAGCCAGGAGCCCAGCGCCTGCGAGGTCTCGGCGATGGCCTGGAGGGCGTCGTAGGTGCGGCGGGCCGCTCCGTCGGGTGTCTCCCTCGTGGTCAGCGCGCCGGCCAGCGCCACGGCACCGAGCAGCAGGGTGGTGACGGCGAGCACGCCGACGACGAGGGGTGCCCGGTCGGTGAGGGCGGCCATCGCGCGGACATGGGCGATGGCACGGGTACGGCCCGGGTCCTCGGGCTCGCCGGGATGCTCGTGGCGGACGCGGTCGCGTTCGGCGCGGGCCAGCCTGGCGGTGTGCGTCCCCAGCCCGGCGGCGAGCAGCAGCAGGACCGCGAGGGCCGGCGGGATCGTGGACGCCTGCCAGGTCAGCAGGAGAGGCGGCCCGGGGAGCAGGGAGCGGGTGCCGTCGAGCCAGTCGGCCACGCGCTGGGCGAGCCCGCCGGACATCACACCGCCCAGCGCGCAGGCGAGCAGCGCGACGGCCGGTCCGCCGAGACCGCGCATCCCGGCGCGCGGATCGGGAGTGCGCCGGTGCAGGCGCCGGGCGACCACGGCGAGCGCGAGGACCAGCAGCCCCTGGGTCAGCATGAGGGCGCCGAAGGCGGGGTCGCCCGGCAGTCGCCCGGTGGACCGCCAGCCGGACCTGGCCCAGCCGGCGTACACGGCGCTGAGCAGCAGCAGGCCGAGCGCGCCGAGTGGCAGGAGTCGTACGAGGTGCCGGTCGACGCGCTGGTCGAGGCGGTTCTCGCTGCGGCCCCGGCGGCAGACGACGCCCGTCACCGCCGCGGCCCAGACCACCAGGGCTGCGGGGAGCAGCCAGCCCAGGGTGTCCAGGACCGCGGGGCCGCCTGGCCGGTGGTCGAAACGGGCCGCCGGGATCGCCAGCGCCGCCGCGACGGTCAGCAGGGCCGCGGCGGTGTGCGGCGCGCAGCCGGGCCACGAGGCGGCGCCCGTACCAGAAGCCGGGCAGGGCCAGCGCGCTGCCGTCGGCGTCCGGCTCGGGATCGTGGGACAGCGGCTGGTGGGACTCGTACGCGCTCCAGGTGCGGTGCGAGAGGTACCAGAGCAGGCCGGTCAGCGCGGCCGGCACCAGCGCGGCGAGGGCGAGCCGGCGGCCGGGCAGGCTCCACCAGTTGCCGTACCCGCCGGGGACCACGGATGGCCGGGCGGCGAGGAAGGTGAGCCAGCAGTGGCGTCGGGCGCAGTCATGGACGCCGGCGCACTGCCAGGCCACCAGGTCCAGGGCCACCTCGCAGACGGCCGCCACCAGCAGCACGGTCAGGGTGAGGGCGGCCAGCCGCACCAGAAGACCGTACAGGCGGACGGTGCGATGCCGCCCTGCTGCAGCGGGCCGCATCCAGTGGGCGAGGTTGACCACCATGAACGGCAGCAGCAACAGCCACAGGGCGCGGCTGCCGTCGCCGGAGGTGAGGTTGCACCAGACGTACGCCTCCTGGACGGGCTCGTCCCGGGGTCCTTTCCGGGCCTCCGTGTCCCCGGTGTCCCGGGCGCGCGGGAAGACGGCGGCCGTGTCGTCGCCGGTGATCCGGACGGTACGCGGGTCGCCGAGCATCCTCTCGGGGGTGGTCCCGCCCACGCCGTGCACCAGCAGCTCCAGCTCGGGAACCGGGTCCGTCCGGCCGTGCTCCGGCCCTGCCACCGCGTCCATCTGCTGCCCGCCGGGGCGTTCCTGCTCGCGGTCCACTGTTCTCGCACCCCCGTGACGCGCCGGACGGCCTGTGCCGATGCGGGTTCAGGATCACCGCTCCGGACGCCGGTGTGCACCACTCGTCATGGAATCGCCCCGATCCGGTGACGGAGGCCGGGACGGCGGTGGCACACGGGGCGCGTGCGGGTCGTGACAGGTGGTGGCGCAACCGGTACCGACCCGTGAAAGGATGGGACGCCCGCGCAGCTCCGGCCCGACGGAACCTTCCTGGTCGAGGGCGGTGCGCCGGGCGTGTCGGACGGATGACGGCGAAAGGACCGGAGCGTACGTGAGTGAGAATCAGAACCTCCTCGCGGAGCAGCGCCGCGCCCTGATCCTGGACGAGGTCCGGCGCCGGGGCGGTGTGCGGGTCAACGAGCTGACCCGCAAGCTCGGCGTGTCGGACATGACGGTGCGCCGTGACCTGGACGCCCTGGCCCGCCAGGGTGTGCTGGAGAAGGTGCACGGCGGCGCGGTGCCCGTGGTCGAGGCGAGCACCCACGAGCCGGGCTTCGAGGCCAAGTCGGGTCTGGAGCTGACCGCCAAGGAGGACATCGCGCGCGCCGCCGCGAAGCTGGTCACGCCGGGTACGGCGATCGCGCTGTCCGGCGGTACGACGACCTACGCGCTCGCGCAGCACCTGCTGGAGGTGCCCGACCTGACCGTGGTGACGAACTCGGTGCGGGTGGCGGACGTCTTCCACGCGGCACAGCGCACCTCGGGCCAGCGGCAGGGGACGGCCACGGTGGTGCTGACCGGCGGTGTGCGCACCCCGTCCGACTCCCTGGTGGGACCGGTCGCCGACCAGGCGATCGCCGCCCTCCACTTCGATCTGCTGTTCCTCGGTGTGCACGGCATATCGGTCGAGGCCGGTCTGTCCACGCCGAACCTCGCGGAGGCGGAGACGAACCGGCGGCTGGTGCACTCGGCGCGCCGCGTGGTGGTGGTCGCCGACCACACCAAGTGGGGCACGGTGGGCCTGAGTTCGTTCGCCACGCTGGAACAGGTGGACACGCTCGTCACCGACGCGGGTCTGCCGGCCGAGGCCCGCGCGGAGATCTCGGAGCACCTGCCGCGGCTGCTGGTGGCGGGCGAGACGGACGAGGACGAACAGGACGCCGACGACATCTGACAACACGTCAGATAGGCTTGCGGAGCAACACCCGTTCCCTGAAGGGATCTCACGAGGGGGTTCGCACCATGGCTCGTCGTCTGCGACCGGTCGGCCTCGACTTCGTCGGTACCGCACCGGTGCGGCTGACCTTCGTCCGGGAGGCGGCCGCGGCTCCCGACAGGATCTTCCACTCGCTCGCCGAGGACCTGACCGGCTGGTCGGAGTGGTTCCCCGGGGTGTCCTCCGTCCGTCCGGCCGGCACCGGGCGCGCGGTCCGGCTGCGCGGCGGCGCCCGCTTCGAGGAGTCGGTGATCGCTGCCAGGGCACCGGAGATCTACGCCTACCGCGTCGATGTGACGAACATGCCGGGAGCCCGGGCCTGGATCGAGGAGTGGCGGCTCGCCCCGGCCGGCACCGGAACCCGGGTACGGATGACCTTCGCCCTCGACGGGACGGCGGCGTTCCGCCTGTTGTGGACCCTGGCCCGCCCGGGCGTGGGCCGCGCCTTCCGCGACGCGGTCGGGAAACTGGACCGGCGCCTCGGCTGACCCGCCGCCCGCTCAGTCCGGCCACACCCCCGTCGCCAGCAGGGTCTCGATGGCCACCGTGTACGGCGTGATGTCCAGGCCCTGCTCCGCGAGCCAGGCGTCGGAGTAGTACTTGTCGAGGTAGCGGTCGCCCGGGTCGCACAGCAGGGTGACGACGCTGCCCCGGCGGCCCTCGGCCACCATCTCCGAGACGATCTTCAGCGCGCTCCACAGACCGGTACCCGTGGAGCCGCCTGCCTTGCGGCCGATGGCCCGCTCCAGGGCGCGTACGGCGGCGACGCTGGCCGCGTCAGGGACCTTCATCATCCGGTCGATCGCGCCGGGCACGAAGCTCGGCTCCATGCGCGGGCGTCCGATGCCCTCGATCCGGGAGCCGCAGTCGCAGGTGACGTCCGGATCGCCGGTGGTCCAGCCCTCGAAGAAGCAGGAGTTGTCCGGGTCGGCGACGCAGATGCGGGTGTCGTACTGCATGTAGTGGACATAGCGGGCGAGGGTCGCGGAGGTGCCGCCGGTGCCCGCCGTGGCGACGATCCACGCCGGCTCCGGGAACCGCTCCAACTCCAGCTGGCGGAAGATGGATTCGGCGATGTTGTTGTTCCCGCGCCAGTCGGTGGCGCGCTCGGCGTAGGTGAACTGGTCCATGTAGTGGCCGCCGGTCTCCACCGCGAGGCGGGCGGACTCCTCGTACATCTTTCGGGAGTCGTCCACGAAGTGACATCGGCCGCCGTGGAACTCGATGAGTCGGCACTTCTCGGCGCTGGTCGTACGGGGCATGACCGCGATGAAGGGCACCCCGATCAGCTTTGCGAAGTAGGCCTCCGAGACGGCGGTCGAGCCGCTGGAGGCCTCGATGACCGGCCGGCCGGGACGGATCCAGCCATTGCAGAGGCCGTAGAGGAAGAGGGAGCGGGCGAGGCGGTGCTTGAGGCTGCCGGTGGGGTGCGTCGACTCGTCCTTCAGGTAGAGGTCGATGCCCCAGTGCTCGGGGAGCGGGAAGCGCAGGAGATGGGTGTCGGCCGACCGGTTGGCGTCGGCCTGGACCTTGCGGACGGCTTCTTTCAGCCAGTCACGGTAGGTGGCGTCGGTGCGGTCGACGTCGAGGGTCGCGCCGGTCCGGGTCTGGTGGGTGGTGCTCACGGCGGTGCTCCTTACGCTGGGCGCCGACGACGCCTCACGCGGCCGGCAACTCGAGCATAGGCATCTTTTACACCGCTTCCCACCTGCATAAACGCATCTTTGAGCCACCCAAAGCCGCCCTGGGGCACGGGCGTGCGAGGTATTCGGGGGCGCATTTGGCGGGAGTGCTCCGGGCAACTGTCCCAGGCGCCCCGCGTGTACTGGTGCTCCCGGACGCATGGGGGCAGACTGCACGCGTGGGGACGGTCGGCCCCGGGGCCGTGGCGAGCCCGCCGGGCGACGCGGGGCGGACGGGAGTCGGCGGGCAGGCCCTGACGAGGGCGCACACTGGATCGCGACAGCACACGGGCAAGGGGGCGGCGAAGGATGGCGGAGCCTGAGTTCACGGCCAAGGGCGTGCGGATCGGCAAGCGGCTGCGTTCGCTCACCCGGGCCGGGCAGGTCCGGATCAACGACGGCAGACTGGAGTTGCTCACCAGCTACGGCAGCGAGATCGACAGCGCTCCGGTGCAGGCGGTGCGTGCCTCCAAGCCGTGGTTCGGGCCGGAGGACAAGGCGTTGGCCGACCTCAACGGCAAGCGGTACCTGCTGACGCTGGGCGGGCAGGATCCCGCTCCGGGCGAACCCGGGCCGCCCGCGGCCCGGCGGTTCATCGAGGCGGTGCGGCGCGCCGCCGGGCGCGGCGGCTGAGGACGTACGTCGCACACCCCGAGCAGCGGCCGGTAGCGGCGAGTTGCGGGAGCGCATCCGCTGCGTCACGCTGGTCTCACGTCACTCTGGGTTTACCGGCGATAACGCTGCGAACCAGCCCGCCGGCCATGACAGCAGGCGGACGTTTGGACGCAAGCACCCTGCTGGATCCGTTGTTCTCCGTGTTCTTCCGGTCCGTTCGGACCTCTACATCGGGGAGTCGCAGCCGTGATCAGTCACCCGAGCAGGCACTGCACGGTGGAGCTCCAGGCCCTGCCGTCGCGGATCGGCCAGGTCCGCAGAATCGTATCTGCGCAGTTGCGCTACTGGCACATGGACGCGTTGATAGACCGGGCCGCCCTCGGTGTGACGGAGTTGCTGAGCAACGTCCACCGGCACGCGAGGCCCGACAAGTCGTGCACGGTCGAGCTGGAGCTGGCGCCGGACCGGCTCACGGTCTCGGTGCGGGACAACGATCCACGGCTTCCGGTGCTGGCCGACGCCGCACGCACGCCCGACGCCACGCCGCTCGCCACCTGCGGGCGGGGGCTGGCGATGGTGGCGGCGGTGAGCGAGAGCTGGGGAGCCCGGCCGGACGGCGAGAACGGCAAGGTCGTCTGGTTCACGCTGCCCGCCCCGGCGGTCGTACGGCCGCATCCGGCCGGCGTGCCGCGCCGCGCGGCGCAGACACGGCCGACGACCAAACCCGTCCCGGTCCGCGCCACGGTACCCGTGGCCGCCGCGGCGCCCGTCGCCTCCGGAACTCCGGTCGGTACCGCGGCTCCCGCTCCCGCGGTGGCGCACGTGTCGGGCGTGACCGGGACCTAGGCTCCCGCCGAGTCGGCCGTTCCGAGCCGGTCGGGCGGACCCGCGGCTCCGCAGCGTGGACGCGGCCGGCCACCCGCGCACCCGCACCCGGTCCCCACCGACCCGGCGGGCGGGCGCCCCGGCCGTCGCGACGCGGTCACTCCGTCGCGATGGCCCGCAGCACGTCCAGCCGGGCCGCACGGCGTGCGGGGCGCAGGCCCGCGAGAGCCCCGGCGGCGAGGCCGACGAGGGCCACCACCGCCAGCCGCGCGGGCGGGAGGGCGAAGGCGAACGCGGTGTCGCTCGCACCGTCCGAGGCCTTGACCAGGACCCAGCCCAGGAAGGCACCCAGTCCGAGTCCGCCGGCCGTGCCGAACGCGGCGACCAGGACCGACTCCCAGCGGACCATGGCCCGCAGCTGGGCGCGGGTCTGGCCGACGGCCCGCAACAGGCCGAGTTCCCTGGTGCGTTCGTGCAGCGCGAGGGTCAGCGTGTTCGCGATGCCGAGCAGGGCGATGAGCACAGCCAGGGCGAGCAGCGCGTAGACGAGGGTGAGCATCATGTCGATGCCGCCGGCCGACGACTGCGCGTACTCGTCGCGGGTCTGCACCTCGGGTTTGCCGTACCGGTCGGCGACCTCGCGCACCGCCGCCTTGCCCGCCTCGGCGCTCACCCCGGGCTTGAAGGTGACGGCGACGAGCGTGTCCGCGTCCTGGGTGCGGTGCGGAGCCCAGGCGGCGCGGGTGATGACGTAGTCTCCGGCGAGTTCCGACTGGCCGTACACGGCCCGGACGGTGAAGTTTTCGCTCCTTCCGTCGGTGAAGGTCAGGCGGGCGGTGTCGCCGGTGCGCAGATGCTGCCGGTCGGCCTCCGTCCGGGTGATCGCCATGCCGTCGGCGCCGAGGTCGCGCAGGGAGCCGGTGACCGTGCCGAGGTCGAAGGTGCGGGCGAGTGCCGCCGGATCGGTGACGGTCAACGCCC
The DNA here is from genome assembly GCF_055603245.1 of Streptomyces sp. NPDC037290. Taxonomy (NCBI): domain Bacteria; kingdom Bacillati; phylum Actinomycetota; class Actinomycetes; order Kitasatosporales; family Streptomycetaceae; genus Streptomyces; species Streptomyces sp. NPDC037290. The sequence continues at coordinate 397,864 of NZ_JBVJVZ010000004.1, read as the reverse complement.
TCCCCTTGCCGTCGACTTCCGCCACCCCGCGGCCGAGTCCCACGGCCGTGTCCACCTCGGGCAGCCGTTGGAGGGCGGGAGCGAGCCGGGGGCTGAGCCCGCTGCCGCCCGCGCCGAAGGACGGGCTGCTGACGGCGACGTCACCGGCGAAGGAGCGGGCGACCGTCTGGTCCATCGTGGCCTTCAGCGAGGCACCGAAGACGGTGAACAGCGACACCACGGCCACACCGATCATCAGCGCGCTCGCGGTGGCCGCTGTCCGCTTCGGGCTGCGCAGGGCGTTGCGCCGGGCCAGCGAGCCGGTCACCCCGCGCAGCCGGTCCAGGGGCACGCCGAGCAGTCGTACGGCCGTGGTGGCGGCGACCGGGCCGAGGACGACGAACGCCGCCAGGGCGAGCAGTGCGCCCAGCCCCGCCAGCCACACGGACGGTGTGACGAGCACGCCGGCGAGGCTCGCGGTGAGCGCCGCCGCACCGAGGACACCCCCGGCGATCGCACGGACGCGGGAGGCGCCCGAGGCGTCGACGGCCGTCTCGCGCAGGGCGGCGAGCGGCGCGGTGCGTCCGGCGCGCAGGGCCGGCAGGAGCGCCGAGCCCAAGCAGACCACGAGGCCCACCGCGAGCGGCAGCAGCATCGACAGGGTCGTGACGACCAGGTCCCCGTCCGGGAACGGGAATCCGATCGCCGGGAACAGCGCCTGGAGGCCTGCTGCGATGCCGATGCCGCCCGCGAGTCCGGTGAGGGACGCGGTGAGCGCGACGAGGCAGGCCTCGGCGAGTGCGGTGGCGGTCACCTGGCGCCGGGCCGCGCCGAGGGCGCGCAACAGTGCGTTCTCGCGGGTGCGTTGGGCGACCACGATCGCGAACGTGTTGTGGATGGAGAAGGTGGCGACGAGCAGCGCGACACCGGAGAAGACGAGAAGGAGGGTGGTGAAGACGGTCAGGAACTGGCTGGAGATCATGTCGGTGTTCTCCTGCGCCGACTGCTGACCGGTGATGGCCTCGACGCCCTCGGGCAGCACCGGGGCCAGCCGGCGGACCAGGTCCTGCTGGCTGACCCCGGGACCGGCCCGCACCGCGATGCTCGCCGCCTGTCCGGGCCGCGCGGTCAGGTACTTCTGGGCGTCCGCCTCGGTCATGCCGGTGAACGTCACCTGGGCCATGCCGTCCTGGCCGCCGAAGGTGGCGAGCCCCACGACGGTGACCTTCACCGGGTCCGGGGTGCGCAGGACGGTGGTGTCACCGATCTTCAGGCCGCCCTTCTTCGCGGCGCCCCGGTTCACGACGACCTCGCCCGGCGCGCCGGGGGCGCGGCCCTCGGCGATCCGGTACGGGTTGAGCCGTGGGTCCGTGATCCAGTTGCCGGCGAGAGTCGGCGGTCCCTGCCCGCCGACGGGTCGTCCGTCGGAGCCGACGAGCTGGCCGGCGCCCTGGATGTCCGGGGCGGCAGCGGCCACGCCGGGGACCCGCTCGATGGTCTTCACCAGCGAGGTGTCCACGGGCCGCCGTACGCCCTGGGCCTCGCCGGGTGTGGTGATGGCGTCGGCGCCGCGTACGACGGCGTCCGTGCCGCTGGTGGCCTCGCCGAACATGCTGCCGAAGCTCGCCCGCAGCGTGTCCCCCATGACGAGGGTGCCGGTCAGGAACGCGACGCCGAGGAACACGGCGAGGAAGGTGCCGGCGAACCGGCGCCGGTGCGCGCGCAGGGAGGTGAGGCCGAGCCGGAGCGATGCGTTCATGTCCGCACCTCGAATGCCTTCATGCGGTCCAGGACCCGGTCCGCGGTGGGCGACTGGATGCGGTCGACCAGACGGCCGTCGGCGAGGAAGAGCACCTCGTCGGCGTGCGCGGCGGCCACCGGGTCGTGCGTGACCATGACGACGGTACGGTCCGTCTCCCGTACGGCGGAGCCGAGGAGGATCAGGACCTCGGCGCCGGAGCGGGAGTCGAGGTTTCCGGTCGGCTCGTCGGCGAAGACCACGTCGGGCCGCCCGGCGAACGCCCGTGCCACGGCGACCCGTTGCTGCTGGCCGCCGGAGAGCTCGGAGGGGCGGTGGTGCAGCCGGTCGCGCAGTCCGACGACGTCGACGAGCGTGTCGATCCACTCCTGGTCGCCGCGCCTCCCGGCCAGGTCCAGCGGCAGGGTGATGTTCTCGGCGACGGTCAGCGTCGGCACCAGGTTGAACGCCTGGAAGACGAAGCCGAGCCGGTCGCGGCGCAGCAGTGTCAGGCGGCGGTCGTCGAGGGCGCCGAGTTCGGTGTCGCCGATGTGGGCGGTGCCGGAGGTGAGCGTGTCGAGGCCGGCCGCGCAGTGCAGGAGGGTGGACTTGCCGGAACCCGAGGGGCCCATGATCGCGGTGAAGCGCCCGGCGGGAAAGGAGACGTCGACGCCGTCCAGGGCGCGTACGGCGGTGCCGCCACCGCCGTACACCTTGACCGCGTCCACCACGCGGGCCGCCGCCCGCGGTGCGGTCGTCGTGGTCATGCCGCGCCTCCCTTGCCGGGGCGGCCGAACTGCTCCTCCAGGACGGACATGCGGCGCCAGTACTCGTCCTCGTCGATCTCGCCGGAGGCGAAGCGCCGGCCGAGCACCGCGAGCGGCGAGTCGCCCGCCGGGCGTCCGCAGTCCATGAGCCGCCAGGGGCCGCCGCGGCCGCGCCGGGCGGTGCGGCGCAGGAAGGTGACGGCGCCGATCACGACGGCCGCCCAGATCAGCGGGAAGAAGAGGATCCACGGGCCGGGCCCGCCGTCCCAGTTCGCCAGGGTCTGCATCTCGGGGTCATCTCCGTTGGTCGTCCCGGTCTTCGGTGATGCCACGAGACTCCCGCCGGCAGGGGGTCCGGGTCGTCGTGCGGCCGGCGGCAGTGCGCGTACCTCCCCGGGAGTACGGCGGTGGGTGTCGGCTGCTCCTCCGGGACCGGCGAGCTGTAACTACTAGTATGTACAGTAGCGGTATGAGCACCCCGGAACGACTGATCGAGTCCACCCGCGAGCTGCTGTGGGAGCGCGGATACGTGGGCACGAGCCCCAAGGCGATCCTGGAGCGCGCGGGCGCGGGCCAGGGCAGCATGTACCACCACTTCAAGGGCAAGCCGGACCTCGCCCTGGCGGCGATCCGGCGTACCGCCGACGAGTTGCGCGCCACGGCGGAGCGCGTCCTCGGCGGACCGGGCACGCCGTACGAGCGGATCGAGGCGTATCTGCTGCGCGAACGTGACGTGCTGCGCGGCTGCCCGATCGGCCGGCTGACCATGGACCCGGATGTGATCACCAGCGACGAACTGCGCGCGCCGGTGGACGAGACGATCGGGTGGATCCGGAAGCGGATCGCCGGGATCGTCGAAGAGGGCAAGCGGCAGGGGCAGTTCGCGCCCTCGCTGGACGGCGAGGAGATCGGCGCGGCCGTCCTCGCGACCGTACAGGGCGGCTACGTCCTCGCCCGCGCCTCCGGCTCCCCCACCGCCTTCGACGCGGGCGTCCGGGGCCTGCTCTCCCTGCTCGCGCCCCGCACGGGCGGAGCCGTCGAATCCCGGTCCTGACCGGCCCGGCCACACGGAAGGACCGCCTGATGCACGCCATGCAGTACGAGTTCACCCTGCCCGCGGACTACGACATGGGCGTCATCCGCTCCCGCGTCGCCCGGGTCGCCCCTCTGCTCGACGACTGGGACGGCCTCGGGATCAAGACGTACGTGCTGCGCGAGCGCGGGGTGCACGGCTCGCCGGTGAACCAGTACGGGCCGTTCTACCTCTGGAACACGACGGAGGGCATGAACAGCTTCCTGTGGGGAGGTGCCTTCCAGGGACCGGTCGACGACTTCGGGCGGCCGGCGATCCGGCAGTGGACGGGCCTGGCGTTCGAGGAGGGCGCCGCGTCCGGATCCGCGCCCGCCTTCGCCGTGCGCCGACGCCAACCCGTCCCGGAGGGCGTGGAGTTGGCGGCGTACATGGCGGACGCGGCGGCCGAGACCGGGCAGTTGGCGGCACAGGACGGCGCGGTCCTCGCGGCGGCGGCCGTGGACACGCGCGCGTGGGAGCTGGTCCACTTCTCGCTCTGGGAGCACGACGCGCCCAGGGCCGAAGGTGATCTCTTCCAGGTGCTGCACCTGTCCGCGCCCGGCCGGGACCGGCTCCCGCGCGGGCGGCACTGGTGAGCCGCGTCCGTACGGTCCTCGGTGACCTCCTTCCCGAGGAGCTGGGCGTGTGCGACGCGCACGACCATCTCTTCCTGCACAGCCCGCAGTTGCCCGGCCAGGAGCTGAACGACCTCGCGGCGGCGCGAGCCGAACTGACCGCGTTCCGGGCGGCGGGCGGAGCGGCCGTCGTGCAGTGGACGCCGTACGGCATGGGACGGCGGGCCGCCGACCTGCCGGAGCTGTCCCGGGCCACCGGTGTACGGCTGGTCTGCGCCACAGGACTGCACCAAGCAGCGCACTACGACACCGAGTTGCTCGGGAGACTGCGCGGCGCCGACCTCGCCGGGCTGTTCGTGTCCGAGCTGTCCGACGGCATCGGTACGACCGGGGTGCGGGCCGGTCTGATCAAGGTGGCGGGCGGCTTCCACGCGCTCGACGCGCACGCCCGGTGGACCATGACGGCGGCGGCCGAGGCGCACCACGCCACGGGCGCGCCCATCGCCGTGCACCTGGAGCTGGGCACCGACGCGCTGGACGTGCTCGACCTGCTGTGCGGCGAGCTGGGCGTGCCCGGTGAGCGGGTGATCCTCGGCCATCTCAACCGCTTCCCCGACCCGGCGGTGCAGCGGCAGGCCGCCGACTCGGGCTGCTGGCTGGCCTTCGACGGTCCCTCCCGCGCCCACCACGCCACCGACTGGCGGATGCCGGAGGCGGTACGGGCGCTGGCGGCGGCCGGCTTCGGCGACCGGCTGCTGCTCGGCGGGGACACCGTGGTCGCCGGGGCCCGCTCGGCGGACGGCGGACCGGGGATGCCGTACCTGCTGCGCAGGGTCCGGCCGCGGCTGGTGGCCGAGTTGGGCGCGGAGTCGGTGGACCGGATCCTCACGGAGAATCCGGGGCGTGCGTTCGCGGTCGACTGGGCGTGAGCGCCAGGAAACCGAAGGGGTGCCCCGCGTGTGCGTTCGCACGAGCGCGGGGCACCCCTGTCGATCCGTTCGGGGCGTCAGTTCCCCTCGGTTTCGAACGTGCGCAGCAGATCGGCCGCGACGCTCACCGCGATGGTCGCGGGTTCCTTGCCGGTGATGTCGGCCAGCCCGATCGGGGTCTTGATCCGGTCGATGGTGGCCTCGTCGTGGCCGCCCTCGGTGGCCAGGCGCTTGCGGAACCGCACCCACTTGGCCGCCGACCCGATCAGTCCGATGGAGCCGAGATGGGCGGTGCGCAGGGCGGCGTCGCACAGGGCGGCGTCCTCGGCGTGATCATGGGTCATGATCAGGATGTGGGTGCCGCGCGGCAACTCCTCCAGTACCTCCTCCGGCAGCAGCGGCGTGTGATGCACGTGCACCTGTGCCACCGCGTCCGCCAGCACGTCGAGCCGCTTCTCGGCGAGGACGTCGGAGCGGGAGTCGGTCAGATGGAGGTCGAGGTCCTGACGTGCCAGGATGCGCGCGAGTTCCAGACCGACGTGTCCGACGCCGAAGATCGCCACCGCCCGTACCACCGGCAGTGGTTCGAGCAGCACCGAGACCGTGCCGCCGCAGCACTGCACGCCGTGCTGGTTGGTGACCTTGTCGTTCAGGGCGAAATCGATCAGCTCCGGCTCCGGCTTGGACGCGGCGATCATCTCCCGGGCCCGGTCGATGGCGACGGCCTCGACATTGCCGCCACCGATCGAGCCCCATGTCTCGCTCTCCCCCACGACGAGCTTCGCACCGGCGTCGCGCGGGGCGTGGCCGCGCACGGTCGCGACGGTCACCAGCACGCCGGACTCCCGGCGTGCTCGCAACCGTGCGACCGCGGCGACCCACGTCATGTCAGGCACCGCTCAGCGCTTTTGCGTCGGTGCGGATCCTGCCGTTGGCGGCGTTCCCGTTCCCGGCCTGGCCGTTGGCGGCAGACCCGTTCACGGCGTGACCGTTCTGCGAGGCGTCGCCCTGGCGAGCCGCCTGGATCGCCCAGTACACCGCCTCCGGCGTCGCGGGCGAGGCCAGGTCGACGCTGACCCCGCTCGGCCCGAACGCCGCGGCGGCCTGCCGCAGCGCTTCTCGCACCGAGAACGCCAGCATCAGCGGAGGCTCACCCACCGCCTTGGACCCGTAGACCGCGCCCTCTTCGGTGGCGTTCTCCATGAGCGTGACGTTGAACTCCTCGGGCATCTCCGAGAAGCTCGGCAGCTTGTAGGTGCTCGCCGCCTGAGTCTGCAGCCGGCCGCGGTGCGGCCCGTCACTGGTGTCCCAGCGCAGGTCCTCGAGCGTCAGCCAGCCCGCGCCCTGTACGAAGCCGCCCTCGACCTGACCGATGTCGATCATCGGGGAGAGGCTGTCGCCGACGTCGTGCACGATGTCCACGCGCCGGATCCGGTACGCGCCGGTGAAGCCGTCGACCTCCACCTCGGTCGCCGCGGCGCCGTGGGCGAAGTACTTGAACGGCGAGCCCCGGAACGTCTTCGCGTCCCAGTGCAGCCCCTCGGTCCGGTAGAAACCGGACGCCGACAGCTGGACCCGCTGGAAGTACGCGGTGTGCACCAGGTCGTCCCAGGCCAGCTCCTTGTCGCTGCCCAGGGCACGCGCGACGCCCTCGACGATGCGCACGTCCGAGGCGTTCGCGCCCAGCTGGGTGGCGGCCACCTGCAGCAGCCGCCCGCGCAACTGCTCACAGGCGTTCTTGATCGCCCCACCGTTGAGGTCCGCACCGGAACTGGCGGCGGTGGCCGAGGTGTTGGGCACCTTGTCGGTACGCGTCGGGGCGAGGCGCACCTTGTGCAGCGGGATGCCCAGCGTGGTCGCGGCCACCTGCATCATCTTGGTGTGCAGGCCCTGGCCCATCTCGGTGCCGCCGTGGTTGATCAGGACGGAGCCGTCCTTGTAGATCAGCACCAGCGCGCCGCCCTGGTTGAAGGCGGTGAGGTTGAACGAGATACCGAACTTGATGCCGGTGACCGCAAGGGCCCGCTTGGTGTGCGGGTGCGCGGCGTTGAAGGCGGCGATCTCGCGCTTGCGGTCGGCGATGCCGGCGTCGTCCTGCACCTGCTGCCAGATGGCGGAGATCCGTTCGGCCTGCGTGACCGGCTGTCCGTACGGCGTCGTCTGCCCCTGGCCCGGCCGGTAGAAGTTGCGTTCCCGCAGCTCCATGGGGTCCAGGCCGAGCTGCGGCGCGCAGCGGCCCAGGATGTCCTCGATCACCAGCATGCCCTGCGGTCCGCCGAAGCCGCGGAACGCGGTGTTGGAGACCGTGTTGGTCTTGGCGATGCGACCGGCGACGCGCGCGTTGGGGATCCAGTACGTGTTGTCGATGTGGCACAGCGCGCGGGCCAGGACCGGCTCGGACAGGTCCAGGCTCCAGCCGCCGTCCGCGACCAGGGTGGCGTCCAGGGCCTGGATACGGCCGTCCGCGTCGAAGCCGATCTTCCACGTGGCGTGGAACCCGTGACGCTTCCCGGACATGGTCAGGTCCTGGGTCCGGTTGAGCCGGAACCGGACCGGCCGACCGGTCAGCTTGGCGCCGAGCGCCGCCACGGCCGCGAAACCGTGCGGCTGCATCTCCTTGCCGCCGAAGCCGCCGCCCATCCTCAGGCACTGCACGGTCACCTCGTGGGCGGGGACACCGAGCACGTGCGAGACGATCTCCTGGGTCTCCGACGGGTGCTGGGTGCTGCTCTGGATGAACACCTGCCCGTTCTCGTCGACCTGGGCCAGCGCCGCGTGCGTCTCGAGGTAGAAGTGCTCCTGGCCCGAGAACTGGAACTCGCCGGTGAACACGTGCGTGGAGTCGGCGAAGCCCGCGTCGACGTCGCCGTGCACCATCAGGGGCTGGGCGCCGTGATAGCTGCCCGCCGCGATGGCCTCCTTCAGCGTGACCACGGACGGCAGTTCCTCGAGTTCCACCTCGACGGCCGCCGCACCGAGCCGGGCCGCCTCCAGGGTCTCACCGAGCACCCAGGCGACCGCGTGGCCGTGGAACATGACCTCGTCGGGAAACAGCGGCTCGTCGTGCTTCATACCGGCGTCGTTGACGCCGGGCACGTCGGCACCGGTGAGGACTCGCACCACCCCGGGCACGGCGAGCGCGGGCTCGGTGCGCAGCGCGGTGATCCGGCCGCGGGCCTTCATGACCTGGACCGGGTAGGCGTGCAGCACGTCCTTGGTGCGCTGGACCAGGTCGTCGGTGTAGAGCGCGGTGCCGGTGACGTGCAGGAAGGCACTCTCGTGCGGCATCGAGACGCCGACGACGGGCTTCTCGGGGCGCTCGGACAGATGACTCATGACGACACCGCCTCGGTGGTCTGTGCGTGCAGCTTCAGCAGGCTCTGGCCGAGCATCGCGGAGCGGTAGAGGGAGCTGGCGCGATGATCGTCCATCGGTGTGCCCTCGCCCCGCAGCACCCGGGCCGCGGCCTCGACGATCTCCGCCGACCACGGCTTGCCCTCCAGGGCGGCCTCGGTGGCGAGCGCGCGGATCGGGGTGGCGGCCACGCCGCCCAGGCCGATGCGCGCCTTGCGGACGATCCCGTCCTCGATGTCGAGCGCGAAGCCGACCGCGACGCTGGAGATGTCGTCGAAGCGCCGCTTGGCGATCTTGTGGAAGGCCGTGACCGGCGACAGCGGCAGCGGGATGCGCACCGCGCGGATCAGCTCGCCGGGACGGCGCACGCTCTGCCGGTATCCGGTGAAGTACTCGGCCAACGGGACCACGCGCTCACCGTCGGCGTCGGCGAGCACCAGCGACGCCTCGAGGGCGAGCAGCACCGGCGGGCTGTCACCGATGGGCGAGCCGGTACCCAGGTTGCCGCCGAGCGTCCCGCTGTTGCGGATGAGCCGGGAGGCGAACTGCGGGAACAGCTCCGCAAGGAGCGGGACGTCACCGTCGAGGCGGCGCTCGATCTCGGTGAGCGTCACCGCCGCCCCGATCTCGATGTGGTCGGACTCGACGCGCAGCTCACGGAGTTCGGGCAGCCGGTCGATGGCGACCACGCACTCGGCCCGGCGGGAGCGGATGTTCACCTCGACGCCGTAGTCGGTGGAGCCGGCGACCACCACCGCGTCGGGCCGCTCGCGCAGCAGCTGCAGCGTTTCGGCCAGGGTTTCCTTCCGCAGGAACGTGCTGTCGTCCTGGGTGTACTCGGTGGCCACCGGTGCGGGCGGGGCCTCTTCGCGACGCCGCGCCAGCGGGTCCTCGTCCGTGGGCTCACCGACGGCGAACGCGGCATCGCGGATCGGGCGGTAACCGGTGCAGCGGCACAGGTTTCCGCTCAGCGAGTGCAGGTCGAAACCGTTCGGGCCGTGTTCGGCGTCAGCACCGTGGGCCGAGTCCGAGTCCGTGTGCGCGCAGCGGTCGGGCCGGTAGTACTCGGAGGCCATGCTGCAGACGAATCCCGGCGTGCAGTACCCGCACTGGGAGCCGCCGCGGACCGCCATCTCCTCCTGCACCGGGTGCAGGGTCGGCGGCGTGCCGGGTTCGCCGGGCGTGGCGAGGCCCTCGGAGGTGATGACCTCCTGGCCGTCGAGTGCCGCGGCCGGGATCAGGCAGGCGTTGACCGCCACCCAGTCGGTGGGCTTGTTCACCCCGGGGCGGGCCACCAGGATCGAACAGGCGCCGCACTCACCCTCGGCGCAGCCCTCCTTGGTGCCGGTGAGGCCACGGTCGCGCAGAAAATCCAGTGCCGTGGTGTGGGGCGCAGCCGGTGAAATCGGTGTTTCTTTCCCATTGACCGTGATCCGCGCGCCTACCATGACGGGCCTTCGTTTCGGAGCGCGATCGATCGATTCATCATGTTCGCCAATTTCAGGCAGCTTTCTGTGTTCAGACGCGCCACGTGACAGAAGCGGGCGCAAAACGGCACGCGACAGCGCCGTGCCAGAAGGTGGTGACGGGAAACCCGGAGAGTGCCACGGACGGGCACATCAGGACGGCGTGCTCAGCAGCCGTGCGCGATCCGACCCGGAACCCAGACGGTGCTGTGGGCGAGGCGACCAAGATCAGAGCTGATGTACATCTGCTGGTCGCCTCCTTCCGGTAGTTATGGGTCGACTTCCATCGCAAAATAGTGGGTGCGACCACCGAGGTCAAGAGGTTGGCCTCGGTCTCTATGGGAGGATCAGCCAGGGCGCCGCATCCTCGCCCCGCACCCACTCGGCGGGCCGCGCATCAGGTGCAACGCGACCTCGGCGTCAGGTCGTTGGGCGGTGCCGCCGGGCAGCCGCCAGCGGCCCGGGGCCGCCTGTCGGGGGCGCCATCCGGCCCACGATCAGCCGCCCGCCGCGGGCCGGCTGCAGCACGGACACGAAGAGTGACGGGCCTCCCGAGAGCATCGGGCATCTGGCGCAGGACTCCCTGACCCGTTCGCCGAACGACGGCCGCCCGACAGCTCCGGCGTCACCGACTCGACCAGGCGGACGCACCCCCGCGGATCGTGCCGCACCCGGCCGCCCGGCCGGTTCGCGCCCGCCGCGGGCCGTACTCGCTCGAATCGCCTCCCCCGGACCCGGTCCGTCACGGAACCATGACGCTCCGGCACCGGTCCCTCGCCGAGCCATGCCGGCCCCACAGCTCCGGCACCCCCGACTCGACCAGGCGGACGCGCCCCCGCGGGCAGGGGATCACCGCCACGAGCGGTTACCGCAGCGCACCCAGCGGATCGTCCAGCACCGGCTGCCAGGCCAGCTCGGCCGCGCCGACGAGGCTGTTGTGGTCGAGCGTGCAGGGCAGGATCGGTACGCCGCCGCTCTGGCCCCACAGGCTGCGGTCGGCGACGACCGCGCGGAGCCGGGCGGGGTCGGCGTCCAGGAGGGTGCGGTGGAGGCCGCCGAGGATGATGCGGTCGGGGTTGAGGATGTTGACCAGGCCGGCCAGGCCCAGGCCGAGGCGGTCGATCAGGGCCTCGGCGGCCGTACGGACGGCCGGGTCGGCGTACTGGGTGCGCAGCAGGTCGTCGGCCTGCTGGAGCAGTGACACCTCGGGGCCCGGCTCGCGGCCGGCCTCGACGAGCAGCGCCAGCGGGTCGGCCTCGACGTCCAGACAGCCGCGGCTGCCGCAGTGGCAGGGGCGGCCCTCCGGGTTGACGGTCAGGTGACCGACCTCCAGGGCGAGACCCGAACTGCCCGTGTGCAGACGGCCGTCCAGGACCAGCGCCCCGCCCACGCCCCGGTGCCCCGTGGCCACGCACAGCAGGTCGCGGGCGCCCCGCCCGGCGCCGTGCCGGTGTTCGGCGAGCGCGGCGAGGTTGACGTCGTTGCCCGCGAACGCCGGGCCGGTGATGCCCGCGCCGCGGACGCACTCCGCGAAGATCCGGCGGACGGGGGCGCCGACGGGCCAGGCCAGGTGGAGGGGGTTGAGGGCGAGGCCCTCGGGTTCGGCCACGGCGGACGGTACGGCGAGGCCGGCCCCGACACAGCGGCGGCCGGTCGTGCGGAGCAGTTCGGCGCCCGCCTCGACGACCGAGCGCAGCACCTTCGCCGGGTCGGCGTCGACGGTCTCGCAGCCGGGCGCGGTCGCCACGATCCTCCCGCCGAGGCCGACCAGCGCGGCCCGGAAGCCGTCGGAGTGGACCTGCGCGGCGAGCGCCACCGGGCCGTCCTCGGCGACCTCCAGCCGGTGCGAGGGACGGCCCTGGGAGCCGGCCGGGGCGCCCGGCCGTGCGTCGACCCGGATCAGCCCGAGCGCCTCCAGCTCGGCGGCCACCGCCCCCGCCGTCGCCCGGGTGACCCCGAGCTCCGCGGTGAGCACGGCCCGGGTCGGCGCCCGCCCGGTGTGCACCAGCTCCAGCGCGGGTCCGAGCGCACCGCGCCCCCGGTCCAGCCGCGCCCTCGAGGTGGTCCTCTCCCCCGCCGTCCGGGGCTCCGCGTTGCCGCTCATGAGGGCGAGTCTCCCATGATCCGCAGGTGCGGCGGCCTACAGGCCGCTGACCCGAAGCGTGATGTTGAGACGTCCGGACAGGCCCAACCCGGTCGGCGCGGTGCCCCCGTACACCCGCGGCACCCCGTGGTAGGCGAGCCGCGAGGGCCCGCCGAACACGAACAGGTCGCCGCTGCGCAGCTCGACATCCGTGTAGGGCTTGGCCCGGGTCCCGGTGTTCCCGAACCGGAAGACACAGGTGTCGCCCAGGCTCAGCGACACCACCGGCGCGTCCGCGTGCTCGTCGCTGTCCCGGTGCATGCCCATGCGGGCGTCGCGGTCGTAGAAGTTGATCAGCGCGATGTCGTACGCGTACGGCTCCTGCGGGCCCAGCGCGGCGACGGCTGCGCGCCGGCCCAGCTCACCGAGCCAGGCCGGGAACGGTTTCACGGGCGCGCCGTCGCCGTCGACGACCGTACGGGCGTAGGCGTAGGGGTACCAGTGCCAGCCCAGGCAGACCTGCCGGGCGGTCATCGTGCCGCCGCCCGGTGTGCGGACGGTGCGCAGCCCGGCCGGCGGCCGCGCCCACTGGCGGCAGGCGGCGAGCAGCTCGCGCTGCCGGCCCGTGTCCAGCCAGTCCGGGACGTGCACGGCGCCCGGCGCGACCTGTGCGCGCTCCCTGGGAAACAGCTCCGCGTCCACACGCTCCATCGTGCCGCAGGTCCGCCCCACCATCCCTGAGCTGCGGCTCGGCTAGCCTGGGAGGCACGATGAGCGACCGTATGACGACACCGTGGGGCGAGATCGAGCTGTCCCGCTTCCCCGAGGGTCCCCGCGACCGGCTGCGCGCCTGGGACGCCTCCGACGCGTATCTGCTGCGTCACCTGGCCGAGGAGGAGGTGCCGCTCACGGGCTCGGTCGTGGTGCTCGGGGACCGCTGGGGTGCGCTGGTCACGGCGCTCGCGGAGCACCGGCCGACGCAGATCACCGACTCCTTCCTGAGCCAGGAGGCGACCCGGGCGAATCTGGCGCGGGCCGGTGTCGAGCCCGGTGCGGTCCGGCTGTCGACCACCCAGGATCCGCCGCCGGAGCGGGTGGACGTGCTGCTGGTGCGGGTGCCGAAGAGCCTGGCGCTGCTGGAGGACCAACTGCTGCGGCTGGCGCCCGCCGTGCACGCGGGCACGGTGGTGGTCGGCGCGGGCATGGTGAAGGAGATCCACACCTCCACGCTCCAGTTGTTCGAGCGGATCCTCGGGCCGACCCGGACCTCGCTGGCCCGGCAGAAGGCCCGCCTGATCTTCTGCACCCCGGACCCCGCGCTGCACCGGCCGGCGAACCCGTGGCCGTACGGCTACGCGCTCCCGGACGGCATCGGGGCGGCCTCCGGTGGCACGGTCGTCAACCACGCGGGCGTCTTCTGCGCCGACCGCCTCGACATCGGCACCCGGTTCTTCCTCCAGCACCTGCCCGGACCGGGTGCGGGCCGCGTGGTGGACCTCGGCTGCGGCAACGGCGTCGTCGGTACGGCCGTGGCGCTGGCGGACCCGGCGGCCGAAGTGCTGTTCGTGGACGAGTCGTTCCAGGCGGTGGCCTCGGCGGAGGCGACGTACAAGGCGAACGGGGTGCCCGGGCACGCGGAGTTCCGGGTCGGGGACGGGCTGGCCGGGGTGGCGCCGGGCAGTGTGGACCTGGTCCTGAACAACCCGCCGTTCCACTCCCACCAGGCGACGACCGACGCGACGGCGTGGCGCATGTTCACGGGGGCGCTGCGCTCGCTTCGGCCGGGGGGTGAGCTGTGGGTGATCGGGAACCGTCACCTGGGGTACCACGTGAAGCTGAAGCGGTTGTTCGGCAACAGTGAACTGGTGGCGAGCGATCCGAAGTTCGTGGTGCTGAGGGCGGTCAAGAGGGCCTAGCCCGACTCTGTCGGGGATCTTGGAGTCTCGCGGTGCGGCAACATGGTCAACGGGCATGCTCGGGTGGTTCCGATGACCGATGCGGTTGTCGAGGTGCCCGTTGTCCCTGCGCCCGCGTTCCGGTGAGCGTGTCCCGCCTCTGACCGTGCGGGTCGCGCGGGCGGGTAACCCGGGTGGCACGACGGCCATATGGGTGCGCGACCGGCTGGATGGACTGTGGTGTGACGAGGACTTCGCCGACTGGTACCCGCGTGATGGGCGTCCGGGTCTCTCGCCTGCTCAACTGGCCACCGTCTGTGTCCCGCAGCTCCTGCTCGGCCTGTCGGACCGGCAGGCCGCCGAGGCGGTCCGCTGCCGCATCGGCTTCGAGTACGCCATGGCCATGGAGCTGGACGACCCCGGCTTCCACCCCAGCGTGCCGGCCGACTTCCGAGACCGCCTCGCCGAAGGCGACCGAGCCGACCGCCTCCTCTGCTGATCAGCCCCCGGTCCCGGTGAGGACCCCGATGATCCGCCGCACCTCGGACGCCATCGCCTCCCTGCCCACACTCAGGTACTTGCGCGAGTCGACGGCCTCCGGGTTGGCCGCGAGGAATCCCCGGATGGCGCCGGTCATGGCCACGTTGAGCGCCGTGCCGACGTTGACCTTGGCGATGCCGCCGGCGACCGCCGTGACCAGTCCCTCGTCCGGTACGCCGGAGGAACCGTGCAGCACGAGCGGGACGGACAGCGCGGCGGACAGGCGTTTGAGCAGGCCGTGGTCGAGGGTGGCGGTGCGGGTGGTCATCGCGTGCACACTGCCGATGGCGACGGCGAGCGCGTCGACACCCGTGCCGGTCACGAAGTCGTGCGCCTGGTCCGGGTCGGTGCGGGCCCCCGGTGCGTGGGCGTCCAGCGCAGACCTGCCGTCCTTGCCGCCGATCTGGCCCAACTCCGCCTCGATCCAGAGCCCTTGGGCGTGGGCCCAGTCGGCGGCGGCGCGGGTGGCGGAGAGGTTGTCGGCGTACGGCAGCCGGGCCGCGTCGTACATCACCGAGGTGAACCCGGCGTCGGGCGCCTGCCGCAGCAGGTGGTCGCTCTGTACGTGGTCCAGGTGCAGTGCGACGGGTACGGCGGCGCGTTCGGCGACGGCGACGGCCGCCCGGGCCAGCGGCAGCAGCCGCCCGTAGCGGTACTTGACGGCGTTCTCGCTGACCTGGAGGACGACGGGCGCGCCGGCCGACTCGGCGCCGGCGACGACGGCCTCGACGTGTTCCAGGGTGATGACGTTGAACGCGGCGACGGCGGAGCGGGTGCCGACGGCGGCGGCGACCAGTTCGCCGGTGGATGCGAGGGGCACGTGAGGTGTCCTTCCGGGCGCTGGTCAGGGGGCCAGGATCACCGAGCGGGTGAGATGGCGCGGCTGGTCGGGGTCGAGGCCGCGGGCGGCGGCGACGGCGAGCGCGAGCCGCTGGATTCGGACGAGTTCTGCGAGCGGGTCGAGCCCGCCGTCCAGCCACAGCCCACCCGTGGCGCGGACCTGTTCGGCGAGCCCCTCGGGGGCCTGGCCGAGCATCCAGGTGGCCGTGCCCTCGGTGGTGATGCTGATCGGGCCGTGCCGGTACTCCATCGCCGGATACGCCTCGGTCCAGGACAGCGAGGCCTCGCGCATCTTCAGCCCGGCCTCGTGGGCGAGCCCGACGGTCCAACCGCGCCCGAGGAACGTGAACTGGGTGCAGGCGACCAGTGCTTCGGGAAGAGGAGTGACGAGGGCCGTGCGCGCGTCGGCGACCACGGAGTCGGTGTGCAGGCCGAGATGGGCGCGCAGGAGGGTGAGGGCGGTGGTGGCGAACCGGGTCTGCACGACGGAGCGTTCGTCGGCGAAGCCGAGCACGACGAGGTCGTCGGCGGCGGCCATGACCGGAGCGGCCGGGTCGCCGGTGACGGCCGTGGTCCGCGTCCTGCCCTTCAACTGCGCGAGCAGCTCCAGTATTTCGGTGGTGGTGCCGGAGCGGGTGAGGGCCACGACCCGGTCGTACGACCGCCCGTGCGGGAACTCGGAGGCCGCGAACGCGTCGGTCTCGCCCTGGCCGGCGCCCTCCCGCAGACCGGCCACCGCCTGCGCCATGAAGTACGAGGTCCCGCACCCCACGACCGCCAGCCGCTCCCCCGGCCGGGGCAGCGCCGCCCGGTACCGCGCCGCCTCCTCGGCCGCCCGGGTCCAGCACTCCGGCTGGCTGTTCAGCTCGTCGTCGACATACGTCATGTCCACACCCTCCCCCTTGTTGATTGTTCCTGCAAGATATAGCGAGCTTTCGAGCATAATCAAGCATTCGGGCGTGGAGTGGGTGCGCTAGGGTCGCGGGGGGAGAACGGAGGTGCGGATGTCCCGGGACGCCCGCTGGAAGGCGCTGCTGGAACTGCTCGTCGAGCGCGGCCGGCTGGAGGTCGAGGAGGCGGCGGCCGAGCTGGAGGTGTCCGCGGCGACGATCCGCCGGGACTTCGACCAGCTCGCCGAGCAGCAGATGCTGGTGCGCACCCGGGGCGGCGCGGTGGTGCACGGGGTGTCGTACGAACTCCCCCTGCGCTACAAGACGGCCCGCCGCGCCTCGGAGAAGCAGCGCATCGCCAAGGCCGTGGCCGAACTCGTCGCGCCGGGCGAGGCGGTGGGGCTGACCGGCGGTACGACCACCACGGAGGTGGCCCGCGCCCTCGCCGTACGCGGCGATCTGTCGACCGGCTCGCCCGCGCTGACCGTCGTCACCAACGCCCTCAACATCGCCAACGAGCTCGCCGTTCGGCCCCAGTTCAAGATCGTGGTGACGGGCGGGGTGGCGCGCCCGCAGTCGTACGAGCTCATCGGCCCGCTCGCGGACGGGGTGCTCGGGCAGATCACGCTCGACGTGGCGGTGCTCGGTGTCGTCGCCTTCGACGTCACGCACGGCGCGGCCGCCCATGACGAGGCGGAAGCCGCGATCAACCGGCTGCTGTGCGAGCGCGCCGAGCGGGTGGTGGTCGCCGCGGACTCCAGCAAGCTGGGCCAGCGGGCGTTCGCCCGGATCTGCGGGGCGGAACTGGTGAACACGCTGGTGACGGACACGGCGGTGCCACAGGAGACGGTACGCCGCTTCGAGGAGGCGGGTGTTCAGGTGCTGACCGTGTAACGGCGGATGAGGAGTCCGGAGAGGGCGAGACCGGTTCAGATGCGGCCGAGGTCGGCCTTCACGAACCCCGCGCCCCGCTGGTCGTTGCAGCCGGTCGGGGGCCGGTCGAGCGGATCGGGCCAGGCCTGATGGGCCTGGAGCGCGACGCTCACCAGGGTCAGCAGCAGGTCGACGTCGCTCGCCGCGTCGAGGCGCAGGGTCACCCACTGCGAGCCGGGCACGATCCTGATCGCGCCGGAGTCCCTCAAGTCCTTGGCGAACCGCCGGACCGCCCGGTCGGTCAGCCGCAGATCGACGTCGCGCTCCGAGTGGAAGTGGGCGACCTCGCCCTGGGCCGAACTCACCGCCTGTCCCAGGCCGCAGCTCGGGACCGCCTGTCTCAGGTCGGGCCAGGTCGCCAGTTGCGCGAGCGCGCGCGAGGCCAACGTCATGGGCCCATCATGGACCGCTCACCCGTCGGCAACCAGCTCGTGAGCAAGCATTAACCGATCTGTTTCCGCCGCCGCACGGGAAGCCCGCACGTGTGCACCCACCTCGAACAGGACCCCGCGGGTGCCGTGTCGCCCCCGGCCCCCCCCCGGCGCGAACCGCACGGAGCCGCAAGTACCTGCAGCTCATGGCATTTTCAGGGGTGCCACCGGTCTGACCTCGCGTACGCCAGCTCGTGCAGGAACGCGACAGCCGTGCGCGTCCCGTGGACGAAGGAGGTCACGGCCAGACGTTCGTTCGGTGCGTGCATGCGGTCGTCGGGGAGGGCGAACCCCATCAGGACGACCGGCACGGACCGGTGGGCCAGTTCGGCGACGGCGGGGATCGTGCCGCCCGATCGCATGAGAACAGGCCGACGCCCGAAGCCTCGCCGGCAGGCGGCCACGGCGGCCTCCACGGCCGGCCCGTGCGTGGGCAGTTGGACGGGAGGCGTGGCGGACAGACGTCGTACGCGAACGCGTACACCGCCCCTTGCCGAGGAACGGAGATGGCTGAGCAACGCCGCTTCGACGGCCGCGGGGTGCTGGCCCGGGGCGAGCCGCACGGTGAGGCCGGCGGCGGCGGTGGCCGGCACGGCGTTCAGCCGGCCGACGCCCGTGCGACCGGACCGCAGTCCCGTGATGACGCAGGCGGGGCGGATCGTGGTGCGTTCGTATGCGGACCAGCCGGGCTCGACGGTGCCGCTGCCGGGCCGGCGGGCACGGGCCAGGCCGAGCAGTTCGGCGTCCGTGGGTCCGGAGAACGCCGCGGCGGTCCAGGAAGTGCTGGGGGCCGAAGCCGGAGCGCCGAGCCGGAGCGCCGGGATCGGCGTGCCGTCGGGTTCGTGCAGTCCCGCGAGGAGCCGGCACAGTTCGCGGGCGGGGTCGGCGAGCGCACCGCCGAAGGTGCCCGAGTGCACGGGCGCAGGTGCCCCGGTGACGACCAGTTGCAGGTCGAGCGTGCCGCGCAGGGACACGACGAGGGCGGGGGTGCGGGCGTTGCGCATCCGGGTGTCGCTCACCACCGCGAAGTCCGGACTCAGGCGGCACCAGTTGCGGTCGAGGAATCCGGCAAGGTGCGGACTGCCGATCTCTTCTTCACCGTCGAGGATCACCCGGACGTTCACGGGCAGCCGGCCTGTCGTCACCAGCCAGCTCTCCAGGGCGGCGACGTGGGCCAGCAGCTGCCCCTTGTCGTCCGACACGCCCCGGCCCACCACCAGCCCGCCGGACCGGGTCGGCCGGAACGGAGGACTGCTCCAGGCCGCGACGGGATCCGCCGGCTGAACGTCATAGTGACCGTAGATGAGCAGGGTGGGACGGTCGGGAGAGCGGCCCCAGCCGGCGGTCACCAGCGGATGCCCGTTCGTCGGCACGATCCGTGCGTCGCCCAGGCCGGCTCGGCGCAGTCTGCGTACCAGCCAGCGGGCCGCCCGTACGACGTCCCGGCGATGCCCGGGCCGGGAGCTGACGCTGGGGACGGCGGCCAGCTCGCACACCTCGCGCAGGAACCGGCCTTGGTGACGGTGGGCGTACCGGAGCGCGGCGTCCAGCGCAGGCGTCCTGCTCGGGAAGCCTTCACTTGGCGGGCCGGCCGGGCGTGTTCGCGGGGGCCTTTGCCCAGCTGCGGCGTAGCGCGGGCCCGGCCGGGCACGGACCGGAACCCCTGGCGGCAGGGCCGGCGGGACCATGACGGGTGGGCTCCTATCCGGACAGGCGGCTGCCCGACCGCCCGTCCAGCGGCACCCCGCTTCCGCGGTAGGTCCCAAGTCCGCCGCGACGGCTGTAGCCAGGCGGGCAGACACTCTGCCGGGACGCCTGGCGGCGCACGGCCACGCCCACCGGACGGTGCCGGTCCCAGGGCAGGACGCGCTCGGCCTCGGTGCGCTCAGCCAGGCCCAGGGACTGCGCGGAGGTGATCCACTCCTCCGCGTCCTCGGCGATGTCCAGCAGCAGTGTCTCGAACTCGGCCCGCGTCGCCTCCAGGATGTGCGGGGCAGCGAGCCAGCGCAGCACCTTCTGCCCGGTCACCGCCATGCGCTGCCGCGGTGAGGTGACCAGCCGCTGGTCGAAGTAGCGGATGAGGACTTCGTCCACCACGTCCCACGCGTTGTCCGCGCCGAACAGCTTCTTCACGTCGTCGGCACCGAGGATGCGGAAGGCCTCGTCGAGCAGCTGCATGACCTCGACGCGCAGCACGTTGAGGTGGCCGTACGAGGTGAACTTCAGGTTGTTGCGCAGATCGAGGCCCGCTCGGCGGACGATCGCGATGCTTCCGAAGCTCGGGTCGTAGGCGCGCATGCGGATCACGTCCGAGATGCGCTTGTCCCGCCAGAACAGTGCCACCTGGTTGTTGAAGTGGGTGAACAGCGTGTGGAAGTCGGTGTTCGGGCGTGAGCCTGCCGCCCCTCTGCCTCGGCCGTAGCCCAGAATGCGCCGATAGGCCGCCAACCGGTCCCCGCGGGTGTAGCGCAGAACGTCACGCCGGTCGAACTTGTACAGCCCGAACGCACCGGGGCCGTCGGACAGCCGCAGCGCGCCGCCCTGGAACAGCTCCTGGAGCTTCTGCACCACCCGGAAGACGCCTACGCGTTCGTGCTGGTAGCAGTAGTAGAGGTCGCCGACGGCGAGGATCCGCTCGGACGCGACCGTCTCATCGTAGGCCTCGACGCCGGCCGGCATCCGGGTACGGCCGAGCTCTTGGGCGGCCTGCGGACCGAGCCCCGCCAACTCGGCCAGGCCGCCGTCGGGCGGCACGGGTCTGGCCCGCTCAGCCTTTTCGACGCTCTCGAGAAGCTCGTCGAGCTGTTTGACCACAGCGTCGCCGAGCTGGGGGTTGACGGTGAGTTCACTGCCGAGCCGGCCGGCGACCTGCTGACGCAGGGCGGCGACGCGGTCGTAGAGATCACGGTACTGCTGCTCGGTGGCCATCGGGGGTTCTCCTTCCCGGGCACACGGGGTGGGGGGTGGGGGTCAGGGCGGCTGGAGCGGCGCTGGCCCGTTGCGGGGTGGTCAGTCTGGCGGCTGATCGGTCACAGTGCCGTGGCACCCGAGGTCTCACGGTCCGGCTGGACGAAGACATAGGTGTGGTCCAGCCGCTTCAGGAACAGATCGTCGTAGGACTTCATGATGTCCTCGCGCCGTACGATGGCCAGCTTCCAAACGCCCTCCCCGGCGTGTTCGTGCACGAACCTGAGGTCCAGCTGCCGGGTCTCACCGCAGTAGTCCTCGTCCGGCAGCTGTGGTCTGACGACCTCACCGCGCGACCCGAGGAGAACGCCTGTGTGGTCCTCCGGCCGAAGTCCCGAACCGTGTACGGTCAACTGCTGATCGCCTCTGGGCGACAGGATGAAGGGCTGGACATCGGTGATGGCGACCTGGAAGTGGCGGTGCACCCGCTGGGCCGTCCTGCGCACCTGCTGCACCTGGTTGAACAGCTCGTAGACCGCCACCTGCACCCGTGCGGTGCTGAGGCCCGGCGGCAGGGCGAGACTGTCCCTCCTCCTGAGCACGATGGTGCCCACAGGGGTGGGGAGCATACTCAGCAGGTTGTCCAGCAGCAGCTGCTCCACCCTGCTCAGGAAGGGAGTGACGGCGCGTTCGACGGCGTCCTTGCCACCGCTTTGGATCATCTTCGGAATCTCGTGAACGGCCAGGCCGTGAATCCAGTCGAGGAGTCCCTCGATGGTCATGGAGCGGTCCTTGGTGAGCCGCATGGTCTGGCGCTCGGCGGCGGTGACGAACACCGAGTCCAAGACTGCCCACACCGCCTCCACCTGGCGGGACACCACGGCGAGTTCCTGCGACAGGCGGACCAGTGTCGTCCCGAGGAAACCGCGGCCGCCGTCCACGAGGGAGATCCCGTCCTTCTGCTGACGCCAGCTGGACTCCAACGACAGCACCCAGTCGGCCAGGGTGAAGAAGCTCGTCTGGACGCGCTCCTCATCGATGGTGTTGACGTTCTCCCGGGTCAGACCGAACTGGTCGCGCAGTGCGCCGAGGTGCCCGGCCACGTCGTCCGGACCGGTGGGGGCGGCGGTGAACGAACCGCCGGTCAGCTGGTCGAAGAGAATGTCGACTCGATCGGGCCGGACGACGGGCGACCGCAGCTCCGTGAGGACCTCTTCCAGACAGTGGCGCACGAGGCCACGGAACGCCTCGGCGTCCTGCAGATCGGGGTCCACACGCAGCGGCACCAGTGAATCGAGCAGCGGAAGCGCGTCCCGCACCACTGTCTGAGCGCGGGCGGCGAGGGACGCCTGCCCACCCGTCACCAGGCCGAGGTCGGCCTGGGCCGAATATCCGCGCGGCGTCCACCGGACCTCGCTGTGACCCTCGACCCGGCTGATGTCGAAACTGCCCGCGAGGGCCGCCATGAATCCGTCGGCGTCCTGGCTCCGGGTGCGCCAGCCGAGCACTTCGCTGATGGTCTGGGCGACGAGCCGGCCGGGGTCACTGTCGGCGCGGCTCGCGGCCGGAGCGGGGGCGAACTCCTGGGTGAGCACCGGGAAGGGGGACTCGGCCTCGCCGAGGCGAAAGCTGACCTCCTTGGAGCCGTTCGGCAGGACCGGCCGGCACTCCTGCCTCTCCTGGCGCTCCTGGCTCTCTCGCCTCTCTTGACACTCCTGGCGCTCTTGCCTCGCTTGACGCTCCTGGCTCTCTTGGCGCTCTTGCCTCTCTTGACGCTCCTGGCTCTCCTGATTCGACTCTTCCGGGTACGGGTCCATCGAAACCTCCTCAAGACATCAGGCCGCTGCCTCACGGCACGCATCCCCCGGCTCCCCCACGCACATCGCGGCACCGCTGTCGCTCCGCGTCCACGCCTGCCGGTCGTGGCGGCGCTCAGGGCCCCCGATGCCGTGCACGGCCCGCGGCACGGCGCTCACCGCGAGGGCGGAATCGCAGAGCAGCGCACCGGCCTCCGCCGGCTCCCCGTCCCAGCGTGGGGCGTGCAACCACCGCGCCTCGCCGCTCAGGGCGTTCATCTCCCGGGCCAGGCTCATGGGATCACCGCCTCGCCAGTTCGCTGAAGAAGTTCCGCATCAGCTGCTCGTGGCCCGCCATCCCGTGGTCCGCCGCGAATCGCACAGCTCCGATGAGGAAGCGTTCCGGCACCACGCCCGGGTCCACTCCGCGGGCCAGCCGATCGGCGGCTTCCTCCACCATCGTCTGTTCCTTCGGCTCGAAGCGCAGCACGGCCGCGAGCGTGCGGTTGCCCAGTGAGGGAAAGGGGGTGTGGCACACGGCGTTCACCACCACCGGGAGGGCGGTGGCGGCCGTACGCAGCAGCGGGGCCGGGATGTCCGAACCGCGGGCGTCCGGGTAGAGGCGCCGCCACGTGCGCTCGTACTGCTGGGCCCGGTCGGGGAAGCCCATGCGGTCCAGCATGTGCGTGGCCAGGAATCCGCGCAGGTACGGCGTCGGGTGGACGCCGTCCGGGACGTATCCGAGGGACAGCTCGGGCGAGCGGCCCACCACGTCGAAGAGCGAGCCGACGAACTCGGGGCCGCCGAGCAGCAGCCCGGACAGGTCGGCGTAGACCTCGCGGTTCCAGCGGGTCCAGGTCGCGGTCACGGACGGCGGGCAGCCTGCCGCACTCAGCTGTGCCGCGATCTCGCGCGGTACCGCGCGCTGCAGGCCGAGGTCGTTCTGCAGGTTGTGGCTGATTTCGTGCAGTACCGCGCCGAGCGTCCAGGGGTTCACGAGCCGGTGGTACGGCAGCTGGACCAGGGGGAACGGATTGAGTCTCCGGCCGAGCCGGCGCAGTGGGATGCCCCGGCGGAAGGTCGCCGGGGAGAACCCGGTGCGCATGTAGCTGAAGGGCGGCGGGGCCGGGATCGAGCGGGCCGTGCCCAGGCCGAGGTAGGCGTACTGGTAGCAGTCCAGGGCGATCCGGTCGCAGCCCAGCAGCCACTCTCCGTAGCGTGACTGCCGCTGGCCGAACAGCTCCAGATAGAAGTCCCAGACCTTCTCGGTGGCCCGCACCCAGTCGTGTGCCCTCGATTTGAGGGTCAGCAGTTCGTGCAGTCGCTCGGTGGTGGGCTGGTCGGCGGCCGCCTCGGCGACCAGACGCACCGCCCCGGTGATGTTCGCGAGGGGCCGGCGCAGCTGTTCCAGGAGGTCGTTCACGGCCTGGATGTGGCCCGGGCTCGGCGCCTGGTCACCGGTGCCGAACTCCTCCTGGGTGAAGGGCCGCAGCGCCTCGCAGTGCCGCTCGACGTTGGTGGCCTGGCTGAGCAGCCAAGGGCGTAGGGCGGTGGGGCCGGGCGGCCGTATCCGGACGGGGGTCGTTCTCCTGGCCGGGCGGTGGCGCGTCGTGGCGCCGGCCCACGGAGTCCCGGTCCGGCGCCGTTCCCGGTGGCGGCCTGCGCCGAGGCCGGGGGGCGGGTGGAGGCGCTCAGCGGCAGACACAGTGGCACCTGTGGGGCGTGCGCCGGTGGACCGGCGGGGTGACGGTGGCCGGTGCCTGGGCGTGGCGGATCCTGCTGTGCCTGCGTTCGTCGAAGACCCGGATCGCGTGCCGCGCGCGGTTGCGGGAGGCGGGGGTGGCGAGGACGCGTGTCGTCATGCGGCCCAGGGTGCGCAGGGCCATGTCGCCGGTGAGGGGGCGGCCGTCGTCGACCTGGTCGGCGATGCTCTGAGCGGTGCGCTGGAGGATCACCGGCACGGCCTCCACCAGCTTCCGGGTCGCCGGGTCGCGCCTGAGCTGCCGGGTGACCCGGGTGGCGCCCCGGATCAACTGGGGGGCCACCCGCCCCACCAGTTGGGCCGCGCGAGGAATGATCTTGGCCGCGAGAGGCACCAGGGCTCCGATGAACGCCTCCGCCTCCGCCTCGCTCTCAGCCGCGCTCGCGGCGCGTCCCAGGTGGGCCATCAGCTCGGCGTCGGGATAGATCCGCCGGATCGGATTGACGAAGCCCTCCGACTCGTCCTCGGCCTCGCTCTTCATCTCGGCCTCTGCCTCGGCCTCGAAGTCGAATTCGCGCCCCGGCGCTCCCGCGCCCCAGCCACCGAGCTCGTCCTCGGCCAGGCCCTCCAGTTCCCACTCTCCCTCGCCCTCCTGCTCCCACTCCCCCTCGCCCTCCAGTTCCCACTCCCCCTCGCCCTCGTGCTCCCACTCTCCTTCGGCGCCGTGGGCGAACTCCGCCTCGAGCTCGTCCTCGAACGCCGCTTCCCCCTCCACTGCCGGATACCGGTTCCTGCTCATGAGGCTCCTCCTCGGGTCACCACGGCACGCAGGCGTGCGGCAGCGCTCAGTACGCCGACCGCGGTGTGAGGCGCGGTCCGCGGACGACAGTGGCCGTGCGCCGGGCCGGGACCGCGCCCCGCGGTACCCGGACGTCGGTCACGACGCGGACCAGCCGACTGGGGCGGCCGTCGCTGCCGGGCACCCGCACGGGGGTCACCAGACGCATGGTCGTGACGCCGCGTCGGGGCGTCGGGCCGCCGTAGGAGGAGGGGTACGTGCGGGTGCGCACCGGCACCCCGCGGGTGTACCCGCCCGGTTCGCGGCGGTACGAGCCCTGGATCCGGCCGGGTGCGTACCGCCGGACCCTGCCGATGCCCCGCCGGTTGCGATGCAGCGCCTGGCGGCAGCGGCGGGTGTCGCCGAGTACCCGGCGGGCATGAACGGCCATGGTCCGGGCCGCGGTCACCGGTGTGATGCTGCCGCCGTGGCGGGCCTGGCGCATGAGACTGCGGGCGGTGCCGTCCACCACGGTCGGCACGACGCGGATGAAGGGCCGGGTACCACGGGAGCCGTACAGCAGCCGGGTGAGAACGGCGGCTCCGCGCACCATGGACGGGACGAGTGCCTCGAGGGCCGCGCGGTCCCTGGGCGAGAGAGCTCGCACGGCCGCCGCGCCGATGAGTGCCTCGGCCTCGGCCTCGGAGGCCATGGCAGCCGCTTGAGCGGCCATCAGTTCCGCCGCCGCCTGACCGGACGTCAGGGTACGACCGGCCGCTTCGCGGTGGGCGATCTCGTACTCCCCCTCGGCCTCGTCCTCGCCCTCCAGCTGGGAGGTGATGGCACGGGCGGCGAGGCCGGCGGCCGGCCCGCCCACGGCCGTGGCGATCAGCGGTCCGGCGGTCTTGGCTATGGTCTTCAGCAGGGGTGCGGCCTTACGCAGAAATCCGCCGATCTTCCCGAAGAACTCCTCGCCCTCGTCCTCCGACTCGGCGGAGTAGGCCTCCTCCTCGCCCTCGCCCAGCAGGCCGGTCGCCGCGCGGACCAGGTCGCCGAGGAACTCCTCGCCCTCACCCTCGTCCTCGCACTCCGTCTCGCTCTCCATGAGGGACTCGAGTTCGTCCTCGAACTCGCCCTCGTAGGCGCCTTCGAGTTCGTCCTCGGCCTCGGTCTCGAACTCGTCCTCCTCCTCGCCCTCGTGCGCGTAGGCGAGTTCCTCCTCACCCTCGCCCAACAGGCCGATGCCGGACATCGCCTCGCCGAGGAACTCCTCGCCTTCGGGGTGGGCCATGCCGTCGTGGTATCGCGCCATGGTGTTGCCTTCCTGTAGTGGCGATCTCACCACCAGTGCACAGCACGCCGACGCGCTCAGGTAGTCGCACCTTCTCCGTACCGTGTTCGTGCTACCTCGCCCGTGTCGGTTCGTCATGGTCATGCGGGAGGAGCCGTATTCGGTTACAAAGGCACGGTCATCGCAGCAGGGGGTACCGCAGCAACGGAGGCTCCATGACCGACATGGCGACCGGACCGCACCGGACGCGCCCAGGCCCCCGCGGCACCGGCGCCGGCGCAGGCGGGACGCCCGGGCAGGGGGTGCCGGACACGCCCCTTCCGGAGTCGGACGTGCTGGTCCGCACGCTGGTGCTGGAGCTGGCCCGGCAGGGGGCGCTGTTCCACCGGACGGCCGCAGCGACCTCCGGAACCCTCCTGGACGTCCAAGTGGGGGAGGTCCGCTGCGTCCTGACCCAGCTTTCGCCGGGCGGCGACGGGGGGCAGCCGCCGCCGGCGGTCGAGCCGCGCGAGGACGGCGCGTGCGCACCGCCGGGCGAGGACCGGTGCGGTGCCGCCCCGCGGCTGAGTCCGCGGGAGATCGAGATCGTGCGGCTGGTCGGGGCAGGACACACCAACAAGACCATCGCGGTCGTTCTCGACATCAGTCTCTACACCGTCTCGACCCACCTTCGAAGGATCTTCGCGAAGCTCGGCGTCTCGACGCGCGCGGCCATGGTGGCCGCCCTCTCGGCCGAACTGGAGAGCTAGGCAGGCCGGGACCGGCGCCTCGAGTGCCCGAGGCAACCGTCAATCCCCTTGCTCCGCTCGGCGGACACCCCTAACCTGAGTTTGTGCCGCAAATAAACAAAACCCGTTCGCACAGCGTCGTGCCGGGTGACAGCCCCGGCCTCGGCCGCCTGCGTATCGCCCTCACGGCCTTCTTCGCCCTCGACGGATTCATCTTCGCGGGGTGGGTCGTCCGCATCCCCGACATCAAGCAGCAGACCGGCGCCTCCGCCGGCGATCTGGGTCTGGCCCTGCTCGGCGTCTCCGCCGGTGCCGTCGTCACCATGACCCTCATCGGGCGCCTCTGCCGCCGCTACGGCAGTCATCCGGTCACCGTGGCCTGCGCGGTCCTGCTCTCCCTGAGCGTCAGCCTCCCGCCGCTGACCCGTTCGGCACCCGCCCTCGGCGCCGTACTCCTCCTCTTCGGCGCCGCCTACGGCGGCATCAACGTGGCCTTCAACAGCGCCGCCGTGGACCTGGTGGCCGCGTTGCGGCGGCCGGTCATGCCCACGTTTCACGCCGCGTTCAGCCTCGGCGGCATGATCGGCGCCGGCCTCGGCGGACTGGTCGCCGGTGCCCTCTCGCCCACGCGGCACCTGCTCGGCCTCACCGTGACCGGCCTGCTCGTCACGACCGTCGCCGGACGCACCCTGCTGCGCCAGGAACCGCCCGCGCCGGCGGACCGGCTCCCCTCAGCGCGGGCGGCGCAGGACCCTGCCGCGCCGCAGCGGACGGGCGGTCGCGGTCTGGTCGTCGTCTTCGGGCTGGTCGCGCTGTGCACCGCCTACGGTGAAGGCGCCATGGCCGACTGGGGCGCGCTCCACCTCCAGCAGGATCTCGCGGCGTCGTCCGGTGTGGCGGCGGCCGGGTACGCCTGTTTCGCGCTGGCCATGACCATCGGCCGGGCGACCGGCACGACCCTGCTGGAGCGTCTCGGCCGCGCCCGTACGGTGATCGCCGGCGGCAGCGTCGCCGCGGCGGGCATGCTGCTCGGCTCGCTCGCACCCTCTGTGTGGGCCGCCCTGATCGGCTTCGCCGTCACCGGTCTCGGGCTGGCCAACCTCTTCCCGGTCGCCGTGGAGCGGGCCGGCGCGCTGACCGGTCCGTCCGGTGTGGCCGTCGCGTCGACCCTGGGGTACGGCGGCATGCTCCTCGGGCCGCCCGCGATCGGGTTCATGGCCGACTGGTTCTCCCTCCCGGCCGCGCTCACCAGCGTCGCGGTGCTGGCCGCCGTCGCCGCGGTCATCGGCGTGTCCACACGACGGCCGATGGGTGCCTGAGGCGGCAGCCTGAACGGCGCCCGGGCCACGGGATCCACCCCCTTCCGCATCAGGGACCGGGGACGGGTGCGCCAGCGCGGGGGGATGTGAGCCGGCGAACCGCGAGGTCCCGTCCCCGCAGGTCGGCAGCCTGGGCGCGACCCTCCGCGCCATATGGCCACGAGGGCCTGCCGACTCGCGCACGCCGAACCGGGACGTGACGATGACTGAACAGGACCATCGACCCCTTGGACGGCACCATGCCTTCGACCCGACTCCGGGGCCTTGGAAGGGCCCGCCGCCAGACCGTGCTGGCAAGCGCACTCGGCGGTCTCCTCCTTTCCGGTGGGCTGGCCGCCTGCGGCAGTGGAAGCGGTCAGAGCACCGCCACCACGCCACCGGCCGGCACCACCAGTACGCCGAATGCCTCGTCGTTCTCCGGCACACCGCCGTCGGCCATGGCGTCCTCGGCCTCGGCGGCGATCAGCTCGGCCCGGGCCTCCGCCTCCGCGGCGGCATCGTCCGCCTCGGCCCGCGCCTCCGAGTTCGAAGCTTCGGTGGACGCCGAGACCCAGCGCCGAAGCGCGGCGGCGGAGAAGGAGCTCAAACAGGTCAAAGGCCGGGGCAACGCCCTTTCCGAGGTCTCCATGACAGGGCTGCCGAGAGCGCAGACCGGCGGAGTGCTCGCTGTCCTGGTCACGATCACCAACAAGACCAGCAGCGCGGCCTCGTACGCCGTACAGGTCGACTTCGAGAACTCAGCCGGCAAGGCGGTCGAGACACGGTTCGTCGGCGCGGAACACCTCGGGCCCGGGAAGAAGGAACAGCCCATCGCCTTCAGTCACGAGCCGCCGGAGCCGAAACTGACGCCCGTCCTCGTCAAGGCGCAGCGTTACTGAAGGCTCCGCAAAAGGCGGGACGCGAGACCACTTCGTCCGGCATGCTCGGTCCCGTGGACACTGCCGCCTTCCTTCAGACCCTGGACCGGGAGGGCCGGCTGCTCGCGGCGGCCGCCGCGGCGGCGGGGACGGAGGCCGGGGTGCCGGCCTGCCCGGAGTGGAAGGTGCGCGACCTGCTGCGGCACACCGGCGCGGTGCACCGCTGGGCCGCGGCCTTCGTCGCCGACGGGCACCCGGACCCTCGCCCCCTCCTCGACCCACCGGACCTCGACGGCGCCGGGCTGGTGGACTGGTACCGGGACAGTCACCGCCTGCTCGTCGACACCCTGGCCGCCGCGCCCGCCGACGTACGCTGCTGGACCTTCCATCCGGCACCCAGCCCTTCGCCGCTGGCGTTCTGGACCCGCCGGCAGGCGCACGAGACGACCGTCCACCGCTACGACGCCGAGTCCGCGGGCGGCGGTACGGCGTCGCCGATCGCGCCGGACTTCGCGGTGGACGGCATCGACGAGTTGCTGCGCGGTTTCCACGCCCGCTCCCGGAGTCGCCTGCGCACCGAGGAGCCGCGCGTGCTGCGGATACGGGCGCTGGACGCGGGGCCGGAGGCGGTGTGGACCGTACGGCTCACGGCGGGGCCGCCGGTGACCCTGCGGGCGGAGAGCAGGCAGGGCGAGGCCGAACTGTCCGGTGCTGCCGACGAGTTGTACCTTGCCCTGTGGAACCGGAGGCCCGTGCCGTGCGTGTCCGGTGATCACTCGCTCGCCGCGCTGTGGCGGGACAAGGGCGGTATCTGACGCTGGATCAGTCGGTGTCGGCCAGCATCCGGGCCAGCACCGCGCGCTGCAGCGGCTGCACCTCGCCGTGGAGCGCGCGCCCCTTCGCCGTGAGCGCCACGCGCACTCCGCGCCGGTCCTCGGCGCACATGGCGCGCTCGACCAGGCCGTCCTTCTCCAGGCGGCCGATCAGCCGGGACAGCGCGCTCTGGCTGAGGTGGACACGCTCGGAGATCTCCTGCACGCGGTAGGCACAGCCGCCGTCCGCGGCACCCTCGGCCAGCAGGTCGAGAACCTCGAAGTCGCTGGCGCACAGGCCGTGTCCGCCCAGTGCCCGGTCCAGCTCGCACTGGGTGTGCGCATGCAGGGCGAGGATGTCCCGCCACTGCTCCACGAGCGCCTGCTCGGCCCTGTTCGACGCCATGAGCGCACCGTAGCAGAGGAACGAGATTATTGCATCGGAATTAAATGCGTTTGCATCTCATGCACATGCATGTAGTGTCGTCGGCATGACCTCTCCGCTCACCACCTCCACGTCCCCGTCCCCGGCGGTGCGCTGGACCCCCCGGCTGTGGGGCACCCTGCTGGTGCTCTGCGCGGCGATGTTCCTGGACGCCCTGGACGTGTCCATGGTCGGCGTCGCGCTGCCGTCCATCGGTTCCGACCTCCACCTGTCCACGTCGACGCTGCAGTGGATCGTCAGCGGCTACATCCTGGGCTACGGCGGACTGCTCCTGCTCGGCGGCCGCACCGCCGACCTGCTCGGCCGGCGTCAGGTGTTCCTCGTCGCCCTCGGCGTCTTCGCGCTCGCCTCGCTGCTCGGCGGACTCGTGGACTCGGGTCCGCTGCTCATCGCCAGCCGCTTCATCAAGGGCCTGAGCGCGGCCTTCACGGCACCGGCCGGCCTGTCGATCATCACCACCACGTTCCCGGAGGGCCCGCTGCGCAACCGCGCCCTGTCCATCTACACCACCTGCGCCGCCACCGGCTTCTCCATGGGCCTGGTGCTCTCGGGCCTGCTCACCGAGGCCAGCTGGCGGTTCACCATGCTGCTGCCCGCGCCGATCGCACTCTTCGCGCTGCTCGCCGGGCTGCGCCTGCTGCCGCGCAGCTCCCGCGAGAAGAACCACGACGGCTACGACATCCCCGGCGCCGTCCTCGGCACCGCGTCGATGCTCCTGCTGGTCTTCACCGTCGTCCAGGCCCCCGAGGCCGGCTGGGCCTCGGCCCGCACGCTGCTGTCCTTCCTCGCCGCCGCCCTCCTGCTGACCGCGTTCGTCCTGGTCGAGCGGCGTTCGCCGAGCCCGCTGATCCGGCTGGGCGTCCTGCGCTCGGGCAGCCAGGTCCGGGCCCAGCTGGGCGCGGTCGCGTTCTTCGGCTCGTACGTGGGCTTCCAGTTCCTGACGACGCTCTACATGCAGTCGCTGCTCGGCTGGTCCGCGCTGCACACGGCACTGGCGTTCCTGCCGGCGGGCGCGCTGGTGGCGGTGTCCTCCACGAAGGTCGGCGGGATCGTCGACCGGTTCGGCACCCCGCGCCTGATCGCGGCGGGCTTCGCCTTCATGGTCCTCGGGTACGCGCTGTTCCTGCGGGTCGACCTCGACCCGGTGTACGCGGCCGTGGTCCTGCCGTCCATGCTGCTGATCGGCGCGGCCTGCGCGCTGGTCTTCCCGTCGCTCAACATCCAGGCGACCAACGGGGTCGAGGACCACGAGCAGGGCATGGTCTCCGGGTTGCTCAACACCTCGGTCCAGGTGGGCGGCGCGATCTTCCTGGCGGTGGTCACGGCCGTGGTGACCGCGGGCGCTCCCGCCCACGCCACCCCGCAGGCCGTCCTCGACAGCTACCGGCCCGGCTTCCTGGTCGTCACGGGCATCGCGGGGGTCGGCCTGCTGATCACCCTGACCGGCCTGCGCGGCCGGCGTATCCAGCGGTCCCTCGTGGTCGCCAGGTCCACCGTGGAGGAGGCGGAAGCGGAGCGCGTGGCGGTCCGTGACTAGGGGGAAGCCTCCAACGGCGGGGGGGGGGGGGGGGGGGGTGGGGGGGGGGGGGGGGGGGGGGGGGGGGGGGGGGCGCAGCGGCA
>NZ_JBVJVZ010000004.1:214567-366107 GCF_055603245.1 Streptomyces sp. NPDC037290 | reverse complement strand
TGGTTGCTCCCTCCCCCTCCCCCCCCCCCCCCCCCCCCCCCACCCCCCCCCCCCCCCCCCCCCCCCCCCCCCCCCCCCCCCCCCGCCTCTGTGAAACTGGGGGAATGTACGCATACGGGGGACGCCGCACCAAAGCCGAACAGGACGCGGTCACAGTCGAGATCGGCTACGCGCTGGTGAGCGCCGCCTTCGCGGCGGCGGTGCTGTTCGGGGCCGTGGCCGGACCGGCACTGCTCTTCGATCTGCCACCGCTGCTGTCCGAGGTCCTGCTGCGGCTCGGCACGGCGGTCGCACCGGTCGTGTTCGTGGCCCGGGTGGTGAGCGTGCTGGTGCGCTTCCGGCGGGCGGCTCAGCCGAGCCAGCCAGGGCGTACCAACCCCGACTCGTAGGCCAGCACGACGAGTTGGGCGCGGTCCCGCGCGCCCAGCTTCACCATCGTACGGCTCACATGCGTCTTGGCGGTGAGCGGGCTGACCACGAGCCGACGGGCGATCTCCTCGTTGGACAGGCCGATGCCGACGAGCGCCATGACCTCCCGTTCCCGCTCGGTGAGCCGGCCGAGGGCGTCCGCCGTCGCGGGTTCCTTGGAGCGGGCCGCGAACTCGGCGATCAGCCGGCGGGTGACGCCCGGCGACAGCAGCGCGTCACCCTGGACCACGGCCCGTACCGCGCGCAGCAGTTCGTCCGGTTCGGTGTCCTTCACCAGGAAGCCGGAGGCGCCTGAGCGGATCGCCTCGAAGACGTACTCGTCCAGCTCGAAGGTGGTGAGCATGACCACCTTCACGTCCGTGAGATCCGCGTCGCCGGTGATGCGCCGGGTCGCACCGAGGCCGTCCAGCGCAGGCATGCGGATGTCCATCAGGACGACGTCCGGCCGCAGTTCGCGCACCAGGCGCAGCGCCTCCTCGCCGTCGGCCGCCTCGCCCGCCACCTCGATGTCCGGCTGCGCGTCGAGCAGCGCCCGGAAACCGGCCCGCACGAGCGACTGGTCGTCGGCCAGCAGTACCCGGATCACTCGTCCTCCCCGGTGTGCGTCGACAGTACGGCGAGCACCCGGAAGCCCCCGTCGGGGCGGGGGCCCGCCTCGATGGTGCCACCGAGCGCGGCGGCCCTCTCCCGCATGCCGGCCAGTCCGTTCCCGCTGCCCCCGGCGTCCGCGTCGGTGGCCGGACCGTCGTCGTCGATGCGGAGTCGGAGCAGGCCGCCTTCGAGGGCGAACAGCACGCGCGCGTGCCGGGATCCGGAATGCCGTACGACGTTGGTCAGGGCCTCCTGCACGATACGGAAGGCGGCGAGGCCGGCGCCGAGCGGCAGCTGTGGCGGCTCGCCCCCGATCTCCACGGTCAGCCCGGCGGCGGCCGCCTGCTCCACCAGTTCCGGCAGTCGGTCCAGGCCGGGGGCGGGGGCGCGCGGTGCGGCACCGGAGGCGCGCAGGGTGTCGAGGACCTGGCGCACTTCGCCGAGCGCCTCCTTGCTGGCGGCCTTGATGGTGGTGAGCGCCGCCCGTGCCTGTTCGGGGTCGCTGTCGAGCAGCGCGAGCCCCATGCCGGCCTGGACGTTGATGACGGAAATGCTGTGCGCGAGGACGTCGTGCAGCTCACGGGCGATCCGCAGGCGTTCCTCGTCCGCGCGGCGCCGCGCCGCCTGCGCACGGTCGGCGCGTTCCCGCGCCCACTGTTCGCGCCGCACCCGGGCCAGTTCCGACAGGGCGACGACGGCCAGCACCCAGGTGGCGATGACGATCTCCTGGGCGAGGCCCCCTCTGGTGTCGCCCGCAGGCGGCAGCCACGGGTAGAGCCAGAGGGCCACCAGGGCATGCCCGGCCCAGAGCAGGCCGATGGACGCCCATGCGGCCCACCGGTGCCCGGCGACGACCGCGCTGTAGCAGCTGACGGCGACGGTCAGGAAGACCGGCCCGTAGGGGTAGCCCGCGGCCAGGTAGCCGAGGGTCACCGCCGCGGAGCCGAAGGCCACGGCCACCGGGTACCGATGGCGCCACAGCAGCAGGACGCAGGCGACGACGAGCAGGGCGCGCGCGTACCCGTTCAGCGGCACGCGGTGGGGCTCTCCGTGCGCGGCGAAGTTGGTGCCGATCAGGACGAACGCGGTGAACAGCACGGTGGACCGCCAGGGCCGGTGGACCCGGTGCGGCTCCGACTCGTCCGGGGCGCTCCACCACGGCGGGCCGTGCCGCCACCACTGCCACGGCGCGCGCTGCTCTTCCATGCGGGCCACGGTAGACGCCCCCGGGCGACGCCGACGTCGGCCGAGCGAGGTGATCCCCCGTACTCCCGGGGAAGTACGAGACCTCCGGCGGTAGGGCACAAGGCCCCGGCAGCGGGCCCAGGTGTCTCGCGGGTACGCCGACGGCCTCGGCGGTCACCGCAACCCCACCCCGCGCGCCAGCCCCGCGGCGGCGTGCCGGAAGAACACCTCCCGGTCCTCGACCACCTGGTGGAACTGGCCGAACAGTTCGAAGCTGACCAGCCCGAACAGCTGGGCCCAGGCCGCCACCAGGGCCGCCATCGCCCCGGGGGGAAGGTCGGGAGCGAGGTCTGCGGCCATGCGCTCGGCCTCGGGGCGCACCTCGGCGGGGAGGGGGACGTCGGTGAGGCCGGCGTGCTCGCGGGCGTCCCGGACGATGCCGATGAAGACCAGACCGACGCGGGCGGCGGGCGGGACGGTGGTCGGGGGGGCGGCGTAGCCCGGCACGGGGGAGCCGTAGATCAGGGCGTACTCGTGCGGTCGGGCCAGGGCCCAGACCCGCACCGCCTCGCACACCGCCGTCCAGCGGGCCGTGGGCGCGGCGTCGGCCACGGCGTCGCGCGCCTGTTCCGCGGCCTCGCCGAGGGAGTCGTAGGCGTCGATGATCAGGGCGGTGAGCAGCTCGTCACGGCTCGGGAAGTAGCGGTACAGCGCCGAGGAGACCATGCCCAGCTCGCGGGCGACGGCCCGCAGCGAGAGTTTGGCCGCGCCGTCCTTCGCAAGGTGTCTGCGCGCCTCTTCCTTGATGGCTGCCGTCACTTCCGTCCTGGCCCGCGCGCGGGCGCCCTGTGCGGTGCTCATGCCAGCAGTGTGCCACGACCGAGAGCAGTGCACACGAATGAGAGCACTGCTCTTGCCCTGGAGCGCCTGTCTGCCCCACACTGAAGCCAAGCGAGAGCACCGCTCTCCCAACCGTGGGGGTCACCATGTCGGCACACGTCAAGAAGCCGGGCTGGTTCACGATCAATGTCTTCAACCGGGCGGTCGCCTGGATCACCCGGCGCGGCATCAGCGTCTGGGGGTCCCGGGTCCTCGCGGTGCGCGGGCGCAAGAGCGGGCAGTGGCGCACCACCCCGGTGAACCTGCTGACGGTGGACGGCCGGCAGTACCTGCTCGCCCCGCGCGGCCATGTCCAGTGGACCCACAACATGCGGGCGGCCGGCGGCGGCGAGCTGCGGCTCGGCAAGAACGTGGACGTCTTCACCGCCACCGAGGTCGCCGACGACGACAAGGTCCCGCTGCTGCGGGCCTACCTCAAGCGCTGGAAGGCGGAGGTCGGCGTCTTCTTCGACGGCGTCGGCCCCGAGTCCCCGGACGAGGACCTGCGCCGTATCGCCCCCGACCACCCGGTCTTCCACATCACGGTCACCAGCTGACGGGTCCCTGCGGCAGGCTGCCGCAGCGGTTCGGGACCGGCGCCGTCCCCCACCGGCCGCCCGGTCCTCCGCAGGTCCGCGCCCGGTCCCTCCGCAGGTCCCCGCCCAGTCCTCCGCGGGTCCCCGCCCGGGGTCCCTCGCAGGTCCCCGCCCGGTCCTCCGCAGGTCCCCACCCGGTCCTGCCCAGGTCCCCGCCCGGGGTCCCTCGCAGGTCCCCGCCCGGTCCTCCGCAGGTCCCCACCCGGTCCTGCCCAGGTCCCCGCCCGGGGTCCCTCGCAGGTCCCCGCCCAGTCCTCCGCAGGTCCCCGCCCGGTCCTCCGCGGGTCCCCGCCCGGCGGGAATCACTCGGCGCGGTCAGGAGCCGACCGGCTCCTCCGTCGCGACGGGCTGCCCCCGGTCCAGCGCGGTCAGGGCGCGCTGGGCGAGCGGGTGGGAGCGGACGATCTCGCCCAGCGAGGTCGAGCCCTGTGTGATGTCCCGGAACGCCTTCCAGGCGGGACGGAAGCCGGTGAGAGCCGCGTGGAAGAGGCCGGGACGCTTCTCGAAGACGGTCAGCATCCGCTTGCCGACGCTCATCTCGACGCCGAGGCCGGCCTTGATCGCGAACGCGTAGTTCAGGGCCTGGCGCCGGGTGTCGACCGCGTCGTGCGCCTCGGCGATACGGACCGCCCACTCCCCCGCGAGCCGGCCCGAGCGCAGCGCGAAGGAGATGCCCTCACGGGTCCACGGCTCCAGCAGCCCGGCCGCGTCACCGCAGACCAGTACCCGGCCCCGGGAGAGCGGTGAGTCGTCCGCGCGGCAGCGGGTCAGATGCCCGGAGGACAGGGACGGCTCGAAGCCCGACAGGCCGAGGCGGGCGGTGAAGTCCTCCAAGTACCTCTTCGTGGCGGCGCCTTCACCACGCGCGGAGATCACGCCGACCGTCAGGGTGTCGCCCTTCGGGAACACCCAGCCGTAACTGCCCGGCATCGGGCCCCAGTCGATGAGGACCCGCCCCTTCCAGTCCTCGGCGACCGACTCGGGCACGGGGATCTCCGCCTCCAGGCCGAGATCCACCTGGTCCAGCTTCACCCCGACGTGTGCCCCTATGCGGCTGGCGCTGCCGTCGGCGCCGACGACCGCGCGGGCCAGCACCGTCTCGCCGCCCTGCAGGACGACGGCGACCGTGCGCCGGTCGGGGACGGCCGAGCCGTGCTGCTCGACGCGCTGCACCATGACGCCCGTACGCAGCTCGGCGCCCGCCTTCTGGGCGTGCTCCACCAGCTGCTGGTCGAACTCGGGCCGGTTGATCAGCGCGAACAGCATCTGCTTGGAACGGCGGGTGCGGGTGAAGCGGCCGTTGTTCGAGAAGGTGATCGCGTGCACCCGGTCGCGGAAGGGCAGTTCGAAGCCAGGGGGCAGCGCGTCACGCGAGGGGCCGATGATGCCCCCGCCACAGGTCTTGTAGCGGGGCAACTCGGCCTTCTCCAGCAACAGCACGCGCCGTCCCGCGACCGCCGCCGCGTAGGCGGCCGAGGCCCCTGCGGGTCCCGCGCCCACCACGACGACGTCCCACACCCGCTGCACGCCGTCCGCCGAAGAGTTCTCGCCGCTCACGATGGTCTACTGCTCCGATCAAGCCGCTGCCGTAGTCTCCCCCGCATCCTACGGCGGTCGTCGTCGCAGGCCACTGTGGGAGTATCGGGGGTATCACCCCGTACAACGTCGCACCCACGAGGAGCGTGCCCATGTCGTCGAATCCGGTCGCCGAGACCGTCGCCTCGCTGCTGCCCCGGGCGAAGGCGGAGCTGGCCGAGCTGGTCGCCTTCAAGTCGGTGGCGGACTTCACGCAGTTCCCGAAGAGCGAGAGCGAGGCCGCGGCGAGCTGGATCGCCGACGCCCTGCGCGCCGAGGGCTTTGCCGACGTGGCCCTGCTCGACACCCCGGACGGCACGCAGTCCGTCTACGGCTACCTGCCGGGCCCCGAGGGTGCGAAAACGGTTCTCCTCTACGCGCACTACGACGTGCAGCCGCCGCTGGACGAGGCCGGCTGGACCAGCCCGCCGTTCGAGCTGACCGAGCGCGACGGCCGCTGGTACGGCCGCGGGGCCGCCGACTGCAAGGGCGGCGTGATCATGCACCTGCTCGCGCTGCGCGCCCTGAAGGCGAACGGCGGCGTGCCGGTGAACGTCAAGGTGATCGCCGAGGGCTCCGAGGAGCAGGGCACGGGGGGCCTGGAGCGGTACGCCGAGAAGCACCCGGAGCTGCTGGAGGCCGACACCATAGTGATCGGCGACGCGGGCAACTTTCGCGTCGGCCTGCCCACGGTGACCACCACGCTGCGCGGCATGACCCTGGTCCGGGTGCGGATCGACACCCTCGCGGGCAACCTGCACTCCGGCCAGTTCGGCGGTGCCGCCCCGGACGCGCTGGCCGCGCTGATCCGCGTGCTGGACTCGCTGCGCGCCGAGGACGGCTCGACCACGGTCGACGGCCTGGACGCCACGGGGAGGTGGGACGGCCTGGAGTACACCGAGGAGCAGTTCCGCGCGGACGCCAAGGTGCTGGACGGGGTCGGGCTGATCGGTGACGGCTCGGTCGCCGACCGTCTCTGGGCCCGCCCGGCCGTCACCGTCCTCGGCATCGACTGCCCGCCGGTCGTCGGCGCCACCCCGTCCGTGCACTCGAGCGCCCGCGCGCTGATCAGCCTGCGGGTGCCGCCGGGTGTGGACGCGGCGGAGGCGACCAAGCTGCTCCAGGCCCACCTCGAGGCGCACACCCCCTGGAACGCCCGGGTCACCACCGAGCAGATCGGTCAGGGCCAGGCCTTCCGCGCCGACGCCACCAGCCCGGCCTACCAGGCGATGGCCGACGCGATGGCGGTCGCCTACCCCGGCGAGACCATGCAGTACGCCGGTGAGGGCGGCTCCATCCCGCTGTGCAACACCCTGGCGGGCCTGTACCCCGGGGCGGAGATCCTGCTCATCGGCCTGAGCGAGCCGGAGGCGCAGATCCACGCCCTCAACGAGAGCGTGTCGCCCGAGGAACTGGAGCGGCTGTCGGTCGCCGAGGCGCTGTTCCTGCGCAACTACGCGGCCGGCTAGCCCGGCGTCGGCACGCTGCCCGCGGTCGAGTTCCGGGCCATCCGGCCGTACGTCCGGGTGCGTGGGCGCAGTGCCCTCGACGGGATGCCCCCGCCTCCTGGCGGGCAGTGGGCGAGGGCGTCGAAGGCGTCGCCGGCCGGGCGGGAACGGCACGACAGGGCCGTCACCCGTCTGCCCTCGGCAGAGCGCCCTCGTCCATGGGCGGGGGCGCCGCCTACGGTCGGCGCATGGACGTTGTCGAACTGCTGCCCCGTCTCCGTCTCCTGCGGTTCCCCGTGGGCCAGGCCTATCTCTGGTGTGACCAGGACGAGTTGACGCTGATCGACGCGGGCACGATCGGTGCCGGCCGCGCGATCGCCGACGCGGTCTCGGCGCTGGGACGAGCGCCCGCGGACGTACGGCGGATCGTGCTGACCCACTTCCACGAGGACCACGTCGGCGGGGCCGGCGAGTTGGCCGCGCTGAGCGGTGCCGAGGTGCTGGCGCACCACCTGGACGCGCCGTTCGTCCGGGGTGAACTCCCCGGCCCGTCCCCGCGGTTCGAGGAGTGGGAGCTGCCGATCCACGCGGCGGCGGTCCAGCACCTCCCCGAGGGGACGCCGGTGCCGCCGGCCGCGGTCACCGGCCTGGCGGACGGCGATGTGCTGGACTTCGGCGGTGGCGCCCAGGTGATCCACGTCCCCGGACACACGGACGGCAGCATCGCCCTGTTCCTGCCCGAGGAGGGCGTGCTCTTCGCCGGGGACACGGTGGCGGCCTCACCGGTCGACGGCACGGTGATACCGGGGGTGTTCAACCTCGATACGCCCCAACTCCTGGACTCTCTGCGCCGGTTGGCCGAGCTGGACGCGGACGTGGCGTGCTTCGGCCACGGAGACCCGGTGGTCAAAGGCGCGGCCGCCGCGCTCCTTAGGGCGGCGAGCGCGGCCTGATATCCCCGTCACTCACTCCCTCTCCTCGAAGCGGCTGCCGCCCGCTGACCCTTCCGCCGCTCATCACTCCACGCAGGACAGCGAACGCTCGCGGATCCCTCAGGCGTCTTGGAGACGTGACCGGATCAACGGCCGCCACCCACGCCGGTCAGCCGCCTTACGGTGCGCGGCTCCGACAGCTGCCGCCCGACCGGCCCCAGCCAGCCACCGTCACCGCACCCAGCTCCGACGGCTCTCACCCGACCCACCTCAGCCAGCCGGGCAACCACCCCCACCGCGTCGCCCGCCCATCCCCCGCCCGCCTGGTGCTCGGTGGTCAGCCGACGGGTACGCCCGCCTCCAGGTACAGTGCCGTTCCGCGCTCGCGGGCGCGCAGTGCCCAGCGCAGCCGCTCGTAGCGGACCGGTGGCAGCATCTCTTCGGCCTCCTGCTCGCTGGCGAAGCGCCAGCCGCGCAGCTCCGGGCCGGGCAGCAGTACCCGGGACGCCTCGCCGGACTCCAGCCGGCCGCCGTCGAACAGCAGCCGCAGTCCGCCGAAGCCGGGCGGTACGGGCCGTTCCCAGTCCACGACGAGCAGCCGGGGCACCTCCCTCAGCCGTATCCCCGTCTCCTCGGCGACCTCGCGCATCCCGGCGCGGGCCGGTGCCTCGCCGCGCTCGACGACACCGCCGGGGAACTCCCAGCCGGGCTTGTAGGTGGGGTCCACCAGGAGCACCCGGTCCTGCTCGTCGAAGAGCAGCACCCCGGCGGCCAGGGTCTCGGCGGTCGGCTCCGGCGTCTGCACGATGTCGCAGGGCGGTACCGCACCGCTGCCGACGGCTTCGGCGATGCGGACGGCGGTCTCGTGCGGGGTGAGTGCGCTGGTGTCCACGGGGTGGGCGTCGGCGGTGAGCCAGGAGGCGAGGGCGGCGCGGTAGGGCTCGATGTGGTCGTACGACCACTGCCGCACGCGCATCTCACCGTCGGGCAGGTCGGGCGGGACCTCCCGCCCGGCTATCCGCTCACGCAGGATCGTTTCAGCCGGGGCGAGCAACAGATGGTGGACGGGGATTCGGCGGGCGGCGAGGCCGCCGAAGATCTCGTCGCGGTAGTCCTGGCGAAGCAGGGTCATGGGCACCACGAGGGTCCCGCCCAGCTCGGCGAGCATCGCGGCCGCCGTGTCGATCACGAGCCGGCGCCAGATCGGCAGGTCCTGGAAGTCGCCCACCTCGGCGAGCCGCTTGGCCGGAAGCAGGTGCGTGAGCGCCCCGCCGACGATCTCGGGGTCGAAGAGCGCGCTGTTCGGGATCAGTTCGATCAGCTCCCGTGCGGTGGTGGTCTTCCCCGCACCGAACGCGCCGTTGATCCAGACGACGGTCACGGACTCCCCCTCTTGTGTTGGCCCCCTGAGGCTTGCCCGCTCCACCCTGCCACGGAAACCCCGCCCCGGTGAGGGTGCCCGGACGGCGTGGGTGCCGGTGCCCCCTGCGGCGGGGGACGCCGGCACCCACACCCTGAACCGGTGGACCTATTCCTGGCCGTGGGTGTCGTCGTCGACGGCGTGGCCCTCCCCGCCGAGGGGGTGACCGGCCGAGTCGACGGTGTCCGAGACCTTGAGGTCACCGACGGGGCGGTCGCCCGCCCCGTGGGAGGGGGTGACGGCGGCCACGACGAAGCCGGTGGCCAGGCTGGCGAGGGCGAGCATGCTGCGCTTCTTCATGCGCTGGTCAACTGCGCGAGCCGGTCCGGGGTCACGCGGATACCCGCGAGCAGACGACTCGGGTCACCGGCCCGGCCCTCCACGTCGAGGCGCAGGGCGACGCGGCGGCTGTGCGCAACGTCCACGCCGCCGCGTCCGGTCTCGTCGGCACGCTCTGCGCCGAGCTCACCATGGCCTGCGGGCCGGCCGGCCCGACCGCATATCGGGCCCGGACGGAGCGGGCAGCCGCCCGACACCGCGACCCCACTCGGCACTTCGCGGCACCGTGAACGAACCGGCCGTGCCGAAATCCGCTGGCCCGCCCCGCGTGGCGCCGGTATCGTCCGGCGTCCCGCCCCGCGCGCTCCCGCGCCGGGCCCCGACCAGAGACGCGACATCATGACCAGCCCGCCCCCGACGACGACCCTGTGGCGCCCCACCGGCCCCAAGGAGCTCGACCTGGTCCGCGCCCTCGACTGGCGGGCCTGGCCGCCCCGGCTCCCGGAGCAGCCGATCTTCTACCCGGTCCTCAACGAGGACTACGCGATCCGGATCGCCCGGGACTGGAACGTCAAGCACGACGGCGCCGGCTTCGTGACCCGCTTCGAGGTCGACACGGAATTCCTCGGCCGTTATCCCGTTCGGCAGGCCGGCGGCGAGACGATCCTGGAACTCTGGGTACCCGCCGAGGAGTTGGACGAGTTCAACGCACACATCGCCGGCCGCATCGAAGTCGTGCGGGAGTTCCGGTGAGCGGGCTGCCGGCTTTCGGCCCTGGGCAGGAGCCCGTCGAGGACGCCGTACGCTCGGGCGCTCGCCTCGTGCGGGGCGCCGCCGGTCTGTCCGACGCCGCACTGCGCGCCCCGTCGGGGCTGCCCGGCTGGACGCGCGGCCATGTCCTCGCCCATGTCGTGCACAGCGTCGACGCCTATGTGTGGCTGCTGGGGCTCGCGCACACCGACCGTGAACCGGGACCGCGCGCGGACGCGGCGACACTGTCCGCGGCGGTCGAGCGGGATGCGGCGCTGGGCGCCGACGGGCTGGTGGCGCGGCTGCGGGAGAGCCTGGACCGGTTCGCGGAACGGGCACGCGCGATGCCCGCCCCCGCCTGGGAGCGCCTGGTCCCGGCGCTGGCCGGCTGGCGACACCCGGCCTGGTACCTCCTGCTGCGCTGTCTGCGCGAGGTGGAGACGCACCACCTCGACCTGGACATCGGCCACGGTACGGAGCACTGGCCCGACCGGTACGTCGCCTGGGCGCTGGACGACACCCTCACCACGCTGCGCGCCCAAGGGTTCCCCCTCGCCTCGGTGGAGGCCGTCGATCTCGGGCGCCACTGGTCCGTGGCGGCGCACGGCCCCTCGGTCGCCGGGGCCGGGCACCAGGTGCTCGGCTGGCTCAGCGGACGGGTTCCGTCGGGCGCGCTGACGAGCGACCGCCCGTCACGGCTCCTGCCGCACCCGCCCGCCTGGCCTCAGCCGCCACTGCCGGGGTGGGGGCGCGTGGGCGACGCCTGAGCCCCCGAAACGAAGCAGGAAGCGAACACATCCGAACGCCCGATCGCGACCGCGGGGCGAACCCGCGCTGCCGTTACGGCTCTTCATGGGTTGTCGCACAGTCAGGACACAGCTCTTCCAACAGAGTCCGACACGTTCTACCGTAAACGCGCACCGATGGC
This sequence comes from Streptomyces sp. NPDC037290, assembly GCF_055603245.1. Classification (NCBI taxonomy): domain Bacteria; kingdom Bacillati; phylum Actinomycetota; class Actinomycetes; order Kitasatosporales; family Streptomycetaceae; genus Streptomyces; species Streptomyces sp. NPDC037290. Next base: position 355,095 of record NZ_JBVJVZ010000004.1, on the reverse strand, counting down.
ACGTACATGTCGCCTTGCTGCCGCATGCCGTCATCCCCCTTTCGCGAGTCGGAGGAACGTCAACGATGCGTCACCCTCACACCCGCACAACCCGCCGGAGAGTGGCGGGAGCACTCACCGCAGGCCTGCTGTGCGCGGCGGGCATCGCCACCCCCGCCGTGGCGGCCCCCGCCCGGGACCGAGCCGCCCCCGCCCTGGCCGACGGTCTCGCCCTCACCCCGCCGATGGGCTTCAACAACTGGAACTCCACGCACTGCGGCGCCGACTTCAACGAGACCATGGTGAAGGGCATAGCCGACCTGTTCGTGGCGAAGGGCCTGAAGGACGCCGGCTACCAGTACGTCAACCTGGACGACTGCTGGGCGCTGCCGCAGCGCGACGCCGCGGGAAAGCTGGTGCCCGACCCGGCCCGCTTCCCGGGCGGCATCAAGGCCGTCGCCGACTACGTCCACTCCAAGGGGCTCAAGCTCGGCATCTACACCAGCGCCGGCACCAAGACCTGCAACAGCGCGGGCTTCCCGGGCGCGCTCGGCCACGAGTACAGCGACGCCCAGCAGTTCGCCGACTGGGGCGTGGACTACCTGAAGTACGACAACTGCAACAACCAGGGTGTGGACGCCAAGCGGCGCTACACGACCATGCGGGACGCGCTCAGGGCGACCGGCCGGCCCATCGTCTACAGCATCTGCGAATGGGGCGAGAACAAGCCCTGGGAGTGGGCCTCCGGCGTCGGCCACCTGTGGCGGACCACCGGTGACATCAGCGACAGCTGGTCCTCGATGGTCTCGAACCTGAAGCAGAACCTCCCGCTCGCGCCGTACGCCGGACCCGGTCACTGGAACGACCCCGACATGCTGGAGGTCGGCAACGGCGGCATGTCGGACACCGAGTACCGCTCGCACTTCTCCCTCTGGTCGGTCATGGCCGCCCCGCTGCTCATCGGCACCGACCTGCGCAAGGCCTCCCCGGCGACCTTCGACATCCTGGACAACAAGGAGGTCATCGCCGTCGACCAGGACCCGCTCGGCAAGCAGGGCACGGTCGTCTCCTCCGCCGGCGGACGCTGGGTCATCGCCAAGGAGATGAAGGACGGCAGCCGCGCGGTGGCCCTGTTCAACGAGTCGGGCACCGCCCAGCGGATCGCCACCACCGCGGCCGCCGTCGGCCTGCCCGGCGCCCCCGCCTACACCCTGCGGAACCTGTGGCAGCACCGCGGCTACAACACCGCCGGCACCATCGCGGCCACCGTGCCCGCCCACGGCACGGTCCTGCTGCGCGTTTCGGCCGACCCGCACTGGGCCGCGCATCCGCCCGCCGCAGAACTCGGCCTGGACGGCAGCCCGTTGCTGGAGGCCGCCACCCCGGCCACCCTCACCAGCACGGTCACCGATCTCGGCCGTACCTCCGCGCAGCGTGTGTCCGTGTCCCTGACCGGCCCCGACGGGTGGACCGTGAGGCCGACGTCAGCGACCACGTCCAGCGCCCTCGCCACCGGCCAGGCGCTGCGCACCGCATGGACGGTCACCGCCCCGCCCGGGACGCGGACCGGGCCCTACGACCTCACACTGCGGGCGAGCTACCGGTCACCGGCCGGAGAGGCCGTCACCAGCACGCTCCCGCTGACCGCGTCCGTCGTGGTACGTCCGCCCGCCGGGACGTCGTACCTCAGCGACCTGACCTGGCTGTCGGCGACGAGCGGCTGGGGACCGGTGGAACGGGACACCAGCAACGGGGAGAGTGACGCCGGCGACGGCCATCCGATCACCGTCGGCGGCACCGTCTTCGCCAAGGGCCTCGGCGCCCACGCGCCGAGTGACATCTCCTTCTACACCGGCAAGGCCTGCGAGAAGGTCACCGCGGACGTCGGCGTCGACGACGAGAAAGGCACCAGGGGCACCGTCACCTTCGAGATCTGGGCCGACGGCACGAAGGTCGCCTCGACAGGCGTCCTGACCAACGCGATGCCCGCCCAGCCGATCACCGCGGACGTCACCGGCGCCCAGGTGGTCCACCTGGTCGTGACCGACGCGGGGGACGGCAACGACTCCGACCACGCGGACTGGGCGGATGCCAGGCTGAGCTGCTGACGGCGGCCCACCCTCCGAGGGGTGCTGCCGTGCGGCTCCCCGCGCCTCTGGGGAGCCGCGGCGCCGCCAGCCCTCGACACACCCCTGGAGAGCTGCGGCGCCGTCAGCCCAATGCACCCCTGGGAGCTGCGGCGCCGTCAGTCCTCAACGCGCCGCAGCCCGCGGGCAGCCTCGCCTCCTCCGGCGCCGCGCCCGGCCCCGGGTCAGACCGACGCCGTCGCATCCGGTCGGCGCGCCAGCGCTGCAGCCGCCGCGCCGACCAGCCCCGCGTCCGTGCCCATCTGCGCGGGCACGACCGTCAGCCGCTGGACGAAGGACAGGGTCGCGTAGTCGGTGAGTGCCTTGCGCAGGGGTGCGAAGAGGATGTCGCCCGCCTTGCCGACCCCCCCGCCGATCACCGCGATGTCGATCTCGACCAGGGTCGCGGTGGCCGCGATGCCGGCGGCCAGCGCCTGCGCCGCCCGCTCGAAGGAGGCCACGGCGACCGTGTCGCCGCGGCGGGCCGCGGCAGCCACCGCGGCGGCCGAGGTGTCGCCGTCCGGACCGGGGCGCCAGCCCTGCTCCAGGGCGCGACGGGCGATGTTGGGCCCGCTGGCGATCCGCTCGACGCAGCCGCGCGAACCGCACGGGCAGGGGTCCCCGTCGAGGTCGACGCTGATGTGTCCGATGTGCCCGGCGTTCCCGGTGGGCCCGGGATGCAGCTTCCCGCCCAGCACCAGGCCGCCGCCGACCCCGGTCGACACCACCATGCACAGCGCGTTGTCATGGCCGCGGGCGGCGCCCTGCCAGTGCTCGGCGGCCGTGATCGCCACGCCGTCGCCGATCAGCTCGACCGGGAGACCGCCGGTGGCCGCGCGCACCCGCTCGACCAGCGGGAAGTCGCGCCAGCCCGGCACGTTCACCGGACTGACGGTGCCCGCCGAGGCGTCCACCGGGCCGGCGCTGCCGATGCCGACGGCGTGCGCGCTCCCCCACAGCGGCGAACCGGCGAGGTCGGCGAGTACCGCCTCGACCTCCCGCATGACCGTTTCGCCGTTCTGCTGGGCGGGTGTGGCGCGCTGGGCCCGGGCCAGGATCCGTCCGTGGCCGTCCACGAGACCGCCGGCGATCTTGGTACCGCCGATGTCCAGGGCGGCCACGAGGTCGGTGTGCATCAGAGTCAGACTCCCCGTTGAAGCTCGCGAACCAAGGAAAAGCAGGCCGGTCAAGCGGTGGGGGCGCAGGCCGGAGACAGCGGTGGACAGTGTCTCTCGCAGCTGACAACGTTGTCCAGGCTCTATGCTCGACGCCACATCCTCATACAAACCGAGGATCGACGCACCATCCCGTTGACACGTCAGACAAGTCGTACGACAGGACAGGACACCGCACCGTGCCCGAGACCACCCGCCGCGCAGACACCCCTCACGGCAGCCGTTACGGCAACCGCCCGACGATGAAGGACGTGGCGGCGCGGGCCGGGGTCGGGCTGAAGACGGTCTCCCGGGTGGTCAACGGCGAGCCCGGTGTCACCCCGGACACCGAGCGCCGGGTCCAGGAGGCGATCGAGGCGCTGGGCTTCCGCCGCAACGACAGCGCCAGGGTGCTGCGCAAGGGCCGCACGGCGAGCATCGGCCTGGTCCTGGAGGACCTCGCCGACCCCTTCTACGGCCCGCTCAGCCGCGCCGTCGAGGAGGTGGCCCGGGCACACGGCGCCCTGCTGATCAACGGCTCCAGCGCCGAGGACCCGGAGCGCGAGCAGGAGCTGGCGCTGGCCCTGTGCGCACGGCGGGTGGACGGTCTGGTGGTGATCCCGGCCGGTGACGACCACCGCTACCTCGAGCCGGAGATCAGGGCGGGCGTGGCGACCGTGTTCGTGGACCGTCCGGCGGGACGGATCGAGGCCGACGTGGTCCTGTCCGACAACTACGGCGGTGCCCGGGACGGCGTCGCCCACCTCATCGCACACGGCCACCGCCGGATCGGTTTCATCGGGGACATGCCCCGCATCCACACCGCCGCCGAGCGGCTGCGCGGCTACCGGGCGGCCATGGAGGACGCGGGGATACCGGTCGAGGACGCCTGGATGTCCCTCGGGCAGACGAACCCGGAGCGGGTGCGCCGGGCGGCCGAGGAGATGCTCTCCGGGCCCGAGCCGGTCACCGCGATCTTCGCGGGCAACAACCGGGTGACGGTCACCGTGATCCGGGTCCTGGCCGAGCACGCCCGCCGAGTCGCCCTCGTCGGCTTCGACGACATCGAGCTGGCCGATCTGCTGCAGCCGGGCGTCACGGTCGTCGCCCAGGACGCGGCCGCCCTGGGCCGTACCGCCGCCGAGCGCCTCTTCCGCCAGCTGGACGGCGCGCTCGTGGCGCCGGAGCGCATCGAGCTGCCCACCCGGCTGATCACGCGCGGCTCGGGCGAGCTGCCGCCGGCCGACTGAGCCGCCCGTGACCGGACGCACCCTGGAGGAACTCGGTCTCGCCGGCGCTCCCCGCGACCAGCCGCTGACCTATCCCGGCGCCTGGCCGGCCGACTCCGGCCTGCTGCACGGCGACCGGATGCTCCCGCTGGAGCGCCTGGTGTACGACGACCGGGTGCCGGTGCTCGCCGTCGGCTCCAACGCCTGCCCCGGCCAACTGCGGCACAAGCTCGCGGAGTTCGGGCTCGACACTGCGCTGCCCATGGTGCGCACCCGGGTGACCGGCGTGGACGTGGGAGTCTCCGCGCACGTCAGCCGGTTGGGCTATGTCTCGGCATCCCCGTTCAAGTGCCCTGGTTCCTTACGTGAGTTGTTCGTCCTGTGGCTGGATCCGCGCCAGCTGGAGGTGATCGACGCCAGCGAGGGCGTCCCGCTGCCCGACGGCAACTTCCGGCGGGCCTGGCTGCCCGCCCCTGACGTGCGGATCGAGCTGCCGGACGGCTCCGTGCTCGCGGGGGCGTACTCCTACGTCAACCGGCACGGGGTGCTCCACAACGGCTCCGCCGCGCCGCGCCGCCACCCCGGTGACCAGCGTGCCCTGATCACCGAACTCCTCGTGGCATCGGCTCCGTTGCGGGAACTGTTCGGGGTCACGCCCGAGGAGTTCTGCACCCGGGCACGCCGGGACGCGGTGCTGTGCGCGCGGGGCACGCGGCTGTTCGCGGAGCAGAAGTGGGTGACGGAGTCGGGTCTGGAGCCGTACACCGACGGCCGGCGGGCCGGTCCCTGACGTGGCCCGGGCCGGCTTGCCCCGTGGAGCCGGCCGTGGCGAACGGTGCCGTTCGGCGTCCCCTCCCCCGTCGCCCCGATGCCACCGTGGCCGTGGCCCGCCGCCGGTGGGCGCTACTTCGCAAAGGCCGTCAGGTCACCGCGCCGGGGCGCCGCGAAGCCCTCCAGGTCGGCGCGGGTCAGGCCGGTGAGGCGGGCGACCTCGGCGATGTCGAGGGCGCCGCAGTCCAGGCCGCGCAGCAGATAGCCGCTGAGCGCCTTGGCGGTCGCGGGCTCGTCCATGACGTCGCCGCCCGCGCGGTTGGCGTAGCGGGCGAGGCGGCCCGCAGCCTGCTCGAAGCCCTCGCGGTAGAAGGCGAAGACCGCGGCGTAGCGGGTGGGGATGTGGCCGGGGTGCATGTCCCAGCCCTGGTAGTAGGCGCGGGCGAGGGCGCGCCGGGTGAGGCCGTAGTGGAGGCGCCAGGCGTCGTGGACCTTCTCCGTCGGGCCGACGGGGAGGACGTTGGTCGAACCGTCGGAGACCCGGACGCCGGTGCCCGCGGCGGCCACCTGCATGATCGCCTTCGCGTGGTCGGCGGCCGGGTGGTCGCTGGCCTGGTAGGCGGCGGAGACGCCGAGGCAGGCGCTGTAGTCGAAGGTGCCGTAATGCAGCCCGGTGGCGCGGCCCTCGGCGGCCTGGATCATCCGGGCGACGGTGGCGGTGCCGTCGGTGGCGAGGATGGACTGGCTGGTCTCGATCTGGATCTCGAAGCCGAGCCGGCCGGCGTCCAGGCCGTGCACCTTCTCGAAGGCCTCCACGAGGCGGACGAACGCCGATACCTGCTCGGGGTAGGTCACCTTGGGCAGGGTCAGCACCAGGCCCTCGGGCAGGCCGCCCGACTCGATCAGGCCGGTGAGGAAGACGTCGAGGGTGCGGATGCCCCGGTCGCGTACCGCCGCCTCCATGCACTTCATGCGGATGCCCATGTACGGCGCCGCCGTGCCGTTCTCGTACGCCTGGGCGATCAGACGGGCCGCACGGGCCGCCGCCTCGTCCTCCTCGGCGTCGGGGCGGGGGCCGTAGCCGTCCTCGAAGTCGACACGCAGGTCCTCGATGGGTTCGCGCTCCAGTTTGGCGCGGACGCGGGAGTAGACCGGCTCGGCCAGTTCGCCGGACAGGCCGAGGACCGCGGCGAAGGAGGCGGCGTCCGGGGCGTGCTCGTCGAGCGCGGCGAGAGCCTGGTCGCCCCAGGAGCGGATGGTGTCGGCGGCGAAGGCGTCACCGGGGACGTAGACGGTGTGGACGGGCTGCCGGGTGCCGGGGTCCCCGGGGTAGCGGCGCTCCAGCTCCGCGTCGACCGGCGCGAGGGAGGCGCTGATCTCCTCGCTGACGGCGCCCGCGAGGCTCGTCGCCACCTTCTCCTGCTGACCCATCCCACACCCTCCTATTTTCCGCTGTACGGAATCAACAATCCGTAGAATGAAGTTATCCGGGTGGTTCTCGCTGGTCAACACCCCGTCCGCACGGTGGTCGGGACCCGGCGGGTCGCCACCAGGATGCACCGAGGCCCCGGTGACCGCTTCGGTCACCGGGGCCTTGTGGAGCGGGGAGGGGCTCAGCCCTTGCGGGCCTTGATCTCCTCGGTCAGCTGCGGGACGACGTCGAAGAGGTCGCCGACCACGCCGTAGTCGACCAGCTCGAAGATCGGGGCCTCGGCGTCCTTGTTGACGGCCACGATGGTCTTGGAGGTCTGCATGCCGGCGCGGTGCTGGATGGCGCCGGAGATGCCGTTGGCGATGTACAGCTGCGGCGAGACCGACTTGCCGGTCTGGCCGACCTGGTTGGTGTGCGGGTACCAGCCGGCGTCGACGGCGGCACGCGAGGCACCGACGGCCGCACCGAGCGAGTCGGCCAGCGCCTCGATGATCGAGAAGTTCTCGGCGCCGTTGACGCCACGGCCGCCGGAGACCACGATCGCGGCCTCGGTCAGCTCGGGGCGGCCCGTCGACTCGCGCGGCGTACGGCCGGTGACCTTCGTGCCGGTGGCCTTGTCCGAGAAGGAGACGGACAGGGACTCGACGGCGCCCGCGGCCGGGGCGGCCTCCACGGCGGCCGAGTTCGGCTTGACCGTGATGACCGGGGTGCCCTTGATGACGCGGGACCTGGTGGTGAAGGACGCGGCGAACACCGACTGGGTGGCCACCGGGCCCTCGTCGCCGGCCTCGAGGTCGACGGCGTCGGTGATGATGCCGGAGCCGATGCGCAGCGCCAGACGGGCGGCGATCTCCTTGCCCTCGGCGGAGGACGGGACCAGCACGGCGGCCGGGGAGACGGCCTCGTGGGCGGCCTGCAGGGCGTCCACCTTCGGCACGACCAGGTAGTCGGCGTACTCGGAGGCGTCGTGGGTGAGGACCTTCACCGCGCCGTGCTCGGCGAGCGTGGCGGCGGTGTCGGCGGCGCCGTTGCCGAGGGCGACGGCGACGGGCTCGCCGATGCGGCGGGCCAGGGTCAGCAGCTCGAGGGTCGGCTTGCGGACGGCACCGTCCACGTGGTCGACGTAGACGAGGACTTCAGCCATGGGATTGCTCTCCTGCGTAAAGAAGTTGAGGGGCGGTCAGCGACTCAGGGGGCCTTAGATGAACTTCTGGCCCGCGAGGAACTCAGCGAGCTGCTTGCCGCCCTCGCCCTCGTCCTTGACGATGGTGCCGGCCGTGCGGGCCGGGCGCTCGTTCGCGGCCTCGACCTTGGTGAACGCGCCGTCCAGGCCGACCTCCTCGGCCTCGATGTCCAGGTCGGACAGGTCCCAGGACTCCACCGGCTTCTTCTTGGCCGCCATGATGCCCTTGAAGGAGGGGTAGCGCGCCTCGCCCGACTGGTCGGTCACGGAGACGATCGCCGGCAGCTGCGCCTCCAGCTGCTCGGAGGCGGCGTCGCCGTCGCGGCGGCCCTTGACGGTGCCGTCCTCGACCGAGACCTCGGACAGCAGGGTGACCTGCGGGACGCCCAGGCGCTCGGCGACCAGGGCCGGGACGACGCCCATGGTGCCGTCGGTGGAGGCCATGCCGGAGATGACCAGGTCGTACCCGGCCTTCTCGATCGCCTTCGCGAGCACCAGGGAGGTGCCGATGGCGTCGGTGCCGTGCAGGTCGTCGTCCTCGACGTGGATGGCCTTGTCGGCACCCATGGAAAGGGCCTTGCGGAGCGCGTCCTTGGCGTCCTCGGGGCCGACCGTCAGGACGGTGACCTCGGCGTCGTCCGCGTTCTCCGCGATCTGCAGCGCCTGCTCGACCGCGTACTCGTCCAGCTCGGAGAGCAGACCGTCCACGTCGTCGCGGTCGACGGTCAGGTCATCGGCGAAGTGCCGGTCGCCAGTGGCGTCGGGCACGTACTTCACAGTGACAACGATCCTCAAGCTCACGCCGGCTCTCCTACTGCATCGTCATTTCCGGGCTGCCTCTTGGAGGCAGCATAGGCGCCTCAAGCGGCCGATCCCGGTCGGGGCGTCCGCGCGCTCCGTCCGAAATATTACTCGCCAGTACACCCAGTTCATGCCCGCTAAGCAAGCGCTTTGAACTGTGACCTTCGCAACGCAGCGTAACCGGAACTCGACGGCTTCGCAGGACGCCGGGTGCGTGATCAATCCCGCAGGCCGTTGAAGCGGCCCTGGTGGTAGAGGAGAGGGCGGCCGGCGCCCGTCGGGTCGCCCAGGACCACCTCGGCGAGCACGATCCGGTGATCACCGGCGGGAACACGGCCGACGACCCGGCAGACCAGCCAGGCCAGCACGCCGTGGAGCACCGGTACGCCTTCCGGGCCCTCGCGCCACGCGGTCGGCGCGCCGAAGCGGTCGGCACCGCTGCGGGCGAAGGTGGCGGCCAGTTCGCCCTGGTGCTCGCCGAGTATGTGGACGCCTATGTACTCCGTCTCGGCGATCGCGGGCCAGCTGGAGGCACCCGTGCCGATGCCGAAGGAGACGAGCGGGGGCTCGGCGGAGACGGAGGTGAGGGAGGTGGCGGTGAAGCCGACCGGGCCGGACTCCCCCCGCGCGGTGATCACCGCCACACCGGCGGCGTGCCGGCGGAAGGTGGAGCGCAACAGGTCGGGAGAGGCGAGCTGAACGGTGTCGAGGTCGGGCGAGGCCGTCATGGAGTTGTCCTTCTGCTGGAGGTCGCGAGCTGGGCCGTCGGTGCTCAACAGGCCGGACAGGTGGCGCTCGCGGTGCGGACGAGGTCGACGTGGACCCGCCCGTGGAGAAGGAGTTCGCTCGGCATACCGTCAGGCTGACGATCGATGGTGCGCACAGTCAAGCACGGTCCGGGTTCCGGAAGCAGCCGCGCCCCCGCCTGAGGCCCCCTCACACCGCCTCCCCCAGGGCCGCGATGACATCGGCCTTGCGCGGCTGGCCGGTGGCGCGCCGCACCACGCGGCCGTCGGCGTCCAGGACCAGGACGGTGGGCGTCTTCAGGACCTCCAGTTCGCGTACGAGATCCAGACGGGCCTCGGCGTCGATCTCGACGTGGGCCACCCCGGGGACCATCTCCGCGACCTCGCCGAGGATGCGCCGGGTGGCCCGGCAGGGCGCGCAGAAGGCGCTGGAGAACTGGACCAGTGTGGCCCGCTCACCGAGGTCGCCGCCCAGTTCGGCCGCTCCCAGCCGCTTGTCCCCGTCCCGCCCGCGCACCCGTACTCTCCCGCTCCGCCGCTTGTGCAGCACTCCGAAGGCGCTCGCCAGGGCGAGCACCGCCACGCACACCATCAGTCCGGTCATCATCTGCACAAGCATTCACAAGACTGCAAGAATTCCCGCCTCCCGCGGGAGTTTCCGTTGCGGAATGCTTGATTCATGGACATCGACGTGAGGGGGCCGCGCTTCGGGGCGGCCGTGACGACGGCCGTTCTGGCCGTGGCCGTGAGCCTGCAGAGCACCTGGGTCCTGGGCTGGCAGACGCTCGTGTTCGCGCTCGGCGCCGCGGCGGGCGTGCAGCGGTCGCCGTACGGCTGGGCGTTCCGCACGGCCGTACGGCCGCGGCTCGGACCGCCGAAGGAGTTCGAGGCGCCGGAGCCGCCGCGGTTCGCGCAGGCGGTGGGCCTGGTCTTCGCAGGACTCGGGCTGGTCGGGTTCACCGTGGGACCGCAGTGGCTGGGGCTGGCCGCGACGGGGGCGGCGCTCGCCGCGGCGTTCCTGAACGCGGCGTTCGGGTACTGCCTGGGGTGCGAGATGTTCCTGCTTCTGAAGAGGGCCACCGTGCGGACGGAGAGTAACGCGGGGTAAAGGGGACCTGAAGATCCGAGGTGGGATGTAGGCCGACGTGACGAGGATCTCGCCGCCCCGGGGCACCAGGGCTGGCTACCGGTCCGTTCTTCGGGCACGATCTGCGAGACGCCGTAAACCTACGGCTGCGTAACTTTCCCGCCGGGATCCCCTTTCCCGAGCAGAGCAGAAAGGGCCCACCCCGCCCATGGCAGAGCTGGTCTACCGTCCCGTCATCGGTTTCGCCAAGACGTTGTTCAAGGTCTGGGATCTGAAGATCGACTGCCAGGGGTCGGAGAACATCCCACGCTCGGGCGGCGCCGTGCTGGTGAGCAATCACATCAGCTATCTGGACTTCGTCTTCAACGGCCTGGCGGCCCTGCCGCAGAAGCGGCTGGTGCGCTTCATGGCGAAGGAGGCCGTGTTCCGCCACAAGGTCTCCGGGCCGCTGATGCGCGGTATGAAGCACATCCCGGTGGACCGCAAGCAGGGCGAGGCGGCCTACGCGCACGCGCTGGACTCGCTGCGTTCCGGCGAGGTCGTCGGGGTCTTCCCGGAGGCCACCATCTCGCAGTCGTTCACGCTGAAGAGCTTCAAGTCCGGCGCGGCCCGCCTCGCCCAGGACGCCGGTGTCCCGCTGATCCCGATGGCGGTGTGGGGCACCCAGCGGCTGTGGACGAAGGGCCAGCCCCGCAACTTCAAGCGCGACCACCTCCCCGTCACCATCCGCGTCGGCGAGGCGGTCGAGGCACCCCGCGACCAGTACGCCGGTGCCATCACCCGTCGGCTGCGCGAGGCCGTGCAGGAGCTGCTGGAGGCCGCCCAGCGCGCCTACCCGGGCCGCCCCAGGGGCTCCGAGGACTCCTGGTGGCTGCCCGCCCACCTGGGAGGTACGGCACCGACGGCGGAGCAGCTGCGGACGGCCGAGGCGCGCTAGCCTTCGGCGCTTCGGCCACGTGGAGCCGGCCGCGCAGTTCCCCGCGCCCCCAGGATAGGGTTCGCGGTCGTGACGGGAGGGTCTGAGGGCTCTCGTGTGCCGACGGCTGTACGGGGGCTCGACGATGCGTCGCTGGTGGAAGGTGGCATGGGCGGCTGCGGCCGTGCTGGCCCTGGCCGGCTGGATCGGCGCGCCGTACGTGAGGGACTGGTGGCTGGTGTTCGCACCGCCTGCGACGGCGCACTGCCCTCCGGACCGGTGCACGAACTCGCCGCCGGCGGCGGCCACTTCACCCACGCCCGCTCAGCGGCGCACCCCCGGCTCGGTGACTACGGCTGCAGTCTGGACTTCGAGGGCCACGGCGACTCCGCGCTGGTGGTGCGGATGACTGCCTACACCGGGCGGGACGACCAGGACGCCGAGTTCCTCGACGCCTTCCCGCAGCAGGGCTTCTCGCGCGTGTATCCCATGCCGCAGAACCTGCCCGGATTCGTCGACAAGTCCGGTGACCTGCGGTTCCTGCTGCGCTGCCCGGCCCTCGGCAAGGACGTGGCGGGCAGACCGCGCAGGATGCTGGTGAGCGCGGGCCTCGGCCACTCCACCGCGCGCACGAGCCACGCCGTCTACGAGACGGTCGTCCCGCTCGTCAACTCCGCCTCACGGCACCTGGGCTGCGGCGCGAGGCCGCTGCCGGTGCCGAAGGGCGACGCGGCCCCGCCGGACGGCGGCAAGGGGCGGCACGCGGTCCCGGTCACCGAGGCCGGCGGCACGGGCTGCGGCTGGGTGGCCCGCGCGCACATCCCCGGGGGCGCCGCAAGGCAGGTCGAGTCGCTGGTGAACGACACGGCTCCGGTGGGTCGTTGCGACCTGGACAGGAACGGGTCGCGGGACCCGAAGTACCTGAACTTCGCCGCCTGGTACGGCGACTGGAGCAATCGCGTGGTCTCGTCGGACGGGGTGCGCAGCGCCCTGACGGCGACCGCACGCTGTGCCGGCGAGGCGGCCAACTTCGCGGTCAGCGCGTCGGAGCAGATCCCGGGCGTCGGTACGGCGGAGAAGCTCAGGCTGCTGAAGGCGTTCGCCGAGGACCAGGCCGAGCGGCGCGGCTGCACGGGGCTGCGCCTGATCGGCTGACGTCCGCCGCGCGTTCCGTACGGGCAGCCCCCCGCCCGCACGGCACGGTCACAGTGCCCCGTACCGGAACGCCTTCAGGTACGCGTCGTCGAGGAGCTGGCGGACCGCCGACGCCCGCGCGGCCGGTACCTTGCGGTCCTTCGCCCAGGCGTCCACGGTCAGGAACAGCTGCCGGCGCCCGTCCATGAGATCACCCCGCACGGGCCCGCTCACCGCCCGCCCGGCGACACTGCCCATCGGCGGCCGGCTGGTCACCTGCTCCCGGGCCGCCCGGTAGGCGCCCCGGGTGTGCCGGCGTACGGACGCGTCGAAGGAGTCGAGATCGTCGATGCCGCCGTCGCGGGCGCCGTCCGCCCTGGCGTACATGAGGGTGCCGATGCGGCTCGCGATGTCCTCGAGATCGTTGTCGGGGCCCGTCGTGGGCGGCGTGTTCCTCTCTCCCGGCTCCTTCTCGGGTCGGTAATCCGGGTCCGTGCCCCGGGCGGTGAGCCGCTCCAGGTAGTGGGCGAGGTAGGCCCGTTCGGCGTCGTAGAGGATGGCGAACGCCTCCGGGTCGCTGGCCAGTTCCTCGAACAGCCGTGCCGGATCGGCCGTCAGCGTGCCGGTCTGGTCGAAGCCGAAGTCCGGATGGGCTTCGCCGGGCGCGAGGAACCGGCCGAAGGGGGACCGGCCGGCCTGGTCGGGCGCGGCCTGCGCACCGGAGGCCGCCGGGGTACTGGCATCGGGCGAGTCGAGGACGAAGGCAGTGGTGTCGACGACGTACTCGGCGAGCACACGGGCCAGGCCCGGCTCGGCGCCTGGCGGCACGTCGGCCTCGTGGTAGACCGCGCTGATCGCGTAGACGACGCGGGCCTGGGCCGTGCTGTGCGGCTTCCCGCGGCCGGCACCGGTGGCGGTCGTCATCACCTCGCCGAGCGCCCGGCCGCCGTCGCCGCACAGCGTGCCGGACGGCAGGAGCGCGCGCACGGCGTCGTAGCGGGACATGTCGTCACCGGGATCGAGAGCGCGGGTGGCAGACGCCGGAGACTTCGCCAACTCACGTGTGCCAGAGGGAAGTTTCTGGCATGAACCGCTCCCCGCACCGACCGCGAGCGGCACCGCGACGGCACCGGCGACGAGGGCCAGCGCCACCCCGGAGGCAGACCCCCGGTGCCTGCGCGCCCAGGCGAACCGCCCATCGGAGCCATCACCCGTGTGCCCTGCCGCTCGTGCGCCGACGGCATCGGTCCCCCGGGGGGTGATGTCGCCGTCTCCTGCTCCCCCGTTGCTCATGGCCGGGAGATTAGCGAGTGCGACCGAGACGGCGTCAGGTGGGGGTGCTCAGGGAGTGGTGAAGGCGAGGACGACATTGTGGCCGCCGAAGCCGAAGGAGTGGCTGACCGCGGTGCGCAGGTCCTGGTGGCGGGGCTGTTTGGTGACGCAGTCGATGTCGAACCCCGGCGCGGGCGCCTGGAGGTTCGCGACGGGCGGGACGCGGCGGTGCTGGAGGGTGAGGACCGTCAGCGCCGCCTCGATCGCCCCGGACGCGCCGAGGGTGTGCCCGAGCACCCCCTTGGCCGCGGTGACGCTCGGGCGGTGCGGCAGTACGCGCGCGATCAGCGCGGCCTCCGCGGCGTCGTTGAGCGGAGTGGAGGTGCCGTGCGCATTGACGTGATCCACGTCGTGAGGGGCCAGGCCGGCCTCGGCGAGCGCCGTGCGCAGGGCGGCCTCGGCACCGTGGGCGTCCTCGGGCAGGGCCGTCGGGTGGTGGGCGTCGGACGTGCTGCCGCAGCCCGCGAGCAGGGCGCGGGGGCGCACACCGCGGGCGGTGGCGTCGGCGGCGCGTTCCAGGACGAGGATCCCGGCGCCCTCCGCCATGACGAAGCCGTCCCGGTCGGCGGCGAACGGGCGGGAGGCGGCAGCCCGGTCGGCACGTACGGAGAGTGCGCCCATGCGCCAGAAGCCGACGGCGCACATACGGCTGACCGCCGCTTCCACGCCTCCCGCGACCGCGATGTCGCACAGGCCGGCGGCGAGCAGATCCCGGGCCGTGGCGACGGCACTGGCGCCGGAGGCGCAGGCGGTGGCCGGGCTGAGCCCGGGGCCGCGCGCCTGGAGGTCGATGGAGACCTCGCCCGTGGCCAGGTTCGGGATGATCATCGGGATGGCGAGGGGTGACGTCAGGTCGGCTCCCCGGTGTTCGAGGCGCTCGTACTGTTCCTCGAACTTCTCCAGCCCGCCCATCCCGCAGCCGACGACCGTGGCGACCCTGGCCCCGTCCCAGGTGGCGGGGTCGAGCCCGGCGTCGCGGACGGCCTCCCGGGCGGCCAGCACGGCGAGCTTGGCGAAGCGGCCCATGCGCCAGGCCTTGCGGCCGATCCGCCGGTCCAGATCCCCCGCCGCGAGGGGGACACGGCAGGAGAAGTCCACGGGCAGCCCGGCGAGCAGGGGGTCCGGGGCGGCGGTGGCCTGCCCCGCGCACACTCCGCTCCACGTGTCGTCGACCCCGATCCCGGCAGGTGTGACCAGTCCCAGACCGGTGACGGCGATCGCGGACGTCATGGGGCCGTCACCACTCGGGAGGTGCGCAGCGTGTCGACGTACTCGGTGACCTGGGCGAGTGTGGTGGTCCGGGTGGCGTGCTCGCTGTTGATCCTGACGCCGAGTCGCTCATCCAGGATCAGCGCGAACTCGGCCAGTGCGAGCGAGTCCAGTTCGAGCTGCTCCAGGGTGACATCGGGGCCGAGTTCGGTCTCCGGAACGAGGAAGCTCCTGGTCAGTACGGAGCGGATGGTGTCGTACGTGTCGGTCATGGCCTTTTCCTCAGGGGCGCGATCGTCGGGACTGCGGAGGTGTCTCAGGGCCTCCACTCCAGGAGGACCAGCCCGCCGGAGGCACCGCTGGCCATCCCGAACAGGGCGACGAGGTCTCCCGGGCGCAACCGGCCCCGCCCCGCGGCCTCCACGAGTTGCAGGGGCAGGCCGGCGGTGGCGGTGTTGCCGTAGGCCGGAAAGACGGGTACGGCCCTGTCCTCGGGCACGCCGAGGGTGTCGAGGATGGTGCGGGTGAAGGCGACGGACGCCTGGTGCACGCACACGAGATCCAGGTCTCCCGTCTTGCGGCCGGCCGCGTGGAGGAGGTCGAAGGCGGCGGCTTCCAGGCCCGGGAAGGCGGCCGCGAGGGCCGCCGAGTCGAACCGGACCGCGAGAGTGCCGGCTGCGGGAGCGTCGGCTGCCTGCGTGAAGTACGGATTGGCGACGGTCGCGGCCGGCCAGCTCGACGAGTTGGCGCAGAACGTGGCGGCGAGGATCCCGGGCCGGTCGCTCGCCTCCACGAGCAGGGCGGCTCCGAGGTCGCCCAGCGTCAACGCGGGCAGCATCAGCGCCAGTTCGCGGCGGTCGCGGACCGGCAGGGCGGACAGCCTGCTGCCGCGCTCCCCGGTGGTCACGAGGACGCGTGCGTAACGGCCCGCCCGGATCAGGGCGTCGGCGATCTCCAGCGCGTTCAGGACGCCGTTGCAGGCGTTCTGCACGTCGAAGACCGGTGCGGTGACGCCGAGTTTGTGCGCCACGACATGGGCGGTGGCCGGCTCCTCGACGTCCTCGCTCGCGGAAGCGAAGATCAGCAGGTCGACGGCGTCGGGGGCCACGCCGGCCTGCTGCAGGGCGCGACGGCCGGCCGCGGCGGCCAGGTCGGATGGCCAGGTGCCGGGCGGGGCGACCCGGCGCTCCTCGAAGCCGTACATCTGCCGCAGGATTCCGGGCACGAGCCGTACGCCGGGGTTACGGGAGCGGACCTCGTCCTCGATCTCGGTGCCGGTCTGCCGGTCGGCGGGCACATGGACGGCGACCCGACGGATCGTGCTGTAGCGGGGCTTGGTCATGGAAGTCGTGTCGTCTCCGCGGCAGGCCGCAGTCGTCGTCGGGTGCCGCCCGTCGGAGGTTCGGGCCGGGGGCACGAGGCGGCCCGGGTCAGTGAAGTGAGAGGGGGCGGCGCACCGCAAACGGAGGCCGGTCCGTATGCACCCGTTGGAGTGATCACGGTCCAGGGCTTCACACGGGGGAGTTACGCGGGGCACGGGAAGGCCCTTCCGGCCCCGACAATGCTCCGATGCCGCCGACCGAAGCCCACCTCCTCGCCTCTGGCTACGACTTCGCCCCGCACTGGTTCGAGCACGGTGGTGTGCGTCAGCACTACCTGGACGAGGGGACGGGCGCGCCGCTGCTGATGCTGCACGGCAACCCCAGTTGGAGCTACATGTGGCGGGATCTGGTGCGGGCCCTGCGCCCGGACCACCGCTGCATCGTCCCCGACCACATCGGCATGGGCCTGTCCGACCGCCCCGGCGAGTCCGCCTACCCCTACACCGCCTCCCGCCGCCTGGCGGACCTGGAGCGACTGGTGGAGCATCTGGTCGCCGAACGTGGTCTGCCGGACCGGGGCTGGACCCTGGTCGGGCACGACTGGGGCGGCGTCATCGGCATGGCCTGGGCGCGCCGCCGGCCCGCATGGCTGTCCCGCCTCGTCATGCTCAACTCCGCGGCGTTTCCGTTGCCGGCCGGTGCCCGGCTGCCGTGGTACCTCCACCTGATCCGGGACGGCGGACGCCTGCCGGCCTGGTTCGTGCACCGCACCAACGCGTTCGTCCTGGCCGCCTGCCGCCTCGGGGTGACATCGCCGCTGCCCGCACCCGTGCGCCGGGCCTATGCGGCTCCCTACCGCGGCAGGCACCGGCGGCTGGCGGTACTGCGTTTCGTCCAGGACATCCCGCTGAGCCCCGCCGATCCGGCGTGGCCGCTGATCGACGTGGGCCCTGCCGAAGCACCGGACATGGCCTCGCTGCCCATGCTGGTGTGCTGGGGCGGCCGTGACCCGGTCTTCGGCCACCACTTCCTCGCCGAGTGGATGCGCCGCTTCCCCGCCGCCGAGGTGATGTTGTTCGCCCGGGCCGGGCACTTCGTCCAGGAGGACGCCCGCGACGAAGTGATCGCGGGCGTACGGGACTTCCTCGCCCGGCACGCGGCGGAAGGGAGGGGCTGAGCCGTGTCCGTGGTCGCCGCCGGCATGACCGGTACGCAGGGCGGGCTGCTGCGCCGGCTGTCGCACTGGCGGCAGTCCCAGCCCGGCATGATCGCACTCGACACCTTCTCCGGCCGGCGCCGGGAACGGATCACCTACGCCGGCCTCCACACCCGATGCCTGCGCACCGTGGACGCGTTGGCGGCCGCGGGCGTCGGCCCGGGCACGCGTGCGGTGGTGATGACCCGCCGCCCGCTGGACCTGATCACGACGGTCTACGCGGTGTCCGCGCTGGGCGCCTGCGCGGTGCTGATCGACCCCGGTCTGCCCCGTGCGGCGCTGCGCCGGTGCCTGCGGGAGGCCGCCCCCCAGGTCTGTGTGGCGGAACCGCTGGCGCAGGTGGCCCGGGTGCTGGGTGACTGGGCGCCCACGGTGCGCACGGCGGTCTCCACCGGGTCCGGTCCCGGGCCCTGGCCGACGATCGCGGCACTCGCCCGCACGGCGCCCCGCACCGCGCCGGCCGCGACCGGCGACGACATGGCTCTGATCGCCTACACCTCGGGTTCCACGGGCACACCGAAGGGCGCGGTCTACACCGGCGAGCAGCTGGTGCGTCAGTGCGGTGCCACGGGCGGCGTGCTCGGGACGCGGCCGGGAACCGTGGCGCTGGTCGGCTTCCTGCCCTTCGCCCTGGGTGGCCCGGCGCTCGGCGTCACCGTCGTCGTTCCCCGGATGGACTTCCGCAGGCCCGCCCGCACCCGCCGTACCGACCTGCTGCGGGCGGCGGCGCAGACCGGTGCGGCCTGCGTGCTCGGCTCCCCGGCGCTGCTGGGCGTGCTCGCCGGGGACGGCCGCCGGGAACCGGCCCTGGCGACCGTGCGATCCGTCGCCGCCTTCGGTGCCCCGCTGGAGTACCGCCTGCTGGACCGCCTCGCCGCCACCCTGCCGGACCAGGCCGTGATCCGCAGCGTCTACGGCGCCACCGAGAGCCTGCCGGTGAGCGCGATCGACGGCCGGGACCTGCGGGCCACGCGGGCCGCCTCCGAACGGGGCGGCGGCCGGTGCGTGGGCCGGGCGGTGCCGGCCCTGTCCGTGCGCGTCATCCCGGCCGGCGCCGGACCGCTCGCCGACTGGTCCGAGGTCGAGCCGCTGCCCGCGCACACCGTCGGCGAGATCACGGTGCGCGGTCCTCTGGTCAGCCGCGGCTACTACGGCCGCCCGGACGCCGACGCCCGGGCGAAGATCCCCGACGGCCCGCACGTCTGGCACCGCACGGGCGATCTGGGCCGTACGGACGACGAGGGCAACCTCTGGTACTACGGGCGCAAGGCTCACGCCGTACCGAGCCCGGACGGCCCTGTGTACACCGAGTGCGTGGAGCCGGCGTGCAACGCGGTCGACGGAGTCCGGCGGACCGCGCTGGTCGACGCCGGCGGCGGCCAACGGCCCCTGCCCGCGCTGTGCGTGGAGACGGACGGACCGCGCTGCGGCGCCGAGCGGCGACGGATCGTCGGGGACCTGTGGCGTGCCCTCGCCGCGCTGGAACGCGGAAGCCAGGTGCGGGCGATCGTCTTCCATCCGCGTCTTCCGGTCGACATCCGGCACAACTCGAAGATCGACAGAGCCGTGCTCGGCGAGTGGGCGCGGCGCCGTCTGACGGCGGACAACGCGGCCACGAGGGTGGCGAAGGACGGTCCGGGCGCGGAGGACGGCGCATGAAGATCCTGGTCACGGGCGGCAGCGGGTTCCTCGGCGCCGAGATCTGCCGACGCCTCACGGCCCGCGGTCACCAGGTGCGTTCCCTGCAACGGGGCCACCGGGCGCTGCCACCGCCCGGGACCGAGGCCGTCCGGGGAGACATCCGCGACACGGAGGCGGTCGCGGCCGCCGTACGCGGGTGTGACGCCGTCGTCCACACGGCCGCGCTGGCCGACGCATGGGGGCCGCGCCGCGACTTCGCGTCCGTCAACATCGCGGGAACGGCAGCCGTGCTCGACGCCTGCCGACGCCACGGCGTGCCCCGGTTGGTCAACTGCTCCAGCGCGAGTGTGGTCTTCGCCGGCCGCGACCTGGAAGGCGCCGACGAGTCCGCCCCGTACCCCCGGCGGTTCCTCGCCCCGTATCCCTGGTCCAAGGCCCGGGCCGAGCAACTGGTCCTGGCCGCCGGCAGCGCCCGTCTGGCCACCGTGTCCCTGCGCCCCCACCTGATCTGGGGCGAGGGCGACCCCCACCTGCTGCCCGGCCTGCGCGCCGCGGTACGGCGGGGGACGCTCCTGCTGCCCGGAGGGGGCGGCAACCGCGTGGACACCGTCCACGTCGCCGACGCCGCCGAGGCGCATGTGCTCGCCGTGGAGCGACTGACCGCGGACTCCCCACTGGCGGGGGCGAGTTACTTCATCACTCAGGGCCGCCCCTGCACCCTCGCCGCCACCGTCCGGGGCCTGCTCGCGCACGGCGGCAGCCCGGTGGAGGTGCGCGGCGTCCCCGCCCCGGCCGCGCTCGCCGTCGCCGCACTCCTGGAAGCCGCGGCACAGGCCACGCGCAGACGACGCCGTCCCCTGCTGACGCGCTTCCTCGCGGCGGAACTGACCCGTGCGCATTGGTTCGACATCTCCGCGGCGCGCCGCGATCTCGGCTACGCCCCCGCCGAGCACTCCTGGCACGCGCCGCCTCACAACGAGTCGGGGAGCGTCTTCCACAGGTAGGGGCGGTCCGGAGCCGACGTCAGGGCCTCGAGGACGACCGGGTGCGGCGCGGCGTACAGGACCGGATAGTCGACCTCACCGGAGGCGGGGTCGGGGACCCAGGCCAGGCGTTCACCGTCCAGGGAGAACCGGGCGTCGACGCCGGGCTTGTTCCCGCGGGGGTCCTGCCGGTGCCAGGCGCCGTGGAAGCGGACGGCTACCAGACCGTGCAGGACGTGGCCGCTGCCGTCGTCGTGCGCCAGCCGTTGGTAGCACAGGGCGGCGGGGATGTCCTCGGCGCGCAGCAGAGCGACCAGGGCGTGGGCCTTGGCATGGCAGATGCCGGTACCCAGAGTCAGCACGTCGGAGGCGCGCCAGGTGACGCGCAGGTCGCCGGAGTCCTGGGAGTGCGGGATGGTGTCACGGACGAATTCGTAGGCGGCTCGTGCATAGGCATACGAGTCGGCCGCCCCTGCGGCCAGCCGTCCTGCCGTCTCCCGGACTACGGGCTGGTGATGGTCGATGACCTCGTCGGCGGCCAAGTAGGCGGACAGGTCGGCGGTGTTCTGGATCAGCTCCATGCCCGCAGAGCATAGAAATGCGATCACTCGATGGTCAATGACTTTTCGAGTGACCGCATATCTATGCGTTACTGTCGACTAGCGCGCCATCTCCTCCTTGAGCGCGGCCACGAAGGTGTCCACGTCCTCCTCCGTGGTGTCGAAGGCGCACATCCAGCGGACCACTCCGGCGGCCTCGTCCCAGAAGTAGAACCGGAACCGCTTCTGCAGCCGCTCGCTCACATCGTGCGGAAGCCGGGCGAAGACACCGTTCGCCTGCACCGGGTGGAGGAGCTCCACGCCGTGCACCGCACGCACGCCCTCGGCGAGCCGCTGGGCCATCTCGTTGGCGTGCCGGGCGTTGCGCAGCCACAGGTCCTTCGCCAGCAGCGCCTCCAGCTGGACCGACACGAAGCGCATCTTGGAGGCCAGCTGCATCGACATCTTCCGCAGGTGCTTCATCTGCCGCACCGCGTCCTGGTTGATGACCACGACCGCCTCGCCGAAGACGGCGCCGTTCTTCGTCCCGCCCAGCGAGAGGATGTCGACGCCGACCGCGTTGGTGAACGTCCGCATGGGCACGTTCAGCGAAGCGGCCGCGTTGGCTATCCGGGAGCCGTCCAGGTGCACCTTCATACCGCGGGCGTGGGCGTGCTCGCAGATCGCGCGGATCTCCTCGGGCGTGTAGAGCGTGCCCAGCTCCGTGCTCTGGGTGATCGACACCACCTGCGGCATGGCGCGGTGCTCGTCCTCCCAGCCCCAGGCCTGCCGGTCGATCAGCTCGGGCGTGAGCTTGCCGTCGGGCGTGGGGACGGTCAGCAGCTTCAGGCCGCCCATGCGCTCGGGAGCGCCGCCCTCGTCGACGTTGATGTGCGCGCTCTCGGCACAGATCACCGCACCCCAGCGGTCGGTGACCGCCTGGAGCGCAACCACGTTCGCGCCGGTGCCGTTGAAGACCGGGAAGGCCTCCGCGGTGGCCCCGAAGTGGCCGCGGATGATCCGCTGGAGGTTCTCGGTGTACTCGTCCTCGCCGTACGCCACCTGGTGGCCGCCGTTGGCCAGGGCCAGGGCGGCCAGCACCTCGGGGTGGGCTCCGGCGTAGTTGTCACTTGCGAAACCGCGGACCTGCGGGTCGTGGTGGCGACGCGCGTCGGTCTTGGGAGGGTTCACGGCTTCTCGGTCAGCCACAGACGGTTTCCGTTCACTTCGGCGGCGGACTTGCTCCAGACGCCCTCGATGGCCTCGGCGAGGTCCTTGACGTCCGTGAAACCCGCGAACTTCGCGTTGGGGCGTTCGGCGCGCATCGCGTCGTGCACCAGCGCCTTCACCACCAGGATCGTAGCTGCCGACGTCAGCTCCCCGGCGGCCTGCGCCTTGCGGAAGAAGTCGGCCATGGCCAGCGTCCACGCCTCAGCGGCCGCCTTCGCCGCGGAGTAGGCGGCGTTGCCGGCGGTGGGCTTCGAGGCGCCGGCCGCGCTGATCAGGACGTACCGGCCGCGCTCGCTGCGCTGCAGCGCCTCGTGGAAGGCGAGGGAGGTGTGCTGCACGGTCTTGACCAGCAGCAGCTCCAGGAAGTCCCAGTCGTCGAGGCTGGTCTTGGTGAAGGTCTCGCTGCCGCGCCAGCCGCCGACCAGGTGCACCAGGCCGTCGACCCGCCCGAAGTCCTTCTCGATGTGTGCGGCCCAGTCCCGGGTGGACTGCAGGTTCAGCAGGTCCACCGTGTCACCGGTGACGGATGCGCCACCGGAGGCGTACCGGGCCGCGTCCACGGCCTCCGACAGCCGCTGCGGGTCGTTGTCCGCGCCTACGACGGTCGCCCCGGCCTCGGCCAGGCGCAGCAGCGTGGCACGACCGGCGGGTCCGCCCGCGCCGGCCACCGCGATCACCGCACCGCTGAGCGGCCCGTTCGCCCCGTTCCCCATGGTCTTCCCCTCTGCAGCAGTGTTCTGGACGCGTGAAGCAGCGTTCTCGACGCGGTCGCTCACGCGGCGACCGGCTCGGCGCTGTCCGCCGTGATGCCCTTGGTGGAGGCGATCACATTCTTCAGCTTCTTGGACAGGGCCTCGTAGAACATGCTCAGCGGAAACTCGTCCGGAAGCACGTCGTCCACGAGCTTGCGCGGCGGCTGGGTCAGGTCCAGGGCGTCAGGACCCTGGGCCCACTTGGAGCCGGGGTGCGGGGCGAGGTAGGTGCGGACCAGCTCGTAGCCGGCGAACCAGTGCACCAGCTTCGGGCGGTCGATGCCGTCCTTGTAGAGCTTCTCGATCTCGGCACACAGCTGGTTGGTGACCTGCGGGGCGCGCTCCCAGTCGATGGAGAGCTTGTTGTCGGTCCAGCGGATGACGTCGTGCTTGTGCAGGTAGGCGAAGAGCAGCTGGCCGCCGAGGCCGTCGTAGTTGCGGTTGCGGTCGCCGGTGACCGGGAAGCGGAACATACGGTCGAAGAGCACCGCGTACTGCACGTCACGGGCCTGCGGGACGCCGTCCGCCTGGAGCTTCACGGCCTCCTTGAAGGCGGTGAGGTCGCAGCGCAGCTCCTCCAGGCCGTACATCCAGAACGGCTGGCGCTGCTTGATCATGAACGGGTCGAACGGCAGGTCACCGTGACTGTGGGTGCGGTCGTGGACCATGTCCCACAGCACGAAGGCCTCTTCGCAGCGCTTCTGGTCGTGGACCATGGCGGCGATGTCCTCAGGCAGCTGGAGGCCCAGGATGCCGACGGCGGCGTCGGTGACCCGACGGAAGCGGGCGGCCTCGCGGTCACAGAAGATGCCGCCCCAGGAGAATCGTTCCGGCGCCTCACGGACGGCGATGGTCTCCGGGAAGAGGACGGCCGAGTTCGTGTCGTAGCCGGACGTGAAGTCCTCGAACGTGATGCCGCAGAACAGCGGGTTGTCGTAGCGGGTGCGCTCCAGCTCGGCCAGCCACTCGGGCCAGACCATGCGCAGCACGACCGCCTCCAGGTTGCGGTCCGGGTTGCCGTTCTGCGTGTACATCGGGAAGACGACCAGGTGCTGCAGGCCGTCCGCGCGCTGCGCGGCGGGCTGGAAGGCCAGCAGGGAGTCCAGGAAGTCCGGCACCTGGAAGCCGCCCTCGGCCCAGCGGTGCAGGTCCTTCACGAGGGCCTGGTGGTAGGCCGCGTCGTGCGGGAGCAGCGGGGACAGCTCTTCGACCGCGTCGACGACACGCCGTACGGCGGCCTCGGCGTCCGTCCTGGCCGGGGCACCCTCGGCCTCGAAGTCGATCGATCCGTCCGTGGACTGCCATGGCCGGATCCGCTCCACGGCATCCTTGAGCACGGGCCAGGCCGGGTGCTCGACCACCCTGGTCAGCGAAGAAACCTGTCCCTCCGCACCCGCCTGCACAAGAATTTCCGTCATGTCCCATCCTCCACGGGAGAAGCTCGCGTCAGGACACCGTATGCCTACCCCGTTTCAGCCAGCAAGAGGCAAGCTCAGGAAATTATTCTGTGACCTCCCTTGGTCACCGCTGTTTTTCCTGCCGTAAACCGTGACGGCGCTCACTTTCACCGACGACGCCCGCCCGTCGCGCCGTGCGCCGCGGGGACGGTCAAGCGTGCGGGGACTCGCCCACGACAGGGTGACGGCAAGGCGAATACCGGCCAGCTGACCGCCGCCACGCACCCGGATGCCTCATGCACGTGCGGGTTCATCGCGGGGCCCGGCCATTAGGCTGCGACTCTGCTCGCGCGGACGACGGCGTCCGCCCGTCCCGCGCGTGCCGAACCGCCGTCGACGGAAGCGAGTCGAACCTTGAACTTCCTTACCATCGGTCACCGCGGGGTCATGGGTGTCGAGCCCGAGAACACCCTTCGTTCCTTCGTCGCCGCGCAGATCGCCGGCCTCGACCTGATCGAACTGGATCTGCATCTGAGCAAGGACGGCGCCCTGGTCGTCATGCACGACGCAGAGGTGGACCGTACGACCGACGGCACCGGATTGATCGCCGACAAGACCCTGGCCGAGCTGCGTGCCCTGGACGCGGGCCGCGGGGAGCGGGTGCCGGTGTTCGAGGAGGTGCTGGACGCGGTGCACAAGCCGCTGCAGGCCGAGATCAAGGATGTGGCGGCGGCCCGGGCACTGGCGAAGGTGATGCACGAGCGCGACCTGGTCGGGCGCGTCGAGGTGTCCTCGTTCCACGACGAGGCGGTCGCCGAGATCGCCCGGCTGGTCCCGGGCGTGCGCACGGCGCTGATCGCGAGCCGCTACGGCACGGACGTGGTGGAGCGCGCGGTCGCCGTGGGCGCGGCGACCGTCTGCCTCAACATCCGGCGGCTCACCCTGGAGGTCGTCGAGCACGCGCGCGCGTCCGGGCTGCGGATCATCGGCTGGGTCGTCAACACCCAGGATCATCTGCGGCTGGTGCGCGCCCTGGAACTGGACGGCGCGACGACCGACTTCCCGGAGATCAAGCGCACCGGGCGCTTCACCGCGTAGGGCCCCCTCGCGGGGGCAAAGCTCACGCGAGCTTCTTGACCAGCAGCTCGAATTGCAGGTCCGCGCGCTGCGGGATGCCGAAGCGCTCGTCCCCGTACGGGAAGGGCGACATCTTTCCCGTACGGCGGTAGCCGCGGCGCTCGTACCAGGCGATCAGGTCGTCCCGTACGGAGATCACCGTCATGTGCATCTCCGTGACGCCCCAGGTCTCGCGGACCCGGCGCTCGGCCTCCGCCATGACCGTCTTGCCGAGGCCCGCGCCCTGCAAGGTGGGGCTGACCGCGAACATGCCGAAGTAGGCGTGGTCGCCGCGGTGTTCGAGCTGGCAGCAGGCGACGATCCGGTCGCCCTGTTCCACGGTCAGCAGCCGGCTGTCGGGTGACTTGATCACCTCCAGCACGCCCTCCGGGTCCGTCCGCCGGCCCTCCAGGATGTCCGCCTCGGTCGTCCACCCGGCCCGGCTGGCGTCCCCGCGGTAGGCCGACTCGATCAGCGCGACCAGCGCGTCGACGTCGGCGTCGGTGGCGTCGCGGAAGGTGGGTCCGGGTGCGGCGGTGTCCATGGGGCTGCCTTTCGGTCTCGGGCGTGGCTGAGCCAGGGTCGAGGGTAACCCTGCTACTAGGCTCCGCCTGCATGGTGCACGTACTCAGCAGCCGGACCCTGCTCACCCCCACCGACCCCGAGCGCTCCCGGGCCTTCTACGGCGACCAGTTGGGGCTCGCCGTCTACCGCGAGTTCGGCACGGGGCCCGAGCGCGGGACGGTCTACTTCCTGGGCGGCGGCTTCCTGGAGGTCTCGGGGAGTTCGAAGACGCCGCCGTCGCCCCCGGTCCGGCTCTGGCTGCAGGTCGACGACGTGAGGGCCGCGCACGAGGAGTTGCGGGCGAAGGGCGTCGGTATCGTCCGGCCGCCGGTGAAGGAGCCGTGGGGCCTGGTCGAGATGTGGATCGCGGACCCGGACGGCACCCGCATCGCACTGGTGGAGGTCCCGGCGGACCATCCGCTGCGGTACCGGCCGGGAATCTAGGGCCGGTCCGACGATCCCCGCCGGAGGCCCTGGCGTCCCGCCGGGTCCCTGGGCCTGGTCCCCGTGGTGAGCACGTGACCGCTGACACCGAGCAGCGAGGGCACGGACTCGGTCTGCCGCATCGCCGCCAGGACCAGCGCCCGGCGCTCCGGGTCCTCGAGCCAGGAGTCGACGTCGCCCATCAGCCAGGCCGCGCCCTCGAGGCCGTACTGCCCGTGCGGCGCCAGACGGGCGTCGGTGAACTCCGCGGGGACGTCCTCCGGTGCGTGGAAGTACGCCGTGGTGAACATCGCCTTCGGCCCGCGGCCCGGCCGCAGCCGTCCGTCCGCGGCCGCCGCCTCGATGTGCGGACGCCGGTCGGCGTCGAAGTACATGCCCCGGGCCAGCGTGTCGTGCAGTCCCGCGAACCGGTTGATCGTGGCGGCGACCACGAGACCGCCCGGGCGTACCACCCGCCGCGCCTCGGCGAGGGCACGCACCCGGTCCGCGCGCTCGGGCAGGTGGTAGAGCGGGCCGAGGAGCAGTACGACGTCCACGGAGGCGTCCGGCGCGTCCAGGGCGCGCGCGTCGCCGTGGCGGGCCCGTACGCCCGGCAGCCGTGCCGCCCGTGCGACGTGCAGGGGTACCGGGTCGAGGAGTTCCACGTCGTGGCCGTCGGCGGCGAGCCACTCGGCGTGCACACCGCTGCCTCCGCCCACGTCGAGGACCCTGGCCGGAGCGGGCGGCAGGAGCCGGCGCAGAACGTCCTGGGTACGCCAGAACTCCAGGCGTCCGGCACCCGCGCGCAGCCGGGCGTCCTCCTGGTCCCGGCCGTAGTACTCGGCGATCTCCTCGGCCAGCGACGGTGCCGTGGTGCCCTCGGTGTCCATGGCCGGAGTCTTTCCGCACCCCCTGCGCACCGGCAAGCGATTTGGACTCCCGGGACTGTCCCGGACAGCCGTGGCGGGGAGCCGGGGTCAGCGTGCCGGGAGGGGTCTGTGCACGGTGTGGAGGTCCTGCGCCGAGCTGTTCGGGTGGCGGCCGACGACCGATCCGCGGCAGGAGGCGGGCGGCTGCACGGTGGCGCACCTGCCACCGGGCCGGGAAGGCGGGCTGAGCGGCACATGCGGCGGCCGCCGGACAGACCCTAGGCGCGCAGTGCGCCCATGTGGCCCTCCAAGTGGCTCAGCAACTCGGCCAGCAGGCCCGCGAGTTCGCCCTGACCTTCTGGAGCCAGCACCGACAACACGGCCGTTTCGTAGTGGAGTTGCTCCGGGAGGATGCCGTCGACCAGGTCGCGTCCGGTGTCGGTGAGGCGGAGGTGGGCGACGCGGCGGTCGCGGCTGTCACCGCGCCGCTCGACGAGACCGCGTTCGGTCAGCTGCTTGAGCCGCTTGGTGACGGCGGCCCCGGAGGAGAAGGTCTCACGGGCCAGTTCCCCGGGCGTCAGCTCGTGGCCGGTGCGGCGCAGCGCCCCCAGCAGGTCGAACTCGGGACGACTGAGCCCGGCCCGGCGCAACGGCGCGTCCTCCGCCTGCTGGAGCAGCGCGGCACAGCGGTTGATCCGGCCGATGACCTCCATGGGCCCGGTGTCCAGCTCGGGGTGTACGGCCTGCCATTGCCGGACGACGGCGGACACGGTGTCACGGCGGCCGGTGGTGCCGGTGCCCGCGCCGGGGGCGCTGTCCGTGCCGCTGCCGATGTCCGTGCCGGCGGCGGCGTCCATGTCGGGACCGGGGTCCGTGCCGGCCGTGTCCTTCGCCGGCGTGCGTCCGCCGTTCGTCGCCCTCATGGCCGTATGTCCTCCGTCGTCCTGTCCGGGTTCTGGCCGGGGTTCTGGCCCTGGGGCTGGTGCGCCTGGCCCTGGTCCTGGTCCTGGGTCCGCGGTGCGAACCCCTGGCGTCGTACCGTCGCCGCGAGCGTACGGTGTCCGGACTGCTCGGCGAGCACGACCCGCTCCTCGGGCAGGGCGCGCTGCCACCACTCGCCGTACGCGGCGTCGGCCGTGGCGCGCAGGTCGACGAGGGCGGCGGCGAGGGTGCGCCGGGCGGACTCCAGGGCGCGGGGGGCGGGGTGCGGCTCGGCCAGCAGCCGGGCGGCGTTCTCGCGGGCGCGTTCCGCGGCGGTCAGCGCGTTTTCGAGCCGGTCGCCTGCGCGCCGGTTGGTGACGGCGACGGCCGCGACGAAGCCGACCAGCGCGCCGACGGCGGTGTCCGCGACCCGCTCGGTCATCAGCTCGGCCGGGTTCTGGGCGCGGGTGAACTCGGTGATGAGCAGGGCCATCGGGGTCACACAGACGCTGCCGAGCCAGTAGTTGCGGCCGATGAGCGCCTCGGCACCGAAGTTGAGGGCCAGGGTGCACAGCACCAGGGCGGCCGGGTGGAGGTGGGCCAGCGGGGCGAGTACGGCGAACAGGAGGACCCCGACGACGTTGCCGACGACGCGCTGGATGCCGCGGCTCCAGGTGAGGGTGACGTTGGCCTGGTAGAGGGAGGCGGCGGTGACCAGCGCCCAGTAGGGGCGGCCGACCCCGAGCGCCAGCGAGGCGTACCCGGCGAGGGCGCAGCCGATCGCGGTGCGTGCGGCGATCGGGGCGAGAGGGGCCAGGCGGTGACGCAACGGCCGTCGCGGATGAGCGAGTTCGGTCTCCACTCCGAGGAGTTCGTCGGCGGCCTCGCGCGGGGAGTGGACGCGCGGGATGCGGCCGGTGCCGCGCAGCGCGCGGGCCCAGGCACGCAGCCGTGCGGGGTCGGTGTCGGCGGGGGCGGCGAGGGCGACCTCGGCGCGGACGAGGAGCCGTTCGAGGGCGCGCCGGGTGCGGTCGGGCCGGGCGCCGGCGGCGAGCAGCGACTGCCAGGCGGCGTGGATCGCGGCGGCGGCCGCGGCACGGGCCCGGGCGTGACCCTCGGCGGTGCCGCGCGTGTCGGCGTATCCGGCGGCGGTGCGCAGCGCCTGGGCGGTGGCGCGCCGCTCCGGGCCGTACGGGCGCAGCAGTCCGGGCGCCATGCCGACCAGCCAGGCCCAGGCGCCGGCCGCCAGGGCCAGCCCCACGTGTCCCGGCACCTGGCCGAGGGTCTGGGGTGCGAACAGCGAGGCGGAGCTGATGAAGGTCAGGACCACGTGCGCGGGGGGTCCGAGCCGGGTGGCGTCGCATGCGGTCTTCTGGACGGCCGCCATGACGGCGCCGACGGTGACCAGGACGACGGGGTCGGCGGTGAGCGACGCGGCGAGCAGGGAGACGGCCAGACCTGCGACCATGCCGAGCACCACCCAGGCGAGGACCCGGGCGCGGGCGGAGTAGGGCCGGTTGTGGCCGTAGAGGGCGCACAGCGACCCGGCCATCGTGTACATCGCGAGGTCGAGGCGGCCGAGCGCCAGCAGGACCAGGTTGGGCGGGGCGACCGCGGCGACCACGCTCAGCGCGGGCTTGAACCAGATGTCGGAGGGCCGCCCGAGGCGGAGCACTCCGGCGAGGGGAAGTCGAGGACGGGTCGCACTGCTCATACCATCAACTTAACATGTGTTTTACTCGTGAAATTCCTTCGCCGGGCCCTTCGTGCCCCTTCCCCAGGGGGCGCGCTCACCTGGCGTGCTACGCCGCGTGCTCCCCGTGTACACCCTTGCGCTTGCGTGCGCTCCGCGTGGCGCGGGCATCGCATTCCTCGACCGACCGACGAGCGGGGAGGTGCGCGTGCACGGACCGGTGCCGGCAGCGTGGCTGCTGGTCGCACTGTGCGCCGCGACCGGCGCCTACTGCCTGCTGCGGATGCGCAGCGGTGTCGAGGAGCAGCGCCGGGCCGCGGGCGGCGAGGCGCTCATGGGCTTCGGCATGGCCGTGATGGCCGTACCGGCCGCGGCGTTCACGCCGCCGAGGTGGGCGTGGCCGTTGTACGCGGCGGTGTTCGGCGCGGCGGCGCTGCGTGCGCTGTGGGCCGCGCGCGCCGCCCCGCACCATCTGCACCACCTGGTGGGTGCGGCCGCGATGGTCTACATGTCGGTGACGATGGCCGTGGCCCCGCCCGGCGCGCACCATGCGCACGGCGACACCGGGGTGCCGTTGCTGACCGGGGCGCTCCTCGCGTACTTCACGGGGTACGTACTGCTCGCCGGCGCCCGTCTGGTGCCGGCCGCCGTCGCGGTGGCCGGCGCCGGCGGCGGCCCGGCCGGCTGGGGCGACCGGCCGGAGCTGGCGCGGGCCTGCCGGCTGTCCATGGGGATCGGGATGGTGGCCATGCTGCTCACGTTGTGAGCGCGCCGCACAGGGCGTGGTCGATGCCGCTCGTCACGGTGGCGCGAGCGCGTGCGTTGCCTGCGTCACTTCGGTGGCGCGGACCGTACCCGTGAGCGGCTCCGCGCTCATAGGGTGCTGACCATGATGGTCCCCGTGACCCTGCTGCTGCTCGGCGCCCTGACCGCCGTCGTCGCCCCGCGGCTGCTCGCCCGGGCCGACTGGCCGGACCGTGAACCGGTCGTCGCCCTCTGGGTGTGGCAGTGCGTCGTGGCGGCCGTCCTGCTGTGCTGTCTGCTGTCGATGACCCTGAGCGCGTCGGCCGCCTGGCAGGCGGTACGCGGCCATGTGTTCGCCCGGGCGCCGCACACGGTCGTGGACGCCTACGCCCTCGGCACGGCCGGCCCGTGGGCGGCGCCCACCGCCGTACTGCTCGCCGCCGGCGGCCTGTGGAGCCTCACGATGCTGGTCCGCGAGGTCGCACGGGCCCGGACCCGGCGGCGCGCGGGGCGGGCCGAACTCCTCGTGCGAGCTCCGCTGTTGCCGGGCGAGGAACCGGCGAGCGGCCGGCTGGTGGTGCTGGAGGGCGAGCGGCCCGACGCCTGGTGGCTGCCCGGTGCGGCACCCCGGCTGGTCATCACGACAGCCGCGCTGCGCCGCCTGAAAGGGCGTCAGCTGGACGCGCTCCTGGCCCATGAGCAGGGCCACGCCCAGGCCCGCCACGACTGGCTGCTGCACTGCTCGGCGGCGCTGGCGGGCGGCTTCCCGCAGGTTCCGGTGTTCGCCGCGTTCCGCGACGAGATGCACCGCCTGGTCGAACTGGCCGCCGACGACATGGCCTCCCGGCGGTTCGGCCGGCTGACGACCGCGTTGGCACTGGTCGAACTCAACGAGGAGCGGGGCGTGTTCGGGCCCTGCCCCACCCCGCAGGCCCATGTGCCCCAGCGTGTGGACCGACTGCTCACTCCCCCGGACCGGCTCCCGGCCCTGCGCCGGCTGCGCCTGACGGCGGTGGCGGCGCTGGTGCCGGCGATCCCGGTGCTGGTGGCCCTGGTTCCGGGTCTGCGGGCGCTCGGCTGAGTCCGGCGGCACGGTACGCCGTGCGATCGGCCGGTCGATGGCGACATGGCCGCCCGATCGACAAGGATCGCGGCATGCACCCCAGCCCCACCGCGACCCCGCCCCGCCGACACACCCTGCGCACCGCCGCCCTCCTCGCAGCCGCCCTCGGTGTGTGCTGCGCCCTGCTGTCGGCCCTGGTCGTGATCGACTGGCATCCGCTGCTCGATCTGGACGGCGCCATCTCCCGTACGACCCATCACCGGGCGGTCCGCGACCGCGCTCTCACGCACGTCTTCCGGGTGCTGACGGACTGGGTCTGGGATCCGCTGACCATGCGTCTGGTGTGCGCGGCGGCCGTGGTGTGGCTGGTGTGGCGGCACTCCTGGTGGACGGCGCTGTGGCTGGCGGCCACCGTGACCGTGGCGGCGTTCGTGCAGCAGACGGTCAAGGACGCCGTCGGCCGGCCGCGTCCGGTGTGGCCGGACCCGGTCGACTCCGCCCACTACGGGGCCTTCCCCTCCGGGCACGCCATGACGGCCACCGTGGTCTGCGGACTGCTGCTGTGGCTGCTGCACCGCTTCGGCGCGGGCCGCGCCCTGTGGCGTACGGCCGTGGCGGCGGCCGTGGTCTCGGTGCTGGGTGTGGGCGTCACCCGGGTGTGGCTGGGCGTCCACTGGCCCTCGGACGTGCTCGGCGGCTGGCTGTTCGGGGCCTTGGCGGTGGCCCTGGCCGTGGTGGTGCTCGAGTGGCCCCGGCGCCGCCACGCCCGGGGTACGGGTGTCGGCGGTCCCCGCTAGGGCCCGTCCGGCGGATCGGGCCGGCTCCGGGCAACGGCTTCCTGCCGGCGACTCCCGCATGATCCGCCGACAGGCCCTAGGGTCGGGCGCATGACTGCCGTGTTGTTCGACTTCTCCGGGACGCTGTTCCGCGTCGAGTCCACCGAGTCCTGGCTGCGTGCGGTGCTGGCCGAGACGGGACACATCCTGCCCGAACCCGAACTGCTCCGGACGGCGCGGGCCTTGGAGGAGGCCGGGGCGCTGGCGGGCGGCGCTTCGCCGAGGGGACTGCCGGAGGATCTGGCCGAGGTCTGGGCGGTGCGGGACGAGAGCGCGGCGCTGCACCGGGCCGCCTACACGGGCCTGTCCCGGCGGGTGCCGCTGCCCGACCCCGCACTCCACGACGCGCTGTACGCACGGCACATGACGCCCGCTGCCTGGGCCCCGTACCCGGACGCCGCCGAGGTGCTGCGCACGCTGCGCGAGCGCGGGATCGGCGTCGGCGTGGTCAGCAACGTCGGCTGGGACCTGCGGCCGGTGTTCCGCGAGCACGGGCTCGACCCCTGTGTGGACGCGTACGTGCTGTCGTACGAGCACGGCGTGCAGAAGCCGGACGCGCGGCTGTTCTCGGTCGCCTGTGCGGCACTGGGCGCCGATCCGCGGCAGGTGCTGATGGTCGGCGACAGCAAGGAGGCGGACGGCGGCGCGGCCGCGCTCGGGTGCCGGGTGCACCTCGTCGACCACCTGCCGGTGACGGAGCGGCCCGACGCACTGCTGCCGGTACTGGACCTGGTGGTCTGAGACCCGGAAGCCACCGACCGGTCGGCGACAAACGGCTGGTTCCTGCGCCATCCGCCTGAGACGATCCCCCGCGTCGCCCCAGACGGACGGCAGCCCGGAACAGGGTCCGCGCACGGCGATACCCCCTGCGGTGAGTATAGTTGGCTGCTAGCCAGTCAACGCAGGAGTTACAGGATGTCCCCGCGCAGCGCCTCGGTCAATGAAGAGTTGCGACGACGTTCCCGGGAGCGTCTGTTGCAGGCCGCGGTGGAACTGGTCGACGAGCGCGGCTACGAGGCCACCACACTGGGTGACATCGCCGACCGGGCCGGATCGGCGCGCGGCCTTGTGTCGTACTACTTCCCCGGCAAGCGCCGGCTGGTGCAGTCCGCCGTGCACCGGCTGATGCACCGGACGCTGGAGGAGGCGCTGGAGCGGGAACCGCGCACCGAGGACGGCCGGGAACGGCTCGCCCGGGCCATCGACGCGATCCTGGGGCTGGCCCGCGACCGTCCGGTGCTGATGCGTCAGCACATGGCGGGGCTGCTTCAGGCGGAGGGCTTTGTCCAGTGCCCGGAGCAGCGCCGGCTGTCGGAGCTGCTCAGCGACACCGTCGCCCGGTACGGCTCCGAGGACGTCGCCGGCGACTATCCGCTGCTGCGGTCCCTGTTGATGGGTGCGGTGTACGCGGCGCTGATCCCGGGGGCGCCGATGCCCGTGCCGGTGCTGCGGGCCGAACTGTTCCAGCGGTACGGGCTCGACTGGCAGTCGGGAGTGCCGCCGGAGAGCGTGCCGCGCGGGGAGGCGCGGGATCAGGACCTGTCCCGGTTCTTCGCCACGGAGGAGCGCCCGAGCCGCCCCTGACGGGCAGCCAGCTGACTTCAGTGGCGACGGCGCGCATGACGGGGCGTCAGGTAACCCGCGTCCCGTGCCCGGGCGATCAGCCTCAGGGAGCGGCGACGGCTGTGTCCGGTCGCGCTCATCACGGCGAGCACCGGGTCGGAGCCCCGCTCCTGTGCGGTGCGGTACTCCTGAGCGACGAGCCGCCGGCCCTCGGCGCCCCGCGGCCAGCCGGGCCGGGCGCGGCGCGGCCCCACCCAGAGCACGCCACTCTCCTCATGGCCGCCGGCCACCGGCTTGTGAACGGTGCCGTCGAGCAGGGGCTTGTGAACAGCGCCGTCCGGTGCCGACTTGTGAACCGTGCCGTACACCAACGGCTCGTGAACTGCGCTGTCCGCTCCCGGCTCGTGAACTGCGCTGTCCCCTCCCGGCTCGTGAACCGTGCCGTACGGCATCGGCTCGTGAACCGTGCCGTACGGCATCGGCTCGTGAACCGGGTGGTCGGCCATCGGTTCGCGCTCCGGGCGGGCGGCCACCCGCTCGGGCAGCGCCCCGTCGATCACCAGCGTGTCATCCGGGCCGTCGGCCACCGGCCCGTGCTCCCGGCCGTCGGCCGCCAACTCGTGCCGCCCCTCCGGGTGTCGGTCGCCGTCCCAGTCGCGGTCGCCCTGTCCCTGTCCCTGTCCCTCGCCCTGTCCCTGTCCCTCGCCCTGTCCCTGTCCCTCGCCCTGTCCCTGTCCCTCGCCCTGTCCCTGTCCCTCGCCCTGTCCCTGGCCCTGGCCCTCGTGCGGCCGCTCCGGCGCCAGACCGCACGACGCGAACAACGGCCCCTCGATCCAGTTCGCGAGCACCGTCAGGTCGGCGAGGGACAGGGCCGGCTGCGCGCTGACGTCCTCGATGGACACGCGTCCGTCGCGCAGGACGGCAAGGGCGTCGACGCGGGCGCCGTCACGGAACGCCAGCTGGACGTGGTACCAGGACGTGGTGGCGCCACCGTGCTCCCGCACCTTCCACGCAGGCCACACGGACACCGCGCCGTCCTTCGCATTCCGATCAGAAAGATCAAGAAAGGATGCTTCTAGCACACACGCAACGTAACCTCATGATCGCATTCCATACGAACGGACACGCGTCGAGGTCACCCCGCCGGCCCCTGCCGCCACGGGCCGGGGGGTGCCATGCTGGAGCCGTCCGCACACTCCTCCTTCGAGGCAAGGAGTACCGCTGTGCTGCGTGTCGCCGTCGTCGGTTCGGGGCCGAGCGGGTGCTACACCGCCCAGACCCTGGTTCAGCGGGACCCCGGAGTGTGCGTGGACGTCCTGGACCGGCTGCCGTGCCCCTACGGCCTGGTCCGCTACGGCGTCGCCCCGGACCACGAGAAGATCAAGTCCCTGCAGGGCAGCCTCAGGACGGTGCTGGAGCACGAGCGGGTGCGGTTCCTCGGCGGCATCCGGGTGGGCGGCCCCGGCGGGCTGCCGGTGGAGCGGCTGCGGGAGGCGTACCACGCGGTGGTGTACTGCGTGGGCGCCGCCACCGACCGCCGGCTGGGGATCCCGGGCGAGGAGCTGCCGGGCAGCTGGTCCGCGACCGACTTCGTGGCCTGGTACAGCGCGCATCCGGACGCGGCCGACGCGGGCTTCCTGCGCGGGGCGCGGTCGGCCGTCGTCATCGGCGTGGGCAACGTCGCGGTGGACGTGACCCGGATGCTGGTGCGGGGTGCCGCGGAGCTGCGCCCGACGGACATCCCGCAGGCGGCGCTGGACACGCTGGCGGCGAGCGGCATCACCGACGTGCACATGGTGGGCCGGCGCGGCCCCGCACAGGCCCGCTTCACCACCAAGGAGCTGCGCGAGCTGGGTGCGCTGCCCGGTACCGAGGTCACCGTCGAGCCGGCGGACCTGGCGCTGGATCCGGTCGACGCCGGCGCGCTGCCCGCCGTACAGCGCCGCAATCTGGAGGTGCTGCGCGACTGGGCCGCCCGGCCGCCGGTCACCGCCGCCCGGCGCATCGGGCTGCGGTTCTTCCTGCGCCCCGTGGAGCTGCTGGAGGACGCGGGCCGGGTGGGCGCCGTGCGGTTCGAGCGCACGGTTCCGGACGGGCTGGGCGGGGTGACGGGCACCGGCCGGTTCGAGGACGTGCCCGCCCAGTTGGTGCTGCGCTCGGTGGGCTATCGCGGGGTTCCGCTGGACGGGCTGCCGTTCGACCCGGCGAGCGGCACGGTGCCGAACACACAGGGGCGTGTCGTACGCGACGGTGTCCCCTCCCCCGGTGAGTACGTCGCCGGATGGATCAAGCGCGGCCCGACGGGTGTCATCGGCACCAACCGGCCCTGCGCCAAGGAGACGGCGGCGTCCCTGCTCGCGGACGCCCCCGCGCTGCTCGGCAGGCAGCTGCCGGAGGACCCGGTGACGGCGCTGCGGGCGGCCGGGGTGGAACCCGTGCCCTGGGCGGGGTGGCTGGCGATCGAGCAGGCCGAGGCCGCGCTGGGCGCGCAGCTGGGGCGGAGCGTGGTCAAGCTGGCCGACTGGGACGCGCTGCTCACGGCGGCCCGCTCGGCGTAGTGCCACGGCCCGTCCGCCCGGCGGCATGACACACACCGGCAACAGACCGGAAATCAACAAACTGTTCAAGGCGCTTACGGTCTCGTCCTGTTCGGATGCCACTCCCCCCGCCGCTCACGGAGTCCCCATGACCACGACCGCTGACGTCCATCCCGTCGACGAGATCCCCCCGGCACGGCAGCTGACCGCCTTCGGGCTGCAGCACGTGCTCGCGATGTACGCCGGGGCCGTCGCCGTGCCGCTGATCGTGGGCGGCGCGATGCGGCTGTCCCCCGCGGACCTGGCGTACCTGATCACCGCCGATCTGCTGGTGTGCGGGATCGCCACGCTGATCCAGTGTGTCGGCTTCTGGCGGTTCGGCGTCCGGCTGCCGATCATGCAGGGCTGTACGTTCGCGGCCGTGTCGCCGATGGTGCTCATCGGGACGACGGGCGGCGGACTGCCCGCGATCTACGGCTCGGTGATCGTCGCCGGCCTCGCGATCATGCTGCTCGCTCCCGTCTTCGGCAGGCTGTTGCGCTTCTTCCCGCCCCTGGTGACCGGCACGGTGATCCTGATCATCGGGATCTCGCTGCTGCCGGTCGCGGGCAACTGGGCGGCGGGCGGCGCCGGCGCGAAGGACTTCGGCGCGCCGAAGAACCTGGCGCTGGCCGCCTTCGTGCTGGTGGTGGTGCTGGCCGTGCAGCGGTTCGGTCCTGCCTCGCTCGGCCGTGTCGCCGTACTGATCGGCATCGCGGTCGGTCTCGCGGTCGCCGTGCCCTTCCACTTCACGGACTTCAGCGGGGTCGGGGACGCCGACTGGGTGGGCGTCAGCACGCCGTTCCACTTCGGGGCGCCGCAGTTCAAGGCGTCCGCGATCGTGTCCATGTTGGTGGTGGCCGTTGTCACCATGACCGAGACGACCGGTGATCTGATCGCGGTCGGCGAGCTGACCGGGCGGAAGGTCGAGCCGCGTTCCCTGTCCGACGGGCTGCGTGCGGACGGCCTGTCGACCGTGCTGGGCGGCGTGTTCAACACCTTCCCGTACACGGCGTACGCGCAGAACGTGGGCCTGGTCGGCATGACCCGGGTGCGCAGCCGCTGGGTGGTCGCCGTGGCCGGCGGGATCCTGGTGCTGCTCGGTCTGCTGCCCAAGCTGGGCGCGGTCGTCGCGGCGATCCCGGCGCCGGTGCTGGGCGGCGCGGGTCTGGTGATGTTCGGGACGGTCGCGGCGAGCGGGCTGCGGACGCTGGCACGGGTGGACTTCCGTGGCAACGACAACCTGACCGTGGTGGCCGTGTCGGTGGCGATCGGCATGCTGCCGGTGGGGGTGCCTGCGGTCTACGAGAAGTTCCCCGACTGGTTCCAGACGGTGATGAACAGCGGGATCAGCGCGGGCTGTCTGTCCGCGATCGTACTGAACCTGCTCTTCAACCACCTTCGCGGTGAGGCGGGTTCAGGTGCGCTCGCCGAGTCGGCCGGCCTGCCGGTCGGCGGCGGCCAGGAGGCTGTCGAGCAGGCCCGGGAAGAGCCCGTCTAGATCGTCCCGGCGCAGACCGTTCATCTTGGCGGTGCCCCGGTAGATCTGCCGGACGACCCCGCTCTCGCGCAGCACCCTGAAGTGGTGGGTCGTGGTGGACTTGGTCACCGGCAGGTCGAACTGGGAGCAGGTCAACTCGGCTTCCTGGGCGGCCAGTTCACGCACGATCTGCAGCCGCATCGGGTCGGACAGCGCGTGCAGCACGGACTCCAGCCGGATCTCCGCCCGCTCCGGGTGCGGCAGCGCACGGCCGGTGGTGGGGGTGTCGGTCACGGCGGCTGCCCTTCGTCGCGGAACTCCTCGGCCGTGAGCATTGTACGAGGGGCATCGTAGTTTGACACTCCTCGTAGTACGAGGGTTATCGTACGAGCCGGTCATTGGTGCCGTGACGAACGGAGTCTGTCGTGAGCGCGCTCTTCGAGAGCATCACCCTGCGCGAAGTGACCATCCCGAACCGGGTGTGGATGCCCCCGATGTGCCAGTATTCGGCCGAGCCGGAGGGCCCGCTCGCGGGCGCCCCGCACGACTGGCACTTCGCGCACTACGCGGCGCGTGCCACGGGCGGCACCGGCCTGGTCGTCGTGGAGGCCACCGCGGTCGCGCCGGAGGGCCGGATCTCCCCGTACGACCTCGGCCTGTGGAACGACACGCAGGTGGAGGCCTTCCGCCGGATCACCCGCTTCCTCGCCGCCCAGGGCACGGTGCCGGCGGTCCAGCTCGCGCACGGTGGACGCAAGGCGTCGACCGACCGGCCCTGGAAGGGCGGTGCGCCGGTCGGTCCGCGGGAGCACGGCTGGCAGCCGGTCGCCCCGAGCGCGGTGCCCTTCGACGAACGCCACCCGGTGCCCAGCGAGCTGACGGTGCACCAGATAACCGAGATCGTGGG
Source organism: Streptomyces sp. NPDC037290 (assembly GCF_055603245.1). Lineage (NCBI taxonomy): Bacteria > Bacillati > Actinomycetota > Actinomycetes > Kitasatosporales > Streptomycetaceae > Streptomyces > Streptomyces sp. NPDC037290. The sequence goes on along the minus strand of NZ_JBVJVZ010000004.1, from coordinate 316,161 downwards.
CCAGTTCGCCGCCGCGGCCCGCCGGGCGCTCGCCGCCGGCTTTCAGGTCGCCGAGATCCACGGCGCCCACGGCTACCTGATCAACGAGTTCCTGTCCCCGCACTCCAACCACCGCACCGACGCCTACGGCGGCTCGTACGAGAACCGCACCCGGTTCGCGCTAGAGGTCGTGGACGCCGTGCGCGCGGTGTGGCCCGAGGACAAGCCGCTGTTCTTCCGCATCTCCGCCACCGACTGGCTCGAGGAGAACGGCTGGACCCCGGACGACACGGTCCGCTTCGCCCATGACCTGCACGCCCACGGCATCGACCTGCTCGACGTCTCCACCGGCGGCAACGCCTCCGGGGTGACGATTCCGACCGGCCCCGGCTACCAGGTGCCGTTCGCCGCCCGGGTGAAGGCCGAGACCCCGCTGCGCGTCGCGGCCGTGGGCCTGATCACCGAGGCCGAGCAGGCCGAGAAGATCGTGACGAACGGCGAGGCGGACGCCGTACTGCTGGGCCGCGAGCTGCTGCGCAACCCGTCCTGGGCCCGGCACGCGGCCCGCGAACTCGGCGGCGAGGTCCGGGTTCCCGACCAGTATCACCGGTCGGTCTGAACACGGCAGGCTTGTCGGCTGCGGGGCGGCAAGCCGGTCGGCTCCTTTCCCGGCGTGGGACGCGACAAGCCGGTCGGCTGCGGCCCGCCGCGGGGTGACACGTTGGCCGGCTGCAGCCCGTGCCACGGGGCGGCAAGCCGATCGGCTGCAAGCCCGCTATGGGACGACAGTGGGGTCCCACGGCTGCAACCCCGGCTGCCAGGCGGCAGCAAACCGACCAGTTCCTCGCCCCCGCATCCCCGCAACAGCCGACCGACCGGCCCCGCGGGCCCGGTCCGCACACCCCGCAGCAGCAGACCGGTCCCTGCCACAGTCGGCCGCCCCTCCACCGCCGGCCCCCGCAAGCAGCCGGCAGGCAGGCTCACCTGTGGCGCGAACCCCTCAGCGGTCACCGCAGGGCTGCGCATGCGGCGCCCGACCCCGCACCAGTCGGCGCACCGGCACACCCCGCGCTCAGCCCGGGAGCAGTCGGCCGACCGTCTCCTCCAGGCGGGGCAGTACGCGCTGGCCCGCCAGGGCCAGGGCGATCGCCGCGAGGACCCCGGCCCAGGCGAGCGGGCCGAGCGGGGTGCAGCCGACCGCGTGGCTGACGCCCGGGGTCTGTACCGCCGCGACCAGCGCCACGGCCGAGCCCAGGCAGGTGATCTGCACCAGACGGCTGTCGCGCCGGTCCAGCCATGTCTGCACGAGCTGGGTACCGACCACCCCGCACAGCGCCATCGTGCCGGAACGGCGCACGGTGCCCGGGGTGAACCGGCCGATCAGCCAGGCCGTCAGTGCGCCCAGGCAGGTGGTGAGCGCGCGGTGCCGGATCTGCCGCAGCAGGGGCGCGCCGAGCACGGCGGAGGCGTCCTCCGGCGATCCGCTGCGGGTGCGTACGGTGCCGGGCGCGTCGTCCTTCTCGGTCACCGCCACCGCCATCGACGGGAACAGGTCGGTGAAGAGGTTCACCATGAGCATCTGCCGGGTGGACAGCGGCGCCCGGCCGGACAGCAGCGTGCCGAGGATGCCGAACCCGACCTCGCCCGCGTTGCCGCCGATCAGGATGGCGATCGCGTCGGCCACGCTGTGCCACAGCGCCCGGCCCTCGCCGACCGCGTCGATCAGGACCGTCAGATCGTCGTCGGTGAGGACGATGTCGGCGGCGTTGCGCGCGGCCGCCGAGCCGCGCGCGCTGATGCCGACGCCGATGTCGGCCGCACGGATGGCCGCGGCGTCGTTGGCGCCGTCGCCGACCATGCCGACGACCCGGCCCGCGTCCCGCAGCGACTCGACCACCTGGAGCTTCTGCTCGGGTGCCACCCGAGCCACCACCCCCGCGTCGCGCAGCATCCGGGCCCTGGCCGCCCGGTCCGCCGCCGCCAGCTCGTCCCCGGTGACCACGACGGGCTCCTCGGGCCAGCCGAGATCGGCTGCGATGGCCCGGGCGGTCTGCGGATGGTCGCCGGTGAGCATGACCGGTCGTACACCCGCCTCGTGCAGCCCCTCCACCAGCGCCGTGGACGTTTCGCGGGGTACGTCGGACAGCGCCAGCAGGCCGGTGAACTCCAGCTCGCGCAGCGGCTGTTCGAGTTCGTCGGCCGCCTCTTCCCGCGTCCCGAGCCGCCGTTCGGCCACCGCCAGCACCCTGAGGCCGTCCGCGGCCAGCGCGTGGGCCGCCTCCGAGGCGTGCTCAGGAAGACCGGAGCAGGCGGGCAGTACGGTCTCCGGGGCACCCTTGACCACGAGGACGGGCGGGCCGTCCCCGCTGTGGCCCACGGCGGCGGCGTATCCGCGTGCCGCCTCGAACGGGAGTGCCGCGAGCTGCGTCCAGTCCGGGTCGTCACCGGCCGCGGCCAGTACGGCCTCGTCGGTGGCGTGCACCGGACGGTCGCTGTCGCCGTTGAGCTGCGGGCAGGCACGTGCGGCGGCCCTGACCGTACCGGCGGACCCGCTGTCGTCGACCGCGAGGACGTTGCCGTCGGCGTCGGAGGTGCGCACCAGGCGCAGTTGGTTCTCGGTGAGCGTGCCGGTCTTGTCGAAGCAGATGGTGTCCATGCGGCCCAGCGCCTCCAGGGTGCGCGGGGTGCGGACGAGGACGCCGCCGCGGCTCAGCCGCCGGGCCGCGGCCAGCTGTGCGACCGTGGCCACCAGCGGCAGCCCCTCCGGTACGGCCGCCACGGCCACCGCCACACCCCCGCTGACCGCCTCCCGGATGGGAGTGCCGCGCAGCAGCGCCAGTCCGGTGACCGCGGCGCCGCCCGCCAGGGTCAACGGCAGGGCCTTGCGGGTGAGTTCCTGCAGCCGGGCCTGCACGCCGCCGGCCGGGGGCGTACGGGCGGCGAGGTGGACGGCTCGGGCGGCCTCCGTGCGCTCACCGATGTCGACCACGACGGCCCGGGCCTCGCCCGCGACCACGGTCGTGCCCTCGAAGACCATGCAGCGCCGGTCGGCGACCGGTGCGTGCGGGGTCGGGTCCGTCTGCTTCTCCACCGGGAGCGACTCGCCGGTCAGGGCCGACTCGTCGACCTCCAGACCGTCCTGCCACAGCAGCCGGCCGTCGGCGGGCACCACGTCGTCGGCCTTCAGCTGGATCACGTCCCCCGGATGCAGCTTGCCCGCGTCCACGGTGCGCGTGCCTCCGGCCGGTGCCTCCGCCTCTGGCGGCACGACGCGCGCCTTCTGCTGCTGCTCGGCGACCAGTCCGGACAGCGCCCGTTCGGCGCGCAGCCGCTGGATACCGCCGACCAGGGCGTTCAGGTCGAGGGCGCCGACGACCAGCAGGGCGTCCACGACCGAGCCGAGGATCGCCGACGCCGCCGACCCGACGGCGAGAACCGGGGTGAGCGGGTCGTGGAGTTCGCCGCGCACGGCACCACCGAGCCGGTACGACCAGCGCACGGGCGCGGCGAGCGGGTGCCGGGCGACACCGGCGGTGGCCCTGCGCACGCGGGCGGCCAACCCCTCGGACTCGGCGCTCTCGGCGGCCGGTTCGTGCTCCAGCCGGTCCCGGGCCTGCTCGGGATCCAGCTCGTGCCAGTGCACGCGCGGACGCGGGTGCGGAGGCCGGGCCGACGCCACGCCGAGCGCGGCCCTGATCCCGGAGAGCAGGGCCGACGCGGCGCCGACGTCGACGGGGGCGTGCCGCATGCCGGGCAGCGCGGCGAGGCGGCCGTGACCGCCGCCCGACTCGCCGACGGCCACGAGCAGACCGGAGAGCGCGGCGCCGGAGCGGGCCAGGGTCTGGGCGTGCCGGCCGACCGTACGGGCGGCCGGTATCGCGGTGAGCACCCGCCACACGTCGGGCAGCCCGTGCAGGGCCAGGATGTCTGCGCCCCAGACCACGGCGCCGTCGTGGTCGGTGAGGGCGAGCGCGATGTCGGCGGCGCGCAGCCCCGCCAGGACGTCGTGCTCGTCGGCGGAACGCACCCGGGCGACGGCGAGCACCGCGCCCGAGTCGCCGCGCGCCTGGTACACCACGTCGTCCAGCGGCCGGCGCGCGTCCACCACCTGGTCGGCGAGGCCGGTGAAGTCCTCCAGGGCGGGGTCGTCCACGAGGACCACCCGCAGGCCCGCCCGGCGGGCCGCGTCCAGGACCGGTTCGGCCCACGGGTCGGCCTCGCCCTCGTCGGTGCGCAGGACGCTGGGGTGCAGCACGACCGTGCCGGCCATCTCCAGCTCGCGCAGCCGGTCCGGGGCGCGGACCAGCACGCCGGTGCGGGCCAGCGCGGCGCTCAGGACGGCGTGGAAGGCGGCGGGGCCGTAGCGGGCGGCCTTCGGCGAACCGGCGAGCACCGCCTCCGCCGCCTCGGCGCCGTCGTGCTTGACCAGGAGGGTGGCGGCGGCGCCCAGCACGCTGCCCGCGGAGGCGTGGGCGGCGTACTGCTGGGCCGGGGACTCGCGCAGCGGCGGGCGTTGCGCATCGCCGTCCGCCGGGAGGCTGAGGCGGCCGGGCGCGCACAACTGGTCGTGGACGGAGTCGAAGGCGGCGGCGCGGGCCACCGTCTCGGCCACCTGGCAGGCCCGCAGGGCGCCGTCGAGCACGAGCGAGGTGGGGGTCTGCCCGGCGCCGTGGACGGCGGCGTTGGCACAGGCCAGGACGAGATCCATGCCCGTGTCGCCCAGCCGGGCGCGCAGCCAGGCGCGAAAGCGCGGGTTCTCGCGCAGCAGCGTCACCACCGCGGTGACCATGCGGGGGGAGGGCGGCAGCCGGAGCCCGTACGCGGTGAGGGCCGCGCCGATGCCCACCGCGTCGGCGGCGAGCGCGGCCACGGCGGCGCGCACCCCGGCCGGGTCGGCGGGATGCGTGGTCTCCTCGACGTCCTCGCCGGCCAGCAGCAGTCCGTGCCGCTCGGCCAGTTCGGCGGCGTGCTCCACGACCCGGTCGGTGGCCTCCTCACCGGTCGCCGTCACCACCAGGCGCGCGAGCCCTTGGTCCCAGTACGCGACGAGCACGTCAGGCCGCTCGGCCAGTGCCTCGGCCACCCGGCGCGCCAGATGTGCCGTGCCGCCCGCGCGCCGCGCGTGTCCCTGGTCCACGGGCCGCAGGGCCAGGTGGGCACGGGCACCCGCCCGCCAGTGGTCACCGGCGCCGGGCAGGGCGTTGCGGGCGACCCGTGCCACCCGTACGGCGGCGTCCGCGCCGCGCACTCCGGCGCGCGCCGTTCCCGCGGCGGCACCGGCGGCCACCCCGACCAGCGGCGCGGCGGCCCGGGCGAGCAGCCGTGGTGCGGCGGGCAACAGCCGTGCGGCGGCTGAGGGCGCCGTCAGCAGTCCGACCACCATGGCCCTCCTCAGAGCGTGGTGCGGTCGGGCCGCGCCGTGGGACCGAGCGGACCGGTGGACGGCTTGGCCGCCGAGCCCTCGGCACCGCGCGGGATCCGGGCGCCACCGGCCGACCTGCCGCTTCCGTGTGTCCGGCTGCTGCCGGATGTCCGATCGCCGGGGAACGTCCGATCACCCGCTGAGGTCCGGGAGCCGCGGGAAGTCCGGGCGCCGCCGGCCGAGCCGCCGTCTCCATGGGTCCGAGCGCTGCCGGATGCCCGATCGCCCGCGGAGGTCCCGGCACGACCGACGGCTGCGGCGCCGGCCCCGCTCGAATCCCCACCGCCTCCGGCCGCCGCCGTACCGCCCCCGCCGGAGACCGCCGCGCCCGAGCCGGCCCGGCTCCCCGCCCCCGGCGGTGCCATCGCGCTCGCGCCGGCCGTTCGCGGGCCGGGGCCGTGGCCGGACCTCAGGGCCGCGGTGCCGAGGTCATGGGCGGGGTCGGTGCTCCGCCAGGCCCCGCTCGCGTTCTCGGCCGGGTGTGCGGGCCGCGGCTGGGTGAGCCAGGCCACGGCTGCGCCCGTGAGGGCCACGGGCCACTCCACCACGCCCGCGGCGCCGAGCACTCCGGCCCCGGCGTACACCGCGAGGCGCCGGCCGCGGGGGGACACCGCGCCGACCTTGTCCAACGTCTCCTCGGCGGCCCTGCTCACCATCCCGGCGCCCGGCACCCTGCGCAGGACCGAGGACGCGCCGCGCCAGGGCGCCGTGAGGGCCGACGACGACTTCTGCTCAGCCATGACTCTCCTCGGGTGAGTTCGCCTTGCGTGCCCCACCGAGTGCCCGCCACGGCGCTGGTCATCCCCCGTTTCCGCCCGGGGAGCCCACTCCTTACAGGGAACCCCCCGGACCGTGCCCGCGCCACCCGCGCCGCCCGGGCGCCCCATGTCCCGGCGGCCGGATCCGGGCGTTCACGCGCTGCCGGGGGCTTCGGATCCCCGGCCGGGTCGTCGTCCAGGGCGGTGCCGGCGGGTGGTGTGGGGGGAACGCCACCGGAGTCCGGGCGCCACGTCTCGTCGTAGTCGGGATGACCGGCGAACGGCAGGGCGAGCAGACGGAGCGTGGCGCACGGGGCCGGTCGCCGGCCCTGTCCGGCGGCCACGGCACAGGTGGGGCAGCGGCCGTCCGCCGCCGGCAGGTGCTCCGCGAGGAGTGCCCGTCCGGCCTCGGCGTTCCGCAGGACGCGCGCGGGATCGTGACGCGCCACATGGGTCAGCAGCAGCACCGGGTCCTCTGCGCCGAACTGCACCAGTGGCGTGTGCGTGGTCCCGCGGTCCCGGGAGGTGAGCACCTGCTCGATGTGGTCGGCCATGACGCCCCACACCGCGCCCGGCGCACCGGCGATCGCGTCGCGGGCCACCCGCTCCTCCTCCTCGAACCGGGCCCGGAGGAACCGTTGCAGGGGCACCGCCGTCATGCGGCACGCTCCCCCGGCCCCAGCGACGCGGCCAACTCCCGCTGGTAGCCGGCGTAGGCCGTGCGCAGGGCCTCCCCCGGCCAGTCGGCGGGCAGGAGGCCGGGCGGCAGGACGGGGTCGGTGAGCAGGTGGCGCACGGCCGCGGCGTAGGCGGTGAGGCGGTCCGCCGGGTTGCGGGCGGCCGCCGTGCGGGCGAGCAGCGTGCGTGCGCCGGCGGCCCAGGCGTCCAGCGGCCAGAGCCGGTCGACCAGGTCCTGCGGGGGCTCGTCGGGTCGCGCGGTGTAGGTCCGGGCCACGGAGTGCAGCGCGTCCGGCAGGCCGCGGTCGAGGTTGGCCGGGCGCAGCCACACGCCCTCGCGGAGTTCGGCCAGCCGCAGGGCGGTCAACCGGGCGCGAAGCTCGGCGCGTTCGGCGGGTCCGCGGCCGGTTGCCGTGATGACGACCATCTCCCAGTCGCCGTCCCACGCGCGCGTGCCGGGCCGCAGCGCCTCGTCCTGGCGCCGCTGGCGCGCGAGCAGCCGGTCGCTGAGCCGGTAGACGGCGTCGGTGCGGCGCAGGTCCCCCGCGGTCGCCATCCGGCTCAGCGCGGCCCGCAGGGTGGAGCCGCCGACGCCGAACGGCTCGACCAGCCGGACCAGGTCCTTCACCGGCAGCTCCGCCGGATGGGCGCCGAGCAGCAGGCTCAGCACGACCGACCGCGCGGACAACGGCCGCAGGGCTGCCCCCTCGGGCTCGGTCGGGACGTTCATGCGCATGGGCACGTACTGTACGTGCGACCTCCTTGTTGCATCATTGCTACAATCGCAGGAAGAGTGCAACATGCTTCCATGGTCTCGATTCCCGCGCAGTCGCCTTCACAGCCGCGACCGCAGCCCCAGCCGACGCACGGCACGCACGACGTCACCAACCAGGCCCCGCCCCTCGCTCCCTACGACGCCTCCGACGACCCGGCCCTCCTGGAGGGGCTGCGCCGGGAGGGCGCCGGGTGGGCCGAGGACGGCATCCGGCGGCTGGGGGCGCGCGCCGGGAGCGCGGAGGCGCAGGAGTGGGGGGAGCTGGCGAACCGGTACGAGCCGGTCCTGCGCACCCATGACCGCTACGGCCACCGCGTCGACGAGGTCGATTTCCACCCCAGCTGGCACCACCTGATGCGCACGGCGGTCGCCGAGGGCCTGGCCGGCGCCCCCTGGGCGGACGGGCGGCCCGGCGCCCATGTGGCGCGCACCGCGGGCGGACTGGTGTGGGGACACACGGAGGCCGGACACGGCTGCCCGACGTCGATGACGTACGCCGCCGTGCCCGCGCTGCGCGCCCAGCCCGATCTGGCCAAGGTCTACGAACCGCTGCTCACCAGCCGGGAGTACGACCCTGTGCTGCGCGTGCCCACCGAGAAGCCCGGACTGCTCGCCGGGATGGGCATGACCGAGAAGCAGGGCGGCTCGGACGTCCGGACCAACACCACCACGGCGACCCCCACCGGCGAGCCGGGCGTGTACACGCTGCGCGGGCACAAGTGGTTCACGTCGGCGCCCATGTGCGACGTCTTCCTCGTGCTGGCACAGGCCCCGGGCGGGCTGTCCTGCTTCCTCGTACCCCGCGTGCTGCCGGACGGCAGCCGCAACACGTTCCGCATCCAGCGCCTGAAGGACAAGCTGGGCAACCGGTCCAACGCCTCCTCCGAGCCGGAGTTCGACCGGACGGTGGCCTGGCTGGTGGGGCCGGAGGGCCGGGGCGTGAAGACCATCATCGAGATGGTCAACTGCACCCGGCTGGACTGTGTGATGTCCTCGGCGACCCTCATGCGCAAGACGCTGGTGGAGGCCGGCCACCACGCCCGGCACCGCAGCGCGTTCGGCGCCCGGCTGCTCGACCAGCCGCTGATGCGGAACGTCCTGGCCGATCTGGCGCTGGAGTCGGAGGCGGCGACGACGCTCACGCTGCGGCTGGCCGGCGCGGCCGACCGCGCGGTGCGCGGGGACGCCGGCGAGCGCGGCTTCCGGCGGATCGCCACCGCCATCGGCAAGTACTGGGTGACCAAGCGGGGCCCGGCGTTCACCGCGGAGGCGCTGGAGTGCCTGGGCGGCAACGGCTACGTCGAGGACTCCGGCATGCCCCGGCACTACCGGGAGGCACCGCTGCTGTCGATCTGGGAGGGCTCGGGCAACGTCAACGCGCTCGACGTGCTGCGCGCCCTGGGCCGGGAACCGGACACCGCCGAGTCCCTGTTCGCCGAACTGGCCCTGGCGCGCGGGGCGGACGCGCGGCTGGACGCGACCGTGGCGGCGCTCAGGGACCAGTTGGCCGAAACGGACCAGGTGGGCGCCCGCCGGCTGGTCGAGCGCATGGCGCTCGCCCTGCAGGCCTCCCTGCTGGTCCGGTACGCCCCCCACCCGGTCGCGGACGCCTTCTGCGCGAGCCGGCTGGGCGGCGACTGGGGGCACGCGTTCGGCACACTGCCCACCGGGGCGGGCCTCGACGCGATCCTGGAGCGGGCCCTGCCCGGCCTGAACTGACGCCTCCCACCAGGGCCCCGTGACTCACCCGGCAGGCGAGCGCGGGCCGCTGCCGCCCTGGCCGGTGACAGCCGACGGATCGCACACAGTCAGCGCACGGTTCCATACCGTTGTCGGTGCCGTGGTGCACACTCGCGATCAGGTGGCTTTCGTCTGGGGAGGACAACGTGGTCACGGGGATCGACGAGGTCGACTGGGCCTCGCTGCGGCATGCGTACGGCACCGCGGAGGACGTGCCCGGATGGTTACGGGCGCTGGCGTCCACGGACACCGCCGAGCGAGCGACCGCGCTCGACGGGATGTACGACGCACTGCACCACCCGGGGTGTGTGTACGACTCGACGCTGGCCTGCGTCCCCATCCTGCTCACGCTCGTGGCCCGCGAGGAACTGCCGGACCGGGGCGGCGTCGTGGAACTGCTGGTCGGCATCGGCGCGGAGAGCGCGGACGGAGACCCGCGCGCCAGGGAGGCGGTGTGCGCGGGCGCCGAGGTGTTCGTCCGGCTCGCCGGGGACCCGGACCCGGCGGTACGGCGGGCGGCTGCCGAGGCCCTCGTGCACTTCGTGGCCGCGCCCGCGCGCGTGCTGGGCCTGTTGCGGCAGCGGTTGCGCGCCGAGCGCGACGACCGTGTCCTGCTCGCCCTCACGGAGGCGCTCGGACTGTTCGTCCGCCGGAACCCCGCGCACGCCGACGCCGCGGTGGACCTCCTGGCCGAGCAGAGCGCGCCGCCGTACTCCCCGGGACTGCGGCTCGCCGCGCTCGGCCAGCTCGCGCTCGTCGCGCCCGCCCGGCTGCCCGACGATGTGGTGCCGACAGCGGTCCGGCTGCTCCGGGAGCGCTCCGCACACCGCGCCCGGCTCCCCGAGCCCTCCGCCGTCGACACCCTCGTAGGACGCTTACGGCGGCTGCGCCCGTCCGACGAGGAGGGCTCCCGTCTGCTGCGCACCCTGCACAGCGCGCTCGGCGACCGCGTGGACGACCGGACCGCGCTGCTCGGCGGGCAGCTGACCAGTCCGGACCCGCTGGACCGGTGCAACGCCGTGTGGATGGCTGCGGCGCTGCTGCGCGGCTGGCGCGGCGACCACAGCGGCACGGTCCGGCTGCTCGGCAGCCAACTGCCCGCGGAGCAGGACCGGTTGCGGGACGCGGCGGTGGCGGTCCTGTCCGAGCTGTACACGCTGGCCGCGCCCGCCGCGGACGATCTGCACGCGCTGGTGTGTGCCCGGCCCGATCTGTGGACGCACCGCTTCGAGCGCGACCTGCCCACGCTGGGAGGGCCGCTGAAGGCCCTGGCGAGGAGCGGCGATCCCCGCGCGGTCCCGGCCCTGGCCCAACTGCTGGCCGGCCCGGCCGCCCCGGTGGACCTGGGATTCGCACTGGCCCGCCTGGGCGCCGCCGCGGCCCCGCTCGCCGAGGCGGTGCGGCACCGACTCGGCCTGGTCCCGGCGGACTCCCCCTCCACCGTCCGGCTCGCCGTCCCGCTGCTGGCTGCGGTCGGCGCCCTGGGAGACCAGGCCGCGGTCCCGGAGGTGCTGCGGCTGCTGTCGGGTGCTCCCGACGGCTCCGGGGTGCCGGACCCGGTCGCACGCCAGGCCGTCAGGGCGCTGGAGGCGCTGGGTGCCGGCGCGCAGGCCGTTCCGGCCCTCCGCGCACTCCTGCACACCCGGCACGCCGCCGAGGCGGCCGGGGCGCTCTGGTCGGCGTACCAGGACGCCTCCGTCGTACTCCCCGTACTCCTTCGGGAGTTGACCCACACCGATCCGGAGCGCCGGTGCCTGGCCGCCGGACAGCTCGGCAGACTGGGACCGGCCGCGCGCCCCGCGCTGCCCGCGCTGCGCCGGATGGCCTGCTCGTGGCCGGCGCAGGAGCGGATGTCGGCCGCCTGCGCGCTGTGGCGCATCGACAGGGACCCGGAGCCGGTCCTGCCCGTGTTCCGGGCAGCCTGGACGGACGATCCGCACACCCGCGCCCCGATCGCCCGGTGCCTCACCGCGATGGGCCCGGCCGCCGCGCCGCTACGTCAGCTGATGACAGCGGAACTGACCGCCCCCCGCCGCCATCTGGCTCACACGGGGGGCTACGGCGGCGAGGGCATACCGGAGGACGAGGCGTTGCTGGAAGCGTGCCGGGAGGCGCTGGCGGCGATGTAGCCCACCGTGCGAAGACAGCCCGTCCGCCCGCGCCCACCGACCGACGCGCGGGAGCCGGCGCCGGGCGCCATGCGCGGCTCGGCCCGCCCGGCTCCGTCTCGGGCGGCGTGACGGTCCGGGGCCCCGGTCGAGACGCGCCGGCGCCCTTGGTCAGACCATCCGTCCCCACTGCGGTCCGAGGCGTGCCCATTCCGTGTCCCATGCGTCCATACGGCGGCGTTCCAGACGGCTGCGCAGGGCGAGACCGCCGACGAAGGGAACGGCCGCGGTGCTCACACCCACCAGGCAGCCGATCAGGGTGCCGCGGAAGGCGGCCTCGGCGACGGAGGTGGGGCGGCCGACGAGACGGCCCTGCGGGTCGGTCCAGACCTTGACCGGCGTGCCGGCCTTGCTGCCGGGCTGGACCCGGACCTGACCGGTGCGGGCGGAGCCGTCGGGCACCGCCCAGCGCACCTTGGCCCAGACCTGTTCACCGGACGAGGCGTGGCCGTGCGCGGGCGAACTGCCCGGTGCCCGCGCCACGACGCGGGCCACCACCGGACGCCAGGCCGCCCGCTCCCTGGCGAGCCCGTGCTCCACCGACCCGGCCGCCACGAGTCCGGCGGTGACCCCCGCGAGGACGGTCAGCAGCCAGGCCCCGAGCGCCACCCAGGCCTCCATCACGTCGGCCCGGCGCCTGAGCGGGTTGCGCCGCCAGCGCCACAGCCACACCTTCGGACCACGGAACGCCTTCAAAGGCATCCTCCTCACGAGCGCACCGACCGGCCGGATCGCCCTCCCATACGCGGGAGATCGCTCCGTTGCTCACGACGAGCCGTCTCCTCGACGGTCGCACGAGACACCCCGTTCGCGCAGGCGCATGCCGCAACGGGCCTCAACGGACCTTCGTCGCAGGCCGACAACACCGCTGTGACCTGCGAGAACGCACTCCCCGGGGGAGAGTGTCAGTGGCCGGGTGCACACTGGCCGATAACTGACGACTACCTGACTCACGACTACCTGGACGAAGGCGTCCCGGAGGTGATCGGCATGACCGAGGTACTGCTGGCGGTGGGCACCCGCAAAGGCCTGTTCATCGGACGCCGAAGGGGCGGCGGCGCCTGGGAGTTCGACGACAGCCCGTATTTCAACGCCCAGGCGGTCTACTCGGTCGCGATCGACACCCGCGGGGACCGGCCACGCCTGCTGGCGGGCGGCGACAGCGCGCACTGGGGCCCGTCCGTCTTCCACTCGGACGACCTCGGCCGCACCTGGACCGAACCGCCGCAGCCGGCCGTCAAGTTCCCCAAGGACACCGGCGCTTCCCTGGAGCGCGTCTGGCAGCTGCACCCGGCCGCCGCCGAGCCCGACGTGGTCTACGCGGGCACGGAACCGGCGGCGCTGTACCGCTCGGAGGACCGCGGCGAGAGCTTCGAGCTGGTCCGGCCGCTGTGGGAGCATCCGACGCGCTCGCGGTGGGTGCCGGGCGGCGGCGGTGAGGGCCTGCACACCGTGGTGACCGACACCCGCGACGCGAAGGCGGTCACCGTGGCCGTCTCGACGGCCGGGGTGTTCCGCTCCACCGACGGCGGCGCCAGCTGGGTGCCGTCCAACTCCGGTGTGTCCGCGGTGTTCCTGCCGGATCCGAACCCGGACTTCGGCCAGTGCGTGCACAAGATCGCCAAGGACGCGGGCGATCCGGACCGGCTGTATCTGCAGAACCACTGGGGAGTGTACCGAAGCGACGACGCGGGCGCCCACTGGACCGACATCGGCGCGGATCTGCCCTCCACATTCGGCTTCGCGGTGGCCACGCATCCGCACCAGGCCGACACGGCGTACGTCTTCCCGATCAACGCCGACGCGGACCGGGTGCCCGCCGAGCACCGCTGCCGGGTCTTCCGCACCACGGACGCGGGCCGGACCTGGGAGCCGCTGTCCAAGGGGCTGCCGGAGGAGGACCACTACGGCACGGTGCTGCGGGACGCCCTGTGCACCGACGACGCCGAACCGGCGGGGGTGTACTTCGGCAACCGCAACGGCGAGGTGTTCGCCTCGGCCGACGCCGGCGACACCTGGCAGCAGTTGGCGTCCCACCTCCCGGATGTGCTGTGCGTGCGGGCGGCGGTGATCGCCTGACGCGGGGCGAGGCACCGGCCGGCACGGGGCCGGTTCGGCCTGGACCGGCTGACGCGCGCGGAGGGCCCGGCCGACATGGGCGGCGGTCGGCCTGGGATCGGCTGACATGCGCGGAGGACTCGGCCGACATGGGGGCCGGTCCTCCTGGGGTCGGCTGACCTGCAGGGAGGGTCGGGCCGAGGGCCGGCTGACGTGCCGGGGCGGTGGTCGGCTCACGTGCGGGCTGAGGGCCGGCCGCCGAGGCGATGATCGGCCGGCTTGCCGGGGCGGTGCGGTGGGCGGCTGAGAGGTGCGGGCCGGCCGCAGGGGCGGGCCCGGCCGTGCTTGGGCCATCGGTTGATCACCCGCCTGCCCCCGGGCAGTAGGGTGACGCCCGTGGCACCACGACCCTTGCATGAAATCGTCGAACCGGGCTGGGCGAAGGCCCTCGAACCCGTGGCCGGGCGGATCGCCGAGATGGGCGACTTCCTGCGCGCGGAGATCGCCGCGGGACGCACCTACCTCCCGGCCGGGCCGAACGTCCTGCGGGCCTTCCAGCAGCCCTTCGACGAGGTACGGGTCCTGATCGTCGGTCAGGACCCGTACCCCACTCCGGGCCACGCGGTGGGCCTCTCGTTCTCGGTCGCGCCCGAGGTACGCCCACTGCCGCCGAGCCTCATCAACATCTTCCGCGAGCTCAACGCCGACCTGGGCCTGCCCCAGCCGTCCAACGGCGACCTCACCCCCTGGACCCAACAGGGTGTCCTGCTGCTCAACAGAGCGCTGACCGTGGCTCCGCGCCGCCCGGGCGCCCACCGCGACAAGGGCTGGGAGGAGGTCACCGAGCAGGCGATGCGGGCCCTGGCGGCGCGCGGCAAGCCGCTGGTCGCCATCCTGTGGGGCCGGGAGGCCCGCAATCTGCGCCCGCTGCTGGGCAGACTGCCGGCGGTGGAGTCCGCGCATCCGTCGCCCCGGTCGGCCGACTACGGGTTCTTCGGCTCGCGTCCGTTCAGCCGGGCCAACGACCTGCTGATCCAGCAGGGTGGACAGCCGGTGGACTGGCAACTGCCGTGACCGTCCCCGGTTACCTGGCGGTGGACTCCGGCGGCTCCGGTCTGCGGGTCGCCGTCGGCGTGCCGGGCCGGGCGCCCGCCGCACAGCGGGAGTCACGGGAACCGGTCCGCACGGGTACGCATGGCATCGATCCCGCCCATCTGATGGCCCAACTCGTCCCGCTGGCGCGCGCGTCCGCCGCCGAGGCGGGCATCGGCCGGCTGGAGACGGCCGTCGTCGGCGCCGCCGGGTTCGCCACCCTGGGCGACGCCCTGCGCGCGGAACTGCCGGGCGCCCTCGCCCGGGAGCTGGGCGTGCGGCGCTTGGCTCTCGCCGCCGACGCCGTCACCGCCTATGCCGGGGCCCTCGGACCCCGGCCGGGCGCGGTACTCGCCGCGGGTACCGGGCTGATCGCGGTCGGCACCGATCTGACGGCCTGGCGCCGGGCCGACGGGTGGGGGCATCTGCTCGGAGACTGCGGCAGCGGCGCGTGGATCGGACGGGCCGGCCTGGAGGCGGCGCTGCGCGCCCACGACGGCCGCGAGGGCGGCTCCGCACCGCTGCTGACCTGCGCGGAGGAGCAGTTCGGGCCGGTGCGCGACCTGCCGGGGCAGCTGTACCCCCGCTCCGACCGGGCCGCCGTACTGGCCTCCTTCGCACCCCGGGTGGCCGCCTGTGCCCCCGGCGATCCGGTCGCCGTGGACATCCTGCGCGCGGCGGCCCGGCACATGGCCGAGTCCGTCGCGGCCGTGTGCCCGGTGGACGGGGCGCCCCGAGTGGCGCTCACCGGCGGCCTGTTCCGCCTGGGCGAGCCTCTCCTCGTCCCCCTGCGCGAGCAGCTGACCAGCAGGCTGCCGCACGCGCGGCAGGTGCCTGCCGAGGGTGATCCCCTGCACGGCTCGGTACGGATCGCGGCCGACCTCGCGGCCGACCGGCTCACCCTGCCGGGCGAAACGGTCATGCTGTGTGTCGTCACGACACAAGGCGAATGAGGTCACGGCAAAAGCGGATCTCCCCCCTTGTCACCGCCCTGTCACCCCTTGCCGTGCCCTGTCACCCCTTGCCGCCCCCTGCCACCCTTGCCGTCCCTTGCTGTGCTTTTGTCGGCCCATGTTCTCGGCACGTGCTCCGAACATGTGTCATCCGCTTGTCACTCATCAGACAAAACCGGACGGAAACCGCTCACCTGCACCCTCCCCGAACGGAGGAACCCCCGAAGCCAGTAACATGCGGCCGCATGAGCACCCCCACTGGGCCCGAGTCCGGCCTGCCAGTACGAATGCCGCGACCCCGTCAGCCCGGACGGCACCGCCGACCGGAACCGCTGGTGGCTCCCGAGGGTGCGCCCGCGCTCGCCCTCGCGGTGCCCGGTGCGCCCAGTGCCGCCACGCGCGCCCTCGCCGAGGAGGTCGTGAGCATCGCCCGCTCCGAGCTGCCCGGTCTGGACGCCCGGATCGGTTACCTGGACGGGGACGACGCCGAGTTCCCCACGCTCCGGTCGGTGCTCGTGCGCGCCTCCGAGGAGCGCACGGCCCGTTACGAGCAGGCCGTCGCCGCCGGCGTCGAAGGGGTCAAGGAGCCCGACGGCCCGGTCGCGGTCGTCGTCCCGCTGCTGGCCGGACCGGACAGCGCCCTGCTGCGGCAGATCCGCCAGTCCGTGATGGACAGCCGGGTCGCCGCCGAGCTGACCGACGCGCTCGGCCCGCACCCGCTGCTCGCCGAGGCACTGCACGTGCGGCTGTCCGAGGCAAGCCTGGCCCGTGCCGACCGCGCGCGCCTGTTCACCGTGGCCACCGCCGCGGACGGCATCATCCTGGCGTCCGTGGGCGGCGAGGAGGCCGTGCAGGCGGCCGGAATCACCGGCATGCTGCTCGCCGCGCGCCTGGCCGTGCCGGTGATGGCGGCGGCGCTGGACCAGGAGGGCTCGATCTCCTCGGTCGCCGACCAGCTGCGTTCCTCGGGCTCGCAGCAGCTGGCCCTGGCGCCGTATCTGATCGGCCCGGAGATCGACCCGGCGCTGCTGGCGGCCGCCGCCGCGGAGGCGGGCTGCGCCACGGCCGAGGCGCTCGGGGCGTACCCGGCGATCGGCAAGCTCGCCCTCGCCAAGTACACGACGGCGCTGGGCATCTCCCCGCAGCAGCCGCAGGGCATGCCGGTCCGCTGACCGGACGCAGGCACTCCACAGCACGCGTACGACACAGGGCCCGCTCCACACCCCGGAGCGGGCCCTTCGCCGTGCCGGGCGCCCGGATCTCGCGGGGCTCAGCCGAAGACGACGCAGGAGGCGGCGGGAACCGGCACGGAACCGTCGTAGCGGGGCAGCCCCGTCGCCTCGTCCAGGGCGAACCACGTCACCTCGCCGGAGCGTTCGTTGGCCGCGTAGAGGAAGCCGTCGTGCTCGGCGAGCGCGCGTGGCCAGTGCCCGCCGCAGGGCACGGTGCCGGTCAGCCGGAGTGCCTCGCCCTCGACGGCGAGTACCGACAGGACGTCCTCCCCGCGGGTCGCGGTCCATACGAAGCGGCCGTCGGGCGAGACCGCGATGCCGGAAGGGTAGGCGTCTCCGGCGGGGGCACCGGGCAGCACGGGGACCTCGGTGAGCGGCTTGAGGGAGCCGGCCTCGGCGTCCCAGCGGCACACGGTCACCGTGGGCGTGAGTTCGTTGACGACGTAGGCATGCCCGCCGCCCGGGTGAAAGGCCAGGTGGCGGGGGCCGGAGCCGGGGCGCAGGGCGAACTCGCGGTGCAGGGCGGGGGCTCCGTCCGCGAGGGTGCAGACCCGCACCGAGTCAGTGCCGAGGTCCACGCTGACGGCCCAGCGGCCGCTGGGGTCGGACTGCACCTGGTGGGCGTGCGGGCCGCGCTGGCGCCGGTCGTGCGGGCCGGAGCCGGTGTGCTGCAGCCACCCGGAGGGCTTGGCGGCGAGCGTGCCGTCAGAGCGCAGGGGTACGGCGGTGACGCTGCCGGAGCCGTAGTTGGCGGTGAGCACGTGCCCGGCGTAGAGCCCGAGATGGGTCGGTCCGCTGCCGTCGACCGGCACGGGCGGTCCGGCGAGCACCGGCCTGTCGCCGTCGACACGGTAGGCGGCGACGGCGCCCTCGGCCGTCTCGCTGACCGCGTAGAGCATCTCGCCGTCCGGCGACAGGACCAGGTACGACGGGTCGGGTACGTCCTTCACGGCCGGGCCGAGGGTGAGGGCACCCCCCTCCCGCGCGACCTCGGCGGTCAGGAGACCGGGTCCGCCCGCTGCCGTGAACGAGCCGATGAACGCCCGGCGCCTGCCGGACCTGCCGCCCTCTGCCACCGCTGTCCCCTCTCGGTCGTCGGTGGAGCACGTCCGTGGCCGACGGTAGCAGTCGGCCAAGGCGGTCTAGACCAACGGCGGCCATGCAAGACGGTTCTTTTCGCACGGCCTCGTCCGCAAGCCTCGCGGCCACCACGGACAGGCTCACACGGCCGTCAGCGGGGACCGGGACGCGACCGGCTCACGCGCCCGAGTGCTTCCCGGACATGACCCGCGCGCCCCGGTGCCGCACCCCCGGCTGACCGGCTCACGCGCCCACCAGTCGTGACCCCGACGGTGCCCGCAGGGGTTCCGCCAGGTCGGCGAGGGCGCGTTCCAGGCCGTGGAGGTGGGCGAGGGCCGGTTCGGCGGGAGGTTCGGCGGGGTTGTGGAGGGGCTCGGGGCGGCCTGCGGTCAAGGCCTCGACGGCGGCCTCCACCCGCCAGCAGGCCGCGGCAAGGCGGGCGTCGTGGGAGGCCTCGGGGTCGGCGGCGACCGCCACCAGACCACGGACCTCGCGGGCGCAGTCGTCGAGGAGCGCGAGCACCCTGCGGGCACGCCGCTTGCGCGCCGGCGCCGGGTTCAGCGGGTGCACCAGCGGGGCCACCGACAGCCGGACCCGCCCGAGCAACTGCTCCAGCTCGGCCACCAGGGGCGCCGGGTCTGCCGTCGGGGAGCCGGCGAGCCGCGCCGCGGCCTCGGCCGTGCACGCGTGGACGCAGCGCAGGACGCGCTGGATCGAGGCGTCCGTGATGGCGTGGGTGGTGACCGGCAGGACGAACAGCACCGCGAGCACGGCACCGAGCGCGCCCACGCCGGTCTCGGCGAGGCGCAGGGCGAGCAGGCCGGGGCTGAGGACGCCGAGGAGGCCGTAGAGCAGTTCGGCGAGCACGGTCACCCAGAGCATCATCCAGGTGTAGGAGAGGGCGGCCGTGTAGAAGATGCCGAAGACGGCCACGGCGACGAGGACGGCCGTCGGGACCGGCGCGCCGTTCACGGGGACGGCGACGAGGAAGCCCAGGCAGATGCCGATCACCGTGCCGAGGACTCGCCGGAATCCGCGCACCAGCGTCTCGCCGCGCGAGGCCGTGTTGACGAAGATCCACCAGGTGGCGCCGACGGCCCAGTACCAGCGCTGTCCGGAGACCAGCTGGCCCACGACCAGCGCGAAGCCCGCGCCCGCGGTCGCCTGGACGGCCTGCCGCGTGGTCACCCGGGCCAGACCGCGCCCGGCGGACGGGGCGGGTACGGCGGCCGGGGGCAGCCGGCGCTCGTAGCACCACAGGCCGAAGCGCACCACGGCCGCGCTGAGCACGGACAGCAGGACGGCGGCGTACAGCTCGGGCAGCTGCGCCGGGGTGGCGTGCAGGAACTGGGCCACGAAGAACGTCATGAACGCGAACACGCCGAGACTGTGCCCGCGCGGACCCCAGCGGCGGGCGTAGACCCCGGCGCCGACGACGGCCAGGAAGGCCAGGTCGCGGGCGACGGGGGCGGCGTGCAGCTCGGCCGCGGCGGCGAGCACCGGCACGCCGACGACGGGCAGCAGCGCGGTGGTGACCGCCTGGCCGCGCACGGTCGGGTCGGCGACGGTGAACAGGGTGAGCAGCGCGGCGAGACCGCCGGCGACCGCACCCGCGAGGCACTGTCCGGAGAGGAGGCAGACGACGACCGCGAGGCCGATGCCGAGGACGGCCCGCGCGGCGAAGCGCAACCGCGCCCGGCCCGGGTCCGGAGCCACGAACATCCTCTTCAGCACTGCTGCCCTCCCCATGGAACACCGGCACAGAAAAGGCGCCGCGGGGTCCGCAGCGCCATCGACGGTCCCATGAGAGCATCACCGGGGTCACTGGCTCAAGTGTCATCCGAATCACTGGGCCATTGGTACTGCCCTGACCGGGCGCTCCCGCCGACCGGAATACCAACGGACCAGGTGGGGCGGCAGGCGCGGAGGTGCACTGGCTGAGCCATTGGTACAGTCGTCCATCATGGCCGTGGACGAACTCGACACCCGCATCCTGCGACTGCTCCTGGAGCAGCCCCGCACCAGCGTGCGCGAGTACGCCCGGGTCCTCGGCGTCGCCCGCGGCACGCTCCAGGCCCGGCTGGAGCGGATGGAGCGGGAGGGTGTGATCACCGGCACCGGCCCCTCCCTCTCCCCCGCCGCCCTGGGCCATCCGGTGCTGGCGTTCGTGCACATCGAGGTCACACAGGGCCACCTGGACGACGTGGGGGACGCGCTGGCCGCCGTACCCGAGATCGTGGAGGCGTTCTCGATCACGGGCGGCGGGGACCTGCTCGCCCGGGTGGTGGGGCGGGACAACGCCCACCTGGAGGACGTCATTCAGAAGCTGATCAGCCTGCCCGGGGTGGTGCGCACCCGCACGGAGGTGGCGCTGCGCGAGCGCGTCCCGTACCGGTTGCTGCCCCTGGTGGAGGCGGTGGGACGGGCGGTCCGCACCTGACCCGTGGCGTGCCGGCTTCACAGGGCCGAGCTCTGGAAGGCGCGGGACGGCTCGGCCGGGCCTGGGCCACGGACCACCCGTCCGGAGCAAGGGTGCGCTGCTCGTGCACCTCCGAGGCGTGAAGGACGCGTGGGTGACAAAGGCTCTGCTCGAACGGGTGGACGGCGCGGCGGTGTTGCGGACGGTGCGGAGGGCGTCGTACGCGCCCTGACGGCTGCGGGCCCGGCTTCTCGGCGTGGAGCACGTCGTTCCCGCCGTGCGGGGGACGCGACGGCTGCATAGCGTGATGACATGACTACAGACCAGGCCGTCTCCGCCCTGGGCGACCGACGGTGGAAGGCGCTCGCCGTCTGTCTGACCGCGTCCTTCATGTCCCTGCTGGACACGTCGATCGTGAACGTGGCGCTTCCCTCGGTGGAGCGCGGGCTCTCCGCCACCCCCGCCGACCTCTCCTGGGTGGTGTCCGGTTACGCCCTCACCTTCGGCCTGGTCCTGGTCCCGGCGGGACGGCTCGGCGACCTGCGCGGGCAGCGCCAGACCTTCCTGACCGGACTCGCCCTGTTCACGCTCGCCTCGGCGGCCTGCGGGCTGGCCTCCGATCCGGCCTGGCTGGTGTTCTTCCGACTGGTCCAGGGGGCGTCGGCCGGCATGCTCGCGCCGCAGACCACGGGGCTCATCCAGCAGATGTTCCACGGCGCGGAACGGGCCCGCGCGTTCGGCATGATGGGCGCCACCATCGGCCTCTCCACGGCCCTCGGCCCGCTGGCGGGCGGCCTGCTGATCCACGCGTCCAGCGGGGACGACGGCTGGCGCTCGGTGTTCTACGTCAACCTGCCCATCGGGGTCGCCGCCTTCTGCGCGGCGCTACGGCTGCTGCCCCGCTTCCCCGGCGCACCGGGCAGGCGGGAGTACTTCGACGTGCCGGGTGTCCTGCTGCTGGGCGCGGGTGTGCTCGCCCTGATGCTGCCCCTCGTCCAGGAGCAGCAGTGGCACGGGCGGCTGAAGTGGGCTCTGCTGCCGGCGGGCGCCGGGCTGCTGGCCGCGTTC
The DNA here is from genome assembly GCF_055603245.1 of Streptomyces sp. NPDC037290. Lineage (NCBI taxonomy): Bacteria > Bacillati > Actinomycetota > Actinomycetes > Kitasatosporales > Streptomycetaceae > Streptomyces > Streptomyces sp. NPDC037290. The sequence continues at coordinate 294,739 of NZ_JBVJVZ010000004.1, read as the reverse complement.
TGGGCCTGGGAGCTGCGCCAGACACGCCGCGACAAGGCTCCCCTGGTCGACCTGCGGCTCTTCACCCTGCGCTCCTTCTCGCTCGGTGCGCTGCTGAGCCTGGTGTACTTCGGCGGTTTCACGACGCTGTTCTTCGTCTACACGCTCTTCCTGCAGAACGGCATGGGCTACAGCGCGCTGGCGGCGGGGCTGTCGTCCATGCCCTTCGCGACGGGCACGGCGGTGGGTGCCGCGGCCGGCGGCCGCATGGTCGTGCGCTTCGGGCGCAGGCTCGTCATCGCCGGGCTGTGCACGGTGACGGTGGGCGTTCTCGGCGTCGTCGCGGCCGTGCACTGGGTGCCGGGCCGGGGCGTTGCCTGGGCTGCCGCGCTCCCGCTGCTGCTCGCGGGGATCGGTTCGGGCCTGACCACCTCGCCGAACACCACGCTGACCCTGTCCCTCGTGCCGGTTCGGCGTGCCGGGGCGGCGGGCGGGGTGCTGCAGACCGGGCAGCGCGTCGGCTCCGCGGCCGGCGTCGCGGTGGTGGGCTCGGTGTTCTTCGCGCACCTGGCCAATCACGGCGACCCCGGCGCCGCACTCCAGTACGGCCTGCTGACCTGTGTCGGCATCATCCTGCTGGCCCTCTGCCTGGCCTTCGCCGACCTGCGGGAACGACGGAGCCTTCCGCAGTCCGAGCAGTCGAGGCCGACGGCACGGCAGGAGGCTTAGGTGGTGGCGGCTGGGCGATGGCGGCACGCCGTCGCCCTCACGACCTCCGGCGCGGCTTGCCCCGCTGGGGTGTCTGCTTGCCGCCCGCCGCACGGGCGCGTGCCGTGCGGCCCGTGGACTTCGCCGCCGGCTTCTGCCGGGTGCCGCCCGGTTCGGAACGCTTCCGCTTCTGCTCGGCCGGTGCGTCGGCCGGGGGCCTGGTACGGCCCCGGGTGCTGTTGGCGGTGCGGCCGCGGACGATACCGATGAAGTCCTCCACCAGATCGGTGGTGGCCTCCTCCGGCCAGGACAGGGCGACGCTCGACTGAGGGGCGTCGGTGACCGGGCGGTAGGTGAGGTCCTTGCGGTGGTACAGGCGGGCCAGGGACTGCGGTACGACGAGGAGGCCGATGTTCGCGGCCACCAGCTCGATCGCGTCCTCCGTCGTCGCGGGGCGCTCGAAGGCGGGCTCGCCGGGCGGGGCGTCCCAGCCGAAGACGTCGTCCAGGGGGTGCAGCAGCACTTCCTCGGCGAGGTCGGCGAGCTCGACCTCGTCCACGGCCGTGATCAGGTGGTCCTTGGGGACGACGACCACCGTGGTCTCGGTGTAGAGGGGGATCGCGCTGAAGTACGTGCGGTCCACGGGGAGCCGGACGATGCCCGCGTCGGCGTCACCCGCGCGCAGCACCCCGGGTGCCTCGGCGGCCGGGACCTGGTCGAGGGTGAGCGGGATGTCCGGCAGGCGCTCGTTCCAGATCCTCACCCATTTGGCGGGCGTCACTCCGGGAACGTATGCGAGCCGGAACGACGGTGATTCCTCCGAGCCTGTCACCAGGCCAGGTTACCGGCCGTGGCGGACTGGCCGGCACCGGCCGTGGTCGGCCGTCGGGCAGGCGGCCGATACCCTTGACCTCATGAGTTCGCAGCAGAGCACCCAGACGATGAAGCCCGCGACCGCGGCAAAGAAGCTGGGTGTGTACCTCCCCGCCACCCCCGCCTCGTTCCAGGAGGGCGTCATTTCGCGCGCCGAACTGAACGAGCTGCAGGCGAACCCGCCGGAGTGGCTGAGCGAGCTGCGGCTCAACGGCCCCCACCCGCGTCCGGTGGTCGCCGCGAAGCTCGGCGTGTCCATCGCAGGTCTCGCGCGCGGCGGGGTCACCGAGCCGCTGACCACCGAGCAGATCGAGGTGCTCAAGCAGGAGCGGCCCGAGTGGCTGGAGAAGGAGCGCGCCACGCAGGCCGAGGTCCGCAAGGAAGGCGCGCGGATCAAGCAGCTGAAGAAGGAGAAGCAGGATCGCGCCGCCGGGCGCGAGTGAGCTTCCCGGTTCCTCGGAGAACCGCTCACCAGAGCCGTTCTTCCACCGCGCCCTCCGGCCTCACCGGGGGGCGCTGTCAGTGGCCTGCCCTGCCGGAGGGGGCAGGCGGCGCACCCCGGCGCCGGTCTGATCGGCGACGCGGCCTGCCGCGCTCTCCCCGTCGCCCGTGTTTCATCTGCGGCCGGCCCATCCGCGACGATGAGCCCAATGGGCCGTGACCCCGTGCGCGGCCGGAATTCCGGGAACGGGACAGGGGACAGCTTCCATGGTGACAGCGCGCCGGTTTCCGCTCGGTTCCACGACCACGCTCACGGAGCTGGAGGAGGACCCTCACCCGCGGTTGGCCCTGCTGCGCTCCCGCGAACCGGTTTCGTGGCTACCCGTGCTGGGCGGCTGGCTGGTGACCCGGCGTGATCTCGCACTGCGCGTGATGCGCGACGCGGCGGCCTTCACGGTGGACGACCCCCGCTTCTCCACCGCCCAGGTGGTCGGTCCGAGCATGCTCTCCCTGGAAGGTGCCGAGCACAGACGGCATCGCGATCCCTTCACCGACCCGTTCCGCAGGCAAGACGTGGACGACCGGTTCACCGGGTTCGTGGAAGGGGAAGCCGCCCGGCTCGTGGCGGGCATCCGGCCGCGTGGCAGCGCCGAACTGCGCCGTGAGGTGGCCGGGCCGCTGGCCGTCGCCGTCGTCGCCGAGGCGCTGGGCCTGGTCGACGCGGACGCCGAGGCGGTGCTGTCCTGGTATGACGCCATCGTGAGCGCGGTCTGCGACATCACCGCCGGGCTGTCGGCGAACCCCGCCGGGTCGGCGGCGTTCGACCAGCTGCGAGGAAGCGTCGAGGCGACGGTCGCCGCAGGAAGCCATGCGTCGCTGCTGGTCGCGGCGGCCGGAACCGGGCGCCTGAAGCTGCCGGAGGTGGTAGCCGACGCCGCCGTGCTGATGTTCGGCGGCATCGAGACCACCGAGGGCATGATCGCCAACGTCGTACTGCACCTGCTGGCGCACCCGGATCAACTCGCTCTGGTGCGTGCCGATCCGAGCCTGGTCGACGCGGCGATCGAGGAATCGCTCCGCCTGGAACCCGCCGCGGCGGTGGTGGACCGCTACGCCACCGCCGACGTGAGGATCGGCGAGGCCGAGGTCCGGCGTGGTGATCTGGTGGTCGTCTCCCTCGCCGGCGCGAACCGCGACCCCGATGTCTTCGAAGAACCCGACAGTTTCGACCTGCGGCGGAGCAACAACCGCCTCCAGTTGGCCTTCGCGCACGGCCCACACTTCTGTCTGGGCGCCCACCTCGCCCGACTGGAAACCCGCGCCTGCGTCCTCGCGCTCCTCGACCGCCTGCCGGGCCTGCGGCTCGACACGTCCTCGCCCGCCGCGCCCCGAGGCCTGGTCTTCCGCAAGCCCCCTGTGCTGCGCGTCCTCTGGGACGTACCGGCGCGGCGCTGACTCGACGCCCCGTCAGGCCGGCGTCGCGCCGCACCCTCGCTGCCGGCTCCGTCGTACGCGTCAGCCGAAGAAGCTCAGCCGCACCTGACGCTCGGCATTGTCCCTGTTCGTGTCGACCAGGCACACCGACTGCCACGTGCCCAGTTCCAGGCGGCCGGCGATGACCGGGAGGGTCGCGTGGGGCGGGACGATGGCCGGGAGGACGTGGTCGCGGCCGTGGCCGGGGCTGCCGTGGCGATGCTGCCAGCGGTCGTCGGCGGGCAGCAGGGTGTGCAGGGCGGCGAGAAGGTCGTCGTCGCTGCCGGCGCCGGTCTCGATGACGGCGATTCCGGCGGTGGCGTGCGGGACGAAGATGTTGAGCAGCCCGTCGCGGTCGGCCGCCGCCTGCCGCAGGAAGTCCTCGCAGTCGGCGGTGAGGTCGACGACCCGTTCGCGGGATCCGGTGGAGACGTTCAGCATTCGGGTGGTGAAGGCATCTGGCATGCCCCCATCCTGACCCATACGCCGGGTTTCACACGCTCCGGCGCGGATGACTCCTGAGACGCGCGGTCCACTCTGCGAGACGCTGTTGACCGTGGGCGGCGGCCTGACTACGTTCGGCCGCATGTTGCGTACAGCCCTGCTCACCACGCGCGGTCACATCGACCTGCTGCGGGTGGCCTCCGCCGCGTGTCGTCGCGGCTGCTGACGCCCTTTTCCCTCTCGCTGACTTCCCAGGCTCCCGCCGTCTCAGCCGTCCTCTGCCGTTGACGCGGGCATGGCGTCGGCGCCACCGAGTCGCATCTTCCCGCACGCCGCTCTCCTCCCCGCGGAGCATCCATGAGCATCAGCCATGCCCTACCCAGCGCGCCTGATCCGGATATTTCCGGTATATCCAAGTCCAGGGCCACCGGGACAGGGCATTCGGACGCCCTTCCCTTCGACCTCCAGCCCGTCGTCCCCGCCTCCTCCCGCCGCCTCCGCGTCCCCCGCTGGCTGCGCCGTACCGCGGGCCCGATCCTGCTGCTCGCCCTGTGGCAACTGCTCAGTGCCACGGGTGTGCTGGCGGCGGGTGTACTCGCCTCGCCCGGCCGGATCGCGCAGGTGGGCTGGGATCTGGTCAGTGACGGTTCACTGCCGTCGGCCATGGGGACCTCGCTGCAGCGCGTCGCGTTCGGGCTGCTGTTCGGAACGGTGATCGGCACCGGACTGGCCCTGGTCTCAGGGCTGTTCAGGGTGGGCGAGGATCTGGTGGACGCACCGGTGCAGATGCTGCGGACGGTGCCGTTCGTCGGTCTCATCCCGCTGTTCATCATCTGGTTCGGCATCGGCGAGGCCCCGAAGATCGCCATCATCACACTCGGCGTGACCTTCCCGCTCTATCTCAACGTCTATGCCGGGATCCGCGGGGTCGACTCCCAACTCATCGAGGCCGGGGAGTCGTTGGGGCTCTCCCGGTGGGGTCTGGTACGGCACGTCGTGCTGCCGGGTGCCCTGCCCGGGGCGCTCACGGGGCTGCGCTACTCGCTCGGCATCGCCTGGCTCGCGCTGGTCTTCGCCGAACAGGTCAACGCCGACGCGGGCATCGGCTTCCTCATGGTGCAGGCCCGGGACTTCCTGCGGACCGACGTGATCGTGGTCTGCCTGATCGTCTACGCCTTCCTCGGCCTGCTCGCCGACTTCATCGTCCGCTCCCTCGAAAGGCTGCTGCTGCAATGGCGACCGACGTTCACCGGGCGGTGACCGCCAAGCCGGCCACGGCTGTACATGTCGAGGGGCTGACCCGCTCCTTCGACGGCCGTGCCGTCATCGACGACCTCCGACTCGACATCGCTCCCGGCGAGTTCGTCGCGCTGCTCGGCCGCAGCGGCTGCGGCAAGTCGACGCTGCTGCGCATCCTCGCCGGACTCGACCGCGACATCCGGGGAACCGCGCTGGTCCCGCGCCGCAGGGCCGTCGCCTTCCAGGCGCCCCGGCTCATGCCCTGGAAGAAGGTCTGGCGCAACGTGCTCCTGGGCCTGCCCGGAAAGCCCGAACGCGTCGCCGCCGAGCGGGCGTTGGACGAGGTCGGCCTCGGTCACCGGATCGACGCCTGGCCGAAGACCCTCTCCGGCGGCGAGGCGCAGCGCGCCTCCCTCGCCCGCGCCCTGGTGCGCGAGCCTGATCTGCTGCTGCTCGACGAGCCGTTCGGCGCCCTCGATGCGCTCACCCGGATCAGGGCACAGCGCCTGGTCGGGGAGGTGTGGCAGCGTCGCGGCTGCGCCGTGCTGCTGGTCACCCACGACGTCGAGGAGGCCGTACTGCTCGCCGACCGCGTGCTGGTGATGGACGGCGGCCGGATCGCTCACGAGCAGCGCATCGACCTCGACCGGCCACGCGACATCACCGGCCCCCGCTTCGCCGCCCTCCGCGCCGGCCTGCTGGAACGGCTCGGCGTCAACACCGCCGCCGAAGCCGCCTGAACCTTCCCGATCCTTGCCGATCCTTGCCGACCTGCCCGAACGTTCCCCTCTCCCGCACATGAACGGAACCGTCATGCGACGACGCCTCGTCCCCGCCGCGCTGCTTCTCCCACTCGCGCTCCTGCTCACCGCCTGCGGCGGGAACTCGTCCGCCGGCATCGGCACGGACACCGACGGGAAGGGCTCCGTCACCCTCGACGTCGGCGACCAGAAGGGCGGTTCCGAGGCCGTCCTGCGCGCCGCCGGCGAACTCAAGAACCTCGACTACAAGATCAAGTGGTCCACCTTCACCTCCGGCCCGCCGCTGCTGGAGGCCGTCAACGCCGGAGCCGTCGACATCGGCGGTGTGGGCAACACCCCGCCCGTCTTCGCGGCCGGCGCCGGCTCGAAGATCTCCGTCGTGGCCGCCTGGCACGGCACCTCCAAGGGCGACGCCATCCTGGTGCCCAACCGCTCCAGGCTGACCGAGCCGAGGCAGCTCAAGGGCAGGTCCATCGCCGTGGCGCAGGGTTCGTCGGCGCACTACCAGCTCCTCGCCTCGCTCAAGGCGGCCGGGCTGAGCCTGACCGACGTCCACGTCAAGTACCTCCAGCCAGCCGACGCCCTCGCCGCGTTCACCTCCGGCAAGGTCGACGCATGGGCGGTCTGGGACCCGTACACCTCCCAGATCCTGCAGACCAAGCAGGGCCGCGTGCTGACCACGGGTGACGGCATCACCAACGGGCTCACCTTCCAGGTCGCCGCGCCCTCCGCGCTCAAGGACCCGGAGAAGGCCGCCGCCGTCAAGGACTACCTGGCCCGGCTGCGCAGGGCCCAGGTCTGGGTCTACGGCCATCAGCAGGAGTGGGCCAGGGTGTGGGCGAAGGACACCGGCCTGCCGTACGACGTGGCGCTGGCCTCGGTGAAGCGGTCGAACTCCACCCGGGTCGCGGTCGCCGTCGACAAGCCGCTGGTCGCCTCCGAGCAGCACATCGCCGACGCCTTCACCGCGCTGAAGCTCATACCGAGGAAGGTGGACTTCGCCGACTTCGTGGACACACGCTTCAACGGCAAGCTGCCGCCGTCCACCACCCCGGCCAAGGGCTGAGGAGCGGAGGGCCTCCTCGCAGCTCCCCCGGGGCCCCGGGAAGATCCGCGCCGGATTCCCGGTTGGCACATGCGTGAACGCATCACGCGAGGTCGAGGTCGTCGTCATCGGCGCTGGTCAGGCGGGGCTGTCCAGCGCCTATCACCTGCTGCGCGCCGGCTTCGGGCAAGACCGCGACTTCGTGGTCCTCGACCGCGCCCCCGCGCCGGGCGGCGCCTGGCAGTTCCGGTGGCCCTCGCTGACGTACGGCAAGGTGCACGGGATGCACGCCCTGCCCGGCATGGAACTGACGGACGCCGATCCCGCGCGGCCCTCGGCGGAGGTGATCGCTGAGTACTTCGACCGGTACGAGCGCACCTTCGGCCTGCGCGTGCGCCGGCCCGTCGACGTACGGGTCGTGCGGGAGGGGGACGGCGGGCGGCTGCTCGTGGAGACGTCGGCCGGCACCTGGTCGACGCGGGCCCTGATCAACGCGACCGGCACCTGGGAACGGCCGTTCTGGCCCCGCTGTCCCGGTCAGGAGACCTTCCGCGGACGGCAGTTGCACACCGCGCAGTACGCCGGCCCGGAGGAGTTCGCGGGGCAGCGGGTCGTGGTCGTGGGCGGTGGCGCCTCGGGCACCCAGCACCTGCTGGAGCTGGCACCGTACGCGGCCGCGACCACCTGGGTCACCCGGCGGCCTCCCGTTTTCCGCGAGGGGCCCTTCGACCAGGAGGCCGGTCGGGCGGCCGTCGCACTGGTGGAGGAACGGGTGCGCCAGGGCCTGCCACCGCGCAGTGTCGTCTCGGTCACCGGGCTGCCCCTCAACGACACCGTCCGACAGGGCCTCGCGGACGGCGTCCTGGACCGGCAGCCGATGTTCGACCGGATCACCGCGGACGGCGTGGCGTGGAACGACGGACGGCAGGTCGACGCCGACGTGATCCTCTGGGCGACCGGGTTCCGGGCCGCACTGGGCCACCTCCGTCCGCTGCGGCTGCGCGAGCCGGGCGGCGGGATCCGGGTCGACGGCACCCGGGCGGTGGCGGATCCGCGCGTCCACCTCGTCGGCTACGGCCCCTCGGCCAGCACCATCGGCGCCAACCGGGCAGGCCGCGCGGCCGTCCGGGACATCGGGCGGCTGCTGGCCGGGGAACAGGTCGCCGCGTGACCGTCGGCCCGCTCAGCGCACCGAAAGCTGCGGGAAGGCCGCGGATCCGCCCGGGCTCGGATTCGGCGTCTGTGCCTGCCCGGTCCCCGTGGCCTGGTGCAGGGCGTTGAATTCCGCCACGTTGCGCGTGTGCGTCGCGTAGTCGGAGGTGAAGCGGGTGTCTCCCGGCTTGACCGTGACGAAGTACAGCCAGTCGCCGGGCGTCGGGTTGAGCGCGGCGCGCATCGCCTCCTCCCCTGGGTTGTCGATCGGCGTGGGCGGCAGCCCCATGCGCTGGTAGGAGTTGTACGGGCTGTCGACAGCGGTGTCGTCCTGGCTGGTGCGGAGGGTGCTGCGGTTCAGCGCGTAGTTGATCGTCGAGTCCATCTGCAGCGGCATTCCGCGCTCCAGCCGGTTGAGGACGACCCGGGCGACCTTGCCCATGTCCACCGGCGTCGCGGCCTCTGCCTGCACGATGCTGGCGATGGTGACGGCCTGGTAGACGTTCATCGCGTTGCGCTGCGCCCCGGCCGCGACCGGTGCCGCGTTGAACTCGTTGTTGGCGGTGTCGACCATGGAGCGCAGCAGTGACTCGGGCGTCGCCCCCTTGTCGATGCGATACGTCGCCGGGAAGAGATAGCCCTCGGGGTTGCCGGCGGCCTGGCCCGGCAGCCTCAGGCCCGCCTTTCCGATGGACTTGCGCGTGGTGCCCGGTGGCAGCCTGAGGGCGTTGTCGATGGCGTCGTACACCTGGCTCGAGCGCCAGCCCTCCGGGACGACCAGCGCGGTGGGCGGTGGTGCCTCCGGGGGGCGGCTGTCCAGCGTCAGCAGCGGCACCGCCACGGCGGTACCGACCACGACGGCGCCGGCCGCGAGGAAGGCGAGTCTGCCCCTGCGTGTCAGTCGCATCGTGCCCCGTGGCGGAATCTTCGTCTGCATGCGGGCACGGTAATACGTATATCGCCATAAACCCGGCACATATTCAGTTGTCGGTCACAGCGTCGGCTCGTCGGTCACGGCGCCGCCCGGCTCGGGCGTTCCAGCCCGCTCAGGTCGTGGTTTCCGGACCGCTCAGCTCGTGGGCTCGAGTTGCGCGTCACGCCGTACCAGCGCGGCGTAGCGCCCGTCCCGTTCCAGCAGTTCCTCGTGACTGCCGCGTTCGGCGACCCGTCCGGAGTCGAGGACCACGATCTGGTCGGCGCCACGGATCGTGGACAGGCGGTGCGCGATGGTGATCGTCGTGCGGTCGGCCGACAGGGCGTCGATCGCCTCCTGGACGGCGGCTTCCGTACGGGTGTCGAGCGCGCTGGTCGCCTCGTCGAGGATGAGGACCGGCGGATCGCGCAGGATGGTGCGGGCTATGGCGAGGCGCTGCTTCTCACCGCCGGAGAAGCGGTGGCCGCGTTCGCCGACGACTGTGTCGTAGCCGTCGGGGAGCGCGGCTATGTGGTCGTGTATCTGCGCCGCCCTGGCCGCCGCCTGCAGTTCCTCGTCGGTGGCGTCCGGCTTGGCGAAGCGGAGGTTGTCGGCGACGGAGGCGTGGAAGAGGTAGGTCTCCTGCGAGACGACACCGACCGCGCGGGCGAGGGTGTCGAAGTCGAGGTCCCGGACGTCGACTCCGTCCAGGGTGACGCGACCGCCGGTGACGTCGTAGAGGCGGGGCACCAGGTAGCCGAGCGTGGACTTGCCGGCGCCGGTGGGACCGACGACGGCGAGGCTGCCGCCCGCGGGCACGGTCACGTCGATGCCGTCGAGGACGGGCCGGGTTCTGTCGTCGTTGTCGTAGCGGAACTCGACGTCCTCGAAGCGGACTTCGCCCTTGACCTGGTCGAGGTGGACGGGCTGCTCGCGCTCGGTGATGTCGACGGGCAGGTCCAGGTACTCGAAGATGCGCTGGAAGAGGGCGAGCGAGGTCTGGATCTGGACGCCGGTCGCCAGCAGGCTCACGGCCGGGCGGAAGAGTCCCTGCTGGAGCGAGACGAAGGCGACGATGGTGCCGAGCGAGACCTTCGGGCCGCCGAGCTGGAGGGCGAGACCTGCGGTCCAGTAGATGACGGCGGGCATCGCCGCCATGACGATCGTGATCACGGCCATGCGCCAGCGGCCGGCCATGTTCACCCGGACCTCCAGGCCGACCAGACGCTCCGACTCCTCCGCGAAGGACGCGGTCAGCGAGTCGGAGCGGCCCATGGTGCGGCCCAGGAGGATGCCGCTGACCGAGAGCGACTCGGTGACGGTGGCGGCCATCGCCGCCATCTGCTTCTGCCGCTGGGTGGTGATCTTCTTGCGTTCGTTGCCGACGCGGCGGCTGATCCACACGAACACCGGCAGCAGGAGCAGCGAGACGATCGTGAGCCGCCAGTCGAGGGCGACCATCGCGACGATCGTGGCGACGACGCTGGTGGCGTTGGAGACCAGGGAGGTGGCGGTGGAGGTGACGGTGGCCTGCATGCCGCCGATGTCGTTGGCGATCCGGGACTGCACCTCGCCGGTGCGCGTGCGTGTGAAGAAGGCGAGCGACATGCGCTGCAGCCGGCCGTAGACGGCGGTGCGCAGGTCATGCATGACGCGCTGGCCGACGGTCGTCGAGATCAGCGTCTGCAGCACGCCGAAGACGCTGGAGAGGACGGCGCTGAGGATCATGCCGAGTGCGAGCAGGCTGAGCAGACCGGTGCGGCCCCTGGGGATGGCGACGTCCAGGGTCTCCTTGAGCAGGAACGGTGTGGCCACCGAGACCAGGGAGGACGCGCCGACCAGCAGGCCGACGATCGCCAGCCGGCCGCGGTAGGGGCGGAAGAGCTTCAGGATGCGGCGCACCTGCCGGGGCTGTTCCTTGGCGTCGGCAGGCGGGGTCCAGGACGTTTCACGGTCGGGATGCATGGGCTCCTACGGAGGTGAACGGGCGCCGGCCAGGATCGGCCGACGATGACGAACGGATCATAGCTCATTGTTACCTATACTCACAATGAACGGCATCCTGATATTGTTCCCGCATGACCACCCCCGATCCCGACGGCCTGCTCGCCGAGCAGTTGCTGCGGCTGACCCGCCGGGTGCACCGCATCCAGAAGCGCCACCTGGAACGGAACGACCTGGGCGTGACGCCGGCCCAGTCCCGGCTGCTGCGCACCCTCGCGCACTACACCTCGCCGCCACGGATGGCCGACCTCGCCGAGCGCCTCGAGGTGGTGCCGCGCGCGGTGACGACGCTGGTCGACGGCCTGGAGGCGAGCGGGAAGGTACGGCGGGTGCCGGACCCGGCGAACCGGCGGGTGACGCGGATCGAGCTGACGAGCGAGGGGCACTCGACCCTGAGCGAGCTGCGCGGCGCACGCCGCTCGGCGGCCGAGGAGATCCTCGCGCCGCTGACGGAGAAGGAGCGCGAGGTGCTCGGCGTGCTGCTGGACACACTCATCGAGGGGGACGGCACCCAGCGCTGCTGAACACCGCGCAGGGGCCGGGCGAACAACGCGGCGGGCCGCACACCGCCCTCGGTGCACGGCCCTCCGGTATGCGGTGTCGCCGGGCTCAACAGCGCTCGCGGTCCTCGGTCAGCACGCCCTGAACCGTGGTCAGCGAATGGTCGTAGCAGCCGTCGGCGCCGTACAGCCGATAGCGCTCGCTCGACGTGCCGACCGCGTGCCGCTGGTCGCGCGGGACGTTGATCGTGTACGCCGCGTCGCCGCTGTAGGTGTCGTCGAGCCGCGACCACGTGGTGCGCCGGCCGCCCAGCAGTTCCACGGCCGTCGCACGGTCGCCGAGCGTCAGTACGGTGCGCAGCCGGTCGTCCGCGCCGATGGTCGTCGCGCCGTTCATGGTGTACGTCCGGTGCGTGCGTGTCGTCCGCTCCGGCCCGTGCCCGGCGACGCCGACCGTCTGGTCGTCGGACCAGGTCGCCTCCAGTCCGTCCGTGTTCTCGCCGTCGGTCCAGCGGTGGACGGAGGTGTTGGCGAGCGTCCGGGTGACGGTGGTGGTCACGCGGCCGTGCGAGGTGTCGAGGTATCCGGAGACGGTGAGCCGGTGTCCGGCGTCGGTGGTCACACGGTTCTCCGAACCCTGCGTGTAGGTCGAGGAGTTGGCGAGGTCCGTCGCCCGGTCCGCGGTCAACTCGCCGGTGACCTGGGCGCGGTGCGCGTCCTGCCAGACCAGGATGTTCACCGGCGCGCTCCAGCCCGACTGGCCCGCGGGCACGCCGACCACGGAGACGTCGACGCGGTGCGGGCGGCCGTCGTTGAGCAGGCCCGCGAAGGGGGTGAGGTCATAGGTGATCGGCCGGACGTCGAAGGCGCCCGGCGCCGGGAGGACGTACCAGAGGAAGGGGTTGGACCAGCCGCCGGTCCAGACGTTCGGGAACGGCGCGGCGATTCCGGCGAGCCGGCCGTCGACCTTGATCTGCACCTCGCGGTAGGGCCCGTGGTCGGCCTTGCAGGAGTACGACGCCGGATCGGCCACCGTCAGGTACCAGAACTCCTCGCAGCCGCCGCCCGAACCGGTCGCGTAGACCTCGGCGACGATCCGCTCGCTGTTGCGCGGTGTGGTGAGGGTCGTGCCGTCGGGCGTGTCGGCCAGGGTGAGTACGCGGTCGGGGGTCCGCTGTGCGGGACGGCCGGCGTAGAAGGTCAGGGTGACGTGGACATCGATGACGCCGGTGTAGGTGTCGTCCACGGTGTTGCCGATCAGCATCTCGACGTCCTGCGGGCTGCGGAAGGTGTCGCTGTAGCGGGTGACGTCCTTCTCGACGTGCCATGCGATGCCGTCGGGCGAGGGTTCCGGTGTGGAGGTGCGCAGGATCTCGACCCCTCCGACGTGCAGATAGCCGAGCCGGTCGTACTGACGCCCCTTCACCTTGCCGTCGAGCCGCAGCACGACCTTGCTCCAGTGGTCGCCGCAGCCCCGGGGCGGGATGTACGCACCCCGGTAGGGCGTGAAGTCACGGAACTGTGCGTCGGCGAGGGTGACCTGACAGGACGTGGTGTGCGGCCGGTCGACGGGAGGTGCCGCGGTGACCGGGTCGTGCCAGTCGGTGCCGAACTCGGGCGGAACGTCGGCCGCCCGGGCGGCGGCGGCTCCGGTACCGAAGAGCGCGCTCGCCAGGAGGGTCACTCCGGCGAGCATGGACATGACTATCCATCTTCTCATGGCCCGTGTTCTACGGGGAGTTGACCTCCGACCGCAACGAGGAGATCGGACGACACCCGCGGTGCGCATCGGTCGGGCCGGAGCGCACACCGGCCCACCACCCAGCTCGCGCACACAGCGGAACATTTGATGCTATAAGCACATCTCGCTGACATAGTGCGGTCATGGAGATCATGCGCACCCCTCGCACCTTTCGCGCAGCCCTCGTCCTGGCCCTGGCCGGTGCCGCCACCGGTACCGCCGCGTGCGCCGCCCTGGTCTCGCACGGAACGCACGGCTCGCCCGCTCCCGGCCCGACCGCCTCCGCCGGCCCGGCGCCCTCCCCCGGCGCGCCCGGCATCGGCGACCCGCTCATGCCGCTCGCCGGCAACGGCGGCTACACGGTCCGCCACTACACGCTCGACTTCGACTGGCGGGCGCCACGGACGCCGTTCACGGCCGGCGCCACCATCAGCGCCACCGCCACCCAGTCCCTGTCCCGCTTCGACCTCGACTTCGCGGGCAACACACTGCACCAGGTCACGGTGGACGGCACACCGGCCACCGCCGTGCGTCACGGCGACGAACTCGTCATCACCCCCGCGCGGCCCATCCCGCTCGGCAGCACCTTCACCGTCCGCGTCGGCTACACCGCCGACCCGACGCTGAGCCGGCACCGCGGCGACGCGATCCAGGACTACGGCTGGGTGCCCACAGCCGACGGCACGTTGGTCTGCGCCCAGCCCGACGGCGCGAAACTGATCTTTCCGGCGGACGACCACCCGAGCCTGCGGGCGCCCGTCACCTTCCACATCACCACCCCGCCCGGTGTCAGCGCGGCGGCCAACGGCCGGCTCGTCGGCACCGTCCGGCGACCCGACGGACGCGTCAGGTGGACCTACGACTCCGAGCAGCCGATCGCGGCACAGCTGGTCCAGATGGCGATCGGGAAGTTCACGTTCGTGGACGGCACCGGCCCGCGCGGACTGCCCGTCCGGGACGTGGTCCCGGACGACCTCGTCGGCGACACGAAGGACTTCCGCTCGCTGACCCCGGAGCATCTCGCATGGCTGGAACAGCGGCTCGGCCCGTACCCGTTCCACCGCTACGGCGTGCTGGTCGGGGCCACCGACCTGCCAGTGGCCCTGGAGACGCAGTCGCTGTCCCTCGTACCGAAGGACGACCTGCTGAGAGACCGGATGAACGCCGAGCGCAACCTCGTGCACGAGCTGACCCACCACTGGACGGGTGACAGCGTCGCCATCCGGCGCTGGTCCGACCTGTGGCTGAGCGAGGGTCACGCCCGTTTCTACGAACGCCTGTACTCCGCCGAGCACGGCGGCATCAACCTGGAGGACGCGATGCGGGCGGCCTACGCCCAGCACGACCAGTGGCGGCACGACGAGGGGGCCCCCGCCGAGCCCACCGAGCCGACGCTGTTCAAGGTGATGCGCTACGACGGCTCGGCGCTGGTGCTGTACGCCCTGCGGGAGAAGGTCGGCGCGGAGACCTTCGGCAGGATCGAGCGCTCCTGGGTGACGGCATATCAGGGCCGGGCGGCCGGCACCCGGGACTTCATCGCCCTCGCGTCGCGGGTCTCGGGTGAGGACCTGAGCCCGTTCCTGACCCCGTGGCTGTACGGGCCGCACACCCCGCCCATGCCGGGCCACCCAGACTGGCAGGTGGACCCGGTCGAGGAGTGAGCCGGCACGCCGCCGACCGAGTGGCCCCTGCCCGGCCGCTCGGCCACCCCGGTGACGCTTGGCGCGACACGGCGCGAAAGGCACGGAAACGTACCAGGGGTGGCGTCCAGGACAACTCCCTGTGTTCTGGTGGTGACGACATGTCTGGAGAACCGTGCAATGAGAAGACCGGCCGCCCCACGTGTTCCCAACTCCTTTCGCGAGTGCCGCCGGACGGCCTGCGTGATCGCGTCGGCGGCGGTGCTGGTGCCGCTGCTGCTCATCCCGCTGGCCGACGACGACACACCGGACCAGCGGCTGCAGAACACCTTCGCGGAGGCCGCCCGTGAGTTCCACGTGCCGCGCAGCGTCCTCATGAGCGTGTCCTACATGCAGACGCGCTGGGACACCCATCCGGGCGCTCCCAGCGTCGCAGGCGGCTACGGGCCGATGCACCTGGTGGACAACAGCCGCACCGAGGCCCCCGCAGTGGCGGCCGGTCCCTCGGCCCAGCACGGCGCCGACACCCGGCCGCGCGCGGGGGCGGCCGGGGCCCCCACCGCTCCCGAGGCCGTCCCTTCGCCCGGCCACACCGTGCAGCCCGCGGACCTGGACCGTGCCGCGCGCCTGATCGACGTCCCGGCCGAACGCCTGCGGACGGACCCGACCGCCAACATCCGCGGCGGCGCGGCACTCCTCGCGGCCACCCAACGCCAGCTCGGCAAGCCCCTCAGCAACAACCCGGCGGACTGGTGGGAGGCGGTGCAGCACTACCCCGGCACCCGTGACATCACGGCGGCCACGGCGTACGCGAACGACGTGTTCGACGTGATCCGCAAGGGAGCACACCGCACCACCGCCGAAGGAGAGGACGTCACCCTCGCCGCCAGCCCCGGCGTACGCCCCCGCGTCCCCCGCACCCAGGCTCCCCCGCGGCCCAAGCAGGTCGAGTGCCCCGCGGAGCTGGCCTGCGACTGGCTCAGCGCGCCGTACGAGGAGATCGACGAGGACGGCGACTACGGCAACCACGACCTCGGCAACCGGCCCATCGACCAGAAGATCGACTACATCGTCATCCACGACACGGAGGCGTATCTGCCGAACATGTTCAAGACGGTGCAGGATCCCACGGAGGCGTCCTGGCACTACTCGATCCGCTCCAGCGACGGCCACGTCACCCAGCACGTGCGGACCAAGGACGAAGCCTGGCACTCCGGCAACCAGTTCGTGAACGCCCGCTCGATCGGCATCGAGCACGAGGGCTTCCTCACCCAGCCCGGCAAGTGGTTCACGGAACCGATGTACCGGGCCTCGGCGCGCCTGGTGCGCTATCTCGCGAACAAGTACCAGGTCCCGCTAGACCGGCAGCACATCATCGGCCATGACAACGTGCCGTCGCCGACCGCCGACAGCATTCCCGACATGCACGACGACCCCGGTCCCTTCTGGGACTGGCGGCACTACTTCGACCTGCTCGGCGCGCCGCTGCGGGCCACCGCCGGTCCGGACAGCGACATGGTGACGATTCTGCCGGACTACGCCACCCACAAGCCCCGGTTCACCGGCTGCAAGGGCGACGGCCGGCTGTGTCCGGCGCACGGCTCCAGCGCCGTACGCCTGCACACACGACCGGACGACAACGCCCCGCTGATCCAGGACCCCGGCCGCAAACCCGACGGCGACCCGTCCACGGAGGACGCCAACGACCTGGGCTCACGCGTCTCCGCCGGCCAGACCTTCGCCGTCGCCGACCGCAGCGGCGACTGGACGGCGATCTGGTTCCAGGGCAACAAGGCATGGTTCAAGAACCCGCAGAAGAACCCGACGGCCGTCGGTGCGAGCGGCCGGATGGTGACACCGAAGGAGGGCCTGGACGAGGTCCCGGTGTACGGGCGTGCCCTCCCCGAAGAGGACGCCTACCCCGAGGGCGTGGAGGCGGAGCCCGCATCCCCGCTGCCCTACCGGTTCCGGGCGGACCAGCGGTACGTGACCCAGGACTTCGTCCGCAGCTCGTACATCCCCCGGTCGTCCATCGTCGACTCGCCCGAGCCGGTGGTGGAGGGCCACGAGGGGTATTACGAGATCCAGTTCGGCCACCGGCTCGGCTACGTCCGGGCGAGCGACGTGGACGTCGTCGAGAGCGCCCCGGCCGCCGCAGGGCCGCCGCCGGCGCCGCAGCAGGGTCTCCCGGCCGGGAGTTAGCCGGCCAGTTCCGCCCGGTCCCCCATCACCACGACCGGATCGCTTGCCGGGTCGAGCGTGCGCAGCAGGAACTCCATGGCCTGCCGGGAGACGCTGACGCAGGCCGAGGTGCCACTGCCGTGGTCCATGTGCAACCAGATGCCGCCACCCTTGTCTTTGCCCCCGGGGCGGCCGGTGTCGCGCGGCGGGGTGCCCGGAAGGCGGTTGTAGTCGATGGCGATGACGTAGTCGAAGTCGTGCTGGTGCGCCTGGTCCCAGCCGGCCGGGGGCGTATAGGCGCCCACGTCGTGATCGTACGGCAGCCGGGCACCCGGGTCGGGGAGGACACCGCCCGCGTCGGAGAGGGTGAAGACACCGACCGGGCTGCGCTGGTCTCCCTCGTGGTGGTCGGTGGTCCAGCCGTGCCGCCCGTTGTGGGCGGGCCAGCTGCCCACCGGGTGCCACTCGGCACCACGCCGGAGGTACAGCACCACTCTGGACTCGGCGGAGTTCGCGCCCTTTCCGTAGACGGCCACGATCTGGCGGGAGTCGGCGGGGATCCGCCGGTGCAGGCGGACGCCGACACCGGGACACGGGTCGGGCCGGCCGTGGGGGCCGAGGTCGCCCTCGGGCTCTGCGTGATCCGGCCGCCAGGCGCGGGGGCGCCGCCCGTGCGGGCCGGACCGGAGGCGGGGCCGCCACAGGCGGCGAGGGTCGCGAGGAGCGCGCCGAAGGCCACCGCCACAACCCTCACATGCTGCCGCACGCTGTCGTTCTCGATGTGCACCGGACCATGCTGGCAGCGCACATCGGCCGATTGTGTGATCTTCCGGGCATTCACCGAGTCGGGTGATCGACCACCCGAGACGCCCCCTGCGCCGGGGCCGCGGGCTCTTGGCTCCCTTGGCTGGAAGCCGGTGGATTCGGATGGAGTCGAGGAAAACCGTTTGAAATTCACCACTCAGCGACGCGAACCTGTCACGGCTTGTCAGCACTCATCGTCGCTTCCCCCTCCCCTGACACGAGCCACTGGGACGTCATGCAGATTCAAGACCTTCCGTACTCCGATCCGGGCGTCCCCGACGCGCGTTCGGGCCCCCGATTCCTGTGGTGGCTCTGGCGGAACCAGCTGGGCGGACAGCTGAAGTCGCTCGCGTGGGGCCTGTTGCACTTCATCTCCGTCTCGGCCCTGCCCTTCTGCGTCGGACTCGCCGTCCAGGCGGTCGTCGACCACTCCGCCACCCGGCTCGCCCTGACGGGTGGTCTGATGCTGCTGTGCGGCACGGGCATCGCCCTGGGCGACACCTTCCTGCACCGGGCCGCCGTCACCAACTGGATCACCGCCGCCGCGCGCGTCCAGCAACTGCTGGCCCGCAAGGCCGCCCAGCTGGGGTCCGCCCTGACCCGGCGGGTGGCCGCCGGCGAGGTGGTGGCCGTCTCCACCGGGGACGTCGAGAAGATCGGCTGGTTCGTGGAGGCCGTCTCCCGGTTCACCGCGGCCGCGTTGACCGTCGTCGTGGTCTGTGCCGGCCTCCTCGTCTACCAGCCCGCCCTCGGCGTCGTCGTCGCCGTCGGGCTGCCCGCGGTGGCCCTCGCGGTGCTTCCGCTGCTGCCCCGGGCGACACGCCGCGCCGACGTGCAGCGTGAGAAGGCGGGCCGGGCCACCGAGCTGGCCTCGGACACGGTCGCCGGACTGCGGGTGCTGCGCGGCATCGGCGGCGAGGAACTGTTCCTCGACCGCTACCGCCAGGCCTCGCAGGAGGTACGGCACGCCGCGGTGCGCAGCGCCCGGATGTGGTCGGCGATCTCCGCCATCCAGGTGCTGCTGCCCGGACTGCTGCTCATCGCCGTCGTCTGGCACGGCATCCACCTGGCCCGTCAGGGCCGGATCACGGTCGGCGAACTCGTCACCGTGTACAGCGCGGTCATGATCCTGAACTATCCGCTGCGGCACTTCGAAGAGATCGCCATGGCGTACTCCTTCTCCCGTCCGTCGGCCAAACGGGCGGCCCGCGTGCTGTCGCTGGAGCGCTCCACGGCCACCGGGGGCACCCGCGGGCCGGAGGTGCCGGGCGGCGACCTGTACGACCCCGTCACCGGCCTGCTGGCTCCCGCCGGCCGTCTCACCGCCGTGGTCTGCGGCGACCCGGACGCGGCGGGCCGGCTCGCGGAACGGCTGGGCGGCCACCCGACCGAGCCGGGCCGCTCCGTGCTGCTCGGCGGGGTGCCCCTGGACGAACTACCGCTGGACAGCGCCCGTACCGCCGTCCTCGTCCAGGACAAAGACCCGGTCCTGCTGTCCGGAACCCTGCGCGAACTGCTCGACGTCCCTGCCGCCGGAACCGTACGGGCCGCGGCCGCGCTGGACGCCGCGCAGTGCGGCGACGTCCTGGACGCGCTCGTCCAGGGATCGCTGGACGCCGCGGACCCGATGGACGCCCGCATCACCGAGCGCGGGCGCTCCCTGTCCGGTGGCCAGCGCCAGCGGCTCGCGCTGGCCCGGTCACTGATCACCGACCCGGAGGTGCTGGTGCTGGACGAGCCGACCTCCGCGGTCGACTCGCACACCGAGGCACGGATCGCGGAAGGGCTGCGCCGGCTTCGCTCGGGACGCACGACCGTGGTGTTCACCTCCTCACCTCTGCTGCTCGACCATGCGGACCGGGTCGTGCTGGTCCACGAGGGTGAGGCCGTGGCGGTCGGCGTGCACCGCGAGCTGGTCGACAGCGAGCCGCGGTACCGGGCCGTGGTCACGCGGGAGACGGACGAGGAACTGGCCGCGGCCGACGAGGCTGCCCTGGTGGGCGCGCGGCAGGAACTGGAAGAGATCGAGGAGAGCGCATGATCGGCGTTGCGCCGCCGGCGTACGACCCGGCGGCCCCGACGACCGCCACCACCCTGCCCGTGGGCGCGGCCGCGACGGTGCGCGCCTACGTGACCGAGCTGTTCCGCCGGCATCGCCGGGCGTTCCTGCTGCTCATCGCGGTCAACACGGTGGCCGTGATCGCCTCCATGATGGGTCCGTACCTGCTCGGCGGCCTGGTCGAGCGAGTGTCGGACGGGGCCGGGGCCCGGGAGCTCCATCTCGGCCTGACCGCCGGGCTGTTCGTGCTCGCACTCGCCGTGCAGACCGTGTTCGTACGACAGGTGCGGCTGCGGGGCGCGATGCTCGGCGAGCGGATGCTGGCCGACCTGCGCGAGGACTTCCTCGTCCGGTCGGTCGGACTGCCGCCGGGCGTCCTGGAGCGGGCGGGTACCGGTGACCTGCTCTCCCGCATCACCACCGACATCGACCGCCTGGCCAACGCGATGCGCGAAGCCGTCCCACAGCTGGCCATCGGTGTCGTGTGGGCGCTGCTGCTGCTCGGCGGGCTCGTGGTGACGGCACCGCCGCTGGCGGCCGCCGTGCTGCTCGCCGTGCCGGTGCTCGTGGCCGGGTGCCGCTGGTACTTCAAGCGGGCGCCCTCCGGCTACCGCTCCGAGGCCGCCGGGTACGCGGCCGTCGCCGCCGCGCTCGCCGAGACGGTGGACGCGGGCCACACGATCGAGGCGCACCGGCTCGGCGCCCGCCGCGTCGCCCTGTCGGAGCGGCGCATCAAGGAGTGGACGGCGTGGGAGCGGTACACGCTCTGGCTGCGGTCCGTGCTCTTCCCGGTCATCAACGCCGTGCACGTCATCGTGCTGGGCTCGGTCCTCATGGTCGGCGGCGTGTTCGTCCTGCACGGCTGGATCGGGGTGGGTCAGCTGACCACGGGCGCCCTCGTCGCGCAGATGCTCGTCGACCCGGTGAACCTGATCCTGCGCTGGTACGACGAAGTGCAGGTCGCCCAGGTGTCGCTGGCCCGCCTGGTCGGGGTGCGGGACATCGAACCCGACGCCGGGGACACCTCGCTGGCGCCGGACGGGCGGGACGTGCACGCCGACCGGGTGCACTTCGGCTACCGCGAGGGCGTCGACGTCCTGCGCAAGGTGTCCCTGCAGGTCGCCCCGGGCACCCGGCTGGCCCTGGTCGGCCCGTCGGGCGCGGGCAAGTCCACCCTCGGCAGGCTGCTCGCCGGGATCTACGCCCCGCGGGACGGCCGGATCACCCTGGGCGGCACGGAGCTGTCCCGGATGCCGGCGGAACGCGTCCGCTCGCACGTCGCGCTCGTCAACCAGGAGCACCACGTCTTCGTGGGCTCCCTGCGCGACAACCTCCGGCTGGCCCGCGCCGGTGCCACGGACGCCGAGCTGTGGGCGGCCCTGGGCGCGGTCGACGCGGACGCCTGGGCGCGGGCGCTGGACGACGGCCTGGACACGGAGGTCGGCTCCGGCGGACTCGCGCTGACCCCGGCGCAGGCCCAGCAGATCGCGCTGGCCCGGCTGGTGCTCGCCGATCCGCACACGCTGGTCCTGGACGAGGCGACCTCGCTGCTCGACCCCCGCGCGGCCCGGCATCTGGAACGCTCCCTGGCCCGCGTGCTGGACGGCCGCACCGTGGTGGCCATCGCCCACCGTCTGCACACCGCCCATGACGCCGACGTGATCGCCGTCGTGGAGAACGGCCGCATCAGTGAGCTGGGCAGCCATGACGAGTTGGTCGCCGCGGACGGCGCGTACGCCGCGCTGTGGCGGTCCTGGCACGGCTGAGAACCTGCCGCGCACACGGAGGACCGGTACTGCAGCGTGGGGCCCGCCCGCGGCATGGATCACCGCGCCCCACCCCGCCGTGGCACCGGTCACCCCGCCCCACCCGCCCGTGGCCGGCCGCCGCCAGAAGGCGCTGCGGCCTCGGCGGTCGGGGGTCCGGGGCCGGGGGTCGGGGGTCGGGGGTCGGGGCAGCGTGGCTGTTCCCGGCCTCTTCCCAAGGCCAGCCGCATCCGGGCAGGACCGGCCCTGTCCCCCACCCGTGAGAGCGCCGACGTGCTGCTGCACCGGCGCTCGCGACAGCCGGGCCACGGCGGGTCGGCGGGCGGCGGGGACTACCGGCGTTCGGGTGGAGCGGCCGGTGGCATTCGCCGGCGTTCGGGGCGGCCAGGCCGGGGGCGGCGTGCGCTCGGTGGCGTCTGCCGGGTGCTGGTGCACGAGTGCGGGACCTGACCGGCGTCCGTGCCGTTGCGCGCTCCCGAGCAGGGGTGGAAGGCTGGAGAAGGGCACAGGCTCGGGGAACGCCGTGAAGCCACCCGGTCCGCGGCGTGCGACACCCGTGCCGTGCGTGCCGACGGCCCGCCACCCCGTGCGGTGGCACCCGGCCGTCCTCACCACCTGGAGGTACTCGTGGACAGCGCCGACGGCTGGGGGGACGACGTCTACCAGCCCGATCCCTCGGAGATCCGGGAGGACTCGGGGGTGCTCGACGTCGAGGACACACTGGACTTCGACGGCGTCAACGACCCGCTGGACCGCGGCTGGTCCCCTCCCGAGCGCCCCTGGGCGGTGGAGCACCGCGGGGTCACGGCGGCCGAACGCCAGGCGGGCGAGACGCTCGACCAGCGGCTCGCCGAGGAGCTGCCCGACCTGGCAACGCCCGAGGACGACGGCCTCGGTGACTGCACCGGAACCGACGGGGAACTCCTGGACAACGAGGTCGGCCACCTTCGCTCCGGCAGGCTGGTGGCCCCGGACGAGGGAGCGCACGAGGACGAGGAGGCCGCCCTCGTCGCCACCGACGTCGGCATCGACGGCGCCGCCGCCTCCGCGGAGGAGGCCGCGATGCACATCGTCGACGAGGATTCCCTGTCCGGCTGACCCGCGCGAGGAGCCGCCATGCCGCAGGACGAACACCCCGGCTACCACCCCGTGGTCTTCCGTGACCGTGCCGCCGGCTACGCGTTTCTGACCCGCTCGACCGCGCAGAGCGAGCAGACCATCGAGTGGGACGACGGCCGGACCTACCCGGTGATCGACGTGGAGATCTCCTCCGAGAGCCACCCCTTCTACACGGGCAGGGCCCGTACCGTCGACACCGAGGGCCGCATCGCCCGCTTCGAGCGCCGGTACGGCGGAGCCGACGCAGGCGACGCGACCTGACCCGGAGCGGTGCCTCGGGCCGGGTGTGGGACGCCTCAGATCACGTTGAGGGCCGCCGCGCAGCCCACGCCGCCGAGCAGCATGAAGACGGGCATCAGTACCTTCAGCTCCACCCAGCTTCCGGCGCGGAACCGCATGACCTTCGGCGGCCCCAAGGGATACCAGCGCTTGCGGCCCACCGGGATCGGCCACAGGATCGGGCAGCCCGACACCGTCAGCGCGTCCCCGAGGTCGTGCACCAGGGCGCCGAGCACGATCGGCAGACCGAGCCACAGGTACTCCTGGCCGGGCGCGGTGAACAGCCAGTCGGAGCCGTTGCCCGGCTTGTCGAGGATGCCGGCGAGAATCCATGCGCTGGTCGCCGCCAGCAGCCAGACCAGGACATCGCTGCTGGAGCCGCGCGCCGCGCGCCACAGCAGGCCCTCGATCGCCAGCACCATGTGCGCGAACAGGATCGCCAGCACCGCCCAGCGGCCCCCCGTGATCGCCGCCGCCGAGCAGCCGGCGCCGATCAGGACCGCCCACACCCAGGTGTGCGTCAGCGTACGGTGGCCGCCCGAGCGGCGCGGGTCGCCCTTCATCCTGGTCGCCTTGTAGACGGCGTACGACAGCTTGTCCACGATCTCGCAGATCCAGCGCGAGAGCGGCCCGAAGGCGCGGGAGATGGTCGCCGCCTTGTGATCGAGGTCGGGGGCGAGGGCGGCACCGGCACAGATCAGAGCGCCGACGAGCAGGACCGGCCAGGGCATGGGCCGCCCGGCTGCGGCGGCGGCCGCCCCGACGCCGAGCCAGGCCGCGGCCCCCGACAGTGAGTGTGCTGGTCCCATCATGGCCGCTTCCCGCCCCATTCCTCGTGTGCCGCTGTCCAGTTGACCTGGTGCGCTGATCATGCGCCGGCGACACAGCGTAGCGGCCGTGATCTTCGTGTCCGCAGCCGATTCCCTTCTCGGGGACAAGGACAGGCAAGATGGGGGCGTGACCCTCATCGATCAGCTGCCGCCGACCGCCGACCCCGATGCCCTGTACGAAGCCTTCGAGTCGTGGGCGCAGGAGCGCGGCCTCACCCTCTACCCGCATCAGGAGGAGGCGCTGATCGAGGTGGTCTCCGGGGCGAACGTGATCGTCTCGACGCCCACCGGCTCCGGCAAGAGCATGATCGCGGCCGGCGCACACTTCGCCGCCCTGGCCCGGGACGAGGTCACCTTCTACACGGCGCCGATCAAGGCGCTGGTGTCGGAGAAGTTCTTCGAGCTGTGCAAACTCTTCGGCACCGAGAACGTCGGCATGCTCACCGGCGACGCCTCCGTGAACGCCGACGCACCCGTGATCTGCTGCACCGCCGAGGTGCTGGCGTCGATCGCGCTGCGGGACGGCAAGGACGCGGACGTCGGCCAGGTCGTCATGGACGAGTTCCACTTCTACGCGGAGGGCGACCGCGGCTGGGCCTGGCAGATCCCGCTGCTGGAGCTGCCCCAGGCGCAGTTCATCCTGATGTCGGCCACTTTGGGTGATGTGTCCTTCTTCGAGAAGGACCTCACCCGCCGCACCGGCAAGCCCACCTCGGTGGTCCGCTCGGCGACCCGTCCGGTGCCTCTCTCCTATGAGTACGAACTCACGCCGCTCACGGAGACGCTCACCGACCTGCTGGAGAGCAAGCAGGCACCGGTGTACATCGTGCACTTCACGCAGGCGCAGGCGGTGGAGCGGGCGCAGGCGCTGATGAGCATCAACATGTGCACGCGCGAGGAGAAGGACCAGATCGCCGAGCTGATCGGCAACTTCCGCTTCACCACCAAGTTCGGACGCAACCTCTCCCGGTACGTCCGGCACGGCATCGGCGTCCACCACGCCGGCATGCTGCCCAAGTACCGGCGTCTGGTGGAGAAGCTCGCCCAGGCCGGTCTGCTGAAGGTCATCTGCGGCACGGACACGCTCGGCGTTGGCGTCAACGTGCCCATCCGTACGGTGCTGTTCACGGCGCTGACCAAGTACGACGGCAGCCGGGTGCGCACGCTGCGGGCCCGGGAGTTCCACCAGATCGCGGGCCGGGCCGGCCGGGCCGGTTTCGACACGGCGGGCCTCGTCGTCGCGCAGGCCCCGGAGCATGTGATCGAGAACGAGAAGGCGCTGGCGAAGGCGGGCGACGACCCCAAGAAGCGGCGCAAGGTGGTGCGCAAGAAGGCGCCGGAGGGCTTCGTCGGCTGGACGGAGAACACCTTCCAGAAGCTGATCGAGTCGGAACCTGAGCCGCTGACCTCGCGTTTCCGGGTGACGCACACGATGCTGCTGTCGGTGATCGCGCGCCCGGGCAACGCGTTCGAGGCGATGCGCCACCTTCTTGAGGACAACCACGAACCGCGCAGGCAGCAACTGAGGCACATCCGCCGTGCGATCGCCATCTACCGCTCGCTGCTCGACGGCGGGATCGTGGAGAAGCTCGACAAGCCCGACGCCGAGGGCCGCATCGTCCGGCTCACGGTCGATCTGCAGCAGGACTTCGCGCTCAACCAGCCGCTGTCCACGTTCGCGCTCGCCGCGTTCGAACTCCTCGACCCCGAGTCGCCGTCCTACGCCCTCGACATGGTCTCCGTCGTCGAGTCCACCCTGGACGACCCGCGGCAGATCCTCGTCGCCCAGCAGAACAAGGCGCGTGGCGAGGCCGTGGCCGCGATGAAGGCGGACGGCGTCGAGTACGAGGAGCGCATGGAGCGCCTCCAGGACATCACCTACCCCAAGCCCCTGGAAGAGCTGCTCTTCCACGCGTACAACACCTACCGCAAGAGTCACCCGTGGGTCGGCGACCACCCGCTGTCGCCGAAGTCCGTCATCCGGGACATGTACGAACGGGCACTTTCCTTCACGGAGCTGGTGTCCTTCTACGAGCTGGCCCGCACCGAGGGCATCGTCCTGCGCTACCTGGCCAGCGCCTACAAGACCCTCGACCACACCATCCCGGACGACCTGAAGTCCGAGGACCTGCAGGACCTCATCGAGTGGCTCGGCGAGATGGTGCGCCAGGTGGACTCCAGCCTGCTGGACGAGTGGGAGCAGCTCGCGAACCCGGAGGAGATGACCGCCGAGGAGGCCCGGGAGAAGGCCGACGAGGTCAAGCCGGTCACCACCAACGCGCGTGCCTTCCGGGTTCTGGTCCGCAACGCCATGTTCCGCCGCGTGGAGCTGGCCGCCCTCGACCAGGTCGAGGAGCTCGGCGAGATGGACGCCGAGTCCGGCTGGGACGCCGACGCCTGGGGCGAGGCAATGGACAAGTACTGGGACGAGTACGAGGACCTCGGCACCGGTCCGGACGCCCGCGGCCCGAAGTTGCTGGTCATCAAGGAGGAGCCGGAGAACGGGCTCTGGCGTGTCCGTCAGATCTTCGACGACCCGAACGGCGACCACGACTGGGGCATCAGCGCGGAGGTCGACCTCGCCGCCTCCGACGCCGAGGGCCGCGCCGTCGTCCGCGTCACCGATGTCGGCCAGCTGTAAGCCGCTGCCGGCCAGTTGTGAGCCAAGGAGAATCCCACCGATGACGAACCCGGCCGAGAGACTGGTCGACCTGCTCGACCTGGAGCAGATCGAGGTCAACATCTTCCGTGGCCGCAGCCCGCAGGAGTCGCTGCAGCGGGTGTTCGGCGGCCAGGTGGCGGGCCAGGCGCTGGTCGCGGCCGGCCGCACCACGGACGGAGACCGTCCGGTGCACTCTCTGCACGCGTACTTCCTGCGCCCGGGCCGTCCCGGGGTGCCGATCGTGTACCAGGTGGAGCGGGTCCGTGACGGCCGGTCGTTCACGACGCGCCGGGTCACGGCCGTGCAGCAGGGCCGCACGATCTTCAATCTGACCGCCTCCTTTCACAAGCCCGAGGAAGGACCGTTCGAGCACCAGCTGCCGCCGGCCCGCGAGGTGCCGGACCCCGAGTCCCTGCCGACGGTCTCCGAGGAGATCCGCAAGCATCTGGGGGCGCTGCCGGAGCAGTGGGAACGGATGGCACGCCGCCAGCCCTTCGACATCCGCTACGTCGACCGGCTGCGTTGGAGCACCGAGGAGATCGAGGGGGCCGAGCCGCGCAGCGCCGTGTGGATGCGCGCGGTCGGGCCGCTCGGTGACGACCCTCTCGTCCACACGTGCGCGCTGACGTACGCCAGTGACATGACCCTCTTGGACGCGGTCCGTATCCCGGTCGAACCCCTCTGGGACACGCGGAACTTCGACATGGCCTCGCTGGACCACGCGATGTGGTTCCACCGGCCGTTCCGCGCGGACGAGTGGTTCCTGTACGACCAGGAGTCGCCGATCGCGGTGGGTGGGCGAGGTCTTGCCCGGGGTCGCATCTACAACCTCTCAGGGCAACTGATCGTGTCCGTGGTGCAGGAGGGCCTGTTCAGGACCCTGTAGTGCCCTGACGGCCGGGAGCCGGGGCCGGGGAGCTCAGACGCGCACAGGCCGGGAGCTTCTCCGCCGCAGCCAGGCACGCAGTCCGCGATGCGACTGTGCCGAGGCCTGCTCGGCCCGACGGTGACCGCGGCGCACTGATGACGACGAGACCGACCGCACCACCGGCGCGCACTGCCGCTCGGACGCTCGGTTCACCGGCTCATCGGTGAGCCCGGGCGGTCCAAGCAGCGTCCCACGGTGCGACTCCGGCGGCCCAAGCCGCGGCCCCCCGCCCGGCCCGAACACCCCAGCCGCCAGCCCACTCCCCGGCTCGGACACTCCAGCCACCGACCCGGCCCGCGGCTCGGGCTCTTCGCCGGCCTCCGGCGATGCCCGTACCGTCGGCTCGGCGATTCGCGTGACCGTGCGGGCCATCGGCGGAATCGGCTGTGCGGCCACTCGCAGGGTCGGTGCTGCACGGCGGGCGGCCGGACGCGGGGCCTTGCAGAAGGCGCGGGCCTCCTCCAGCACGTGGACCAGCTCGCTGCGCAGCCATTCGATCTCGTCCGCGTCCTGCGCGAACGCGATCCGCTCGGCCAGGTGTGCGGCAGGGGACCCCGGAGTGCCCTGACCGGGTGGCGCCGGCCGGAACCGGTTCAGGTAGGAGCGCTCGTACGGATCCTTGACGGCGTCGGCGATCTCGACGGGCGAGAGGAAGGCCGCCACGGCTCCGGCACGGGCCCACGGATCGTCGGCCTGCCGCAGCAGGAACCCGAGGTGGCGACCCCGCCAGTTGCGGGCGCGCAGGTCCACCCCGGCTGTCAGCTGACCGCGCAGGTTTTCGGGTGTACGCCCCTTCAACAGGGGTGCGTTCTTGGTGTCCGAGGTGAAGTTCCGCAGGTCGTCCGCGAGATACAGCCAGACGACGGCCCGATAGCGGTTCAGATACCACTTCGCCGGCACGAGCAGACCCAGCCGGGCGAGGCGGATGAACCGTCCCGCCGGAATCTCCATGAGCGCGGCGCCCTCGGTGGTACCCACCACCCGCACGCGGTGTCGCACGGTCTCCAGGCGGCCCTCCTGCGTGCGAAGGCGGTCGATCTCCGCGCGCTCCACCCTCCGGCCTCCGCCCCAGCCCTCGTCGGGCACGGTGCGGATGAGGCCGAGGTGCACGGCGAGGTCGAACTCGCCGCGCTTGAGGCCCAGTTCGCGAGCGGAATGGCTCGGACTGCAGGTGACGGGCCGGGGCGGGCTCAAGGTGCTTGCCGACATGGTCGTACTCCCCCGTGGAGTCGGTGGCTCACGCCTTGTGCGTTCGCCGTGCACTCACCGTAGCCAATCCGGCGCGTGACGTGCCGAGCCTGTGGATAACTCCGCCACGAAGGAGAAAATCGCAGGTCAGGCGTCTGCGGTAGGGGTTCGCTCCGGTTGCCTGGCATCGACGCCGAGGTGTTCGCCGACGCGATTGACCAGCAGGGTCATCTCGTAGGCGATCTGGCCGATGTCGGCCTCCGCACCGCTGAGCACGCACAGGCAACTGCCGGTGCCGGCCGCGGTCACGAACAGCACGGCGTCGTCGTACTCGATCATGGTCTGGCGTACCCGGCCCGCGCCGAAGTGGCGTCCGGATCCCTTGGCCAGGCTGTGCAGCCCGGACGCCACGGCTGCCAGATGCTCGGCGCCCTCGCGGCGTAGGCCGGTACTGGCCCCCGTGACCAGTCCGTCGTTGGACAGGACCAGCGCGTGTCGCACGTGGTCCACCCGCTCGGTCAGATCGTCCAGGAGCCAGCCGAGTCCCTGGTTCTGCCCCATTTCCCTCTCCCCGTGTGATGTCTCCCCCTGGCCGGAGGAACTCCCCGCCAGCCTTCCCCACGACCGGCGCCCGGGCAAGCAGGATGGGCGCATGGCACAGAAGATGACCGACGACGAATGGCGGGCGTTCGTCTCCGACGGCACCCGGACCGGCAAGCTGTCCACCGTTCGCGCCGATGGGAGCCCTCATCTCGCCCCGATCTGGTTCCTGCTGGACGGCGACGAACTGGTCTTCAATACCGGTAAAGACACCGTGAAGGGGCGCAATCTCGCCCGTGACGGACGCATCGCCCTTTGTGTGGACGACGATCGGCCGCCGTTCCACTTCGTGGTGCTGAACGGCCGCGCCAGGCTGTCGGAGGACCTGGACCAGGTCCGTCACTGGGCCGCCCGGATCGCCGCGCGGTACATGGGCGAGGACCGCGCCGAGGAGTACGGCGCCCGCAACGGCGTTCCGGGTGAACTGCTGGTCCGGGTCCCCATCGACCAGGTGGTCGCTGTGAAGGATGTGGCGGCCTGAACGGCGGGCTCAGCCCACCGAGTTCAGGAGTCGGGCGGTGTGCATCCGCCCCGCGTACTCGACGAGCCGGATCAGGACTTCCTTGCCGGAGTCCCGCTCCCGCGCGTCGCACAGCACCACGGGTGTGCCGTGATCGAGGTCGAGGGCCCGCGAGACGTCCTGGGCGCCGTAGCCGCGGGCGCCCGCGAAGCAGTTGACGGCGACCACGAACGGGATGTGCCGGTGCTCGAAGTAGTCGACCGCGGGGAAGCAGTCCTCCAGGCGCCGGGTGTCCGCGAGGACGACGGCGCCGAGGGCTCCCTGGGACAACTCGTCCCAGAGGAACCAGAAGCGGTCCTGCCCCGGTGTGCCGAAGAGGTACAGCGACAGTCCGGAGCGGATGGTGATGCGTCCGAAGTCCATGGCGACCGTGGTGGTGACCTTCTGGTCCACGCCGTCGGTGTCGTCCACCGACTGGCCGGCCTCACTGAGAAGTTCCTCGGTGCGCAGCGGCCGGATCTCGCTCACGGCCCCGACCAGGGTCGTCTTGCCGACGCCGAACCCGCCGGCGACCAGTATTTTCAGCGCCAGGGCGGAGGTGTCGCCGACGGCGTCGGAGTGCTCGGTGACCATGATCACTTCTCTCTGGAGGACCGGCTTCGGTCGGCGTCCGCCTGTTCCGGCGGTGAAGTCAGCATCATGACGACGCGGCCGCGCGGACGGGCGGTTGGACCGAAACGCACCTGATGTGACCGGCTCGCGCCCGGTCGGGGGCGCAACGCGTGCGGATCGGTCCGCGACAGGTTGGGTTCGGGGGGCGGCACGGCGTACGGCGGGCTGGGAACGTTCATCTACAGCGCTCGCAGTCCCTCGATGACCTCGCGCAGAATCCGTTCGTCGGGCAGGTGCGCCGGGGGCACGGGGCGGCTGACGACCACGCAGCCGAGTTCCAGGAGGTCACCGAGGAGCACCCTGACGACGCCGACGGGGAGGTCCGCGTCCGCCGCCAGCTCGGCGACGGACTGCGTCTCCGTACGGCACAGCTCGATCAGGGTCCGGTGCTCCGGGCCGAGCGCGGCGTCGCCGAGTGCCGGTGCCGCGGGGTCGAGGGTGACGAGGGCGATCAGGTCGAAGCGCACCCCGGTGGGTCCCGGCTGGGTGCGTCCGCCCGTCATCGCATACGGGCGGACCAGGGGTCCGGCCTCGCCGTCGTACCACTGGATGCCGGGCTCCCGCGGGCCGCCGGTCCGGTTCTCGGTCATCGATGCCGCCTTTTCGGGGTCATCCGGCTGCGGGCGGCTGCGCTGCGACTCGCGGCGGTGTGTACAGGTGCTCGCCGACCCGCTTGACCAGGCGCGCCATCTCGTAGGCGACCAGTCCGATGTCGGCGGTGACGGCGGTGAGGACGGCGAGGCAGGAACCGTCGCCGGCGGCGGCCACGAAGAGGAACGCGTCGTCCATCTCGACCATGGTCTGGCGCACGCCGCCCGCTCCGAAGTGCCGCCCCGCCCCCTTGGCGAGGCTGTTGAAGCCGGAGGCGACGGCGGCGAGATGTTCGGCGTCCTCACGCGCGAGGTCGCTGGAGGCGCCGACGGCCAGCCCGTCGTTGGAGAGCACGACGGCGTGCCGTACCTCGCTCACGCGCATTACCAGGTCGTCGAGCAACCAGTCCAGTTCGCCGGAGCGCTGGCCCGCCCTCGTGTTCGGGTCCTGGATCATGCCGGGTCTCCTTCACTGCTGTCACTGCCCGTTGGGGGTTGCGGGGCGGCGCCGCGGCCGGGCTTTCTGCCGCCGCCGCGAGTCCAGCCGTCGCGGTAGGCCGCCATGCGGTCCCGTACCAGCTCGGGGGTGCGCCGTTCGTCGCCGTGCCCTGCGCTGTCCGGCGCCTGTGCTTCGGGGCGCTGCCGCAGTTGCGGGGCAAGGCTCGCCTGGCGCACCCGGCGGGGGAGGTCGTCGTCGGTCTGGGAGTCGTCGGACGGTCGGTGCAGCCTCAAGGCGGTGACTCCGGGGGGCGGGGTGTCGTCGACGGTTCCGTGCGGGCCCGGCTCGTCGGCGGAGCCGTGGGGTCCGGGAGCGGGGGCCGCGAGGGCGGGCCGGTCCCACCGTGCGGCGACGGCCTCCTGCGGCGGCGCCGCGCCGCGTACGCGCGCGTACTCGTGTTCCTGCTCGGGGCGGACCTGCTCATTCGGGTGGGAGGCGCGCTCCTCGACACCGCTGTGCAGCAGGGCGGTGGGCAGCAGCACGACGGCTGTGGTGCCGCCGTACGGGGAGGGCCGCAGATGCACCTTGACGTCGTGCCGGGAGGCGAGCCGGCTGACCACGAAGAGCCCGAGCCGGTCGCTGTCGAACAGGTCGAGGGACTCGGACTGTTCGATACGGCGATTGGCCTCCGCGAGGGTCTCGTCGCCCATGCCGAGTCCCCGGTCCTCGATCTCCAGGGCGTAACCGTTGCCCACGGGTTCGCCGGTGACGCGCACGCGTGTGTGGGGCGGCGAGAACTGCGCGGCGTTCTCCACGAGTTCGGCGAGCAGGTGGGTGAGGTCGGCTACGGCGGCGCCGATGACATGGGCCGCGGGGAGCTGGCGTACCTCCACGCGCGCGTAGTCCTCGACCTCCGACACGGCGGCCCGTACGACATTGGTCAGGGAGACGGGCATGCGCCAGGCCCGGCCGGGTGCGGCGCCGGAGAGGATGATCAGGCTCTCGGCGTGCCGTCGCATGCGCGTGGTGAGGTGGTCCAGGCGGAACAGGTCGCTCAGTTCGTCGGGGTCGTCCGAGCGGCGCTCCATGCTGTCCAGGAGCCTGAGTTGGCGGTGGACCAGTACCTGGCTGCGCCGGGCGAGGTTGACGAAGACGCCGGAGATGCCGCTGGCGAGTTCGGCGCGTTCCACGGCGGCGCGCAGGGCGGCACGGTGGACGGTGGTGAGGGCCTCCGAGACCTGCCCGGTCTCGTCCTCGGCGGGCGGTCCGGCGGGCGCCTCCCCGTGGATGTCGATCTCCTCGCCCGCGCGCAGTCTGCGCATCGCTTCGGGGAGTTTACGGCGGGCGATCTCCAGGGCGTCGTTGCGCAGGCTCACGAGTTCGACCACGAGCGCGCGTCCGATGCGGACGGAGATGACGAGCGAGGCGGCCACGGCGGCCAGGCCCAGCAGCACGGCGGCGCCCGCGGGGCTGATCAGGCCGCGTGTGACCGGATCGGCACGGCCGGCGACGGCCCGGCCGGTGTCCGTCGCGATGTCCCGCATGCCGTCCCGCACGCGCGCGTGGGCGGCGCTCCAGGTGGCCTGCGGCGCCGCGTCGGCCGGCCTGGCGCCCGGTCCGGCGGCGAGGATCTTGTCCTCGGCTGCCCCGAGAGCGGTGTAGGAGTCGCTGTCGGCCAGGTCCTGCCAGGCGGCGCGCTGGGCGGCGGGCAGATCGGCGACGGCCGTCTCGGTGAGAGTACGGCGCGCGCCGGTGGCGGTACTGAACAGCCGCAGCCGCGCACCCTGCAGCTGCCCGGCGGTCCGTGCGCCGGCGAGGACGGTGTCCTCCTGGGCCAGTGCCTCGGCAGCCCGGCTGAATTCGAGCAGTACGCGCGCGTCAGACCCGACGTCCGCCTGCTGGATGCCGGTGAGGGCGCCGTCAGCGGCGAAGGCCGAGCCGATGGTCTTCGTGTACTGCGCGTACACCGTCTCCCAGCCGGTCCGGTGATCGAGTACGGCCGTACGCAGTGCGCGCAGGTGCTCCGCGCCCGCGACGAAGGCGCCGAGGCGTCCGGAGACTCCGGCGGGCAACTCCTGGCTGTCGGCGACGGTGTTGTCGCGGCCGAGCCGCAGCTGGGCCACGGCCCGGTCGGTGCGGGCGGCCAGGCTTCGAAGGTCGCTGTCGTCGGCGGCGCCCGGCGCGGTGGCGTAGCGCACGGCCGCTGTGCGCTCGGCCTGGAGGGCGGCGACTGCCGTGGCCACCGGGGTACGCAGTTCGGCGTCGACCTGCTGGGACTGCCGCAGCCGGGCCACGTCCTGGGCGGTGGTGACGGTGGCGTACGCCCACAGGGCGAGCAGGGAGACCACGGGCACCATGAGCAGGCTGACCACCTTGGCCCGCACGGTGCGGGGGCGCAGGTGCCGGCGGCTTCCACGCGCGCGTGCCGTGGCCGGTGGTGTGCCGAGCGGGTGGTCGGTGCCCTCGTCGGCGGGCGGTCCGGCGTGCGCGCGGCGGCCTCGTGGCGGGTGCGCCGGGGCGCCGGCTTTCGGGCTGGTACGGGGTGGGCGCATGGCCTCCTCGCTCGGGACGTGGGTCGGGACGCTCGGGGCGGGCTCCCGCTAGCGGGCGATGCTCTCGACGGGCCGCTGGGCGGAGGCGGACGCCTCCCGCTCGTCGGGCGTGGGTGAGAGGGCGACGAAGGCCGAGGTGATGAACAGGTAGGACCCGAGGCCGACGGCGAGGGGGAAGATGAACTGCATCGCCGTGGCCCCGGGCAGGGTTTCGCCGGAGGGGTCCACACGCACGCTCACCGCGAACATCCCGGTGTAGTGCATGCTGCTGACGGCCGCTCCCATGACGAGGGAGGCGACGGTGACCGCGAGGGGGGACTTGATGTTGAGGCCGGCCCACAGGGCGGCGGTGGCCGCCACGACGGCGATCAGCACCGACACTCCGACAAGAACGGGGTCGTATCTGATGTCGCCGTGCAGCCGGACCGCCGCCATGCCCAGGTAGTGCATGCTGGCGACGCCGAGCCCGGTGGTGAGACCGCCGAGGAGAAGCGCCCGGTTGCGGTCGCGGCTGTGGCCGACGGCGAAGACACCGGCGCAGACGACGACCATGGCGACGAGGAGGCTGAGGATGGTCAGCGGCACGTCGTAGCGGATGTCGGTGCCGCTGACGCGGAAGCCGAGCATGGCCACGAAGTGCATGGTCCAGATGCCGGTCCCGATGGCGGAGGCCGCGGTGACGAGCCAGTTGCGGCGTGAGCGGCCGGTGGTGGCGAGCGCGCGGACGGTGCAGCGCAGTCCGAGCGCGGCGCCCGTGCAGGCCATGACGTACGACAGTACGGGGGTCAGCCAGCCGAAGGCGGCGTGGTCCAGGTGTCCCATGGCCACGGGACGCTAGGGGGCACGGGCGCACAAAGGGGGCGCATTTCGAAAGATGTTGGAATATGACACACAGATGCGACGGAACGATCGGGTCCAGCCCGAACATGTGCGCCTACTTGTCCCTCTGAACGGTGAGGAATCATGCGGAACGTGAGCGACGACCACACACATGTCCAGGATTTCTTCACCGCCCGTGCGGCCGACTGGGACCGCAAGTTCCCCGACGACGGGCCCGCTTACACGGCCGCCGTCGGCGATCTCGGGCTGCGGCCGGGCGACCGCGTGCTGGACGCGGGCTGCGGTACGGGGCGCGCCCTGCCCACGCTGCGGGCCGCCGTGGGGCCGTCCGGGGTGGTGCTGGGTGCCGACCTGACCCCCGCGATGCTCGGCGCCGCCGTACGGGCGGGCCGGGACCGGGACGGGCGGCTGCTGCTCGCGGACGTTGCCGCGCTGCCGCTGCGGTCCGGGTCCCTGGACACCGTGTTCGCGGCCGGTCTGATCGCGCATCTGCCCCACCCGGAGGACAACCTGCGGGAGCTGGCCCGCGTGGTGCGGACCGGCGGACGTCTCGCGCTGTTCCATCCCATCGGGCGCGCGGCCCTGGCGGCACGGCAGGGGCGGCAGATCACCTCCGACGACCTGCGAGCCGAGGACAACCTCCGCCCGCTGCTGGCCCGTTCGGGATGGAACATGACCTCGTACGTCGACGAGGACGCCCGCTTCCTCGCGCTCGCGGTGCGCGCGGGCTGACCGTCGGAGCACCGAAGGCCGGTCGGGTCAGTCCGTTCCGGCGACGGCCGCCGCGAAGGCGTCGGGGTTGTCGAACATGATGTTGTGCCCCGCGCCGGGCACGGTCACCACGCGCACCCCCGCGGCCTCCAGCCCGTCCTGGCCCGGCAGTTCGCCGCTGTGCTC
This sequence comes from Streptomyces sp. NPDC037290, assembly GCF_055603245.1. Lineage (NCBI taxonomy): Bacteria > Bacillati > Actinomycetota > Actinomycetes > Kitasatosporales > Streptomycetaceae > Streptomyces > Streptomyces sp. NPDC037290. The sequence goes on along the minus strand of NZ_JBVJVZ010000004.1, from coordinate 258,960 downwards.
GCCCTGCAGGTAGACCCGCTCGACGGGCAGCTCCTCGAGGATCGTGCGCATCACCGGGTCCGAGCCCCGGCGCAGGCCGACGGCGCTGCGGTGCAGGGCACGCGGGTCGGCCAGCCGCATGGTGGCCGCCCACAGCGGGCCGACGGCCTCCAGCACGCGCGCGTGCTGCCTTTCGACGAATTCGTCCTCTTCATAGGCGGCGATTCCGCTGCTTCCGGCTGTGGGCGGCGGAAATGCGTCCAGGTTGGCCTCCGTGAGGACGAGCCGGGAGGCGAGGTCGGGCCGCCGGTGGGCGAGCACGACGGCCACGGCGCCGCCCATGCTGTGGGCGATCAACTCGGCACCGCGGACACCGGCTTCGTCCAGCGCGGCCGCCACCGCGTCGGCATGCTCCTCCAGCGTGTACCCGAACGTGCTCGGCCGGTCGCTGAGGCCGTGTCCCGGCAGATCCAGGAACAGGCTGCGTCGGCCCGCGAGCTCGGGCCGGGCCGCGATGTGGGCGTGGTAAACGGCGGACATCGAGCCCAGTCCGTGCAAGTACACGCGCGCGGGCTCCGCCCCTCGCACCTCGGTCCAGCGAATCCGGCTTCCTTCGTGGTCGAACACGGCCTGCTTCACGATGCCCCTCCCTCACGTCCTCCGACGCGCCGCACTATACCTCGTCTCCGATGTATAACTTCAAGGAAGTATCCGGGTGGCGATGTATTACGTCTGTGCGCGAGAATGCGGCCGTGCTCGAACTCGCCATCCTCGGCTTCCTCTACGCCGCCCCCCTGCACGGATACGTCCTGCGCCGGCACATCGCGGCCCTGACCGGCCATGTGCGGCCCGTCGCCGAGAGCACGCTCTACCCGGCGATCAAGCGGCTGGAGAAGGCGGGCCTGCTGGTCCGGGCCACCGAGCCCGGCGCCGCGGCGGCGCCACGCCACGTACTGCGGCTGACCGAGGAGGGCGGCCGCGAGCTGAAACGCCGCCTGGCCGAGCCCGCGCAGCGCGAGATCACCGACGAGAACCACTGGTTCACTCTGCTCGCGTTCCTGCGGCATCTGGAGGACCCCGCCGCCCAGGCCGCCGTACTGCGCCGCCGGCTGGCCTTCCTGGAGGAGCCGGCGAGTTTCTTCTACAACGGCGACCGGCCACTGGCCGCCGAGGAGCTGGACGACCCGTTCCGGCGCGGTGTCCTCACCATCGCGCGTGCCACGAGCCGGGCGGAACTGGCCTGGCTGCGCGACACCCTGGCGTCACTCGACGACGCCGCCCGCTGAGATGTCCGGGTGCCGCACCGGGCAACCACACAACCCGGGGACCGGGTGGGTGCCCAGTTCGGCGACGCGGTAGCCGCCCGGGTAACTCCTGATCTCCCGGTTCTGGCGCGCGAAGTGCGGGGAGCGGCGCGGCGGCAGCAGCAGCCGGACGAGCCGGCCACGCGCGTGTACGGCCCGCCGCACCAACGCGGAGGTGGCCGGCCCGGGCGGGGCGTAACGGAACGCGCGCAGCAGCGGCTCGTCGAGCAGCGCGAGCGTCGCCGTGCGCAGCAGCGGCGCCAGAGGGCGCGGATACCAGGACGCCATCAGGTCGAGCGTGGCGTCGGAGACCCGCCGGGCCTGCTCGTCCCAGCCGAAGTGTTCCCGTTCGTAGGCGTCGAGGAGGGTCTCGAACTCCTCGTAGGTCTGGGGAACGCCGGGGATGCCCATGTGCCGGCCGAGGGTGCGGTAGTACTCGGTGGCGGCGACGACCTCGTGCCGGGACAGCCGCCGCCAGCCATAGGTGTCGATCCAGCGCCTGGGCACCACGACGAAGGTGCTCAGCACGTACCGCATGTCGTCGTCGCTGATGTCGTAGCTGCGGTGTATCCGGTTGATGCGGCGGACCGCGGCACGGCCCTCCTCGGCGGCGAAGCCGTACTCCACGATGGCGTCGAGGAGCAGCGCGGTGTCGTCGTACCGCTTCTGGCTGTTCTCGGTCAGCTCTGCGGTCTGCGCGAGCAGCCGCCCGATGCTCGGCACCGCGTATGTGCGGTACAGGGCCAGTTCGAGTGCACGGGTGTAGTCCCACGGGAACTCGAACGTCGCACTGAGCCGGTAGATCTCCAGGGCGTCCGCGACCGGGTCCAGCCGCCGGATCTGCCGCAGCCGCTCGAAGCGCTTCACCGCGTCGTCCCCCTTCTGCCGCAGGAGGTACAACTCTACGTTGAGGGAAAGCAGATGAAACGATCGACGACGACCCCGTTCGGGGGGAAGGTGGTCCGCGTGTTCGGCCAGATACGAAGGTACGCCGCCAGGCTCCGCGACTCCGCGCAGGCGCAGCCGGCCAGTACCCGGGAGAGACGTACACACAATTTGTTCGAAGCGGCCGCGCACTATGTCGTCGCCCGGGCGGAGGACGATCAGGACCGTGTCGAGGAGGCGGCGGCCTGGGTGTCGCCGGAGGCACTGTCGTTCGGGGTGAGTGAACTCGCCTGCCGGGCGGTCGTCGCGTTGGCCCGGGAGCGCGACGAGTCGCCGGCGACGGTGGCCCGTGATCTCCTCGGGCTGCCCACGGACTGAGAAAGGCCCTCGTCCGCCGTGGTCGTTTCGCCCACGTCCAGGTGGAAACCTGCAGCTCCGCGTGGTGTGAGGAGTCGTGACAAGCGGCTTCCGCTCGCACTAGGGTGCGCGCCGATGGACGAACCACTGGAGGCAGGGATGGCCGGGACCGCCGATGAGGCCGTCGCCGCCGCGGACGACGCGCTGTACGTTCTGACGGCGGTGCTGCTGACACCTGCGCAGTTTCCGAGCGTTCTGGGCGACGACTATCCGGAGGCGTGCGCGGCGCTCGGACTCGCGCCCCTCGCCGACGGGTACGGCCTGGTGCTGGGGCAGGACGGCGAGGGCGCCCGCTGGACGGTCGTCATCGACGACGTCTCGCTGGTCGCCGTGGCGATCGCGTCCTGGGACTGCGGCATGGAGTACGAACTCTCTCCGGACGAACGCGCGGTCGTCACCGCCCTGCCGGGCTGGCCTCTGGCAGTCGCCGTCGCCGCTCCGGGTGTCCCCGCCCCGCACGACCCCGCTCCGGACGTGGCGGACCGGCCCGCGCTGCGCCCGCCGGACACCAGTTCCTGGGGGCCGGCCCAGCGCCGCCTGGGCGCCGACGAGATAGCGCTGCAGTGGGCGACGTGGCGGGAGCAGATCAACGACGCGGAATTCTCCACGCCGGCCGGGCATGAGGAGCCGAAGGGTCAGGAAGAGCCCAAGGGCCGGGAGAACGCCGAGGAGCCGTCGTCCGCGGGCGCGAAGGGCGTGCCGCAGAGCGGCCACCAGGGAGTCAGGCGGGTGCTCGCAGAGGCGCGCGCCTATGTCGACTCGCCGCCGCCGCTCGGCCGGGTGCGCTCGTCGTTCGCCCCGGGTGATGCCCGCACGTTGCGCGCCGACGGCCCAGGGTGGTCGATCATCGCCCGCACCGACGACATCGCCTTCGTCCTGCTCGACGACGAGCCCGGCGAGGTCCTGCCGGTGGGCCGGGGGCCCGAACTGCCCAGTCTGCTGGAGGCCCTCGACAAGATGGCCGTACGTCCCCTCTGAGATCCATGAGGGCCGCCTCCGAGCCGGACGCGGCCCCGGAAGGGCCGAGCCGTACCGCGGGCCCGGGCACGCCCTCGAGGGCAGGCGCACAGCGCCCAGAACAGGCAGCACACCCCCGAGGACGGGCGCGCGAGCCCCAGGGCACGCACGCAGGCTCCGGGGGACAAGAGCTTCCCCCCTCGGCCCCGAGACCGAGGCCGGTCCGTCCCAGCAGCCGCCCCGGCGGATCTCGCCGGGGCGTCCGCCGTCGCGTCAGCGGCCGAGTTCCTTGCGGGTGACCCTGCGGAGCCTGCGCCGCTGCGAGGGGTCCAGCGCCAGATACGCGGCCACCGGGACCCCGACCACGATCAGGAACGCCACCCACCAGGGCAGCCAGATCAGCAGGAGCAGCCCGACCGCCGCACCCCCGACGGCGATCTTCGCGTTGATGGACATGAGCGTCGCCTCCTTCGCGGCCACTGCCGCTCTCTGCTCTGAAAACGGCCACCCGCTCGCCGCGGTTCCGGAACTCGACCCTGAGACAACCCTGAGGCCGGTCCCTGGTGGCCGAGGGCGCCCCCGCCCCACGGCCACCTCTCGAACAGATTGTGAAGTGGCCCGGATCACGACGCCAGTATGCCGGGGCGGCGCTCCCCGTGCTGTATCCTCGGCGACTCCGACCCCAGTAGTCAAATTTGAGGAGTGCGGCAGAGCTGTGCAGACCATCCCCACGGCACCGCCTTCCGAACTCTCCGAACTGGCCCACTGCTGCGCGGCGTTCCTGCCGTCCGACCCCGCTCGCACGGGCAGTATCGCCTTCTGGCGCCGGGACGGCGAGGCACCTCCCGTTGTGACCGACGGCTCCCCCGCCGAGCTGGACATCGTGATGCCCATGGCGGGCGAGGGCGTCGTGCCGGTCCGTACGCCCGCGCTGCTGCTGCCCGTCCGCGATGCCCTTCCGTTGCTCACCCGCGCGCGTGCCTTGCAGCAAGGCCATCGCTCGGCCTGTTTCTGGGGCGCCGCCTGCCAACTGGCCCTGTCCTTCCTGGCGCGTGGCCTCCTTCTGCCGGGTCTCTCCCCGGGTGATCACGACGCCTGGCGGGTGGGCCCGCTCTCCGCCCGGGACGCGGGGCTGGTCCGCGAAGTCGCCGCCGCCATGCCCCCGGAGGCCCACGCGGTACCCCTCCCGGCCGAGGGGCCGCCCCGGCTCCCGGACCCTGAGCGGCTGCTGCGCGCCTTCCTGGACGCGGTCGCCGACGTACTCCCGCGCACCCCCGCCGCCCCGGCGGTGACCGGTGGCCCCGCGTACGCGGCTGTTGAGCGGCAGCGGTTGCCCGCCCTGCGGGCCTGGGCCGACGAGATCGCCGCCGGCCATGACGCGGGCGTGCGGCTGTCGTTGCGCATGGAGGTCTCCGGGCTCCAGGACGCCGTTGAGCGGGACGACGCTCCGGTCAGGTTCCGTGCGGTGCTGCAGGTGCACGGCGTGACCGGGGCGGCGGACGTGATCGACGCCGCTGCCCTGTGGACCGGGGCGGGAGCCGTGCAGGAGGCGGTCGGTCCACGCGCGCGTGCGGACGCGTTGCTGGCGCTGCGCCGCGCCGCCGACGCGTGGCCGCCGTTGACGCCGCTGCTCTCCGCCGCCGTACCCGACGCCGTGGCCCTCGCCGACGACGAGATCGCCGAACTGCTCGGTGAGGGCACGCGGGCCCTGGGCGCGGCGGGAGTCGACGTGCACTGGCCGGAGGAACTGTCACGCGACCTCACGACGCACGCGACCATCGGGCCGCCGGACGACGGCGCCGCCGCGCTCCGGGACGCCTCGGCGCCCTCGTCGTTGCTCGCGTCGGACGCCACGCTGACGTTCAGCTGGGGGTACGCGGTGGGCGGCCGGGAGTTGTCACGGCAGGAGCTGGACCGGCTCGCGGAGGCCAAGCGTCCCCTGGTGCGGCTGCACGACGGCTGGGCGCTGGTGGACCCCTGGCAGGCGCAGCGCGCCCGTACCCGCCGCAGCCGCGCCCTCTCCCCCGTCGAGGCGCTGTCCGCCGCGCTGACCGGCTCCGCGGAGGTCGACGGCCGGCAGATCGACGTGCGGTCCTCGGGGTGGCTCGAAGGGCTCAGGAAGCAGCTCATGGACACCGGGACGGCCCGCACCGTCGAGCAGCCCCCTGGACTGGCCGCAACCCTGCGCGACTATCAGCTCCGCGGTCTCGGCTGGCTGGCCCGCATGACCTCCCTCGGCCTGGGGGGCTGCCTGGCCGACGACATGGGTCTCGGCAAGACGGTCACGCTCATCGCGCTGCATCTGCACCGGCGGACGGACCCCTCGGCCGCCGGTCCCACGCTCGTCGTCTGCCCTGCCTCCCTGCTCGGCAACTGGCAGCGCGAGATCGAGCGGTTCGCTCCCGGGGTGCCGGTGCGCAGGTTCCACGGACCCGAGCGCGCCCTCGGGTCCGTCGCGGAGGGGGAGTTCGTCCTGACGACGTACGGCACCATGCGCCTGGACGCCGAGCGGCTGGCCGCTCTGCCCTGGGGCATGGTCGTGGCCGACGAGGCGCAGCACGTGAAGAACCCTTACTCGGCGACCGCGCGGGCGCTGCGTTCCCTCGGGGCACGCGCGCGCGTGGCGCTCACCGGCACCCCGGTGGAGAACAACCTCACCGAACTGTGGGCCATCCTCGACTGGACGACTCCCGGACTGCTCGGCCGCCTCACCGCCTTCCGCGCGCGCTACGGGCAACCGGCCGAGGGCGGCGGCCTCGATCCCGCCGCCGCCCAGCGCCTCGCGCGGCTCGTCCGGCCGTTCCTGCTGCGGCGGCGCAAGTCGGACCCGGGCATCGCGCCCGAGCTGCCGCCGAAGACCGAGAGTGATCACCCGGTGGCCCTCACGCCCGAACAGGCGGGCCTGTACGAGGCGTTGGTCCGCGAGACGCTGGACCGGATCGCCACAGCCGACGCCATGGCCCGGCGGGGCCTGATCGTGGGGTTGCTGACCGGCCTGAAGCAGATCTGCAATCATCCGGCGCAGTTCCTCAAGGAGGACGAGCCGCGGCTCGCCGGCCGCTCGGGGAAGCTGGAACTGCTCGACGAACTTCTCGGCACCATCCTCGCGGAGGGTTCGGGTGCACTCGTCTTCACCCAGTACGTGCGCATGGCCCGGCTGCTCGAACGGCATCTGACGGCCCGTGGGGTGCCCTCGCTGCTCCTGCACGGCGGGACCCCGGTCGGCGTCCGCGAGGAGTTGGTGCGGCGTTTCCAGGGCGGCGAGGCACCGATGTTCCTGCTGTCCTTGAAGGCTGCCGCGACGGGCCTGAACCTCACCCGGGCCGAGCATGTCGTGCACTACGACCGCTGGTGGAATCCGGCGGTCGAGGCGCAGGCCACCGACCGCGCGTACCGCATCGGGCAGACCCGCCCGGTCCAGGTGCACCGGATCGTCGCCGAGGGAACCCTGGAGGACCGCATCGCGGACCTGCTGGACCGCAAGCAGGAGTTGGCGGACGCGGTGCTCGGGACCGGCGAGACCGCGCTGACGGAACTGACGGACGCGGAACTGGCCACGCTGGTGGAACTGCGCGGGGAGGCACGATGAGCCGTTACGACGACGAGGACGGGCGTGAAGCGGGGCGCACGCTCGCCGCACTGCCGCCCGTGCGCGGGCGTGGTTTCGCACGCAGCTGGTGGGGCCGCGCCTGGCTGCGGGCCCTGGAGGAAGCGGCCCTGGACGGGGCTGCGGTCAGGACGGGCCGCAGGCTTGCGCGAGCGGGCGCAGTGGGCGCGGTGACGGTGCGGCCGGGGCGGGTCACCGCCGTCGTACGCGAACCCGCAGGCGCGGCACACCGGGCCGATGTCCTCGTGCCGGAGCTGTCGGAGGAGGAGTGGCGGCGGTTCCTGGACGTGACCGTGGAGCAGGCCGGGCACATGGCCGCGCTCCTCGACGGGGAGCTGCCACCGCATCTGGTCCAGGACGCCGAGGTCGGCGGGATCGAGCTGCTGCCGGGCCTGGGCGATCTGGAGCCCGAGTGCGCCTGCGGAACGTGGGACCACTGCGGGCACACCGCCGCTCTGTGCCACCAGGTGGCACGGCTGCTGGATGAGGATCCGTTTCTGCTTCTGCTGCTGCGTGGGCGCGAGAAGGACGCGTTCCTCGCGGAACTGCATGTGCGCGGTACGGCACCCGGGTCGGAGTCCTCCCCGTCCGCCGTCGGCGGCGTGGACGCGGCGGAGGCATGGGCGGCCGGGGACATCCTGCCTGCGCTGCCCGAGTTGCCAGGGCTCCCGCAGGCGCCGGGCATGCCCCCGTCCCTCACCGCCGAGACGGCACAGGCGCCCGGCATCGATCCCGGGGCCGTGGAGCACCTGGCGGGCCGCACCTCGGTGGAGGCGTACCGGCTCCTTGGGGAGGTCCTCCGCTCGGGTGTGTGGGACGGCACTTGCGCCACGGCCGCCCAGGATGCCGTGCGACTTGCGTGCGGGGCGCCCTCGGACGCCGTCGTCGAGCGGCTCGCCGAGGGGTCGGGCCGCGGCCGCGAGGGGCTGGCGGCGGCCGTCCGCGCCTGGCGTGCGGGGGGTGTGGCGGCCCTGGCCGTGTGCGACGAGGAGTGGCAGGTGGAGGGCGTGGCACTGGCACGCGCGCGTGCGGCGCTCGACGCGGCCTGGGAGGCGGACGAGCGGCCGCCGTTCCGCAGCAGCGGCAACCGGTGGACCGTCCCGGGCGAAGGGGTCCAGCTGCGCCTCGGGCGGGACGGCCGGTGGTGGCCGTATCGCGACGAGGCCGGGCACTGGCTGCCCGCGGGCGGGCCGGCCCCTGATCCGGCGACGGCGCTGGCCGGGGCACGTCTCGGCGCCGAGACGGAGCCTGACCGTGACGTACGTCCGGCTCCCCGAGGAACTGTGACGCCCCCGAACTGGTCGGTCAGGAAAGCCGGCTGACGGAGGGCCGGGACGGCTGCGCGAGCAGTCCCGGCCCTTCTCGCGTTCAGCCCCGCGCACCCAGCAGGTGGTCCATGGCGAGCTGGTCGAGGCGTTCGAAGGCCATGCCTCGCGCGGCGGCCGCCTCCACGTCGAAGTCCTCGAAGGCCGCACGGTCGGCGAGCAGGGCCTGCAGGCCGTCGGCCGCGGTCGGCTCGGCCAGCTGGTCCAGGCGTGAGGCGCACAGTGCCTCCTGCACCTCCGGGTCGGCGCGGAAGGCGGCGGCCCGCTCCTTGAGGATGAGGTAGTTGCGCATGCAGCCCGCGGCCGACGCCCACACCCCGTCGAGGTCCTCGGTCCGCGGCGGCTTGAAGTCGAAGTGCCGCGGGCCTTCGTATCCGGCGCTCTCCAGCAGGTCGACCAGCCAGAACGCCGCCCGCAGATCGCCGGCGCCGAAGCGCAGGTCCTGGTCGTACTTGATGCCGGACTGGCCGTTGAGGTCGATGTGGAAGAGCTTGCCCGCCCACAGGGCCTGCGCGATGCCGTGCGGGAAGTTCAGGCCGGCCATCTGCTCGTGCCCGGCCTCGGGGTTGACGCCGTACAGCTCCGGGCGCTCCAGGCGCTCGATGAAGGCCAGTGCGTGGCCGACGGTGGGCAGCAGGATGTCGCCGCGCGGCTCGTTCGGCTTGGGCTCGATGGCGAAGCGGAGGTCGTAGCCCTGGGAGATGACGTACTCGCCGAGGAGGTCGAAGGCCTCCTTCATGCGGTCGAGGGCGGCCCTTACATCCTTGGCGGCGCCGGACTCGGCGCCCTCACGGCCGCCCCAGGCGACGTACGTCCTCGCGCCCAGCTCGACCGCCAGGTCGATGTTGCGGATCGTCTTGCGCAGCGCGTAGCGGCGCACGTCGCGGTCGTTCGCGGTGAACGCGCCGTCCTTGAAGACGGGATGGGTGAACAGGTTGGTGGTGGCCATCGGGACGGTCATGCCGGTCGCGTCGAGGGCCTGGCGGAACCGCTTGACGTGCGACTCGCGCTCGGTGTCGGAGGATCCGAAGGGGATCAGGTCGTCGTCGTGGAAGGTCACCCCGTGGGCGCCTAGCTCGGCCAGGCGCCGCACCGTCTCGACCGGGTCGAGGGCACGGCGGGTGGCATCGCCGAACGGGTCCCTTCCCTGCCAGCCGACGGTCCACAGGCCGAAGGTGAACCTGTCCTCGGGGGTGGGCTGATAGCTCATGCCGCGGCTCCTTGCTTGCGTTGCGACTATTTCGTCATGGCCGTTTACAAATTAGTATGCACTCGCACCTCAGGGAAGAGACAAGATGTCCTTGTCCCGCAGAGTCGCGGAAATCACGGAACGTGGCGGAACGTCACGAACGTCGCGAAAAAGGGAGAGCCCGATGTCAGCAGCCGAGGGTCCGCTCGTCGTCGGCGTGGACACATCCACCCAGTCCACGAAGGCACTGGTCGTCGACGCGTCCACGGGCCAGGTGGTGGCGCGCGGCCAGGCACCGCACACCGTGTCCTCCGGCGCGGGCCGCGAGAGCGATCCCCGTCAGTGGTGGGGCGCGCTGTGCGAGGCACTGAGCCAGTGCGGTGACGCGGCGCACGAGGCGGCCGCGGTGTCGATCGGCGGTCAGCAGCACGGCCTGGTCACGCTGGACGAGCGGGGCGAGCCGGTGCGTCCGGCGCTGCTGTGGAACGACGTGCGCTCGGCGCCGCAGGCCCGCCGGCTGGTGGAGGAACTGGGCGGGCCGAAGGCCTGGGCGGAGCGCACCGGCAGCGTGCCCGGCGCGTCGTTCACGGTCACCAAGTGGGCCTGGCTGGCCGAGCACGAGCCGGAGTCGGTCCGCGCGACCAGGGCGGTACGGCTCCCCCACGACTACCTCACCGAGCGCCTGACCGGGCAGGGCACCACCGACCGCGGCGACGCGTCCGGCACCGGCTGGTGGGCGTCCGGTACGGAGGCGTACGACGCGGAAACCCTCGCGCACGTCGGCCTCGACCCGGCGCTGCTGCCCCGCGTGGTGCGGCCGGGCGAGGTGGCCGGCACCGTGCGGGACAGCCACGACCTGCCCTTCTCCAAGGGCACCCTGGTCGCCCCGGGCACCGGCGACAACGCGGCGGCGGCGCTGGGCCTCGGTCTGCGGCCCGGCACCCCGGTGCTCAGCCTCGGCACGTCCGGCACGGTGTACGCGGTCTCCAGGCACCGCCCGGCCGATCCGACCGGCACGGTGGCGGGGTTCGCCGACGCCCACGGGGACTGGCTGCCCCTGGCCTGCACGCTGAACTGCACGCTCGCCGTGGACCGCGTCGCGGCGCTGGTGGGCCTGGACCGCGAGGCCGTGGAACAGGGCGGCTCGGTGACCCTGCTGCCGTACCTGGACGGCGAACGTACCCCGAACCTGCCGCACGCCTCCGGCCTGCTGCACGGCCTGCGCCACGACACGACGGCCGGGCAGCTGCTGCAGGCCGCGTACGACGGCGCCGTGCACGCGCTGCTCGGCGCGCTCGACCTGGTCCTGGACCAGGACGCCGACCGCGGCAGCCCGCTGCTGCTGATCGGCGGCGGGGCGCGCGGGGCGGCGTGGCAGCAGACGGTACGGCGGCTGTCGGGGCGGCCGGTCCAGGTCCCGGAGGCCCGCGAACTGGTCGCCCTCGGGGCTGCCGCACAGGCCGCCGGCCTGCTCACCGGCGAGGACCCGGCCGCGGTGGCCCGCCGCTGGAACACGACCGCCGGCCCGGTGCTGGACGCCGTGGAACGGGACCAGGAGACGCTGGAGCGGATCACCGGGGTACTCTCCGACGCGGCCCCGCTGCTGGATCGCGGGACGGAAACCACGCCGCGCCCATGAAGCGGGGCGGCAGACACCGGGGACTGATTTCAGCATGACCGCACCGCCGCACGAGGCCCGCCCTCCGGGCGCCGGCCGCGCCCTGCCGGACACCCAGCAGGGCATGCGCCGGCGCAACCTGGCCCGTGTGATGCACGCCGTCAGCGCGGAGGGCTCGCTGTCGCGGGCCGCGGTCGCCTCCCGCATCGGGCTGACGCGGGCGGCCGTGTCGACACTCGTGGACGAGCTGATCCGCTGGGGGCTGCTGGAGGAGCTCGGCCCGGAGCGACCGGGCCGGGTGGGCCGGCCCGGGTCGGCACTCGCGGTGAGCGGCCGCGGTCCGGCCGGGATCGGGGCCGAGATCGGCGTCGACCACCTCGCGGTGTGCGCGGTCGACCTGCGCGGCGTGGTTCGCGCACGCGCCGTGCGGCACGGAGCGAACCGGGGCCGTACACCCGCACCCGTGGTCGAGGAGCTGACCGAGCTGGTGCACCGGGTCGTCGCGGAGGCGGAGCGGGAGGCGCTGTGGCCCGCCGGGCTCGCGGTCGCCGTGCCGGGGCTGGTGGCACGGGACGGCCGTACGGTCGTGCGCGCCCCGAACCTCGACTGGCACGACACCGACCTCGGCGCCCTGCTGCCGGACGCGTGGCCGCCGGCCGTGGACAACGAGGCCAACTTCGGTGCACTCGCGGAGCTGTGGCTCGGTGACGGCACCCCGCGTGACTTCCTGCACGTGTCGGCCGAGATCGGCATCGGTGCCGCGGTCGTCGTGGACGGTGGACTGCTGCGCGGCACCCGCGGCTTCGCGGGCGAGCTGGGCCATGTGCCCGTACGGCCGGACGGGCCGCCCTGTCCGTGCGGCGGCCGTGGGTGCCTGGAGCAGTACGCGGGCGAGGAGGCGGTGCTGCGTGCGGCGGGGCTGGAGCCGGGCGAGGATCTGGTGGGCCTGCTCGCCGGACGCGCCGAGCAGGGCGACGAGGGCGTACGGGCGGCGTTGCGGGACGCCGGTACGGCGCTCGGCATCGCCCTGACCGGGGCGGTGAATCTGCTCGACCCCGAGAAGGTGGTTCTCGGCGGCGCCCTGGCCGGCCTCTCCCCTTGGCTGCTGCCGTCCCTTGAGGCGGAGCTGACGGGCCGCACGGCGGGCCCGCCCTGCCCGGTGACGGTGTCCCGGCTGGGCCCGGAGGGCCCCCTGCTGGGAGCGGCGCACTCGGTCGTCCGGGGCGTGCTGGACGATCCGGCCATGGTGGCGGAACGCCCCTGACGTCACGCATCGCGTCCTCGGTCCGCGGTGGCGAGGACCCCGTTCGACCGGCCTCCGGGGCGTGGCGGCGGCCGGTGTTCACCCGATCGGGTGGCCCGGTTTTCCACAAGTGGGGGGCTTCTCCACGGAACCGGCGCGCACTCTTCTGCCCAACCGGCCCGCGCCGTACCGTGATTCACGCGAGGCAGCCGACGGTTCGTCAAAGTCCGCGGGTGCCGAACGGTTGACCGTATTTCACACACGTCGGGCGGCAGTGGACTGACAGACACCGGGGGACGGACATGCACGAGGGGACGACCGGGGCGCTGCGGCGCGACGCCGTCGGGTTGCGCGAGGTGCTGTTCCAGAGCGTCACGGCGATGGCGCCGGCCGCCGCGGTGGCCGCGTCGATCCCGGCCGGTGCCGCCTTCGCGGGCGGCAGCCTGCCGCTGGCGGTGCTGATCGCCCTCGTGGCCTGTCTGTTCACCGCGTCATGTGTGGCCGAGCTGGCCCGGGAGCTGCCCGCGGCGGGCTCGGTGGCCACGTACGCGGCGCGGGGGCTGCACCCCGCCGTCGGTTTTCTCGTCGGCTGGGCCTACGTCTTCGTGGAGATGCTGGTCCCCCCACTGCTCCTCCTGCAGCTGGGCTTCACTGCGGCGGGCACGCTGCACGAGGAATGGTCCTCGTATCCGGCCGGCCTGTGGTGGCCGTGGTCCCTGGCGGGGGCCGGCGTGATCGCTGTCGCCGGTTACCTCGGTGTTCGTGCCTCGGCCCGCTTCGGCACCGTCCTCGGCGTCTTCGAGATCCTCGTCTTCCTGGTGTTCGCGGTCCTGCTCACGGCCAAGGCCGGCGGCGCCAACACCCTGTCGGTGTTCGGCACTTCGCACACCGCGGACGGTTACGCCGGGCTCAGTGGCGTGTTCGCCGGGTCCGTGTACACGGTGCTGGCGTTCGCGGGGTTCGAGGCGGCGGCGCCGCTCGCCGAGGAGACACGCGATCCCCGGCGGACGATGCACCGCGCGGTCCTCGGAGCGGCCCTGGGGATCGGTCTGTTCTACGTGATCACGACCTATGCGATGAGCGTCTACTTCGGCCCGGACCGCTTCGCGGAGTTCGGCGCCTCGGGTCCGGCATCCTGGGACGGCGTCGCCCGGGCGTCCTTCGGGCTCTTCTGGGTGCTGGTCTTCCTTGCGGTGATCAACTCCACGATCGCCAATGCCAACGCGTGCGCCAACGTCTCGACCCGTACGGCCTTCGCCCTGGCCCGGATCCGGGTGCTGCCCCGTCTGCTCGCCACGCTCCACCCCCGGCACCGCTCCCCGGTGGCCGGTGTGGCGCTGCAGACCCTCGTGGCGGTCGCGGCGGTACTGGGACTCGGTTTCGGCTACGGCCCCGTGACCGCGTTCCTCCTGCTCGCCACGGTGATCGTCACGGTCGTCGTCGGTGTCTACGTCGTCGTGAACCTCGCCTGCGCCGGCTACTTCCTGCGCGCCGGAAGAGCGGCCCTCAAGCCGGTACGGCACCTGCTGTTCCCGGTGCTCGGCATCGTGGCCTTCATACCCGCCCTGCTGACGGCCGCCGGCATCCCCGTCTTCGACTTCGTCACCGAACTGACCGCCCCGGTGTCCTACGCGGGCCCGGTCGTCGGCGTCTGGATGACGGGGGGCGTGGTGGTGCTGCTCCTGCTGATACGGCGTCACCCAGAGCGCCTGGCCGAGACCGCTCGGGTGCACCTCGACGCGTACGACCCGGCCGGCGACCGGCGGGACGGGACCGTACCCCGCTGACCCAGCCGTCACGCCCCGCAGAGCCGCGCCGGCGCAGACCCCGTCCCACGACCGCCCGTCAGAAGGGACCACCTCCACGATGACCGACCCCCGGATCCTCACCGTGCGCCCGGAACCGGACGACTACGCCTGGACGTTCGGCGGCGCGCCGCCGGTGGCGCGGATCGCGCCCGGCACCGTTCTCGACCTGTACACGGAGGACTGCTTCGCCGGGCGGGTACGCTCCGAGAAGGACCTCGTCTCCGAGGTGTGCGAGTTCCCGTTCCTCAATCCGCAGACCGGCCCCTTCCACATCGAGGGCGCCGAGCCCGGCGACACCGTGGCCGTGCACTTCGTGTCGATCGAACCGGCCCGGGACTGGGCGGCGTCGACGACGGTCCCGCTCTTCGGCGCGCTCACCTCGACCCACACCACGGCCACGCTGCAGCCCCCGCTGCCGGAGCGCGTCTGGATCTGGCAACTGGACCGTGCGCGGCGCACCGCGCTGTTCCGGGCGCAGGACAGCGACATCGAGGCCGAGCTGCCCCTGGACCCCATGCACGGCACGGTGGGCGTGGCGCCGGCCAATCTGGAGGTGCGCTCCGCCCTGGTCCCGGACGCCCATGGCGGCAACATGGACACTCCCGAAATGCGTGCCGGCGTCACCTGCTACCTGGGCGTGAACGTCGAAGGTGCCCTGTTCAGCCTCGGCGACGGGCACGCCCGACAGGGCGAGGGCGAGACCTGCGGCGTGGCCGTGGAGTGCGCGATGAACACCGTGGTGATCGTGGATCTCCTCAAGGACGTCGCCACTGCGTGGCCCCGGCTGGAGTCGGACACCCACATCATCTCGACCGGCTCGGCACGCCCGCTGGAGGACGCGTTCCGGATATCGCAGCTGGACCTGGTGCAGTGGCTGGTGCGCGACTACGGGTTCAGTGAGCCGGACGCGTACCAATTCGCAACCCAGGCGGTCGAATCACCGTTGGCCAACGTGTGCGACACGAACTACACGTGCGTGGCCAAGCTCCGCAAGGAGTGGCTGCCGACGCGCGAGACGTACCGCGGCGTGCACGCCCGGCTGCGGGAGACCGCGCGTGCACTGCGCGTCTGACGTCGGCAACGTTCCCGATCCCGATCCGCGCGGCCGTGGTCCCCACAGGCGCCCCCCACTGCCTCTGGGCCTGCCGCTCTACGACTCCTGACGCCCCCCACACCTGAAAGGCACCGCCGATGGATATGTGCCCCGCCGACCCCGCACAGCCGAGAGACGCGGCACCACCCCCAGCGAACACGGCGCAGCCGCGCCTGAGCAGACGCCGGCTGCTGAAGGGCGCGGCGCTCGCCGCCGTCCCCGGCACGCTGCCTCCCGTCCCACGCGCCGGTGCACAGCCCGAGGCCGTCGACTACCCGCCCGCCGAGTGGCGGCCGGCGAGCACCTCCAACTACACCGCGTCCGACCGCCCGGGCGACTACACCATCGACCGCGTGATCATCCACGTCACGGAGGAGACGTACGCCAACACGCTGACGATCTTCGGCAACCCGCAGAAGAAGGTGTCCGCGCACTATCTGGTCCGTTCGGCGGACGGACACGTCGCCCAGTGCGTGCACGAGGCGGACATCGCCTGGCACGCCGGGAACTGGGACTACAACACCCGCAGCATCGGCATCGAACACGAAGGGTGGGTGGACCAGCCGGCCTACTTCACCAATGCCCTGTACGAGCAGTCGGCGAAGCTCACGGCGGCGATCTGCACCAAGTACGGCATCCCGAAGGACAGGGAGCACATCATCGGCCACTATCAGGTGCCCGGCACCGACCACACCGACCCCGGCCCAGGCTGGGACTGGGTCCGCTACCTGAGACTGGTCAACTTCGCCTAGCGGGAAGACGATGGTCGCAGGACCGACAACACCGTTTCGCGGTCCGGGGAGGCCGAGTTGACCGATCCGTGGGTGGCCCTGGAGCCGGGAGCCGATCCCGCCGAGCGGGTCCGTGTGCTGCGCAGGGCGCACGAGACGTTCACCACGGCGGGCACGGTGCCGCGCCCGGTGCGGTCGGTCGTGGCGGAGTCGTGGCGGCGCAGTGCGCGGGCCGGTGTCGGGCCGGACGGCACCGCCGGCGTGGAGCTGACCGAGGCCGACCTCGGCGCGTACCGGGCGGAGCACCCGCTGGCCCGGGTGATGCCGCTGTTCCGGGAGCTGATGGGTACGTTCGCCGCCGACGGGGAGCATCTGCTGGCGGTGTGCGACGCGCAGGGCAGGCTGCTGTGGGTCGAGGGTCACCGGGCGACCCGGCGCCGGGCTGACGGGATGAACTTCGTACCCGGGGCGCGCTGGTCGGAGAGCGCGGTCGGCACCAATGCGCCCGGCACCGCGGTCGCCGTGGACCGGCCGGTGCAGGTGTTCGCCGCGGAGCACTTCATACGGCGGGTGCAGCCGTGGACCTGCGCGGCGGCCCCGGTGCACGATCCGCGCACCGGCCGGGTCCTGGGCGCCGTGGACATCACCGGCGGGGACGGGCTGGCGCATCCGCACAGCCTGGGCTTCGTGCAGGCGGTGGCGCGGGCCGCGGAGGCGCAGCTCGCACTGCTCGCACCGGCGCGGGGCACCGCGGACACGCTCCTGCTCGATGCGCTGGGCCGGGACGAGGCGGACATCGTCCTGGCCGGCCGACAGACCCGGCTCAGCCGCCGGCACAGCGAGATCCTCGTCCTCCTCGCCCGGCACCCCGAGGGACTGACGGGTGACGAGCTGCTGTGCGCCCTCTACGCGGACGAGTCGGTGACCCCGGTGACCCTGCGTGCCGAACTGGCCCGGTTGCGCAAGCTGTTGGACCCCGGCCTGCTCGCCTCGCGACCGTACCGGCTCACGGCCGCGGTCGAGTCGGACGTGACCGCGGTGGAGCGGTGGCTGGGGGCGGGAGCGGTCACGGCGGCGGCCGAGGCGTACACCGGTCCGCTGCTGCCCGGTTCGCAGGCCCCGGCGATCGTACGGCTGCGGGACCGTCTCGCCGGTGGACTGCGGACGGCGCTGATCGCCCACCGTGACCCGGACCTGCTGGCGGACTGGGTGCGCACGCCGTGGGGCGAGGACGACGTCGAGGTGTGGCGGGCGCTCGCCGCGCTGCGGCCCACGGCGCCGGTGCGGGCACGGCTCGCCGCGCTGGAGGCCGAGCTGACGGCACCGGCCGGCCGGGCATGGCCGCGGACCCGCGGCGCAACGTACTTGCAACGTCCGTCCGCCTAGCCTCGCGCCGAGAGCTGCCCAACGGCGGGCAGCGCTGCACCGGGAGGCAGACCCAGCATGACTCGTTACGCGGCGCCGGGCACCGAGGGCGCGATCGTCTCCTACCAGGCGCGCTACGACCACTTCATCGGCGGCGAGTACGTGCCGCCGCGGCGCGGGCAGTACTTCGAGAATCCGTCGCCGGTCAACGGACAGCCGTTCACGGAGATCGCCCGCGGCACGGCGGAGGACGTCGAGCGGGCACTGGACGCGGCGCACGAGGCCGCGCCGGGGTGGGGCCGTACGTCGGTGACGGAGCGCAGCGACATCCTGCTGAAGATCGCCGACCGCATGGCGGCCAGCCTCGAAGCCCTCGCGGTGGCGGAGAGCTGGGAGAACGGCAAGCCGGTCCGCGAGACGCTGGCGGCCGACATTCCGCTGGCGATCGACCACTTCCGTTACTTCGCGGGGGCGATCCGGGCGCAGGAGGGCTCACTCAGCGAGATCGACGACGACACGGTGGCCTACCACTTCCACGAGCCGCTCGGGGTCGTCGCGCAGATCATCCCGTGGAACTTCCCGATCCTGATGGCGGCGTGGAAGCTGGCGCCGGCGCTCGCCGCGGGCAACGCGGTCGTCCTCAAGCCCGCCGAGCAGACGCCCGCCTCCATCCACTACTGGGTCGGTCTGATCGCTGATCTGCTGCCGCCGGGTGTGCTGAACATCGTCAACGGCTTCGGGGTGGAGGCGGGTAAGCCGCTGGCGTCCAGCCCGCGCGTGGCGAAGGTCGCGTTCACCGGGGAGACCACGACCGGGCGGCTGATCATGCAGTACGCCTCCGAGAACATCAAGCCCGTCACCCTGGAACTCGGGGGCAAGTCGCCGAACATCTTCTTCGACGACGTGTGGGCCCACGACGACGACTTCCGCGACAAGGCGCTTGAGGGCTTCACCATGTTCGCGCTCAACCAGGGCGAGGTCTGCACCTGCCCGTCCCGGGCACTGGTCCAGCGCGGCCACTACGCGGAGTTCCTCCAGGCGGCGGTCGAACGGACGCGGCAGATCAAGCCGGGGCACCCGCTCGACACCGACACGATGATCGGCGCCCAGGCCTCCAACGACCAGCTGGAGAAGATCCTCTCCTACCTGGACATCGGCCGGCAGGAAGGCGCGAAGGTCCTCATCGGCGGCGAACGCATCGAGCACGACGGCGAACTGAAGGGCGGCTACTACGTCCAGCCGACCATCTTCGAGGGTGACAACCGTATGCGGATCTTCCAGGAGGAGATCTTCGGCCCGGTCGTCTCGGTGACCTCGTTCGACCACTTCGACGACGCCATCAAGATCGCCAACGACACGCTGTACGGCCTCGGCGCGGGCGTCTGGACCCGGGACGCCACCACCGCCTACCGCGCCGGCCGCGCGATCCAGGCGGGCCGCGTGTGGACCAACTGCTACCACGCCTACCCGGCCCACGCGGCGTTCGGCGGCTACAAGCAGTCCGGGATCGGCCGTGAGACGCACAAGATGATGCTGGAGCACTACCAGCAGACGAAGAACCTGCTGGTGTCGTACTCGCCGAAGAGGCTCGGCTTCTTCTAGAGGCCAGGAAGAGGCGCCTGCCCGGTCCTTTTGCGGGTCAGGCGCCTTGTACGCGATTCACTCGGAGCAGCTGCGGCTCTTGATGGCCGACCCTCGGAACCATCGCGGTGGCCCCGGTCTGAAGGCGCCGCACGGCCCCGCCTTCGACAGGCTGCCGACCAACGCCCCGCCGTGGCCAGCCAGGCAGTCCAGGCGAGGGCTTCTCGGCTGTTGGCGGCCATGTTGCCGTCGGGGCGGGCGCCGATCTCGGAGATCTTGTGGATCCGAAGCGTCGGCTGTGCCCCGGTAGTCGCGGGCGGACACCAGCAGTGGCGCGGCCGGGCCCGCATCCGCGGAGTCACCGACCACGGCGACGGTTGCCGGTTCACCCCCGCGCGACCGCGCGCACCGCGGCTTCGGTCAGCGTGGTCGCCGTGCGTACCGCGCTCGCGATGGCGACGTCGGGGGCGAGGCCGCACAAATCGGTGAGGGTGAACAGGGCTTCGGCGCTGACGACCACGGCCAGGTCCCGCTTCAGCTGGGAGAAGGATTCAGGGTCCGTCGCCCCCAGCGTTTCCTCCAGAGGGGCGAGCGCGTGGTCGATCAGCCCGAAACGGATACCGGGCCTCGCGGTCGCCGCCTCGGGGCGGGTGATGGTGGCCGCGATCATGGCGCGCACCGCCCCCTGGCGCCGGAGTATGCCGCGCAGCAGGAACTCGCAGGCGAAGGCGACTCGTTCGGCGGGGTCGGTGGAGTCCGCGACCGGGGCGAGAGCCTCGGCGGGGGGTGGCCAGGCACCGGCCAGAGCCTCGCCGATCAGCGAGGGGAGGTCGGGGAAGTAGCGGTAGGCGGTGGCCTCGGAGACCAGGGCGGCGCGTGCGATCGCGGGCATGGTCACCTCGCCGCCCGAGGCGATGAGTTCGCGAGCTGCTTCGACGATCGCGGCGCGCGTGCGCCTCTTCTGGTTGCTGCGGCCGGTGCCGGTCTGCGTCGTCGTCGCCATCGGTCCCTCCCCTTTCGTGCCCGTGCGTCCGCGGCAACTTTATCATCGCCGACTCTCATCATGAGAGTTCACTTGCATAAAGAGAATCGACTCTCTACGCTCCTTCGTGAGAGCTGACTCTCATGAAGGAGAGGGCAATGAACGAGGCTTCCCTGGTCGGCCCGGACGACGGCGAGACGATCCGCCTCGGACCGGCACAGATCCGCATCCTGGAAGACGGCAGCACCACCGGTCACCGGATCGGCATGGCCGAGATCACCCTCGCCCCGCACACCGAAGGACCCCCGCAACACCGCCACGCCCAGCACGACGAGGGCTTCTACGTCGTCTTTGGCACCGTGCACTTCACCATCGGCGAGACGACCCACGTCGCACCCGCCGGCACGCTCGCGATGATCCCGCCAGGCGCCCCGCACACCTTCGCCAACCCCGGCGACGAGCCCGCGGTGATGCTCAACACCTTCACACCCGACCTCTACGTGCAGTACTTCCGCGACCTGCGGGACATGATCGCCGGCGGCCAGGAGCTGACCCCGCAGGCGACGGTCGAGGTGATGAGCCGGTACGCCACCGTTCCGGCAACCGACTACGCGTAACCGCTCAGGTCACCAATCCCACACTCCAGTAACCGGTTCGGAGAACTACATGGCCAACACCGCCCGCACCCTCACCCTCACCCTCGACTCCGGCGACGTCGACCTCACCGTCGACGAGCAGGGTGACGGCCGCCCCTTCCTCCTCCTGCACGGTGGCGGCGGCCCGCAGACCGTCGCCGGGTTCGCCGGACTCCTCGCTGACCAGCGGCCGGCCCGCGTCATCACCCCGGTCCATCCCGGCTTCGGCGGCACCGCCAGGCCCGACTGGCTGACCGACGTTCCCACCCTCGCCCAGGTCTACCTACGACTGCTGGACGAACTCGGCCTGAGCGACGTCACCGTCGTCGGCAACTCCATAGGCGGCTGGATCGCCGCCGAGATGGCCCTGCTCGGCAGCGACCGGATCGGCAGTGTCGTCCTCGTCAACGCCGCCGGCATCCACGTCCCCGGCCACCCGATCGCCGACCCCTTCACCCTGACGCCCGCCGAACTGTCCGCTCTCTCCTTCCACGATGTCGAGAAGTTCCGCGTCGACCCCAGCACGTTCTCCGACGAGCAGCGCGCGGCGGCCGTGGCCAACCGCGCGGCACTGCAGGTCTATTCAGGCCCGCACGCCATGGCCGACCCCACCCTGCGCGAGCGCCTGGCCAAGGTCACGCACCCGGTTCTCGTCGCGTGGGGCGAGAGCGACCAGGTCGTCGACACCGCGTACGGACGCGCGTACGCCGACGCCATCCCCGGCTCCCGGTTCGAACTGCTCCTCCGCACCGGCCACATGCCCCAGATCGAGACCCCCGGGCAACTCCTCGCCGCAGTATGGGACTTCGCCGACGCCCATGCCGCCAACCGGTCCAGTGGCTGAGCAGGGGAACTTCTACTCGGGATCAGGAGGGGGCGGTGCGGGCGGCGTTGGCGTAGCGGGTGGCGAGGTGGGCGAATGCGTCGTTGAGTTCGGGTGGGCCGACAACCTCGATGTCGGTGTCGAAGCGGCCGATGGCGGCGGCCAGGCCCGTCCATGACCAGGATCCCAAGGTGAGCCGGCAGCGGTCGGGGCCGAGTTCTTCGACGATTCCGTCATGGGCGAAGGGGGCGACAGTGGTGGCAGGGAGGTTGAGGACGACTTCGCCCTGGCAGGGCCAGTCGGTGGTGCCGCCGGAGCCGCGGAACCGGCTCACGATGAAGGCGGACACGTAGCCTCCGGGGAGTTCGCGTGGCGTGAAGCGGGGGCCGGTGGGTGTGCGCGGCCGTATGCGGTCGGCGCGGAAGGTCCGCCAGTCACGTACAGGGACGCCGGCAACGTGCAGAACGAGAACGAGGCGGACTGGGTGATGTGGGGCGAGGTGGCCGGGGACGACGGGTTCCACGTCATGGCCTACGACGTGCCCTCCCAGCTGCCCTGGAACCGGGGCGAGAATCCCTTCTTCGTCTCCGTGCGCGGCGACGACGCCGGCGAGATCAGCGCCCTGTGGCAGAACCTGTCGGAAGGCTCGACGGTGGTGCGCCCCCTGGAGGCCGCGCCGTGGGCACCGCTGTACGGCATGCTCACCGACCGCTTCGGCGTCACCGGGTGTGAGTAGTTGGCGTACAGGAAATCCCGATGAGAACGATCATGGTCACGAGCTGAGCGCCGCGGCGTCCGGACTGGGCCGGGGGACGCCGTCGGTCTGGAGGGCGGCGAAGTCGGCGTGGGCCTGTTCGACGGCTTCGGGGTACGCCTCGCGCTTGGCGTGCTCGGCCAGCGCCCGGTAGATGCTGGCGACGGAGGGGTTCTGTCCCTTGCGCTTGCCGGTGGGGATGATCAGGTCGGGCTGGATCTGCTCGACGGACTCCCCGTTCGCCCGGCGCCGCAGCACGGTGTGGAGCATGTCCTCGGTGATGACGGGCGGCCGGCCTCCGTGCTTGCCCTTGCGGGCCGCGGTGTCGAGCCCTTCGAGCGTCGACTCCCGGATGTTCTCCCGTTCGGTCTCCGCCATCGCCGCGAAGAACGCGAACAGCAGCTTCCCCGGCCCGGTCGGGTCGTAGATCCCGGGCAGGGGCCCGGCCAGCATCTCCAGCACCAGGCCGTGCGCGGTGAGGTGGTCAGCGAGCGCGGTCAGCTCGGCGGCGTCCCGCCCGAGCCGCTTCATCTCGTACACGGGGAAGATGACCCGGCAGTGCGGGGCGTGCGCCTTGACCTCCCGGGCAGTCCGCAGCGCCTCCTCGAACTTCGGGCGGACCCGTACCCGGGTGCTGATCTTCTCGCTGAAGATCTTGTCCCTGGGGATGCCGTGCTTGCTGAGCGCGTCGAGCTGGGAGTCGAGTTCCTGCCCGAGGGTCGAGCACCTCGCGTACCCGATACGGATGTCCGCGCTCGGTAGGCCCGGGTCGATCGGCGCCAGCGGCGGGGTGCCCGGCCGTCACGGCCGGCCCGCACCCCGGTCGGCCGGGGTCTGCACCCGCAGCTCCTTCTTCAGCCGGGGCACCATCGTGAAGCGGCGGGTGTGGTAGGCGGAGGCGACCGCGCCGCCGCGCGAGCGGCACGGCGAGCCGGGCTGGGCGTCACACTTCGGACAGGCGTGCTGCTCGACATCGTCGGCGTCCGACCGGCCGGTCGGAGAAGGTTGCTGAGGGTCCGTCATGGGTCCGGATTTTCGCACAATGCAAGTCTCAGAAGAGGGTCAGGCCCGCTTTTGAGTGAGAACAGGTTCTGCGAACGAATACGGGGTCGGCGGGGGTCCGGCGGCCCGTGATTGATCTTGCTCGCGCAAAGGACCGTTTGTGAGAGAACTCGCCCCCGCCCTGCATGCGGCGTATGTCCAGGTCGCCTCCGGCGCCGGGGCCGCTGCTGTTGCGCCGATGACGAGACCCGTACAGTGCGCAGCGTTCCGGCCCGGAGCCACCATTCATGGTTCCGGGCCGGAACGCTGCGTGGACGCCGACCAAGCGGCTGCGCACGGCAACGACCGCGCCGCATCACAGCAAGCGAATATCCGGCAGGGTCCGCCGTGCTGGCTGCGGACCGTGCGTCAGGCGGACAGGTGCCCGAAGAACAGGCTGCCGGGGACGTCCAGGTCCGGCGAGTGGAAGAACTCCCTGATCGCGCGGATGTACTCGTGGCGGCTGATGACGCCGTCACCGTCGGTGTCCAACCGCGCGAAGGTGTCCATCGCGTCCGGCGCCTTGCTGTTCCACAACAGGTCCAGGAACTGCTTGAACTCCGACTTGCTGATGCAGTTATCGCCGTCGGTGTCCGCGATGTCGAAGATGGCGTGCGGGATGCACTCCATCATGTTGTAGCGGCTGGTGTCGACGCTCGACGCGCGGTTGGCGAGGGCGAACTGCTCCCGGTCCAGGCGGTCGTTGCCGCCCGCGTGGCGCAGGAGCTCCGTCCAGTACATCTGGTACGCGATCGTCAGCGACTGCGCCTTGCGGTCCTTCTTGCCGATCTTGTACGCGCTGAGGTAGCGGTCGATGATCCGCTGGTAGTCGCTCCAGTCGACGTAGCCGTCGTTGTCGGTGTCGGTCGCTTTGAACAGCGCTTCAAGCTTGAGAGCGATCGGGTCGGTGGCGGTAGTGGTCATGGTTGCCCTTCCGGGAGTGAGGTGGTGGGGCACTCTGGCCCGCCCGCCACGAGGCTAACCACAAGATCGTTGACAAGAGCTGTTAAATGGCTGCTTTTGGGCAAAGAACACCAGATAGTATGATCGTTTGGACTTTTCGGTCTACGCTCCCCAGCTGATCAGGTATCGAAGCAGACTGATGCACTGGCCGGCCGCGCGTAGCGGCGGCACGAGGCCACCGCTACGGGCCCCAGACCGGCTCGAGCCTTCCGCTGCTCCGGCCAGGAGGAGAACACCGCGACCGCGCCGGCGGCTGCGGGCTGCGCCTGCGGCAGCCGAACGCCGCCGCTCACCCTTCTTCCGGCTCGTCCTCCTGCGCGGCGTCCGGGTCGCGCAGCGGGCGCAGCCCCTGGCCGGGACCGCTGGCCTTGATGTTGAACAGGTAGCGGCCCAGGAAGTTGATGTGCCGGTCCTTGAGCGGGGAGAGGCGGGCGGCGTCCTCGTCCTTGATGTCGTGGCCTTCGGCGCGCAGCTGCGCGACGGCGGCGTCGAGGTAGCGGGTGGTCTACAGGACGACGGCGTTGAGGACCAGGCCGAGGGCGGCGAGCTGGTCCTCCTGGCCCTCGCGGTAGGCCTGGCGGATCTGGCCTCGGCCGCCGTGGCAGATCGCGCGGGCAAGCCGGTGGCGGGACTCCTGCACGGTCAGTTGCCTGTTCATCAGCCGGCGGTAGGTGTCGTCGACCGGGTCGACCAGGGCGAGCAGGTGCATGGTCTTGTCGATCCGCCCGTACTCGGCGAACGCCGCGCCCAGCGGGGTCGGATGGCCTTCGCGGCCGAACATCCGCAGCAGGTCGTACGCCCGGGCCTGGTTGGTGATGAGCGATCCCGCGACCCGGAGCATGTCGGGCCAGTGCGTCTCGATCCGCTTCACGTTGACCTTGTTGCAGGCCACTGCCTCCAGCGGCCCGTACCCGCCGACCGTGCTGTCGCCCTCGGGCAGGTCGGCCCGCCAGAACCGCTGGTCGGCCAGGTCACGGAAGCGCGGGGCGAATCGGAAGCCGAGCATCTTGTACAGGCCGAACGCCATGTCGGAGTACGAGGCGTTGTCGGTCGCGACCATCTCCGGCTTCACTCCGCCGTCGAGGTTCAGCAGCGTGTCCAGGGTGTAGAGGCTGTCACGCGGGGTGCCGCGCACGACCATCGCGCCGATCCCGGCGACCTGGTCGTTGACCGCGTTGAGCCAGGTCACGCCGCGTTTGTAGCCGTAGTACTTGGGCGAGGGGCCGGTGTTGATGCTCTTGACCGGGACGACGAAGCGCAGGCCGTCGACGGAGGCGAGCAGCCCGCCGCCCCACATCTGCGCCAGCTCGATGCGGGACTGGCGGCGTTCGCCGCGGCGATGGTGTCGGCGCGCACGTAGTTCTGGTCGACGTGGGACAGGCGCGAGCGGGTCAGCGCCTTGTTCTCCGGGTCGGTGACCGGGGTCAGGCCGATGTTGCAGCTCTGCGCGACCAGCAGCGCGACCAGGGAGACGAGCAGGCCCTCCATGCGGGTGCGCCGGTCGGAGACGTGCCCGAAGGCGTCGAGGAACCCGGTCCAGGAGTGGACCTCGAACAACAGGTCCGGCAGGTCGATCCTGGGGAGCATGGCCTCGGTGGTGGCCTTGAGCCAGGTCAGGGACTCCGGCTCGCCCACCGCGCCGAGCTTGTCCACGCTCAGCCGAGCCCGGCCGCCGCCCTCAGGGACGACGACCTCCACCTTCGCCTCGGCGCCGGCCTCGGCAAGCCGGTCGGCCATCTGCCGCCACGCCGCATCGAGTCCGCGGGTGAGCTGGGCCAGGTGCTCGCCGGCGTCCTCGGTCAGGGACAGGCCCGCCAGCACATCCGCGCGCATCGCCTCCCAGCGGGGCCCGTCCAGCAGCCGGGCGCGCGGGTCGGCCCACCGGTTCGACGGGGAGGCGAACACGTCCCGCCGGTTCAGGGCGCGGTGCAGCTGCTCCAGCACGCACACCACGTACGCGTCCCGATCGACCGCACCCTGCGGCAGCTTGGCGTTGGAGAACACCGCGCGGCGCCACATCGCAGGGACGAGGTCGGCGTCGACCTCGCGCGGCAGCAGCGGCCGCTCCTTGACCCGTCGGCGCGAGAGCGCGGGCAGACGGCGCACCGCCTTCAGCACCCGCCGGCCCGCCGGGGCCGCCCCCAGTGCCTCCGACTCGCCCAGCAGCGACAGGAACGGGCGCACCGTGTTGTAGCGCAGGGCGAGCTTCTCGCGCATCGCCGCCTCCGCCGACCCATCGTCCTCCGGCACCAGGGCCTCCACCGTGGCGACGGCCCCGGCCACCGCCGTACGCGGCACGGCCTCCTCCACCGCCGCCCACAGCGCCGCCACGTCCAGGTCCGCGTCGTGCTCGGCGACCAGGTCCAGCTCCTCGGTGAGGATCTTCGACGCCTTCGCCAGGGTTCGGGCCGCCTTCTCCAGCTGCGGCAGCATCGCCAGGCGCTCCCGCTCAGACGCCCGCCGGGCCGGGCTGATCAGCCGGTTCGCCATCAGCACCGAGAACAGGTCCAAGGCGTCGTCGACTGCCTGCGCCTCCAGCTGCCGCACCACCGCCGTCAGCAGCGCCGTGCGCCGCGGCTGCGGCGCCCGCAGAATCGTCTGCGCCTTGCTCAGCTGCCCGTACCGGGCCAGCGCGGACAGTCTGTTCACCGGCACCCGGGACAGGTTCACCCGTCCGAGCGCGAACGACGAGATCTCCTCCACCCGCTCCATCGCCCGCACCATCGCGGTCCCGCCAGCACCGACACCCCCGGCAGCAGCACCCGGTTCCTCCGCAGCCACGTCACCGCGTGGTTGAACAGCGCCACCGGCCCCTCGGCGTGCGTCCACGCCCGCCCGTACAGGAAGCCCCGGAAGGCCCGCCCCCACTCGCGGTCGGTGAAGTCGCGGTACCCGAACCGCTCCTGGATCTGCCCCGCGTGCTCGTACACCGTCGAGCGCCGCTCGGCGTACCGCTTGACACACGAGGCGTCGCCGATACCGAGCTGCCCGGCCAGGTACTCCACCGCCTCCCGCGGCACCGCCAGAGGGTCCTCGCCCAAGAACCGGCCGACATAGCGGACCGTGCAGATCTGCACCGCCATCCCCAGCCGGTGCGCGTCCGTACGCCGCAACGCGATCAGATCACGGTCGTCATCGTCGAGGAAGAAGAACCGCTCCAGCTCCGGGCGCGTAGGTGCCTCGGTGAACGTCCCGTACGCCTTGGCCTGCTCATCAGTCAGAAATTCCACCGGCACGAGGCGGACCGTAGCCAGCGCCCTTCACTGCCCGGCGATCTTTCCTCGAACCCCAGCGGCAGCCATACGCCATGTGCTAGCCGACCATGATCGTTCTCACCGGGATTTCCTGTACGTCAACTACTCACACCCGGTCACCTGGGTCCTGGACGTCACCGCTCCCTGCAACGGCTGACGCGGCCGGCCCGGCACACGAGAAGCAAGGTCCGCCCCGGTGGCCGACCCCGGCCACTGCTCCTGCGGTCGCGTGATCCACCGGGCGCTGGACGCGGGCATCGACTTCGTCGGCACCACCGACGTGTACGGCCGGGCGAGACCGAAGTCATCGTCGGCCAGGGCACGGCACGGTTGCGGGACCTTGTATCACCGCCGATCGCCGGTACTGCCGCGCCCTCTGGTGTCGGTTGCCGCCCGGCCGGCAGCCGACGGGGCGTCAGGGCAGGTCGAAGCCGAGGGCCGACAGGGCCTCCTCGGCAGCCTGCTGGTCCTGCTCGTACGTGCCGCCGGAGATGCCCAGGCCGCCGATGCACCGACCGCCGGCGGTGATCGGGTAGCCGCCGCCGACCGCCGTCAGGCGGGGGTGGTGGGCCAGGGGTGCGATCTGGCGGTTGGCCAGGTGATCGTTCCACACGTGGGTGGCGATCCGGAACGACGCGGCGGTCCACGCCTTGTCGACGGCGACCTCGGCGGTGAGGAAGGGGGTGTCGTCGGTGCGGTCGAACGCCTTCAGATGACCGCCGGCATCGGTGACGGCGACGGCTGCCTCGAAGCCGATCCGCTCAGCGGCCGCGTGTACGGCCGCGATCAGCGCGCCGGCCGCGGCCCGGGTGATCGATGACGCCGGGGACGACGTGGACGGGAGGGTGTCGGTGCTCATGGGGTTCCTTTTGCACGGTGGGCTTACTGCAACGGTGAGGCAGGGGTCGGGATGGCACGGGTGACGAGGGACTCCTCGGGGATCAGCAGTTCGTGGACCACCGGGCCGATCTCGTTCCTCCAGCGGTCGGAGTCGTACACGGCCGCGTACTGCTCCTCGCGCTGGGCCTCGTCGTCGAAGCGCCGGATCCAGACGTAGCCGTCGTCGTCCTGCTCGTCGGTGAACGAGGCGACGACATCGATGCCCTTGGACGCCTGGAACGGGATGACCACGTCCTCCATGTAGCGGATCCATGCGTCGCGGCGTCCGGGTTGGCTCTGGTAACGGCGGATCTCGTAGAACATCTGCGTGCTCCTGTCGTTGTGGATCGGTCGCTGCTGCGGGACGTGAGAGGGGATCAGATCGCGGTGCGGAGGACGAGCTTGCCGCGGGTGCGGCCGTTCTCACCCCGAGCGTGCGCCTGGGCGGCCCGCTCCAGCGGGAACACCTCCTCGACCTCGACCATGACCTCCCCGGCGTCGACGAGCCCGGCGATACGGGCCAGGGCCGGACCGTCCGGCTCCACCAGGAACGGCGTGACCCGGACCCCGCGGTCCTGTGCGGCGGCGGCCAGTTCGGGTGAGACGCCGGCCGGGACGGCGACGAGGAGACCGTCCGGGCGCAGGACCTCCAGCGAGCGCAGGCTCGTCCTGTCGTGGCTGTCGCCGACCAGGTCGATGACCACATCCACGTCGGACACGACGTCCTCGAAGCGGGCGGCGGTGTAGTCGATGACCTCTTCGGCACCCAGCTCCTTGAGCCAAGCGTGGCGGGCACTGCTGGCGGTGGCGATGACGTGGGCGCCCAGGTGCTTGGCGAACTGGACCGCGAAGTGGCCCACTCCTCCGGCGGCGGCGTGGACCAGCACGCGCTGTCCGGCCCTGACGTCGGCGGTGTCCACCAGAGCCTGCCAGGCGGTCAGCGCCGCGAGCGGCACGGCGGCGGCCTGCTCGTGGCTCACGGTGGCGGGCTTACGGGTGAACTGGCGGGCGGGGGCGGTGACGTACTCGGCGTAGCCGCCCGCGGCGCGCGGGAACCACGGCATCCCGTAGACCTCGTCGCCGGCCTTCAGCGTGGTCACGCCGAAGCCGACCGCTTCCACCACGCCGGAGACGTCCCAGCCGAGCACGAACGGCGGCCGGCCCAGGACTGGGGCCATGCCGGTGCCGCCACGGGTCTTCCAGTCCACCGGGTTCACGCCGGCGGCGTGCACGCGCACCAGCACCTCCGTCGGCAGCGGCTCCGGCCGGGGCACCTCCCGGACCCCCAGCACCTCCGGGCCCCCGAAACCGTCCTGGACCACCGCACGCATCGTCTTCTCCTCGGACATGCCTCATCCCTCGACATCGCATGGTGCGGAGGACCGTTCCCCGGTCTCCGCGCTGACGGGAATGACGCTAGGTCCGAGGGCGTAGTTACCCGCAAGGGGAACTACTTCCCCTTGGGAAGCATCCAGGTGAGGAGCGTACGAATGACGACCAACTGCCCGACCGGCCAGCACTCGCACCACGACGTCTACGCCGCGCAGTGCCCCTGCCGAGCCCTGCTCGACCTACTGGCCAACAAGTGGTCGGCTCTGGCCATCGGCGCACTCGAGGAAGGCCCGCAGCGGTTCGGTGTGCTCCAGCGCAGGCTCCAGGGCGTCAGCCCCAAGGTGCTCACCCAGACCCTCCGCCGCCTGGAGGACTTCGGACTCCTCGACAGGACCGTCTACCCGGCCGTGCCGCTCCATGTCGAGTACTCCCTCACCGCCCTCGGCAAGAGCGCCGCCGTACCGCTCAACCTGCTGCGCACGTGGGTCGAGGAGAACATCGACAGCACCGGCGGACGGGAGTCGGTCAGCCGGTGAAGGAGGCCGCATCCGGCTTCGTACGTCACCGTCGTTCGGCATCAGGAGGTCTGCGGTCGCCGTAGTCCGTGAAGAAGCAGGTCGATCACGCGGCGGGGATCGTAGCGCGGGTCGCTGTCACGTCCGATGCAGAGATTGCCGATGCCGCGCATCAGCTCGTAGGGCCGCGTGCCCGGCCTGATTTCCCCCGCGTCGACCGCCGCGTCGAGCAACTGCGCGCAGACGGGCTCCAGGCGGTCGACGAAGTAGGTGTGCAGCGCGGTGAAGCCGCTGCTGTCCGACTGCAGGGTGTTGGCGAGTCCGTGCTTGGTGATCAGGAAGTCGACGAAGAGGTCGATCCACTCGCGCAGCGCGGAGAGTGGTGAGTCCGCACTGGCCAGAAGGCTCGGGCCGGCCTCGGCACATGCCTCGACCTGGTGGCGATAGACGGCGACGACCAGGTCCGCCCGCGTCGGGAAGTGGCGGTAGATCGTCCCCAACCCGACGCCGGCTCTGGCCGCGATCTCACGGATCGGCGCATCGACGCCCGAGGTGACGAACACCTCGGCGGCGGCGGCAAGCAGCGTCTGCTGGTTGCGCACGGCGTCGGCGCGCTTGGTCCGGGCCGGCACCTCCCCGGACTGGCGTGCAGCGGACACCGCACTCTCCTTCCCATGACCGTTGACGAATCGGAACAGTGTTCCGTATGTTTAAGCGGAACGCCGATCCGGTTCTCACCTTAGCTGAAGCCGGGCGCCTCTGCGCTCCTGCGCGCCTTCCTGCCACCGGCCGACAGCGGACGCCATCGAAGGGACCTCCTCATGAGTGGATCAACCTCCACACCTGACATCTTCGGCTCACCCGCTCCCGTCCTCTCCTTCAGCCCGCTCGTGCTGCGCGCGCCCGGACGCCCCGTGGACCTCCACATGCGCGTCTCCGCACCCGCGACCGGAACCGACCTGCCCGTCATCCTCCTCTCCCACGGCCACGGCCCCTCCCACCACCTCTCCTCGCTGAACGGCTACGCGCCACTCGCCAACTTCTGGGCGGCGCACGGGTTCGTCGTCATCCAGCCCACTCACCTCAGCTCCAGGACGCTGAGCCACCTGCACACCGGCGCCCCCGGAGCAGCCCTTTTCTGGCGTTCACGCGCCGAGGACATGAAGCACATACTCGACCGGCTCGACGTGATCGAAGGCGCCGTGCCGCAGCTCGCCGGCCGCATGGACCACAGCAAGGTCGCCGCCGTCGGACACTCGCTCGGCGGCCACACCACCAGCCTCTTGCTGGGCGCCAGGCTCACCGACCCCGACACCGGAGAGGAAGCGAACCTCATCGAGCCCCGGATCAAGGCGGGTGTGCTGCTGGCCGCACCCGGCAGAGGCGGCGACGCCCTGAACGGGCCCATGGCCGAGAACGTGCCGTTCCTCCGGACCATGGACTTCTCCACGATGACCACCCCCGCACTGGTCGTTGCCGGCGACAAGGACGACTCCCGGCACTTCACGGAGATGGGTCCGGACTGGCACGCCGACCCCTACCACCTCGCCCCCGGCCCCAAGACCCTGCTCACCCTGTTCGACGCCGGCCACGGACTCGGCGGGATCTCCGGATACGACGTCGCCGAGACCACGGACGAGAACCCCGAGCGAGTCGCCGCAGTCCAGCGACTCACCTGGGCCTACCTCCGAACCGAGCTCCACCCCGAAGATCCCGCCTGGCACACGGCGCGTGAGCTGCTCACAGCCGGACCCCACCCGCTCGGACAGGCTGAATCCAAGTGACCCCCGACGTCACCGCACCGGCCCCCGCCGGTCAGCGAGTGACGCCGAGCACGGCCTCCTCCGCGCCCTCGGCCTCGGTGGCGTCGCTCAGGCCGAGGCGTAGATGCTCGATGTGGTAAACGGCCTGGTCGAGGAGTTCGGCGACGTGGTTGTCGTAGAGGGCGTAGATCACCGAGCGGCCCTGGCGTCGGCCCACGACCAGGCCGAGGTTGCGCAGCAGGCGCAGCTGGTGGGAGCAGGCGGACTGTTCCATGCCGACCTCGGTGGCGAGTTCGGTCGCGGCGCAGGGGCCTTCCCGCAGGCGGGAGAGAATGAGCAGGCGGGAGGGTGTGGCCAGGGCCTGGAGGGTGGTGGCCACCCGGGCGGCACTGTCCGCGTCCAGGCGGGTGCGCGGGACGGGGTTGTCGGCGGGAGCTGCTCCATGGCCCATGGCGGCCATCATACAAGCGATACTTGAAGACCTCTTCATATGTACCTGTATGGTGGGCAGACCGATTCGTCCTGCCCTGATGAAGGGTTCTTCGTCATGCCCTCCACCCTGATCGAGCAGCCCACGCCTGCCGCGACCGCACGCCCGGACACCGACGCCGCACCACGGCGGCGGACCCGGGTGTTCGCGCTGCCCGAGGCTCGCTGGGCCGCAGCGGCCACGGTGCTGTTCCTGGTCGCGCTGCCCTTGCACCTCACCGGTGCTCCCACCTGGACTTGGGGGGTCTCGTACGGGCTCGCCTACGCCGCCGGCGGCTGGGAGCCCGCGCTCGCCGGGCTGCAGGCGCTGCGGGAGAAGACCCTTGACGTCGACCTGCTGATGATCGTGGCCGCCCTCGGCGCGGCGGCCGTCGGCCAGGTGATGGACGGCGCCCTGCTCATCGTCATCTTCGCCACTTCCGGCGCCCTGGAGGCGCTGGCCACCGCGCGCACCGCCGACTCGGTGCGCGGCCTGCTCGACCTCGCCCCGGCCACCGCGACCCGGCTGCGCGAAGACGGCGGCGAGGAGACGGTGCCGGTCGCCGGCCTCGCCGTCGGCGACACCGTTCTGGTACGGCCCGGCGAGCGGATCGGCGGCGACGGCCGGGTGCTGTACGGGGCGAGCGACGTCGACCAGGCCACCATCACCGGCGAACCGCTGCCTGTCGCGAAGGAACCCGGCGACGAGGTGTTCGCGGGCACCCTGAACCGCACGGGCGCCCTTCGGATCAGGGTCGAGCGCGACGCCTCTGACTCGGTGATCGCCCGGATCGTGCAGATGGTCGAGGAAGCCTCCGGGACCAAGGCGCCCACCCAGTTGTTCATCGAGAAGGTCGAACAGCGTTATTCAATCGCCATGGTGGCGGCCACGCTGGCCGTCTTCGCGGTACCGCTCGCGTTCGGCGCCGCGCTGACCGGCTCGCTGCTGCGCGCCATGACCTTCATGATCGTCGCCTCGCCGTGCGCGGTGGTGCTGGCCACCATGCCGCCGCTGCTGTCCGCGATCGCCAACGCCGGGCGGCACGGCGTACTGGTGAAGTCCGCCGTGGTGATGGAACGCCTCGGCCAGGTGGACGCGGTGGCACTGGACAAGACCGGCACCCTCACCGAGGGCACCCCGCGCGTGACCGACGTCCGCCCGCTGACCGGCTCGGGTCTCACGGGGGACGAGGTGCTGCGTCTCGCGGCAGCGGCCGAACACCCCAGCGAACACCCGCTGGCCCGTGCCGTCCTGGACGCCGCCCGTGCCCGTGGCCTCGCCCTGCCCGCCGCAGAGGACTTCGCCTCCGCCCCAGGTGTCGGCGTCACCGCCACCGTCGAGGGTCGCAAGATCGCGGTCGGCTCCCCCGCACGGCTGTCGTCCAGCCCGGACGACGCGCACATCGCCCTCGCCGGCGAACTGGAGGACAGCGGGCTCACCGCGGTCCTGGTGGTGGCCGACGGCACGCCGGCCGGGGTGCTCGGCATCGCTGACCGGCTGCGCCCGGACGCCGCCGCCGTCGTCGGCTCCCTCACCGCGCTCACCGGCACCCCGCCGATGCTGGTCACCGGCGACAATCCGCGTGCCGCCGCCCGCCTGGCCGCCGAGATCGGCATCACCGACGTACGCGCCGGACTGCTCCCGCAGGACAAGGTGGCCGCGATCCGGGAACTGGAGCAGGCCGGCCGCCAGGTCCTGGTCGTCGGCGACGGGGTCAACGACGCTCCCGCCCTGGCCGCCGCCCACACCGGTGTCGCCATGGGCCGGGCGGGTTCCGACCTGGCACTGGAGGCCGCGGACGCGGTGATCGTCCGCGACGAACTGGCCACCGTGCCCGCCGTGGTCGGCCTCTCCCGTCGGGCCCGCCGGCTCGTGGTGCAGAACCTGGTCGTCGCGGGCGCGTTCATCTCCGGCCTGGCCGTCTGGGACCTGGTCGCCACCCTGCCGCTGCCGCTCGGCGTCCTCGGCCACGAGGGCTCGACCGTCATCGTCGGCCTCAACGGCCTGCGGCTGCTGGGCGAAGCCGCCTGGATGCGTGCTCGCGAGGAGGGCCGCCGCTGAGCCGTCGCAGCTCCCGGCCCACCTGGCGTGATGCCCACGCCGCCCTGTCGGGAGCCGTAGGGAAGGAGCGCCATCTCCCGTGCGTTCTTGATGGGCTGCGCTGTCTGCCGCTGCTGCCGGCGCGTCCCGTGGGTCACCCGACGGCTGCGGATCTTGCCGCGGTCGGAGATGAACTTCCGCAGCAGATCGGTGTCCTTGTAGTCGACGTAGTGATCGTCATGGCGAGGGGCGCGTGCCCCCGGTCAGTAGGCCAGTGCGGTCATGTGGTCGGGGTGCTGGGCGGCGACGTCGTGGGCGGCTTGGACGAAGGCGGCGACGGCTGCGGATCGCGAGGTCTCCGGCCAGGCGACCATGACCGCGCTGGGGCTGAGGCCGGTGACCGGCCGGTATGCGATGTCCGGGCGCTGGTGCTGCTTGGTGGTGGAGAGTGACAGGAACGCCACCGCCTGACCCAGCGCGACCACCTCCAGGAGCTGCTCGACGCTGGCCACGAGCGGCCCCTCAGGAGTGTCGGCCGGCGCCAAGCCTGTGTGGCCATCGCCTGCTTCCGCTCCGTCGCATCCTGTGTAGTAGGCGGTGGCGGAGGGGACGGCCCCTTTCCAGCGTGGGATCGGTTCGCCCTTGAGGTCGGCCAGCCGCAGTCGCCGGCGTCCGGCCAGGCGGTGCGCGGCGGGGAGAACGGCCAGTCGCGGCTCGACCACGAGCGTCTGGGAATCCAGCCCTTGACCGTCGAACGGGCTGCGCAGCAGCGCTACGTCGGCACGGCCGTCCCGCAGCATGGCGATCGGCTCCCCGCTGCCGCCGACGACGACTTCAGGCGGCGGCAGATGCGAACCCGTTCCCCGGTAGGCGGCGAGAATCTCCCGCAGCAGCCCGGCATCGCCTCCCGGCTTGACCGCCACGACGAGCTGGGGTGCCGGCTGACCGGCCCGGCGTGCGCGCCGGGCCGCCGCGTGCACCGCGTCGACCGCGATCCGGGCCTGGTCGAGCAGCACCTGACCGGCGGTGGTCAGCCTCACCTGCCGGGTGGTGCGCTCCAGCAGGCGTACCCCGAGCCGGGACTCCATCTGAGCGATCGCCTTCGACAGCGGGGGCTGCGCCATCCCCAGGCGTTGCGCGGCCCGGCTGAAGTTCAGTTCCTCGGCGACCGCGATGAAGTACCTCAGCTCCCGCACCTCCAGCTCGCTCATATCTGTGGACTATAGATCCAGAGTCTTCTGGTCTTTCCCTGCCGCCCATGGGCGAGGGGAGGCTGGGTGCCATGACGACTTCGCAGAAAACTGCTCTGATCACCGGCGCGAACAAGGGCATCGGCAAGGAAACGGCGCGCAGGCTCGCAGCCCTCGGCATCACCGTGCTGATCGGCGCCCGCGACGCCGAGCGTGGCGAGGCGGCGGCCGAGGAGCTTCGCGCCGACGGTGCCGACGTACGGTGCGTACCGCTGGACGTCACCGACGAGATCTCGGTCCAGGCCGCCGCCAAGCACATCGACGCCACGCTCGGCCGCCTCGACATCCTCGTCAACAACGCCGCGATCGCCGCCGGACCGCAAAATCCGAGTGAAACCCCCGCCGCCACCGTCCGGCAGGTCTACGAGACCAACGTGTTCGGCGTCATCGCGGTGACCCACGCCATGCTCCCCCTGCTACGCCGCTCCGCCGCCGCACGCATCGTCAACATGTCCAGCGAACTCGGCTCCCTCACCCACCTGGCCGACCCGGGCAGCCCGTGGTCCGCCTACTCCTCGGTCCTCCTGCCTTACTGCACCTCGAAGAGCGCGCTGAACGCGGTCACCGTGCTCTACGCCAATGAACTGCGCGCCGAAGGGATCCTGGTCAACGCGGTGAGTCCCGGCTACTGCGCGACCGACCTCAACCGCCACACCGGGACACGCACGCCGGAGGAGGGCGCGGCCGTCGCGGTTGACCTGGCGACGGTGGGCGAGGACGGCCCGACGGGCGCCTTTCTGGCCGAGGACGGGCCGATTCCCTGGTGAGACCATGCCGCGCCGTTTCCGCCCGAAGCCTGACGGGGGTGCCTTCAACCTCCGCAGTGACGATCACTGTGGCGTCTCCGCGGCCACCTGCGCGACTTCGGCCTGTCCCGCACGCGGACGGCTTCCGCGTGCGGGACCCATGGCCGGACCGGGGATCAGCCGGCCGTCAGGGCGGTGTCGTCCACGACGACGAGAGTTTTCCGGCATACACCCGGGGGCGATGTGGAAAATGCGGCCGGTCCTTCGCTGGTCGCGGGCTGAAGGGGCCGCCGTCAGGCGGCCTTCCGGCGCTGGGGTGTCTTGCGCAACTTCACCCCGCCGACGACGAGCGCCAGCCCCACGGCGACGATGCCGAGGTAGGCGGCGGTCGGAAGGTCGACCACGTTGTGCAACCAGCCCCACTCCGTGCCGAAGAAGGTCTGCGAAGCGAAGCTGACAAGCCCTTGGGCTCCTATGACGTAGCCGATGCTTTCGGCGGTGTATCCGATGGTGGTTCGCACGGGTCCACTCTTTCGCGGCGGTGCCGCAAGATCGTCCTCCCCAGGGCCGAAGACGCAGTAGTCCAAAGGATGCAGTCGGCGTGCGGTACCGGTCCCCCCGGCCAAGAAGCGGTGGCTTCCCCTCGAGCGGGACCAGGTTATTGAATGCTCCCCAGAGGCCGACGATCGGCTCGACCTCCTTGAGCTGCCTGCCTTCGCGCTGTGTGGCGCCGCGGGCTCTCGCGCGGCTTCTCAGTCCGGGTGGGCGTACGGGTCGGCAGGAGTTCGTCCCCCGGACACATGGCGAGTCACCTCGGCGGCCAGACGTCGCATGACCTTGCGGTTGGCCCGCTGCATCGTGGCCCGGACCGCGGGCGCCACCAGGCGTTCGGTGAGAGGCGCGTGTGTCCAGGCGTAGGTGAACGAGACGCGACTCCCGCCGGCCGACAACGGTTCGATGGTGTAGGTGCCGTGGGCCAGACGCCGGCCTGCCGCGCTGATGTTGCGCTCGACGATGCGCCGCGGCGCCTCGGCCTCGACGACTTCGATGGTGACGTCGGTCTTCACGGCGCCCAGGGTGGCGGTGACAGTGGCGCCCGCTCCGATGCCGCGGACGGGGCCGCTGTAGCGCCAGTCGGTCAGATAGTGGTTGGTGAAGCGCTCGTGGTGAGCCATGACATCGAGGAAGTCGTAGACCTGCTCGGGCGTCTGCGGTAGGTCGATCGACACAGTGACAGACTTCATGTACCACACGGTACATGCCCCATGTACCCATGGGTACACTCCCGTTGTGGTGACTACGGACGACCCGCACCCCAAGGACGAGGCCGCTCACGGCAAGGACGGTGGGCGGCGCGCGCAACTGGTGGACGCGGCCGTCGACCACGTCGCGGCGCACGGCATCGCGGACCTGAGCCTGCGCCGCCTCGGTGCCGCGATCGGCGTCAGTCATCGCATGCTGATCCACTACTTCGGCTCCAAGGAGCAGCTGCTCGTCGAGATGGTCCGGACCTCGGAACGGCGCCGGCGCGACCTGCTGGCCCAGCTCCCCCTTGAGCCCGGCCTCTCCCCCGCCGATGTCGCGCGGCGGCTGTGGCAGCAACTGACGGATCCCCGACTGGCCGGTCAGGAGCGGCTCTTCTTCGAGATCTGCGGGCACGCGCTGCGGGGCCGCCCAGAGGCCGCGCAGGTCCTCGAAGGGCTGGTGACGGACTGGCTGGACCCGCTCGTGGCCGCCGGACTGGCCGCGGGGGAAGCTCCCGCCACGGCCCACAACCGCGCCAGGCTCGGGCTCGCCACCGTCCGCGGTCTGTTGCTCGACCTGCTCGCCACCGGTGACCACGCCGGTGTGAACGCGGCGATGGAGGAGTTCCTCGGGCTGTTCTACGGCTCGGACTGACACAGCCGCCGGTCGGGCCGAGCGGCCGGGCCGAGCGGCCGGGCCGGACGACGCCCTCCACGGCGTGCGAGTGGAGTGTCCCGGCGGCTTCGGTGGGCCGACTCAGCAAACCGACCACTCATGCCCCTTTTCCGCCCGTGCAGTTGTCGCGCGGGAGCAAGCAGTCGAAGACGACCTCCGCCAGCCTGCCGGGTCGGTGACGCGCATCCCGCCGGCGCTCCGCCGCGAGTGCCCCTACGACGATGGCCTGCACGTCGGCCGTGTTCACGTCGTGGCGCACGTCTCCCGCTTCCTGCGCGCGGCTGAGGAGTGCGCCGAACAACTCGCCCAACTCTGCCGCCCTTTCCTCGGTCTCACTGCTCATGGGGCCGCCCGCTGCCATGACGGCTTCGGTCAGGTCCTGTTTCGCAGCGGCCTCCTTGGTCATCCGGGCGAGGAAGGCGAAGAACGCCGGACCGGCCTCCGGGTCGGCCAGAGCGGTGCGGACATCGTGTGCCAGCTGCTCCAAGTGCTCGCGGACAACCGCCTCGAACAGTGCTTCCTTCGTGGGGAAGTGGCGGTGGACCGTGCCCGGCCCGACACCGGCCCGGCGGGCGATCTCGTCCAGGGGGACCGCGATGCCCTCGGCGGCGAACGCCTCGCGGGCCGTTTGCAGGATGCGTTCCCTGTTGCGACGTGCGTCGGCTCGCAGAGGGCGCTGTCGCTCGATGGTCAAGTGT
The DNA here is from genome assembly GCF_055603245.1 of Streptomyces sp. NPDC037290. Lineage (NCBI taxonomy): Bacteria > Bacillati > Actinomycetota > Actinomycetes > Kitasatosporales > Streptomycetaceae > Streptomyces > Streptomyces sp. NPDC037290. Next base: position 219,794 of record NZ_JBVJVZ010000004.1, on the reverse strand, counting down.
CCTCCTGGGGACGGAAGTTGCGGTGTTGATAAGCGGGGCGTGTGCCCCGTATATTCCACCATACAACCGGGGCCATCGCCCCGGTTATACCCCGAGGAGGGTCCCATGACCACTGCCGCACCACGCGACGTCCTCCAGCACCTCCTTCACCTGACCGCCGAGGGCCCCAGCGCCGCGATGGCCGACCTGTTCAGCACGGACGCCGTCTTCGAGATGCCCTACCTGCCGCCGGGCGCACCCGCGCAGGCGCCCGGCCGGGAGGCCTTCCGATCCCACCTGCGGGACGGGGCACGGCTGCAGAGGTTCACCGCCGTGGACCACGTCCACGTGCACGAGACGACCGATCCCGAACTCGTCGTGGCCGACTACCGCCTCCACGGCCGGGTGCTGGCCACGGGGAAGCTCTTCGCCTTCGACATGGTGATGTTCGCCCGCATCAGGGACGGATTGATCACCTGGTCCCGCACCTACTCCAACCCGCTCGACGGGGCGATCGCCTTCGACGCGGCCGAGGGACTGCTCGCCGCGATCACTACCGCTCAGGGTCTCACCGGCGCGGTCACCGCTTCCGCCCTGCGGGCTCGCCGACCTCAACCCCGGCCGTCGTCAGATGCCGTCTCCCTGCCGGGCGGACAGCTCGGCCGACCATCGTTCGGCCCAGGCGCGCAGGGGCTCCAGTGAGGGGCGAAGCGCCTCTCCCAGTTCGGTGAGGTGGTAGACGCCGTCGGCGTCGGTGGTCACGATTCCCGCCTCGGTCAGCTCGGACAGCCGATCGGTCAGCACACTGGAGGACATCGCGTCCGCGCGTCGGCGCAGTTCTCGGAATCCGGCCGGCTCCTGCTGCAGCTCCCAGATCACCCGCAGTGTCCACCGGCGGCCCAGCAGGTCCAGCGCGGCCATCATCGGCCGGCCGGTGCTCGACCCGCGCACCGGCCGGCCCGGCCTCGGTGCACGCTCGGCCGCTCCGGAATCGCTTGCGCTTCGCATATCGAACCATGATAGTGGTTCGGAATTCGAACCACGTCGAGAGGGGTGGGCATGGAACTGGTGCGGGAGATGATCTACCGCGAAACCATCGACGGCCCATGGGGTCCGACCACCGGCAGCCCTTCGGGGCCACGGCTGTGCTGGCGGGTGAGCACCGCGCGCCTCACGGGTGAGCGGATCGACGCCACGCTGGTCACTCCCGGGATGGACTGGATCCGGCTCGGTGCGGACCGGGTGCGCCGCCAGGACCTGCGGGTCACGCTGGCCGACGACGACGGTGAAGTGATCATGCTGAGCTACGACAACGCGCTCATCCGGGAAAGCCCGGCCTTCCTGGACGCGCTGGCGAAGGGGCGGGAAACCCGGTTCGGCGACCAGTACATGAGGATGGTCGCCCAGTTCGACACCGGCGCGCCCCGGTACCGCTGGCTCACCCGGAGTCTGTTCGTCGGCGAGGGGCGCCTGGCCGGCCCGCACGCCATCGAGTACCAGATCCACCGTGTGGAATGAACCGTGTCCGCTGAGCGGTCCGCGGCATCGGCTGGACTCAGGGAAGCAGGACCAGCCTGCAACGCCCACCGGCTGAACTCCTGCCAGGTCTGCTGCTGGTACGCGAGGTGTACGGCGCCGTGGGCGTTTTCGGGGTGGGCGGGTGATGCTGGTGAACGAGCAGCCCTGCGAGGAGGCCAGGAGGCGCGGCCAGGTGATAGCCGTCAATCCGCTGAACAGCGCCTCGGTGCTGGCCGCCTTCGGCGCGATCGGTGTCCTGGTGGTGATCTTCGCGGAGTCCGGTCTGCTGGTCGTCGGCTTCCTCCTGCCCGGTGACACCCTGCTGTTCCCGGCCGGCGTGCTGTGTGCCGGCACCGCGCACCAGGCGCCCCGGCTGGCTCTGTGGCAGGTGCTGCTGTGCGCGGCCGTCGGGGCCGTGGCCGGCGGACAGGTCGGGTACCTGATCGGGCGGCGCGGCGGACGGGCGCTGCTGGCCCGTACCTCAAGCCCGCGCGTGAAGGCGGCGGCCGCCCGGGCCGAGGAGCTGCTGGCCCGGTACGGCTACGGGAAGGCGCTGGTCATCGGGCGGTTCGTGCCGTTGCTGCGGACGGTTCTGCACCCCGTGGCCGGCGCGCTGCGGGTGCCTGTGCGGTCCTTCACGCTCTGGCAGACCGTGGGCGGGGTGCTGTGGTCGCAGACGCTCGTCCTCGCCGGGTACAGCCTCGGCTCCTCCGTCCCGCACCTCGAGGACTACCTGCTGCCGCTGGTCGCCGTGGTCGTCGTCCTGTCGATCCTGCCGCTCCTGTTCGAGGCCCGCCGCACCCGCCGGCAGCGGAGCCGGTCCTCCGGCTGACCGCCGCCGCACCGGTTCCGGACCCCTCCGCGCCCCCGGATACGGCCCGGACCGGCCGCCGCCCTACAGACCCGCCGCCCGGTACGTCGCCCGCCCCGCCACCACCGTCAGCACCACCGGCACCTCCGCCAGCTCGGTGCCCCGTACCGTCAGGGGATCGTCGGCCAGGACCGTGAGGCCGGCGGGGCGGCGGTGCCGGGCGCCGGCCATCACCTGGGTGTAGCGCTGCGGGTCGGGCCGGTGGGCGTGTGCCGACTCGCCGTGGCAGTCGGGCGCCTCCAGCCGGGCGGTGCCGTTGGCGACGCTGCCGTCCATGAACAGCTTGACGCGGCCACCCGCCACAGCGCGCCGCCGGCGCCCTGGAGCCGGATGATTTCGGCCACGGCGTCGTCGTCCGCCTCGGGCCGGCACCAGGGCGCTATCCGCAGCCGCACGGGCAGGGCGTTCGCGGCCATGGCGTGCAGCACCTCGGCGGTCCTGGCCCGTACCTCGGCCTCGGCGGGCCGGGGTGCGACGGCCTCGACGCGTTCGCAGGCCGCGTCCTCCAGCAGCAGTCCGGGGGCCGGCCGTCGGCGTCGCACACGATCTCCGAGCCCTGCTCGAACCGGCGCGGACCGTCGATGCCCGCGGGTTCCAGCGCGCGCTCGCCGGCCGGCGCGGAATGGGCGTCGGACAGGTCGATGAGGACGGGTACGCCCTCCAGGGCCGGACCGAGGGCCGCGGTCGCGACCGGGGGTGGTGCCGAAGGCGTTGGGGTCCAGACCCCAGACGCGCAGCCAGGAGCCCGGCGGCAGCTCCCGTACGGCCGTGGCCGGCGCGGTCCGTACGGCGGCCAGGTCCCGGCAGCCGGAGAGGTCGACGCCCATGGTGCGTTCGGCGCCGGACACCGGGTGCAGATGCCCGTCGGTGAGGCCCGCGGTCACCACGCCCCCCTGCAGGTCCACGACCGTGCTGCCGGGCCCGGCGAGGGCACGGGCCTCCGGGCCGTCGCCGAGGAAGCTGATCCGCCCGTGCTCCGCGGCGAGTGCGGTGTGCGGAAGGAGCTCGCCGCGACCGCCGTCGACATGAGCGACCCGGAGGCCTCGCCGCAGCCGCTGCTGCCGGGCTGGTTCAGCCCGCTGTTCCTGCTCGCGCCGGTCCTCGGCACGGTCGCCCTGAACGCCCTGACCGCCTACAGCGCGGGCCTCGCCCTCCAGGCCGTCGGCGTCCGCATCCGGCGGTCGCCGAGCGTCCTCGTCGACGGCACCGCCTCCGTCCCACTGACCCTGTACGCGCTGCTCGTCTCGAACTTCCTCGGCACCGTCGGCACGGTGCTGCAGCCGGCCGTGGTCCTGCTCGGCCCGAGCTCGGCCGTCTACGCCCCGACATCGTGCTGCGCCGCCACCGCCATGACGGCGCCGCCCTCGGCGACAAATCCCGCGCCGGGCCCGTGGCCGCCGCGCTCGGTGGCATCGACCTGGCCCTCCCGGCGGGTCCGGTGGTGTCCTCGACGGCGTACGCACTGCTGATGTAGGCGGCGGCTGCGAGGACTTACCGTGTCACCAGGCTCGTACAGGCGTGGCGCTCGCGCCGGCCGCGCTGCCGGGCACCAGGCCCGTCAGCGCAGCCCCCGGCCCTTGCGACGCTTGCGGTTCGGGCGGCGGGGGCGGTGGACCGTGTCCATCTCCCCTATCGCGGCGCGGACATGGGCGGGATCGCCCGGCCGGGAGCCCCCGGCACACCACCACGACGGGAGCCCGGCGGTCTCGACCACGTGCATCCCGAGCCCGTGCAGGGTGCAGACGGGCCAGGCCTGCCAGAGGAACTCCATGACCGTGTCCTGGGCGGCCTCGGCGACGGCCCGGAGGGCTGCTGCGGCGGACGGCTCCGGCCCCAGGGAGTTGCCGTGCGAGTCGCCGTTCGCGAGGGCCACGTACACCCGCTCGGCCTCTCCCTCGTCCTCCTCCCAGCCCGGATACGCGACGAGGCACAGCGGGCGCTGCTCGGGCACGGTCACGGCCAGGTCCCGGTTGACCGCGGCCAGCGCCCCTTCCCAGAGCGGATGTTCGCCCGTCGTGACGAAGCGAGGCTCGGGCGGTCTGAAGGGCGAGGCGGTCATGGGCCCATTCTCTCAGCCGGCCCCCGGACCACCCAGGCGCCGCCGCGGAGTGGAGCGACGACGTGTTCTGGACGGGGCGGTGACGAGCCGTGAGACTGGTCGGGCCCGACGCCCCGTGCCCGGCTCTTCAGGACGGTGACCCATGGACGAGGAAGTCCCCCGCGTCGAACTCACCCCGCGTGCCGCGGACCTGGTGCGACGGCTGAACGCCGAGCACGGTCCGCTGATGTTCCACCAGTCCGGCGGCTGCTGTGACGGCAGCGCGCCCATGTGCTACCCGGACGGCGAGTTCCGTACCGGCGACTCGGACGTGCTGCTGGCGGAGCTGGCGGTGGACGGTGTGACCGAGCCCGTCACGTTCTGGATGTCCCGGAGTCAGTACCAGGCGTGGAGCCACACCCGGCTGATCGTGGACGTCGTACCCGGACGGGGCAGCGGCTTCTCGCTGGAAGCACCCGAGGGGGTGCGTTTTCTCACCCGTTCTCGCGTAGTCGACGCCTAGTCGGCCCGGCGGTCGCCGCACTCTGGTCCACTGCCCTGGAAGCGCGTACGGCACATCCCGTACGGCAGGGAACAGTTGACGAGACATCAGGGGGCACGGTGACCAGACGTCGCAGGCGTTCGGCAGCGGGCAGAGCGGTTCTCACGGTTGTCACGGCCTTCGGTGTGCTGGCCGGTGCGGCCCTGGGGGGGGGGGGGGGGGGGGGGGGTTTGCGCCTAGGGAAAGGGGGGGCAGAACGGGGAACGCCCCCCAGCGTCGTCGCACTCGGCGCGCGGGTGGATGAACAGAACACAGCCGT
>NZ_JBVJVZ010000004.1:66491-214557 GCF_055603245.1 Streptomyces sp. NPDC037290 | reverse complement strand
CACTATGCGCTTAGCAATCGAACCACTCTTTCTCTCTGCTCCCCCCCCCCTCTGCTGCCCCGCCCCCCCCCCCCTCTCCCGCTCCCCCCCCCCCCGGTGCCGCCCCGGCGGGCAAGCGGATCGCACCGGGCGTCACCTACCGGCAGTTCGACATCGACGCGGCCGCGGGCCCGACACACGCCCATCTGCTCACCGTCGACCTGGCCGATCCGCACGTCCGCGTGGGCCTGCTGCACCCGGGCGCGGTGGCGGCCCGGGCCACCGTCTCGGGGATGGCCGACTCTGCCGGGGCCGTCGCGGGGGTCAACGGTGACTTCTTCAACATCTCCGAGACGCAGCATCCGGGCGTCGAGGTCACCGGTGCGAGCGTCGGACCGGCGATCGCGGACGGGCAGGTGCTCAAGGCGGCGGTGCCGGACGGGCAGCGGTTCGGGCCCACGCTGCCGCCGGGCACGAGCACGCGGGACGTCTTCGGCGTGGGCACCGACCGGCGGGCCCGGCTGGACCACCTCTCCCTCGTCGGCCGCGTCGCCACGCCGGAGGGCACGTTCAGGCTGAAGGGCCTCAACCAGTACGCGCTCGCGGAGAACTCCGTCGGCGCCTTCACCTCACGGTGGGGCAGCGCCTCGCGGATGCGCGCCGTGTGCGGCACCGACACGCAGCGGTCGGCGCCGTGCAGCACCGACACCTACGAGGTGAAGGTCCAGGGCGGCCGGGTGGTCTCCGCCTCCGACACCCCGGGCAGCGGCACCATCCCGGCGGACAGCACCGTCCTGGTGGGCCGCGAGGAGGGGGCACAGCGGCTGCGCAAGCTCTCCGTCGGTGACGCGGTGACCGTGACGCACGGCCTGGTGGCGGCCTCGTCGGGGGTGCCGTACGCGTTCGCGATCGGCGGGTTCCCCGTCCTGCGGGACGGCGAGGCGCTGTCCGGCCTGGACGACGTCACCTCGGCGGTGCGCACGGTCGTGGGCTTCAGGAGCGGCGGACGGCAGCTGTTGATCCTGGCGCTGGACGGGGCCGCCGCCTACCGGACCGGTATGACGGTCGCCGAGGAGGCCGGCACCATGCGCTCGCTGGGCGCGTCCGACGCGTTCAACCTCGACGGCGGCGGCTCGACGGAGCTGGTCACCCGTGACGACGGGGCGAGCGCCGTGACGGTCCGCAACCATCCGAGCAGTGGTGCCGAGCGCCCCGTCGCGAACGGTATCGGCGTCTTCTCCACCCCCTGATTCAGGGCCGCAGGCTGCTCACCAGCTCGGCGGTCGTGGTGAGCCCGCTGTTGATGGTGGGCGCCATGTTCGTGCCGGCCAGGAAGAACCCGAGCAGCATGCAGACCAGGGCGTGGGAGACCTTCAAGGCGCCGTTGCGCATGAAGATCACGGCAATGATCAGAAGCAGCAGCACCACAGAGATGGAAACGGCCATCACGAACCTCCTCCGCCACGCCCCTTGAGCGGCGTTCGGCCGCAAGTGTGGCGTAGCGGAGGGTTCGTCCGGGCGGCTGACGTGTCCCCCAAACGTGTGGTGTCAGGCGTGGGGCGGCTCTTGCACGTACCGCGTCAGGGTGCCTGGAGGTCGACCAGTCCGGCCAGCGCCTCCCGATGAGCTCCCGCCGTGCCGTAGGCGATGGAGTCCGCCTTGGCCCGCTTGAGGTACAGGTGGATCGGGTGTTCCCAGGTCATGCCGATCCCGCCGTGCAGTTGCAGCGCCTCCTCGCTGGCGTGGACGGCGACGGGTGCCGCGTACGCCTGCGCGACGGCGACCGACACGTCGGTGTCCTCGCCACGGGCCAGCGCGTCGGCGGCCGCGCGAGCGGCGGCCCGGAGGCTGACGACCTCCAGCCAGAGCTGGGCGAGCCGGTGCTTGAGCGCCTGGAAGCCGCCGACCGGCCGGTTGAACTGCTTGCGCTCCTTGAGGTAACGGACCGTCTCGGTCAACGCCCAGTCGGCCACGCCGAGTTGCTCGGAGGCGAGCAGTCCGGCGGCGGTGCGCAGAGCCCGTCGTACGGCGGGTTCCGCATCGCCGACGCGGCGGCCGGGGGCGTTCTCCAGCCGTACCGCCGCCAGCGGCCGGGTCAGGTCGAGGGAGACCTGCGGGGTGACCGTGACCGCGCCGGCGGGGACGGCGTACAGTCCGCCGTCGTCGGCCGGGACGAGCAGGACATCGGCCACGGCGGCGTCCGCGATGCCGGTCAGCTCGCCGTGCAGGGTGCCGTTCTCGCGCCGTACGGTCTGCAGTGCGGCACCCGGGCCCGTGTGCAGCCCGGCCGCGAGGGCGCCGATGGTGCGTCCGGAGGCCAGCTGCCCCAGCAGTTCGTCGTCACCGCAGGCCAGCAGGGCCTCGGTGGCCACCACCGCGCTGGTGAGATAGGGCACGGGTGCGACGGCACGCCCCAGCTCCTCCAGTACGACGGCGACTTCGCGGGCGGAAGCACCCTGGCCCCCCTGCTCCTCGGGCACCAGGAGACCGGCCAGGCCCATGCCCTCGGCGAGGGACTTCCACAGGGCGAGGTCGTGCGGGGTGTCCGACTCGACGCGGGCGATGACGTCCGCCGCCGCGCAGTGGTCCGTGAGGAGATCGCGGACGGCGGCCCGCAGCGCCTCTTCCTCCTCCGAGTACAGCAGGTCCGGCTCTGTTCTCATCGGGCGAGGTCCTTCCATGCGACGTCCTTGTCGGTGCGCGGTTCGGCGGGCAGACCGAGGACCCGCTCGGCGACGATGTTCAGCAGGACCTCGGTGGTCCCGCCCTCGATGCTGTTGCCCTTGGAGCGCAGGTAGCGGTAGCCGGCGTCGCGGCCGGTGAAGTCGACCAGCTCGGGGCGGCGCATGGTCCAGTCGTCGTACAGCAGGCCCTCCTCGCCCCGGAGTTCGACCTCCAGGCCGCTGATCTCCTGGTTGAGGCGGGCGAAGGCGAGCTTCATGCCGGCGCCTTCGGGGCCGGGCTGGCCGGCGACGAGTTGCTGGCGCAGGCGCTCGGCGGTGAGGCGCGAGACCTCGGCCTCGACCCACAGTTTCAGCAGCCGCTGGTGCAGTTCGTGGGTGCGCAGTTCCGGGCGTTCGCGCCAGGTCTTCGCGACCGGGCCGATCATGCCGCCCTCGCGCGGGAGCCGCATACCGCCGATGGCCACGCGCTCGTTGTTGAGCGTGGTCTGGGCGACCCGCCAGCCGTCGCCGATCCCGCCGAGGCGGCAGGAGTCGGGGATGCGGACGTCGGTGAGGAAGACCTCGTTGAACTCGGCCTCGCCGGTGATCTGGCGCAGCGGCCGGACGTCGACGCCGGGGTCGGTCATGTCACAGAGGAAGTAGGTAATGCCGGCGTGCTTGGGCACGCCCGGGTCGGTGCGGGCGATGAGGATGGCCCAGCGGGCGTTGTGGGCGCCGGACGTCCAGACCTTCTGCCCGTTGACCACCCAGTCGTCGCCTTCCCGCACGGCCCGGGTGCCGAGTGCGGCGAGGTCGGAGCCTGCACCGGGCTCACTGAACAGCTGGCACCAGACCTCCTCCCCCGTCCACAGCGGCCGCAGATAGCGCTGCTTCTGCTCGTCCGTGCCGTACTTCAGGATGGTCGGCGCGGCCATGCCGAGCCCGATGCCGTTGCGGCGCGCGTCGTTGTCGGGGGCGCCCGCGGCCTCCAGTTCGGCGTCCACGACGGCCTGGAGGGCGCGCGGTGCGCCCAGTCCGCCGAGGCCCTCCGGGTAGTGCACCCAGGCGAGACCGGCGTCGAAGCGGGCCCGGAGGAAGTCCAGGCGGTCGGTGCTCGCGGGTGGATGCGCGGCCAGCAACTCCCGTGTGCGGCGGCGCAGTTCTTCGGCGTCGGTCATGCTGCTTCCTCCCTCACCACGGCGATCCGGCCGGTGGAGCGGCCGTCCGCCACCTTCTGCACGGCCACGGCGGCCTCGGCGAGCGGCACCCGCTCGCTCACCAGCGGCCTGATCGCGCCCCGGGCGGCCAGTTCGGTCAGTTCCTCGTGGCAGCGCAGGACGAGCTTCGGGTTCTTGGTGTTGTACAGGCCCCAGTGGAGGCCGAGGATCGAGTAGTTCTTCACCAGGGCGTGGTTGAGGGCCGGGCTCGGGATCGTGCCGCCGGCGAAGCCGACGACGACGATCCGGCCCTCGAAGGCGACGAGCTTGGCGGACTGGGCGTAGGCCTCTCCGCCGACCGGGTCGTAGATCACGTCGGCGCCCCGGCCGCCGGTGGCCTCCTTCACGGCCGCGACCACGTCCTCGGAGCGGCGGTCCACGACCACGTCACAGCCCAGTTCGCGGGCCACGGCGGCCTTGTCCGCGCCGCCGACGACACCGATCACGGTGGCGCCGGCCGCCTTGCCGAGCTGTACGGCGGCGCTGCCGACGCCGCCGGCGGCCGCGTGCACGAGCAGGGTCTCCCCCGCTTCCAGACGCGCGCGGCGGTGCAGGCCGAACCAGCCTGTCTGGTAGCCGATGTGCAGGGCGGCGGCCTCCGCGTCGTCGAGCGACTCGGGGGCGGGCAGCAGGGCGCGGGCGTCGGCGAGGGCGTACTCGGCGAAACCGCCGTGCGGCAGCACCGGGTTGGCGATCACGCGGCGGCCGTCCTTGGTCTCGCCGCAGATCTCCACGCCGGGCGTGAACGGCAGTGGCGGACGCACCTGGTACTGGCCCCGGCACAGCAGCGCGTCCGGGAAGTTGACGTTGGCGGCGCGCACGCGCAGCAGCACCTGGCCGTCACCGGGCGTGGGGGGCTCCACCTCGGCCAGGCGCATCACCTCGCTCGGCTCGCCGTTCTCGTGCACTTGCCATGCCTGCATGCGGTGCCTCCACGGGACTGCTTCGTCTGACCGGGTCCGACGGCATACTAAGCGGTCGCTTGCCGATCAGGGAACAGCCGGCCGGGTTCCTGCGCGCGTCGCGTGGGTCACGCCCGGGACGTCGGCCGCGCCCGTACGTGCATCCGCTCGCCCTGCGGCCCGAAGAGACTGAGGAACTCCACCGGTCCCTCCCCCGTCGACCCGAACCAGTGCGGCACGCGCGTGTCGAACTCGGCCGCCTCCCCCGCCGAGAGCACCACGTCGTGTTCGCCGAGGACCAGCCGCAGCCGGCCGGAGAGGACGTACAGCCACTCGTAGCCCTCATGGGTGCGCGGATCCGGCTCCTGCCGGCGCTGCGGTTCCAGCACCTTGAAGGCCTGGAGGCCGCCGGGCTGGCGGGTCAGCGGCCAGTGGGTGCGCCCACCCCGCACGATCGGCTCGGAGCGCACCCTCGGGTCCCGGACCGGCGGCGCGCCGACCAGTTCGTCCAGCGGCACCTGATGGGCCTGGGCGATCGGCAGCAGCAGTTCGAGGCTGGGCCTGCGCAGGCCGGACTCCAGGCGGGAGAGGGTGCTGACGGAGATGCCGGTGGCCTCGGACAGCGCGGCCAGGGTCACCTCCCGCTCCTTGCGGATGCGCCGCAGCCTCGGGCCCACCCCCGCGAGAACGTCGTCGGTACTCATGCCGGTATTGCAGTTTCGGCAAACACGTTTGTCAATGCCGCAGCGACGGGGCGACGGTCGTGCCGGAGGTGGTCACATGACCGAGAAGTACGACGTGGTCGTCGCCGGAGGCGGCGCCGCCGGGCTGTCCGCCGCACTGGTCCTCGGCCGGGCCCGGCGCCGCACGCTGGTGGTCGACGCGGGCGAGCCGCGCAACGCCTCGTCCGCGCACCTGCAGGGCTATCTGTCCCGCGACGGCATGTCACCGGCCGAGTTCCTGGCGATCGGGCGCGAGGAGATCGCCCGCTATGGCGTGGAGCTGGTCCGGGACCGGATCGTGGACGCGGGCAGGGACGGCGCGCACTTCACGGCACAGCTGGCGGGCGGCCGGGCGGTACGGGCCCGGCAGCTGGTGATTGCCACGGGCCTGAGGGACGAGTTGCCGCAGGTCCCCGGGCTGGCCGAGCGGTTCGGCCGGGACGTGGTGCACTGCCCGTACTGCCACGGCTGGGAGGTCCGCGACCTGCCGACCGGGGTGCTCGGGACCTCACCGCTGAGCGTGCACCAGGCGCTGATGGTGACCCAGTGGTCGAAGGACGTGCGGTTCTTCCTGCACGAGGTGGGCGAGTCGGAGCTGACCGAGGACGACCTGCGCCGGCTGGCCGCCGCCGGGGTCACGGTGGTGCCGGGGAAGGTGGCGGGACTCGTCGTCGTCCGCGACCGGCTCACCGGGGTCCGGCTCGCGGACGGCACGGTCCACGACCGCAAGGTGCTGTACGCCGCCCCGCGCGCCGTCCCGAACAACGACCTGCTGCTGAAGCTGGGGGCCGAGCTGCGGGAGACGCCGTTCGGTGCCTACCCGGTGATCGACGAGCGGGGCCTGACGACCGTGCCCGGGTTGTGGGCGGCGGGCAACGCGAGCGGCTTCGCCGAGCAGGTGATCAACGCGGCGAGCCGGGGGTACCGGGCGGGAGCGGCGATCAACGGGGAGCTCCTGTTCGCCGGCCTTGACGGCGGCGCACGCTGAAGAGACACGGCCCCACGGAGCAAAGCCCTACGCGTTCAGCGGAACGGTGGTGCACCCTGATGGCATGCTGCTGACCCGGCTCGCCCACGTGTCCCGGGAGGTCGCCGCGACGGCGGCCCGGTCCCGCAAGACGGCACTGCTCGCCGAGTTGTTCCGGGAGGCGGAGGCGGACGACGTGCCGATCGTCATCCCGTACCTCGCCGGACGGCTGCCCCAGGGCAGGCTCGGCGTCGGCTGGAAGGTGCTGAGCCGCCCGGTGCCGCCGGCCGCCGAGCCCACCCTCACGGTCCGGGAGGTCGACGCGCTGCTCGGCGAGCTGGGCAAGGTGTCCGGTCCGGGTTCGCAGGCGGAGCGGACCCGGCTCGTCGGTGAGCTGATGGGCGCCGCCACCGAGGAGGAGCAGCGTTTCCTGCTCGGTCTGCTCACCGGCGAGGTACGGCAGGGCGCCCTGGACGCGGTCGCGGTGGAGGGGCTCGCCCAGGCGACCGGCGGCGACCCGGCCGCCGTGCGGCGGGCGGTGATGCTCGCCGGGTCGCTGCAGACGGTCGCCCAGGCCCTGCTCGCCGAGGGGCCCGACGCTTTGGACCGCTTCCGGCTCACGGTGGGCCGGCCCGTGCTGCCGATGCTGGCGCACAGCGCCTCCTCGGTCGCCGAGGCGGTCCAGAAGCTCGGCGCCTGCGCGGTCGAGGAGAAGCTGGACGGCATCCGGGTGCAGGTCCACCGGGACGGCGGCCTGGTCCGGGTGCACACCCGCACCCTGGACGACATCACCGACCGGCTCCCCGAAGTGACCGCGGCGGCACTGGAGTTGAGGGGTGAGCGGTTCATCCTGGACGGCGAGGTGATCTCCTTCGACGCGGCCGGGCGGCCCCGGTCCTTCCAGGAGACGGCGGGCCGGGTCGGATCCCGCACGGACGTGGCGAAGGCGGCCGGGGAGGTCCCGGTCGCCCCCGTCTTCTTCGACGCCCTGTCGGTCGACGGCACCGACCTGCTGGATCTGCCCTTCGCCGAGCGGCACGCGGAGCTGGCCCGGCTGGTGCCCGAGCCGATGCGGGTGCGCCGGACGGTCGCCTCCGGGCCGGAGGACATCGCGGCGGCGGAACGGTTCCTCGCCGACACCCTGACCCGTGGTCACGAGGGTGTGGTGGTCAAGGCGCTGGACGCGCCCTACAGCGCCGGCCGGCGCGGCGCCGCCTGGCTGAAGGTCAAGCCCGTGCACACCCTCGACCTGGTCGTGCTGGCCGCCGAGTGGGGGCACGGCCGCCGCACGGGCAGGCTCTCCAACCTCCACCTGGGGGCCCGCAGCCCCGACGGCGGCTTCGCGATGCTCGGCAAGACCTTCAAGGGCATGACCGACGCGATGCTCGCCTGGCAGACCGAGCGGCTCCAGCAGCTGGCGGTCGAGGACGACGGCTGGGTGGTCCGGGTCCGCCCCGAACTCGTCGTGGAGATCGCCTACGACGGTCTGCAGCGCTCCACCCGCTACCCCGCCGGCGTCACCCTCCGCTTCGCCCGCGTGGTCCGCTACCGCGAGGACAAGCGCCCCGAGGAGGCCGACACGGTGGAGGCCCTGCTGGCGGCCCACCCGGAGGTCACGCCGTGACGGCGCGCGCGACGAGGCGCAGCGCGGGACTGCTGTTGTTCCGGCACACCGGTGAGGGGCTTGAGGTGTTGCTCGGCCATATGGGAGGCCCGCTCTGGGCGAAGAAGGACGCGGGCGCATGGACCGTGCCCAAGGGCGAGTACGAACCGCGGGAGCCCGCCTGGGACGCGGCCCGGCGGGAGTTCCAGGAGGAACTGGGGCTGGCGCCGCCCGACGGGACGGCCCTACCGCTGGGCGAGGTCGCGCAGAGGAACGGCAAGATCGTGACCGCGTGGGCCGTGGAGGCCGACCCCGACCTGACCGGCTTCAGCCCCGGCACCTTCACCATGGAGTGGCCGCCGAGGTCCGGCCGGGTGCGCGAGTTCCCTGAGCTGGACCGCGTGGAGTGGCTCGGCCTGGACCGCGCCCGTGAGCTGATCATCACGGCGCAGGCCGCGTTTCTGGACCGACTGGCGGAGCACTCGGGCTGAACAGGGGCCTTTCGCGTTGCGCCGCGCCCTGCCGCGCGCGAAGGTCGAAGCAAGCCCGCTCCCAGGGAGGTCAGCCATGCCCATCGCGACGGTGAACCCGGCGAACGGCGAGACGCTCAAGACGTACGAGCCCATGGGCGAGGAGGAGCTGGAACGCCGGCTCCAGCTCGCCGAGGCCACGTTCCGCACGTACCGGACGACCTCCTTCGTCGACCGCGGCCGGCTGCTGCTGCGGGCCGCCGATCTGCTGGACGAGGACCGGCGGGAGATCGGCCGGGTGATGACCACGGAGATGGGCAAGCCGATCAAACAGGCCTGGGCGGAGGCCGCGAAGTGCGCCAAGGCGATGCGCTGGTACGCCGAGCACGCCGAGCGGCTGCTCGCCGACGAGGAGCCCGCCGAGGCGGACGTGGCGGACTCCGGCGCGTCACGGGTACGGGTGCGCTACCGGCCGCTCGGCCCGGTGCTCGCGGTGATGCCGTGGAACTTCCCGCTGTGGCAGGTGATCCGGTTCGCCGCGCCCGCGCTGATGGCGGGCAACGTGGGCCTGCTCAAGCACGCCTCCAACGTCCCCCAGACGGCCCTGTATCTGGAGGACCTGTTCCACCGGGCGGGCTTCACGGAGGGCTGTTTCCAGACGCTGCTGATCGGCTCGGGCGCGGTGGACGACATCCTGCGCGACGAACGGGTGAAGGCGGCGACGCTGACGGGCAGCGAGCCCGCGGGCCGGGCGGTGGCCTCCACCGCCGGCGAGATGATCAAGAAGACGGTGCTGGAGCTGGGTGGCAGCGACCCGTACGTCGTCATGCCCTCCGCCGACCTGGACCGGGCGGCTGAGGTGGCGGTGACCGCGCGCGTGCAGAACAACGGGCAGTCCTGCATCGCCGCCAAGCGGTTCATCGTGCACACCGACGTCTACGACGCCTTCGCCGAGAGGTTCGTCGCCGGGATGAAGGCGCTCAGGATCGGCGATCCGCTGGACGAGGACACCGAGGTGGGGCCGCTCTCCAGCGAGCAGGGGCGCAGCGATCTGGAGGAACTGGTCGACGACGCGAAGCGCAGTGGGGCCGAGGTGCTGTGCGGCGGGGAGCGGCCGGACGGGCCCGGCTGGTACTACCCGCCGACCGTGCTGGCCGGGATCACCCGGGAGATGCGCATCCACCGGGAGGAGGCGTTCGGGCCGGTGGCCACGCTGTACCGGGCCGACGACGTGGACGAGGCGCTGCTCATCGCCAACGACTCGTTCTTCGGGCTGAGTTCCAACGTCTGGACGCGGGACGAGGGCGAGGCGGAGCGGTTCGCCCGTGACCTGGAGGCCGGTTCCGTGTTCGTCAACGGGATGACCGCCTCCCATCCGGCGTTCCCGTTCGGCGGGGTCAAGCGGTCCGGGTTCGGGCGTGAGCTGTCCGGGCACGGAATCCGCGAGTTCTGCAACATCACCACGGTTTGGCAGGGTGCGTGAGCGCTGCGCGGCTAGCATCCGTTTTGTGAACGGCGAAGTGACTCTGCCTCTGATTGTGGACGACCGTGGGGCCCTGCAGGTGGCTGCGGCCGACGTGAGTAAGCTGCTGCGGACCGTGGGGGCTCGGTGGCTGCATCTGGTCGAGGGCGGGGAGCCGCGGCTGGACGAGGACACGGTGGCGGCCTTGACCATTGAGCTGGCCAAGCTGGCGGACCGTATCGACGTGGCCTGCATCGCGCACAGCAGCGGGGCGCCGTAGGCCGCGTGCCTTGAGTCGGCGCCGCACCGCTTCATAACAGTGATCATGGATTTTCCCCTCGTACGGCGGCGGAATTCGCCCTTCGGGCCCGACCCGGGGTCCCCGATTCGGAGTAACCCAACGCGAGATCATCGGCCTCCTGGGTGACGGTGGGTGTAGCACCCACAGAGGTGAACCACCTTCTGGCCGGTGGGCGAAGGCCCTCCGAAATCGGAAAGCAGGGACGGTTCATGGCGACTTTGTGCAGACCCTCGGTGTCGGTCCCGGAGCACGTGATCACGATGGAGGAGACGCTGGAGCTGGCGCGCTCCCGCCACTCGGACCACCCTCAACTGCCACTCGCGCTGCGGCTCATCGAGAACACCGGTGTCAAGACCCGGCACATCGTGCAGCCCATCGAGGAGACCCTGAAGCACCCGGGTTTCGAGGAGCGCAACAAGCTCTACGAGGCCGAGGCCAAGGCCCGGGTCCCCGCGGTGATCCAGCAGGCGCTGGACGACGCGGAGCTGCTCACCAGCGACATCGACGTGATCATCTACGTGTCGTGCACGGGCTTCATGATGCCCTCGCTCACGGCGTGGCTGATCAACGAGATGGACTTCGGCTCCACCACCCGTCAGATCCCCATAGCCCAGCTGGGCTGCGCGGCCGGCGGGGCGGCGATCAACCGGGCGCACGACTTCTGCTCGGCGTACCCGAACGCCAACGCGCTCATCGTGGCCTGCGAGTTCTGCTCGCTGTGCTACCAGCCCACCGACCTCGGCGTCGGCTCGCTGCTCTCCAACGGTCTGTTCGGCGACGGCATCGCCGCCGCCGTGGTGCGCGGCAAAGGCGGCACGGGCGTCCGTCTGGAGCGCAACGGCTCCTACCTGATCCCGAAGACGGAGGATTGGATCGCGTACGACGTCCGGGCCACCGGCTTCCACTTCCTGCTGGACAAGCGGGTGCCCACGACCATGGAGCCGCTCGCCCCCGCGCTGAAGGACCTGGCAGGGCTGCACGGCTGGGACGCGTCCGACCTGGACTTCTACATCATCCACGCGGGCGGGCCCCGCATACTCGACGACCTCAGCAGGTTCCTGGAGGTCGAGCCGCACGCGTTCCGGTTCAGCCGGGCGACGCTGACCGAGTACGGCAACATAGCCAGCGCCGTCGTCCTGGACGCGCTGCGCCGGCTGTTCGACGAGGGCGGCGCCGAGGACCGGGCGCGTGGTCTGCTCGCCGGGTTCGGCCCCGGTATCACGGCCGAGATGACGGTCGGCCGCTGGGTCGGCTCGGACGGCGACCGGCGATGACCGAGGAGACGACGCTCTCCGAGGCGCTGCCCCCGATCCGGCAGTGGCCCGCGATCGACCTGGCCGGGACGGACTTCGATCCGGTGCTGAGCGAGCTGATACGCGAGGGCCCGGTCACCCGCATCCAGCTGCCGAACGGCGATGGCTGGGCGTGGCTGGTGACCCGGCACGACGACGTGCGCGCGGTGACCAACGATCCGCGCTTCAGCCGCGAGGCGGTCATGGAGAGGAAGGTCACCCGGCTCGCCCCGCACTTCGTCCCGGACCGCGGCGCGGTCGGTTTCCTCGACCCGCCCGATCACACCCGGCTGCGTCGCGCGGTGGCCGCGGCGTTCACCGCGAAGGGCGTGGAGCGGGTGCGCGAGAAGGCGCGTGCCGTGCTGGAGGAACTGGTCGACGAACTGCTCCAGGACGGCCCGCCCGCCGACCTCACCGCCGCGGTCCTCAGCCCGTTCCCCATCGCGGTGATCTGCGAGCTGATGGGCGTCCCGCCGGCCGACCGGCACACCATGCACGCCTGGACCCAGCTCATCCTGTCCTCCTCGCACGGCAAGGAGGTCAGCGAGCGGGCCAAGCGGGAGATGGGCGCCTACTTCTCCGACCTCATCGCCCTGCGCGAGAACAGCACGGCCGAGGACGTCAGTTCACTGCTCGGCGCCGCGCTGGGCCGGGGCGAGGTCACGCTGGAGGAGGCCGTCGGTCTCGCCGTCCTCCTCCAGATCGGCGGCGAGGCGGTCACCAACAACAGCGGGCAGATGTTCTATCTGCTGCTGACCCGCCCCGACCTGCTGGAGAGGCTGCGCACGGAGCCGGGGATCCGGCCGCGGGCCATCGACGAGCTCCTGCGCTACATCCCGCACCGCAACGCGGTCGGTCTGTCCCGGATCGCCATGGAGGACCTGGAGATCCGAGGTCACCGCATACGCGCGGGCGACACGGTCTACGTCTCCTACCTGGCCGCCAACCGCGACCCGGAGGTCTTCCCCGACCCGGAGACCATCGACTTCTCCCGCAGCCCGAATGCGCATGTGTCGTTCGGTTTCGGCCCGCACTACTGCCCGGGCGGCCAACTCGCCCGGCTGGAGGAGGAACTGCTGGTGGATGCCCTGCTGGACCGGGTTCCGGGCCTGAAGCTGGCGGTCGCGCCGGATCAGGTGCCCTTCAGGAAGGGCGCGCTGATCCGGGGGCCCGAGGTCCTGCCGGTGACCTGGGTGAGTGACCCATGACGGAGACCGAGGGACTGCTCGTGCCGCCGGGCCACGGCCGCGTCGTCGCGACACCGGCCCAGCGTGTGACGTTCAAGGTCACCGGCACGCACTCGCGCATGGCCTCCACCTTCGAGGTGGAGGTCCCGCCGGGATTCGACGTGGGCGCCCATGTGCACACGCGCAGCGAGGAGTTGTTCTACGTCCTCGAGGGCGAGCTGGACGTGCTCGCCTTCGAGCCGCGCATCCGCACCCCCGACAACTGGCAGAAGTGGGAGTCGAGTTCGGGCAGCCGGGTGGTCCGGGCGACCCCGGGCACGGTGATCGTCGTACCCCCGGGGTGCCCGCACGCGTTCGCGAATCCGACGGACACCCCGGCGAAGATGTTCTTCCAGGCCTCTCCTCCGCCGGATCACGAGCGCTACTTCGAGGAGCTGCTGGAGATCCTGGGGAGCGGCGGTCCGCCGGACCAGGAGGCGATCGAGGCCTTGAGAGCCAAGTACGACATCGAGCAGCTCACACCTCTGAGGCACCGGTGAGCGGCTCCCCGGGGCGCTACCGGATCGGCATCCCGGAAAGGGTCCGCGCGATGACGAGCCGCTGGATCTCGCTCGTCCCCTCGAAGATCGTGTAGATCGCGCTGTCCCGGTGCATCCGCTCGACCGGGTACTCACGGGTGTACCCGTTACCGCCCAGGATCTGGATCGCCTGGGCGGTCACCTTCTTCGCCGTCTCGCTGGCGAAGAGCTTGGACATGGAGCCCTCGGCCGCGGTGAACGGCTTGCCGTTGACCGCCATCCAGGACGCACGCCAGACCAGCAGCCGGGCGGCGTCGATCTGCGTCCGCATGTCCGCCAGCTGGAAGGCGACGCCCTGGTTGTCGACGATCGGCCGGCCGAACTGCTCGCGGGTCATGGCGTAGTCGAGGGCGACCTCGTACGCGGCCCGGGCGGTGCCGACCGCCATGGCGCCGACCGCCGGCCGGGACGCCTCGAACGTGGCCATCGCCGCGTTCTTGACACGCTCGCCACCCTTCGCGGCCCTCTCCCGCGCCCGGGCCAGCCGCTCGTCCAGCTTCTCCTTGCCACCCAGCAGGCAGGACCCGGGGACGCGGACGTTGTCGAGGATGACCTCGGCGGTGTGCGAGGCGCGGATGCCGTGCTTCTTGAACTTCTGGCCCTGGGCCAGGCCCGGCGTGCCCGGCGGGACGATGAAGGAGGCGTGGCCCTTGGAGCCCAGCTCCGGGTCGACGCTCGCGACGACGACGTGGACGTTCGCGATGCCGCCGTTGGTCGCCCAGGTCTTCGTGCCGTTGATCACCCACTCGTCCTTCGCCTCGTCGTACACGGCACGCGTGCGCAGGGAGGCCACGTCGGAACCGGCGTCGGGCTCGGAGGAGCAGAACGCGGCGACCTTGACGTCGTTCTGGTCGCCGTACATCTGCGGGATCCAGGTGCCGATCTGTTCCTCGGTGCCGTTGGCGAGAACGCCCACCGCGGCGAGGCCGGTGCCCACAATGGACAGGGCGATGCCCGCATCGCCCCAGAACAGCTCCTCCATGGCCATCGGGATGCCGAGGCCGGTGGGGTCGAAGTACTGCTGCGCGTAGAAGTCGAGGGAGTAGATGCCGACCTTCGCGGCCTCCTGGATGACCGGCCAGGGAGTCTCCTCGCGCTCGTCCCACTCGGCGGCCGCGGGGCGGATCACGTCGGCGGCGAAGCCATGGAGCCAGTCCCGGACTTCCTTCTGTTCGTCGTTCAGCTCCATGGTGAACTCGGCCATGTCCCCTCCAGCGGCGGCGGTGCGATGTTACTAGCGGTAACCCGAGTCTGTTACCGGCGGGTAGGAAAAGTCAACCGCCGATGACGCCCGGCATCCCGTTCGATGTCAGGGGCACAGTCAGTGTTAGTTTGCGCAGGCGTCACCGAATCAGCACGGGTGGGGAGAGCACATGGACACCACACAGCGGACCGATCAGCAGCGGTCCGCCGACCGCCGACGGCGCGAGCTGCTGGAGGCCGCCGACCGGGTGGTGCTGCGCGACGGCCCGCAGGCGTCGATGAACGCGATCGCGGCGGAGGCGGGCATCACGAAGCCGATCCTCTATCGCCACTTCGGCGACAAGGGCGGCCTTTACGCGGCTTTGGCCAAGCGCCACACGGATGCGCTCCTCGATTCGCTGCGGGCGGCGCTGGACGCTCCCGCCGACCGGCGTGAGCGCGTCGAGGCCACGCTGGACACCTACCTCGCGGCGATCGAGGCAAGGCCTCAGGTCTACCGGTTCCTGATGCACCCGGCGGAGGGGAGCCAGGGGGGCGACCAGGGCTTCGACGTCGGCAAGCACTCGGCTCCGCTGCTCCGGCGGATGGGCGAGGAGCTGGCCCAGGTCATCGAGGAGCGGGTGGATCTGGGGCCGGGCAGTCAGCAGCTCGCCCGGGTGTGGGGGCACGGGATCGTCGGGATGATGCATGCCGCGGGTGACTGGTGGCTGGGTGAACGCCCTTGCAGCCGAGCCGAGTTGGTGCGGTCCCTGGCGGACTTGCTGTGGGGTCGCCTCGCGGCCGCGGGAGACAGGATGGGCGGCCCGGGGTTCTGACCGCCGGTGTCCCCTCACCGGCGCCATGCGGCTCGGGAGATCTGTTTCAGCAGCCTCCGCTTGCGCCAACCCGCCAGGTGATCCGCGTACACCCGGCCCTCCAGGTGGTCGCACTCGTGCTGCAGGCACCGGGCGAAGAAACCCGTGCCGTGGATCGTGACCGGCTCCCCCGTCACCGTGAACCCCTCGACCACCGCATGGTCGTAGCGCTCCGTCCCCGCCTCCAGGCCCGGCAGGGACAGACAGCCCTCCGGCCCCCGGACGACGACCCCGTCCGCCTCCACCAACCGCGCGTTCACCACATGCCCGAGGTGGCGCACATCATCGTCATCCGGACAGTCGTACACAAAGACCCGCAAAGGCACACCTATCTGGTTCGCCGCCAGGCCCACCCCCTGCGCCGCGTACATGGTCGCGAACAAGTCCTCCACGAGATCGGCCAATTCGGGGCCGAAGTCGGTGACCTCCGCGCAGGGCTCGCCGAGAGCGGTGTCTCCGAGCAGGGAAAGAGGCCGGACGCGCCCGTGGGCGCCCGGGATCGTGCCGTGTCGCATAGCGGCAAGGGTACGGTTCCTTCAGCTCATGCCCGCCGCACAGGCGTGGGCCGGGATTCGGGTGTGCGAATGGATCTCGATAGGCTTCAGGTCCACACCACGTTGCCGGATGGCCCCAGGCGCGGCGCGTACGCAAGGAGGATCGAGAACTGATGGCAGGGAACTCGGACCCGCTCTCGCCGCGGGCCAAGCTGGCCGTGACCGCGGGCAAGGCGGTTGCTGCGGCATCGCGCGCCGCTGGGCGCGGCAGCGGGTCGGTGATCGGTGGCCGGGTCGCGCTGAGACTCGACCCCGACCTGCTCGCCCGGCTCGCCCAGAACCTGGACGTCGTCCTGGTGTCCGCGACCAACGGCAAGACCACGACCACCCGGCTGATCGCCGAGGCGCTGCGCGCCGCGGGACCGGTCGTGTCGAACGCGCTCGGCGCCAACATGCCGGCCGGTATCACCTCCGCGCTCGCGGGCGGCTCGGACGCGAAGTTCGGTGTCATCGAGGTCGACGAGAAGTATCTGGCCGGTGTGGCGCGGGACACGGATCCCAAGTGCATCGCCCTGCTCAACCTCTCCCGCGACCAGCTCGACCGGGCCGCCGAGACCCGGATGCTCGCCGAGAACTGGCGCGAGGGCCTGGCCGGGACCAAGGCCGTCGTGGTCGCCAACTGCGACGACCCGCTGGTGGTGTGGGCCGCGTCCTCCTCCCCCAATGTGATGTGGGTCGCGGCCGGGCAGATGTGGCAGGAGGACGCCTGGTCCTGCCCGTCGTGCGGTGGCGTGATGCAGCGTCCCGGGGACGACTGGTTCTGCGGCGAGTGCGGGTTCCGGCGGCCCACGCCGACGTGGGCGCTGCACGGTGATCACGTGCTGGATCCGCACGGGTCCGCCTGGCCGATCCATCTGCAGCTGCCGGGCCGCGCCAACAAGGCGAACGCGGCCAGCTCCGCCGCCGTCGCGGCCGTCTTCGGGGTGCCGCCGCAGGTCGCCCTGGAGCGGATGTACCAGGTGCAGGCGGTGGCCGGGCGCTATGACGTCGTGCAGTTCCAGAACCGTGATCTGCGGCTGCTGCTGGCCAAGAACCCGGCCGGCTGGCTGGAGACCTTCTCCCTGATCGACCCGCCGCCCACCCCGGTGATCCTGTCCGTGAACGCCCGCGGAGCCGACGGCACCGACACCTCCTGGCTGTGGGACGTCGACTACACCCGGCTGACCGGCCACCCGATCTTCGTCATCGGCGACCGGAAGCTGGACCTCGCTGTCCGCCTGGAGGTCGCGAACCAGCACTTCCAGGTCTGCGAGGACCTCGACCAGGCCGTGCAGATGTGCCCGCCGGGCCGTATCGAGGTCATCGCGAACTACACCGCGTTCCAGGACCTGCGCCGCCGCGTCGGCAACTGATCTTCTGATCCTCGAAGGGCGATCACCTCATGAGCGACAACCAACTGCGGCTGGTGTGGATCTACCCGGACCTGCTGAGCACCTACGGCGACCAGGGCAACGCCCTCGTCGTCGAGCGCCGGGCGCGGCAGCGCGGCCTCGACGTGGCGCGCCTCGACGTGCGCAGCGACCAGCCGATCCCGACCTCCGGCGACATCTACCTGATCGGCGGTGGCGAGGACCGTCCGCAGCGGCTCGCGGCCGAGCGGCTGCGCCGTGACGGGCATCTGCAGCGTGCGGTGGAGAACGGCGCGATCGTCTTCTCCGTGTGCGCCGGCTACCAGATCCTCGGCCACGAGTTCGTCAACGACCTCGGCCAGCGCGAGCCGGGCCTCGGCCTGCTCGACGTGGTCTCCGTGCGCGGCGAGGGCGAGCGGTGCGTCGGTGACGTGCTCGGCGACATCGACCCGCAGCTCGGGCTGCCGCAGCTGACCGGCTTCGAGAACCACCAGGGTGTCACCCACATCGGGCCGACCGCCCGGCCCTTCGCCCGCGTGAAGGTCGGCAACGGCAACGGCACCGGGGACGGCACGGAAGGCGCGTACAACGGGACCGTCTTCGGTACGTACATGCACGGCCCGGTCCTCGCCCGCAACCCGCAGATCGCCGACCTGCTGCTGAAGCTGGCGCTCGACGTCAACGCGCTGCCGCCGGTCGACGACCGCTGGTACGAGGCGCTCCGCAACGAGCGGATCTCGGCGGCGCAGCAGCCCGCGTGAGAACCGCGCACCCGCCCGCGTGAGCGCCGCTCCAGCGGGAGTTCAGCGTGGTCCGGCAGCCTCGTAGTGGGCCCGCCTGACAGGCCGTCCGCTCACATGTGCGGGCGCGTCCAGCAGGCGGACGCCCGCTACGGAGCCACCCCCTCACGCCGGTAGGGTGGCCGGGAATCCGCCGGACAACGTGGTCCGGTTACCCGGCCCACGTTGAGAAGGTATTCGGGCTATGCGCATTGGTGTCCTCACGTCCGGCGGCGACTGCCCCGGCCTGAACGCCGTCATCCGGTCCGTCGTGCACCGTGCCGTCGCCGACCACGGCGACGAGGTCATCGGTTTCCGGGACGGCTGGAAAGGCCTCCTGGAGTGCGACTACCTCAAGCTCGACCTCGACGCCGTGGGCGGCATCCTGGCACGGGGCGGCACCATCCTCGGCTCGTCCCGGGTCCAGCCCTCGCACCTGCGGGACGGCGTGGAGCGGGCGAAGGGCCATGTCGGGGAGCTCGGCCTGGACGCGATCATCCCGATCGGCGGCGAGGGCACGCTGAAGGCGGCCCGGCTGATGTACGACAGCGGGCTGCCGATCGTCGGCGTGCCGAAGACCATCGACAACGACATCGCCGTCACGGACGTCACCTTCGGCTTCGACACGGCCGTGGGCGTGGCGACGGAGGCGCTGGACCGGCTGAAGACCACGGCCGAGTCCCACCAGCGGGTGCTGGTCGTGGAGGTCATGGGCCGGCACACCGGCTGGATCGCGCTGCACTCCGGTATGGCGGCCGGCGCCCACGCCATCGTCGTCCCTGAACGGCCCTTCGACATCGACGAGTTGACCGCGAAGGTCGGCGCGCGGTTCGGCGCGGGCAAGCGGTTCGCGATCGTGGTCGCGGCGGAGGGGGCCAAGCCGAAGGCCGGCACGATGGACTTCGACGAGGGCGGCAAGGACATCTACGGCCACGAGCGCTTCGCCGGGATCGCCCGGCAGCTGTCGGTCGAGCTGGAGCAGCGGCTCGGCAAGGAGGCCCGCCCGGTGATCCTGGGTCATGTGCAGCGCGGTGGCACGCCGACGGCGTACGACCGGGTGCTGGCGACCCGTTTCGGCTGGCACGCGGTGGAGGCCGTGCACCGGGGTGAGTTCGGCCGGATGACCGCCCTGCGCGGGACCGACATCGTGATGGTGCCGCTGGCGGAGGCCGTGGAGACACTGAAGACGGTGCCCACCGGGCGGTACGACGAGGCGGAGTGCGTCCTGTAGTTCACCCGGGAACAACCCGCCCCCGGTCACGGTCGTGACCGGGGGCGGTTCTACTCTTGGGGCGGACAACTCGCACAACCCCCACGAATCAGGAGCCGCCGGATGGATCACAGCGGGCACGGCATGATGATGGATCTGCCGCCGTTCACGCTGGGGCGGGGGCTCCAGTGGTCGGCGGACCCGTTCTTCCTCGTGGCCTGCCTGCTCGGGCTGGGTCTGTACGGCTGGGGTGTCGTGCGGCTGCGGCGGCGCGGGGACGCGTGGCCCGTCGGCCGTACCGTGGCGTACGTCGTCGGTGTCCTCACCATCGCCCTGGTGATGTGCACCAAGCTGAATGGCTACGGCATGGTCATGTTCAGCGTGCACATGGTGCAGCACATGATCATCAGCATGCTGTCGCCGATCCTGATCCTGCTCGGTGCGCCGGTGACGCTGGCGTTGCGCGCGCTGCCGGCGGCCGGGCGGGGCCGCAAGGGACCGCGCGAGCTGCTGCTGGCGCTGCTGCACAGCCGGTACATGCGGGTCATCACCCACCCTGCGTTCACGATCCCGCTGTTCATCGCGAGCCTGTACGCGCTGTACTTCACCCCGATCTTCGACTCCCTGATGGGGTCCAGGGCCGGCCACATCGCGATGATGGTGCACTTCCTCGCCGTCGGGGTCGTCTTCTTCTGGCCGATCATCGGCGTGGATCCCGGTCCGCACCGGCCGGGGCATCTGATGCGGATGCTGGAGCTGTTCGCCGGCATGCCGTTCCACGCCTTCTTCGGCATCGCGCTGATGATGGCGTCGACGCCGATGGTGGAGACCTTCAGGAACCCGCCGGCCTCGCTCGGCATCGACGCGCTCTCCGACCAGAACGCGGCCGGCGGCATCGCCTGGGCGTTCAGCGAGATCCCGTCCGTGCTGGTGCTGATCGCGCTGCTGTTCCAGTGGTACGGCTCCGAGCAGCGGCAGGCCAGGCGCAAGGACCGGGCGGCCGACCGGGACGGCGACAAGGAGCTGGAGGCGTACAACGCCTATCTGGCCTCGCTGAACGCCCGTAAGAGCTGAGCCGGAGGCCTGCCGTCCGGGCGGGACTCGGGGCACCATGGTCGAGGACGGACCATGAGGAGGGTGTCGCGATGCCCGGTTCCACGAACGGTTCCACCAAGGCGATGGGGGCTCTCACGGTCGGCGGTCTCGTCGTCGTGACGGCCTACACGGTCGCGCTCGGCAGCAACGGCTGGCTGTGGTTCGGCTGGGTGGTGCTGGGTCTGCTGACGCTCGCCATGGTCGTCACCCAGTCCTGAGGCCTCACCCAGTCCTGAGGCGTCCCGCCCGGCGGGGCTGACTACAGTGCCCGCATGAACAGCAGGACGCCCTCGTTCGACGAGCTCGACCGCAAGATCATCACCGCGCTGATGGCGAACGCCCGGACCAGCTTCGCCGAGATCGGAGCGGGCATCGGGCTGTCCGCGACGGCGGTCAAGCGGCGCGTGGACCGCCTCCGGGACACCGGGGTGATCACCGGGTTCACGGCGACGGTGAAGCCCTCGGCGCTCGGCTGGCGCACCGAGGCGTACGTCGAGGTGTACTGCGAGGGCGCGGCCCCGCCCCGGCGGCTCGCGGAGGTCGTGCGCAACCATCCGGAGATCACGGCGGCGATGACGGTGACCGGCGGCGCCGACGCCCTGCTGCACGTGCGGGCACGGGACGTGGAGCACTTCGAGGAGGTGCTGGAGCGGATCCGCGTCGAGCCGTTCATCCGGAAGACGATCAGCGTGATGGTGCTGTCCCACCTCCTCCCGGAAAGCCCGGAAGCGGGGGCCACGCACGCGGCACCGGAGTGACGGGATCCATGCGCAGGAGTAGTGCGTGTACCCCTGGAAGAACGCAACGATGCTGCGCATCTACGCAGCTTTTGTTTCTTGTCGCGCGTCGGCTCCGCTTTCTACCGTGGGTGTCACCCCCCAGTGACACACCGCAAGCGGAGGAAACCCTCTGTGTCCGAAAGCCGTGTACAGCGCCCTCGGCGCTTTCTCGTCTGTGAACCCAGACATTTTGCCGTGCAGTACGCGATCAACCCGTGGATGCACCCCGACAAGCCCGTCGACGTGGACCTCGCCCGGGAACAGTGGCAGACGCTGATCCGCGCCTACCGCGCCCACGGGCACACCGTCGAGTCGGTCGAGCCGGTCCCCGGACTGCCCGACATGGTCTTCGCGGCCAACGCGGCGTTCGTGGTCGGCGGCCGGGTCTTCGGCTCGCTGTTCCACGCGCCGGAGCGGCGCCCGGAGTCGCTGCACTACGACACCTGGTTCAAGGCGGCGGGCTACGACGTGTACCGCCCCGAGTCGGTGTCCGAGGGCGAGGGCGACCTCGTGTGGACGGGCCGGTACGTGCTCGCCGGCACCGGTTTCCGCACCACGCGCGAGGCGCACCGCGAGGCGCAGGAGTTCCTCGGCCACCCGGTGATCGGCCTGACCCTGGTGGACCCGTACTTCTACCACCTGGACACGGCGCTGTTCGTCCTCGACGACGACAACATCTGCTACTACCCGGAGGCGTTCTCGGCGGGCAGCCGCGAGGTGCTGCGCCGGCTGTACCCGCACGCGGTGCTCGCCACCCGCGAGGACGCGATGGCGTTCGGCCTGAACTCCGTGTCCGACGGCCACAACGTCTTCATCGCGCCCCGGGCCGAGGCACTCGCCGACCGCCTCGCCGACCACGGTTACGTCCCCGTCCCCGTCGACCTGTCCGAGTTCCACAAGGCCGGCGGCGGCATCAAGTGCTGCACCCAGGAGATCCGCTGATGACCGCACCCGCGCGCACCCGTACGTCCGCCGACCTGATCGAGGCCGAGGGGCCGGTCCTGGCGCACAACTACCACCCGCTGCCCGTGGTGGTGGCCCGGGCCGAGGGCACCTGGGTGGAGGACGTCGAGGGCAACCGCTACCTGGACATGCTCGCCGGATACTCGGCGCTCAACTTCGGCCACCGGCACCCCGCGCTGATCGAGGCCGCGCACCGCCAGCTCGACCAGCTGACGCTGACCTCCCGCGCCTTCCACAACGACCGGCTCGCGGAGTTCGCCGAGCGGCTCACGAAGCTGACCGGCCTGGACATGGTGCTGCCGATGAACACCGGCGCCGAGGCGGTGGAGAGCGGCATCAAGGTGGCCCGCAAGTGGGCGTACGACGTCAAGGGCGTCCCGGCCGACCGGGCGACGATCGTGGTCGCGGCCGACAACTTCCACGGCCGTACGACGACCATCGTCAGCTTCTCCACCGACGAGACGGCCCGTACGGGCTTCGGGCCGTTCACGCCCGGCTTCCGGATCGTGCCGTACAACGACCTGGCCGCTCTGGAGGAGGCCGTCGACGAGACCACGGCGGCGGTGCTGATCGAGCCCATCCAGGGCGAGGCGGGCGTGCTCATCCCGGACGACGGCTATCTGGCGGGGGTGCGGGAGCTGACCCGCCGCAAGGGCTGCCTGTTCATCGCGGACGAGATCCAGTCGGGCCTGGGCCGTACGGGCCGTACCCTCGCCGTCGACCACGAGGACGTCGTCCCGGACGTGCTGCTGCTGGGAAAGGCGCTCGGCGGCGGGATCGTACCGGTGTCGGCGGTGGTGGCCCGGCGCGAGGTGCTGGGGGTGCTGCACCCCGGCGAGCACGGCTCGACCTTCGGCGGCAACCCGCTCGCCGCCGCGGTCGGCACGGCCGTGGTCGAGCTGCTGGAGACCGGCGAGTTCCAGCGGCGCGCCGCCGAGCTCGGCGTGGTCCTGCGGGACGGGCTGACCGAGCTGGTCGGCAGCGGCGTGCTCGGCTTCCGGTCGCGCGGGCTGTGGGCGGGCGTCGACGTCGATCCGGCGCTCGGCACCGGCCGGGAGGTCAGCGAACGGCTGATGCGGGAAGGAATCCTGGTGAAGGACACCCACGGTTCCACGATCCGGCTGGCGCCCCCGCTGACCATCACGGAAGAGGACCTGCGTGCCGCGCTGGCGGCGCTGGAGAAGGTGCTGGGTTCCTGAGCTCGGTGGGGGGTGGCCGCAGGCCGCCCCCCACACGTTTCCCCCCACCCGGTGTCCGACGGGTGAGGATGGGGACAGGAGGTGGTAGACCACTCTCAGCGACAGAGAGGTCGGCCGTGGGCACTCACGAGGAGCAGGACGTCGCCCCGCACCGGTTCGACGTGGCCGATGCCGCGCCCCTGCTGCTCGACGCACGGGGCGTGGTGACCTGCTGGACGCCGGACGCCCAGCGGCTGCTGGCCTACACGGCGACCGAGGTGGTGGGCACCGGGGTGACCGGTCTGCTGGCCGCCGAGGACGCCGCGCGGGCACCCGAGCTGGCCGAGCGGTGCCGCAGGGACGGCGGCTGGGCGGGGTTGCTGACCGCACGGCGCAAGGACGGGCAGCCGGTGCGGGTGATGGTGCGGATCACCCCGGCGGTGGCACGCGCCGGCGCCCCGCACTGGCTGGTCCTGCTCTCCGACATGTCCGGGGCGCGCGGCTGGGACATGAGCCGTGCGGTGCTGGAGCAGATGGTGACCGACTCCCCCGTCGGCATCGCGATCGTGGACGCCGACCTGCGGTGCGTCTGGTCGAACGCGGCCCTGGAGCGGTACGGCGGCGGCTCCGCGCGGGAGCGGCTGGGGCGGCGGCTGGCGGAGATCCAGCCGGGCCTCGACTCCCTGGGCATCGAGGCCGAGATGCGGCGCGTACTGGAGACCGGCCGGCCGGTGGTGGGGTACGAACACGTGGGCCAGGTGCGGTCCGCTCCGCACCGGGAGACGGCGCACATGATGTCGTTCACCCGCCTCGACGACGACCGGGGACACCCTATGGGCGTGTACTACACCGTCGTCGACATCACCGAGCGGTACCGCGCCCGGCAGCGACTGGCCCTGCTCGACCGGGCCGGCGAGCAGATCGGCCGCACCCTGGACATCGGGCACACCGCACAGGAACTGGCCGACGTGGCCGTGCAGAACTTCGCCGACTTCGTCAGCGTGGACCTGCTGGAGTCCGTGCTGCGGGGCGCGGAGCCCGCGCCGGGGCCGCTGGGCGAGACGGATCAGGTGCCGCTGCGGCGGGCCGGGCACCAGTCGGTGAACCCGGGGGTGCCGGAGGCCGCCGCGCGGATCGGCGAGGTGGTCACCTACCTCGCCGGATCGCCGCCGATCCGCTGTCTGACCACGGGCCGGTCCTGGCGCGAGGAGCGGCTCGACCCGCCGGCCGAGGAGTGGGCCACGCCCGTCCCGGGCGGCCGCACGGCGACCTTCCTGGAGCTGGGCCTGCACAGCGCGATGATCGTTCCGATACGGGCGCGGGGCGTCACGATGGGCGTCACCGCCTTCTTCCGGCGCCGCCGTCAGGAGCCGTTCGACGAGGACGACCTGAGTCTCGCCGAGGACCTGGTCTGCCGGGCGGCGGTGTGCGTGGACAACGCCCGCCGCTACACCCGCGAACGGGAGGCGGCACTCGTCCTGCAGCGCAGCCTGCTGCCACACCGGCTGCCCGAGCAGGACGCGGTGGAGGTGGCCGCCTGCTACCGGCCGGCCGACGAGCTGACCGGCCTCGGCGGCGACTGGTTCGACCTCATCCCGCTGTCCGGGGCACGCGTGGCGCTGGTCGTGGGCGAGGTGCCGGGACACGGGATCGACGCGGCCGCGGCCATGGGAGGGCTGCGTACCGCCGTACGCACCCTCGCGGGGCTCGACCTGCCGCCCGAGGAGGTGCTCGCGCGCCTCGACGACCTGGTGGCACGGACGGCCCGTGAGGAAGGAGTGCCGCCCCCGGAGGACGCCGGTATCCGGGGCCCCGGATGCGTGTACGTCGTCTACGACCCCGTCGACGGGCAGTGCACCATGGCGGCCGCGGGGCATCCCACGCCTGCCGTCGTCCTGCCCGACGGCACCGTCGCCTTCGTCGACCTCCCGCAGGGGTCGCCGCTCGGGGTGGACGGTCCGCCCTTCGAGGCGGTGGAGCTGACCCTGGCCGAGGGCAGCACGCTGGTTCTGCACACCGACGGGCTGCTGGCCCACGGGGACTTTGACGGGGCCGGCGACGCGGACCGCGACCGGCTGCGCCGCGCCCTGGAACAGCCCGCCCCCTCGCTCGACCTGCGCTGCCGTACCGTCGTCGCCACCCTGGTCCCGGACCGGCCGCACGACGACGTGGCCCTGCTGATGGCCCGCACCAGGCTCATGGGCGCCGACCGGGTCGCCGACTGGGACCTGCCGGCCGACCCGGCCGTGGTCGCCGACGCCCGCAAGGAAGCCAACCGGCAGCTGGCGGAGTGGGGCCTGGAGGAACTGGCGTTCACCACCGAACTGATCGTGAGCGAGCTGGTCACCAACGCCATCCGGCACGCGGAGGGGCCCGTCCGCCTCCGGCTGATCCGGGACCGGACCCTGATCTGCGAGGTGTCCGACGGCGGCGCCACCGCCCCCCATCTGCGCCATCCGCGCACCACGGACGAGGGCGGCCGCGGCCTGCTGCTGGTCTCCCAGTTCACCCAGGGGTGGGGAACCCGGTTCGTGCCCGAGGGGAAGGTCATCTGGGCCGAGCAGTCCCTGACGGCTCCGCCGGGCGCCTGAGGTGCCCCGCGCGTACCCGCACACACGACTGTGACGGGCCACGCGGGGCGGGGTGCGTCAGCTCTTGCGGAGGAGCTTCTTCATCTCCTTGATCTCGGCGTTCTGCGCGGTGACGATGGCGTCCGCCATGGTCCTGGCCGGGCCGTAGGCGCCCTTGTTCTGCTCCGTGCCGGCCATCTCGACGGCGCCCTGGTGGTGCTCGACCATCATGGACAGGAACTTCGTGTCGAAGTCCTTGCCCTCGGCCTTCTTCAGCTCGGTCATGCCGGCGTCGCTCATCATCCCGGACATCCCCGGCATGCCGGAGTGTCCCGAGTGGTCCATGCCGGCCATGGGCACCTGCTCGCCCCAGGACCTGAGCCATCCGGTCATGGTGCGGATCTCGGGGTCCTGTGCCTTCCGGATGCGGGTGGCGAGATCCTTCACCTGCGCCGAGGAGGCCCGGTCGGCGGCGAGCCGCGCCATCTCCAGGGCCTGCTGGTGGTGCGGGATCATGCCCTGCGCGAAGGTGACGTCCTGGGCGTTGTGGGCGCCGGCCGACGCGCTCGGGGAGGCCGACGGGCCGTGAGCGGCATGTCCGGTGTCGTCACCGCCGCCACCGCAGGCGGCGAGGGCGAGGGCGGCGGTCGCGGCCACCACCGCGAGGGCGGCGCGGCGGCGCGTGGAAGTACGGGTGGTCATGCTGGAACTCCTGCTCTTCTCAAGGGATTTCGGGCGCGCGTGAGCACGACCGCGGGCGCTCCGCCGGCAGGCGGCGGCCGCGGCCGGCGGGGCCTTCTAGATCCGCAGGAGCTGGAGTTCGGCCAGGGAGGGCGGGGCGCGGGCGCCTTCCGGACCGGTGGCCGCACGGGAGCGCGGACAACGGTCCGGAACGGGTACGGCCACGGGGCCGGGGATCGGGGCGGGCAGCTGCGGGCCGCCGTTCAGCGCGCCCGAGGCGCAGGTGGCGTCGGCGTGGTGCGGCAGGCCGCCACCGCAGTGGCCGTCGGCGTCGGGGCAGTGGTCCTGCGCGACGACGTCGACAGCGGCGAGCGGGGTGCTGTGACGCGCCGGACCGCCGTGCCACCCGTGCCCCATGCCCCCGCCGGGCCCGAGCGCGTGCATGCCCAACAGGCCCACCAGCACGGCCAGCACAACCAGCACGCGCTGCCGCCGGCGGGGCGGGCGCGCGGTGTGTGGTCCGGTGCTGTGCATCGGCGCCATCGTACGGGGGCCGGACACGAGCGACTTCGCGGGGCTCGCCCGCATCACCCCGTACGGGGCCAGCATGAGACCGGCTGAACATGGCTACAGATGACCCCAGGTGCCCATGAGCCGAATGCTCAGGAACCCACACTGACCTGGGAAGGCGCCAGTCCCCTCGGGGAGCCGGTCGACTGAGGAGCGAGCCGTGTTCTACTACCTGCTCAAGTACGTGCTGCTGGGTCCCCTGCTGAGACTCGTCTTCCGGCCCCGGATCGAGGGGCTCGAGCACGTGCCGGCGTCCGGTGCCGCGATCGTCGCGGGGAACCACCTGTCGTTCTCGGACCACTTCCTGATGCCGGCGATGCTGAAACGGCGCATCACCTTCCTCGCCAAGGCGGAGTACTTCACCGGCCCGGGCCTCAAGGGCCGGCTCACCGCGTTCTTCTTCCGCAGCGCCGGGCAGATCCCGGTGGACCGCTCCGGCAAGGAGGCCGGCCAGGCGGCGATCCGGGAGGGTCTCGGGGTGCTCGGCCGGGGCGAGCTGCTCGGGATCTATCCGGAGGGCACCCGTTCGCACGACGGCAGGCTCTACAAGGGCAAGGTCGGGGTCGCCGTGATGGCGCTGAGGGCAGGGGTCCCGGTGGTGCCGTGCGCGATGATCGGCACGTTCGAGGCGCAGCCGCCCGGGAAGGTCATCCCGAACGTCCACCCCGTCACCATCCGCTTCGGCGAGCCCCTCGACTTCTCCCGCTACGCCGGGATGGCACAGCACAAGGCCGTGCTGCGGGCCGTCACCGACGAGATCATGTACGCGATCCTCACCCTGTCCGAGCAGGAGTACGTCGACGAGTACGCGGCCGTGGTCAAGGAGCGGCAGGCCGCGGAGAAGGGCGCCCGGGAGCGCCGGTTCCCACGGGCGCCGCTCAGCTGACCGCGGGTGGGTGCGCGAACTCCTCGCAGCGGGCGAGCGGTTGCCGGTACGAGAGAGGGGCGGCCGGTGGTCCGGCCGCCCCTCGTCACCGTGGGAACGCTGTTACGGCTTGGGCGTGGCGTGCGGGGTGCAGGTCACGTCCGCGGCGTCCAGCTTGCCGTCGACCAGGTAGGCGTCGACGCGCTGGTTGATGCAGGGGTTGACCAGGCCGGTCACACCGTGGGAGCCCGCGTCCTTCTCGGTGATCAGACGGGAGCCCTTGAAGCGCTTGTGCAGCTCGACGGCGCCCTGGTACGGGGTGGCGGCGTCCCTGGTGGACTGCACGATCAGCACCTGCGGCAGCCCCTTGCCGGTCTTCACCTCGACCGGGGTGCCCTGCTTCACCGGCCAGGTGGCACAGGGCAGGTTCATCCAGGCGTTGGCCCAGGTCATGAACGGGTAGTCCCTGTTGAGCCGGGTGTTGTCCCGGTCCCACTTCTTCCAGCTGGTGGGCCACTTGGCGTCGGCGCACTCGACGGCCGTGTAGACCGCGTTGCCGTTCTCGGCGCTGATGTTGCCGGCCGTGTTCGACAGGTCGGGGGCGGCGGCGTCGACGAGCGCCTTGGTGTCACCGGCGACGTACTTGCTGAACACCGTGGCGACCGGAACCCACGAGGAGTCGTAGTACGGCGCGCTCTGGAAGAAGGAGATCAGCTCGGCCGGGCCGACGACCCCGCCGATGGGGTTCTTCTTGGCGGTCGCGCGCAGCTCGAGCCACTTGGCCTCGACGGCGTCACGGGTGGTGCCGAGGTGGAAGGCGGCGTCGTTGGCGGCGACCCAGTCCTCCCAGTCCTTCCAGCGGCCCTCGAAGGCGATGTCCTGGCCCAGGTTGGCCTGGTACCAGATGTTCCGGCGGGAGGGGTCGACGACGCTGTCCACGATCATGCGTCGCACGTGGCCCGGGAAGAGCGTGCCGTACACGGCGCCCAGGTAGGTGCCGTAGGAGGCGCCGAGGAAGTTGAGCTTCTTCTCGCCGAGCGCGGCGCGGATCACGTCGAGGTCGCGGGCGGTGTTCAGCGTGGTCATCTGCCGGAGCACGGTGCGGCCGGTGCGCTCCAGGCAGCCGTCCGCGTACTCGTGCGCCAGCTTGCGCTGCGCGGTCTTGTCCGCCTCGGTGTCCGGCACCGGGTCCATCTTGGGTGCCTTGACGAACTCCTGCGGGTCGACGCAGGAGATCGGGGCGGAGTGGCCGACACCGCGCGGGTCGAAGCCCACGAAGTCGTAGGCCTTGGCGACGTTCGCCCAGACGGGGTTCTTGTTGGTGACCCGGGTCGGGAAGCGCAGCCCGGATCCGCCGGGCCCACCCGGGTTGTAGACGAGCGCGCCCTGACGCTCGCTCTTGCTGCCCGTGTTGCCGATGCGGTCGACGGCGAGCTTGATCTGCTTGCCGTACGGGTGGGCGTAGTCGACGGGCACCGTGACCCAGCCGCACTGGATGGGCTTCGCGAACCCCCAGTCGGCCGGGCAGTCCTGCCAGTCGATGCCGGCCTCGGCGGCGCGTGCGGCGGCTGTCTCGGCGCCCCTGGCCTCCCGGTCCTGGCCGGGCCGGCCGGCGGCGCCGGCCGCGGGCGCCGTAACGACACCGGCGATCAAGGTGGCGGTGACGAGCGCTCCGGCCGAACCGAGCGCCAGCAGACGGCTCTTCGGTCTGTTCTCCCTCAAGTGGGACCCTCCCCCAACATCTGCATCGCTGCGAATGGTCAGGCGGGGATCCTCTCGGCTGTGAGCGACCTGAGAACAGGGGTCGCCGGCCATCTTTACCAATCCGATAACCGGACGATCACGTCCCGTTGAGCGGAACACTCCGCGACTCGCGCCGCAAGCGGAAGTGCCTCCCCTCGGGGGCGCTTCAGCCGAGCCGGGCCGAGATGTCGTCCAGGAGCCGTCGTAGCTGCAGCGCGTCCGGTGCCACGGCGCTGGCCAGGACTGCGGGACCGGCCAGTGGTATCAGGGCCGCGCGCTCCCCGAGAACCTGCGGCCCCGGCGGGTGCTGCGCGAACTCCGGCCGCACGATGACCAGTTGTCCCACCGCCCGGTGTCCCGCCAGCACGGCCGGTCCGTCCCAGCCGCCCGGGGCGCCGGGGCCGCAGGACAGTTCCTGGTCCAGTACCGGCCGGCCCGCGACCCGGACGGTCAGCCGGCTGGTGAGGCGCCCGGGGGGCTCTCCCACCCGGCCGAGCACCTGCTCCTCGCGCAGCACGAGCCGGGCGCCCGCGGCGAGTTCGGCCCGTGTGGTGACGTGCAGGTCGCTGCCGCGGGCGGAGATCAACTGCTCGGGCAGCCAGTGCAGTTCGGCGCCGTCGGCCACGTCGAGCCGTACGTCGTAGCGGGCCTCTCCCTTGGCCTGGCCCGGCAGGGCGAGGGTGGCGGCGGCCGAGCCGACGTGCAGCCTGGCGCCCTGCTCCACCCGGGCGGTGAGCGTGAAGCGGTCGCCGCCGAGCGGTCCGCTCATCGCGCCGACCACCATGACCTTCGCTTCCGCGCCGCTCGACCGGGTACGGCGCAGGGCCAGCGGGCCCTCCCCGTCCAGCACGGGCAGTGCGGTGCCGCCGCGGCCGTCGGCGCGGGCGACGATCCGCGCGTGCGCCCGGACCCCGGTGGTGGTCACGCCGTCCACGCGGCGAGCCGCTCCCGCACCCAGGCGGCCACGTCGGCGACGCCGCTCTCGCCGCGCAGCGACTGGAAGACCACCGGCAGTTCGGCCCGCTGCGCCTTGGCGTCGGCGGCCATCCGGGCGAGGTCGGAGCCGACGTACGGGGCGAGGTCGGTCTTGTTGACGACGAGGAGGTCGGCCGTGGTGACGCCGGGGCCGCCCTTGCGCGGGATGTCGTCGCCGCCGGCCACGTCGATCACGAAGATCTGTGCGTCCACCAGCCCCTTGGAGAAGGTCGCGGTGAGGTTGTCGCCGCCGGACTCGACGAGGATGAGGTCCAGCGGGCCGACCGCGTCCTCCAGGTCCTCCACGGCTTCGAGGTTGGCGGAGATGTCGTCGCGGATCGCGGTGTGCGGGCAGGCGCCGGTCTCCACGGCGGTGATCCGCTCGGGCGGCAGCACGGCCTCCCGGAGCAGGAACGCGGCGTCCTCACGGGTGTAGATGTCGTTGGTGACGACGGCGAGCGACAACTCCTCGCGCAGGGCCCGGCAGAGCGCGGCGACGGTCGCGGTCTTCCCGGACCCGACGGGCCCGCCGAGCCCGATGCGCAGGGCCCGCCGGGCTCCGTCGGGGCGGTGGGCGTCGGCGCCGACTGCGGCGGGGCCGGTGTGGGTGTGGTCGAGGTGCATGTACGGCTCCTTGTACGAGCGGCCGTGGGTCTGCGACGGCCACTTCTGTCGGGTGGGAGGACTCAGGACGCGAACAGCCGTACCGGCCAGGCCGCGTGCCACTCCGCGCCCACTTCCAGCAGGGGCCCGGAAGAGGCCGGCAGCGCGTCGACACCCTCGTCGAGCACTGTGCGCGCCGCCTCCACCGCCGTGTCCGCCACCCGGTCCAGTTCCGGTGCCAGACGGGCCAGTACGCCGGTCGCGTCGAAGGGGTCCAGGCTCAGCAACCGCACGGTCGCGGTCGCCGGTCCGCTCACGCTCTCGTACGCCGCGCAGTACGCCGCGTCGTCCGGCCCCAGTCCGGCCGCCCGCGCGGTGAGCCCGAGGACCACCGGCTGATGCGCCCCTCTCGGGAACTGCCGTGCCACCGCGTCGAGTTCGTTGCACGGCCAGCCTGCCCGAGCCGCCCGCAGCAGCTGACGGCCCAGCCGGCGCGCGGCGCTGCGCAGCGCCGGGGACGGCGTGCGGGCGTCGGCGGCCGCGTCGAGCTCCGCGGGATCCGCGCCGAGTGCGGCGGCGGCCGCCAGCGCGCCCGCGACCAGCCCGGCGGTGTGCAACCGGCCCCGGCAGAAGTCCTCCAGGCTCGCGGCGGAGGTGATCCGGCCCGCCTTGACGGCGGCCTCCGCCCCGCCGGAGTGCGCGTGCCCTCCGGCGGGGAAGCGGCCGTCGGCCAGGACGAGAAGTGCTGCCCGTGACATCACGACCCCCTCAGAAGAGGAAGTAGCGCTGGGCCATGGGCAGTTCGGCAGCCGGGGTCGCCTCGACCAGCTCGCCGTCGATGTGCACGGCGAAGCTGTCGGGGTCGATCCGGACGTCGGGCCGGGCGTCGTTCTCGCGCATGTCGGCCTTGGTGACCGCGCGCGTGGACGCGATCGCCGTGAACCGCTTGCCGAGCGCCAGCCGCTCCGGCAGCCCGTCCTCGATCGCCGGCCCGGCCACGAAGTTGACGGAGTTGGCGGCCGGGGCGCGGCCGATCGCGCCGTACATCGGGCGGGGCAGGATCGGCTGCGGGGTGGGGATGGAGGCGTTGGCGTCGCCCATCTGCGCGTAGGCGATCTGGCCGCCCTTGACCACGAGGTGCGGCTTGACCCCGAAGAACGCCGGTTCCCACAGCACGAGGTCGGCGAGCTTGCCGGTCTCCACGGAGCCGATCTCGGCGGCGAGGCCCTGCGCGAGCGCGGGGTTGATCGTGTACTTGGCGACATAGCGACGCACGCGGTGGTTGTCCGCACGTCCGTCGCCGGGCAGCGCCCCGCGCCTGCGCTTCATCACATGGGCCGTCTGCCAGGTGCGCAGGATCACCTCGCCGACGCGGCCCATGGCCTGGGAGTCGGAGGAGATGATCGAGATCGCGCCGAGGTCGTGGAGGATGTCCTCCGCGCCGATGGTGGACGGCCGGATCCGGGACTCGGCGAAGGCCAGGTCCTCGGGCACCGCCGGGTTGAGGTGGTGGCACACCATCAGCATGTCGAGGTGTTCCTCGGCGGTGTTGACGGTGTACGGCCGGGTCGGGTTGGTGGAGCTGGGCAGCACGTTGGGCTGCGAGACCACGGTCATGATGTCCGGCGCGTGACCGCCGCCGGCGCCCTCGGTGTGGTACGAGTGGATGCCCCGGCCCGCGATAGCGGCGAGGGTGTCGCCGACGAACCCGGCCTCGTTGAGGGTGTCGGTGTGGATGGCGACCTGGATGCCCGTGCGGTCGGCGACGGTGAGCGCGGCGTCGATGACGGCCGGGGTGGAGCCCCAGTCCTCGTGCAGCTTCAGGCCGAGGGCGCCGCCGCGGATCTGGGAGAGCATCGCCTCGTGGCTGACGGTGTTGCCCTTGCCGAGGAAGCCGACGTTGACCGGGTAGGCCTCCATCGCCTCGAACATCCGGGCCAGGTGCCAGGGGCCGGGCGTGACGGTGGTGGCCTTGGACCCCTCGGCGGGGCCGGTGCCGCCGCCGACCAGGGTGGTGATGCCGGCGGCCAGCGCCTCCTCGGCGACCTGGGGACAGATGAAGTGCACGTGCGCGTCGATGGCGCCGGCGGTCAGGATCCGCCCGTTGCCCGCGATGATCTCGGTCTCGGGGCCGATGACCAGGTCCGGGTGGACGCCGTCCATGGTGTCGGGGTTGCCGGCCTTGCCGACCGCGGCGATCCGGCCGTCGCGGATGCCGACGTCGGCCTTGACGACGCCCCAGTGGTCGACGACGACGACACCGGTGATCACGGTGTCGGGGGTGCCGTCGGCGCGGGTGGCGCGGGACTGGCCCATGGACTCGCGGATGACCTTGCCGCCGCCGAAGACCGCCTCGTCACCGGAGGCGCCGGGTCCGCCGGAGCGGTCCTCCTCGATCTCGATCAGCAGGTCGGTGTCGGCGAGCCGGATGCGGTCCCCGGTGGTGGGCCCGAACAGGTCGGCGTAGGCGCCGCGGGAGAGCTCAGGCATCGAGGGCACCTCCGGTCTCCCCGCGCAGTCCCGGCACGATCCGGGCGCCGCCGAGGGGCACGAGTTCCACGTCGACGGGGATGCCGGGCTCGAAGCGCACGGCGGTGCCGGCGGCGACGTTCAGCCGCTTGCCGCGGGCTGCGGCACGGTCGAACTCCAGGCCGGGGTTCGCCTCGGCGAAGTGGTAGTGGGAGCCGACCTGGACCGGCCGGTCGGCGGCGTTGAGGACGGTCAGCCGGGTGACCTCACGGCCGGCGTTGAAGGCGACGGGGCCGTCCGCGAACAGGATCTCTCCGGGAATCATCGCGGCCCCTCAGATGATCGGCTCGTGGACGGTGACGAGCTTGGTGCCGTCCGGGAAGGTGGCCTCCACCTGCACGTCGTGGATCATCTCCGGGATCCCGTCCATGACGTCGTCCCTGGTGAGCAGCTTGCGACCGGAGGACATCAGCTCCGCGACGGTACGGCCGTCACGCGCGCCCTCGAGGATGTGCGACGTGATGAGGGCGACCGCTTCCGGGTGGTTGAGCCTGAGACCGCGGGCCCGGCGCTTCTCGGCGACGTCGGCTGCCACATGGATGAGCAGCCTCTCTTGCTCATGCGGGGTCAGTTGCACGTCCCACCTCACCGTCCTTGCTCCGGACCGTGCGGGGTCCGGTTGCCGCAGCCACCACGAAGGGGATAGATGTAACACACAGACAAATCCCCGAATCGTCATCAATCCGGGCAGAAAAACCCCTGGTGGCGTGGATCGGCAGGCTAGTTCGTCGGAGTTTCGGCGACGTTAACCAGACCTTGATCCCCTCATGACCGGGCGATGGGGCCCGCGATACCCCGTGAGTCAGGACACGCCGGGTCCGCGGTTCTCGGCGGCCGCGCCGTGCCCGCGATGCTCCGCCGCGATCCCGAACCGCTGCTGTTCGCGCGCGACGGAACCGACCTCGCGGACACCCGAGACCGAGCTGATGACCTGTTCCTCGGCCGGCTCGTCGAGCGCGTCCAGCCGCTCCAGGTCGGCGGCCGAGACCAGCGCGACCAGCGGCTTGCCGTGCCGCGTCACGACGACGCGTTCACCGCCGTACACCACCCGGTTGATCAGGTCGGCGAGCTCAGCCCTGGCTTGCGTCACCGGAATCTCGTAGGCCATGCCCCCTAGCTTACGGAGCGTCCATGGCGTCCATGAGGTCCAGGGACTCGCCGGAATCGCAGGACCAGGAGAGAGGGCTCCTCGGTGACCCACAACGGTTCTGCGAGATGCGTGCGAGACGGCGAGCGGCCACAAGATGGTCTCCAGGCACAGAACAGGCCCCGGCCCGGCGGGGGTTTCCGGTCCCCCTGCCGGCCGGGGCCGTGCAGCTGACGTTAGCGTAATTCGAATGTACGTTCGGGCTTTCGATCCTCAACAGTCCAGCGTGGTTGGGTGCCATCAGCTCCATCGCCCGACTGGGTTCGTAACCGACGCCGGGCCATCGGCGCCAACATCCGAACGGCGCGGCTGGCGGCCGACCTGACCCAGGAGACGGTGGCGTTACGAGTCGAGATCGACCGGCCGTCGATCGTCCTGATCGAACAAGGCGAGCGCAACGCGACGATCGATACCCTGATCCGCATCGCAGAAGCCATCGGCGTCCCCCTTGCCGACCTCGTCCGCTGAACGCCGGCCGCGACCCCGCCCATCCACCACGGGGGGAGACAGACGAGCGGGGCCAGTTCATGAGCGGCTACATTGCGGGCGTCCCGCAAGACGCCGCGTAGGCGACGTCTGCTGGGGCGCCCGCTTACACAGGTACCTGTGCACGTACACGGTCGCCCCGGCGCCGCTCGACGAGTGGCGCTCGACCAGAAGTGGCTCCTCGTCCGGCCGGCTGGGCTTGGGCGGTCGCGCTGACCGGCGAGGTGACGGCGGCCGGGTTGCAGACAGCGGTAGGCCCGCTCCTGGCCGATGCCCACCTGCGGGCGGGCATGGCGGAGCGGGCCCGTGCGTACGGAGGCCCCGACGCGGCTGACAGGCTCGTGGACGAGATCCTGGCCGCCGAGTTCGCCGGGGCGCCCCGCTTGGCGAGTGCCAGAGCGGCGAACGGGCTGCGGCAGGAGTTGCCGAGGCAGACGGTCAGGACCTGACGCACGATGTGGCTCCCACGCTCTTGAGGGCCTGGCCGAGGGCGGTCACGACCTGGTCGATGTCGTTCTCGGTGAGGTGCTGGTGGAACGGCAGCGTCAGGACCTCGCGGCCGACGTGCATGGTGGCGGGCAAGTCGCGCCGCAACTGGGTGAAGGCGGGCTGCAGGTGGTTGGGCGGGTAGTGGACGCCGACACCGACGCCGCGGGCTTTCATCTGCGCGTGGACCTCGTCGCGGTCGGGGATGAGGACCTGGCACAGGTGCGGCACGGAGCGGTCCACATCGACGTCGACCAGGCGCACGCCGTCCAGGCCGGCGAGGGCTCGCCGGTAGGCCCGCCACAGGATGCGGCGGATGGTCTCCGCCCTCTCGAAGTGGTCGAGCTGAGCCAGGCCGATGGCCGCATTGACTCGGCGGCCGCAGGCAAGGACCGGACGACGGCCCTCTCCCTGCTGGAAGAGGCGGGAGAGGAAGCCGACCGCAGGCCGGCCGTGGAGGGGCTGTTCACCGTCGAGGCCACCCGCGCGCAGGTGGATGCGTACCGGATCAGCGTGCTGAACGCCCTCGGCACTCCGGACGAGGGCGTCGGCATCGCGGCCCGGCTGGACGTGGACCGCATGCCGACGGTGGAGCGGCGCGCGCGAGCATGGACCGACATCGCACGCATGGGGAACGCGCTCGGCGACGCACCGCAGACGTTCGCCGCCCTGCAGCGCGTCGAGCACGAGGCACCGCAAGTCGAGCACGAGGCACCGCAAGAGGTGCGTCGGCCCGCGCTCCGGGCGTTGACCGCGGGCCTGCTGTACGGGCCGACCCGAGTGGAGGGCGCGCGAGAGTGCGCCGCCCGCACCGGTGCCGTGGCCGCGTAGAACGGAAGAAGCCCCCGCCACCCGGAGGCAGCGGTTCGCTGTTCGGACAGCGGCAGCCGGATGGTGCCTCAGCCCGCCGGGAGCTTGCTCTTCTGATCCTGGCAGTACACGACCACGGCCGCAGAGATCAACGCGGTCGTCTCCTTGGTGGAATAGCCCAGCTTTGCGTAGGCGACCGCGTCGGCGAAGGAAGAGTGCAGCTGCTTGCACAGGGTGGGCCCTTCGCCACTCAACGTGGCGGCGAGCGTGTTGCCGTCGATCCCACCGAAGTCATCCGGGTCAGCCACCGTGACGAGGCCCGCGTATTTCTTGTCGTTGTCGCTGGGCCCGTTGGAGCAGCCGACCGGTATGAGCGCGGCGAGGGCCGTGACCACGCAGCCGGTGAGTGATCAATTCATGGTCACCCTCGGCTCAATCCGTCGACGGCCGACTTGTACACGGCGGCCTGCGCCGGGGTCAGGTAGTGGGAGACCCGCACGAGCACGGTGCCGTGGACGTAGTCGTACTCGGCGAGGGCCGGCATCGACTTGGTGACGGCCTGGATGTACTTCGCTCGGATCTGCGCGTCCGACGGGCTGCCGAAGACCTCGATTGCGCCGCCGCGGTCGACGTCGCCCTTGTCTGTGCCCTCGACGTCGCTCGCCTTTATCCGGTTGTCCGTGAAGGTGATCTTCGACGTGTACTGGTTCGGCCGGCCGAGGAGATGGTTTGGGTCGTTCTCCGCAGTGACGGTCCCGGAGAGCTTCGCAGTGCTGACCTTCGCTGAGATCTGTGTGAACGCGGTGTTCGCAGTCAGCGGCTTGCTCGCGGCGGCCGCGGCGCTGGGTTTGCTGTTGCCGCTCGACCCGGTGGAGCTGGAAGGGTTCGAGCTGTTGCAGGCGGCGAGCGCGGCCAGGAGGACGGCGGTCGCCGCGGCGGTGAGGGTTCTGTTCACCGGCAGATCATGCGACGTGTGCACGATACATGGAAGTGATGTGATGGAGTTGTGACGGTACGTTCGACGGCAGACACGCCGAACGCCGGCACCCAGGCGAGGCAGCCCCAGGGTGAGCCGAAGCGGCCACCCAGAGTGAGCGTGCTCGAAACGCGCCCGGCGAGCAGCGAGGAGAAGTCCGCATGGATGAGAAGCCAGACCGGTACGAGCTGAGGGCGCGACAACTCCGCATTCTGGCGGCCCTGCACCGCAAGCGTGCCGCCGAGCTAGTGCCGTGACCAGGAAGGTCTACCGGGTCGAGGTTGGGGCCGTTGGATGGGCGGGTGAACTCCGTTCGGATCGCCGGGAGGTGTGAGTGGCCGAGGCTGTGCGGGTGCGCAGACTGACCGATCAGGAGGGGCAGCGGCTGCGCGCTGGTCGGTCCGCAAACTCGCCGCTCACCTGCGCCGCGGCACCACGTTCCAGCGCACCAAGACCTGGAAGGAGTCCCCCGACCCCGAGCGCGACGCCAAGCTCGACCGGATCGAGCAGGTGCCGGATCGCTTCCCGGACCGGGTCTTCGCCTTCGAGGAGTTCGACCGCCTGCCAGCGACCTACCGCCGCACCCACGGCGTCACCTACTTCCACGGCTGCTACTCCGTCGGCGACGACACCCTGTGGAGCGTCAACCGCCGCCGCAAGGGCACCGCCAGCAGTCTGGCCGCACTGAAGTCGATCCGCGCCGCCCGGCCCGACGGCGCACCGATCTACATCATTGTGGACAACCTCTCCGCCCACACCGGCGCGGACATCGGCCGCTGGGCGAAGAAGAACAAGGTCGAGCTGTGCTTCACCCCGACCTACGCGTCCTGGGCCAACCCCATCTAGGCGCACTTCGGCCCGCTGCGGCAGTTCACACTGGCCAACTCGAACCATCGCAGCCATCCCTCGCAGACCCTGGCCCTGCACC
Organism: Streptomyces sp. NPDC037290; assembly: GCF_055603245.1. Lineage (NCBI taxonomy): Bacteria > Bacillati > Actinomycetota > Actinomycetes > Kitasatosporales > Streptomycetaceae > Streptomyces > Streptomyces sp. NPDC037290. The sequence continues at coordinate 175,881 of NZ_JBVJVZ010000004.1, read as the reverse complement.
GCTACCTGCGCCGGCGCAACGCCAACGGCCGCCGCCCTGTCAGGCTCCAGGAGCTGCTAATCCCAGGGTTCGCCCGTGGCGGGGTCCAAGCCCGCCTCCAAGCGACGCTTCTGCTCACGCCAGTTGACGAAAGTGCGCTCCTTCGGAAGGACGACACTGATCGCCTCCTCCTGGAATTCACCATCGGTGAGCAGTCTGCGCAGGAACTCCGCCATCCCGAAAGGATGGACCTGGAAGGTGGGATTCGTGTGCCGGCCGCATACGAGCACGGGCCATCGGTCGGGATCGTCGGCAGTGGTCAGCCAGCAGTAGATGTCTGCACCGCTCGTGACACCCCACGCCACGATGGAATCGGGGTCCACGTCCAGGGCCGTTCTACCACCGAGCATTTCCCATGTGCCGCGGGCGTTGGCTGTCTCCTGCCGCAGGCCGGACCCGTCCGAATAGGTATCGGATCGCGGAACCGGCAACAGTATTCCAACTTCCCTGCTGACGCTGCCTGCCCCGTACGCCTCCATGAAGGCGACATAGTCCGCCGGAAACCCGGTCCCCCAGATCTCCTCGACCGCGCTCCAGTCGATCCGCTCATCCACGCCGTGCGTCGTTGGCAGAACCTTCGCGAGCGCTGTCACCTGGGAATTTTCGCCCACTGTCACTCCTTCTCGTGCATCTTCGAGGAGCCACAACTTATGTGATCGCACTCCGTGTCAAGACGGATGGCCTCGGTTGGCGTGGACGTCAACCCGGCGAACCATCCCGGTCACGGCACCAGACATCGCAGCCGAAGCGGCGCTGCCACCCGCTCGGTGAGGCGCTTCGCCGAGCTTCCTCCGGACGCAGAGAGGCGAGAGCTGGCCGAGCATCCGGACTTGGCGGAGCTGAACGTACAACTGGAAGGTTTCTACAGGGAGGGCGCGGTGCGCCCGGGCGAGGAGCCCACCACGTGAGCCATCCGCTCGTCGAGTTCTCACTCACCCACTACGACGAGGAAGACCCCGCCCGCATCGATCCGACCGTCGAGGAGATGCGGCACCGGGTCACTGAGCTGGAATGCCGTCTGATCGCCGGCGACGAAGCCTACGACGCGTACAGATCCACGCGGGACGTCGCCTGGACGGCGCTGTGTCTGGCTGTCGGCCCGTACCGCGCAAACCCTGACTTCCGTGACGAGTGGCGTCTCCCCGGCGACCGGCGCGCCTCAGGGGAATCCACGGCATGACGACGACCCCGCCCGCAGGATCCGGTGCGGGGCCGCTGCGCGCCTGACCTGCAACGCCTCAAGCGCCCTGCTTCACCACCTCGGTGATCTTCACGGACACCTTCGTACTCGCCGAAGCCGTACTGATCATGGATGGCGTGTAGTTCAGGCTTGTCTGATCCGACAGCTCAGCCGTCTCGATGACCGGACCGGAGTCGTCGCCGTGGATCTCGTAGGTGATCTCGTACACGGCGTTCGGGTCGATGCTGTTGCTGGCGCCCTGGTAGGTCAGGTTCGGCTCGACCCTGAGATTGCAGCCCGCCGACCCGAAGCACTGCCGCGAGGTGGTTTTCAGCTTGATCGTGAAGCTATCGGCGGTGACCTCGTCGTACGTCGGCGTCGAGTCTTCGGTAGTAGCGGTCGCGGTGTCCTCGGCCGTGGCACTTGGCTTGGCGGTGGCGGCCGGCTTGGTGTGGGCGTTGCTGGACTGCACGACCACGATGCCAGTGGCGACGACAGCGGCGATCACGGCGGCGGCAGAGCCGATGATGACGAGGTTGGTGCGGTTCTTCTTTGCTGGTGTGGGCGGTTCGGGCGGGAGCGGCGGCGGGAAGTCGGGTGGCGGCGTGGTGTTACTCATGGTCCCCCCAAGGCTTGTTGGTGCGTGCACGCATGATGCGCTCGCGTGTGGATGGCGTGAGGGCGCTGTCACTGATCCGTGACCCGAATCCGCTCGAACCGGTAACACCCGCCCACCCCCGCCACACTGGGTTCATGGCGATCCGTTTCGCAGTGCAGGCCAATACCCGGGAAGAGTGCGTGCAGGGCTTGGAGCGCCTCGTGGAGCTCGACCTCGTGCGCGTGCTCCTGCTCCGTCTCCTCAGCCGGTTCGGCTGGAAATCCGTCGGCGCCGGCGCGCTCGTCGTCGTGTACGTGGCAACCCGCTACCGGGCGTGGGTGATCTGGATGGTCATCGGCTGGTGCGCCGCGGCACTCGCACACGCCTCAGCGCCTACGGTCTAGTCACCGACGTATGCGGTAGAGGGGTGGAGTGGAGGATGCGCGACAAGTCGTCTCGCGTCGAGTTGCTTCGGGAGCTACGCGTCCGCCAGCAGGAGGGTCAGCAGGGGTGGGTGTTATCCAGCTGCCTGTCTCCGGGCCTGCAGCAGGCGGCAGAGGGTGCTGCTCGACAGGGTCTGGTGCAGCTGGAGGACTGGGACTTGCGCGCGGAATTGTCCGCCTATGAGGGGCGGCCTGTCTTGTGGGCAGCCCGCTTAACCGCCGAGGCACACGATGCGCTGGCATATGCGGAGGCCAGTCCTGCACCGGCACCGCGGGCTCAGCCGGCAGACGCGGAGCAGCTGATCGAACTGCGGCCGGTGGAGATGGACGCGCTGCGCGTGTACCTGAGCATCCGGCCTGAGCTGCGGGTGCCGTCGGCCGATGGACTTGCCGAGCGGGCGCGTACGGCCTTCTTCAACCGGCCGAACAACCGATGGACGATGTGCCTGACCCAAGAGCAGATCGAGTCGGTCGCGTATGTGCTCCACCTTCGCTCGATCAGCGGATCGATCACGGAGGCCAACCGGTTCGCCAGAGCGTACGGAGTAGCTGTTCGGGTTGACGATTCGACGGGTCTGCTGCGGCCGACCTACTTGCGCTGAGAAGAACAGCACGGCGCGGTGCTGCGGAGGGTGAGCGCGCCGCGAGCTCCGGACTGCGCCCTGATGTCCGGCCCCAGCGTCGAAGAGCCCCAGCTAGTGGGCAACGCCGCACTGTGCCGGGGCTCTGCTGCGTCGCGACCGTCTTCCGGGCCGCGTGTGGTCAGCCGGTGCAGCCGGGGACGGTCCCGGGTGGGGCGCAGTTGTTTGGGGAGTTGCCATTCACCCGGGATTGGGTCAGCGTGACCGTGCCGCCGGGGTTGTTGTAGATGCCGCTGCCGTAGACGGCGGTGTTGTTGTGCACAGAAGAGCCCGTCAACTGCAAAGTGCTTGACGAGTCGTTACAGATACCACCGCCGAGCTGCGACGCCGTGTTGCCCTGCACCGTGAAGTTAGTGAGTGTTGTTGCGCCGGATCCTGCGTTGAAGATGTCGCCGCCATATGGCGCGCTGTTGCCGCTCACTGTGGAGTTGTTCAACGTCACCGTGCCGTTGTTGTTGGCGTCGCACCGTCGGGGGCACTGCCGATCGCGGCCTGAAGGCTTTGGGTCGGACAACGCACCCGGATCACCGGGGCCGCCTGGGCCGGGGCCGCGCCGCTCAGGCCGACCGCTGCCGTCATCGCCGCAACCGTGACCGCGGTCAGCGCGCGTCTGTTCCTCGCCTCTCGGGCTGTACGCAGAGACATCGTGCTCCATGTGCACTCGTTGGACCCTGTTCGGCCCGTCTGGTGCGCAACGTAGATAGGAAGATCAGTCCAGCCGGGCGTCACACCGACCGCATCCTCCGGACAGCCCGAGGCAACGACCGGGACGGGCGAGCACCGGCCGCTGCAGTACCCGCCGAGCGGCGGCGCACGCCCAGCCGCACGTCCGCCCCGTCTCAACCCCGGAGGCGGGGCGGAAGGCGGTGCGCCGGTGAGCGAGGCCGGTGCGAGGCCCGGCTTTCGCGGTGCGGCGTAGAGAGCGCGCCGGTGGCGCTCCCTCGCGGGCGCCACGTCGCCGGGCAGGCTGTGTCGTGGCCTGGTCGAGATCCCAACCGCGGAGTAGCCGGGAGATGACCGTCTCGGGCTTGAGTTGGCGGTTGGGGATGAGGCTGGGGACGCCGGCGGGGTGATGCTGTTGTCCGGGGCCCGGCCGGGTGGCCGGCCTCCGGTGGACGGACATCGACCTGGACGGCGGGACCCTGGCCATCGACATCACGCGCACGATGACCGGGAATGCCGAGGTAGCCGAGAAGGACTCCAAGACGGAGGCCGGCGCACGAGCTCTCCCCTTGCCCGAGCCGGTGCGTAAGGCACTGCCACCCGCTGACGACCCGGCATCTTCGGGAGCACTCCTACTCCGTCATGAAGGAGCTGGAGCTACGGAAGGTGCGGCTGTACGACGCGCGGCACTCATGCCTGACGTTCCTCGCTGTCAACGGCGTACCGGACACGGCTCTCGCGGCGTGGGCCGGGCACGTCAGCACGGACTTCACGAAGCGCGTGTACGTCCACCCCGTTGCGGAGGACCTCCGCTTCGCCGCCGACCATCTCACCGGCTACTTAGTGATCACTAGGAGTACCCCCACGTCACGTACGTCCTGTACATTTTTTACAGAAGCCGAGCCGTCGGAGGCCGTGCGATGAGGAGGGGTATGCCCATGTCCCAAGCGTTCGCCCGCTATGTCCTGCCCGAGTTCACCGAGCGCACCAGCAGCGGGGCGCGCACGCTCGACCCCTACGGCAAGCTCTTCGACGACCGGATCGTCTTCCTCGGCACCACGCTCGACGACACGGCCGCGAACGACGTGATGGCGCAGCTCATGTACCTGGAACACACGGCTCCCGAGCGGGACATCACGCTGTACGTCAACTCCCCGGGCGGTTCGTTCAGTGCGCTGACGGCCGTCTACGACACGATGCGTTACGTCACTTGCGACGTGGCCACCTACTGCCTGGGCCAGGCCGCGTCCCAGGCCGCGCTGCTGGTCGCGGCCGGCGCTCCGGGCAAGCGGTTCGCGCTGCCGGGCGCGCGGCTGGTCGTCGGGCAGCCCCGGCTCGCCGAGCCGGTGCAGGGCCGGCCCAGCGATCTGCTCATCCAGGCCGAGGAGTTGACCCGTACGCGCGCGCTGACGGAGGAGATGCTCGTACGGCACACCGGGCGCACGGCGGAGCAGGTGCGCGACGACCTGGAACGGGACTTGGTGCTGGACGCCCCCGCCGCGCTGGCCTACGGTCTGGTGGACGGCATCGTGCCCGGCCGGCGGAGCACGCCCGGCGCACCGGACGCGAGGTGAGCCGCCGATGCTGCCGGAACTTCCGCCGCTGCCCGCACTGACGCGCGCCGAAGGAGACCTGATCGACCGTTACCTCGACACGGTCGACCTGCTGGGCAGGATCAATCCGGCGCGGGACGGGGACACGTACCGGGGTCTGCGCGCGGCCCAGGCCCTGGTGCGCAAGGCCGCAGAGCTGCGTGACGCCCTCGCGTTGATGCACCAGCGGGGCGAGACGGAGCTGCACGGGGACACGCTGGCACGGGCCCTGCGGGTGCTGGACGGTACACGCCGCACCGCTCGCGTCGCGCTCCCGCCCGACGGCGTCGGCTGATCCGGACGCCCGACCGGCCCGACGGACCCGGATGTCGACACTCGCCGCTCGGGGCGGACACGAAACGGCCCGAACGGCGTACCCCCGAGCGGTGTATATCCAGAACCATTTCGGCGCCTCCCGACTTGCGCACGGCGCGGGTTCCGAGCGCGCGAGAAGCCGCTCCGCCCCAGGTCGGAGACTACGAGCGGGATCTGACGTCGCCTCGAACGCAGGCCTGTCCACTCGAACGGGCGAGTGGTGAGTAACGCCACAAATCCGGGGTTCCGTTGGGATTTTCAGACAGTCGTGAGTGAAGATCCCTGTCTGACGACAAGCCCCCGCCACCACGGCGGGGCGGTCCGGGCGGACGCCGAGTCCTGCCGCCGCCCGGATGACCGGTCGACAGGAGTGGATCGGCAGGAGTGGAGGACCCGAGCAAGACGGGTTGCCGGAACGGACGTTCGTCTGTGCGTCATGGCAGACGGCCGGAGGTTCCGAGCAGCTCTTGGGGTGAAGCCGCTACGCGGCCGGGCAACTTCGCCAGCCCGAATCCGACAGGTCATCCTTCACAGGCGGCTGACGAAGGGTTGCGCATGACTGCGCTGAATCGTGTCCCGTCGCTCATGGCCCGGGCTGGCACGGCCTCGGCCCTCACCCTCGCCGCCGTCGGCGGCTCGATCGCGGTCCCAGGCCTCTCGGCCGACGCCTCGGCCGCCACGCTCGCGACGAAAGCACTGCAGGTCGCGGCCTCCAAGAAGGGCGCCCCGTACCAGTGGGGGGCCACCGGGCCGCGCCGGTTCGACTGCTCGGGGCTGACGCTCTACTCGTTCAAGAAGGCGGGCAAGGCGCTGCCGCGCACCGCAGCCCAGCAGTACAACAAGACGCACCACATCTCCGCCGGCAGCCGTAAGGCCGGTGACCTGGTGTTCTTCCACTCGGGTTCCAACGTCTACCACGTCGGTATCTACGCCGGCCAAGGGAAGATCTGGCACGCGCCGAGGACCGGGGACGTGGTGCGGCTCCAGAAGATCTGGACCAGGAGCGTCTGGTACGGCCGGGTCAGCTGACCCGCCGTCAGGGCAGGAGCGGCTCCAGCAACAGGGCCGCTCCCAGCACCGTCAGCGCAACCCCGGTCCCCGCCCGGAGCCCACGGGCGGCCCGGGGCCGGCGCAGCCACCTGCCCAGCCGGTCCACCAGCACCGCGACGACCTGGAACCACACCAGCGCCAGCCCACACACGATCAGCGCGAGCAGCAGCGTCCGGGGCAGGGCGGCGCTCCCGGCGGGCACGAACTGCGGCAGGAGGCTGAGGAAGGTCAGCGAGGCCTTCGGGTTGAGGACGTTGGTGACGAAGCCCTGCCGGAGCGGATGCGCCGCCTCGGCCGCCGTCTCCTCGGGGTTGTCCGCGGGCCGCCGCAGCGCCCACAGGGTGCGCCCCCCGAGGTGCAGCACATAGGCGCCGCCCAGCAGCTGCAGGGCCCGGAACAGGGCGGGCACGGCCACCAGGACGGCCGCGACCCCGGCCACCGCCAGGGTGGTGTGTACCAGAAGTCCGCCCGCGATGCCGAGCCCGCACACCGCGCCGGCCCGACGCGAGACGAGCGCGTTGCGTACGACCACGGTGAAGTCGGCGCCCGGCACGGCGACGAGTCCGGCGGCGATCCCGGTGAAGGCGATGAGCTGTCCGTCCATGCGGCCAGCCTGCCTCGAACCGGCCTTCACCAGGTATTTCAATGGGGTAGGCCTTAAGCAGTGCTTTAGGCTGCTCCCATGTACGACCCCACCCGGCTGGCGGCTCTCGTGGCCGTCGCGGAGGCCGGCTCGATCACCCGCGCGGCCGACCGGCTCGGGTACACCCCGCCCGCCCTCTCCCAGCAACTGGCCAAGCTGGAGCGGGAGGCGGGCACGGCACTGCTGGTCCGCCACCACCGCGGGGCCCGGCTGACCGAGGCGGGCGAGCTGCTCGTGGCACGGGCCCGGCGGGTGCTCGACGAGCTGGCGCAGGCCCGGCACGAGTTGTCCCGGCTCACCGGACTCACGGGCGGCACCCTGCGTCTCGGCACCTTCCCGACCGCCGGGGTGCATCTGCTGCCACCGGCGCTGAGCGCGTTCCGCCGGGCGCACCCGGACGTGACGCTGTCCGTCGCGGACTACGACCCACCGGCCGGGGTCACGGCGGTGGCGGCCAGCGAGGTGGACCTGGCGCTGACCCACACCTACCACCCGGCCGAGCCCGTCCCCGTGCCGTCGTCGGTGCGGCTGGAACCGGTTCTGGTGGAGGAACTGGTCCTGGTGACCGCGCCCGGACACGCGCTGAGCGGCGCCTCGTCCCGGCTGCCGCTGGCGGAGCTGGCCGGGCAGCCGCTGATCAGCATGGCGCCGCACCATCCGGCCCGCCGCGAGATCGAGGCCCTGCTGTCCGCCTCGGGCGCCACACCGGCCCTTCTGGTGCCGACCCCGGGCTACGCCGTGGTGTGCGCCCTCGTCAGCGCGGGGCTCGGTGTGGCCGTCGTCCCGGAGATGGTGGCCCGCACCGCGGCCACTCCGGTCGGGCTGCGCCCCCTGGAGGCGGGCCGCCTCCACCGCACGATCTCGGTGGCCCACCGCACGGACGAGACAACTCCGGCCGCGGACGCCTTCCGGGCCCTCCTGCGGGGCGCCTTCGGCCGAGCGACCCGCGCCACGGGCTCCTGAACGCGGGCGTGCCCCGCAAGGGCCACCTGCAGTGCTCCGAAGCCGACCGCAGCGCGCCAGCCCGCCCCGCCCGGAGGGCTACGGTTCCTGTGGGCCCCCTGCCGGGACCGGCTCGGCCGGGATGATCCAGGGGAGTTCGATGCAGACCGTCTTGCCGCCCTCGCGGGTGGGGCGGACGCGGAGTGTGCCGCCGCACTCGGCGGTGAGCCAGCGGATGATGACCATGCCGCGGCCGTTGTCCTGCTGGACCGCCGCGGGCAGCCTCTTCGGGAAGCGGGGGTGGCTGTCCGTGACCCCGATACGCAGATGTTCGTCACGGTCCAGCGCGATGTCGACCGTGAAGGTGGGTGACTGGCCGAAGGTGTGCTGTACGGCGTTCGTGGCGAGTTCGGAGACGATGAGCCGCACGGTGTCGGCGACGTCGGTGTCCGAGGGGAGACCCCACTCCACGAGCGTGTCCACGACATAGCTGCGGGCGGCGGGCACCGAGGCGGGATCGCTCGGCAGAGTGACGGATGCTTCCAAATGGTCTGCCATGGCGATGTCGTCCTTTTCCCACGGGACCGCAGTCCGACACGGAGCGGATGGTTCGAGTACGGTCCCGGACTGGTGCTTGCTCGTCAGACTGCCATCACGGGGCCGGTCACGGGGAGCGATCCACCAAGATATGCATATATCTGTCGCCCAAAGCGGTGAACTCTGCCACGCGAGACCGTATTTGGGCGGCCCGGAAGGAGTAAGGAGGAGCCCATGCAGAACGGGCCGGCGGTGCGCCGTCGCAAATTGGGCGCCGAACTGCGCACGCTGCGTACCGGTGCTGGGCTCACGAGCGGTGAGGCAGCGCGGCTGGTCGGCTGGCACCAGTCGAAGGTGAGCCGTATCGAGACCGGCGCCAGCGGCGTGAAACCAGCCGATGTGCGGTTACTCCTCGACGCCTACGGGGTGCTGGACGGCCAGCTGCGCGAGTTGCTGCTGATGCTGGCGGGCTCCGAGGACGCGGGCGACCGGCACCGCTGGTGGCACGCCTACCGCGGGGTGCTGCCGCCGACGTACCGGGATTTCATCAGCCTGGAGTCGCAGGCGAGCGCGATGCGCACCCTGGAGACCACCGTCGTACCCGGCCTGCTGCAGACGCCCGAGTACGCCCGCGCGGTGACCCGGGCCGCCGTGCACGACCTGGACGACGAACGCCTGGACACGCTGGTGGAGGTGCGGCTGGCCAGGCAGGACGTGCTCCGCAGCGACCCGCCGCTGAAGCTCTGCGCGGTGCTGGACGAGGCGGTGCTGCGGCGCCAGGTCGGCGGCCCCGAGGTGATGAACCGGCAGCTGGAGCGGCTGTTGGAGGCCGCCCGCCTGCCACAGGTACGGCTGCAGGTGCTGCCGTTCGGGGCGGGGGCGCATGTCGGCCTCACCGGGCCTTTCGTTATCTTCTCATTTCCGAGCACTTCTGATCTGGACGTGGTTGTTCTCGACCAGTTGACGAGTAGCCTCTACCTGGAGCGGAAAGAAGACCTCATGGCCTACTCGGAGGCCTTCGACACCCTTCGGATGCATGCCCTTTCACCCGAGGACACGTTGGATTACATCGCCGGAATAGGTGACGGCGCGTAAGGAGGCACCATGTCAGCACTGCCTCGGAACGTCCCTGCCAGTACCGACCTGCACGACGTGCAATGGCTGCGCAGCAGCTACAGCACGGGAGCCAACAACTGTGTGGAGGCGGCCCGGCCGCGCTCCGGCCCCTGGGCCGGACTGCTCGCCGTGCGCGACTCCAAGAGCCCGGCCGGACCCGCGCTGCTCTTCTCGGCCGGGAGCTGGACCGGGTTCCTCGCCGCCCTCTGACCCGAAGACGCCCCCTCCCCCGAAGACGACCACGCGCGAAGCACGGCCGTGTCACGCCGACTCATGGTCGCGTTTCGCCGATCACACGTACAGCGCGTTCGATCTCGGCCCCGGAGAGGTCCGCGCGGGCGGTCAGCCGCAGCCGTGAGATGCCGTCGGGCACGGAAGGAGGACGGAAACAGCCCACGGCGAGCCCTGCCGTACGGCAGTCGGCCGCCCAGCGCACGGCCTGTTCCGGGGAGGGAGCCCGCACGGAGACCACCGCGGCGTCCGGACGTACCGCTTCCAAACCCGCGGCGGTCAGCCGTGCGTGCAGTTCGGCAGCCACCTCACGGGCGCGCGCCGCGCGCCGCGGTTCGCGGACGAGCAGCCGCAGTGCCGCGAGCGCGGCGCCGGCCGCCGCCGGGGCCAGCCCCGTGTCGAAGATGAAGGTCCTGGCCGCGTTGACCAGATGGTCGATCACCTGTGCCGGGCCGAGCACCACGCCGCCCTGGCTGCCCAGCGACTTGGACAGGGTGGCGGTGACGACGACGTCCTCGGCGCCCGCGAGCCCGGCCGCCTGCGGCGCGCCCCGGCCGCCGTCGCCCAGCACCCCGAGCCCGTGCGCGTCGTCCACGACCAGCCCCGCGCCGTACGCCCGGCACGCCTCGGCCAGCGCGGCCAGTGGTGCCTGGTCCCCGTCGACCGAGAACACGGTGTCCGAGACGACGATCGCCGGCCCCTGACGGGTGGCCAGGGCCTTGCGCACCGCCTCCGGGTCGGCGTGCCCGACGACCTGCCGCTCGCCCCGGGCGAGCCGGCAGCCGTCGATGAGGGAGGCGTGGTTGCCGGCGTCGGAGACGATCAGCGAGCCGTGCGGGCCGAGCGCGGTGACCGCGGCCAGGTTGGCGGCGTAGCCGGAGGAGAAGACCAGCGCCGCCTCGAAACCGCAGAACGCGGCCAGCTCGCGCTCCAGCTCGGTGTGCAGCTCGGTGGTGCCGGTGACCAGCCGGGAGCCGGTGGAGCCGCCGCCCCAGACCCGGGCGGCCTGCGCGGCCCCCTCGGTGACCTCGGGGTGGTGGGCGAGGCCCAGGTAGTCGTTGCTCGCCAGGTCCAGCAGCGGCGAGTCGGCGGGGCGCGGGCGCAGGGTCCGTACGAGTCCGGCGCGGCGACGCGCCTCTGCCTGCTCCCCGATCCAGCCGAACGCCATGGCTCCTCCGATGGTTTTGTAGGTAGCGGACAGACACTAGCGGCACGACCAGCCGCCCAGGGTGTGGCAATACCCACACGGTGATCCGTCTCCGTTGTGCGATCTCTCCTTGGCCCGGGGCGGTCCCGTAGGACAGGATCGGACCTCATGGACCTGCTGAACACGCTGGTGGACAAGGGGCTTCGGCGCGAGCTGCCGACCCGCGAGGAAGCACTCGCCGTACTGGCCACCTCCGACGACGACCTGCTCGATGTGGTGGCCGCGGCCGGCAAGGTGCGCCGGCACTGGTTCGGCCGCCGCGTGAAACTGAATTACCTCGTCAACCTCAAGTCCGGCTTGTGTCCGGAGGACTGCTCCTACTGCTCCCAGCGCCTCGGCTCCAAGGCCGACATCCTGAAGTACACGTGGCTCAAGCCGGACGAGGCCTCCCAGGCGGCCGCCGCGGGGCTCGCCGGGGGCGCCAAGCGGGTGTGTCTGGTGGCCAGCGGGCGCGGCCCGACCGACCGGGACGTGGACCGGGTCTCGGACACCATCAAGGCGATCAAGGAGCAGAACGAGGCCGTCGAGGTGTGCGCCTGCCTCGGTCTGCTCTCCGACGGCCAGGCGGAGCGGCTGCGCGAGGCGGGCGCGGACGCCTACAACCACAACCTCAACACCTCGGAGTCCACCTACGGGGACATCACCACCACCCACACCTACGCCGACCGGGTGGACACGGTGAACAAGGCGCACGCGGCCGGCCTGTCCGCCTGCTCCGGTCTGATCGCGGGCATGGGCGAGAGCGACGAGGACCTGGTCGACGTGGTGTTCTCACTGCGCGAACTGGACCCGGACTCGGTGCCGGTGAACTTCCTCATCCCGTTCGAGGGCACCCCGCTGGCCAAGGAGTGGAACCTCACCCCGCAGCGCTGCCTGCGGATCCTCGCGATGGTCCGGTTCGTCTGCCCGGACGTGGAGGTCCGTATCGCGGGCGGCCGCGAGGTCCATCTGCGCACGATGCAGCCGCTCGCGCTGCACCTGGCCAACTCCATCTTCCTCGGCGACTACCTGACCAGCGAGGGCCAGGCCGGCAAGGCCGACCTGGAGATGATCGCGGACGCCGGGTTCGAGGTGGAGGGCGCCGGTGAGGTGACGCTGCCGGAGCACCGGGTGGAGGCCGCGGGCGGCTGCGGCTCGCACGAGAGCGCCGGGTGCGGCTCCGTGTGCGGCTCGCACGAGGGCTGCGGCTCGCACGAGGACGCGGAGGCGTGCGGTACGACGGCCCACGCGTGCGGCACGGCGGGTACGGCGGCGGCCCAGGCCATGCAGGAGGCCCGCACCGACCTCGTGGCCGTCCGCCGCCGGGGCGCCGGAACGGACCTGGCGCCCAATGCCTGACCTGCCCGGCCTGAGCGTGCCCCAGCTGCAGGAGCTGGACCGACGGCACGTGTGGCATCCGTACGGCCCCATGCCCGGACGTGCCGAACCGCTGGTCGTGGAGTCGGCGAGCGGGGTCCGGCTGCGGCTCGCGGGTGACGCGGGTGAGCTGGTGGACGGCATGTCCTCCTGGTGGTCGGCGATCCACGGCTACAACCACCCGGTCCTCAACGAGGCGGCGCGCGACCAGTTGGGCCGGATGAGCCATGTGATGTTCGGCGGGCTCACGCACGAGCCCGCCGTACGGCTCGCGAAACACCTTGTCGACATGTCGCCACAGGGCCTGGAGCACGTCTTCCTGGCCGACTCGGGTTCGGTGTCGGTCGAGGTCGCGGTGAAGATGTGCCTGCAGTACTGGCGCTCGCTCGGCCGGCCCGGCAAGCATCGGATGCTGACCTGGCGGGGCGGCTACCACGGCGACACCTGGACGCCGATGTCGGTGTGCGACCCCGACGGCGGGATGCACGCGCTGTGGTCGGGCGTGCTGCCGCGCCAGGTCTTCGCCGACATGCCCCCCGTCGAGTACGAGGAGTCGTACGCCGGCCATCTGCGCGAGCTGATCGCCCGGCACGCGGACGAGCTGGCCGCGGTGATCGTGGAGCCGGTCGTCCAGGGCGCGGGCGGGATGCGCTTCCACTCCCCCGCGTACCTCCGGGTGCTGCGCGAGGCCTGCGACGCGCACGACGTGCTCCTCGTGTTCGACGAGATCGCCACCGGCTTCGGCCGCACCGGTGCGCTGTTCGCGGCGGAGCACGCCGGCGTCACGCCGGATGTGATGTGCGTGGGCAAGGCGCTGACCGGCGGCTATCTGACGCTGGCGGCCACCTTGTGCACCGCGCGGATCGCCGACGGCATCTCGCGGGGCGAGGTGCCGGTCCTCGCGCACGGACCGACGTTCATGGGCAACCCGCTCGCGGCGGCCGTGGCCTGCGCCTCCATCGAGCTGTTGCTGGGGCAGGACTGGCGGACCGACGTCAAGCGGATCGAGGCGGGCCTGCACGAGGGTCTGACCCCGGCGCGTGAGCTGCCCGGCGTGCGGGACGTCCGCGTGCTCGGGGCGATCGGCGTCGTCCAGCTCGACCACGAGGTGGACATGGCCGCGGCCACCGCGGCCGCCGTGCGGGAGGGCGTGTGGCTGCGCCCGTTCCGTGACCTGCTCTACACGATGCCGCCGTACATCACCTCGGACGAGGACGTGGCAAGGATCGGGCGCGCGGTGTGCGCCGCGGCGCGGGAGGGATGACATGCCGGTACTGGTGATCACGGGGACGGGCACGGAGGTCGGCAAGACGGTCACCACCGCCGCCGTCGCCGCCGCCGCGCTCGCGGCCGGGCGCTCGGTGGCCGTGCTCAAGGCCGCCCAGACGGGGGTACGGCCTCACGAACGCGGGGACGCCGACGAGGTCGCGCGGCTCGCGGGACCGGTGACGGCGACCGAACTGGCCCGCTACCCCGAGCCGTTGGCACCCGGCACGGCCGCCAGGCGGGCGGGCATGGCCCCCGTCCACCCGCACGAGGTGGCCGACCGGGCAGCCAAGCTGGCCGCCGAGCACGATCTGGTGCTGGTCGAGGGAGCGGGCGGACTCCTCGTCCGGTTCGACGCGGCCGGCGGCACCCTGGCCGACGCGGCCCGGCTGCTGGACGCACCGGTGCTGGTCGTCGCCCAGGCCGGTCTGGGCACGCTCAACACGACGGAGCTGACGGCACTGGAACTGCGCCGCCGTGACCTGGAGTTGGCGGGCGTCGTGATCGGCAGCTGGCCGGACTCCCCCGATCTGGCCACCCGCTGCAACGTCGTCGACCTGCCGGAGGTCGCGGACGCCCCGCTCCTCGGCGCTATCCCCTCCGGGGCGGGAGCACTTCCCCCCACGGACTTCCGCGCAGCGGCACCGGCGTGGCTCGCTCCGCGTCTGGACGGCACCTGGGACGCGGAGGCGTTCAGGGTCCGGGAGGCGCCGTAGCAGGGGCGGCACAGTGACCCCTTGCGCCCGCCCTCCGGCCGCCCGAGGCGGATCGAGGGCGGGCGGGACGGGGCCCTGACGGGGTGCGGAGGACTCCCGTGGCGTGCGCCGGGGGTGCGGTGGCCTTTCGCGGGGGACACTCCTCCTAGGCCGTCCGTCCGGGAGGTTCGCCATGCGGCTGCTGTCCGGCTTCGACAAAGGGGCGCCGAGTCCCGTCCACCACCCACTGTTCGCCCGGTGCTACGCACGCTGCAGCGTGAGCGCCGAGACCCGGCTGGGCATGGCCGGCGTGCGCGAGCGGCTGCTTGCCGGGCTGTCCGGGCGGGTGATCGAGATCGGCGCCGGCAACGGACTGAACTTCGCACACTATCCGGGCACGGTCGCGGAGGTCGTGGCGATCGAACCCGAGCCGCTGCTCAGGAAGTTGGCGCTCGAGTCGGCCCTGCGTGCCCAGGTCCCGGTCGACGTGGTGCCGGGGGCCGCGGAGGCGCTGCCGGTCAAGAGCGAGGCCTTCGACGCGGCCGTGCTGTCCCTGGTGCTGTGCAGCGTGCGGGACGTGCCACGGGCGCTGGGCGAGGTACGGCGCGTGCTCAGGCCGGGCGGCCAGGTGCGGTTCTTCGAGCACGGCCAGGGCGGTGGTCCTCTGATGACGCTGACCCAGCGCACGCTGGACCGGACCGTGTGGCCCCTGCTGACCGCCGGGTGTCACGTCGCCCGCCGGCCGGTGTCCGCGCTGCGCGAGGCCGGGTTCGCACTCGGCCCGCACCGACGGGTGATGATGCCGGAGAAGGGGCCGGCGCTGCCGTCGTCGTACTGCGCGCTCGGCGTCGCCTGGCGCCCGGACGAGCC
Organism: Streptomyces sp. NPDC037290; assembly: GCF_055603245.1. NCBI lineage: Bacteria > Bacillati > Actinomycetota > Actinomycetes > Kitasatosporales > Streptomycetaceae > Streptomyces > Streptomyces sp. NPDC037290. The sequence goes on along the minus strand of NZ_JBVJVZ010000004.1, from coordinate 160,497 downwards.
GGCCGGGCGCTGATCACAGGCTCCAGCGCCGCAGCTCCCGCGCGATGTCGTCCACGTCGGCCGTGCCCTCCTTCACCAGCCGGGCGAGGTCGCGCACCTGCTCGGGTGTGGTGACCACCTTCACTCCGCTGGCGACCAGGTACGCGTAGGCGACCGCCGCGGCGAACAGCGCGTTGGAGCGTTCCAGCGCCGGCAGGTGGATGAGCAGCTGGAGCAGGGCGGCGGCACGGGCGTGCGGGTTGTCGTAGACCGGTACGCCGAATATCTCGGCACGGTGCCGGGCGACGGCGGCGACCAGCGCGCCCCAGTCGGTGACCTGCGGGTCCCCGGGCGTTTTCCGTTCGGCGAGCATGAGGAGCCAGGCGAGGTCGATGCTGAGCTCGTTCAAGGGATCAGCGGCCGTCCCCGGTACCGGTGCCGCGGGTCTCGGTGAACTCCTCGGCGAACACCGACTCGTACTGCTTCATGAAATCGGCGGCGGCCTCGACGAACGTCCGGCCGGCTTCCCCGGTGTCCTGTCTGACCAGCTCTTCGATGTAGCGGTTGACGCTGATGCCGCGGGCCAGGGCGCGTTCGCGGGCCGCGCGGGCGGTGCCCTCGTCCACGCGCACGTTCAGCTGGGTCTTCGCCATGCTTCGACGCTAGCGCCAGGGTGCTAGCAAGGCAAGGGCGCGCGTAGGCGCTGCGCCGGGCCGGCCTGTCCCTTACGCTCGCCCGGAACGGGCCGTTCGAACGACCGGGAGGCTGTCTTGTCCACACCAGCTGCGCAGCACGCCCCGGGCCGCACGCCGAACGGCGGAATCGCGGCCCGCGCCCGCGGACTGACCAAGGCGTACGGCTCCGGTGAGACGGCCGTCATCGCCCTGGACTCGGTGGACGTGGACATCGCGCGCGGCCGCTTCACCGCCGTGATGGGCCCCTCGGGGTCGGGGAAGTCCACGCTCATGCACTGTCTGGCGGGGCTCGATACGGTGTCGGCCGGTCAGGTCTGGCTGGGCGACACCGAGATCACCGGTTTGAAGGAACGGGAGCTGACCCGGCTCAGGCGGGACCGGGTCGGGTTCATGTTCCAGTCGTTCAACCTGATCCCGACCCTGACGGCCGCCGAGAACATCACCCTGCCGATGGACATCGCGGGCCGTAAGCCCGATCAGCGGTGGCTGGACCAGGTCATCGACACGCTGGGGCTGCGGGGGCGCCTGACCCATCGGCCGGCCCAGCTCTCCGGTGGTCAGCAGCAACGGGTCGCCTGCGCCCGGGCGCTGGCCTCCCGGCCGGAGCTGATCTTCGCCGACGAGCCGACCGGGAACCTCGACTCGCGGGCCGGCCTGGAGGTGCTGGGCTTCCTGCGGGGCGCGGTGGACGATCTCGGGCAGACGGTCGTCATGGTCACGCACGACCCGGGCGCCGCCGCCCGCTCCGACCTCGTGCTCTTCCTCGCCGACGGGCGGATCGTGGACGAGATGGCGGAGCCGACGGCGGAGGCGGTACTGGAACGCATGCGCGTCTTTCCTGGGGCGAACCCCCAGCCCCCCAAGGCCGATCTGGTCCGGGGCCGACTCGGCGACGACGCCACCGTCCGGGAGGACTGAGCCGGTGCTCAAGGCGACCCTGAGGAGTTTCCTCGCGCACAAGGGGCGGCTCGCGCTGTCCGCGCTGGCCGTGGTCCTGTCCGTGGCGTTCGTCGCGGGCAGTCTGATCTTCTCCGACACGGTCACGCGTACCTTCGACCGGCTGTTCGCCTCCACCGCCGCCGATGTGACGGTCCAGCCGAAGCAGGATCTGCGGTCGGCCCGGCTGAGCGGTTCGGTGCAGACCCTGCCCGCCACGCTGCGGGACCGCGTGGCGAAGGTCGACGGGGTCGCGGCGGCCCGTGCCGAGGTCTCGGTGGAGAACGCCGTCGTGGTCGACGCGCGCAACAAGCCGGTCGGCCCGACCACCGGCGCCCCGACCATCGCGATGGCCTGGTACGTCACGCACCGCAGCCCGGTGAAGCTCACCTCGGGCCATGCGCCGCACGGCGCGGGCGAGGCGCTGCTGGACGCCGACACCGCCGCCAGGAGACACGTACGGATCGGCGACCCGCTGACCGTCCAGGCGCAGCCGGGGACGCTCCGGGTGCGGGTCACCGGCATCGCCACGTTCACCACCACCAACCCCGGTGCGGCCCTGGTCTTCCTGGACCCGGCGGTGGCGGGCCGCGAACTGCTCGGGTCGGCCGCGAAGGCGACCAGCATCTCGGTGGACGCCGCCAAGGGGGTGTCCGATGCGCAGCTCAAACGGCGTGTCGGCCAGGCGATCGGCACGGGCACCTACGACCTGAAGACCTCCGGGGAACAGGCCAAGTCGGCGGCGGCCAGCCTCGGCACGTTCCTGGACGTGATCAAGTACGTGATGCTGGGCTTCGCCGGTGTCGCGCTGCTCGTGGGCGTCTTCCTCATCGTCAACACCTTCTCCATGCTGATCGCCCAGCGCACGCGCGAACTGGGACTGCTGCGGGCACTGGGTGCGGACCGCAGGCAGGTACGGCGCTCGGTGCTCACGGAGGCGCTGCTGCTCGGGCTGGTCGGTTCGACGCTCGGCCTCCTGGCCGGTATCGGACTGGCGCTGGGGCTGATCCGGGTGATGAGCGCGTTCGGGATGAACCTGAAGGCCACGGAGATGGTCATCGGCTGGGGCACGCCCGTCGCCGCGTACGTCGTCGGTGTCGGCGTCACCTTCGTGGCGGCCTATCTGCCCGCGCGGCGCGCGGCGGCCGTCTCGCCGATGGCGGCGCTCGCCGACGCCGAGGTCGCCGGTGTGGGCAAGCCGTTGAAGGTGCGGGCGGTCGTGGGCGCGGTGGTCGGGGCGGCCGGAGCGGCGGCGCTGGCCGGGTGCGCGGCGGCCACCAAGATCGCGCAGGCGGCCTCGCTGCTGGGGCTCGGCGTGATCCTGACCCTGATCGCGACCGTGGTGGCGGGCCCGCTGCTGGTGCGGCCGGTGATCCGGGTGCTGGGCGCGGCCGTTCCCGCGCTGTTCGGCCCGGTCGGCCGGATGAGTCAGCGCAACGCCCTGCGCAACCCGCGGCGTACGGGCGCCACGGCCGCCGCGCTGATGGTGGGCCTCGCCCTGGTCGGCGGTATGTCGGTGGCGAGCGCCTCGATGTCCGCGTCGTTCGACCGGCAGATCGACAAGACGCTCGGCGCCGACTTCATCGTGCAGAACACCAACTTCGCCCCGTTCACCAGGCAGGTCCGGGCCACCGTGGCCGCGACGCGTGGCGTGGGGCTCGTGGTGGCGCAGCGGCTGACTCCCGTCGCCGTACGGCTGCCGGACGGCGAAGAGGTGCGGACGACCGCGGCGGCGTACGGACCCGGGTTCGACGACGTCGTGCACACCCCCTACGCGCAGGGCGGTTCACGGGAGGCGTTGGCGTCCGGTCACCTCGCCATGGACAGCGACTTCGCCAGGGACCACGGCGTGCGCCTCGGCAGCGTCGTCCCGGTCGAGTTCCCGGGCGGACGGCACACCGAGCTGACCGTAGCGGCACTCACCAACCAGCGGACGACGCAGGGCTTCGGCACCGAGGGAGGCCTCTACTTCGGCCTCACCACCCTCGCGAAGTACGCGCCGGACGCCCAGGACTCCGCCCTCTACGTCAACGCGGCCACCGGGACGAAAGCGCAGGACCTTCGGCCCCGCCTGGAACGGGCGCTCACGCCCTTCCCGCAGGTCCAGGTGCGCAACCAGACCGACTACAAGCAGCTGGTCCACAAGCAGATCGCCGTCCTGCTCTACCTGGTGTACGCGCTGCTCGGCCTGGCGATCGTCATCGCCGTGCTCGGTGTGGTCAACACCCTCGCCCTGTCGGTGGTCGAGCGCACCCGGGAGATCGGGCTGCTGCGCGCGATCGGGCTGGGGCGACGGCAGTTGCGCCGCATGATCCGGCTGGAGTCGGTGGTCATCGCGGTGTTCGGCGCGGTTCTCGGGCTGGCGCTGGGGCTCGTGTGGGGCGTGTGCATGCAGCAGGTGCTGGCCCTGCGCGGGCTGACGGCGCTGGCGTTCCCCTGGACGACGATCGTCGCCGTCGTGATCGGTGCGGCGGTGGTGGGCGTGGTGGCGGCTCTGCTGCCGGCGCTGCGGGCGTCGCGGATGAACGTGCTGGCGGCGATCGCCCACGAGTGAGGCGCCCTCCTGGGCGTACGGCCGACGTGACGGAATCGCGGGTCCGGGCTCAAGTCACCGTGGTCCGGCGCAGGCCGGGGAGAGTTCATGCCGCCTCCGCTCCGCTTCGGGGGCGATCCGCTCACGCCCGCGCCTGCCGCCGAGTGGCGCCCGAGGTGCCGGCGCGCCGGGGAACTGGGGTACGGCGTGATCCTCGTCCCGGATCACCTGCGTGGGGCGCGGCCGGTGTTCGGGGGGAGCCGAGCAGCCGGTCCGGTTCCGCGACCGTACGGCGCAGGTGGTCCTCCCGCTCGCCCGGCGAGCCGTACACAAGCCCGGCCCTCTCGTGCTCGGCCGGCACACATCCGGTGCCCGGCCCCAGTTCGAGGCGCCCGCCGGTGAGCGCGTCCGTGGTCGCCGCCTCCGCCCGGTGTCCTGCCCGGCCGGGCTCCGGTGAAGGCGCCGATGTCCGCGCGTCCGGCGGTCAGCGCCGGCATCCGGTCACCGTTGGCGCCGATCAGCAGCGGCACCCGGGACTGTCGCGGGCCGGCAGCGCCGGATCCCGGAAGCCCGCGTCCGTCCAGGAGCCCTGCATGGAGGCCTTCGCGCCGGTGACGGAGCGGCTGCGCGAGGAGTCCGCATGATGGAAATCCCCGTCCCGGGCCCCCGCTCCGTGCTGCGATGATCACATGACCGATCTGCAGACACGCCCAGCAGGCCACGCCGACCTCGACGCCGTGCTCGCCTTCTGGAAGACGGCCGCCGAGGGCACCAGCATCAGCGACGACCGGGAGGGGGTGGAGCGGCTGGTCGCCCGCGACCCGGAGGCGCTGATCCTCGCCGAGCTCGACGGCGAGCTGGTGGGCACGGTGATCGCGGGCTTCGACGGCTGGCGCTGCCACCTGTACCGGCTCGCGGTGCATCCGCAGCGGCGCCGACGGGGCATCGGCTCGGCGTTGCTCGTCGCCGCCGAGGAACGGTTCGTACGGCTCGGCGGGCGGCGCGCGGACGCGATGGTGCTGGTTCGCAACGCGACCGCGCACCACGCCTGGAGCGCCGCGGGTTACGGCGCGGAGGAGCACTGGCGGCGCTGGGTGAAGCCGCTCACCGACTGAGGCGCCGGGACACTCTTTGCTCATCCTTTACCATTGAGGGAGCACTCGGCTCTCTATGAAAGGTTGTGAGCGTCCGCCCATGGGCGAGCCTCCCAGTACGCACCACCGCGCGACCCGTCCTGCGCTGTCCGATCATGGGACGGGGGTGACCCGATGACCGAAGTGCTCCTCCTTATGGTGGCAATCCTGCTGTCGCTCGCCTGTGGCGCCTTCGTGGCGGCGGAGTTCTCGCTGACCACGGTGGAGCGCGGTGAGCTGGAGCGAGCCGCCGAGCGCCGCGAACGCGGCGCCCCGGGCGCCCTGAAAGCCGCACGGAACCTGACCTTCCAGCTCTCCGGCGCCCAGCTCGGCATCACCGTGACCAACCTGGTGGTCGGCATGCTCGCCGAGCCGTCCATCGCCAAGCTGCTCGCCGGGCCGTTCCGGGCGATGGGGCTGTCGGGCGGCACGGCGAGTTCGGTCGCCCTGGTGCTCGGTACGGCCCTGTCGACGGTGTTCCTGATGGTCGTCGGCGAACTGGTGCCGAAGAACTGGGCGATCTCCTCGCCGCTGGCCGTGGCCAAGCGGGTGGGCACTCCCCAGCGCTGGTTCAGCGCGGCCTTCCGGCCCTTCATCACCCACCTCAACAACACGGCCAACCGTTTCGTGCGCCGGCTCGGCATCGAGCCCGCCGAGGAGCTGGCCTCGGCGCGCGGACCGCAGGAGCTGGCGGCGCTCGCACGGCACTCCGCCAAGGAGGGCGCGCTGGAGCCGGACACCGCCGAGCTGTTCGTACGGACCCTGAACCTGGCCGACCTGACGGCGGAGAACGTGATGACCCCGCGCGTCCAGGTCGTCGCCCTCGACACCCAGGCGACCTGCGAGGACGTGGCGAACGCGACCCGGGCCACCGGTCTGAGCCGGTTCCCCGTCTACCGGGGCACCCTGGACTCGGTCGTCGGGACCGCCCACATCAAGGACGTGCTGGCCGTCCCCGCCGACCAGCGGCGCCACCGCACGGTCGCCCAGGTGATGCGCGAGCCGCTGCTGGTCCCCGAGTCCCTGACCGTCGACCGGCTGCTGGACCGCCTCGGCGGCAGGCGCACCATGGCCGTCGTCATCGACGAGTACGGCGGCACGGCCGGCGTGGCGACCCTGGAGGACATCGTCGAGGAGGTCGTCGGCGAGGTGCGCGACGAGCACGACCCGCACGAGACACCCGACCTGGCCCCCGCCGGAGCCGACGAGGAGGGCCGGGCCCTGTACTCGGCCGACGGTGCCGCCCGCACCGACCAGCTCGCGCGCGTGGGTCTGCGGGTGCCCGAGGGGCCGTACGAGACCCTGGCCGGCCTGGTCGCCACGCTGCTGGGCCGGATACCGCGGATCGGTGACACGGTCGAGGTCGCGGGCTGGCGGCTGGACGTGGTGGACGCCTCGGGCCGCCGGGCGGCGCGGGTGCTGCTGCACGCGCCGCTGGACGACGAACAGGCCCGTGAGAGCGCGGAGGGGGCGCGATGACCGTCGTACAGCTGCTGATCGGTCTGTCGACCCTGATCGTCAACGCGTTCTTCGTCGGCGCCGAGTTCGCGCTGATCTCCGTACGCCGCTCGCAGGTCGAGCCGCTGGCCCAGGAGGGCGACCGGCGCGCGAGGAGCGTGCTGTGGGGCCTGGAGCACGTCTCGGCGCTGCTGGCCGCCGCCCAGCTCGGCATCACGCTGTGCACGCTGGTCCTGGGTGTGGTCGCCGAGCCGGCGATCGCGCATCTGCTGGAGCCGGTGTTCCACGCGGTCGGGGTGCCCGTGAGTGCGGGGCACGCCGTGTCCTTCGTGATCGCGCTGGCCCTCGCGACCTATCTGCACATGCTGCTCGGCGAGATGGTGCCCAAGAACATCGCGCTCGCCGAGCCGGTGCGCAGCGCGCTGCTGCTCGGCCCACCGCTCGTCGCGCTGTCCCGGGCCCTGCGCCCGGTGATCTTCGCGGTCAACGCCTTCGCGAACGGGCTGCTGAAGCTGCTCAGGGTGGAGGCGAAGGACGAGGTCGCGGCGACCTTCACAGACACCGAACTCGCCGAGATCGTCAAGGACGCCAGCCAGGCGGGACTGATCGACGACCGGGCGCAGGAGCGGCTGCACGACGCCCTGGAGCTGGGCAGCCGCCCGGTGCGGGACGTCGTGGTCCCGCTGGAGCGCGTGGTGTACGCGCGCGTGGGCGTCACCCCGGAGCAGCTGGAGCGGCTGTCGGCCGAATCGGGCTTCTCCCGGTTCCCGGTGGTCGACGTGGGCCGCCGGATCGTGGGCTATCTGCACATCAAGGACGCGCTGGACGCCTCGCCGCGGGACGTGCCGCTGCGGCTTCGGGACATGCGGCCCATCGCGCGCGTGCGGGAGGGCACTCCGCTGGACGACGTGCTCACGGCGATGCGCGGCAGCCGTACGCATGTCGCGGCGGTGCTCGGCGACGACGGCCGGCTGTCCGGCCTGGTGACCATGGAGGACGTGCTGCGGGAGCTGTTCGGGCAGCCCGCTCCGGGGTGATCGCACGCGTGGTCCAGGGGCCGACCGACCGATGGGTATGGAGCCGGGATACCATCGCTCACGCCATGCAGACGAATCCCACTCCTCCCCCGTACAGCAGCCTGGTCGCGGTCGGCGACTCCTTCACCGAGGGCATGTCGGACCTGCTGCCCGACGGCTCCTACCGGGGCTGGGCCGACCTGCTCGCCACGCGGATGGCCGCCCGCACACCGGGCTTCCGGTACGCCAACCTGGCCGTGCGCGGGAAACTGATCGGGCAGATCGTCGACGAGCAGGTGGGCACGGCGGCGGCCATGAACGCCGACGTCGTCACGCTGGTCGGCGGGCTCAACGACACCCTGCGGCCCAAGTGCGACATGGGCCGCGTGAAGGGCCTGCTGACCGAGGCCGTCGAGCGCCTCGCACCGTCCTGCAGGCAACTGGTGCTGATGCGCAGCCCCGGCCGGCAGGGCCCGGTGCTGGAGCGGTTCCGGCCGCGCATGGAGGAGCTGTTCGCCTGCGTGGACGAACTGGCCGCACAGCACGGCGCGGTCGTGGTCGACCTCTACGGGGCGCCCTCGCTCGGCGACCCCCGGCTGTGGGACGTGGACCGGCTGCATCTCACGGCGGAGGGGCACCGCCGGGTCGCCGAGGCGGTGTGGCAGGCCCTCGGGTACGAGCCGGAGGACAGCGAGTGGCATGTGCCGATGGCCGCCACGCTCCCGCCGGGCTGGGTGACCCGCCGGATCGCGGACGTGCGCTTCGCCCGGCAGTACCTGCTGCCGTGGATAGGCCGGCGCCTGACCGGCCGCTCCTCGGGGGACGGCCGCCCGGCGAAGCGACCGGAACTGCTGCCGTACGAGGCTCAGGCGTAGCCCGTGACGGTTCTCTCGTAGTTTCCGCCGAACAGGGGCATGGCGTTGGCCTGCACAAACCGCCAGTAGAATCTGGACACGTGACTTCTGCGCCCGCCAAGCCCCGCATCCCGAACGTCCTCGCCGGACGCTACGCCTCCACCGAGCTCGCCACGCTCTGGTCGCCCGAGCAGAAGGTGAAGCTGGAGCGGCAGCTCTGGCTCGCCGTGCTGCGCGCCCAGAAGGACCTCGGCATCGAGGTGCCGGACGAGGCGATCGCCGACTACGAGCGTGTCCTCGACACCGTCGACCTGGCCTCGATCGCCGAGCGTGAGAAGGTCACCCGGCACGATGTGAAGGCGCGGATCGAGGAGTTCAACGACCTCGCCGGGCACGAGCACGTGCACAAGGGCATGACCTCCCGTGACCTCACGGAGAACGTCGAGCAGCTGCAGATCCGGCTCTCGCTGGAGCTGATGCGCGACCGTACGGTGGCCGTGCTGGCGCGCCTCGGCAAGCTGGCCGGCGAGTACGCCGAGCTGGTCATGGCCGGCCGCTCCCACAACGTGGCCGCGCAGGCCACGACCCTCGGCAAGCGCTTCGCGACCGCCGCCGACGAGCTGCTGGTCGCCCACGGCCGTGTCGAGGAGCTGCTCGGCCGCTACCCGCTGCGCGGCATCAAGGGCCCGGTCGGCACCGCGCAGGACATGCTCGACCTGCTCGGCGGCGACGCGGCCAAGCTCGCCGAGCTGGAGAGGCGGATCGCGGGGCACCTGGGCTTCTCGCAGGCGTTCACCTCGGTCGGCCAGGTCTACCCGCGCTCGCTGGACTACGAGGTCGTCACCGCGCTCGTACAGCTGGCGGCGGCGCCGTCGTCGCTGGCCAGGACGATCCGGCTGATGGCCGGGCACGAGCTGGTCACCGAGGGCTTCAAGCCGGGCCAGGTCGGCTCCTCCGCGATGCCGCACAAGATGAACACCCGTTCCTGCGAGCGCGTCAACGGCCTCATGGTCATCCTGCGCGGCTACGCCTCGATGACCGGCGAGCTGGCGGGCGACCAGTGGAACGAGGGCGACGTGTCCTGCTCGGTGGTGCGCCGGGTCGCGCTGCCGGACGCCTTCTTCGCACTGGACGGACTGCTGGAGACGTTCCTGACCGTGCTCGACGAGTTCGGCGCCTTCCCGGCCGTCGTCGCCCGTGAGCTGGACCGCTACCTTCCGTTCCTCGCCACGACCAAGGTGCTCATGGGCGCGGTGCGGGCCGGTGTGGGCCGCGAGGTCGCGCACGAGGCGATCAAGGAGAACGCCGTCGCCACCGCGCTCGCGATGCGTGAGCAGGGCGCCGAGCGCAACGACCTGCTCGACAAGCTCGCCGCCGACGGCCGTCTGCCCCTCGACCGCGACCAGCTGGCCGCGCTGATGGCCGACAAGCTGTCCTTCACCGGTGCCGCCGCCGACCAGGTCGGTGTCGTCGCCGGCCGGATCGAGGAGATCGTCAAGCAGCACCCGGAGGCCGCCGGCTACACCCCCGGAGCGATCCTCTGACCCGCGCGCCCCGCTCACCCCGCTTCACCAAGGCGGATCTGGAGGCCGCCCGCGACCGTCTCGTACCGGACGTCGTCGCGGACGGCCTCCGGGTGCTCTTCTGCGGCATCAACCCGGGGCTGATGACGGCCGCGACCGGCCACCACTTCGCCCGCCCCGGCAACCGCTTCTGGCCGGTGCTGCACCTGTCGGGCTTCACCCCGAGGCTGCTGGAGCCGGCCGAGCAGCGGGAGCTGCTGTCGTACGGACTGGGCATCACGAACGTCGTGGCGCGGGCGACCGCGCGGGCCGACGAGCTGACCGCCGAGGAGTACGCCGAGGGTGGGCGGCTGCTGACCGAGAAGGTGACCCGGCTGGGGCCGCGGTGGCTGGCCGTGGTCGGGGTGACCGCGTACCGGGCCGCCTTCGGCGACCGCACCGCACGGGTCGGACCGCAGGAGCGGACCATCGGGGACACCCGGGTGTGGGTGCTGCCCAATCCCAGCGGGCTGAACGCGCACTGGACGGCGGCGACCATGGCGGAGGAGTTCGCGCGGCTGCGGGACGCGGCGTCCGTCTAGCCGGTCACGGCGGGTCGGTCTCGGTCACTATGCCGAGGAGCTGGAACGGAAGCTCCGCGTACCCGTGGGACACCCCGAGGGCGAACCATCTCTCCGCCAGGGGGGCCTTCCACAGGTGAACGTCCGGCACGTGCTCGCTCAGCCCGGCCCAGGGCTCCTCGATGTCCTCGCCTTCCATCGTCCGCAGGAGGACGCTGCGCAGGCTGAAGCGCTGCGGTGGGCCCCACCGGCTGCTGAGCCGCTCCGTGAGGCCGTCCCGGTCGGCCTCGTACTGCTCCGCCGTCCCCTCCCCTTCCGTGCCGTCGCCCTCCCAGAAGTCACCACTCGTCTGTAAGGCGGCTATGTGATAGCCGGGCCCGCTCTCGCCGTGTTCCGTCCTGCCGTGGGCCGTGGGGAACTCCCGGGCACACAGCACGTCGATGACGGTCAGGCACTTCGCGATGTCCATGCGACCCAGTAAAGCGGGCACCACTGACAATTGGCGTGCCGTCAGGCGTCCCTGCGCCGCAGGGTCCACCCCCCGGGCCGCCGGGCCCACCCCGGGTGCTTCGAACTGGCGTGGTGCGCCCGGGACCTGACGCCGTCCGGGGTGCCGCTGCTGGGACCCGCGCGCCGGGATCCCGGTCGGCGACGGCACGCTAGCCCTGCACGCTCGCCCTGGAGGTGCGCCATCCCCTGCCGGGCGCGACACCCGTCCGTATGCCGTTGCTGGAGGGCATCGAACGAGGTGAGCCGCCGCCGATGCGGAACCCGGCACTCGCCGGGGTGCGCCGGGCCGAGTACGATCCGGCCAACACGCCCGCGAGCTGGAAGGACGGACGGTGGGGCAGCTGACCGGCGGCGATCCTTCGCTGCTGCGAAGGATCAACTCCGCGGTGGTGCTGCACGCGCTGCGTGCCACGGACTGCGCGACACTCACCGAGATCACCCGGGTGACCGGACTGTCCCGGCCGACCGTGGAGGGGGTGGTCGAAGGGCTCATCGAGGGCGGGCTCGTCGTGGAGACGGCGGCCGACGAGGGCGCCGCGCGCCGTCAGGGACGGCCGGCACGCCGGTTCCGGTTCCGTGCCGAGGCGGGGCACCTGCTGGGCCTGGAGATCGGGCCGCACCGGGTCGCCGCACTGCTGTCCGACCTGGACGGCCGGGTGCTGGGCACACAGGCCAAGGAGGTCGACGAGACGGCCACGGCGGACGAGCGGCTCGACCGGCTGCGCGGCGCGGTCGCCGAGTTGCTGCGGCGGGCCGGGGTCGCCCGCGGTTCGCTGCGGGCCGTGGGCGTGGGTACGCCGGGGATCGTGGAGGCCGACGGGACGGTGCGGCTGAGCACGGCGCTGCCGCAGTGGACGGGCCTGAGGCTGGGCGAGCGGCTCAGCCGTTCCTTCAAGTGCCCGGTGCTGGTGGAGAACGACGCCAACGCGGCGGCCGTCGCCGAGCACTGGAAGGGCGCGGCGACCGATTCGGACGACGTGGTGTTCGTGCTGGCCGGGCTGAGCCCGGGAGCGGGTTCGCTGATCGGGGGTCGGCTGCACCGCGGCTACGGCGGGGCGGCCGGGGAGATCGGCGCGCTGCATCTGCTGGGCCGGGAGGCGACTCCGGAGACGCTGCTGTCCACCACCGACGAGCCGTTGCACCCGCTGGACGAGCAGGCGGTCGCCGAGGTGTTCGCGCTGGCGCGCGAGGGCGACCAGCGGGCGCGGGCGGCCGTGGAGCGGTTCATCCAGCGGCTCGTGCACGACGTGGCCGCGCTGGTGCTGGCACTCGATCCGGAGTTGGTCGTCATCGGCGGATGGGCGGCCGGTCTCGACGGCGTCCTGGAACCACTGCGCCGCGAACTGGCCCGCTACTGCCTGCGGCCGCCTCGGGTGACGCTGTCACTGCTGGGTGAGGCGGCCGTGGCAACGGGGGCGCTGCGCCTGGCTCTGGACCACGTCGAGGAACAGCTGTTCGCCGTCGACGGCACGGTGACGCGGCGCTGAGCATTGACCGTGGTCCGGGACGCGGCGCCGGCTTTGACCGGGCCGGGCACGGCACACTGGCTCTGCCCGGCGTCGGTGGGTACGGCGTGGTCAGGAAGCCCGGCGTTCCGGGTCGTGGTGTATTTCCACGTCCGGTGTGTCGCCGAAGGTCAGCCGGCAGGTGTCGGCGCGGTAGGTCGCGACGGACAGCGCCGCGGTGCGGCCCCCGGCGAAGAAGCGCGTGGTAACGACGAGGACGGGGGAACCGGGGAGCCGGTCGAGTTCCTTGGCGTCGTCCGCGCGGGCGGAGCCCAGCTCGACGGCGCGGTCCTGGCCCTCGAGGGTCAGGTGCTGCAGCTCGCGCAGCACCGCACGCGCGCGTGAGGAGCCGGACGGCGCGTCGATCGCGCTGAGGTCGGGCACCGAGGCCGCCGGGACGTAGAGCAGCTCGGTGGCGACCGGCTGGCCATGGGACGTCCGGGAGCGGCGCACGACGTGGACGGGCTCGTCCACGCCGGTCTCCAAGGCCGTGGCGACGGCCGCTGGCGGCGCCGACTGGTCGCAGTCGACAGGCTGCCAGGCGTCGGAGGCGGCGCCCGGCCAGGCGTGCTGTTCGGTACCGACGGCCACGCCCACGCGCGGTGGTGCGACGGTCGTGCCGACGCCGCGGCGGCGCTGCAGCCGGCCTTCCAGCTCCAGCTGTTCGAGGGCCTGGCGGAGCGTGGCACGGGCCACGCCGAAGCGGGCGGCCAGATCGCGCTCGTTGGGCAGGATCTCGCCGACCGAGAACTCGGAGTCCAGTGCTTCGCTCAGCACGGTCTTGAGGTGCCAGTACTTCGGTTCCGGCACCGATTCCAGCTGCGTGGTCCCCACCCTGTCCTCCGCGAGAGCCGTGGTCCGGCAGTTTTTAGTGCCCTTGTTTATTAAAGGTTGTTGCAGTTCTCTGCGACCATAGGGCGGCCGTCACCCTTGGTCAAGACCAATCCTCGGCCCCTTCGGCAACCCACAGGTGTCGTGCCGTGGAGCGTTCACGAGGCGTTCGTACGTGGCGGTGCGTGTGACATCGCGGCAAAGCCCCCGTCGCGGGACGGGGGCTCGCGGGGCGCGTGGGGTCAGCGGTCGGCGAGGTGCCGCAGCTTGTCCGGGTTGCGGACGACGTACACGGTCGTGACGCGGCCGTCGGCGACGTCCACCTGTACCAGGCTGTCGGGCTTGCCGCCGGACAGGATCAGCAGCGCCGGGCCCGCGTTGGTCTCCAGGAAGCGGTACGCCGGCGCCGCCTGGACCTGCTGCTGCGCCACGCCGATGAGGAAGCGGCCGACCTTGTCGGCGGTGTGCAGGATCCGCAGCGGCGCCTTGGCCTTGCCACCGCTGTCGCCGACCAGGCGGACGTCCGGGGCGAGCAGGGACATGAGCCCGTCCAGGTCACCGCCGCCCGCTGCGGCGAGGAAACGTTCGGTCAGCTCGCGTCGCCGGGCGGGGTCGACGTCGTAGCGCGGCCTCCGTTCGTCCACGTGCCGACGGGCGCGTCCGGCGAGTTGCCGTACCGCCGTCTCGGTGCGGTCGAGCAGCGCGGCGATCTCGGCGTACGGGTAGCCGAACGCCTCCCTGAGCACGAAGACGGCCCGCTCCAGCGGCGACAGCGACTCCATGACGACCAGCACGGCGAGGGAGACGCTGTCGGCGAGCAGGGCACGGTCCGCCGCGTCCGGGGCGGCTTCGCCGAACTCGGTGACGTACGGCTCCGGCAGCCACGGCCCGACGTACGCCTCGCCGCGCGCCTGCACCTGGCGCAGCCGGTCGATGGCCAGGCGGGTGGTGACCCGCACCAGGTAGGCGCGCGGTTCACGGACCGCCGAGCGGTCGGCGCGGGACCAGCGCAGCCAGGCGTCCTGGACCACGTCCTCGGCGTCGGCCACCCGACCGAGCATGCGGTAGGCGACCCCCATGAGCAGGGGGCGGTGGTCTTCGAAGAGGTCGGTCGCGGCGTCGGCGGTCACCGGTCCATCCCATCCGACACGCGCCGGGTGTGTCCACCCGGAATCGGCCCGTCCGGCAGCGGTCCGGATCACAATGACCGCGGACCGCCGGGGGTCGGCGGTCGGTGACCTGGAGGTGGCCGATGCGGTACGCGGTGCTGGGCACGGGCGAGGTGGGCCGCACGCTGGGCGGCAGGCTGGTGGAACTGGGACACGAGGTCACCCTCGGGTCTCGCGTCAAGGACAACCCGGTGGCGCTGGAGTGGGCGACGGCCGCGGCGGAGCGCGCCCGTGCGGGCACGTTCGCGGAGGCGGCCGCCTCGGCCGAGGTGGTCATCAACGCGGTGGGCGGGCGGGTGGCGCTCGACGCGCTGCGGGCGGCCGGCGCGGAGCACCTCGACGGCAAGGTCCTGGTGGACGTCTCCAATCCCCTGGCTTTCGAGGACGGCCAGGCGCGTCTGGATCCGGTGGAGTCGGACAGCGTCGGCGAGCAGATCCAGCGGGCCTTCCCGCACGCGCGCGTGGTGAAGGCGCTGAACACGGTCAACTGCCAGGTGATGGTGGATCCGCGGCGGGTGCCGGGCGCGCACCACCTGTTCGTGTGCGGTCAGGACGCAGGGGCCAAGCAGCAGGTGACGGACCTGCTCGGGGAGTTCGGGTGGCCGGCGGAGCGGGTGCTGGACCTGGGCGGGATCAGCGCCGCGCGGGCGACGGAGATGTACCTGCCGCTGTGGCTCACCATGATGCGGCAGTTCGGGACCGCGGACTTCAACATCGAGGTACGCCGGGCGGATTGAGGACCCCTGGCGGAGCACGTACGCCAACCGGGGGCTACCGACCGGTAGCCATTGCTGACAAACTGTCTATGGCGTCCGTCAGCACCAGACGAGGAGCACCCCATGTCCGCCACCGTCGTCTCCTTCAAGGTCCCCACTCCGCACGGCCCGAAGGACGTGGCCGTGTCCTACGCGCGCGTGGGGCACGGCGAACCTCTGGTCCTGCTGCACGGCATCGGCCATCACCGGCAGGCCTGGGACCCGGTCGTGGACATCCTCGCCACCGAGCGCGACGTGATCACGGTCGACCTGCCGGGCTTCGGCGCCTCACCGGGCCTGCCGGACGGCCTCGCCTACGACCTGCCGACCACCAACTCCGTGCTCGGCGCCCTGTTCGAGGCGCTGGAGCTGGACCGCCCGCACATCGCGGGCAACTCGTTGGGCGGCCTGCTCGCCCTGGAGCTGGGGCGGGACAAGCTCGTACGCTCCGTCACGGCGCTGTCGCCGGCCGGTTTCTGGACGGAGGCCGAGCGCCGGTACGCCTTCGCGGTGCTGCTCGCGATGCGGGGCATCGCCCAGCGGCTTCCGCTGCCGCTGGTGGAGCGGCTGTCGCGTACGGCGGCCGGCCGTACCGCGCTGACCAGCACCATCTACGCGCGCCCGGCGCGCCGCGCCCCGGAGGCCGTGGTCGCCGAAACCCTCGCGCTGGTGGGTGCCACCGGGTTCGAGGCGACGCTGCGGGCAGGCGTCAGGGTGCAGTTCACCGACGCTCTGCCGGGCCTGCCGGTCACGGTGGCCTGGGGCACCAGGGACCGGCTCCTCGTCCGCCGCCAGGGCGTGCGGGCCAAGCAACTGATCCCGCACGCCCGGCTGGTACGGCTGCCCGGCTGCGGCCACTGCCCGATGAACGACGACCCGGCGCTGGTCGCACGGGTCATCCTGGACGGCAGCCGCTGAACAGGCCGACGGACGCGGCCGCCAGGCCTGGCACGCCTCTCTGACGCGGCTGGCACCGGCCACCGGTACCAGCCGCACCGAGGGCACCCGGCCCTGCCACGATGCCGAGCCGGTGACGGGGCCCACCGACCGCGCCGTACGCGCGCGTGCCTGCCGGGGGGCGGGAAGCTGTCCGCCGACGGCCCCGACACGGCATGCACCGGGCACCCGGTGCGCCGGACACCGCATGCACGGGGCACCGTATGCACCGAGCGCCGCCACCCAGCCGCGGGCGCGGTGTTCGCGGCCATGGCCGCCCGTCGTCGGTCCCGCCCCAAGGCCCGTTGTTCACTTCCGGTTTCCGCGCGCGCCGCAGCGTCCCAGTAGGTGTGGCTCTGCACACTGGCCGGATCCCATCACCGGAGGCGCAGCCATGTCCGACCGTCCGTTCCCCGGCCGCCGCAGCGTTCTGCGCGGCTCCCTCGCCGCGTCGGCGGCCCTCACCCTGCCCGTCGGCCCCGGCGCGGCCCCGGCGTTCGCCCGTTCCGGGCGCCCCCAGGCGGGCTGGGGCGTGCAGGCGGGCGATGTGACCTCCGACTCCGGCCTGCTATGGGTGCGTTCGGACCGGCCGGCCCGGATGATCGTGGAGACCTCGGCCACCGAGTCGTTCCGCAACCCGCGCACCTGGCACGGCCCGCTGCTGGGCTCCGGCACGGACTTCACCGGCACCACCCGGCTGCACGGCCTGCCGTCCGGCGAGCAGATCCACTACCGCGTGCTGCTCGCCGACCCGGACGACCCGCGCCGCACGGGCGAGCCGGTGACCGGCACCTTCCGTACCGCGCCCGCCAAACGGCGCCAGGGTGTGCGGTTCGTGTGGTCCGGCGACCTGGCCGGACAGGGCTGGGGCATCAACGAGTCGATCGGCGGTTACCGCATCTTCGACGCCATGGCGAAGGTCGATCCGGACTTCTTCCTGTGCAGCGGCGACAACATCTACGCCGACGGTCCGATCTCGTCGACCGCCGCCCTGCCCGACGGCAGCGTCTACCGGAACGTGACGACCGAGGAGAAGTCGCACGTCGCCATCACCCTGGACGACTACCGGGGAAACTTCCGCTACAACCTGCTGGACTCGGCGCTGCGCCGGTTCAACGCCCAGGTGCCGAACATCATCCAGTGGGACGACCACGAGGTCCGCAACAACTGGTACCCGGGCGAGGTCATCGGCAGCGGCACCCCCTACCCGGCCGGAACGAAGCTCGACGACCTGTCGCTGCGCTCCCGCCAGGCCTTCTCGGAGTACTTCCCGATCTCCACCATCAGCGGCCGCCCGGACGGCCGGATCTACCGCACCGTCCACCACGGTCCACTGCTGGACGTGTTCGTGCTCGACATGCGCACCTACCGCGACGCCAACTCCCCCGACAACCAGACCGTGGACCCCCAGGGCATCCTCGGCCGCGAGCAGCTCGAGTGGCTCAAGCGGGAGCTGGCGAAGTCCCGGGCGGTGTGGAAGGTGATCGCCAACGACATGCCGCTCGGCCTCGTCGTACCCGACCCCGTCGAGGGCAAGCCGAACTTCGAGGCGGTGGCGCAGGGCGACCCGGGCGCTCCGCTCGGCCGCGAGCTGCAGATCGCCGAGCTGCTGCGCTTCGTCAAGCACCGGCGGATCACCGGCACGGTGTGGCTGACGGCCGACGTGCACCACACCTCCGCCCAGCACTACGACCCGTCGCGGGCCGCGTTCAAGGACTTCGAGCCGTTCTGGGAGTTCGTCTCCGGACCGCTCAACGCGGGCGCCTTCCCGGCCAACGCGCTGGACGGCACGTTCGGCCCGGACCGCGTGTTCGTCAAGGCGCCGACCGCCTCCAACGTCTCCCCGGCGCAGGGCTACCAGTTCTTCGGCGAGGTCGACATCGACGGCGACAGCGGCGAGTTGACGGTCCGGCTGCGCGAGTACGACGGCACGGTGCTGTTCACGCAGACGCTCCAGCCGGGCCGGGTGGGCCAGTAGGGAGCCCGGCGGCGCGGACGACCCGGCCATAGAAAATCCAACAAAAGGGACGGAGCATGCTTTACCCATCGGTCACAAACCGTTCGTGATCACGCAACACCCTTCCTTCACAGTGGCTGCATGACTGCAGACATGTCGAATGTGACCCGGGCGAAGCACGGACGTCCCGTACACCACTGGCGGAGGGACCTCGTGGAGCTCGCCGCCCTGTTCACGGCCGTCGCGGTCGCCGACGCGGTGGCGAACCTGATCGGGCACGGTCCCGACGGTCCCGCGCTGCTGGTGGTCTCGGCGCTCGCGCTGGTGGCGACGGCCGGTTTCCACACCTGGTGGGCACGGCGCCACGGGCACGCACCGCCGGCTGACGATACCGGTGCCCGGCCGGCCGTCGAGACGCGGCCGGCCGGGCCCTCCGAGCAGCCGGACGCCACCGAGGAGGACGTGGCCGGCACCGGCGTGCTGTGGCGGATGCGGACCACCGTGAAGGACGAGCCGGGCTCGCTGGCGGTGCTGTGCACGGCACTGGCCGAACGGCACGTGGACATCCTGAGCCTCCAGACGCACCCGCTGGCCGACGGCACCGTGGACGAGTTCCTGCTGCGGGCGCCGGGCGCGCTGGAGGCGGCCGAGCTGACCCGGGCGGTGTCGCAGGCCGGTGGCGCGTCCACCTGGATCGAGCGAGCCGACGCCCATGACCTGGTCGACGCCCCCACCCGCGTGCTCGGGCTGGCCGCGCGCACGGCGCTGGACGCCGCCGAACTGCCGCTGGCGCTGCGCCAGTTGCTGGGCCGGTGCACGATCCGCTCGCTGCCCGGCACACCGGTCGGCGGTGGCCACGGACCGGAGCCGGTGCCGGTCGAGGGCGTGCTGGAGGACACCGTGATGCGGCTGCCGGCGCCGGAGGGCGGGGTGCTCACCGTGGAACGGCCGTACCTGCCGTTCACGCCGACGGAGTTCGCGCGGGCCCGGGCTCTGGTGGACCTGGACAACCGGCTCGGTCCGCGGATCCCGCACGGCAAGGACGTGCTGACGCTGCCCGAGGGCAACGACATCGCCGTCCGCCGGGTCGACACCTCCGACCTGCCCGCTGCGCGGGCGATGCACGAGCGGTGCTCGCCGCGCACCCTGGGCATGCGCTACCACGGCCCGGTCGGCGACGCGGACCGCTATCTGAACCACCTGCTCAGCCCCCGCTTCGGCCGCACCCTGGCCGCGGAGACCACCTCCGGCCGGATCGTCGGCCTCGGGCATCTGCTGTGGGACGGCGACGAGACCGAGGTCGCCCTGCTGATCGAGGACGACTGGCAGCAGCGCGGCATCGGCGGCGAGCTGCTGGACCGGCTGGTGGCGATGGCCGTGGAGGCCGGCTGCGAGAGCGTGTACGCCGTGACGCAGGCGTCCAACACCGGCATGGTCGCCGCGATGCGCGGCCTCGGGCTGCCCCTGGACTACCAGATCGAGGAGGGCACGCTGGTCATCACGGCCCGCCTGCACGCCGTACCGGTCGCGCAGCGCTCGCCGCACGGCACCGGCCTGCACCACGCCGGCGACCCGGCCCGTCACGACTGAGCCGCGCCCCGGCCCCGCCCACCCTTCGGCCCGCCGCGCTCCGGGCCTGGCACCTCAAGGCACGTGGGGCGGCCGGGCCGGAGGGGCAGGACGGGGCACGACGGGGCAGGACGGGAGGGCGGGCCGGAGCGGCAGCCCGGGCCCGACAGTCGGGGCCGGGCCGGCCTCGGGGTCAGGGTCGCGGCCAAGAGCCAGGGGCTGCGACCGGAACCGCGATCGGCGGTCGGGCCCAGAGCACTCAGGTCCCGAGCGCTCCAGCCCTGTGCGGCGGGGCCACGGGAGTGCGCCCCAGGCGGGCCGGGCGCCTGGGCAGTCGAGCCCCCGCAGTCGCGCCCCGGGTGGCCCGGCGCGGGCGCTCCAGCCCCGGGCGGCCGGGGCGCGGGGATCGGGCGAAGGGGTCGGGCACGGGAATCGGGCGCGGGCGCCCTGTGAAGACGGCCGCACCATGACTCCGTCGCAATGGCTCTCAGCCACCATCTCGTTGTCCGCCGGCGACCGAACCCACCCCGGTACGGTCCCAGCACGCTGCCCCTGGACACTCGAGCCCAGAGCACTCGGGCCCCGCCCACCCTGGTCGAGCGCGAGCGGTCGAGCCCCGGCGCTCCGCGAAGACCGCCGCACCATGAATCCGCCGCGACGGCCATCCGCCGTAACGGTTGTGGCCAGCGGGGCCGGGCTCACCGGCGCCCGCCACCGCCCGCCACCGGCCGCCACCGTCGGTCACCGCCCCCACCGCCCGCCACCGCTCAGCGCACCGCCTCCCGCAGCGGGACCGGTGCCGGGACCGCCTCCCGCAGCGGGGCCGGTGTCGGGACCGGCTCCCCCAGTGCCTGGTCGAGGTCCGTCCACAGGTCGTCCACGTCCTCCAGACCCACCGAGAGCCTCAGCAACCGGTCGCTCACCCCGGCTCCGCGCCGGTCGTCGGCGTCGACGATGCGGTGGCTGATGGAGGCGGGGTGCTGGATGAGCGTGTCGACGCTGCCGAGGCTCACCGCCGGGGTGACGAGCCGGACCCGGGAGATGACCTCGTGCGGATCGCCGTGCACCTCGAAGGCGATCATCGCGCCGCCCAGCCGCGGATAGCGGACTTGGGCCACGCGCGGGTCGGCGGCGAACCGGCGGGCCAGTTCGGCGGCGTTCGCGGAGGCTGCACGGACCCGGACCGGGAGCGTGGACAGACCCCTCAGCAGCAGATATCCGGCCAGCGGATGCAGCACTCCCCCCGTGGCGAACCGTATCTGCCGAAGCCGGCCCGCGAACTCCTCGTCGCAGGCGACCACTCCGGCCAGCACATCACCATGGCCGCCCAGGTACTTGGTGGCGCTGTGCAGCACCATCCGGGCACCGTGCTCGGCCGGGCGTTGCAGCACGGGCGTGGCGAAGGTGTTGTCGGCGAGCAGCGGGACCGAACCGCAGGCATGGGCGACGGCCCGCAGGTCGAGCTCGGCGAGGGTCGGGTTGGCCGGCGACTCGACCATCACCAGGCCGGTGTCGGGGCGCAGCGCGTCGGCGATGCCGGCCGGGTCGGTCCAGGTGACCTCCGTGCCGAGCAGCCCGGCGGTGAGGAGGTGGTCGCTGCAGCCGTACAGGGGCCGTACCGCGACCACATGGCGCAGGCCCATGGCGGACCGGGCCAGCAGGACCGCGCTGAGCGCCGCCATGCCGCTGGCGAAGGCGACGGCGGACTCGGTGCCCTCCAGCCGGGCCAGAGCGGTCTCGAAGCGGGCGACGGTCGGGTTGCCGAGACGGCCGTAGACGGGCGGTCCGGCCGGGTCGGCGCCGTCGGTGGCGAAGGCGTCGATGCGGGCGGCCTCACCACGGCTGTCGTAGGAGGGGTAGGTGGTGGACAGGTCGATCGGCGGGGCGTGCAGGCCCTGGCGGGCGAGATCGTCACGGCCGGCGTGCACGGCCTCGGTGGCAAGAGCTCTCCATGCGGTGCCTACGCCGTCGTAGGCACCGGTGCGCGGTGTGTCCATGCGCGGAAGGGTGAACAGTGAACGGTTCACCGAATTCGAACACCGTGCTACGTTCGGGCCATGGCCGAATCTGTCGTACTGGATCCGGTGGACCTCCATCTGCTGCGGCTGCTGCAGAACGACGCACGGACCACCTACCGCGATCTGGCCACGCAGGTGGGCGTGGCGCCGTCGACCTGCCTGGACCGGGTGACCCGGCTGCGCCGCGCAGGCGTGATCCTCGGTCATCAGCTGCGACTCGATCCGGCCAAACTGGGGCGCGGGCTCCAGGCTCTGCTGTCGGTCCAGGTCCGGCCGCACCGCCGGGAGCTGGTGGGACCGTTCGTGGAGCGGATCCGGGCGCTTCCGGAGGCACGGACCGTGTTCCATCTGACCGGGCCGGACGACTATCTGGTGCATGTGGCCGTCGCGGACATGGCGGATCTGCAGCGGCTGGTGATCGACGAGTTCACGTCACGGCGCGAAGTGGCCCGGGTGGAAACCCGGTTGATCTTCCAGCAGTGGGAGTGCGGACCGCTGTTGCCCGTCGGCCACGCCCAGAGCTGAATCCCCGGAAACGTGGGTGACGCGGTGATCCTCCGCGTACGAGGATGGGCCGCATGTCTGATACCAAGAGCCCGCTGCCCCGTGAGGTGGCCGACGCGTACGTGGACGATCTCATCGCCCTGGACCCCGTGACCGGTACCTACCTCGGTGTGACGGAGAGTTCGAGCCGGCTGCCCGACTACTCGCCCGCGGGCCGGCAGGCCCTCGCGGAGCTGGCCCGGGCCACCCTCGGGAAGCTGGACGAGGCGGAGCGGCAGCCCGGTGCGGACAGTGACGTGGAGCGGCGCTGCGGGCGGCTGCTGCGGGAGCGGCTGACCGCCGAACTGGCCGTGCACGACGCGGACGAGCACCTGCGCGCGGTCGGCAACATGGACACGCCGGGCCACTCGGTGCGGGACATCTTCACGGTCACCCCCTCCCAGACCGAGGAGGACTGGGCGGCCATCGCCGAGCGGCTGCGCGCGGTGCCGGGGGCGCTGGCAGGCTACCGCGAGTCGCTGCAACTGGGCCTGGACCGCAAGCTGTTCGCCGCTCCCCGGCCGACGGCGACGTACATCCAGCAGCTCACCGAATGGACGGACGCGGACGGCAAGGGCCGTGGCTGGTACGAGGACTTCGCCGCCGCCGGTCCCGAGGCGCTGCGCACCGAGCTGGACGAGGCGGCCCGCACGGCGACCCGCGCCCTGGTGGAGCTGCGGGACTGGCTGCGGGACGTGTACGCGCCGGCGATCCAGGACGCCCCGAACACGGTGGGCCGCGAGCGGTACGCGCGCTGGTCCCGCTACTTCAACGGCACCGATCTGGATCTGGACGAGGCGTACGCGTACGGCTGGGCGGAGTTCCACCGGATCCTCAGCGAGATGCGGCAGGAGGCGGAGAAGATCCTGCCCGGTGCCGAGACCCCGTGGGTGGCGCTCGCTCACCTCGACGAGCACGGCCGGCACATCGAGGGTGTGGAGGAGGTGCGGGAGTGGCTGCAGGGCCTGATGGAGAAGGCCATCGAGGATCTGGACGGCACGCACTTCGAACTCGCCGAGCGGGTGAAGAGGGTGGAGTCGCGCATCGCCCCGCCCGGCGGCGCGGCGGCCCCCTACTACACGGCCCCGTCGGAGGACTTCTCCCGCCCCGGCCGTACCTGGCTGCCCACGATGGGCCACACCCGCTTCCCGGTGTACGACCTGGTGTCCACCTGGTACCACGAGGGCGTGCCCGGGCATCACCTCCAGCTCGCGCAGTGGGCGCACGTGGCCGAGAACCTCTCGCGCTACCAGGCGACGGTCGGCGGGGTGAGCGCCAATGCCGAGGGCTGGGCGCTGTACGCGGAACGGCTGATGGACGAGCTGGGCTACCTCACCGATCCCGAGGAGCGGCTCGGCTATCTGGACGCGCAGATGATGCGGGCGGCCCGGGTGATCGTCGACATCGGCATGCACCTGGAGCTGGAGATCCCCGCCGACTCGCCGTTCCACCCCGGTGAGCGGTGGACGCCGGAGCTGGCGCAGGAGTTCTTCGGTGCGCACAGCAGCCGGCCGGCGGACTTCGTGGAGAGCGAGCTGACCCGGTACCTGACGATCCCGGGCCAGGCGATCGGCTACAAGCTCGGCGAGCGTGCGTGGCTGCTGGGCCGCGAGAAGGCGCGCGAGCGGCACGGCGACGCGTTCGACCTGAAGGCCTGGCACATGGCTGCGCTGTCGCAGGGCTCGCTGGGCCTCGACGACCTGGTCGACGAACTGGCCCGCCTCTGATGGTCCGCCTCAACGCCGCGGCCCGTCTTGCCCGTTGACATGTGGGCACCGGCCAGGGCAGGAGCGTACGCCGCTCCGTCCTGGGCGGCGGGGCCGGGTGCCGCCGGGCGGGACGGGTGGACACGACCGGCGGCACCCGGCGTCGTCCCCGGGCCTCGGCCCCGCGCCGCACCGGCATCCGGGCCCCGGCGCGGCCGTCGGAGGTCCGGCCGGCGTCGCCCCCGGCGGTAAGCCTCTCGGGACGAGCGGCTCGGGCCGACCGGCGGCGTCGT
The DNA here is from genome assembly GCF_055603245.1 of Streptomyces sp. NPDC037290. NCBI lineage: Bacteria > Bacillati > Actinomycetota > Actinomycetes > Kitasatosporales > Streptomycetaceae > Streptomyces > Streptomyces sp. NPDC037290. The sequence goes on along the minus strand of NZ_JBVJVZ010000004.1, from coordinate 136,018 downwards.
GGCGTGCAGCGTCCGGCGTGGTGGGGGTGCAGCGTCGCGTCACAGCCGCGCAACGTCCGGCGTCATAGCCGTACACCCTCGGCGCTGTGACCGTGCAGCCTCGGCGCTGTGACCGTACCGCGCCGGTGGTGAGTCTCCTCTCGGCTGTGCCGCCGGACGGCACCCGCTCGGCCGTCCGGCCGTCCCCCGGTGGCGCACGCGAGCGCGCAGCGGCTAGCTGGTGCCGCGGGCGATGCGGAGGAGGCGGGCCGGAATGCAGCAGGGGCAGGGGCAGCGGGTACTGACGACACCGCGGGCCGCCGGGCTGGCGGGAGTGGTGTTCGCGCTGCTGTTCGCGGCGGCGATCGTCCTCGTCCGGCTGGGTATCCCCGAAGGGTCCGGCGCGGTCACCGCCGGGGACTTCACGGACTCCGCGCGCCGTAACGCCCTGCGTGCCGCCCTCGCGCTCGTGCCGTTCGCCGGCATCTTCTTCCTGTGGTTCATCGGCGTGGTGCGGTCGTACGTCGGCGCGGCCGAGGACAGGTTCCTCGCCACCGTCTTCCTCGGCAGCGGCCTCGTCTTCACCGCGACGATCTTCGCCGCTGCCGCTGCCGCGCGGTCCCTCCTCGCGGTCGGACCGCCGACCGGCACGGCGTCGGCCCTGACCACCTGGGACTTCGGACGGCATCTCGCGTACACGCTGATGACGGAGTACGCCACGCGGATGGCGGCCGTCTTCGTCTCCTCCATGTCGGTGATCGGCCACCGGCTGGCCGTCCTGCCCCGCTGGCTGTCGGTCCTGGGCTTCCTGACCGCCCTCACCCTGCTCCTCGGCTCGCCCAACGTGCCCTGGGCGGAGCTGGTCTTCCCCGCGTGGTCGCTGGTGCTCAGCGTGCACATCATCCTGGCGAGCGGTCGCACCGCCGCCCGTACCACCGCGACCCCCTGACCAGCGGATCCGGGGGCAGCCCGAATGGGGTTTCCCGACGGGCGATGTTGCCGCGCCGCACTCATGCTGGCAGACGGGACATGACCGCCGTCCGGTAATGCCGCGCGAAGCGGCCGGCGCCACCGGACCTGGCCACCGGAAGGGCGGAGCGTCGATGAGGCTCGTCGTCGATCTCAACAAATGCCAGGGGTACGCCCAGTGCGCGTTCCTCGCTCCCGATGTCTTCGCCATGCACGGCGAGGAGTCACTGGTCTACAACCCGCACGCACCCGAGGAGCAGCGGGAGCGGCTGGCCCGCGCGGTCGCCGCCTGCCCGGTGCAGGCGATCACGGCGGACGGGCTGGACGGCACGGTGGCCGAGGCCGAGGCCGGGTCCGCCCAGGAGGCTTCCGATGCCCGCTGACCATGTCGACCGGCTCAGGCGTGAGGGCCGTATCGTCATCGTGGGCGCCTCGCTGGCGGGTCTGCGGGCCGCCGAGACCCTGCGCGCCGAGGGCTTCACCGGCGAGTTGACCCTGATCGGTGACGAGCCGTACGAGCCGTACGACCGGCCGCCGCTGTCCAAGTCCGTCCTGCTGGGCATGGCCTCCCCGCGCCACACCGAACTGCCGCACCGCCGGGAGATCGACGCCAAGTGGCGGCTCGGTGTCCCGGCGACCGGTCTGGACCTGACGGCCAAGCGGGTCCGGCTGGCCGACGGCGACGAGGTGGAGTACGACCGGCTGCTCATCGCGACCGGCGTCCGCGCCCGGCCCTGGCCGAAGGAGGAGGAGGCCCGTCTGGACGGCGTCTGTCTGCTGCGGACGCGGGACGACGCGGCCGATCTGTACCAGCGGCTGCAGGCGGGGCCGCGCCGGGTGTTCATCATCGGCGCGGGCTTCGCCGGTTCGGAGGTCGCGTCGGCCTGCCGGGAGATGGGTCTGCCCGTCACCGTGGCGGAGCGTGCGGGTGCCCCGCTGGTGGGGGCGCTCGGCGGGGTGATCGGCGCGGTCGCCGCCGACCTGCAGCTCGAGAACGGCGTCGATCTGCGCACCCACGTCACGGTGACGGGGCTGGAGGGCGACTCGGCCGGCCGGGTGCGGGCCGTCCACCTGTCCGACGAGAGTGTCGTCGAGGCGGACGTGGTCGTGGTCTCGCTGGGCTCGGTGCGCAACACCGACTGGCTGACCGGATCGGGGCTGGGCGCCGGTCCCCGGGGCATCGCCTGTGACGCGGGCTGCCGTGCCTTCGACTTCCGGGGCATCGTCACGGACGACGTCTTCGTGGCCGGTGACGTCGCGCGCTCCCCGCACGCGCTGTTCGGCTACCAGTTCCTCTCGCTGGAACACTGGGGCAACGCGGTCGCCCAGGCGGAGACGGCCGCGCACAACATGATCTGCCACGGCGCCGACCGTCGACCGCACCTGTGGATGCCCGCCTTCTGGTCCTCGATGTTCGGCGTGAACATCAAGTCGGTCGGCGTGCCGCCGATGGGCGAGCAGATCATGATCACTCAGGGTTCGCTCGCCGAGCGCCGGTTCGCCGGCGTGTACGGCTACAAGGGCCGGATCGTGGCCGCCGTGACCTTCGACAACACCCGGTGGCTGGAGTTCTACGCGCGGCAGATCGAGCGGGGCGCGCCGTTTCCGGTGGAGTTCGCGACGGTGGACCGGCGGCCCGAGGGCCGGCAGCCGGTGGACGCCGACTTCCCCGACCCGTCCCTGCCGACCCACGGCCCCATGGTGACCCTCAGCGGCTACTCACCGGCCGACCAGCAGCTGGTCTTCCACCCCGCCCGCCACTGACCTCCGTCCGGCCCCGACGCTTCAAGGACCTGCCATGCCGCACGCCTCGATGTTGCGCCAGATCACCGACTTCGCGAACCGCGCCAACCCGTATCCGCTCTACGAGGAACTCCGTAAGACGCCGGTGCTCCACGAGGAGGAGGACGGCCCCTACGTCATCAGCTCGTACTACGACATCGAGGCCCTGCTCCACGACCCGCGGATCAGCTCCGACGCCTCGAACCTGGCGGCCGGCCGGGACGACGAGCTGTCCGGGCCGGAGGCGACGGGACTGCCTCCCAGCTTCATCCGGCTCGACCCGCCGGAGCACGACCGGCTGCGGAGGATCGCCAACAGGTCCTTCGGGCCACCGCACCGGCCGCGCCGGATCGAGAACATGCGGGGCGGACTGGGTGAGCTCGTCACCGGGCTGATCGACGGCTTCGGGGACGCGCGGCAGATCGACCTGGTCGACCAGTTCGCCTATCCCTTCCCGGTGACCATGATCTGCCGGCTGCTCGGTGTGCCGCGCGAGGACGAGCCCCGCTTCCGTGCCTGGGTCGACCCGATCGTCGCCGGTCTGGACCCCGACACGCGCACGAGCGCCGAATCCGAGCGGACCGCGCAGGAGGCACGGTTGCAGCTCGGCATGTACCTGAACGGGCTGGTGGAGCAGCGCGCCAAGGAACCTCGCGACGACATGCTGTCCGACCTGGTGGACAGCACGGGTCCGGACGGCGCCATGACGACGATGGAAGTGCTCAGCACGGCGGTGCTGCTGCTCATCGCCGGCCACGAGACGACCGTCAACCTCATCGCCAACGGCATGCTCACACTGCTGCGCCACCCGGAGGTCCTGGAGCGGCTGCGCGGCGATCCCGGCCTGTCGGTGAGGATCGTGGAGGAGCTGCTGCGCTACGAGCCGCCGGTGCAACTCCTGCCACAGCGCACCTGCATCGCCGACATCGAGGTGCGCGGGGTGACCATTCCCAAGGGTTCCCGCATCTGGCTCGTCCTGGCCGCGGGCAACCGGGACCCCGAGCGGTTCACGGACCCCGACCGCTTCGACCCGGACCGCCAGGACATCCAGCACCTCGGGTTCGGCAGCGGTATCCACAGCTGCTTCGGCGCTCCGCTGGCCCGGCTGGAGGCCCAGATCGCCCTGGCCGAACTGGCCCGGCGGCTGGAGAATCCCCGTCTGGTCGAGGACCCGCCGCCGTACCGCCAGAACGCGGTGCTGCGAGGTCCCCGGCATCTGAACGTCGCCTTCGACGGGGTGCGCTGACCTCGGTCAGTGCCCGACGCGGCTGAGCTGGACCAGTCCGACCCAGGTCTCCGGCCCCGGCTGCACGTACGCGGCCCGCACCGCGTACGTGCCCGCCTCCAGCGGCACCCGGAGGTGCTCGGTGCGGTCGGCCTCCCGGCCCGGCCATGCCGAGTCGAACAGCAGCACCGGGCCGGGCACCCGCCAGCGCACCTCGCTCCCCCACACCGCCGCGTCGAGGGCGGCGGGGACGTGGGCGAGCAGTTCTGCCTCGGAGTTCGCGGCGGACCAGCGTACGAAGGCGGCGTGGTCCGGCAGGAAGGAGGTGGAGGCGGGTTCGTCACCGAACACCAGCGCCGCGCTGTCGCCGACCGGAAGCAGACCGACGTATCCGTCGACCTCGCACGCCCGGTCGTAGTCGGTGTCGAGTTCCTCGCTGTCGGCGCCCGCCCAGAACGGCAGCACCGTCTCCGGGACGGCTATCAGCGGGCCGCCGCCCGATTCCACCCACTCCAGCGCGCCTGGATCCGCGTATCGAGCCATGGGCAGAGAACCTACACGGGCGCGGGTCAGCAGCCGCACTCGCCTTCGACGGGCGCCGTCAGCGGGTCCGGGTCGCGCCGCGCGGTGCCCTGCCAGGTCTCGTGGGCGAAGCCCTCGCGCGCCCAGTACTCGAAGCCACCGAGCATCTCCTTGACCTGGTAGCCGAGTTCGGCGAGGGCGAGGGCGGCACGGGTCGCGCCGTTGCAGCCGGGGCCCCAGCAGTACGTCACCACGGGCACGGACCTGTCGAGGAGCTGCTCGGCCTGCTCGGGGATGAGCGCGGTGGGCAGGTGGATCGCGCCGGGGATGTGGCCCTGGTCCCAGGACGCGGTGGAGCGGGAGTCCACGACGACGAAGCCGGGATCGCCGTCGGCCGCGAGCGCGGCGGCCACGTCGGAGACGTCGGCGTGGAAGGCCAGGCTCGCCCGGAAGTGGGCGGCGGCCTCGGCGGGCGGGGCGGGGGCGACGCGCAGGACGGGGTTCTCGGAGGTCACGGCGTGCCCAGAGGAATTGGTGATCATGACGGGAAATCTACGGCGCCGGACCCGGCCGCCTGAAGTGGAAATCCACGGTCTCCCCCTTGTCCCGGCCGGGATTCCCCTGCTATTCATCCCGGATGACCGTGTATTCCCCGGACACCACCGACTGGCGCATTCTCGAGGTCCTCCAGCGGAACGGACGGGCCAGTTACGCCGAGCTGGCGCGCGCCGTCTCCATGTCGCCCAGTGCCGTCACCGAACGGGTCCGGCGGCTGGAGGACGCGGGCGTGATCCAGGGGTACGCGGCGGTCGTCGACCCCGAGCGGCTCGGACTGGCGATCCTGGCGTTCGTACGGCTGCGGTACCCGAACGGCAACTACAAGCCGTTTCACGACCTGGTGGCCGCCACGCCCGAGATCCTGGAGGCGCACCGTGTGACGGGCGACGACTGCTTCGTCATCAAGGTCGCCGCCCGGTCCATGGCGCACCTGGAGGAGGTCTCCGGGAAGATCGGCGCACTGGGCTCGGTGACCACCAGCGTCGTCTACTCCTCCCCGCTGCCCCGGCGCGCACTGGGCCGCTGATCCGGAGACGCGGTGACCAGTTGACGTTCGGCCGTTCCGGGGGTCGAGCGTGCCGCACGGATGCCGGCCTTGTCCGCAGCGACGAGTGGGAGACCCGACGACCCGCCAAGCTCCACGGCGACAAAATTCGATGGCGCGTACGGAACGGTGTGGCCACCCTGGTCCCCGTGGCAGAACCCAAACACCAGATCCGAGCCCTGCACACGGACTCCACAGTCACTGTCTACCAGGCGTACGCCCCGGAAATAGGCCTGCCGGCGGCGCGGGAGGGCCGTTTCCCGGCGGTGTGGCAGCGGGACCGGATGACGTGGATCAAGCCGTCGTTCCTGTGGATGATGTACCGCTGCGGGTGGGGCACCAAAGAAGCACAGGAGACCGTCCTCGCCGTCGAGATCTCCCGCGACGGCTTCGAGTGGGCACTGGAACACGCCTGCCTGTCCCACTACGAGCATGAGCTTCACGCCGACCGCGCCGCGTGGAAGCGCGAGTTGAAGCGGGCTCCGGCCCGGGTGCAATGGGACCCCGAACGCGACCTGCACCTTCAGCCGCTTGGCCACCGATCGCTCCAGCTCGGCCTCGCCGGCGAAGCCGCACGCCTCTACGCCGATGAGTGGACCGTCTCCATCACCGACGTCACATCGCTCGCCCGCACGATCCACGCGCATGTAAGAGACGGAGACCTGGACGCCGCACGGCAGCTCCTGCCCCGTGAACGTCCCTACCCCGTGAGCGACGGGATCCTGGCCCATCTGCGCCCATGAGCCCGTCCACCCATCGCTCTCTCGGCAAGACCTTGCCAGCGGACGCGGACTATTCCAGTAGGGCGGCGAAGCGCCGGGCGAAGAGGTAGGCGTCACCGGGCCAGCGGGCGGACAGGTACCGGCCGTCCTCGACGACGAAGGCCGGGGTGTCGTCGGTGGCCGTACCGCGCCGCCGCAGTTCGACCGGCCCCCGCTCGAAGTCCGCGGGGTCGTCGAGCGCGGCAACCACCTCGTCCTGGACGTAGGCCGGATACGTCCGGTAGTAGCGGCCACGCCGCCACGCGGTCAGGTAATAGGCGCTGCGCTCCATGTACTTGGGCAGGCAGGTGGTGCGCCGGCCGGCGATGACGCTGCGGCCCGTGGCCGGATCGACGCTGCGGGCGAGCACGAGGACGCCGTGGCAGATGGCACCCACCGGCCTGCCGGTGGCCCAGAAACGGGCGACCTTCGCCTGCAGGGTGCGGGAGCCGAGATACTGCCGCATCCCGGGCGCGTGCCCGCCGGACAGGAGCAGCCCGTCGTACTCCTGCGGTTCCACGGCGTCCCAGGCGAGCGGAGCCCGGAAGGCGGCCTCGCCGGTGAGTTCACGGTAGAACTCCTTCGGCTCCGGCTCCGCGCCGAGCTGCCCGAAGAGCACACCGGTGAGCAGCAGCGGGTCGGCCTGCGGGGGCCGGCCGCCGCGCTCGGTGGCAAACACCACCTCGTGTCCGGCGTCGCGCAGCAGCCGCCAGGGAACGGCGACCTCGGTGACATCGAAGTCCCGGTCCGGCAGCGGAAGGAGGATGCGCATGCCTGAATCCCTATCACGGCGCATCCATCGCCCAGACACTCACCCGCCAAGGCACAGGGGGTTCAGCGATCAGCAGTGGACTTGGCCAAAGCCGCTTAGACGCCATTTCAGTTGGCGTGATCTTGCGACAGTCCGGGGTGATGACTGCTGCGCTTGTCGAGCGGATGGCACCGGAAGAGCTGTGGACGTTGTTCCATCGAGTGGTGCCGCAGGCACCGGTTCGCCCGCAGGGTGGAGGGCACCGCCGGCGAGGGGACCGCGAGGTGCTGGCCGCGATCGTCTTCGTGGCCACCTCGGGCTGCACCTGGAACCCAAGCCCCAGCGCCTGGTCCTGGACGAACTCGGCGCCCGGGGTGAGCTCGACCGGTCGCGGTGCGCGATCGACTCTGTCAGCGTCCGGGTGCTCAAAGGGGGCAGCTGACAGGACCGAATCCGACCGGCCGCGGCAAGAGGGTTCGAAAATCCACCTCATCGTGGACCGCCAGGCTGCCCCTGTCGGTCGGCATCTCCGCTGCCAACCTCCACGACAGCCAGGCCCTCACCCCCCTGCTCCGCGGCATCCGGCACCGTCTCGCCCGTAAGGGAGTCGATTCATCCCGGCGCCTGGGCCGGCACCGCTGGCTCGTGGAGCGGACCGTGTCCTGGCTGTCCGGCTGCCGACGCCTTCACCGCCGCTACGAGCGCAAGCCGGAGCACTCCCTCGCCTTCACCGCCATCGCAGCGACCCTCATATGCCACCGCAGACCCACCAAGTGAAATGGCGTCTTAGGCGTCGCCGGCCCTGAGGTCGCAGGGCGCATGTTCAGAACCGGATGCGGATCCCCCATGGCGACGTGCAAACCCCGCGCGTGCAGTGCACGCGCGGGATGACATCAGTCAGAGAAGACCGGACAGCTGGTCCAGGATGAAGCGGATGAGGCCGGAGACAGCGGCGCCGAGGATTACGTGACACACATCGTTGTCAGCCCGGCGGTTCGTACGGGTACGGGGCATGGTGGTGTCCTGACCTTGTGGCGGATAGGGCGGCCAGCCGGCTTGCTCTCCACCGTCACAGCCTGCCGACACGCCCTTCCGAGTTGCGACGACTTCCCCATCAGCGCCGGAGATCGCCCAGTTCAGAGACGTATCGGGTGCCACATGGGCACGATGGTGCGATGAAACGCGACGGAGCGGGGGTGGGAGACAGCAGGCCCACGGGCGCACGCAGGCTGATTGCCCGGCCCGTGGTGCCACCAGGGCCGCTGCGCACGCTCAAGAAGCTGATCTACAAGGCCTACGTCGCGGCTGGCGCGCCCACTCTGGACACCATGGCGAGAGCGATCGCCGCCGATGACAAACTCACCGCCAGTCCTGCTCGGGACACGATCAACCGCATCATTGGGGACCCGACAGCACCCGCGAAGCAGGCGGACATCGTCGCTTTGATCACCGCCCTGACGCGCATGGTGGGCGGCAACACTCAGCAGGCTGCCCGAGAGGCCGCTGCACTATGGACGCAGATACAGCTTGCCGAGCCGCTCGGCCGCCCGGTGAGCGATATTGATCCCTACGACCTGGAGGTCCATCACGCGATCACCGTGCGAGGGGCTGTCGGCCTGCCGACCTATGTGGAGCGCGGCCACGACGTCGAATTGCGGCGCATCGTGGCCGAAGCCATCGCGGGCAACAGCCGGCTGGTGATGCTGGTTGGCACGTCATCGTCGGGGAAGACCCGTGCCTGCTTCGAAGCCATCCAGCAGCTTCCGGACGGCTGGCGGTTGTGGCATCCCATCGACCCTGATCGGCGCCAGGCTGCTCTCGCTGACCTCCACAGGGTTGGCCCGAAGACCGTTGTCTGGCTCAACGAAGCTCACCACTATCTGCTGGACCCCCAGCATGGCGAGCCGATCGCTGCTGGACTGCGCACCCTGCTGGCCGACTCCACCCGGGCTCCGGTCCTGATCCTGGGCACCATCTGGCCTGGCCCCGGATACTTCGACGACTTGCGGGAGACCCCTCAGCCGGGCGGCACGGGCCCAGACGGACCAGTACCGCCGCGTCGTCCACCCGGACACAAGGACCCATACGGACAGGCCCGAGTCCTGCTCGCCGGGCGAGACCTACACGTCCCCACGGCTTTCACTCCTTCCCAGATTGAGGAGATCAGCAGGTCGAATGACCCGCGGCTGGCCACAGCCGCACGCGCCGCTCACGACGGCATGGTCACTCAGTACCTGGCCGCGGGATTCGAGTTGGTCGCCCTACACAGCGAAGCCTCCCCCGGGCCAAGGGCCCTCCTCGACGCGGCGATCGACGCCCGCCGGCTAGGCCACCCGCTCGGCCTCCCCCTCCCCTTTCTGGCCACGGCAGCCGAGGCCTACCTCACCGACACCGAATGGGATCTGCTGCCAGAGGACTGGGTCGAACAGGCCTTGACGCAGCTCACCAGACCGGTGAAGGGAGCACGCGGCCCGCTGCACCGCCAGAAACGCCCTCGTGGCTCCGTCGGCTCTCCGTCTGCCGCATGTGGCCAGACGTACAGGCTCGCCGACTTCCTCGTAGACCACTTCCGAGCCGCGCGACGGGCGCAACCCATCCCTCCACTGTTCTGGAAGGCTGCCATATGGCACTGCGAGGGCGAAGCCGCACGGGACCTCGCCTCGGCAGCAGCCGCCCGTGGGCTCACAGAGACAGCCTGCCGATTGTGGGCCAAGGCCGGCGAGCACAGGAAGATCGCCCAATTGCTCATAGACTCGGGCCGCCTGAACGAAGCCATACCGTGGCTCGAGCAAGCACACAGAGCTGGGGATACCCAGGCCGCCCCCTTGGCCGCCAAGGAGTTGGCACGCGCGGGCCGACTGGACGAGGTGCCGCAGTGGTACCAACTCAGCCCGGGAATCGACTCCGCACAGGCCAATTGGCGGATCGCCGAGACCTTGGCCGAGGCAGGACGGATCGATGCCGCCCTGCCCTGGTTCGAACGCGCCGCAGCGGGAGGGGACACCGACAGCTTGCTGGCCGCAGCCGGGGCGCTGGCGGACAACGGTCGGCTGACAGAAGCACTTTCCTGGTTCCAGCGGGCCGCCACATCTGGTGACACCGACGCCTACGCGGCCGCGGCCGAACGGCTATGGGATGCCGAACGTATGGACGAAGCACGGTCCTGGGTGGAGCGCGCCGAGGAAGCAGGGCCCACAGGGGGTCTCCGACTGGCATTCGAGGAGATGGCGAGAGCGGGCGAGCCCCAGGACGCCTCGACCCAGGCCCCACGAGCTCCCACAGCGGGATCCGCCGATACCAGCCCGCCGAAGCACGACCGACCCACACCCATCCGTCAGCTCGGCGAGGTCTCCGAATGGGCAGCACGTGCTGCCGCCAAGGCAGAAGCCCAGCCCTTGGCCACGGCCAGACGCCTGGCGGATGCAGGCGAGGTGGACAAAGCATTGGCATGGGCTGAAGAGGCCGCTGCAGCCGGCGATGCCAGTGCCCTGATGTGGGGTGCCCAACGACTCGCGGACGAAGACCGGTGGGCCGAGGCCTTCTCCTGGTGCGAACGCGCTGTCGCGGCAGGCAGTGAACTGGCCGCGCACCTCGCCGTGATCAGCCTGCACGAGCTCGGCCGTACCGCGGAAGCCGAACAGCTTGATCGCTACGGATGGAGCGCACAAGGAGGCATCGCGGCTGCCTGGCGACTCGACGAGAGCTAAGGGCAAGAGTGGACCATCCGCCCAAACCTCGGCAGTCGAACCGAGCTCTACGCATGCAACCCCCCAAAGATCGCGAACTCAAAGCGGTAGTCAATCGAATCCTCCACCAATCGCCACCAGCAGCTGCGGACACGCCCCCAGGCCCGACTCACGTGACGGCCGCCAGGTGCCGGTTCGCGAGCCGTCACACTCCCCGCTGCCGCAGCGCAGACCCCGATCTTCCCTTCACGACCTCCAGCTGGGCGTGGATCCGGCGGCGCAGGTCGGCGACATGGCTGACGATGCCGACGCTGCGGTCGCGTTCGCGCAGGGAGTCCAGGACGTCCAACACCTCGTCGAGGGTCTGGTCGTCCAGGCTGCCGAAGCCCTCGTCGATGAAGAGGGTGTCGAGCCGGACGCCGCCGGCCTCGTCGGTGACGACGTCCGCGAGGCCGAGGGCGAGCGCGAGGGAGGCGAAGAAGGTCTCGCCGCCGGACAGGGTGGCGGTGTCGCGTTCGCGTCCGGTCCAGGCGTCGACCACGTGCAGCCCGAGTCCGCTGCGGCCCCGTCCGGTGCGGTCGTCGGAGTGGACGAGGGTGTAACGGCCCGACGACATGCGCTGCAGCCGTGCCGTCGCGGCGGCGGCGACCTGCTCCAGGCGGGCCGCCAGCACGTACGACTCCAGGCGCATCTTGCGTTCGTTGTCGGCGGAGGTGCCCGCGGTGAGGGCGGCGAGGCGGGCGATCCGGTCGTACTCCTCGCGGAGCGGGGCGAGCTCTCGTACGGCCTCGGTGGCGCGTGCGGAGAGGCGGTCCAGTTCGGTGCTGCAGCGGGCTGCCGCGTCGCGCGCGGACGCCGCCTCGCGCAGCAGGTGTTCGGCCGTGGCCGCCGCGCGCTCGGCCGTGGCCAGGTCGGCGGGCGGGCGCTGGGCGGCGGCCGCGGTGTCGGCCTCCGCCAGCACCGCGCGTACGGCGGCCTCCTCCGTCTGCCAGGCGTCCAGGCGGTGCTGGAGCTCGCGGTGGGCGGCGGGGTCCAGGAGGGCGTCGGCCGCGGCCTGCGGGGTGTCGAAACCGGCGCGGTAGGCGGCGTCGGCGAGGCGGGCGTCGGCGTCCTTCAGTCGCTGGGCGGTGTCCTCGGCGGTGCGCGCCGCGTCGGCGGCTTCGGTGAGCAGCGCCACCTGCCGCTCCAGCTGCGCGGCGCGTGCGGCCACGCTGCCCGAGCCACCGCGTGCCGTGGTCAACTCCGCTTCCAGCTGGGCCTGTTCGCGCTCCAGGGTCTCGCGCCGGGTGAGCCGGGACGCGGCCCGTACGGCGGCCTGCTGGCGGTCGGCGAGGCGCTGCTCGCGCTCCCGCTCGGCCCGCCGCAGCTGCTCGTGGGCGGCGTGCAGCGCGGAGGCGTCGCGGCGGGCGCGGGTGCACTCCTCCTCCAACTCGACGGTGAGCGCTTCGAGTTGCCCGGTGGGCGTGTCGCCGGCCTCGGCGGTGGCTGCGGCCAGGGCCTCGCGGACGACGCCGAGGCGCCGTTCATCCTCGGTGCGCCGGGCGTCGGCCTGCTGCCAGGCCTGGTGGGCCCGGTCCTCGGTGTCGCGGTCGACGTGTCCGGCGATCTTGCGGGCCGGCGCGGGGTGTTCGGTGGCTCCGCAGACGGCGCACGGCTCGCCGTCGGTGAGGTGGGCGGCCAGCTCGGCGGCGATGCCGTTCAGGCGCTGTTCCTTGACATCGAGCCAGTGGGCGCGGGCGTCGAGGGCGCGCTGCTCGGAGGCGAGCGCCGCACGCCAGGCATCCTCCAGGTCCGCGGCCAGCTCGTCCCGGGTGCGGGCCGCGCCCAGGCGCCTGCGCATCGGCTCCCGCTGGACGGCGAGCTGCTCGGCCCGGGCGGCGGCCTCCTGCGCGGAGGCGACGCGGGACTGCAGTGCCACGCGCGTGGTGTCCCATTCGGCGAGCCATGCCTCGGCCTCGCGGAGCACGTCCTCGTCGGCGCGCTCCTGCCGGTCGAGCCCGGACCGTTCCTCGGCCAGCTCGGCGAGCCGCCGCTCGGCGCGCCGGGCCGCGTCCAGGCCGCCCAGCTCCTCGGCCGCCCGGCGGGCGGCGGCGGCGAGCCCGCCGGCACCCGCGTCGGCGTGGTGGTCGGGGAGCATGCCACGCGCGTGTGCCTCGGCCCTGGCCGCCCCGCGGTGCTCCTCCTCGGCGGCCTCGCGCAGCTCGAGCGCGGGCGCGACCGCCTCGGCCTTGCGGGCCCGCTCCATGCGCTGCCGGTTCTCGTGGTGGGCTCCGGACCGCTCCTGAAGCCGCTCGGCGCGCCGGCGGCCCTCGGCGAACCGGCTCTGCAGGCGGGCGAGTTCGCGCGCGTCCTCCAGAACGCGCCGGGTCTCGGCGTGGGCGGACTCGGCGGCGGCGAGACGGCAGTGGGCGACGGTGAGGCGTTCGCGGGCGGTGGCGCGGGCGACGGCGGCGGCGCCGAGCACGGCGTCGGCGAGGCCAGGGTCGCCGGGGGCCAGCTCCGGCAGATCCATCGCGTCGCCGGCCTCCTGCTGCATACGGTGCGCGTCGGCGAGCAGTGCCGCGTCGCCCTCACGCACGCGTGCCTCGGTGGCACGGCGGCGTTCGGCGAGGCGCTTCTCGACGTCGGCGAACCGCTGGGTGTCGAAGAGGCGGCCCAGCAGCCGGCCGCGGGCCTCGGCGTCGGCGCGCAGGAAGCGGGCGAAGTCGCCCTGGGGCAGCAGCACGACCTGGCAGAACTGCTCGCGGCTCATGCCGAGCAGCTGGGTGATCTCCTCGCCGATCTCCTGGTGGGAGCGGCTGCGGTCCTTCCAGACACCGGTCGCCGCGTCGTACTCGCGCAGCCAGGTCTGGGCCTTGTCGACGGTCGTGCCCTTGCCGCGCAGCTTGGGCCGCTCCCAGGGCGGCTGCCGGGTGATCTCCAGCCGGCGCCCGGCGACGGTGAGGTCGAGGCGGACCTCGGTGCGGGTACGCGGCTCGGCGTGGTCGCTGCGCAGGTGCATGCCCTGGCCGCTCTGCCGGGCACCGGGCACGGAGCCGTACAGGGCATAGCAGACGGCGTCCAGGACGGAGGTCTTGCCTGCGCCGGTGGGTCCGTGCAGCAGGAACAGCCCGGCTGTGGACAGGGCGTCGAAGTCGACGCCCTGGGAGCCGCCGAAGGGCCCGAAGGCGGTGATGTGGAGGCGGTGCAGCCTCACCGGGCCACCTCCCGTACGGCGTGGTCGGCGCGCACGGCGTCGAACGCCTCACGCAGTACCGCCGCCTCCCGCTCGTCGGGCCCGGCGCCGCGCACATGGGCGACGAAGTCCTGGGCGATCTGCTGGTCACTGCGGCCCGCGAGGCGCCGGGCGTACGACACCTGGGGGTCGTCCGGGGCGCGCTCGGGTGCGAAGACCAGGCTCAGGGTGTGCGGGAAGCGCTCGGTGAGCCGGGCCATGGGATCTGCGGGACGGACCGCGTCGGTGAGGGTGGCCTCGACCCAGGCGTCCTCGTGGCGGGCCAGCTCCGGATCGGCGAGGAGGTCGTCCAGCCTGCCCTTGACCCGGGCCAGCGGGCGTGGCACCGGGCAGTCGAGGCGCTCGGCGAGGACGGTGCCGTCGGCGTCGAGGTCGATGAGCCACATGCTCTTGCGGTGGTCGGCCTCGGAGAAGGAGTAGGCGAGCGGGGAGCCTGAGTAGCGCACGCGCTCGGTGAGCGTCTGGCAGCCGTGCAGATGGCCGAGCGCGACATAGTCGACGCCGTCGAAGACTCCGGCCGGTACGGCGGCCACGCCGCCGACGGTGATGTCCCGCTCGCTGTCGCTGGTCTGTCCGCCGGTGACGAAGGCGTGGGCGAGGACGACCGAGCGGGTGCCGGGCGCGCGGGTGGCGAGGTCGGCGCGGACCCGGTCCATGGCGGCGCCGAGCACGGCCTCGTGACCGGCCTTGTCCACCATGAACTCGTCCTTCACGAGGGCGGGTTCGAGGTAGGGCAGGCCGTAGAAGGCCACGTCGCCGTGGGCGTCCGCCAGCACGACCGGGGTGCCGACGGCGGACGGCTCGGTGCGCAGGTGGATGCCGGCACGGTCGATGAGTCCGGCGCCGACGCCGAGCCGGCGGGCCGAGTCGTGGTTGCCGGAGATCATCACCGTGGGTACGCCGAGGTCCGCGAGGCGGTGCAGGGCGTCGTCGAACAGCTCGACCGCGGCGAGCGGGGGCACCGCGCGGTCGTACACATCGCCCGACACGACCACCGCGTCCACCTCGCGCTCACGCGCGGTGGTGACGAGGTGACCGATGAACTCGGCCTGGGCCCCGAGCATGTTCACCCGGTGGAAGGCCCGGCCGAGATGCCAGTCGGACGTGTGCAGCAATCTCATAAAACGGCCCTGACCTGCCTGTTTCTCTCGGTAACGCCCCAAAACCAACACAAGCCGGGACGGGAAGCCCAGGCCGGCACTCATCACGCTAGCGCCTGCCGGCACCTGATTCACCACTGACCCCACATCGCGATCTCCCGGCCCGGACGCCTCCAATTCCGTCGATCACCGGAAGGCGGTCCGGCGAGACACGGGAAGCTTTTGCCCGTTCTGATATCGAATGTCGCGCCAGGAGGGCAGCCGCTCCTCCTGGCTGCCCGGCTGCCAGATGACCCCGGAGGACTCCTCATGGTTCCAGCGCGTCCCGGCCCGCGCCGGCGGTGGGCAAAAAAGGCGATTCACTGCCTTTCCAGTGGATTGCCAGCCAGTGGGAAAAATGACACGGATGGAGTTGTCTGCGCAAAAGCACGCCGTCAACTCGCTTTT
The DNA here is from genome assembly GCF_055603245.1 of Streptomyces sp. NPDC037290. Taxonomy (NCBI): domain Bacteria; kingdom Bacillati; phylum Actinomycetota; class Actinomycetes; order Kitasatosporales; family Streptomycetaceae; genus Streptomyces; species Streptomyces sp. NPDC037290. Next base: position 120,459 of record NZ_JBVJVZ010000004.1, on the reverse strand, counting down.
TGCAGAACCTTGATGGGGCGTCGCCCTGTCTCGCGTTCCCCTGGTGTTTCGAACGCGCGTAAAGTGCCAAGGAGCCGGCGTAATTCCACAATCACGCCCACGACCGGTGTCGATCCCAGGTGCGCATGTCTACTTCATATTCCTCTCCGTTCGATGGCTACGACCGGAATCTGACGCCGCCCGCCGAGCGTCCGAAAGCACCGATCGAACCGGACACGGAGGTACTCGTCCCCGCACACCCGCGGTACGCCGCGGATCCGGGGCGCCGCCCCGCGATAGGTTTCGAACTCCTCCAGGGTGCCGACGGAAACCCGGTGGCGGTGGCGTTCACCAGCCCCGCGAAGCTGGTCGCCGCGCTCGGCGACGCGCAGCCGTGGGTGGCGGTGCCGGTCGGATGGTTCGCCCGGGCGATGCACGACAACGGGCTCGGCCCGGTTCGCGTCGATCCGCAACTCCCGCCCGGTGTACGGGTCTGGAGCGCCGAGGACGTCAGAAGCTACACGGAGGCAGTCCAGTGACCGACCTGAAAATCGTGACGTCGGACGTGACAAACATGGCGGCCACGTTTCACACCGAGGCCAAGTCCTACGCGCAACTCCACACCTCCGTGAGCCCCGCCGTCGCAAGCTCAGGCGATGACGGTCTTGACCACACGATCCGGTCGATGATGGACGCGATCTCCGGTCTGCACGCCAGGCTCGCCGGCCGGATCGAGGAGCACGGCGATCTCCTTGACGCCGCGGTCAAGCACTTGACGCACCGCGACATCGACGTGCACGGGCTTTTCGAAGACCTGATGGGATAGCGAGACGGGGGACACACGCTGTGACGGATTCCTGGGTGGGCGGCGACATCGACGGTCTGGCCGCCATGGGCACCGCCCTCACCGGCGCCAAGGAGCAGCTGGACGACATCGTCAAGCCGCTCAGCAAGGGAGTCGACAAGCTCGTCAAGGACGCGGGCTGGAAGGGTGAGGCAGCCGAGAAGTTCGAGGCTGCCTGGGCCAAGGACGCGATCACCGCCGGCGGCTTCGCCGAACTGGTGTACGCAGTGGGTAAGGAGCTCACCGGCCTCTCCACCAACCTGTCCTCGGCCAACACGGCACTGCAGAACGCCGCCCATGTCGCCCAGAAGAAGGGCGTGTCCGTGGGGCCGAAGGGGGAGCCCGTCCCCCTCGCGACGAACAACCCGCCCTCCGCGAAGGAGGAGCAGGCAATAAAGGACAACAACGACTACGCCACCCTCTACACGGAGCTGATGCACCAGGCCCAGCGTGCCCGGCTCCTCGCCGCCGAGCGCATCGGCCGGCTCTACGCCGAGATCGACCCCAGCGAGCCGATGCAGAAGGGCGACAAGATCGTGGTCGCCGACTACCTGCGCGGCCTGTGGACCGCTGGGGCGGAGGGCGACCGGGCGCTCGGCCTGGACATGGCCGACGACATCAAGCACGCCCAGGAGGAGCACGACAAGGCACTGTCCGCGCTGAAGGACGAGGAGGCCAAGTTCCGGACGGCGGACGCGAACCTCCCCAAGGCCTTCAAGCTGCGCGGGGAGTGGCAGGCCGCGGCCGACCAGCTCGACAGCCTGGAGGGGCGGCTGGCCGGGCTGGAGAACGGCAGCTCCCATATGCCGTACGACCGGTACCTCAACTACAAGATGGCGGACGTCCTGCGAGGCAGTGAACTCGCCGAGGGCGCTCCCCGGTTCCTCAAGGAGATCCCGGTCATCGACGTCGCGGCCACGGTGGCCGTCGGTGGTCTGGAGGCCAAGCAGGACCACGACGAGGGCTGGTCCTGGGGCCACTCGGTGCTCGTCGACGTAGGCGGCGGCCTGGTGGGCCTGGGTGCCGGTGTCGCTCTCGCGGCCTCGATCCCGGTGGACGGGGTGGTCGCCACGGCCGCGGTCGGCGGCGCGGTCGTCGTCGGCGTGGGAACCTTCGCCGACAAGCTGTTCCACGAGCACTGGAGCGAGGACTGGGACGACCACGGCGCGGTCGTGGGCACGCTGTACGGCATCGGCCACTCCGGGACCGAGGCGTGGCATGCGGGCGAGGGTATGGTGACCGGCGCCGGCCACTGGATCGGCGACAAGTCCAAGGCGCTGTGGCACAAGATCTTCTGATGTTGGTGGGGACGACATGAAAAGTACGGCGGACGGTGTCCCCGGGGAGCAGGTGGAGCCGGCGGCGATTCCGCGCCTGGGCACCACCTGGTTCGACCGGGGCGCCGGGTACTGGCTGCGCCGGATCGCACACGGCTGCTTCCAGTTCGCCCTGCTGCTGTTCGCCGGGCTCGTCGTGACCGCCTTCTACGCGGGGTTCTGGGAAGCGGTGCGGGTGCCCCGCTCCGCGCGTACCGCGGTGTACGCGGTGACGGCGGTCGCCTGCCTGCTCAGCCTCGTCGCGGGTTTCGTACGCGCCCGGCGCGCACCGGTGGAGATCCCCACCCCCGAACAGGCATGGCGGGAGCACCGTTCCCGGCAGCGCAGGAACGCCGCCTCGGCCGCCGGCGGCCGCTGGACGCTGCTGCTCCTCGCGCCCGTCCTGCCCGCCACCATCGCCTGGGCGATCGGCACCTGGGCCGCCCCGGCGCTCGCGCGCCGCACCGCCGCCGAGATCGGCGCCCGCGAGGACTACGAGCGCCGGGTGCGTGAGCAGGAGGAGCGGGCCGAGGCCGCCCGACCGCTCCCGCCCCGCAACCGGGCCGAGCGCCGCCACGGACGCCGCTGAGCGCGAGCCGGGCCGGTTGCCCAACCGGTCCGCGTCGCCGCCCAGTTGACCGACTCGCGCGGCCCGGCGTCCGACGGAGGCATTGAGCGGTTGCTCCCGTCCTCGTCACTTCACCCTTCTCCTCCCGTACCGGCCCTGCCGTGCCGGCGAACGCCGTGGTCCCGGTTGCCGTTTGCGGGCAATCGTCGGCGAGCGGTCGGATTGCTCGGAGACGGTTCAGGTTCGGCGAATTTCAGCCAATGTGAGAAGAAGCACTCCGTGGCCCGTCGGCGTCGCCTAGATTGGCTGCCCTGTTCGGGCGGGATTTCGGGGGAACGCGATGGATCCGGTGACGACCGTGGCAGCGGCGGGAGTAGCGCTCGTGATCAAGGGGGCGCTGGAGACGGCGGGACACGAGGCCGGCCGCTCGGGCTGGGCCGGCGGTACCCGCCTGCTGGAACGGATCCGCGCGCGCTTCCGGGGCAACGCGGACGCGGAGAACGCCCTGGGCCGGCTCACCGAATCCCCGGGCGACGAGGGCGCCCAGCAGGCGCTGCAGCGGCAGCTCGCCGCGCACATGCTGCTCGACCCGGACTTCGAGGCGGAGGTCCGCCGGTTCGTCGACGAGGCCGTGGCCGCGCAGGGCCGGTCCGGGGCCCAGATCAGCGCCGCGGTCATCAAGAACGCCCACGTGATCAACGGCAACGTCGAAGTCCAGGGGAACTGGACGACGTCGTAACTCCGCCACTGCCGCCGGACCGGCCGGATGTCCGGTGCACGGCAGGGCCCCCGTCCTCCTTCCGCCACCTGGCCCGGGGCACGCGCGAGCGTGCCGGGTGGCCGCCGTGCGCACGGCGGCCACGCCACCGACCGCACCGCTAGATTCGAAGGCCGAAGAAACAAGATCATGAGCGAGGACAGCGATTCCGCTGCTCCCCGGTCCCTGGCCGACTCCGCGGACCGCACGGGCGATCCGCCCCGGCGCAAGGACGGGGAACCAGCCAAGCGGGGCCACGGCGCGGAGGCAGGTGCGGCGGAGCCCGAGAAGGACACCACGGCGCCGGACCCCGAGCCCCGGCCCGCGGACACCGAGGAGCACGACGGTCCGGTCAGCGAGAAGGACGCCCTGCGCTCCCTGACCGAAGGCAGCGGGCGGGCCGGCGCCGAGCGGTCCGAGGCGCTGCGGGCCGGGGCCATCGCCGACGAGATCGCCCGGCGGCTGAGCGCCGACGCCTCCGGGACCAGCATCGGGACACTCGCGCTGTTCAACGCGGACGTGAGTTTCGGCGGCGGCTTCCACAGCGGCGGCGCCCCTGCCGGGGGACCGCGAGCGGGTGGCGTGTCCGTGCTCGCCATGGACGCCACCGACATCGCCGATCACACCGAGCTGTTCGTCGCACCGGAGGGCTACGGCGAGGTGCTGGACGCCCTGCGCGAACAGCGGGTGCTGGTGCTCACCTCCGCGCCGGGCGGCGGCCGGACGGCCGTCGCCGTGAACCTGCTGGCGGAGGCGCTGGCCATGGACGGCGGCGGCGGGGGCTGCCACCGACTGCTGAGACCCGCGACCGTGCTGGAGGCCGGCTGGGAACCACCGGTGAAGAACTCCGGCTACCTTGCGGCACTCGACGACGGACCCGGCGTCGACGACACGTTCACCTCCGCCTTCCTCGGTGGGCACACCCACGGCACGGCCCAGTGGGCCGCGATCGTCGCCGCGCTGCGTGCCTCCGGCTGCTTCCTGGTCCTGACCGGCGGTCACGACCTGGACGTCCTCGCGGCCGGACCGGGCGGCGACCAGGTGGCCCGGCACACCCTCGTCCCGGTCGACCCCCTGGCCATCGTCGAACGGCGGGTGCTCGGCCACGGCGGCAGCCCGGACGCGTACGCCGATCTGCACCGGTTGCTGGAACGCACCGGTGCCGGGACGGCGCTGCGGGAGCAACCCGCGGCGCGCAACGCCGCCCGGCTCGCCTCGGTGATCCGCGCGGACGGTGACGTGACCGCCGAGGTGGCCCAGCTGCGCGACCCGAGCGAACAGGTGCGGGCCTGGTTCAACCGGTACCGCGTCCCGGACGCGGTGGCCTTCGCGCTCGCGGCCGCCGTGCTGGAGGAGTGCGGCTACCTCACCGTCGCGGACGCCGCGGTGAGGCTGCGGGCGGCCCTGGTCGCCCCCGAAGCCGCCCCGCCCGACCTCCGGTTCGGGGACCGGCTCGGGCATGAACAGCAGTGGATCCGGCTCGACGTGCCCGGCGAGGGCGGCTTCGCCGCTCCGCGCGTCCGGTTCCGCAACGCGCTGCTGGGGCAGGCCATCCTGACCTACGCCTGGAACCTGCTCGACGGGCGCCGCGAGGCCTTGCTGGGCTGGCTGCGCGGCCTGCTGAGCCACCGTGACCTCGAGGTGCGGGCCCGGGCCGCGGTCGCGGCCGGCGTACTGGCGCGGACCGATCCGCAGTACGCGGTGCACCGGTTCCTCACCACCTGGGCGGGCAGTACCTCCTGGCCGCTGCGGCAGGCCGCCGCCACCGCCCTCGGGGTGGCGGGCAGCCGCCCGGAGACGGCGGAGGCGGTGTGGGAGCTGCTGCACCAGTGGGCCCGCGGCGACGCCTCCGCCCACCAGCGCCGGCTTGCGGGCACGGCTGCGAACGCGGTGGGCGGGCTGCTCGGCCGTGCGGACCCGGACCGGGCCGTGGCCGTCCTGCGCAGCGCACTGGACCGGGAGGACGACTGGGGCACCCTGCCGTCGGTGGCCTGGGGCGGCGTCCACCTCATCCACCAGGGGCAGACCGCGGCGGTCCTGGAGGCCTACCTGAACTGGTCCGAACCGCAGGACCTGTCCCCCATGGTGGTCAAGTCGCTGTCGGCGTTCGTGTTCGCGGTGTCCCAGCCGTACGAGAAGCCGGTCGTCGGCACCACCGACGACCGCGGCCACGCACGCGTGCCCGGCGTGCCCGTCCTGCTCAGCGAGCTGCCGCGGCACCACGACCGGCTCGTCGAGCTGTGGGCGCGCGCCCTGGCCCGCCGGCCGGTGCAGGACGCCGCGTTGGAAGCACTGCACGCGTGGATCGACGACCACGCCGGCAAGAGCCCGGGCTCCCTCGACGCCATCGGCGCGCTGCTGCGGGCCGTCGCCCGCCGGCCCGGACGGCACGGCGAGCGGCTCACCTGGTGGCTGGAGAAGTGGGCCCACGACCGCGACAAGCCCTCGGCAGGCGCCGCCCGCCTGCTCCGCACACTCGACCACGCCCGGTGAGGCCCACCGCGCGGGCGCTGTCCGCGACAGCACCGAAGGAGGGGGAGACATGCAGGAACAGACCTACGACCCGGTCCTGAGCAGCGACGACATACCCAAGTGGCGGCTGGTGAACCCGCTGCGGGCACCGGCTCCCGGCCGGGCCCTGGTCCTCGTCCGGGACAGCGGCCCCTCGCTGACGGTCCGCAGCGGCGAGGAGATCCCCTCGGCGCGCTTCGGGGCGTACCGCAGTGTGTTCACCGTCGACATGACCGAGCACCGGCTGATCCTGGACATCCCGCTGCTCAGCCGTGACGCGACGTTCTCGTTCCGCAGCCGCGTGGACCTCGTGTGCCGGGTCGCCGACCCCGCCCAGGTGGTCGCGCGCGGCATCCGTGACATGAGCGGCGCGCTCTACGGCTATCTGCGCAAGCAGCTGCAGTCGGTCGCCCGGAACTACGACATCGGCGAGTTCCACGAGACGGAGATGGCGCTGAACGCGGCCCTGACCGCCTTCACCGGCGACGACGCGATCCGGCTGCGCAACATTCAGATCGAGCTCCTCGTCGACGAGGAGGAGATCGCCGGCAGCGGGCGCGAGTACCGGGACGTCGTGCGCGAGACCCGGCTCGAGGGCATGCGCCGCAGACGGCACCTGGACATGATCCGCGAGGAGGGGGTCGACAGCCTGATCGCCGGGCTCATGGAGAAGGAGGGCCCGCGGGCCGCCCTCGCCTGGATCGAGAAGGGCGAGGCGGAGAAGCGGGAGGTCCGGCGCGAGGTCATGCGCATGGTCCTGGAGCGCGGTGACGCGGACCGGGAACCCTTCGAGCAGGCGGAGCTGGAGCGCGCCGTGCTGGAGGAGGTACTGCGGGACGGCGACGGCCTGTTCGACACGGCCACCCGGCGCGGGCGGCTGCGCGGCAGTCTCGCCCGCGCTCTGGAGCCCGGTGCCGACGACCGCGACGAGGACCGGGGCGGGCGCGGCGCAGAGCGCGAGCCGCTCAAGGGGGAGGTGCTGCGGGACCGGTACGGCTACGACGCCGAGCGGGCCCCGGACGGTGCCCGCCCCTGGGAGGAGGGCGCAGCCGGCTCCCGGCTGTCCGGCACCGGCAGCCGGCGCCCCCGGTCGGAGCGGCCCACGGGACCGCCTGAGGACGAGCCGCTGCCCGGCGCGACGGGCGGACGCGCCGCCGAGGACCGCGCCTCACGAGCTGAGCACGGCGACGACTGGGCACCTCGTGCCCTTGACGAACTCCGCACCGACCGCGGTACGGCAGCCGATTCCCGGGACGACTGGCGTGCCGACGGCGGTACGGAACCCGGTCTCCGCGACGAACGCCGCACCGACCGCGGTACGGCGGACCGTGCCGGTGCCCGCGGCGACGGCGGTACGGCCGAGCGGCGTACCGACGGCGACGGCGGTACGGCCGAGCGGCGTGCGGACGGCACCGCCTCCAGGGTGAGCCGCGTACGGGGTACGGCCAAGAGGCAGCGCCCGGACACGTCCGACAGCAACGGGGAGCGTCGATGACCGGCCACCAGGAACACACCGCGCAGCCCCCGGCCCCGGTCGGCGCGCCGGCGGGGTACCCGGCTCTCCCGCACGGGCAGGGTTCACCGGCCGCCGCCCCACCGCCGCCCCCGGCCGAAGGCGCGCTGTCCCCGTCCGCCGCGCCACCGGACGGCGGGCCGGCCGGGCGGCCGTTGCCGCAGCGGATCTGGTGCGTGGACCACGTGGGGCTGCTGGCGGTGTCCGTGTGGACCGAGCAGGTGCCGGGGCGCGGCGAGGACGCGGAGCCGTTCGTGGCCCATCACAAGGAGAGTGACCAGGGCATGCTCGCGGTCTTCGACGGATCGGGCGGTGCCGGCGCCGCTCCCGTCTGGCAGGCCTCCGACGGGGAGAGCCGTACCGGCGCCTGGGTGGGCTCGCGGGTCGCGCGGCTGGCCACGGACCACTGGTTCCACGACGTCGCGGCGGAGGGCGAACTGGCGGCCCCGGACACCCTGCGCAACTACCTCCAGTACTTCCTGGGCCATGCGCCGCAGCGCCGCAGCAAGATCAGCGGCACCATGCGCCGCCAGCTGCCCACCACCCTCGCGGGCGTGCACTACCGGCTGGTGCGCCCCCAGGACAAGCCGCAGCTGGAGCTGCGGCCGCTGTGGGCCGGTGACTCGCGCGCGTACGTGCTGCGTCCCGACACGGGTCTGCAGGTGCTCACCCGGGACCACACCCGGGAGAGCGACGCCCTGGAACTGCTGCGCACGGACCCGCCGATGACCAATCTGGTGTGTGCGGACCGGGACTTCGAGGTCGGCGGTCAGCTGCTGATCCACCCGTTCCCGTGTGTCCTGCTGGCGGCGACCGACGGGTTCTTCGGCTATGTGCACACCCCGGCCGACTTCGAAGCCCTGCTGCTGAGCACGTTGCACGATGCCGGCACCGTGGAGGAGTGGTCCGACCTCATCCGCCGGGCGGTACAGGCCTGCACCGCGGACGACGCCTCCCTCGCCCTCGTGGCGCTCGGCTATCACGGCTTCAAGGACCTGCGCGAACAGTTCACCGCGCGTCTGGACGAGCTGACCGACCGCTATGTGCGCACCCGACCACGCGGCCTGGACCGCCTCTCCGCCGCCGGGGCGGGGCCCGGCCCGGCCGCCGCACCGGAGGACCTCGCGGACCTCCCGGCCCGGGTCCGCGCCTGGCAGGACAGCACCTGGCACACCTACCGGCCCGGCTACGAGACCCATCTTCCCCCGGCACCCGAGGAGCACGCATGAAGCAGGGCGATGTCATCGGGGGCTACCGCATCATCAGCGAGCCCACGAACGCCAACGGCGGCAAATGCATATGGGCGTTCGCCGAGAAGGGGGGCAACCAGTACTTCGTCAAGCGGTTCCTGGAGCCCAAGCGGCCCCGTGACGACGCGGCGGATTCACAGAGCGTGCGCATACGGCGCCAGCTGGCCCGCGAGTTCGAGGAGCGGCACCGCACGATCATGGAGCGGCTGCGCCCGGACGCCCGCGGCGGCGGGAACCTGGTGCTGGCCACCGACTTCTTCCACGAGGGCAGCACCTACTACAAGGTCACCGAGCGGATCGACACGACCAGCCTGGAAAAGCCGCAGGCCCTGGACCCCCGCCAGAAGATGGTGCTGCTCAAGACGCTGGGCAACAGTCTGAAGCAGCTGCACGACATCGACATCGTGCACGGCGACCTCAAACCGTTGAACGTGCTCGTACAGAAGCGGGACGGCGCCACGTTCCACACGGCGAAGCTGATCGACTTCGACGACTCCTACGTCTCGGGGCGGCCGCCGGAGCCCGACGACATCGCGGGCGACTCGGTCTACGGCGCCCCGGAGTGGCGCCGCTACATGCAGCGCGACGACTCGGTCGGCCCCCAGCACCTGACCTGTGCGGTGGACGTCTTCGCGCTCGGGCTGATGACCCATCTGTACCTGACGGGCGAACTGCCGCACCACGACAGCCGGTACGGCTCGCCGGCCGACGCCGTCAACGCAGGCGAACACCTCGACCTGGACACCCGGCTGTCCGACGACATACTCGGGCTGCTGCGCGCGATGACCGCCCGCGCCCCGGGCAGCCGCCCGCGGATCGCGACGTTCCTCAAGACGCTGTCCGACCCGAAGGTGTGCGCCCTGCAGCCCCGCCGGCCGGGGACCGCCAAGGTCAGGCCCCCGGCAGACCCACCCGGTCCGACGCCCGGATCCGCGAAGCCTTCCCCTCCGGGCACGCGCACCAGCCGGATCAAGGCCAAGAACCTCACCCCGGCCCCGCGTCCCGGCACCAGGCCGCCCCGGCCGGAGCGGCCCCGCACCCCCGCCGAGACCGACAGGCCCGCGCCCCCGGCGACTCCCGAGCCGCCGGCACCGCCCGCCCCACCGGCGACCCCCGCGACACCGCCGGCCACCGACGCCCCGGCGGAACGCACCTCCCGCGTGCGCATCAACCTCGGCGACCGGCGCCCGCGCCCCGGCTCGTCCTGACACCGGTCGCACCGGCGACCGACGCACCCGCCCGTACCACCCAGGAGACTCCATATGAGCAACGTCGAGCAGTACCAGGGGAATCTGCAGTACGCCGTCGACATCGTGCTGTGCATCGACGCGACGGGCAGCATGTTCCCCGTTCTCGACACGGTGAAGTCGAGCGCCCTGCAGTTCCACGACCGGCTCAACGACGTGATGGCGAAGAAGGGCAAGGCGATCAGCCAGCTGCGGCTGAAGGTCATCGCCTTCCGCGACTTCGGCGACGACGCCTCGAACGCCGTCCAGCAGACCGGGTTCCTGCACCTGCCCGAACAGGCCAGGGACTTCGAGGAGTTCGTGCGCGGCATCGACGCCTCCGGCGGAGGCGACATTCCCGAGTCGGGGCTGGAGGCACTCGCACTGGCCGTCAACTCGCCCTGGGAGCAGGGGCTCGACCGCAGGCGTCACGTCATCGTGATGTTCACCGACGCCCCGGCGCACGCACTGGGCAAGCACGCCTCGGTGCAGGGGTACCCGGCAGGGATCCCGCGCAGCCTGGACGAGCTGTTCGAGCAGTGGGGGTACGCGCGCAGCCAGACCGCGGTGATGGAACAGTCGGCGAAGCGTCTGGTGCTGTTCGCGCCGGACCAGGCGCCGTGGTCCGATCCGATCGCCGAGGAGTGGGACCTCACGCTGCACTTCGCGTCCAAGGCCGGACAGGGCCTGGAGGAGTTCGAGATGGACGAGATCATCGAGACGATCGCGAACAGCCTGTGAAGCTGGACTGGCCCGATTTCGAGCTGGACTGCGACGAATCGGGCTACCTGACGTTCCAGTGGCACCGCTACGGCCGGGTCAGGTCGCTCGTGCGGCACTGCTCGCAGCTGCGGTTGCTGCCGCAGGGCTCGGACGGGCTGTCCCAGTGGGTCTTCCATCTGCGCTTCCCCGAGGGGCCGACGCCCGGGCTCCTGGTGGTCCGGGTGGACGTCCCCGCGGACCGGCAGAAGGAGGCGGAGGACTACACCGAGCTGCTGCGGCGGCGCTTCGGCATCCCGGAACACGCGCCGGACACCGCCGAGGAGCCCGAGCTGAAGCGAGTGCCGCTCGACACCGCGGAGTGGCTGATCGCGCCCGCCTCCGCCGCGTCGGAGGAGTTGTTCGCCGCGGTGACGGCCCGGGTCGACAGCGACACGGGCTGACCGCGCGCCCGTACGGACACGAGAAGGAGGGCGGCACGACGTGGCGGCATCGGCCAACTGGCGTTGCGGGGACTGCGACACGTTCAACGCACCCGCGGATACGTCCTGTACGACCTGTGGCGGGACCCGGCGTGACACCGCGCCGCTCCCCCGCGGGTCCGGGCCGAAGCCGGCCGCGAAGCCACGGCCGGAACCGGGCGCGAAGCCGGCAGCGAAGAAGCCGGGCTCCGGCGGGGGCGCCGCGCGCCCCGCCGCGAAACGCCCCGGGGGTGCCGGACGCCCGCCTGGCCCCTGGCGCTGCGCCGCGTGCGACACGAACAACGCGCGCACGGACCTGTCGTGCATCGCGTGCGGCACGGCCTGGAAGGCTGCGAGGAAGACCACCCCGAAGCCGCCGGCGCCCGGGGATCCGGCCGCCAAGAGACCAACGCCCCGCAAGGCACCACCCAGGACGTCCACGCCCCGGAGCACGCCCCCGTCGTCCTCGACGCCCCGGTCCACGCCGCGCAGCACCGCCTCCTCCCCCACCACGCCCCCAAGCGCACCGCGGACGCCGCGTGCGGGCACGTCCGGTACGGCGGGCGGGCGGGGGGGCACCTCGTCCGGCGCGTACCGGCCGCGCACCGAGACAGGCGTCTTCTTCCCCACGTCCGACACCACCGGCTACCGGCCGACCTCGCCGCATGTTCCGAGCGCCCCGCCCCCGCGTCCCGTCCGCACCCCGCCGCCCAGAGCGCCGTACACCCCGCCCGCCAGGAAGTCCGGCACCGGAGGCTGTCTGAGCGGCTGCATCGGGGTCTTCGTCGTGCTCTTCCTGTTCGGTCTGGTGGCCCGGGGCTGCGACAGCTCGGCGCGGTCCGACGGCTCGAGCGGCACCAGCGTCGCGCCGACCTGCCCGGACCGGATCGCCGCCGAGCTGCCCGACGGGGACGGCGCCGAGCTGGTCCAGGCGTTCCGCACGAAGAACAAGCAGATCACCCTGTGCCGTACGACCGCCGGATCGCTGTACTACTACGGCGAGTTCAGCGACGGACGGGAGCAGGGGATCGCCATGGAGGCGAAGGCGACGGGCGACGGTTACGAGGCCCGCAACGGCGTGTACCGCTATGTCATCCATGGCGGTGTCGTGACGATTTACGAGTCGGGCAGGCAGATCGGCGAGGAGCGTCTGACCCCGGAGCCGTCACCGTCCTGACTCACGCGTCACCGTACGCCTCACCACCGAGTTCGAACCGCGCCGTGCCCGCCGTCACATCCGCCAGCCAGGCGCGGAAGGCGGCCACATCGGCGTCGGGCAGGCCGATCTCGATCGTCACGGCCTCGCCGTAGCTGACGTCGCGCACCTCGCGGCCCGTGGCGCGCAGGTCGTTCTGCACCTTGCCCGCGCGCTGGTGGTCGACGGTCACCGTGGCCAGCCGGAAGCGGCGCCGGGTGAGCGTGCCGAGGGTGTCGAGGGCCTCGCCGACGGCACCGCCGTAGGCGCGGATGAGTCCGCCGGCGCCGAGCTTGACGCCTCCGTAGTAGCGGGTGACGACCGCGACGACGTAGCGCATCTCACGGCGCAGCAGCATCTGGAGCATGGGCACGCCGGCGGTGCCGCCCGGTTCGCCGTCGTCGCTGGCCTTCTGCACGGAGGCGTCGGCACCGATGACGTACGCCCAGCAGTTGTGGGTGGCGTCGGCGTGCTCCTTGCGCACGGAGGCGATGAAGTCCTGTGCCTCCTGCTCGGTGGCGGCCGGGGCGAGGGCGCACAGGAAGCGGGAGCGGTTGATCTCGATCTCGTGCACGCCCGTGCGGGCTGCCGTGCGGTACTCGTCCTGCATCCCGCCAGCGTATGCGCTCCGCCGGGAGGGCCGGGACGGGAGGTGCACGGCCGGGGTGCCGGTCGTCCGCGGGTAGGTCGTGGCCGGTCGCGCGGTTCACCCGCGCCCCTTCGGGTGCTAGCCCTTTCGTCCGCGGGGCACGGTGAGCGCCGTCAGGAGGGCCACACCGGGGCCGAGGGCCGGCCAGCCGGTGCCGTGCCAGGACAGGACGGCGATCGCGGAGGTCGGGAACTTGGTCCGCAGCCGGTCCAGGGTGTCGTCGAGGCCGTCCCCGGCCAGTTCCAGGACCAGGTCCTCCAGACCGGGGTTGTGCCCGACGAGCAGCAGGGTCTCCACCTCGGGCGGCGCCTCGCGGACCGCCTCCAGCAGCTCGGGTACGCCGGCCGCGTACAGCCGCCGGTCGTAGCGCACCGGCGGCGGAGTGCCCCACTCGGCGGAGGCCAGTTCCCAGGTGCGACGGGCGCGTACGGCCGTGGAGCACAGGGCGAGGTCGGGGAGGCAGTCGGCGTCGGCGAGGGCCCGTCCGGCGGCCGGGGCGTCACGCAGGCCGCGCGGCGCGAGCGGCCTGCGGTGGTCCTCGACGCCCTCGGGCCAGGCGGACTTGGCATGCCGCAGCACCACCAGCCGGCGCAGCGGGCCCGCGCCCGCCCGCGCGATCACGCGAGGCTCCCGAGGTCACGGGCGAGGTCGAGGGCCAGCAGGCGGTCGGCGTAGGCGTACGTCTCGAAGCGGGCTCCGTCGGGCAGGTCCGCGGCACCGGCCACGGAGCTCAGGACGTCCAGCACCGCCGGCAGGTCGAGATCGTCCTCCCACGCGGAGCGCAGCCGGGCCCGCACCTCGTCGGGTACCGGTCTCGACGGCTGCCGCGCCCACCCGGCCACGGCCCGCCGCCACCCGGCCAGCCGCCCGGCGGCCTCGCCCAGCACCGCGGCGTCCAGCCGGACGGGTTCGCCGCGCGGCACGGACAGCAGGGCCAGGCGGAGGGCGTCGGGGGCGGCGAGCAGGGCGGGGAGCGCCGGGTGCGCGGGAGGCTCGGTGAGCTGGGGCGTATCCGGTGCCGGGCCGTCGGGCGGACCCGGCCTCCACTCCACGGGTGCCACCCGCATCACCGGACCGGCGCCCAGGACGTCCGTGGGCTCGGACGTCACGTGGATCGCCTGGGCCTCTCCCAGTCCCGATGCCAGGTCACGGCCGTCCTCGAAGGGGCGGACGGACAGGGTGGCCGCCGCTGTGCGGAGCTCGGCGTGGCGGTGGGGGGCGGTCAGGATCGTCCAGACGGGGGTGCCGGAAAGTTCCAGGGCGCGAACGAGAAGGTCGGCGGTGAGCAGCACGCGCAGGGCGGTCGGGTCGAGACCGGAGGCGTAGGCCTCGATGCGGGTCAGACCGCGGCGGGCGGGCGCGGCGGGAACGGGCTCACCGGTTCGGGCGTCGAGGATGCGCAGCACGGGGCGAGCGTAGGCGGGCGGGCGGTCCCGCGCAGGCACCTTGCGCCGATTCCGGACATGGTGGCGGCCGAGGGACGGGAATCCGGACCGCCGGGGTGCTGTTGCCAAGGCGAAGAGTTCCCCGTGGCCCGAGGAGGCACCGTGTACGGCGACGACGCGACGATCCGCAGGATCCTGACCGAGTCGGGCGACACCTGGGCGGTGGTCGGCCTGTCCGCCAACCGCGGCCGGGCCGCGTACGGGGTGGCGCAGGTGCTGCAGCGGTTCGGCAAGCGGATCGTGCCGGTGCACCCGAGGGCCGAGACGGTGCACGGCGAGCGGGGGTACGCCTCGCTCGCGGACATCCCCTTCGACGTGGACGTGGTCGACGTCTTCGTGAACAGCGGGCTGGCCGGCGCGGTGGCGGACGAAGCCGTGGTCAAGGGCGCGCGGGCGGTGTGGTTCCAGCTCGGCGTCATGGACCCGGCCGCCTACGCGCGGACCCGGTCGGCCGGCCTGGACATGGTCATGGACCGCTGCCCGGCCATCGAAATTCCCCGTCTGCGCTAGCGAATCTCTCCTTCTACTTACAATTCTCCGCTGAATATTGACATTCGCATAGGCGTCTGACCTGTGACAAGGCTGTGACTGAGCGTGCGCCCAAGACACCTAAGATCCCGGGTCAAAATTTGGTTAACAGTCTTTTGCTCACTTGGAAAGCATCCCTAGCCTGTGGCCTCCTTGCTCATTAATCCTGCGTTTACGATCTGAGAGGCCACTTGACATGGCGAATGTCGACCAGGCTGCACCGGTAGCCACAAGCGATACCGGTGGTCTGCGCCGCGACGTCGGACTCATCGGTCTGATGTGGGCCTCGGTGGGCTCCATCATCGGCTCCGGTTGGCTCTTCGGTGCCGAGAAAGCGGTCACGGTGGCCGGCCCCGCCGCGATCATCTCGTGGGTGATCGGCGCGGTGGCCATCGTGCTGCTCGCCCTCGTGCACGCCGAACTCGGCGGCATGTTCCCCGTGGCGGGCGGCACCGCGCGCTACCCGCACTACGCCTTCGGCGGCCTGGCCGGCATGTCGTTCGGCTGGTTCTCCTGGCTGCAGGCCGCGACGGTGGCCCCGATCGAGGTCGAGGCCATGATCGGCTATGCCAAGCACTGGCACTTCGCCGACGGCCTGCAGAACGCCAACGGCACGCTCACCACCAGCGGCATCGTCGTCGCGGTGCTCCTCATGGCCGTGTTCGTCGCGGTCAACTTCCTGGGCGTCCGTGTGCTGGCGCACACCAACAGCGCCGCCACCTGGTGGAAGATCGCGGTCCCGCTCGCGGCGATCTTCATCATCGCCATCGGCAACTTCCACCCGGCCAACTTCACCTCCGAGGGCTTCGCGCCGATGGGCGCCAAGGGTGTCCTCACCGCGATCAGCTCCAGCGGCATCATCTTCGCCCTGCTCGGCTTCGAGCAGGCGATCCAGCTGGCCGGCGAGAGCCGCAACCCGAAGCGTGACCTGCCCCGCGCGACGCTCGGTTCGGTCGCCATCGGTGCCGTGATCTACGTCCTGCTCCAGGTCGTGTTCATCGGCGCCCTGCCGCACGCCTCCTTCGCGAAGGGCTGGGCGAACCTGGCCTACGCCGGCATCAGCGGCCCGTGGGCGGGTCTCGCCTCGCTGGTCGGCCTGGGCTGGCTGGCCTGGGTCCTGTACGCCGACGCGATCATCTCCCCCGGCGGCACCGGCCTGATCTACACCACCGCCACGTCCCGTATCTCCTACGGTCTGGCGAAGAACGGCTACGCCCCGAAGGTGTTCGCCAAGACGGATACCCGCGGCGTGCCGTGGTTCGGTCTGGCGATCTCGTTCGTCACCGGTGTGATCTGCTTCCTGCCGTTCCCGAGCTGGCAGACCCTGGTCAGCTTCATCACCTCGGCGAGCGTGCTGATGTACGCGGGCGCCCCGCTGGCCTACGGCGTCTTCGCCGACCGGCTGCCGAACCACGAGCGTCCGTACAGGCTGCCCGCCGGCAAGATCATCTCGCCGCTGTCCTTCGTGGTCGCCAACCTGATCATCTTCTGGTCCGGCTGGGACACCCTGTGGCGCCTGGGCTTCGCGATCCTCATCGGCTACGTGCTGCTCGGCTCCTACGCCTGGTACGCGATCCGCAAGAACCTGCCCAACGCGCCGCGCCTGGACTTCAAGGCCGCGCAGTGGCTGCCGCCCTACCTCCTGGGCATCGGCGTGATCTCCTACCTGAGCACCTTCGGCGGTAACGGTGACCTGCCGCTGTGGTGGGACATCCTGGTCGTCGCGGTGTTCTCGCTCGGCATCTACTACTGGGCCAAGGCGACCGCCTCCAAGCCCGAGCAGATCGAGCGCGACATCGAGGAGGTCGTGGTCACCGACGCTCCGGCGCACTGACCACCCCGCACCCCGTGACGGTGTCCCGTCAGCCGACCCCCGGCTGACGGGACACCGTCATAATGCGGGGGTGATCTTCCCGTCCCCCCACCTCAACTCCGCGCCCGACGAACGCCGTACGGTCGTCGTCGTGGGCGCCGGGCCCGCCGGGCTCACCATCGGCAACATCCTGCGGGCCGCCTCCGTCGACTGTGTCGTCCTGGAGACCGAGAGCCGGCAGTTCATCGAGACGCGGCCCCGGGCCGGTGTCATCGAGGAGTGGGAGGTGCGCGAACTCGGGCGGCGCGGACTGACCGGACGGCTGCCCGAGCTGGCCGAAGCGCACAACTCCTGCGAGTTCCGCTTCGGCGGCGAGCGCTACCGCTTCCCCTACGCCGACCTGACGAACAGCCACCACTACGTCTACCCGCAGCCGCTGCTCGTGACGGACCTCGTGCGGGAGTACGCCGACGCACGCGGCGGCGACATCCGCTTCGGGGTACGTGACGTACGGCTGCACGACCTGGACTCCGACCGGCCGGCGGTGTCGTACCGGTGCCCGGAGACGGGTGAACGGCGGCTGCTGCGCTGCGACTTCGTCGCGGGCTGCGACGGGGCGCGCGGGGTGACACAGGACGCGATACCCGCGCAGGCCAGACGGATCGCCCGGCGGGACGACGGCATCGGCTGGCTGGCGCTGCTCGCGGAGGTGCCGCCGTCCACGGACTGCGTCCTGTTCGGCGTCCACCCACGCGGTTTCGCCGGGCAGATGCCCCGCAGCCCCGAGGTGACCCGCTTCTACCTGCAGTGCCCGCCCGGCGACGACCCGGAGCACTGGTCGCACGACCGGGTCTGGAGCGAGCTGCACGAGCGGCTCGCCGCGGCTGGTGCGCCACCGCTCACCGAAGGCCGGCTGATCGAGAAGCGCGTCCTGGACATGCACCACTACGTCGTCGAACCCCTCACCCACGGACGGCTGTTCCTGGCCGGCGACGCCGGTCACCTGGTCGCGCCCATCGCCGCGAAGGGCATGAACCTCGCCCTGCACGACGCCTTCCTGCTCGGCGACGCGCTCGCGGCATACGTCACGAAGGGCGACGGCGGCGGCCTGGAGGGCTACTCGGCGGCGTGTCTGCGCCGGGTGTGGGACTACCAGGAGTTCTCGCAGTGGCTCTCGGACATCTACCACGGTGTCGCGTCGGACGACCCGTTCCGCGCCGGCACCACGCTGGCCCGGCTGCGCCGGCTGTTCACCTCGCCGGCCGCGGCGGCGGCCTTCGCCGAGCAGTACCTCGGCACGGCAGTCGCCTACTGAGGTGCGGCGTGCCGGTCGGCGAGGTGGTGGTCCGCCGTCTTCAGGGTCTCCTCCACCAGGCGGCGCAGATGCCCGTGCGGAAGTGAGTAGATCACCCGGCGGCCCTCCTTGCGGGTCTTCACCAGGCCCGCGAGCCGCAGCCGGGCCAGGTGCTGGCTGACGGCGGGACGGGCCGCGCCGCACGCCTCGGTGAGCGTCGTGACGTCGGCCTCGCCGGCCGCCAGGGCGTGCAGCAGGGTGAGGCGGGTGCGGTCGCCGAGCAGCGCCATCAGCTCGGCGGCGAGCGCGAACTGCTCCTCGCCCGGGGTACGCGGGTGCGCATGGTGTGCAGGTGACAGGTGCATGCGTGCGCTCATACGCACATAATGGTCCCGTGGGCGCCACGCGTCCACTCCCGCACACCGGAAGGGGACGCACGTGAACGACCGGCACCCTCATCGGCACGGGCACGAGACGGGGAGGGGCACGCCCGGACACAGCGAGCACACGCACGCCCACACGCAGGGACACCGCCACGACGGCCACGCCCACGGCTCCGGGCTGCGGCACCGTCTCGTGCACCTCCTCACCCCGCACTCCCACGACACCGCCGACAAGCTGGACCCGGCCATGGAGGCCTCGGCGCGCGGGATGCGGGCGCTGTGGGTCTCGCTGGCAGTCCTCGGGGCGACCGCGCTGACGCAGGCGGCCGTGGTGGCCGTGTCCGGGTCGGTGGCGCTGCTCGGGGACAGCGTGCACAACGCCGCCGACGCCCTGACCGCCGTGCCCCTCGGGATCGCCTTCGTCCTGGGCCGGCGGGCTGCGAGCCGGCGGTTCACCTACGGCTACGGGCGCGCGGAGGATCTCGCGGGGCTGGTGATCGTGCTGACCATCGCCGCGTCGGCGGCCTTCGCGGCGTGGGCCGCCGTGGGGCGGCTGCTCGATCCGCGCCCGGTGACGCATCTGCCGGCGGTCGCGGTGGCCGCGCTGGTCGGGTTCGTGGGCAACGAGTGGGTGGCGCGGTACCGGATCCGGGTGGGCCGAGAGATCGGTTCGGCCGCGCTCGTCGCCGACGGGCTGCATGCCCGTACCGACGGTTTCACCTCGCTGGCCGTGCTGGTGGGCGCCGGGGGGTCGGCCCTCGGCCTGCACCTGGCCGACCCGGTCGTCGGGCTGGTGATCACTGCCGCGATCGTGCTGGTGCTGCGGGACGCGGCGCGCGAGGTGGTGCGGCGGATGCTGGACGCCGTCGACCCGGCGCTGGTGGACCTGGCCGAGCGAGCGGTGCGGGCGGTGCCGGGCGTGCGCGAGGTGGGTGAGTTGCGGCTGCGGTGGATCGGGCACCGGCTGCGGGCCGAACTCGCGGTGGTGGTGGACGGCGAGGCGACGCTGCGGCAGGCGCACGCGATCGCCGTCGAGGCCGAACACGCCCTGCTGCACGCCGTACCGAGGCTGACGGCCGCCCTGGTGCACGCCGACCCCGCGCCGGTGCCGGGCGAGACGGACCCGCATCTCGCCCTGGCTCACCACCTGACGGTGTGATCGGCAGATCCGTTCCGGCCGGGGCCGTTCCCGCCCGGTCCTGACCTCCGGTTCTCGCCGGGGCCGGTGGAACAGATCCGCCAGTCACCGGCCTCAGGCGACCCCGAGGCCCTCCAGCACCACCGCGCCCGGCAGTTCCGCGAGGGCCTTGCCGGGCACCAGCAGCTTGCCGCGCCGGCGTCCGCTGCCGACGAGCACGTAGGGCAGGTCGGCCACGGCCGAGTCGATCAGCACCGGCCAGCCCGCCGGCAGTCCGAGCGGGGTGATGCCGCCGTACTCCATGCCGGTCTCGCCGATCGCCGTCTCCATCGAGGCGAACGAGGCCTTGCGTGCGCCGAGTTGGCGGCGGACGACGCCGTTGACGTCGACCCGGGTGGTGGAGAGCACCACGCACGCGGCGAGGGTGCTCTCGCCGCCCCGCTTGCCCGCGACGACCACGCAGTTCGCGGACTGTTCCAGCAGATCGCGGCCGTAGTGCTCCACGAAGGCGGCGGTGTCCGCCCACTGCGGGTCGGTCTCCACATAGAGGATGCGGTCGGCGGGGACCGCGCCCCGCCAGTGGCGTACGGCGTCGGCGACCGGGGTGATCAGCTCCTGACGGCAGTCCGGGACGGGGATGGCGGTCTCGAAGTCTCCGATGGGTGCGCGCATGGCCGCACGCTAACAGCCCGCCGCGGCACGGTTCAGCGCACGGACGGCGGTTCAGCGCACGGGCGGCACGGAGACGGCCATCACCATCTCCATCGGGACGTCGCCCTCGTTGCCGTACGTGTGCGACGTGCTCGCCTCGAACGTGGCGCTCGCGCCGGTCGGCACCAGGTGCTTGACTCCGTCCACGGTGAGGGTCAGTTCGCCGGCGGTGACGTGGACGAGTTCCACCGTGCCCGCCGGATGCGGCTCGGAGGGGCTCTGCTCGCCGGGCATCAGCCGCCAGTCCCACATCTCCAGCGGGCCGGGGGCCTCCGTGCCCGCGAGGAGGCGGTTGTAGCTGCCGGCGTCGGTGTGCCACAGGCGCACGGCCTGCTCGGCGGGGACGATGCGGACGGTGGGGCCCTGTTCGTAGTCGAGCAGGGTGGTGATGCTGATGCCGAGGGCGTCGCCGATCTTGACGACCGTGCCGATGCTGGGGTTCGTCCGGGCCTGCTCGATCTGGATCAGCATGCCGCGGCTGACTCCCGCGCGGGCGGCGAGCGCGTCCAGGGTGAAGCCGCGCTCGGTGCGCCAGCGCTTGACGTTGCGCGCCAGGGACTGGGTCAGCAGGTCGAGGTCCGACACATCACGTCCATCGATGGAGGTTAAATATATGGGATGACGGAGTTCACTTGACTGAACTACGGTGGCGTGCACCTGATCGTTCACCGAACTGTACTGCGAGGCCGGCCGTGACAGCATTCTTCGCCCTGACCACCAGCCTCCTGTGGGGGCTGGCCGACTTCGGCGGCGGACTGCTGACCCGGCGTACGCCCGCCCTGACGGTCGTGGTCGTCTCGCAGGCCATCGCGGCGGCCGTGCTGGGCGCGATCGTCGTGGCGACCGGCGGGTGGAGCGAGGCCGGGCCCCGTCTGTGGTTCGCATGCGCAGCGGGGCTGGTGGGTCCGGTGGCCCTGCTCTCCTTCTACCAGGCCCTCGCACTCGGGCCCATGGGGGTCGTCTCGCCGCTCGCGACGCTGAGTGTGGCCGTGCCGGTCGGCGTGGGCCTCGTGCTCGGCGAGCGGCCCGGGCTGCTCCAGGTCGCCGGCATCGCGGTCGCCGTCACGGGTGTGGTCCTCGCGGGCGGCCCTCAGCTGCGCGGCGCGCCCGTACAGCGGCGGACGATCCTGCTCACGCTGGTCGCGGCACTGGGATTCGGCACGGTCTTCGCCCTGATCACGGAGGCCTCGACCACCCTCACGGGCCTGTTCCTCGCCCTGTTCGTGCAGCGGCTGACGAACGTCGCGGTCGGCGGGGCCGCGCTCGCCGTCTCCGTCCGGCGCGGCGGCCGGGCCCTGCCGGAGGGCGGCTTCCCCTGGGCCTCGCTGCCCGCGCTGGCCTTCGTCGGACTCGCCGACGTGGCCGCCAACGGCACCTACGCGATCGCCGCCCAGCACGGCCCCGTCACCGTGGCGGCCGTCCTCGCCTCGCTCTACCCGGTGGTGACCGCGCTGGCGGCCCGCGGCTTCCTCAGCGAGCGGCTGCGCGCGATCCAGGCGGCCGGCGCGGGCCTGGCCCTCCTCGGCACGCTACTCCTGGCAACCGGCTGAGCCGGCCTCCGGTTTCAAGGCGCGGCCAAGCCGGCCTCCGGTCTCCAGTTGCGGCTGGGCCGGCCTCAACTCCCGGCCGAATCAGCCTTCGGGCTCCAGCTCCGCGAGGCGGGCCACGTCGTCCTCGTCCAGCTCCGCAAGCGCGCGCAGTTGCTCCGGTGTCATCCCGTCCGGGATCGGCACCGGCGCCGGGGTTCTGAGTGGGGGCTGCCAGCCGTCCTCGGGGGTCCAGCGGCGGACGACCCGGGCCGGTGCCCCGGCCACCACGGCGTGATCGGGCACCCGGCCGCGGACCACGGCACCGGCCGCGACGACCACGTTCCGGCCGATCCGCGCGCCCGGCAGGATCACCGCGCCGGTGCCGATCCAGCAGCCCGGGCCGATCTCCACGGGCTCCATGCGCGGCCACTGCCGGCCGATGGGCTCGTGCGGGTCGTCGTAGGAGTGGTTGGTGGAGGTGACGTAGACGTACGGGCCGAAGTAGCAGTCGCTGCCGATGGTGACCGTGGTGTCCGCGATGACGTGGCTGCCGCGGCCGAGGACCACCCCGTCGCCGATGCGCAGGATCGGGTCCGGACCGAGGTCCAGGTCCGGCATCAGGCCGGCGGTCAGGGTGACCTGCTCGGCGATGATGCAGTGCGAGCCGAGGTGGATCCAGGGTTCGCCGAAGACGGTGCCGAGCGGGAAGGCGAGCCGGGTGGCTTCGCCGATCGAGCCGAAGTTCAGACGGCCGGGATGGTCGGCGGTGACGGAGCCGGTGCGCTGGGCCCAGGCCCAGGCCGCGTGTACGGCCCGCTGGGCGAGGCCCTGCCTCCAGGATGAGAACGTGTTCTTGCGCTTCGGCACGGGGTCACGTTACTCAGCGGTTGCCTTCGGCGAGAGGGTGGGCTGCTGTGATCTTTGCCCCACGCCGTGTCGTACCGTGCGGGGTACTTACGGATGCGAGGAGACGGTGATGACGCAGCAGGCGCTGATCGTGGGCATCGGGGGCAAGGAGCCCCGGGTCGACCAGGAGGCGTTCGTGGCGCCGACGGCTTCCGTGATCGGGGACGTCACACTGCACGCGGGCGCCAGCGTCTGGTACGGCGCTGTGGTCCGCGGGGACGTCGAGAAGATCACCGTGGGTGCGCAGGCGAATGTGCAGGACAACGTCACCCTGCACGCGGACCCCGGTTTTCCCGTGAGCGTGGGCGAACGGGTGTCCATCGGGCACAACGCGGTTGTGCACGGGGCGACCGTGGGGGACGACTGCCTCATCGGGATGGGGGCGACCGTGCTGAACGGGGCCGTGATCGGGGCGGGGTCGCTGGTCGCGGCTCAGGCTCTGGTGCCGCAGGGGATGGTGGTGCCGCCGGGGTCGCTCGTGGCCGGGGTGCCGGCGAAGGTGAGGCGGGAGCTCAGCGAGGAGGAGCGGCAGGGGGTCACCCTGAACGGCACGATGTACGCGGACTTGGCGAAGGCGCATCGCGGGGTGCACGAGTAGGCCGGTTCGGCGAGGTCACTCGCCGGCGTTCACGGGCTCTGCCTCTCGTTCCGCCGGCTGGGCCTTCTTCGCCTTGCGCTTGATGATCAGCATGGTGGCGAGGCCGAGCACCACCGCCGCCGCCAGGCCGACGTAGGAAAACTTCTTGAGCCAGCCCTCGGCGACCACGCCGACGTAGTAGACGGCGGCCGTCGTGCCGCCCGCCCAGCAGATGCCGCCGAGGACGTTGGCGATCAGGAACTTCCAGTACGGCATGTGGAGGACACCCGCGAGCGGGCCCGCGAAAATGCGCAGGAGGGCGATGAAACGGCCGAAGAAGACGGCCCACATGCCCCACTTCTCGAAGGACCGCTCGGCGGTGGCCACGTGGCCACCGCTGAAGTGTCCCGGGAACTTCCTGCCGAGCCAGGCCAGCAGCGGGCGGCCGCCCTGGCGGCCGATCGCGTAGCCGATGGAGTCGCCGATCACGGCGCCGGCGGTCGCACAGGCGCCGAGGACGACCGGATTGATGCCGGAGTGCTGGGAGGACATCAGCGCCGCGGAGACCAGGACGATCTCGCCCGGCAGCGGGATGCCCAGGCTCTCCAGACCGATCACCAGGGCCACCACGGCGTAGACGGCGGCCGCGGGCACCGTGTCGAGCCATTCCTGGACGTGCACCGCCGGTTCCTCCCCTGTCGCCGTCCCTGTCTTCCGGGGTGCCGTATGTAAAGCGCGCCCCAAGGGAAGGCTACCTGGTCGGCGGTGAACGGCGGCCCGCGCGCGCTCGCCCGGCGGCACCGTCCCGCCCTCACCCCTTCGGTTTTCGGACATCCCGGCGTCACACGGGTGGGGAAGGCTCCCCGCGGTTTCGCCCGACCCGCCTCCCCCAGGTCCCCGCCGCGGGACCCGCTGCGGAAGGACGACGTCCCCGTGTCCTCACTGTCCCCGTCCCCGTCACCCTCGCTCTCCTCTCCGCCGTGCTCCCGGACGGCGGCTCCCCCGCCCGCCGGGTCCGCTGACCCGCCGTCCGCCGGGCCGCAGGCCGCCGCCCGGCCCCCGTCCCTCCTGGCGGCCACGCCCGTACGGCTGGTCCTGTGCGTGGCCCCCCTGCTGCTGGCCGCCGGCTGGGCCGTCGCCAACCGCCCTGTGATGTACGAGGGCGTCCGGCGGCTCGTGGCGGCCGACCCGTGGTGGCTGCTGGCCGGGGCCGGCTTCACCGGCCTGAACTGTGTGGCGGCCTCGTGCGTCCGGCAGGGCGCCCTGCCCGACCGGGTGCCGCCGGGGCTGCTGCTGGCCTCGCAGTTCGCGGCCGGCGCCGCGAACCACGTGCTGCCGGGCGGGCTCGGCGCCCATGCCGTCACCCTGCGCTTCCTGCGGGGCCGCGGGGTGCCGCCCGCCCGGGCCACCGCGTCGATCGGGCTGTACTCGCTGGCGAAGTCCGGCGCGAAGACCGTGGTGCTGGTGGTGTTCCTGGTGGCGTCACCGGCCCGGCGGCGCCTCGGTGAGCTGGTTCCGGACGGACGGATGGTGGTGCCGGGCCTCTGCGTCGTGGGCGCGGCCGTCGCGGTGGCGGTGGTGCTGGTGACGGTCGTACGGCCGCTCCGGCGGCCGATGACCGGGCTGCTGCGCTCCGCCCTCGCCGACGCGCGGGAGGTGCACGCCCGGCCCTCCCGGGTGGCCGCCCTGTGGGGCGGGGCGGTCGCGATGCCGCTGGTGCAGGGCACCGCCCTCGCCTGTGTCGGTGCCGCGCTCGGACTGGAGCTGCCCTGGGCGCACGTGGTGCTCGCCTACCTCGCGGCGGGCACGGCGGTCGGGGCGGTCCCGGCGCCGGGCGGGCTCGCGGTGGACGCGGCGCTGGTGTGGACGCTGGTCGCCTTCGGTTCCCCGCCTGCACCGGCCGCCGCGGCGGTCATCGGGTACCGGGTGCTGACCGACTGGGTGCCGCTGCTGCCGGGCTCCCTGCTGTTGTCGGCGCTGATCCGCGCGAAGGTGCTGTGAACCCGGCTTTCCCACGCACCCGCCGACTCGGCCGTTCACGAGCTGCCCTTCGAGGCACCGGTGCCATGGTCAGTTCCGGCGGGCCACCAGGCGGTAGGCGTTGGACAGGCCGAGGCGGTGGGACAGCGCGCGTATCGCGAAACGGTCGAGGAGCGTCGCGGTGAGGAGCGCGGGCACCCCGGCAAGGAGCAGGGTGGCGCGCGCGGCACGGCGCAGGGCGCCGGGTGGCTCGGGCAGCCAGGGGGCGTCCTCGCGCGGGGCGGTGTGGTCCAGGGCCAGCCAGACGGCGGCGAGCAGGTCGACCGGGTCGTGCGCCTCGGCGTGCTGCTCGGCGACCACCGTGAAGCCCAGCTCGGTCAGCCGCCGCCTCAGGCCCGCCACGGGCAGGAGGTGCAGGTGTTGCGGCTGCAGCCAGGGCAGCCACCAGCGGCCGAGCAACCGGGCGTAACGGCTCTCGGGGTCCGGCACCTCGATGAGGAGGTGACCGCCGGGGCGTACGGCCTCGTGGGCGGCTCGCAGTTCACGGTCGGGGTCGGTGCTGTGCTCCAGGTAGTGGAACATGCTCACCACGTCGTAGCGGGCCGCGAGTTCGGGGGCGAGGTCCGGGAAGGCGCCGCGGTAGGCGTGGTCCACTCGGCCCTCGCGGGCGGCGAGTTCGACGCCGTCGGTGAAGTCGAGCCCGTCGAAGGAGGTGCCGGGCAGGACGGTGCGGGCGCTCCCGCAGAAGTGGCCGTGGCCGGTACCGACGTCCAGCCAGGTCTTCGGGGCGGGGTCGTACGGCAGCATCGCCTCGGCGCGGCCCCGGTACATGGCGCCACGGCCGCCGAAGGTGCCGCTCATGCGCTGCTCACCGAGGCCGTCGTAGAAGTCCCGGTAGTAGAACTCCAAGCCCTCCTCGTTCAGTTGGGGGTTCTGGAAGGTATGGCTGCAGTCGGCGCACTGGTCGAGGGTGAAGCGGCCGGGTTTGTGCTGGAGCAGGTCGGTGGTGCGCAGGCGGGTGGCGAGCCGGTCCGAACCGCACCAGGGGCACGTCTCGCGCCGGGCTGCGAAGAAGCGGCCGGTTCCCGCGGCCAGGTCCTTCCGGTAGGCGGGGCGCAGGGCGGTGATCCGGGATTTCCTGTCGTCGTGGTCGCTCATCGGGCCTCCGCTGCGAGTCGCTCGAGGTGGGCCGCCGCGGCCTGGGCGCCGCCCGCCGCGCGGAACGCGGCGCGGATCCGGGCGGCGGCGGCCCGGTGGGCGGGGTCGGTGAGGACGGTGTCGAGCGCCGCGCCCAGCCGGTCCGCGCGGACCCGGCCGAAGCGGAGGCGGACGCCGGCGCCGGCGTCCACGACCTGCCCGGCCACCACGGGCTGATCGTCACGGATCGGCGCGACGACGAGCGGGACGCCGTGCCACAGTGCCTCGCACACGGTGTTGTGTCCCGCGTGGCAGACGACGGCGTCCATCCGTGACAGCAGCGGGAGTTGGGGCACGGCAGCGAGGACGAGGGCGTCCTTGTCGTCGGGCGGCACGGCGAGGACGCCGCCCGGGTCGGCGATCACCGCCTGGACGCGATCGGCGCGTTGCCGCAACGCGGTGAGGCATTCGGCGAGGAACCGGCCGCTCGCGTCGGCGTTCGCCGTGCCCAGGGTCACCAGGACCTTGGCCCGGGCGTGGCACAGTCGTTCCCATGGGAAGCCGGGACCCGCCGGGCGGCCGGCGAGTGAGGGGCCGACGTAGTGGATGTGGGGCGCCAAGGGTGCCTGGGGTCCGATGAGTTCGGGGGTGCTGAAGATCAGCAGGAGATGCGGCGATGACCGTGGATCGGCGGTGCCGGACCGGTCGCCGATGCGGGCGCGCAGTTCCGCGAGGCGGTGCCGCAGCCACTCGGCGACCTTCGGGAGGCCGTCGTAGGCGCCGGTGAACTCCACCGAGGTGGTGGCCGAGGTGGCCCACGGCAGCCCCAGGCGTTCCGCCACCAGGGCGCCGGCGAAGGCCTGTTGGTCGGCCACGACCACGTCCGGGCGGAGCGTCCCGGCCGCCGCGCGGACACCGGGTGCCATGGCGTCGGCGAGCGGCAGCAGGTACCCCTCCCACAGGAACCTCAGTGCCTCCGCACCCCGCAGGTCCGGCGGTCGTACGACGCCCCCGGCGCCCGGCACGGGGCCCGCGCACCCGAACACCTCGGTGTCCGCCCCGGCGAGCCGCCGCACCAGCGCCGGGTCGGGGCACACCCAGGCCACCCGGTGCCCGCGCCCGGCGAGCCGGGCGGCCACACCCACGGCCGGGTTGACGTGGCCGGTCAGCGGCGGCACGACGAAGAGGAAGGTGCTCATCCGACACCCGCCCCGGCGCGGATCAGATCCAGGATGTGTCCGCCGACGGCCGAGGGCGCCTCCACCAGCACCGAGTGCTCGTGCCCCGGCAGGACGACCGCCCGGTAGTCCGTCAGCAGCGCCCGCATCAGGGGCACCAGATCGGCGAGGTCCGACTCGCCGCCGTACACCCCGAGGACCGGGCAGCGTACGGCCCTGATGGCGTCCTCGGTCAGGACGCGGCTGGCGGGAATGTCCCGGCCGAGGGTGGTCTCGCGGGCGAGCCGGGCCGCGCCCCTGGCCAGCCGGGCGGTGTTGTGGCCCCGGTGGGCGGTGATCCAGGCGAGGGCGTCGGGCTCGTTGTGCGCGAGTTCGGTCATGACCCGGTCGAGGATGCGGCCGAGCTTCGCCGCCCACGCCGCCGTCGCGGGCTCGGACTCGATCAGCGTCAGGCCGGCCGCGCGCTCGGGGTGCCGGGCGGCGAAGCCGAAGGCGATGGTGCCGCCGTAGGAGTTGCCGACCAGGTGGACGGGGCCGGTGACGGCCAGCCGGTCGAGCAGGGCCTCCAGGTCGTCGATGTTGTGGTCGAGGGTGTAGCCCCGCGACGGGCGCTCGCTGCGGCCGTGCCCGCGCAGGTCGTACATGACGACGTCGAGTCCGGCCGCGGCGAAGGCCGGCGCGACGGTGAAGTAGTAGCTGGCGAGGCTGTCGGTGAGCAGGCCGTGTACCAGGACGACGGTGGCGCGCGGGATGACGTCGCCGGCGGGGGCCATGCGCTGGACGTGCAGCCGGATGCCGCCTGCGTCGACCATCGCCACCGCTCAGCCCGCCTGCGTGGTCTTCAGGCTCCACACCACGTACTCCACGAGACGGCCCACGGTCAGCTCGATGATCTCGTCGAACTCCATGCCGGCCAGGAACTCGGCGAGGTTGACGCGCTGCCCGTACCGCTCCTCCAGCAGGCCGGCCAGGGTGACGAGGTCGATGCTCTCCAGTTCCAGGTCGCGGTTGAAGGTGGTGGACAGGCCGATCACCACGTCGTCGTCTCCGTGCTCGGCCAGCACGGTGCGGAGCATGCCGGTGACGTCGGCGAGCACGGCGTCGGTGGTGGGCTGCGGCGGGGCCGGGTGGGCGGGGTTCGTCGGGGCCGGTTGGGTGGGGTTCATCGGGGCCGGTTGGGTGGGGTTCATCGGGGATGCTCCTCGGCTGCCTGGTGGGGGGTTTCGTCGGTTGGTCCGTCGTCGGCTCCGGGGCCGGGCGTCCAGGCCACCACGTAGGCGCGGTGCGGCAGGGCGGGCGGATTGGCCACGGACGCGCAGTGCACGGTGTAGAGGCGTTCCAGGCGCCCGGACACCAGGAGCCGGTCGCCGTCCGGGGAGGTCTCCAGCACCGCGAAGTCCCGTGGCCGGCCGCCGAATCCGACGCCCTCGGCCTTGGCGACGGCCTCCTTGGCGGCCCAGAAGCGGGTGAACCACACCGCCGCCGGGGCGGGGCCGTCCCCCGAGCGGGCGCGAAGCAGGCGCAGTTCGGCCGGGCCGAGCGCGGTGGCGAGGGTCGCCGGATCGCGCTCGGTGACCTCTTCGATGTCGATGCCGGGACCGGGCAGCGGGCTGTGCGGCCGGACGATCGCCACGCCCGCCTCGGCTCGGTGGGCGAGCGAGACGTCCAGCGGGGGCAGGGCGCGGCCGTGCACACCGGTGACGTACGGGCGGCCCAACTCGTCGTTGTGCACGCGCAGTTCCGCCGGGAAGACGGGGCCTTCGCCGTGCCGCCAGAGCCACTGCCGTACGGCGTCCTTGACCGCGATGCGGCCGAGCAGCCACTGCCGGCGGCCGCGCGGGGGCCGCGCGGCGTACTCGGCCCGTTCGCCGCCGCCGAGCGTGTTGCGCATGATCAGCTCGCGTGAGGCGAGGTCCGGCCAGCGTTCGTGCACGAGAGCCCAGCCGCCGGGCATGGCTGCGGACAGGGTGTGGCGCTCGGGGAAGCGTTCAACGGGCCGGGTGCTCGGGTCGTTGTCGAAGCGACGGTCCTGCCAGCCGCTGATCACGGCCCACACCCGGCCACCGACGGTGAGCTCCGCGTCGGCCTCCAGGACGGTGTCCGTGAGGGAGGTGATCCGCAGCACGCAGCCGACCTCGGTGCCGGGTGCCGGGTGCGGTCCGTGGAACCGCATGTGCCGCATCCGCACGGGGAAGACGACGGTCCGCTCGGTGTGGGTCGCCATGATCCAGTACCCGAGGAGCTGGCCCACGTTGTCGAGCAGGGCACCGGGGGCGGAGGGCGCGGTGATCACTCCGCGGACGTGCCGCTCACCGACCGCGGTGAGGTCGGTGAGGCCCTGGAATCCGGGACCGTGGAACATCCACCGCTCCCGGTAGATCTGGGCCGCGGTGTGCTCCGGGCGGCGCTCGGGGGCGGCCGGCAGGGGGCTGGGTGCGGGCGGTGCGGGATGGTCGCCGGCGAGCTCGACGACGGCTCGCGCCGTGGGACCGAAGGCGACGGTGACTCGGTGGGGAGGGGCGGGAGTTGGGGTGGCGGTGGTGCTGTTCGGGGGGCCCGGGGCTGGGGTGGCGGTGCTGCTGTTCGTGTGGCTTGGGGAGGGGGTGGCGGTCGCGGGGTGCGGGTGGCCGGAGGGCGCGCCGTCCGGGGCGCCTGGGGAAGGGGTGGCGGTGGCGCGGTGCGGGGAGCCCGGGAACGGGGTTACGGTCGCACGGTCGGGGGGTTCCGGGGACGGGGTGACGGTGACCGGTACGTCGACGGGGGGTGTGGCGGTGAGCCAGCGGTCGAAACGGGCCTCGTGCACGGCGATCGCCCGCAGGCCGGGGACCGCCGCCTCCGCGGCGTCCATCATGTGCCGCACGATCGTGGTGGCGGGGACCACCGGCCAACGGTCCTCGACGTCCGGCCAGCCGGGGCGTTGCGGGAAGAAGCAGTGGTCCAGGAGGTGGGGCATGGCGTCCGGGGACACGTGGACGGTGGTCGTGGTCGGGGTGGGCGCGGGGGTGGCGCGGCTCGGGCCGAGGGGGGAAGGGCCGGCGTGCGCCGGGGCGACGCCGGAGGGCGTGCGGCGGGCTGCGCTGATCAGCTGCGCCGCCGTGTCCGCGGTGTCCCGCAGCAGAGCGACCAGCTCGGCGGCGGCCGGGTGGCGCGCGGCGAGGCCGTCGAGTTCCCCGAGGCCGGGATCACTCGTGGGGCTTGGGGTCATGGGGTGCGTGTCAGACGGGGTCGGAGCAGGCGCGGTGAGCGGCCGTGCCCGCAGTTCCGCGCGGAGTGTGTCGAGTACTGGTCCCTCCAACGAGACCAGGGCGCTTCCGAGGCCGAGCCGGACGGCCGGGCGGCGGTGTGCCGTCCGAGGCGCTGCGGTACGGGCCGGCAACGCCGACGGGGCGGACGCTTCCGCAGGGACGGGCGGGGCCGTCGTCGGCACGGACGCTTCCGGATGGAGCGGCGGTACGGGCCGCACGGCGGACGCCCTCGCGGGGCGCGGTGGCATCGCCGGTGCCACGGGCGCACCGGCCGCCCACAACGCCGTTGCGACACGGCGCAGTTGGGACATGCCGCTGCGTTCGGATGTGTTGGCGGCGACGGCCAGGTGGTCGCGGTCGCCGAGGGTGTCGTCGATCAGGGAGGTGAGGCGGCCGGGGCCCGCCTGGACGAAGACGCGGTGCCCGGCGGCGTGGAGGGCGTCGGTCAGCTCGCGGAAGCGGACGGGTTCCACCAGGTGCCGTACGAACAGCGCGCGCACCTCCGCTTCCGCCTGCGGGAAGGGCGCGGCAGTCGTCCCGGACCACACCGGCACGGTCGGCGGGTGCAGCCGGAAGCGGTCGGCGGCCTCCTTGATGGGGGCGAGGTACGGCTCCAGCATCGGTGTGTGGAACCCGGAGCGGAAGGGCAGCACCTGGCAGATCACCCCCTGCGCGCGCAGGGACCGCACGAAGTCCTCGACCGCCGTCCCGGGCCCGCAGACCATGGACTGGCGGGGCGCGTTGTCGTGGGAGAGCACGATCCCCGAGTCCGTCCAGGACTCGGCGAGCGCGCCGCGGACCTGTGCGGCGGAGGCGCCCAGGGCGGCGAAGGCGAGACCGGGAACAGTGACCGCGTCCGGGTCGAACTCGCCCATGAACGCGTCCACCTGGTCGGCGGAGTAGAGCCCGGCCGCCGCCATGGCCGTCCACTCGCCGACGCTGTGCCCGGCGACCGCGTCCGGTACGACACCCATGAGGCGCAGGGCCTGGTCCAGCAGGCGGCCCACACCGACGACCCCGAAGCCGTGCCGCCCGACGTCGCCGACCCGGACGTCCGTGCCGGGCGGTGGGGTGAGGCCGAAGTGGGCGGCGATGTCGTCGGTGCGGGGCGCGAAGTCGCCTTCCAGGCCGGGGAAGACGAACGCGAGCCGGCCGCCGGCCCGCCCCAGCAGCGGTCCCGGCCGGAACCAGACGTCGCTACGGCCCTGCCAGGCACGGCCCTTGGCGACCGCGCGCCGGGCCAGGGCGAGCCGTCTGGCGGTCGGGGCGACGACCCCGAGCCGGACGGGGCCGGCGTCGGGGTGCGGCCGGGCCGGGGCCAGACCGGCGCCGAGGACGGCCGAGTCGTCGGCGCCGAGCAGGTCGGCGAGATCCGCGACGCTGTCGGCGGCGAGCAACAGGATCCGCTCGGGCTCGGCGACCTGGGCGGCACCGGCCGCGGCGCGCACGACGGGCGCCGCCTCCGCGGTCCCCGGACGAGAACAAGTGGCCCCCGCCGAAACCGAACCTCCAGGCCCCGCCCCCGCCGAAACCGAACCCGCAGGCACCATCCCCACCGACCCCGAACCAGCCGACACCGCCCCCACCGCAACCAACCCCCCCGACAGCCCCGTGCGGCCTGTGCCCCTCGTCTCCCCCCGTGCCTCCTCCAGCACCACATGGGCGTTGATTCCGCCGAAGCCGAAGGCGTTCACGGCGGCTCGGCGGGCCGGCTGCCGGGCGTCGGTCTCCCAGGGCCGAGCCCGGTCCAGGGGGCGGAAGCGGGTGGCGGCGAGCGCGGGGCGGGGGGCGTCGCAGTGCAGGGTGGGCAGGAGGGTGCCGTGGTGGAGGGCGAGGGCGGCCTTGACCAGGCCGGCGACCCCGGCGGCCGGCATGGTGTGGCCGATCATCGACTTCACCGAGCCGATGACCGGGCGCCCACCGTCGCCCTCACGGGCCGAGGGGGGTCCGAACACCTCGGCCAGCGTGGCGAGTTCCGCCGCGTCGCCGGCGGGGGTGGCGGTGCCGTGCGCCTCCAGCAGGCCGAGGGCGTCGGGTGCGGCGGGGTCGAGTCCGGCGGCCCGCCAGGCCTGCCGCACGGCTCTGGCCTGGCCGCCCGGGTCGGGTGAGACGAGCCCGGCCGTACGGCCGTCGCTGGCCACGCCCGTACCACGGATCACCGCGTACACGCGGTCGCCGTCGCGTTCGGCGTCCGCGAGCCGCTTCAGTACGACGACGCCGGTGCCCTCACCGATCAGGATGCCGTCGGCGTCGCGGTGGAAGGGGCGGATCCGCTGGCTCGGGGACAGCGCGCGCAGCTGGGCGAAGACGCTCCAGAGGGTGATGTCGTGGCAGTGGTGCACTCCCCCCGCCAGCATCAGGTCGCAGCGGCCGGTGCCGAGTTCGGTGACCGCGTGGTCCACGGCGACCAGGGAGGAGGCGCAGGCCGCGTCCACGGTGTAGGCGGGGCCACGCAGGTCGAGGCGGTTGGCGATGCGGGAGGCGGCGAGATTGGGGACCAGCCCGATCGCGGCCTCCGGGCTGTCGGGGCCGAGTCGTTCCGTGAACGCCGTGCGGATCCGCTCCACCTGGGCGGCGGAGAGCTCCGGTAACAACTCGCCCAGGGTGCGGGTGAGTTGCCCGGCCGTACGGACCCGTTGGTCCAGACGGGCGAGGCCCGGGGTGAGGTATCCGCCGCGCCCCAGGGCCACGCCGATCCTGTCCCGGGCGGGGAGCCGGTCCTCGCCGCCCGCGTCGGCGATCGCGGCGGCGGCCACGTCGAGGGCGATCAGCTGGTCGGGCTCGGTGCCGGGCACCGAGGCGGGCATGATGCCGTACCGGGTGACGTCCACCTCGGCCAGGCCGTCCACGAAGCCGCCGCGCCGGCAGTACACCTCGCCGGCGACGGCGGGCCCGGCGGCCGAGCCGGGCCGGTAGTGGGCGGCGTCCCACCGGTCCGCGGGGACGTCGCGGATCGCGTCGACGCCGTCGCGCAGGTTGCGCCAGTAGGTGTCGAGGTCGCGGGCACCGGGCAGCAGCACCGCCATCCCGACCACCGCGACGGGTTCCTGACGTCGCGTCATGTCACCAGCCCGAGGCGGTGTAGACGACGGCACGGGCCGACGGTTCGCCCCAGGCGAGTTCCCGCAGCAGGGCCGCGGTGCCCTCGTCCGGGTCGATCAGCTCGATGCCGCGCCGGGCGTACTCGCGGGCGAGTTCCGCGCCGACCATGCCGCCGTGCGTACCGTACGGCGCCCAGGGCCCCCAGTGCACGGTCAGCGTGCGGGCGCCGGTCCGGTCGGCCCGGTCCGCGCCGAGTGCTTCCAGGGCGTCGTTGGCGGCGGCGTAGTCGGCCTGGCCACGGTTGCCGAGGACGGCGGCGACGCTGCCGAACAGCACGGTGAACGCGGGCGCTCCGGGCAGGTCGTCCAGGGCGGCGAACAGCGCGGCGGCCCCGGCCGTCTTCGTGCCGTACACCCGCTGGAAGGACTCGGGGGTCTTGTCGGCGATCAGCCGGTCCTCGATCACCCCTGCGGCGAAGACGACTCCGTCGAGCCGGCCGTGTTCGGCGTGGATCTCCTTGACCGCCCGCAGGACGGCGTCCCGGTCCCGGAAGTCCACCGAGCGGTAGCGGGCCCCGCTGCCGAGCGCGCCGAGTTCCGCGAGGGTCGTGGTGATCTCCCGCTGGGCGAGGATCAGTTCGGCGTCCCGTTTGATCGCGGCGGGGCCGAGCGCGCCGGACCCGGTGGCGAGCGCCGCACGCAGTTCCTCGGCGGTACGGGCCGCGGCGGTGCGCGGGTCCTCGGGCGCGGTGGGCGCTGGAGTACGGCCCAGCAGCTCGATACGGCAGCGGCAGGCGCCGGCCAGCGTGGCGGCGAACCTCGCGGTGATGCCCCGGGCGCCGCCGACGAGCAGCACGACGGAGTCCTGGTCGAGGCCGAGCGCGGCCGCTTCGGCGGCGCCGTCCGCGGCGGGTCCGGCGCCGGTGGCGGCGAGCGTACCGAGCGGTGCGGGCACCAGCGCGAGCCCCTGCCGGGCCCCGGCCGCCGTACGCAGGACGACGGGGGCCGGTTCGGGGGCGCGCAGCTCGGCGAGCACGGCGTCGGCGACGGCCGCCGGGGCGGTGTCCTGCACGGCGACGACCCGGGCGAGCAGGTCCGGGTACTCGCGAGCGACGCTGCGGAACAGCCCGTCCAGACCGGCCGCCCGCAGCGCCCCCGTGCGGTCCGCGGCCCGGACGGCCAGCAGCCGGCGGGGGCCGCGCCCGAGCGCCGCCCGGAACACCGGGAAGGCGTCCGGCAGCACGGGGAGGTCCGGGCCGGGCAGCGCACCCAGGTACACGACCCCGTCGACCGGGCCGTCGGCGGCGGTGAGGAGGTGCCCCCGGCCGAGGGTGACGGCCTGCGCCCCCTGCGCCCCGAGCCGCGCCACGACCTCGGCCGCGACACCCTCACCGTCCCCGAGGACCACGAACCGCCGGCCGGACAGGGCGGTGTGCTGACCGGCCTCGGCGTCCGGCTCCGCAAGGGGCACGGGCCGCACCTCACTCCGCTGGGGCGCCACACCGGGGACCGGGGCGGGCGACGACTCGGTCCGCCCGCTCCCCACGCCCTGGTCCGACGGCCCGACCCGCGCACCGGGTCCCCCGCCCCCGTCGCCGGTCTGCCCGCCCACCCGCGCCGTGAGCCAGCCCGTCACCGCCGCTGCCGTACGCGCCTTGGCCAGCTCCTCCAGTTCGGCGTCGGCGAGTACCTCGGCGCCGCCGGCGATGCCCAGGCGCCTGGCGAGTTCGCCGGCGATCTCGGCCCGTTTGATGGAGTCGATGCTGAGGTCCGCCTCCAGGTCGAGGTCGGGCTCGATCATGTCGACGGGGTAGCCGGTGCGTTCGCTGATGATCTCCAGGACGACTCGCGCGACGTCGTCCGCCGGCTGCACGGCGTCCGCCGGCTGCATGTTGTCCGGCCCGACCAGCAACTGTGTTTCCTGGGAGGGAAGTTCAGGAGCCGCAGTCTGCGGGGGCGGCACGGGCGCGGCGGGCGACGGCGGTGTGGCGCCGGGCGTGGCGCCGAAGTAGGTGAGCAGGACATCACGCTGCGCGGCGATCATCTCCCGGCTGGTGCGCAGGAATTCGGAGATGAGCGCGTCCCGGTCGGCCGGGGCGCCGTGCGGCTGGTCGGTGGTCACGGTCGTCTCCACGACTCGTCGGGCCGGTGCGAGCGCACCGGGCAGGAGTGCTCCGTCGGCGGTGCGGACGAGGTGTCCGTCGACGGTCCAGCCGGGCCGCGGCGGCGCCGGGGTGCGCAGCGCGTCGACGGCGTCCCGGCCCCGCAGGAGCCAGGCGGTGCGTACGGGCTGCCCGACGACGGCGAGTCGGGCAAGGGCGTCGAGCCAGCCGCGCAGGCCGCTGTCGGGGTCCGGCTCGCAGGCGACCGTGTGGTGCGGGCGGTCCCCGAGTATCCGTCCGACCAGCCGGGTGAGGACCGTGCCGGGGCCCGCCTCGACGAAGACGCGCGCACCGGCCTCGTACATCGCCTCGATCTGGGCGGCGAAGGCGACCGGGGCACCGATCTGGGCGGCGAGTCCGGCGCGCACCGCGTCGGGGTCCGGCGGGTAGGGCGCGGCGGTGCGGTTGGCCCAGACAGGGAACTCGGGCGCCCGTACCGTCTTGTCCGCGAGGACCTTGCCGAACCGTTCCCCCGCCGCTGCCACGAGCGGGCTGTGGAAGGCGCAGGCCACGGGGATGCGCCGCGCCCCGAGCCCGGCCGCGCGCAGCAGGCCCACGGCCGTCTCGATGTCCGCCGTCGGCCCCGAAATGACCGTCTGCTCCGGTGAGTTGAGGTTGGCGACCACCACCGAGGCCGGCGCTCCGGTCGTGTGCAGGGTGCGTACGACGGTCTCGGCGGCGGCGCCGACGGCGGCCATGGTGCCCGGGTCGTCGCCGGCCGCCGCCAGGATCGCGCCGGCCCGCTCGCCGCTCAGCTCCAGCAGGGTCCCGGGATCGAGGGCGCCGGCCGCGGCGAGGGCGACCAGCTCGCCGTAGCTGTGCCCGGCGGCCTGGTCGGGATGGATGCCGGCCGAGGTGAGGAAGGCGTGGGCGGCCAGGCCCGTGATACCGAGGGCGGGCTGCGCGGTCCGGGTGTCGGTGAGGGCGGCCCGGCGGCGTTCACGGGCCGCGTCGTCGAAGGCGGCCGGCGGGTGGACGGTGTCGGCGTGGGTGCGGCCGAGGTCCAGGTAGTGCCGCAGCTCGGGGAGGTGGACGAAGAGGTCGGCGAGCATGCCGGGTCGCTGGCTGCCCTGGCCGGGGAAGAGGAAGGCGACCTTGCCACGCGCGGGGCCCCCACCGCCGCCACCCACGGGGCCGGCAACGCCGACCCTCACCGAGCCGCCCTCGGACAGAGCCGCGACGCCGTCCCCCACGGAGCCGCCCTCCGGCAGACCCGCGACACCACCCCCCACCGGGCCGCCACCGGGCAGACCCGCGACACCAACCCCCGCCGAGCCCCCCTCCGGCAGACCCGCAACACCTACTCCCACCGAGCCGCCACCCGGCAGACCCGCGACACCAACCCCCGCCGGGGCCGCCACATGGATCCCGGCGGCCGGGTCGTGCTCCCCGGCGAGGAGTCGCCGTAGCAGCGCGACGAGTTCGCCGGTGTCGCGGGCCACGATCGCGGCGCGTACCGGTTCATGGGAGGTGTCGGCGCGGCGGGCCGCGGCCAGGGCGAGGTCGCGCAGGCGCCAGGGGCGGCCCTCGGCCTCGGCGGCCCGGAGGATCTCCTCGGCCTGCCGGTGGGCGGCCGCCGTGTCCCGGCCCCGGAAGAGGAACAGCTCGGCCGGCCAGGCGTCGAGGGCCAGCCGGGGCGGTACGGCGTCGGCGTGCGCGGCCAGCACCGCGTGGAAGTTGGTGCCGCCGAAGCCGAACGCGCTGACCCCGCCGAGGCGTTCGGCGGCCGGTGCGGTCCAGGGCCGGGCGCGGGTGTGGAAGACGAACGGGCTGTCGTCCTCCGTCCAGGCCGGGTTGGGCTGGTCCAGGTGCAGGGTGGGCGGGGTGATCCCGGTGTACAGGGCGAGGGTGGTCTTGATCAGGCCGGCCAGTCCGGCGGCGCACTTGGTGTGCCCGATCTGCGACTTGACCGAGCCGAGCGCGCAGCCGCCCGTGGTGGCGCCCGCCTCCGTGAACACCTGGGCGAGCACGGAGAGTTCGGTGCGGTCGCCGACCACCGTGCCGGTGCCGTGCGCCTCGACCAGACCGACGTCGGCGGGCGAGACACCGGCGTTGCGGTAGGCCCGCTCCAGTGCCGCCCGCTGGCCCTCGGGGCGGGGTGCGGTCAGGCCGAGGGAGCGGCCGTCGCTGGCGGAGCCGAGACCCTTGACCACACCGTAGATCCGGTCGCCGGCGCGCTCGGCGTCCGCGAGCCGCTTGAGGACCACACAGGCCACACCCTCGCCGAGGGCGATGCCGTCGGCGGCGGCGTCGAAGGCGCGGGAGCGTCCGGTCGGGGAGAGCGCGTGGACGGAGGAGAACAGGACGTAGTCGTTGATGCCGTTGTGCAGGTCGGCGCCGCCGCACAGGACGAGGTCGCTGGTGCCCAGGACGAGTTCCTTGCAGGCCACGTCAAGGGCGGCGAGGGAGGAGGCGCAGGCGGCGTCGACGGTGAAGTTGGCGCCGCCGAGGTCCAGCCGGTTGGCGATCCGGCCGGAGATGACGTTGGCGAGCATGCCGGGGAAGGAGTCCTCGGTCAGCCGGGGCAGTTGCTGTTCGATGCCATCGGGGACCTTGCCGTAGTACGAGGGCAGGACGGCGCGCAGGGTGACGGCGTTGGACAGGTCACTGCCCGCCTCGGCGCCGAAGACCACGCAGGTCCGTGAGCGGTCGAACGCCCGGCCCCGTTCGCCGTATCCGGCGTCCTCCAGCGCACGGCGGGCCGCCTCCAGGGACAGCAGCTGGACGGGTTCGATGCTGCCGAGGGACGCGGGCGGGATGCCGTAGCGCAGCGGGTCGAAGGGGTTGCGGGGCAGGAAGCCGCCCCATCGGGACGCGGTGTTGCCGGCGGTGTGGTGCACGGCCGGGTCCCAGCGCCCGGGCGGGACCTCGGTGACGGCGTCGCGTCCGGTGACGACGTTGGCCCAGTAGCTGGCGAGGTCGGGGGCCTGCGGAAACATGCAGGCCATGCCGACGATCGCGATGTCGAGCGGTGCGGGCGGCGCCGGTTCGGCGTTCGCGAGGGGCCGGCTCGGCTGGGCGGCCCGCCGGGCCAGGAAGTCGGCGGCGCCTTCGGTCACCGAGCGGTGCAGCTCCGCGAGGGTGGTGGTCGACGAGCGCAGGACGGCGACCTCGCCGGCCATGAACATGCCGTCCGTGAGCTGCCGTTCCTCGCCGACCGCCGTCAGCGCGCCGGCGGCATCCCGCTCGACGCCCTTGCTGGCGATGCGCAGCCGGCCCACGTTGAGCCGTTCCAGGCTCTCCCAAATCTCTCGGTCGGGCAGGCCCCGCGCCCGTAGGGCGGCCTCCCGCTCGCGGTAGTCCCCGGTGAAGGGGCTCGGGACGCAGCGGGTGGCGTGGCCCGGGGCGGTCTCCAGGAGGGCGGTCGTGGTGGCGGCGAGGACCTGCCGCTGGAAGAGGGGCCGGATGGCGCCGTGCGCGACGGCCTCCTCGGTGAACAGGTAGGCGGTGCCGACGAGTACGCCGACGGCGGCGCCCCGGGCGGTGAGCGGCTCCGCGAGGGCCGCGACCATCGCCGCCGACCGCTCGTCGTGGACGCCGCCGGCGAAGAACACCTCCAGCTGCCCGGCGGTGTCGTCGGCGTCCGCCAAGAAGTCGTCCAGCACGGCGAGTTGGGCCTCCCACAGCGGGAAGGAGGCCCTGGGTCCCACGTGCCCCCCGCACTCGGATCCCTCGAACACGAACCGGCGCACGCCCGCGTCCAGGAACTGGCGCAGCAGTCCCGGCGAGGGCACGTGCAGGAAGGTGCGGATCCCGGCCCGTTCCAGCGTCTCGGCCTGGGAGGGCCGTCCGCCCGCGACGATCGCGTGCGTGGGCCGCAGTTCCCGTACGGCGTCCAGTTGGGCGTTCCTGATGCCCTCGGGCGCGAAGCCGAGCACGCCCACGCCCCAGGGCCGCCCGTCCAGCGCGGTGCGGGCCTCGGTGAGCAGGGTCCGGGTGCGCTCGCCGTCGGCGAGGGCCAGCGCCAGGAACGGCAGCGCCCCGTCCTCGGCGACGGCGGCGGCGAAACCGGCCTGGTCGCTGACCCGCGTCATGGGCCCCTGCGCGACGGGGAGCCGGGTCCCGAGCGCCCTGCTCATGGCCGACCCGGAACGCAGGGCGGCAGCGGGATCGCCGTGGCCGGTGCCGTGGATCGCCTCCGACACCTCCCGCACCACCCCTCGTACGTCCCCGCAGCGTTCGGCGAAGCGGGCGGCGAGGAAACCGTCCTGGCCCAGCGGCAGCAGCCGGCCGGGCAGACCGTCGGCGCCCAGCAGGGACGCGACCGTCTCCGGGTCGTCGGCCGGCGGACGCGGGGCGTGCGGGCCCCGGCGCCGCAGGACCCGGTGGCCGCCCAGCACCACCGTCTCCGAGCCGTCCAGGGAGCGCAGCGCCGACCGGACCGTCTCGGTGAGGCCCGACTCGGCGAGCAGGGCCAGCTGGCTGTCGAGGACGGCTCCGCGGGCACCACCGGCGACGGCGGCCGCCGCCGTGCGCGGCCCGATGCCGCCACAGGCCCAGACCGGAACGCCGCTCAACTCCTCGTCGGCGAGCAG
Organism: Streptomyces sp. NPDC037290; assembly: GCF_055603245.1. Lineage (NCBI taxonomy): Bacteria > Bacillati > Actinomycetota > Actinomycetes > Kitasatosporales > Streptomycetaceae > Streptomyces > Streptomyces sp. NPDC037290. The sequence goes on along the minus strand of NZ_JBVJVZ010000004.1, from coordinate 79,868 downwards.
CTGTTGCAGCAGCACGAACGTGCTCAGCTCGCCGACCCGGCCACCGCTCTCGCTGCCCCGGGCGATCAGCCCGTGGGCACCGGCGCGTATGGCGGCGCGTGCCTGCCCGAGGTCCGTTACCTCCGTCAACACCCGCCAGTTTGCGGGGAGTTCGGATCGGCTCCAGGTGGCGTCCGGGGTGAGGACCACGGTGTCGGGGGCGTCTTCGACCTCGGCCGCGGTCAGGGCGCAGCGCCCGGTCACCCGTATTCCGAAGGGCCCCGGAGCGGCACGGCTCAGCCGCGACAGCTCCTCCCGGGATCTTCGGTCGCCGGCGCCGAGATCGAGGACGCCGAGCGCGCCGGCGGCGCCGGCCGCGGCGGCGAGACCGGCGTCGGGTGCTCCGAAGGGGGTGAGGCACAGGATGAGGTCGTGGGCGCGCACAGGCGAGGTCATGATGCTCCGGCACGATCGGCGAGACAGCACGGTGGGGGGTGTGCGGCGGAACGCTCTGGTGCGAGGGCACCGGAACCTAGCCCCGGCCTACTCACGGGTCAATAACGTCGCGTCCTTTTCGTGCGCGGTGACATCGATTCGGCCAGCGGGACGAATTCCGCGCAAGAACCGGAAAACACGGTCATTCCCTTCACGGGGGCGGGCCCGGAACCCTTCAGGCCCCCACGCCACATCCCCACAACCCCGGCAAACCTCCCAGCCTGTTCACCGCTCACCCACCCTGCTGCACCACACCCGGACATCCACGCGAAGTCTGTAAATCCCGCCTGCCGTCGACGCCGTGGCGCGAACCGGGCCGGGCGGAGAGACCTCGCGCATCCCCACCTACGGAAGGGCCTCGCCGCCCGCAATCGACGGCAGACCCTTACGCCCCGCGACCGATGACGGAGCCCCGCGCAGCGACACCGACGGCAAAGGCCCGCGCGCCGGAACCGGCGGCAGAGCCCCGCGCACCCGAACCAACGGCACAGCCTCGTGCCCCCGAACCCGCGGGAGGACATCGTGCGTCCGCACCCGCGGAAGACCTTCGCCGACCGCGCGTATCGCCCCGCCGGCCGCCACCGCCCGGGGGCGCCGGCGGTCGTGGTCGGCGCGGACCTGGGCGATCCGGGTCTCGTTCGCCGCCCCCGGCCTGCCCGGCCCGGTGTGTCCCGCGGGCCCGGACCCTCCCGCGTCGCCCTCGGGCCGGCCTTGCGAGGTGTTCCCGTACGGGATTCCCCCGGCGCCCCCCTCCTCGTGCCCCGGTTGCCGGTCACCGGGTGCTTCCGCCCCGTCCGGCAGCCCGGCACCGTCCCGTGCGCCCGGACCGTCGCCGGCGCCCGGCGCACCCGGTGCCGTACCGGGCCGCCGTACCGCCTCCGCTCCCGGCTCCAGCACCCGGCGCCGCTCCGGCGAACCGTCGCGCGACGCCGGCCCGACCCGGATGGACGAACCTCCCGCAGCGAGCGCGAGGTCCTGCGGACGGCGGAGCAGGATCTCGCCCCGCACGGTGACGTCGTACGCCACCTCTCCCGCGTGCACGAGGCATCCGGCCCGGACGACGCTCTTCGCCGCGGGGGCGGCGTTCAGGCACAGCGACGGGTCGGCGGCGCTGCGCAGCAAGCCGTCCTCCCGGTACGGCCACTGCTGCGAGGCGGCGGACGAGCATGGCGCGAGTGCGACGTCCGCGCCCGCGCCCGCGCCCGCGCCCGCCGCGACGGTGCCCCGGGCCACGTCCAGGCAGCGCCCGGAGGCGAGGCCGCGCGGGCTGCCGTGGGCGACCTCGACGGGTCCGCCGACCGAGGCGGACGAGGCAGACGATGCGCTCGATGCCGACGAGGCGGTCGAGGCGGTCGAGGGCGAGGCGGCGGAGCGGGCGCCGCTGCCGCCCCGGCGTGCGGTGTGGCCGGCCGGAGCCCCCCCCAGGTCGCGCCGGGCGCCGGGACACCGTTGTCATCGGACCAGCTTCGGACCACGAGAACGGTGGCGAGCAGCGCGAGCGAGGTCAGCCCGACGCCGACGGCCAGGGCCGTGCGGTGGCGACCGCCGGTCCCGGTGCGGTGCCTGCCGCCGGCCCCGGCTCCCGCCCGTTCGGAGGCCGGCGCGGGCGGCGCCTCCTCGGCGGGGCCGCTCCCGGGGCGCGAGTCGAGATAGCGGCGGGCTCCCCAGCCGAGGACGGTCTCGGCGAGCAGCAGCCCCGGACTCTCGTCCAACAGCCCAAAGGTTTCTGCGGCGTGCCGGCAGTACGCGCAGGCCGTCAGATGCTGCCGGACGTCCGGCAGCAGGGCGCCCCCACGGCGCAGCGGGACGTCGAGGAGCCGGTTGTAGAAACGGCATTCTCTGGTGGGTGCGAGTTCGCGGTGCGCGCGTACGCACCCCGCGCGGAATTGCTCGCGGGCCTGCTCCAGGGCGGCCGTGGCGGTGGCCGGGTCGATCCCCAGCAGACCGGCGGGTACGTTTATCGGTTCCGCCTCGACCTCGGTGTGCCACAGAAGGCATTGCGAGGCGCCGGGCAGAGCATGGAAAGCGCGTTCCGCGAGGTGCCGTCTTTCCGGCGTTCCGGGCTTTGTCGCACGCAGTGCGCGACCGCCGGCGGGTTTGCGCAACTCCGGCAGAGTCGCACAGGCCGCGTCGTCGTCCGCCCAGGCGCGGACGATGTCGCGGACGACCACCAGCAGTTGCGGGCGCAGGGCACCGCCGGCCACCCCGCCCGCCGTACGGCCGAGTACCTCGTGGAAGGCGGCGGTGGCCACGAGGTGGGCCGTGGGACCGGCGGAGGTCAGGCAGACGACGGCGTAGTCGCGGGCGGCCCGCCAGTGGCGGGCCAGCAGCAGCGCGACGGCGTGATGGCGGACGGGGTGCGGGCCGCCGAGCCCGGCGGCGAGATTGCGGTCGGACTCCCCGGTCGAACCGGGCAGGGGCGAATACGGCGGGCGTGGGGGGTGTGGGGGGTGCACGGAACCATTTCCTTTCCAGCCGCAGGACGGCACACGAAATGCCGTCCTGTCGGAAAGCAGTGCCGAATTGGTGCATACCTAAAGGGCCGGCCCTGGCGCTCGACGCCTGCCTTTGCCCTCCCGCGGGGAGGCTCACCTTGGCACACGCGGCTCACAGGAAACAAGAAGTTCGATTGACTCGGCATCAAAGTCAGGGAAATCGACAATAGTTACCGGCGGTATCACGTCCACGGGTGGTCCCCACGTTTCTCCGGGCCTGCTCACATCCGCGGCCCCCAGCAGGGGCGGCATGTGGTCGCGTTGACGGAGGTCGCCCCGGAGGGGCCGCCATGTCCTCGCTCCGGCCGTTTTCGGCATCCTGGAGCGCACCCCGCCCGGGGCGCGGCGGCGAGATCCAGCTGACCGACGCCCTCCGGGACCTCGCGGCGGGCGGCACCGTGCACGGGGTCGTCTTCGGCGGTCTGCGCTACGACACCGGCGACAAGGCGGCTGTCTGCGCACGGTGGTCCGGCCGGCCTGCGCCCGTCCGGACCTCGGACCTGAATTCACCAGCCGGCTCAGGGAGTTCGCGGCGGGACTGCAGGACGGTCGCGGCGACTTCCGGGAAGGCCGCCACGCCGCCTGAGGGCGCGGGAGGAAGACTCTCGCAGGACGCGGCAAGAGGGCCCCGCGCGGGGCCCTCTTCACGTGAGGTGCGTCAGCCCTGCTGGTTGGGGCGCAGGGTCCACACGACGGTCATCTCGCCCGTCACGGCCCCGTCCGCGCGCCGGATCTCGATCGCCACGGGGAACTCGGGACACTGTCCGGCGTCCAGTTCGGCGACGATCTCGTCGGCCGGGCGGCCCAGTGTGGCGGTCGCGGTGACGGCGCCCATCGCCAGCTTCCTGTAGGCGATCTCGGCCCGCACGGCGAGCGGCACCGCGCGCGAGAGCTGGTCCCCGAAGGCGGCCAGCACGATGGCGCCGCTGGCCGACTCACCGAGGGTGAACATCGCGCCGGCGTGCGGCCCGCCCACGTGGTTGTGGTACGCGCCCTGGTCCGGCAGGGACACCACGGCCCGGTCCCCGGTGGTCTCCAGGAACTCCAGGTTCAGCGTCCGGGCCATGGGCACGGTGGCGGCGAGCATCTCGCCGATCGACATCTGGTCTGCGCTCATGGCGCCATGTTACTCACGAGTAGCAGAATCTGACCAGCACGAGCCGTCGCTCACCCACGTTCGCTACGACCCTGACGAGGCCCGGTGACCGAATCGTGTCCCTGGCGGCACTAGGGTTACTGGCCATGTGGCCAGATCAGCAGCCGCCAGGGGGCGCGCCGAACCCGCAGCACAACCCGCAGCAGAATCCGTATCAGCAGCCGGGTTACCAGCAGCCGAACCCGTACCAGCAGCCGGGGTACCAGCAGTATCCGCAGGCCGGGCAGTACGGCCAGCAGTCGCAGTGGGGGCAGCAGCAGCCACCCACCGCGCCCGTTCCGCAGCCGCCGCAGGGCGGCGGCCGCACGAAACTGGTCGCGATCCTCGCGGCCACGGCGGTCGTGGTCGCCGCCGGCGTGACCGGTTTTCTCGTCCTCGGCGGGAAGGACGACAAGAAGGTCCAGGCCGGCGGCGGGAAGAACGGGCAGCACACGAACGGGTCTCCCTCGTCGCAGCCCACGGCCGGTTCGACGACGGACGACCCGCGCGGCACCGGGGCGGAGAAGCCGACCATCGCCGGCTGGAAGGTCGTGGTGAACCCCAAGTGGGGCATCGCCTTCGACGTGCCGGCGGAGTGGGAGGTCCAGCGCCCCGGCGTCGCGGTCAACTTCACGTTCCCCAAGGGCGAGAAGGACACGGGGATCACCATGTCGGGTCTCGCCGAGTACAAGTCCGACTGGTGCACCTCGGACGACGACAAGGACGGCCGCACCGAGGACACCTCGCTGGCGGTCGTGGGCAGCAAGGGGGCGAGCGGGGCCAAGAACACGGACGAGATCGCCCTCAACACACCGCCCTGGTGGGTGTTCGGCGGTTACACCATGCCGGACAAGAAGAGCATCTCATGGGACGAGAAGGCCACTCCCTTCACGTCCGCCTCGGGCGTCAAGGGCAGTTACGCGTGGGCGCAGTCGACCCACACGCCGCGGAAGGGCAAGTGCGTCACCGACGGCAAGGCGCTCACCTTCGGCTTCCAGAACGCGGCGCACGACTACGTGTCGTTCGACTTCTACGGCGCCACGGGGGTGGACGGCGAGGTGTCCAAGGCGACCGTGCTGAAGATCCTCAGCACGGTCCGGCTGCACGGGGACCCGACGCACCAGTGAGCTCGCGGGGTGTTTCCGGCCCGCCGTGGCACGCCGGGCCGGAACACCGTGGAGCCTCAGCCCTGCCGCAGGTAGCCGCGGTAGACCCAGTTGCCCCAGAAGCTGTCGTCCCCGTTGTCGGAGACCTGGCAGCGGGAGATGCACTCCCAGGTGCCGTCGCTGTTGTCGCACTCGTACCTGGAGACGACGTGCTGGCCCTTGTCCACGTGGCCGATCACCTTGCCGCCGGGGCGCGGCGTCTTGTGCACGGGAGCCTTGCTCTTGGTCACGACATAGCGGTGGGCGACGGGCTGGCACCTGATCGCCCCGGACGCCGAGGCGGGCGCCGCGACAAGGGCGGGCAGGGCCGCGCCGATCAGCGCTGCCGTACCGATGAGGGCTGCGGCATGCTTGCGCATGACGGTCCTTTCTTCTCTTGTGGTGCATATACGTCATTGCCCTGACAAATGATCATGGACATGACTTGATCACCTTAAGAGGGGCCGACCGGACAGTCAAACAAGCGCGGATCACGGCGAGTTGGAACGAGGCGGGATCGGGCTCAGTGGGCGCCGGCGGCCTTGATCGTGATCATCGCGGCTCTGCTGGCAACGCCCTTGCCGTCGAGCGCGAAGAGCATGTACGTGCCGGGGAGTGCCACACCGGAGTCGGCCGGGACGGTGAGCTCATAGGTGGCGGTCCCGGTCTTGCGGGGCGTCAGCGGTATGCGGCGCTGGTCGTTGTCGACGGAGTGGGTCGCGACCGCGGCCCGGATCAGGGCGAACGTGGCCACCGGCACGTCGGTCGACACCTTCAGCCGCTGCCCGTACCCGATGGTGGCGGGGACGTCTCCGACGAAGCGGGGCCGGGACTTCTCGGTGCCGTCGGGGTTGAGGAGGGAGGGCGGGGTGAAGATCGCGCCGTCTTCGTGGTTGGTCTGGCAGTCGCCGCACAGTCCGCCGCCTCCGGTGTAGACACGCCCGTCGGGCAGCAGGTTGGCGGAGCTGTGGTAGTTGCGCGGGACGGCCATGGCCGCCATGGGGGTGAAGCGGCCGGTCGCGGGGTCCCAGATCTCGGGGGTGAGGGCGGAGTGGCCGTCGCTGAAGGGCTTGGCGTAGGACTGCCCGCCGAAGACGGCGACCTTGCCGTCGGGGAGCACGACGCTGTTGGCGAAGGAACGGGCGTAGGACATGTCACCGGTGCGGGTGCTGACGGGTTTGCCGTCGTGGCCGGTCACGTCGACGGTGTAGGCGCGGTTGGTGGCCGTCGCGTCCTCGTACGCCGTGGCGCCGCCCAGGGTGAGGAGCTTGCCCACGTCGTAGGCGACGGCGTCGCCGTTCATCGCGTCGGCGCTGTCGGCGCGGGTGCCGGCCGGGGTGATGCTGCCGTCCCCGTCGGTGGATATCCAGTTGAGCTGCTTGCTGGGGCCGAGTTGCAGCATGCGTCCCTGGGAGGTGGCGTACAGCCATGCGTGGTTGTCCGCCCGGAAGGGGCCCGCCGGGTCGGCGGTCAGGATGGGGGTGACCGGTACGCCCGGCAGTTTGCGCCAGGTACCGGTGGCGGCCGACCAGACCTCCCCCTCCTTGTCCGGGGCGTTGTCCTGCTGCCAGGAGCCGCCGATGACGAACGCGTCACCGTCGGGGAGCAGGGTCATGCCGTGGTAGCCGCGCGCGATGTTCATGTCGCCGGTGGAGGTCCACTTGTCGGTGGCGGGGTCGTAGATGCTGGCGCGCTCGGCGTTGCTGCCGCCGGTCACCATGACGCGGCCGTCGGCGAGCATCGCGGTGCCGGGACAGAACATGTCGTGCTTGGTGTTGTCGACGCGGCGCTGGGTGATCTTGCCGGTGGCGAGGTCCATGATGGCGGTCTGGGTGTAGCCGTTGGCTCCGCCGAAGCGGTCGGGGGCGTAGGCGGACCAGGCCAGGAGTTTGTTGTCGGGCAGGACGGCGGTGGCCACCGGCACCAGCGGGAAGCCGATCACGGGGCCCCACTGGCCCTGTACGGCGGGGTCGGCCGGCCCGCTCAGGCGCACTTCGGCCGCCGAGGTCCACGGTCCGCGCCCGCCGGCCTCGGTGAGGGCGGTCAGCCGGACGTAGCGGGCGGTGACGGAGCGGCTGAACGCGGCGGATTTGACGGTGTCGTCGTCCTGCCAGGTCCCGGTCGCCACGGGCTCCCCGAAGGTGGTGCCGTCGACGCTCGTGGTGATCGAGTACCGGCCTATCCGGCCGTTGGGGCTGCCGTCCAGACGCGGCTCGTAGGTGAGACCGGAGACGACCGCTGCGCGGTGCATGTCGATGGTGATGCTGTGCGGCAGCGGCGGGACGTCACCGGTCCACCTGGTGTGCCACACGGTGCCGGAGTCGCCGTCCACGGCGTTGCGGACACTGTCCTGCTTCGCCTGGGTCTCCTCGCTGTCGGCGGTGGCGGTCCACCCGTCGCGCGGCAGGTCGGCACCGGCTGCGGGGCCGCCCGGGTCCCCGAGCAGGTTGATCTCCGCCGCCGAGGTCCACGGTCCGCGCCCGCCGGCCTCGGAGCGGGCGGTCAGCCGCACATAGCGGGTGCGGGCGGCGGCGAACCGCAGCGTCTTGGTGCTCGCGTCGTCGGCCAGCGTTCCGGTGGCCACGGGCTTCCCCCACCGACGGCCGTCGCCGCTCAGCGAGACGGCGTACTCGCCGATCCGGCCGTTGGGGCTGCCGTCCTGACGCGGCTGGTAGACCACCCCTGAGACCACCGCGATGCGGTGCATGTCGATGACGAGGGTGTGCGGCGGCGGGCCGTCACCGGACCACTTGGTGTGCCACAGGGTGCCGGGGTCGCCGTCCAGGACCATCTGGGCGCGCTGGTCGCCGGCCTGGGTCTCCTCGCTGTCGGCGCCGGCGGTCCACCCGTCCCGCGGCAGGGTGGGAGCGGGCGGCCGCATCGCCGCCTCGGGCACGACCTCGCCGTGGACGTCCGGAGGCATCGGCATGTGGTCGCCGGGGGACGGATCCGTGCCTCGTACGGCTGCGGCGTGCCGCGCCACGGCGGGAGCCGGCTGTACCAGCGCGAGGGCTGCCGCCGCACAGACCAGGAGGACGAGGCCGGTGGCTCGCGACGTGAACCCCCGCGGTCTGCCTGCCGCACGTGTCATGCGTCTCTCCCAACGGTGGGGAACGGTCGCAGGACTCCGACCCGGGCGAGAAGTCGGGCGTCCCGCCCCGTCGGTGCCTCGACGGGGCGGGACGCGGTACGAAGTGCCGCCGGGGAACCGTCAGATGCAGAGGACGATGATGAGACCGTCGCACTCGTCGTCGTCCCCGTAGTCGCCGCCGCCGCGCTGGGCCGCGGGGGCGGGGTGGCCGTGGGCCGGAGCCGGTGTGACGACGGTGGCCTGGGCGGCGACGTGCGGAACGGGCGTCTGCGCCGCGGCCGATGCGGCGCTCGCGGAGCCCGCCACCCAGGCTGTGGCGAGGACGGCGCTCACGGCGGTCGCCGTGCATATTCGCCGCATGCGCGAGGCGGGGTGGGCGGACGTGGCGGGGGTGTGCTGTGCAGTGTTCATGGACTCACCATGCACGCCCCCACCAGCAAATTCGCCCCGAGCGCAGCCGACTGGGGGAGCCCCGGTCGGGTGACGGCGTCAGCCGATGCCGAACGCCCCGTCGGGCGGCTCGGGTGACGGCACCGCGTCGGCGTCCCCGACGGGCCGCGCGGAACCGGTGAAGTCCCGCACCGCCGCCCCGTGTTCGACCCGCGCGGGAAAGGCGTCCGCCGCGGTACGACGGGCCAGGGCGGCGGTGTCGAGGGGCCGGTGCGAGGCCACGAGCACCGCGTTCCCGAAACGCCGCCCACGCAGCACGGCGGGCTCGGCGATCAGCGCCAGCTCCTCGAAGACAGCGGCGAACGTGGCCAGTTGGGAACGCAGGAACCCGAACGGCGCCGCGTCGGCGAGGTTGGCCAGATAGACCCCGCCGGGCCGCAGCACCCGCTCGGCCTCGCGGGCGTAGGCGAGCGTGGTCAGGTGCGCCGGTACCCGGGACCCGCCGAACACGTCGGCGATCAGCACATCGGCATGATCGTCCGGCGCCGACTCCAGCCAGGCCCGGGCATCGGCCGCGTGCAGCGCGATGCCCGAGCCCTCCGGCAGCGGCAGGTGTTCGGCGACCAGTTCCAGCAGCTCCCGGTCGGCCTCGACGACGTCCTGCCGCGATCCCGGCCGGGTGGCCGCCACATACCTGGGGAGCGTGAGCGCACCCCCGCCGAGGTGCACCACGTCCAGCGCCCGCCCGCTCACGGCCACGGTGTCCAGCACGTGCCCGAGCCGCCGCGCGTACTCGAACTCCAGGTGGGCGGGCTCGTCGAGATCGACGTACGACTGCGGCGCCCCGTCGACGGTCAGCAGCCAGGCCCGCGCCCGGTCGACATCGGGCATCAGCTTGGCGGTGCCGTGATCGGTGGTCCGGGTGACGGGTATGGGTTCGTTCACCCGTCCATTGTGGGGCTCAGTCCACAGCGGTCACGGTCCCGGCGCCCACGGTCCGGCCACCTTCCCGGATCGCGAACCCGAGCCCCGGCTCCAGCGGAACCTCCCGCCCCAGCTCGACGGTCATGGTCACCGTCTCCCCCGGCCGGGCGGCGCCCAGCTCCCCGAGGTCGACGTCCCCGACCACGTCCGCCGTACGGATGTAGAACTGCGGCCGGTACCCGCTCGCGACCGGCGTCGTACGGCCCCCCTCGCGCCCCGACAGCAGATACACCCGCGCCGAGAACCGCCGGGCGGGCAGCACGCTCCCCGGAGCCGCCACCACGTGCCCCCGCCGCACCGCGTCCCGCGGCACACCCCGCAGCAGCACCGCCACGTTGTCCCCGGCCTGCGCCTCCTCCATCGGCTTGCCGAAGGTCTCGAGGCCGGTGACCACGGTGTCCACGTCGGCGCCCAGCACGGACACCCGGTCGCCCAGACGGAGGGTGCCCCGCTCCACCGCGCCCGTGACGACCGTGCCCCGGCCGGTGATCGTGAGCACGTTCTCCACCGGCAGCAGGAACGGCGCGTCCAGATACCGCTCCGGCATCGGCACGTACGTGTCCACCGCGTCGAGCAGCGCCTCGACGGACGCCGTCCAGCGCGGGTCGCCCTCCAGCGCCCGCAGGCCCGACACCCGTACGACGGGTACGGAGTCGCCGGGGTAGCCCTGGGCGGTGAGCAGGTCGCGCACCTCCAGCTCGACGAGGTCGATGAGTTCCTCGTCGTCCGTGCCGTCGGCCTTGTTGAGGGCGACGACGATGTGGTCGACGCCCACCTGCCGGGCGAGCAGCACGTGTTCGGCGGTCTGCGGCATGATCCCGTCGAGCGCGGAGACGACGAGGATCGCGCCGTCGAGCTGCGCGGCTCCGGTGACCATGTTCTTGACGTAGTCGGCGTGGCCCGGCATGTCCACGTGGGCGTAGTGCCGGGTGTCGGTCTCGTACTCGACATGCGCGATGTTGATGGTGATGCCGCGGGCGGCCTCCTCCGGGGCCCGGTCGATGCGGTCGAACGGCACGAAGGTACCGGTGCCGTGCTCGGCGAGGACCTTGGTGATGGCGACGGTCAGGGTGGTCTTGCCGTGGTCGACGTGACCCATGGTGCCGATGTTCAGGTGCGGCTTGGTGCGCACGTAGGCCGTTTTGGACATGGCTGTACCTCGAAGCCTCTGCTGGTCGTACGGGAATGCGGGACCCCACGGGACTGGCCGGCCCTCCCCCTGCGGGGTCCGCCGGACGTTCCGGAGAGGGTCAGCTTCGGGCGCCGTCGACAGCGGCCACGAGGATCATGACGGCAGCCTTCGGCGCATCCGCGGCGGCGGATGCTGCGAGGAGGAAGGCGTACCGGAACATGCGGTCGATCATCGCCGACCGGATGTCCCGCGTCGAACGATTTTCGGCGGCCGGCGAGTTGGAGCCGGTCAGGCGCCGATGTTCTTCAGTGCTTCCCGCACGGTCAGCGGGGAGAACCGGCCCCGCTCCCGGGCCAGGAAGGCCCGTACGGCCCCGGGGTCGGTCTTGGCGTACTCGCGCAGGGCCCAGCCGATGGCCTTGCGGATGAAGAAGTCGGGGTGCCCGGACTGCAGCAGGCAGTGGCTGAACAGCCGCTCGGCGTCGGTGCGTTCCTTGTAGGGCAGCTGGTGGAGCAGGGCCGTACGGACCACCCACAGGTCGTCGGCGGTGATCCAGGTGTCCATGGCGGCGGTGAGCGACGGGGCGGCGGCGACCAGCCGTCCGACGACGTGTGCGGCGAGCGGATCGACGGTGTCCCACCAGGAGACGGTCGTGACGAGGTGCCGGGCCACCGGCAGCAGGCCGGGGCCGCACCGCCCCGCGTTCCGGCGCAGAAAGTCCACGGCGAAGTAGTGGTACTCGCGCTCGGGCAGCGCCCAGCAGCGCAGCGCGATCGCGACGCAGTCGGCCTCGGCGGGCGCGGGCGTCCCCGCGAGGACGGTGCGGGACAGGGCGCGGCGGGCCGGGGCGGGAATGCCGAGGAAGGGCGCCACGTCCTTCATGTACGCCCGCATCGGGCCGGCCCGCTCGGGCTCGGCGGCGCCCCCGTACACGGCCGTCAGCCGCTCCAGCACGGTGTCGGCGAGGGCGCTGTGGGGCACCTCGGGCGGGGCCGCGCCGGTGAGGGTCATGGAACGAACCCTACTGTCGAATATGCGTTCGCACACGGGGGTGAGCGCCTCGGCCGCGGACCCGTCCCACGCGGGTTGCACCGCTTCTCGTACGGGCGTTACCTGGAAGTACCGGCGGTGAAGCGGGCACATGGGGTCACGGCACAGTCCGAGGGCCCGCGTCCCCGGGTGCGTCCCCGCGCGTGCGTCCCCTCGGCAGCAACCCCTCCTCTCCGCCGTCGTCCAGCGCTCGACGCGGAGGTGACAGAGGTGAAAGCGGTCGTCTACGAAGAGCCCTTCAGCGTGGCGGTGAAGGACGTCCAGGACCCTCAGATCCAGCATCCCAACGATGTGCTCGTACGGGTCACGTCGACCGCCATATGCGGCTCGGACCTGCACATGTACGAGGGCCGCACGGCGGCCGAGTCGGGCATCGTCTTCGGACACGAGAACCTCGGCATCATCGAGGAGGTCGGCAGCGGCGTGACCTCCCTGTCCGAGGGTGACCGCGTCGTGATGCCCTTCAACGTCGCCTGCGGATTCTGCAAGAACTGTCTCGCCGGAAAGACCGGCTTCTGCCTGACGGTCAACCCCGGATTCGCCGGCGGGGCCTACGGCTATGTGGCGATGGGCCCGTACAAGGGCGGCCAGGCCGAGCTGCTGCGGGTGCCGTTCGCCGACTTCAACTGCCTGAAGCTGCCGCCGGGCGAGGAGTTCGAGACCGATTTCGTGCTGCTCGCCGACATCTTCCCGACCGGCTACCACGGCTGCGAACTCGCCCAGGTCTCCCCCGGTGAGAGCGTGGCCGTCTTCGGTGCCGGACCGGTGGGTCTGATGGCGGCCTACTCGGCGCTGCTGCGCGGTGCGGCGAAGGTCTTCTCCGTCGACCGGGTGCCCGAGCGGCTCGCCAAGGCGGAGGAGATAGGAGCCATCCCCATCGACTTCACCAAGGGCGACCCGGCCGAGCAGATCAAGGAACAGACCGGAGGTGAGGGAACCGACAAGGGCGTCGACGCCGTCGGCTACCAGGCCCAGGCACACGACGCCAGCCACGAGGAACCCGCCATCGTCCTCAACGAGCTCGTCATGACGGTACGCCCCACCGGCATGCTCGGCGTACCGGGCCTGTACGTGCCCTCGGACCCCGGTGGTCCCGACGAGCACGCCAAGCACGGCCAGCTGCTGGTCTCCATCGGCAAGATGTTCGAGAAGGGCCAGCAGATGGGCACCGGTCAGTGCAACGTCAAGCGGTACAACCGCCAGCTGCGCGACATGATCATCGCCGGGCGGGCCAAGCCCAGCTTCGTGGTCTCGCACGAGCTGCCCCTGGACCAGGCACCGCAGGCGTACGAGAAGTTCGACAAGCGGGTCGAGGGCTACACCAAGGTGGTGCTCCACCCGGGGCACGCTCTCGCCGCGTGAGACACGGGTCGACGGGTCCGGGGGGGACGGAGGAGCAGAGCCCGCTGTGGTGCCGCGTGCCTCTGGGGGGACCAACCGGTTCTTCGCTTGGGGTTACGGAAGGTTGCGAGCAAAAGCTG
>NZ_JBVJVZ010000004.1:39995-66481 GCF_055603245.1 Streptomyces sp. NPDC037290 | reverse complement strand
GGGGAGGGTGGGGGGGCACGGAGGGGGTGGCAGGAGAGAGCCAGGGAAAAACAAAAAAAAAAGCGGGGGGACCGCGGAAAGGAGTGTAACACGGAGGGGGCTCCGGCCCCCCCGGCCCCCCGGACCCTCTGCGGTGCGACGTCCTTGACGGCGATCACACGTGTTCTTCGGTTAGTGTCACCGGATGCTCGATGCCAACCGCTCTGGCACCGCCACGGCCTCGCCCCGGGCCGCGGCCGCGGAGCCGGCCGTCCCCGCGGCCGTCCTCGCCCCTCCGCTCGCCCGCACGGGCGCCGTCGCCCGCTGCACGCGCACGCTGCTGTCGCCGTACGCCCGGCTGGCGCTGCTGCTCGTCCTCCTCGTGGCGGCCGGCGCGGCTGTGCTGCTGTTCGAGCCGCAGCAGCTGTTGACCCACGGTTGGCCGCCACAGCTCGGCGGCACGGCGGCGGCCACGGTGTTCGCCGTGGCGTACGGACTGTGCACCGTGGCGTTCGTGCCGCGGCCCTTGCTCAACCTGGCGGCGGGCGCCCTGTTCGGCTCGCCGCTGGGGCTGTCGGCGGCGCTGGTGGGCACGGTGCTCGGGGCGGGCGTGGCGTTCGGGCTGGGCCGGGTTCTCGGGCAGGACGCGCTGCGCCCGCTGCTGCGGGGCCGCTGGCTGAAGGCGGCCGACGGGCAGTTGAGCAGGCACGGGTTCCGGACCATGCTGGCGGCCCGGCTCTTCCCCGGCGTGCCGTTCTGGGCGGCGAACTACTGCGCCTCCGTCTCCCGTATGCGCTGGTGGCCGTTTCTGCTGGCCACAGCCCTCGGCTCGGTCCCGAACACCGCCGCCTACGCGGTGGCCGGCGCCCGCGCCTCGGCGCCGACGTCCCCCGCCTTCCTGATCGCGATGGCCGCCATCGCCGTACCGGCGCTGGTGGGCTCGGTGGTCGCCTGGCGCAAGCGGCACCACCTGCGCGGCCGGTGACCGGTCAGACGCCCTCGAGGATCATCGCGTTGGCCAGGCCGCCCGCCTCGCACATGGTCTGCAGGGCGTAACGGGCGCCGCGCTCCCGCATCGCGTGCACCAGGGTGGTGGTCAGCCGGGTGCCGCTGGCACCGAGCGGGTGGCCGAGGGCGATGGCGCCGCCGTGCACGTTGACCTTGGCCAGGTCGGCGCCGGTCTCCTGCTGCCAGGCCAGGACCACGCTGGAGAAGGCCTCGTTGACCTCGAAGAGGTCGATGTCGGCCAGGTTCAGCCCCGCCCTGCGGAGCACCTTCTCCGTGGCCGGTATGACGCCCGTGAGCATCAGCAGCGGGTCGGAGCCGGTGACGGCGAAGCTGTGCAGGCGGGCGAGCGGGCGCAGGCCGAGGCGGGCCGCGGTGTCGCTCGAGGTGATCAGGACGGCGGAGGCGCCGTCGTTGACGGGGCTGGCGTTGCCGGCGGTGACGTTCCACTCGATCTGCGGGAAGCGCTCGGCGAAGCCGGGGTCGTGGTAGGCGGGCCTGAGGCCGGCGAGGATCTCCGGGGTGCTGTCCGGTCGGACGCACTCGTCCCGGGAGACACCGTCCAGCGGCGCGACCTCGGCGTCGAAGAGTCCGGCCTGCCACGCGGCGGCGGCCTTGCGGTGCGAGGAGACCGCGAACTCGTCCATTCGCGCGCGCGTGAGGGACCACTTGGCGGCGATCAGCTCCGCGCTGATGCCCTGCGGGACCAGGCCCTCGGGGTAGCGCTCGGCGACGCCGGGCCCGAACGGGTCCTTGCCCGCGGGCACGTTGGACCACATCGGCACCCGGCTCATCGACTCGACCCCGCAGGCGACCACGAGGTCGTACGCGCCCGAGATCACGCCCTGCGCGGCGAAGTGCACGGCCTGCTGGGAGGAACCGCACTGGCGGTCCACCGTGGTCGCGGGGACCGTCTCGGGGAAGCCGGCGGCGAGGACGGCGTACCGGGTGGTGTTCATCGCCTGCTCGCCGACCTGGTCGACGGTGCCGCCGATGACGTCGTCGATCAGTGCCGGGTCGACGCCGGAGCGCTCGACCAGGCTGCGCAGGGTGTGGGCGAGCAACTGCACGGGGTGGACGTGGGCGAGGGAGCCGTTCGGCTTGCCCTTGCCGATGGGGGTGCGCACGGCTTCGACGATCACTGCGTCGCGCATGGCAGGGCCTCCTTGGCCGCCTGGCTGTCCGTGGCGGACCACGGCAGCTACCAGTGAGTAGGAAATCCGAACTCACCATAGCTCGAAGGGTTGGAAAATCAAACCCTCCCCTAGACTTGCCTCCATGGCCGCCACGAAGGACCCGCGCCCCTGCTCCATCGCCGACGCCCTCGCGCTGGTCGGCGAGAAGTACTCCCTGCTCGTGCTGCGCGAGGTGTGCCTGGGAAACGGCCGCTTCGACCAGCTCGTGCGCAACATCGGCGCCCCGCGCGACATCCTGGCCGCCCGGCTGCGCCGGCTCGTGGACGCCGGGATCCTCACCAAGCGCGTCTACAGCGAGCGCCCGCAGCGCTTCGAGTACCGGGCCACGCAGGCGGGGCTGGAGCTGGAGCCGGTGCTGATGACGCTCAAGGAGTGGGGCGACCGCCATCTCCGCAAGGGCACCGACCTGCCCATGGTCGTCGAGCACAGCTGCGGCAAGGACATGGTCCCGGTCGTCACCTGCCGGGCCTGCGGCGGTGAGGTACGCCACGGGGACCTCACGCCGCACCCGCAGGCGCCGGGCTGGACGATCACCGGCCCCGCGGTCGCGTAGCACTCCGCCCCCAGGGCCGCTACGGACCGTCGCCCGCCCGCGGCCCCGCCGTGACTGCTCGCGCGGTCCCCCGCCCGCCTTCGGGGCGCTCGTACACGTCGAGCCGCCCGCACATCCCGAACCGCCCCCGCTCACCCGGCTCCTCGGCCCGTACGGCAGCCTCGGCCAGGTGGGCCGTGTCGCCCGCCGCCAGCCGGTCCAGCTGCCGCCCCGTGGCCTCGGCCGCCGCCACCGCACCGCTCCTCCAGCGCCGGCGCCACTCGGCGATCCGGGGCCGGACCAACGCGGCGGCCGCCCGGTGAAAGGCGGCCAGCGCGTCCGGGCCAGGAGCGGCCCGCAGGGCCTGGTAGCCCGCCAGGGCCAGGTCACGCCGAGCCCGGGCGATCCGCTCCCGCTCCGCCTCCGGGGCGTCGGCCGGGATCGTGGTCGCTGCGGCGTACGCCTCCGGGTCGGCCAGGTACTCGGGCGGAAGCGTGAGCACCGCGTCGCCGGCCTCCGGCAGCCCGCTGTTCTGCATCAGGACGGTGATGCGCAGACCGTCCTCGTTGACCAGCCGGTGGACGGTGCCCGGCGTGAACCAGGCGACCGTGCCGGGCCTGAGCGGGGCGACCGCGTGCCCGGACACGGTCAGTGTCTGGACCGCGCCCCGGCCGCCGGTGACGACGTACGCCTCCGAACAGGCCAGATGCACATGGGGAGTTCCGCCACGGACCCCGTCGGCGGCGGGCCAGTCGTACACGCACAGCCGGGACACGGCGACCCCGCCCGGCAGGCCCGTGAAGGCCTCCTTCCCCGCGCTCACCACGGATGCGCCTCCAGGTACGCGGCGACGTCCGCCCGCCGCCATGCGCCGTCCGCCACGACCACCCGGTAGCGGCGGCGGAGCGTGTCGCCGGGCGCGAGTTCCAGCTCCTCGAAGAAGGACCAGGAGGGCGCGGCGGCGGCGAAGGGCTCGTTGCGGACGAACCAGTGGGCGGGGTGGGTGCCGCCCGCTCCGGAGTGGTCGTTCTCCGGGGCGTGCGCGAAGACGAGGGTGGCGTGACCGTCGAGGCCGTCGTGCTCGCCGCAGTACGCGAGCCACGGCGACCGCGTCCCCATCAGCTCCGGGCCCTCGCCGTCCGGCCCGATGATCCGGCCCTGCCGGAAGGCCCGCGGGCCGCGCCAGAACAGGCCGGTGTAGCCCGCCCGTTCGCGCCCCGCGGTGGTGGGGCTGCCGAAGCGGAGCGGCTCGGCACGCCGGTTGGTGACGGAGCTGGTCCAGGTGAGCTCCCAGGTGCCGGAGCCCGGGTCGATGTCGCGGACCTCGATACGGCGCTCCTCCTCGGCCCACAGCGCACCGTCGTACGGGTGCCAGGTCAGCCGCTCGGCGATCAGCGCCCGGCCGCCGGACGCCGAGACCTCGTCGAAGCCGGCGTGCCGCATCGAGCCGACCCGCTCGGGAAGTGCGAGGTAGCCCTGCCCGTGCACATACGTGTTGCCGCCCCACAGGTTCGCCCCGGACAGGTGCGAGGCGGTCAGGGACAGCCCCTTGTGCCAGCGGTGGTCGTGGGGGCGGTAGCCGGTGACGACCGCGCCGCTGAGGGTGCGGACCGGGTGGAGGTAGGGCCGGGGGGCCTCCCAGGCCGCTTCGGGGAGGTACACGTAGGCGAACAGTTCGATCCCGGTGGCCGGTTCGTGGACGGTGATCCGGTCGCCGTGGGCGTGGACCACCCGCGGTCCGCCCCTCACGCCGGGACCTCCTCGGCGGTCACGGGCGCCCAGCCCGGGGCGCCGCCGTGCAGGGCGGTGTAGTAGGGGTCGCCGGGGCCGATCTCACCGGCGCGGACGGTCGCGTCCGTGAAGGCCGACTTGTACAGCGCGGTGACCAGTTCCAGGCTCGTACGTCCGTCCGCCCCGCTGCTGCGCGGCCGCTCGCCCGCCCGCATGCTCGCGATGAGCTCACGCAGCTGTGCCAGGTGCGAGCTGGGCACGTCGGGGCCGAAGTCCCGCCATTCCTCCGCCTGTTCGGCGGGGGCACCGGGCGCCGGGGTGATGCGCCAGTCGCCGTTGGCGTGTCCGTAGAGGTGGGTCAGCTCGACGGTGGCGCGCTCGCAGTCGATGCGGATGCGGCTGACCTCGTCGGGGCTCAGCACGCTGTTGACGACGGTGGCGAGTGCGCCGCTCTCGAAGCGGACCAGCGCGGTGGACACGTCCTCCGTCTCGACGTCGTGCACCAGCCGTCCGGCCATGGCCCGCACCTCACGCCACGGCCCGAGCAGGTCGAGGAGCAGGTCCGTCTGGTGGATGCCGTGGCCCATGGCCGGGCCGCCGCCCTCGGTGTGCCAGCGGCCCCGCCAGGGCACGGCGTAGTAGGCGGCGTTCCGGTACCAGGTGGTCTGGCAGTGCGCCACCAGAGGCCGCCCGACGGCCTGTTCGGCGAGCAGCCGGCGAACATGCCCGGCGCCGGAGCCGAAGCGGTGCTGGAAGACGATCGCCGCGTACGGGCCGCCCTCGGCACCCTCCGCCGCCTCGATCGCGTCGAAGTCGGCGAGCGAGGGCACCGGTGGCTTCTCGCACCACACCCAGGCCCCGGCGCGCAGCGCGGCGACGGTCTGCGCGCGGTGCAGGGTCGGCGGGGTGCAGACGCTGACCAGGTCGGGGCGCTGCTCGGCGAGCATCCGGTCGAGGTCGGTGTGGGCGTGCGGGATGCCGGTTCCGGCGCAGAACGCCTCGACGGCGTCCCCGTCGATGTCGACGGCGGCCACCACCTCCGTCTCGCCCTCCCGCGCCAGTTGGGCGAGCGCGGGCAGATGGGAGCCGCGCCCGATGGCGCCGGTACCGATGACGGCGGCGCGGATGCGGCGGCCGGTGAAGGGTGTTGTCGAACGACGGCGTGGCATGGGCGGGTTCAGCACTCCTCCCGTACGGCGAGCGCGCGGGCCGACGATCCAGCATTCAGCAAGCGCTTTCTCCTGCGCTGCAACGTAAGCGCCACCCCCGGGGCCGGTCAACACCGCGGACCGCCCGCGCTGTCCGCCCCCGGTCCCCCGCCGCGCCCGGCGCCCGCTACGCTGCCCTCATCGCTTGACCATCCCTTTACCTCTCACCGCTGGGACGCCGTACCTCCATGTCTTGGTTTGAATCCCTCGTCCTCGGACTCGTCCAGGGGCTGACCGAGTTCCTCCCCGTCTCCTCCAGCGCGCACCTGCGGCTGACCGCGGCGTTCTCGGGCTGGAAGGATCCCGGCGCGGCCTTCACGGCGATCACCCAGATCGGCACGGAGGCCGCGGTGCTGATCTACTTCCGCAGGGACATCGGCCGGATCGTCTCGGCGTGGTTCCGTTCGCTCTTCGACAAGGCGACCCGCCGGGACCACGACGCGCGGACGGGCTGGCTGGTGATCGTCGGCTCGATCCCGATCGGTGTGCTGGGCGTGACCCTGAAGGACCAGATCGAGGGCCCGTTCCGCGATCTTCGCGTCACCGCGACCATGCTCATCGTCGTCGGCCTGGTCATCGGCGTCGCCGACCGGCTTGCGGCCCGTGACGAGACCGGCGGCCGGCACCGCGCGCCCAAGCAGCGCAAGACGCTGGAGAACCTGAGCGTCAGGGACGGCCTGGTCTACGGCCTGTGCCAGGCCTGCGCGCTCGTCCCCGGCGTCTCCCGCTCCGGCGCGACCATCAGCGGCGGCCTGTTCATGGGCTACAAGCGGGAGGCCGCGACCCGCTACTCCTTCCTGCTCGCCGTCCCGGCGGTGCTCGCGTCGGGCGTGTTCGAGGTGAAGGACTCGGTGGGCGAGGGGCATGTCGCCTGGGGCCCGACCCTGTTCGCGACGGCCATCGCGTTCGCCTCGGGATACGCGGTGATCGCATGGTTCATGAAGTGGATCTCCCACAAGAGCTTCATGCCGTTCGTCTGGTACCGCGTCGCCCTCGGAGTCGTCATCATGGCCCTGGTCTCGGCGGACGTCCTGAGTCCGCACGCGGCGGAGTCGGCGGGCTGAGTGCGGCCGCGACCCCGCTCGCGCCCGGCGCGCGGTTCGCCCGGGTCACCCGGGCCCCCTGGAGCGCCGCCGCGCCGCAGCACCCAGGGACCTCCCGGAGCAGCCTCGCCCCTGTCCGCCGCGCCGCTGTTTCGGACATCTCCCGGCCGCCGGACGAACTCGGCCGGGACCGCGTGCTCGCGGTGGCCGCCCGCGCCGCCCTCCGCGGCCACCACCGCCACCGCGGCCTGCGGCTTCCCTGGCCTCACCGGTCTCGAACGGGCCTGCCGGACGGGGCACTCGGCCGCTTCCCGCGCCGTCCTGCGCGCGGCACCCCGGCACGCCATGAAGGCGGTGGTCCGGATCGACCAGGCACGCAGGAGCCGGCGGCGGTGACCAACCCCATACCTACCCTGTAGCCGGGCGGTAGCGCAGTGTCAGTGCTTGCCCCTAGGCTGTCCGCATGTCCCCCGATTCCCTGCCCTCTGGTTCCGTGCGGTCTGCCGCCGAGGTGAACGAGCAGATCCGGGCGTTGTGGCTGCGTGCGGGCGGCATCCTGTCGACCCAGGAACGCGCGGAGTACGAGCTGTTGGTGGTCGAGTGGGCCGAGGCGATCCGCGGCGAGATCATCGAGGCGGCCTGACAAGCCCTCGGGGCCCACGCCCGAGGTCTGCCCGGGCCTCGGCGCACCGGATACGGCCGCCGGCCGGCCACCCCCTCGGCCCACCCCTCGATCCAGGCCGAGCCATGCTCACGGATCCGCCGTGCCGGGTGGATGTGCGAGAGGGCCGTCGCTGGATAAAGTCGGTACGTTACACCTGGTTGTGGGGACAACCAGCGCGCCTTGGGGAGGGCCTGCAACACATGAGTCGTCGCTCTAACGGCGTGGTCGGCGTCTGGGCTGAGATGCAGAGGCAGCAGCAGCGCCAGCGGGAGGCCGAAGCCAGACGACAGAGGCAGGAAGCACAGCAAGCTCGTGCGTACCAACGGCAAGTGGCCCAGAGTTACCGCGAGCACAGGCAGGCGGAGGCACTGCGTCGCACCGAGGAACTGGACGCACAGGTCACCGCGCTGCAGGGCCTTCTCGCCTCAGGGTGCCGGACCCCGGCGTTCAGAGCCTCCTGCCTCATACGCCCGGAAGAGGTCCAGCCCTTCGCTCCGGGGCCGCTGGCGCAGCCCGTGCCCCTGCCGAACGTCGACGACTACGCGGCAGACCGCGGGTGGACCGCCGGTCGCCGCGCCCAGGCCCAGGCCGAGTCCAGGGCGCGCTTCGAGCGGGACTGGCACGCGGCCCAGGCGGCGGAGGCACGGCGGCAGCAACAACTGGCGTCGTACCAACGGGAGTACCGGGAGTGGGCCGATGCCCAACTGGCCGAGGTGCGGCGGCACAACGCCGGCGTCGTCGAGCTGACGGAAGGGGTCGGACGCCGCGATCCCGCTTCCGTGGTCGAGTACTTCTCGGCCGCTCTCTACGCCTCGACCGCGTGGCCGGAGGGTTTTCCACGCCAGGTGGCAGCGGCCTACGACCCGGCGGCCGGGCAGTTGGTGCTGGACTGGGAGCTGCCCGCCTACGGCGTCGTGCCCGAGGTCAAGTCCGTCCGGTACATGCCCGGTGTGGACCAGGACAAGGAGACGCCCCGGCCGGTGGGTCAGCGACGGGCCCTGTACCGGGAGGTCCTGGCACAGTGCATGCTGCTCGTCCTGCATGAACTGTTCGCGGCGGACGAGCGGGGCGCGCTCGAGTCGGTGGCCCTGAACGGATTCGTGGACGGGCATGACCCCACGACGGGCCGCCCGGGCCACATCTACCTGGCCACGGTCATGGCTCCCCGCTCGACGTTCCGCGATCTGCACCTGGCCCAGGTGGACGCCGTCAGCTGCCTGGCCGATGCCCTGCGCGGGCAGCTGACGGCCCGGCCCGACCAACTGACGCCGGTGCGGCCGAGCCGCCGGCCGCAGGAGGTGGGGAACCGTGTCGTCACGCACGGCAGCGACGAGGAACCCGACCTGTACGAGATGGATCCCATCGCCTTCGAGGACCTCGTCGCCGATCTCTTCCGCGCCATGGGGATGCAGGCGGTCACGACGCAGCGCTCGAACGACGGCGGAGTGGACGTCGACGCGCTGGATCCGGCACCGATTCGCGGCGGCAAGATCGTCGTACAGGTGAAGCGCTACCGCAACACGGTGCCGCCGACCGCGGTGCGTGACCTGTACGGGACCGTTCAGGACACCGGCGCCAACAAGGGCGTTCTCGTGACGACCTCGAAGTTCGGCCCCGGCTCACACACCTTCGCGGGCGGCAAGCCGCTGGAACTGGTCTCGGGAACCGAACTCGTCGACCTGCTGCACCGCCATGGGCTCCGGGGGCGCCTGGGAGAGGGCACGAGCCGTGGCGCCGCGCGGCACACCCCGACGGCTCGGGACACTCGCCTGCCCGACGGCTACAACGTCCTGGGCATGGCCTGGACCGGAAGTGTCGCCCTGGACGTGTGCGCCCTCGTCTGCCGTGGCAACGACGTCCTCAGCGACGATCACTTCGTCTTCTACAACAACCCGCGCACACCGGACGGCTCCGTCCGCGCCATCGGGGCCACCACCCCCGACAAGGCCGCGATCTACGTCTTCTTCGACGGACTGCCACAGGACGCCGACCGGCTCGTACTGGTGGCCGCCGTCGATCCGGAGGTCAACCCGAACGCCGATCTCTCCGGCTTCACGGACGCCCGCATCCGCCTGCTCGACCCGTCGCTGGCCGAATTGGGACGGCTGGAGGTCTCCGACGGGCAGCCGGGCGAGACCGCCTTGGTGCTCGGCTCCTTCCGTCGCAGAGCGAACGGGGACTGGGACTTCGTCCTGGGCGGCAAGGGCTACCCGGGCGGTCTGGAGGAGCTCGTCGGGGACTTCGGCATCGAGGTCGAGTAGACAGGCCGGCTGGAGCGTGGCCGGTTCCGGCACGGTCACCGAGCGTCTGCGCACCCTCGCGTTCCTCGCGCAGCGCACTGTCGAACTGCATTGATGCGGCTCCTCGCCGGCGTCCGCCGGGTGCCCTGCCCTCGGATATCCCGGCACGCCCTCTTGGCTCCTCGCGTCCCATGCCCAACACTGTGCCGATGACGCAGCGCGCTGAGCTGGCGACCGTGATGGACCGGCTGGCCGTCGACGAGCTGATCACCGCGTACGCGGTGGCGGTGGACGACGGCGACTGGACGACGTACCGAGGGCTGTTCACGGCGGACGGACGGGCCGACTACCGTTCGGCCGGCGGCATCGAGGGCGATGCCGGGCAGGTCGCCGGATGGCTCGCCGAGAGCCTGGCGCTGTTCGCCATGCGCCAGCACCTGATCGTCAACCGCCAGGTGCGGTTCAGCGCCCTGGAACACGACACGGGCGACACCGCCTCGGTACGGGCCGACTACCTCAACCCGATGCGCTTCGCCGCGAACGGCGGCCCCACCGCCCCGGACCTGGTGTGCGGCGGCCGCTACGCGTTCGCCCTGCTGCGGACACCGGAGGGCTGGCGGCTGCGCGGGGTGGTCGTGGAGGAGAAGTGGCGCCGCTTGCCACAGACCCACCAGAGCCCTGCGGCGCATCGGCCCCTGTCGTAGATCGCTCCCCACGCGCACACTGGAGTGAGCGCTGGGTAGGGAGGGCCCACATGACGACGATCAACCACTGCCTCACCTCCCCCTGGCGGCGCTCCGGCGCAGCCGCGATCGCCGGTGCCCTGCCCGTGCTCGCGTTCCCCGCGCCGTCGCTGTGGTGGTTCGCCTACCTGGCCCTGGTCCCCTGGATCCTGCTGGCCCGCTCGGCCCCGACCGCGCGGCGGGCGGCGTACGACGGCTGGAGCGGGGGCTTCGGCTATCTGCTGGCCGTGCACCACTGGCTGCTGCCGAGCCTGCACGTGTTCATCTTCCTGATCGCCGCCCTGCTCGGCGCGCTGTGGGCGCCCTGGGGCCTGCTG
The DNA here is from genome assembly GCF_055603245.1 of Streptomyces sp. NPDC037290. Lineage (NCBI taxonomy): Bacteria > Bacillati > Actinomycetota > Actinomycetes > Kitasatosporales > Streptomycetaceae > Streptomyces > Streptomyces sp. NPDC037290. Next base: position 55,823 of record NZ_JBVJVZ010000004.1, on the reverse strand, counting down.
GTGCGCCGCTTCCTCGGCGGCCGGCCCGCGCCGGGGCGGGGCGCCGCCGCGCTGCTGGTGCTGCCGTCGGCCTGGCTCATGGTGGAACTGGTGCGGTCCTGGCAGGGTCTCGGGGGCCCGTGGGGCATGCTGGGCGCCAGCCAGTGGCAGGTGCCGCCCGCGCTGCGGCTGGCCTCGGTGGGCGGGGTGTGGCTGCTCAGCTTCCTGATCGTGGCCGTGAACGTGGCGGTGGCCGTGCTGGTATCCGTGCGGGAGTCGCGCGTGCCGGCCGTGGCCTCGCTGGTGGCCACGGCCGCCGCGACCTCGGCTGCCTGGGCGTGGGCGCCGCGCCCCGAGACCGACGGGCAGGTCCGGATCGCCGTCGTACAGCCGGGAGTCGTGGACGGGCAGGGCAGCGGTGACAAGCGTTTCGCACGGGAGGAACAGCTGACCCGGCGGCTCGCCGGACAGGGCGTCGACCTGGTCGTGTGGGGCGAGTCCAGTGTCGGCTTCGACCTGGACCACCGTCCCGACCTGGCCCGGCGGCTCACCGCGCTGTCCCGTGCGACCGGCGCGGACGTGCTGGTGAACGTGGACGCCCGCCGCTCCGACCGGCCCGGCATCTACAAGAGTTCGGTGCTGGTCGGCCCGAACGGCCCGACCAGCGAGCGGTACGACAAGATGCGGCTCGTCCCGTTCGGCGAGTACATACCCGCCCGCTCGCTCCTCGGCTGGGCCACCTCGGTCGGCAAGGCCGCCGGCGAGGACCGCAGGCGGGGCTCCGAGCAGGTCGTGATGAACGTCGGGCACGGGCTGCGGATCGGCCCGCTGATCTGCTTCGAGACCGCGTTCCCCGACATGAGCCGGCACCTCGCCGAGGACGGCGCGGACATCCTGCTCGGCCAGTCCGCCACCTCGACGTTCCAGGCCAGCTGGGCGCCGGAACAGCATGCCTCGCTGGGCGCGCTGCGGGCCGCCGAGACCGGCCGGCCCATGGTGCACGCGACCCTCACCGGCGTCTCGGCGGTGTACGGGCCGGGCGGGCAGCGGCTCGGGCCGTGGCTGGGCACCGACGCGAGCGCCGCCCGCGTCTACGACGTACCGCTCGCGCACGGCGTCACGCCGTACGTCCGCTACGGCGACTGGCCGGTGCACGGCGCGCTGCTGGTCCTGGCCGCGCTGTGCGCCACGGAGGGTGTGCGGGCGCTCAGGCTGCGGCGCGGCGGTCCAGAACCGCTCGTACCACCCGCTCGCACAGCTCATGGGTCGCCAGCGCGTCCCGGGCGCTGAGCGGCTTGCCCGCGCGCACGGCGTCGAGGAAGGCGAGGACCGCCTGCTCGATGCCGCGCTGCCGGGCCACCGGCACCCAGTCGCCACGGCGGCGTACGGTGGGCTGGCCCTTGTGGTCGATCACCTCGGCGAGGTTGAGCACCTGCCGTTTGGTGTCCTGCCCGGAGACCTCCAGGATCTCCTCCGCGGAGCCGCTGAGCCGGTTCATCACGCCGAGCGCGGTGAAGCCGTCCCCGCCGAGCTGGAGCACCACGTGGTGCAGCAGCCCGTCCTGGACCCGGGCGCGCACGGTGACGTCGTCCACCGGGCCGGGCACCAGGAAGCGCAGGGTGTCGACGACGTGGATGAAGTCGTCCAGGATCAGCGAGCGCGGCTCCTCGGGCAGCCCGATCCGGTTCTTCTGCATGAGGATCAGCTCGCGCGGGTGCTCCAGGCACTGGGCGTACCCGGGCGCGTACCGGCGGTTGAAGCCGACGAACAGGCAGACCCCGCGCTCCTCGGCGAGGTCCACCAGCCGCTCGGAGTCGGCGAGTTCGTAGGCGAGCGGTTTGTCCACGTAGGTCGGTACGCCCGCCTGGAGCAGCCGGGTGACGATCTCGGGGTGGGCGGCGGTCGGCGCGTGCACGAAGGCCGCGTCGAGGCCGACGGCGAGCAGCGAGTCGAGGGTGGTGTGCCGCCGGTCGGCCGGCAGGTGCAGGGTGTCCGCGACCCGGTCGAGGGTGGCCGGCGTCCGGGTCTGCAGGTGCAGGTCGATCCCCGGCTGCGTGCCGATCACCGGCAGGTACGCCTTCTGCGCGATGTCCCCGAGTCCGATGCAGCCGACCTTCACGTGCTCTCCCCTGCCGCTCGATTGCCTCTGCGGCAGCATACGGGGGCGGTGAGGCCGGCGGTCGTGTACGACGACCGGACCGGTGCCGTCTCCAAGGACGGGCCGGCCGACTGCCGGGCCGATAAATCCCCTGGTGGGAAAGGCGATTCGTGGTGAAGGATACGGGCATGACCGAACGCCGAGAGCCCGCCCTGAACGCCGGTGAACGAGACATGCTGGAAGGCTGGCTGGACTACCACCGGGCAACGCTGGCCTGGAAGTGCGAGGGCCTGACCGACGAACAGGTGCGGACGGCCTCCGTGCCGCCCTCCGAACTCACTCTGCTGGGCCTGGTCCGCCACCTGTCGGAGGTGGAGCGGTACTGGTTCCACGAGGTGCTGCTGGGCGAGGATCCCGGCGTCCTGTACTGCACGGAGGAGGACCCGGACGGCGACTTCCACCCCACCGAGGCAGACACCTGGGAGAAGACGTACGCCACCTGGCAGGCCGAGATCGAGACGTCCCGCCGCAACGCCGCCGGCCTCGCGCTCGACGACGTCTCCCGGGGCAGGAGCAGGTCCACCGGGGAGGCCTTCAGCCTGCGCTGGATCTACACCCACATGATCGAGGAGTACGCCCGGCACAACGGCCACGCCGACCTGGTCCGCGAGGGGATCGACGGCACCACGGGCGACTGAACGTCACCCCGGGTACGCCGAAATCCTCCGCACGGGGCACGAGATCACCCGTGCGGGGGCATCGGCATCGGCTCCCTGCTGCCAAGCCGGGGGCCGACCCAGCAGAGTGGCGCGGGTGCACCGAACGACGACCACCGCAGCGCTCCTGGCCACCGTGGCCGTCGCGGCCCTCACCGGCTGTGTGACGGTACAGCGCCCGGCGACACCCGCGCCGCCCCGTGACACGGCCCCCGCGCTGCCGGCCGCGCCCCGGCCGGACGGCAGCGCGGAGCCGCGCGTGGTGCAGGCACCGGCCCGGGAGGCGCTGGAGATGACCGGCCCGTCCCGCCCTCCGAGGCACCCGGCACCGGCCCCTTCGCATCACCGGCCCGCGGCAGCCCCGGTGCCGCGCCGGCCCCCGGCCGCCCCTCCCGCTCCCCCACGCGCACGAGCCCACCCCGAGCACCACCGGCGCCCGCGCACGGCCGACCCGGGCCTGCCGAACCCCGCCCCCAAGGCCCCGGACGTGTGCGCCCTCGGCAGGAAGTACGGCGGCTGGCGCACCGGCAGTCCGGAGTCGGTGATCTGCGACCGGACGTACGGCCACTGAGGCGCCCTGTCGCGCGGCGGGGCACGACAAGCCACGTCGAAGAGCGGCACGACGCCACAGCCCCGCGGACTCTCAGGCGCCCTCACCCAGCCGGAACTCCAGCCGCCCGATGGCCGCCCGCACCCCGTCGCCGTACCCGTCGTCGGCCAGAGCGCCCGCGGCTGCGCGCGCCCGGCGCAGATGACTGCGGGCGGCGTCGTCGCGGCCCAGCTTCACGAAGTCGGCGGCGAGATTGAGGTGCAGGGAGGGAAGGAAGCCCCGCACGCTCAGCGGAGCGCCCCGCTCCTGCGCCGCCGACAACGCCCTCAGGTCCCAGGCGAGTTCGTCCGCGGGGTCGTCCTGGGTGTCCGCGAGATAGTGGGCGAGGGTGCAGCGGTGCAGCGGGGCGCCACTCTCGCCGATCTCCGCCCACAGCTCCAGGAAACGGCTGCGGGCCTCCTCGCGGTCGCCGCCGTGGTGGAGCATGACGACCTGCCCGATCCGCGTCAGCACGGGGTCCAGTGCCGCCTGCTCCTGCCGCTCCACCACCGCGTCCTCCGGGCCGTCGTCGGTTGTCCGCTCCCGACGCTAACCGGCGTGGCGGGGATTCCTGGGCAGGCGGCGCCGTCAGCGGCGCCCCCGCCCAGGACCGTCAGCCCAGATTCGGGATGCGCCAGTCGACCGGCTCATGCCCCTGCAGGGCGATCGCCTCGTTGATCTGGGTGAACGGCTGGGAGCCGAAGAACTTCTTCGCGGACAGCGGGGAGGGGTGGGCGCCCTTGACCACCACGTGCCGGGTCTCGTCGATCAGCGGGAGCTTCTTCTGTGCGTAGTTGCCCCACAGGACGAAGACCGCGGGGTCGGGGCGGGAGGCCACCGCGCGGATCACCGCGTCGGTGAACTTCTCCCAGCCCTTGCCCTTGTGCGAGTTGGCCTCGCCGGCGCGGACCGTGAGGACCGCGTTGAGCAGCAGCACGCCCTGGCGGGCCCACGGCATCAGATAGCCATTGTCCGGGACGGGCAGGCCCAGCTCTGCCTGCATCTCCTTGTAGATGTTCCTGAGCGACGGCGGGGTCTTCACACCGGGACGGACCGAGAAGCACAGGCCGTGGCCCTGGCCCTCGCCGTGATACGGGTCCTGGCCGAGGATGAGGACCTTGACCTGCTCGTAAGGCGTGGCGTCCAGCGCGGCGAAGACCTCCTCGCGCGGCGGATAGACGGGACCCTTCGCCCGCTCCTCCTCGACGAACTCGGTCAGCTCCTTGAAATAGGGCTGCTGCAGTTCGTCGCCCAGAACCCCGCGCCAGGACTCGGGCAGCATGGCGATGTCGGTCACGTCAACGTCCTCACGGTATCGATCAACTACGGCGTGCGGTCACTTCCAGGCTTCAGAACCTACAGGCGACCACTGACAATCGGTGCCGCGAGGACCGTTCCCCCAGCTCACCAGCTGGTCTTGCGGTGCAGCGCCCACATCATCATGATCGTCGACGGGTCGAGGGCCTGCTCGCCACCGGAGATGTCCTCGCTCGCGGCGATGAACTGCCTTCCCTGCCACAGCGGGATCAGCCGGGCGTCGTCCACCATGATCTGCTGCGCCTGCTCCATGTCCTTGACCGTCTGGGCGCGGTCGCTCTCCGCGCGCGAGTGGGGCAGCAGCGTGCCGGTGATCTTCTTGGACGGATAGGGCGTACCGAGCGCGTTGTGCTCGCCGACGAACGGGGCGATGAAGTTGTCGGCGTCGGGGAAGTCCGGGAACCAGCCGCGGCCGAACACGGGGTACTCGCCCTTCTGGTAGCCGACCACATAGGTCTTCCAGGGGCGGCTCCTGAGGGTGATGGTGAACAGCCCGGAATCCTCCAGCTCCCGCTTCAGCTCCTGGAACATCAGCGCCGTCTCGGAGCCGTAGCGGTCGGTGGTGTACCAGAGGGTGAGCGGAACACGCTGGTGGATGCCCGCGTCGGAGAGGATCTTGCGGGCCCTCGGGACGCTCGGGTCGCCGTAGTCGTCGAAGAAGCCGGTGGTGTGTCCGGTGAGGCCCTTGGGGACCATCGAGTACAGCGGGTCGACGGTGTCCTTGTAGACCTTGTGCGCGATGGCGCCGCGGTCGACGATCTGGGCGACGGCCTCGCGGACGGCGGGCTCCTTGGCCCAGGGGTCCCTGGGGTTGAACACCAGGTAGCTGATGTCGATGCCGGTGCCGTCGACCAGCTGCAGGTCGTTGTTGCCGTGCTGCTGGAGGGCGAGGATGTCGCCGGCGGCCAGGCCGCGGTAGGTGACGTCGATCTGCTTGTCCCGCAGGGCCTTGACCATGCCGGCCGAGTCCTGGAAGTAGCGGATGGTCACCGCGTCGTTCTGCCGCTTGGCGAAGCCCCGGTAGTTCCCGTTGGCGACGAGGACGGCCTGCTTGTCCTCCTCGTAGGACTGGACCTTGTACGGTCCGGATCCGTAGACCTGGTCGTCCTTGCGCAGGGAGCGGGCGGGGTAGTCGTCCGGGTCGACGATGGACATGGCGGGGGTGGCCAGCACGAACGGGAAGGTGGCGTCGGGCTGGTTGAGGTGGAAGACGACCTCCCGGGCGCCGAGCGCCTGCACCCGGTCCAGGCTGCCGAGCAGGGGGGCGGGTCCGCCGGGGGCGTCGATGGTGCGGATGCGGTCGATGGAGTGCTTGACGGCCCGGGCGTCCAGCGGGTCGCCGTCGGCGAACTTCATGCCCGCGCGCAGCGTGCAGCGGTAGGTGCGACTGGAGGAGTCGGTGAAGGCGCAGCTCTCGGCGGCGTCGGGCTGGGGCATGGTGGCACCGCTGGGGTAGGCGAGCAGCGTCTGGAAGATGTTCCGGTACAGCTCCCAGGAGCCGTCGTAGGCACCGGCCGGGTCCAGTGTGCTGGGGGCACTGGTGGTGCCCACGACGATGGCGCCCTTGCCGTCGCCGCCGCCGTCGGACAGCAGACCGCAGCCGGTCACCAGGGATATGGACGCGATCGCCGCGACTCTCCGCAGGCATCGGTTCCGGTTGAACACGCGCACGCTCCTCGATCTGCCATACCAAGGGTCGGCAGACCATACCGCAGCGTTCGGGCCCCTGAACCTCCCCTGAAACAGGCCTTCCTGATCGACTTCGCCATGACGACGTTGTCATTCCGATGTCCGGATGACGGCGGGTGTTCCGGGCGCCGATCTGTCCGAAAATCGACGCCCGGAAGGTGGCTCAGCCCACGCCGGCGTTCAGGAAGATGCCGCCGTCCACGACGAGCGTCTGACCGGTGATCCAGTCGGACTGCCCGGAGGTGAGGAACGCGGCGGCGCCGCCGATGTCGGAGGGCACACCGAGCCGGCCGAGGGGGTAGGCGGCGGCTGCCTCCTCCTCGCGGTTCTCGTACAGGGCCTGCGCGAACTTGGTCTTGACCACGGCCGGGGCGATCGCGTTGACCCGCACCCCCGGCGCGAACTCGTGCGCCAGCTGCTGGGTCAGGTTGATCATCGCGGCCTTGCTGACGCCGTAGGCACCGATGAAGGGCGAGGGCGCGAGGCCCGCGACCGAGGCGATGTTGACGATCGCGCCGCCGTTGTCCTTCTGCCAGGCGTGCCAGGTCTTCTGGGCGAAGCCGAGCGCGGAGATCACGTTGGTCTCGAAGACCTTGCGGGCCACGTCCAGGTCGAGGTCGGCGATCGGCCCGAAGACCGGGTTGGTGCCGGCGTTGTTCACCAGGAAGTCGACCCGGCCGAAGGCCTCCATGGTGCGCCCCACGGCCTCGGCCTGGTGGTCGAGGTCGTGCGCCTTGCCGGCGACGCCGATCACCCGCTCGGCGCCGAGCTTGTCGACGGCCTCCTTGAGGGCGTCCTCGTTGCGGCCGGTGATGCACACACGGTCACCGCGGGCGACGAGGGCCTCGGCGACGCCGTAGCCGATGCCGCGGCTGGCGCCCGTGACGAGCGCGACCTTGCCCGACAGCTCGGGGAGTTCAGCGGAAGTCATGTACCTGTTCCCTTAGTTGAGCGGTCCGCCGGCGACGTACAGCACCTGGCCGGAGACGAAGCCGGCCGCCTCGCCGGTGAAGAAGGCGATGGCGTTGGCGATGTCCTCGGGCTCGCCGACGCGCTGCACCGGGATCTGGGTGGCGGCGGCCTTCTTGAAGTCGTCGAAGCCCATGCCGACACGGTCGGCGGTGGCCTTGGTCATCTCGGTGGCGATGAAGCCGGGGGCGACGGCGTTGGCGGTGATGCCGAACTTGCCCAGCTCGATGGCGAGGGTCTTGGTGAAGCCCTGCAGGCCGGCCTTGGCGGCGGAGTAGTTGACCTGGCCGCGGTTGCCGAGCGCCGAGGACGAGGAGAGGTTGACGATCCGGCCGAAGCCCGCGTCGACCATGTGCTTCTGGACGGCCTTGGTCATCAGGAAGGAGCCGCGCAGGTGGACGCTCATGACGGTGTCCCAGTCGGAGACGCTCATCTTGAACAGCAGGTTGTCGCGCAGCACGCCCGCGTTGTTGACGAGGATCGTCGGGGCGCCGAGCTCCTCGGCGATCCGGGCGATGGCCGCCTCGACCTGCGCCTCGTCGGAGACGTCCGCGCCGACCGCGATCGCCTTGCCGCCGGCGGCGGTGATCTTCTCGACGGTGTCCTTGCAGGCGGACTCGTCGAGGTCGATCACGGCGACGGCACGGCCTTCGGCGGCCAGTCGTACGGCGGTGGCGGCGCCGATGCCGCGCGCCGCGCCGGTGACTACCGCGACCCGCTGTTCAGTGGTGGACATTGCTGCTTCTCCTCGCCCTTGAGAGAACCTGGCGCCCCGGGAGTGAGCCTGAGGTGGCCTTTCCGGGGACTTGTGTGATGCGGTGAGCGACCGCTTAGTACCTTCAGCACCCGTGACGCTAGAAGCCCTGGCACCCGGTGTCAACGGGACACCGGGCCGGTGTGATCCATTACCTCACCAGGAGGTCCAGCAGGCGCTCCGTCTCGGCCGCCGGATCGGCGGTCAGCCCGGTGTGCACGGGGCCGGGCTGGACGATCGTGGAGCGGGGCGCGATCAGCCAGCGGAAGCGGCGTCCGGCGTCGTCGCCGGACGCCTGTCCGGACTCCGCACCGCCCGCGCAGTGCCGCTCGACCGCACCGAGCGCGGCCCGCACCCCGGCCACGTCCGTGTCCGGGTCGAGGGCGAGCAGCCGGGCCTCGTCCAGATGGGTGCGGGCGCCGACGTAGCCCTGGGCCCGGCAGTAGAGGACGACGCCCGCGTTGATGCACTCACCCCGTTCCACCCGGGGGACGACCCGCAGCAGCGCGTACTCGAACACGTCCCGGTCGCCGCCCTGGCCCGCCCGGGTGATGTGCCGCTCGGTGACATGGCCGGCCATGTGGATGTGACGCTCGCTCACTTGCCCTCCTCAGGACCGGGGCCGATGCCGGTGATGCGCTCGGCGATGACGGCGGCCCGGGAGAGCAGCGGCCGCGCGTAGGCCCGCCGCAGTTCGTCCGGGGTGTCGAAGCCGGGCTCGTCGGCGAGCCAGGCGTCGGGGATCTCGGCGGTGACCTCGGCGAGGAGGTCCTCGGTGACCCGGGGCGCCAGCTCGGCCGCGGCGGCGGCGACATCCGGGGCGAAGCGGACGAGGGCGTGGTCCGAGGCGTCGTACGGGCGGGCCGCGGAGGCCTCGGCGGAGGGCCAGTTGTGGTGCCAGATCATCGTCGCGCCGTGGTCGATGAGCCACAGCTCGCCGCTGTGCACAAGGAGGTTGGGGTTGCGCCAGGAGCGGTCCACGTTGTTGATCAGCGCGTCGAACCAGAGGATCCGCCCGGCCTCCCCGGGGCTCACCGGGAAGGCGAGCGGATCGTAGCCGAGGGCGCCGGAGAGGAAGTCCATGCCGAGGTTGGTGCCGCCGCTGGACCTGAGCAGGTCCTGCACCTGCTGCTCGGGTTCGCCGAGCCCGAGGACCGGGTCGAGCCGGACGGTGACCAGCCGGGGCATCCGGAATCCGAGGCGGCGGGCGAGTTCGCCGCACACCACCTCGGCGACGAGTGTCTTGCGGCCCTGTCCGGCGCCGGTGAACTTCAGGACGTAGGTCCCGAAGTCGTCGCCCTCGACGAGCCCCGGCAGCGAGCCGCCTTCACGCAGCGGCGTGATGTAGCGGGTCGCGGTGACTTCCTTGAGCATCGCCCCAGGTTACTGGGATCGCCCCGGGCTGCCGGGGTGGGGCCGACAGCGGACCCACAGCTGCGGGCGTCTCATGCCCGGGCCGCAAGGATCTGGGTGCCCGTCTGAACGGGTGGCGCCCGAGCGCCGTACCCCTGGACGGATCACGAGAAACTCCGCGGAAGGGAACCCCACATGACCAGCGCATCGTCCCAGCCGACCACCGGACCCGCCCGCCGTACGGTCGTGGCGGCGGCCGGAGCGGCGGGGCTCGCCGCCGCGCTGACCGCCTGCGGTTCGGGCGACGACTCGTCCGGCGCGGCCACCACCGGATCCGGATCCTCCGGCACGACAGGCACCACGGGATCGACCGGCACGGCGGGCACGGCCGGCTCCACCGGAGCCTCGCAGAACAGCCGCGGCTCCGCCGGTGGCACCGCGCTCGCCAAGACCTCCGACATCCCCGAGGGTGGCGGCAAGATCTTCAAGGACCAGGGCGTGGTCGTCACCCAGCCGGCGGCGGGCACGTACAAGGCGTTCTCGTCCAAGTGCACCCACCAGGGGTGCGCGGTGGGCAGTGTGACGGGCGGCGTGATCGTCTGTCCGTGCCACAACAGCCACTTCTCCGTCACGGACGGCAGCGTCAAGCAGGGGCCCGCGACCCAGCCGCTGCCCGCCGCCAGGATCACGGTCTCCGGCGACGAGATCAAGCTGGCCTGAGCCGTCTCAGCGCCGCCCGCGCGGCCGTTCGAGACAGTCGAGCACCTCGTCGGTGGCCGCGATGGTGGCGACCAGCGCGAGGGTGTGCCGGATCATCGCGGGGGTGTAGTCGGCGGGCACTCCCGCGATGGCGTCGGCCGGGACCACGGCGGTGTATCCGAGGTTGACCGCGTCGAACACCGCGTTGGGGATCGCCACGTTGGCGGAGACACCGGTGACGATCAGCGTGCGGCAGCCGAGGTTGCGCAGCAGGGCGTCGACGTCGGTGCCGTGGATCGGGGACAGGCCGTGCAGCCGCCGTACGACGAGGTCCTCCTCGCCGACCTCGATCGGCGGCGCGACGCGCACTGCGGTGGTGCCGGACAGCTGCTGGACGGGGAGCCGCTCCGCGGCGCGGAACAGCCGGGCGTTGCGGCTCGCCCCCCGGCCGTCCGGGCGGCGCTCGGCGATCGCGTGGACGACCTGGACACCGGCCTCATGCGCGGCGGCGACCAGCCGGGCCACATTGCGCAGCGCGCCACAGGAGCGGGCCTCGCGGGCGAGTTCGGGCAGCGCGCTGTCCGGTCCGACGACCCCCTGCTGGCACTCCACGGTGAGCAGGACGGTGGTCACGGGGTCGAGGAGTTCGCTGAGCTGCTCGTACGACGGCACGGCGCGCCCCCTTTGAAGACGACCGGTTGGGAACGGACCTTCTCTTTTCTGACGTGATGTCAGAGGATCACCCGGACACGATAGTCCTCTGGCACGACGTGGGAGAAGAGGGGGCCGCATGACCGTCACTCAACAGCGCCGGGGTCGGAAGATCATGATGACGCCCGGGGAGCTGGACGAGTTCCTCACCAGCCAGCGCACCTGCCGGGTCGCGACTGTCTCGGCGGACGGCACTCCGCATGTCAGCGCGCTCTGGTTCGCCTGGGACGGCATTTCGCTGTGGCTGTATTCGGTGGTGCGCAGCAGGCGTTGGAGCCAGCTGCGCCGCGATCCACGGGTGGCCGTCGTGGTCGACTCGGGCGAGGAGTACGACCAGTTGCGCGGCGTCGAGTTGTCCGGGCGGGTGGAGTTCGTGGGCGAGGCGCCGCGCACCGGGGAGCTGTGCGCCGAACTCGACACCGCCGAGACGCTGTTCGCGCGCAAGAACTTCGGCCTGGACGAGATGCCGCACGACGGCCGGCACGCCTGGGCGCGGCTGACCCCGGAGAAGATCGTCTCCTGGGACTTCCGGAAACTGGGCGGGGCGTAGGGCTCAGCCCAGTTGCTGCGCGGCGGTGCGCAGGGCGTCGACGGCCGCCCGGATCGACGGGCGGCGGTCGGCGTCCGCCCGCCAGACCACGTACACGTGCCGGCGCACCCGTTGTCTGAGCGGCACGAGGACCACGCCGTCCGGGACCGGGTGACGGCCCAGCAGCGGTGCGATGCACACACCCAACCCGGCGGCCACCAGGCCGAGTTGCGTGTGGGTCTCGCCTGCGCGATGGCCGACGATCGGCTCGACGCCCTTGGACCGCAGGGTGAACATCAGCCACTCGTGGCAGAACTCGCCCTCGCCCCAGGTGATCCACTCGTCCTCGGCGAACTCGGTGAGGTCCACCTCGTCCCGGCCTGCGAGCCGGTGCCCGTAAGGCATGGCGACATCGGCCGGGTCGTCCAGCAGGGGCGCCTTGACCAGGCCGTCGGGCACGGGCATCGGCTTGTTGTACCAGTCCAGGACCACCGCGAGATCCAGGTCGCCCCGGACGACGCCCGCGATGCCCTGCTCCGGCTCCAGCTCGCTGGAGCGCACCCGCAGCCCGGGGTGCTCGGCCCGCAGCGCGCCGAGCGCGGCCGGGAAGAGTCCGCGGGCGGCGGTCGGGAAGGCCGACAGCCGCAGTTCGCCGACGACCTGCCCGCGGTGCGCCTCCAGGTCGGACTCGGCGAGTTCGACCTGCGACAGGATGCGCGCCGCGTGCTCCGACAGCAGCCGGCCGGCGTCCGTGAGCCGCACACCCCGGCCGTTCCTGGCGAGGAGCTGCTGGCCGATCTCGCGCTCGAGCTTGCCCAGCTGCTGGGAGACGGCCGACGTCGTGACGTGCAGCGCGTCCGCGGCCGCGCTCACCGAGCCGTGCCGGGCGAGGGCGTCCAGGGTGCGCAGGCGCTCCAGGTTCAACATGTAAGCAAGTCTAAGAGGTACCCGGTGAGAAATCTCGATTGTGCTACGAGGTTGCCTGCAGCATCGTTGAGGTCATGAGCACGGTCACCGCCACCCGAACCCAGTCCGCCTCCCCCGCCCGGCCCCGCGCCCGCCTCGACTGGCGGCTGCGCTTCGGCGCGCTGTCCCTGATCTGGGGCTTCAGCTTCCTGTTGATCAAGGTGAGCACGCAGGGGTACGCCCCCTTCCAGGTCACCCTGGGGCGTCTCGTGTTCGGTACGGCGGTCCTGGCGGCGGCGATGGCGGTCAAGCGGGAGAAGCTGCCGCGCGGGGCCCGGCTGTGGGGGCACATGGCGGTCGCCGCGTTCTTCCTGAACGCCCTGCCGTTCTCCCTCTTCGCCTACGCGGAACTGACGATCCCGTCCACGCTGGCCGGCATCTGCAACGCGACGTCGCCGCTGTGGGGCATGGCCCTGTCGCTGGTCGCCCTCTCCGAGGACCGGCCCACCCGGGTGCGTGTGGCCGGGCTCGGGCTGGGCTTCCTGGGTGTCCTGACGGTGCTGGGTGTGTGGCAGGGCTTCCACGGGCTGGACGCCACGGGTACGGCCATGGCCCTGCTGGCCTCGCTGAGCTACCCGGTGGGCTGGATCTACGTCCGGCGCACGCTTGCGGGCACGGGCAACTCCCATCTGTCGATGACCGGGGCGCAACTGCTCTTGGCGACGCTTCAACTGGCCCTGGTCACACCGCTGTTCGCCGGTTTCCCCACGCATTTCTCCGTGGTGCCGCTGCTGGCGATCGCCGCGCTGGGGGCGCTGGGCACGGGGGTCGCCGTGCTGATCCAGTACGGGTTGGTTGCCGAGGTCGGGCCGACCACCGCGCAGATGGTCACCTACTTCATTCCCGTCATCGCCACGGCTGCGGGGGTCGCGATCCTCGGGGAGTCGCTGCGCTGGACGACTCCGGTGGGGGCCGTGATCGTTCTGGCGGGGGCCGCGCTCACGCAGGCCCGGCGGAAGGGCGCGTAGGGCTCCGCGGGTGCGGCGGAACGCGCCCGGTGAGGAACTCGGGGGGCGCGCGAGAGTGCCGCTCGGCTGCGGTTGACCGCACGGTCCCCCACGCCCCCTCCTGCAGGCACCGCTAGGGGGTTTCGCTCGGATCAGCCCGGTCCGCGACGCCCGGCACGGCACCTCACCGCGTCGTCGGATCACCCGGGTACGCCCGGTACGCAGGCGCTCCTCCGCCTTGCACCGCACCGGACACCGCGGCCTGATCCGAACGAAACCCCTAGCCGTACGCCCGCGCCGGGGACGGCCGTACCGCTGCCGCCACCGCGTCCGCCAACGGGCCGATGTCCTCCTCGCCGAGTGCCGAGATCGTGATGCGGATCGCCGGTCGGCTCATGACGCGGAACCGGGCACCCGGAGCGACCGCCCAGCCCGCCTGCAGCAGACGGGCCACCGCGCCGGTCTCGTCGGGAACCGGCACCCACACGTTCATGCCGCTGCGGCCGTGGGCGACGACTCCGCGTTCCGCGAGCGCGTCCACCAGCGCGTTCCTGCGCGAGCCGTACGCCTTCGCCACGGCCACCCGGTCCACCGCACCCTGGGTCCACAGCCGCAGCACGGCCCGCTGCAGCAGCAGGCTCACCCAGCCGGGGCCCAGGCGCTGGCGGCCCCGCACCCGGTCGACGGTGACCGGATCACCGGCGAGGACGGCCACGCGCAGGTCGGGACCGTAGGCCTTGGCGGCGGAGCGGACGACGGCCCAGTGGCGGGTGACGCCCGCGAGGGGGTGCAGCGGAAGATCCACGATGCCGTGGCCGTGGTCGTCCTCGATGAGCAGGGTCTGCGGATGCTCGCGCAGGACGGCGCGCAGGGCACGCGCGCGCGTGGCGGTCAGCGAGGCGCCGGTCGGGTTCTGGGCGCGATCCGTGACGATCAGGGCGCGGGCCCCGGACGCCAGGGCACGGCGCAGGTCGTCGGGGCTCGGTCCGTCGTCGTCCACGCCCACGGGAACCGTGCGCAGACCCAGGGCGGGGACCAGATCGAGGACGCTGCCCCAGCCGGGGTCCTCGACGGCGACCGCGTCGCCCGGCTTGAGGTGCGCGACCAGGAGGCGCTCGATGGCGTCGAGGGAGCCTGACGTCACGGCCACCGGGCCCTCGGGAACGCCGTCGGCGTCGAGTTCGGCGCGGGCGACGCGGACGAGGTCCGGGTCGACCGGGTCGTCGCCGTAGAGGACGGGCCGCCGGTCGCCCTCCTCCGCCGCCGCGGCCAGGGCCGGGGCGAGGCGGGGCAGCAGGGCCGGATCGGGGTTTCCGGTGGCCAGGTCGCGGCCCCCGGCGGGGACCTCCACGCGCAGTTCCTCGCGGCCGGTGGTGGCCGGCTTGGGCCGGATGCGACTGCCCCGGCGACCGGCCGTCTCGATCACTCCGCGTTCGCGCAGGGTGCGGTAGGCCGCCGCGACGGTGTTGGGGTTCACTCCGAGGCGGGTCGCCAACTCCCGCATGGGAGGCAGGGGTTGACCCGGCTGCAGCTCACCCGCGCCGACCGCGCGCTCGACGCTGGCCGCGATCTCTGCCGCGCCACGCCCTTCGATGGGATACTCTCCTAGCACAAAGAACATTATGCACTAGTGCAATACCGCACCGCCACCCTTTGCCCGTCATGGAGGAACCGTCATGCAGGGGACGACCGAGGAGACCAGGGCCGCCGCCTACAGCCCGACCGACCGCACTGTGCCCACGCGCTCCGCGGACCGCGCGTCGTACGACAAGGAGCTGGTGCACGCGATACTCGACGAGGCGTACGTGTGCCATCTGGGCTTCGTCCGCGACGGCGCGCCGGTGGTGCTGCCGACGCTGTACGGGCGGGTCGGCGAGCGGCTGTACGTGCACGGGTCCACCGGATCCCGCCCGTTGCGGACGACCGGCGAGACCGACCCGGGCCTGCCGGTGTGCCTGACGGTCACCCACGTGGACGGGCTGGTGCTGGCCCGCTCCGCGTTCCACCACTCCATCAACTACCGCTCCGTGGTGGTCCACGGCATCGCGCGCCAGGTCACCGACCCCGAGGAACGGCGGGTGGCCCTGGACGCGCTGGTGGACCACGTCGTGCCGGGCCGCGCCGCCGACTCCCGGCCCGCGAACAAGAAGGAGCTGGCCGCCACCGCGGTGATCCGCCTGGACCTGGACGAGGTCTCGGCCAAGATCCGCACCGGCGGCGCGAACGACGAGCCCGAGGACCTCGCCCTGCCGCACTGGGCCGGCGTCGTCCCGCTCCGGAAGGGCTACGGCGCGCCGGTGCCGAACGCCGACCTGGCGCCCGGCATCGGCCTGCCGGAGTACCTGAAGGCTCTGTGAGCCCCGGACGCGGTTACACCGGTAGGGACGTCCGCCCGCCGGCCCCGGGGGGGGGGGGGGGGGGGGGAAGCGCCGACTCCGTCAACACGGAGAACGGGGAGGGGGGCCCTGGGGACCGCGAACCGGCCTATTCGGAAGAGAACGAAGAGAAAGAA
>NZ_JBVJVZ010000004.1:0-39985 GCF_055603245.1 Streptomyces sp. NPDC037290 | reverse complement strand
TACCTCCCCCCCCCCCCCCCCCCCCCCCCCCCCCCCCCCCCCCCCCCCCCCCCCCCCCCCTCCCCCCCCCCCCCCCCCCCCCCCCGCGACCGCGCCGAGCAGGAGCAGGGTGCCGGCCACGGTGGTCACCGTGAGCCGTTCGCCGAGCAGGACGACGGCGAGCACGGCCGCGGTGACCGGCTCCAGCAGCATGATCACGGAGACGGTGGCGGACCGTACGACGGCCGCCCCGGCGAAGTACAGGGCGTACGCGAGGGCGGTGGGCACCGCGGCGATGTAGAACACCAGCCACAGCAGCCGGCCCGGGTGGGCGGTGTGCGGGAGCAGGCCCTCGTGCAGCGCGAACGGCAGCAGGCACAGGACTGTCACCGCGAAGGTGCCCACGGTGGTGCCGGAGGCGTCGGCGCCCCCGTCCCTCCCCCACCAGCGGGTCAGCAGGGTCATGGCGCCGTAGCCCGCGGCCGAGGCGAGCGCCAGCAGCACACCCGCGGGGCGCACCGTCGCGGCGGAGCCCCCGAAGGTCAGGACGGACAGCCCGGCGAGCGCCCCGGCCACGGCCAGCACCCCGCCGGCGCCGAGTCGTTCACCGAGCAGCAGCCGTGCGCCGAGCGCGATGAGCACGGGGCCCGCCCCTAGGGTGACGACGGTGGCCACGGCCAGTCCGGTCGACTCCACGGCCGCGAAGTAGGCGGTCTGGAACACCGCCAGACCGAGGCCGGTGGCGAGCACCTTCCCGGCCCTGCGGACCGGCGGCTCGATGGCGGCCGGGCGGGTACGGGGGCGCAGTCCGCGTCCGGCGAGCAGCAGGACCAGGCCCAGCGCGCAGCGCCAGAAGGACAGCCCGAGGGCGCCCATGTCGCTGGTCCGGTAAACCAGCGCGGCGGCGGCGCCGGCGGTGCCCCAGGCGGCACCGGTGATGATCAGATAGAGCAGGCCACGCCCGACGGGCAGGCCACAGGCAGCGTTCGACGTCGTCAAGGGATTCTCTCCGCAGCAACGCACCCGGGGGGTGCGGAAGTTCGGGGCGACCCGCTTCAGCGGGGCGCGCGGACTTCGTCTGCGGGCAGCACCGTCCGGCCCGGCGCACGTGCGCGGGGCTGGTGTCCCGGAGGCCCGCCTCAGGCGGCCGGAGGCGGAAGGACGAGTGCGTTCGACGGCATGGCCAGCACCTTATGCGGCCGTGTGGCGGGCCGACAACTCGCGTTCGGCCCCGCCCGCGGCCACCGGCTCGGCGGACCCCTTGGCCGGGGTGGACGACTGGGCGATGAACGCGCCGACCAGCACGACCGCGCCGCCGGCGACTTGCGGCACCGACAGGTGCTCGCCGAGCAGCACCCAGGCCAGGACGGTCGCGATGACCGCCTCCAGGCAGGCGACGACACCGGCGACCTGCGGGGACAGCCGGCGCACCGACAGCACGCCGGTGACGTAGGCGACGACGGTGGCGATCAGGACGATCCAGCCGAGCAGGGCGAGGGCCGGTACGGCGGTTCCGTTCATGTCGGCGGAGCCGGTGAGCACCGACCAGCGCATGCTCCAGGGGCGGGCGACGACCGTCAGGACGAGGGCGCCGACGAGCAGGCCGTAGGCGATGACCCCGAGCGGGTCCGGTGCCTCGTCGCCCGCGTCGCCGCCCTGGTCGGCCAGGACGAAGTAGCCGACCTGGCAGCAGGCGGCCCCGAGGGCCAGCAGCAGGCCGAGGGCGTCGAAGCTCAGCCCGGACCAGACCTCCACCACGCAGGCGAGGCCACCGGCGGCGAGCACGACGCCCAGCGCGGCGGCGCGCGTCACGGGCCGCCGCTGCACGAACCGCACCCAGCCCAGCACCAGCGCGGGAGCCAGGTACTCGATGAGCAGCGCCACGCCCACCGGGATGCGGGAGAGGGCGGCGAAGTAGCAGGCCTGGACACCGGCGACGGCGAGCAGTCCGAACCCGGCGAGCAGCGCGGGACGGCGGCGCAGCAGGGCGCGGTGCCGCACGGCGAGCGGCAGCATGACGAGGGCGGCGCCGGTCACGCGCAGCCAGACCACGTGGAGCGGGTCGAGTCCGGCCTCGATCAGCGGTTTGGCGGCCACCCCGGACCCGCCGAAGGCGAGCGCCGACGCGAGCGCGAGACCGAGCCCGACGCCCTTGCCGCGGCTGCCCTGACTGCTCTCTGACGTATGCACCGGCACATGATGACAGGCGGCGACAGGACCGTCGCCCCCGTTGACACCTGTCTCAGGGTGTGGACATCCCGCCCCGGAAAGGACGCGCCCGGCAGTCGCCCAGCAGCGAGGGCCTGCGACGGCCTGCTTCCTCAGCTCACCGGGCCGCCCTCGCCGGCGTACTCCGGCGCGCCCGCTTCGACGCGGCGGTTCACGTCACGGATGCCGACGTGTTCCAGGACCTCGACGGCGCGGGACGCCGGGTCCGCGGTGAGGGCGGCGAGGAGGTCGACGCCGTGGACGCGGGACTCACCGCGCAGCCGGGCACGCTCTCGGGCGTCGGCCAGCGCGGCGGCCGCGGTGGGCGACCAGCCGGCGGTGTCCCGCGCGCCGCGGTCGGCCTGGGCGGGGACGAGGGGGAGCGCGCCGGAGTCCTCGACGCTGCCCTGCCAGCGCAGTCCGTAGCCGATACTGCGCTGCACGAGATAGCCGAACAGCCGGGCGAGCTGTGGCGGCCCGCCGACGGCGGCGCGCACCTCGGGGTCGTGTTCCAGCAGGGAGTGCAGCAGATGGGCGGTGTCGATCTGCCGGTCCCCGTCCCGGACGGCCCTGCGGCGGGCACCGGCGACCACCGCTGCCAGCTCGGCGCCGAGCGCGGCATCGTCGTCCATGGGCGCAGCCGCCTCGTGAGGGGCACGGCGGGTTGTACGGGGTTGCACACCCCTACCCCATCAGCCTCAACGGGCCGGGTCATCCACGAGGGGAACCATTTCCGCGTCCCACACAGAGTGGACGTCGCCGAGCGGGATCTCATCCTTACGGAGGAGATCTCGGCCGATCCACCCCTGCGACGCACGTCGCCCGGCCACCGTCCGAGCGCTTCTGACGGTTCATCAGTATTGAATGTTCGCGCCCCTGCGGCTACGTTCCGCGACACCGTAGCCCGCTACGCCCGATAGCCCGCTACGCCCGATCCGAAGGGGTGGTCGCATGGCCGAAGTCAGCGCGGAGGCACGCATCGAGGCACCGGCCGAGAAGGTGTGGACCCAGCTCACCGACTGGTCGTCCTACGGGGAGTGGAACGCCACCCACACCAGCTTTCCCAAGGGCGGCCCCGAGGAGCTGGCGGTGGGCGGGACGTTCCAGGAGAACATGAAGCTGATGGGCTTCCCGGCCGAGGTCGACTGGACCATCGAGGAACTGGAGCCGGCCCGCGTGTTCGCCATCCGGGGCAAGGGTCCGATGGCGGTGACGGTCGCCACCCGCTACACCCTGACCCCCGCCGGCGACGCCACGACCGTCCGCATCGACGGCGAGTTCACCGGCGCCGCGGTATCGCTGATGGCGGGCAAGCTGAAGGACTCGGCGACGGCCGCGCTGAACGAGTCGCTGCGCAAACTGGCCGGCCTGGTCGCCTGAGCCACGGCGGGCGGGCACGCGAAGGCGCCCCGCACGGTTCACCGCGCGGGGCGCCCTGCCCGTCCACGAGCCTCAGTGCTCGTCGGCGAGGATCAGGTACAGCTTCTTGCGGGCCTCGTTGATGACAACCAGCGCCTTGTCGCGCTGCTC
This sequence comes from Streptomyces sp. NPDC037290, assembly GCF_055603245.1. NCBI lineage: Bacteria > Bacillati > Actinomycetota > Actinomycetes > Kitasatosporales > Streptomycetaceae > Streptomyces > Streptomyces sp. NPDC037290. The sequence goes on along the minus strand of NZ_JBVJVZ010000004.1, from coordinate 36,268 downwards.
CTTGCTGCCGGTCTTCCAGACCTGCCCGAAGGCCTCCATCAGGCCGAAGCCGGCCTGGCGGATCTCACCGAGCGCCTCCCAGTCGACCCCGCGCGAGGCCTCCTCCCAGGGGGCGTCCGGACCCTCGTCGGCCAGGCCGCGCCCGTCCTCGGTGAGGGCGAAGAGCTTCTTGCCGCCCTCACTCTCACTGGCGATCAGGCCCTCGTCCTCCAGCAGCTGGAGCGTGGGGTAGACCGAGCCGGGACTGGGCTTCCAGGCGCCGCCACTGCGTTCGGCGATCTCCTGGATCATCTCGTAGCCGTGCATGGGGCGGTCCTTGAGCAGGGCCAGGATCGAGGCCCGCACGTCACCGCGCCGTGCCCGCCCCCTTGGGCCACCGCGCCCGCGGGGCCCCCAGGGGCCGGGTCCGAATCCGGGTCCGCCCGGGCCGAACCCCGGACCACCCGGACCGAAGGGCCCGAAGGCGGCCCGCCGCCCGTCGAAGCCACCCATGCCGCGCGGGCCGTGGCCCTCGTGCCGGTGTCCACGCTCGAATCCGTGGGTACGCATCGCGATCACTCCATTCCATCGATGATCTGTCACGTTTGCATCGCGTATCGTTCGCGATGCCTCAACGATATATCGGAACCGATCGCCTGCCAAGCCCCTTCCCGTAGTCCGCAAGCCGCGCACCACGCGTGGGACGACCGACGCTGAGCGGCCCTGTGTGCCCTGAGAGGATCAGGGCATGGCGGACTCACCTCTGCAGATCAATGCCCTCATCGTCGATGCCGCTGACCCTGAGCGGCTTGCCGCGTTCTGGTCCGAGTTGCTTGGCCGGCCAGTCGTGGGCCGCGTGGGACCCTACGTATGGCTGCAGCGCGAGAACGGCCTGGGCCTGGGCTTCCAGCGAACCGGCGAGCCCAAGTCCGTGAAGAACCGTATGCACTTCGACGTCACCTCACCCAACCCGCCCGCGGAGCAGCAGCGTGTCGAGGCGCTCGGCGGGCGCCGGCTGGAGGAGTACGACGCCGGCGGGTTCCTGGTGATGGCGGACCCCGAGGGCAATGAATTCTGCATCATCCCCGTAGGCCCCTTCGAACTCGATGACGAGGGACGCGCGGACTACCTCATCTGACCGAACGGCCCGCCTGAGCCCAAAGGCCGTCGGCTCCCCCGCACGCAGACTTCGCAGGGTCGTGATGCCGGTATGGGTGCCGGTTCGGGCGGCTTCGGCGGTGCTGCGGGCCTCGCCGTCGTCGCGGTGGTGCTGCGCTGCGTCTGGGCCGTCATCGAGCTGCGCGGCACGACGCCCCTGATCGATGTGCGGGCGGTGCGGCACCCGGCGGTCGCCGGGGCGAACCTCGCCCTGTTCGTCGGCGGGATCAGGCGGGACGCGGATCGCCGACCCCCTGCTCCTGGCCGGCAGCGCCGTAGGCGGCTTCTCGGCCGCGATGCCCGGCGTCATCCTGACCGTCACTCCCAAGAGCGGCATCGGCGCCATGGCGATCACGACGCGGACGAGCCTCGCTCTCGCCCGCCGACGCTCGTCCGATACCAACTCGTAAGCTGGACACACTGATTACAACACTGGAGGTGCCGTGCCCAAGGGCTACTGGGTCAGCGTCTACCGCACCATTTCGGACCCTGAGAAGCTGGCTGCTTACAACAAGCTGGCCGCTCCGGCCGTCAAGGCCGCGGGCGGCCGGACCATCGTCCGCGGCGGTCGGGTCGTGGCGCATGACGCCGGAATCGCCGAGCGCACCATCCTGGTCGAGTTCGACAGCTTCGAGCAGGCCGTCGCGGCGCGCGAGAGCGCGGCCTACCAGGAGGCGCTGGCCGCCCTCTCCGACGGCGTCGAGCGCGACTTCCGCATCGTCGAAGGCATCGACTGACCGAGGCCCAGTCGGATCTTCACCGAAGATTCCGCCATCCTGGTTTCCGCTGGTGCGGCTGCCGGGATGGCGGAGTCCGTGGGTGAACCTGGCTCCACTCATCGGTCCCCCGTTGGAATCGGGAATCGCTCATCTAGGCTGGCGCGGTGACTGATGAGCAGGAGCGGGTGCAGCCGTCGGGAGTGTGGGCCACGGCGGTGGGGGTGGCCAGGGTGCGGGCGCTGGAGACCGAACGGGAGAACGCCCTGTTCCGCGACCCACTGGCCCAGGCCTTCGCCGCCGCCGGCGGCCTGTGGCCCTCCTCGCCGCCGCTGCCCGATGACGAGGCCGCGCGCCGCCGCCGGCTGGCCGTGTCGTTCTCCATCGTCATCAGGACGAAGTTCCTCGACGACCTGTTGCAGCAGGCCTCCGCTTCCGGTGTCCGGCAGGTCGTGCTGCTCGGCGCCGGCATGGACAGCCGGGCCTTCCGGATGGACTGGCCCGAGGGCACGAGGCTGTTCGAGGTCGACACCGCCGCGCCACTGGACTTCAAGGCTTCGGTGCTGCGCCAGGAGCGGGCCGTCGCACGCTGCGAGCGGATCACCGTCGCCGTGGACCTGCGTGAGGACTGGCCGGCCGCGCTGGCCGCCGCAGGGCACGACCCGGCGGTGCCGACCGTGTGGATCGCCGAGGGACTGCTGATCTATCTGCCCGAGGACGCGGTGGAACTGCTGCTGGCCCGGATCAGCGCGCAGTCGGCGGCCGGCAGTCGGATGGGGCTGACGCTGGGCTCGCGCGGCGTGATCGAACGCTTCGCCGCGGACGCCGTACCGGGATCGGCGGCGTCCATGTGGGTCTCGGAGATGCCCGACGACCCGGTGGGCTGGCTGGCAGGGCACGGCTGGGAGGCCGCCGGCCACACCCTGCGCGAGCGCGCGGCCGCCTACGGCCGCCCGATCAGCACCCCGCCGCAGCGCGAGGAGCGGCCCGGCGGCCTGATCTCGGCGGTCCGCCGGTAGAGCGCCTCCAGGCGGTCAGACTTCAGCGACCGTGCCGCAGGTCGAGGCGTCATGCGTGGACGCCGCAGGCAGGCATCGGCGGCGTCCGCTGCTGAGGGCCACTTCCCGGAGGTCCTGCACGGTCTGCCACCGGATGCTTCCCAAGGGGCACCGGCAGCCACAAGGACCATGGACCGGCCTGGACACCACCGTCACCTTCGGCCCGGCCGGACAGGGGCTCACCAACAGCGTCCTGCACGACGTCGACGGACCCGGGACCGATGCGGCTTCGGAGCTACCTCCGTTCCGCCGCCCGCAAGGGGCAGCCCGTGCCCACGCGGGCGGTCAGGTCCGCGCGCAGGGCGGTCAGTTCGGCCACGCGCTCGTCGATGACGCGGATCTTGTCCTCGAACAGGGCGGAGAGTGCCTCGGCGCTGTCCGGCGCGTCCCGGAGTTCCTCGCCGTGCCGGGCGATCTCGGCCAGGGTGAAGCCGAGCGCCTGAGCGGTGCGGACGTAACTCAGCCAGGTCACGGTCTCCGGAGCGAAGTCGCGGTAGCCGTTGGGGAGGCGGTCGCCGTCGAGCAGGCCGATCCTCTCGTAGAAGCGGAGGGTGTCCTTCGACAGCCCCGTACGCGCGGCCAGTTCTCCGATGCGCATGACTCCCCCGCCACCAGCTCGACTTGACCTTGGAGCGTACTCCGCTCCTTAGCGTGGGCGGCGCCCGAGCGAGCCCTCCCGAGGAGCCCCGATGTCCCCTGCACCCCCTGCCTATCTGCGCCTGGTCCGGGCGAGCGGCTGGTACGACCTGATCGTCACGGCCGGGTTCGCGACCCCGTGGACGTACGCGCTGGTGCACCGCCTGCTGTCGGCCGCGGGCGACGCGGCCGGTCTCGGCACCATGCCCGCCCTCACTCCCCTGCAGACCCTGTACGCCAACCTGATGGGTTCGGTCGTGGTGGTCTGGTCCGTCCTGCGCGTCGTACGGCCGCTGCCGCTGCACGGTCTCCTCGACGGGGCCGCACGCGTCCTGTTCTCCCTGTGGCAGGCGTACGCGCTGGCGCACGGAGGGCCCGCGGTGCTGTGGCCGTTCCTCGTGCTGGAGGTCTCGTTCGGCATCGCCCAACTGGCCCCGTGGGCGCGGGCGCGCCACCGGTGCGCGGGAAAGGTGCCAGGGCTCGTGAATTGGCCTTGGGCCGGCGACCGTCGCGGCCGCTAGCGTCGGCGGCATGCGCATTCGAATCGTGGACGCCTTCACCGACCGCCCCTTCGCCGGCAACCCGGCCGGAGTCCTGCTCCTGGACGACGTCTTCCCGGACGACGACTGGCTCCAGAACGTCGCGATGGAGGTCAACCACGCCGAGACGGCGTTCGCCCACCGGCTGCCCGAGGGTGGCGAGGCGGACTGGGCGCTGCGCTGGTTCACGCCGGTCGCCGAGGTCGCGATGTGCGGGCACGCCACGCTCGCGACGGCCCACGTCCTGGCCGCCACCGGCGCCCACGCGGGTCCGGTGCGGTTCGCGACCCGCAGCGGCGTGCTCACCGCCACGCCGGAGGCGGACGGCTCGATCACCCTCGACTTCCCGACGGCCCCGCTCACCCCCGTCGAGCTTCCCAGCGCCATCGTCGAGGCCCTCGGCGCGCAGCCGGTCGCGGCCTTCGACACCGGCCCGAACGTCGGCGACCTGCTGGTGGAGCTGGCCGACGAGAAGACCGTCCTCAGCCTCGCGCCGGACGTCAGGTCTCTCGGCGCGCAGTCCTCGCGCGGCATCATCGCCACCGCCCGCGCCGACGGCCCCTCCCGTGGCTACGACTTCGTCTCCCGCTGCTTCTTCCCCGCCATCGGCATCGCCGAGGACCCGGTCACCGGCAGTGCCCACACCGCGCTCGCCCCGCACTGGGCCACGCGCCTCGGCCGCGACGACCTCACCGGACTGCAGGCCTCCCGCCGCACCGGCCTGGTCCGCACCGGCCTGCGCGGCGCGCGCACCCTGCTCACGGGCCGCGCGGTCACGGTCATCGAGGGCGAGCTGCACGCCTGAGCGGGGCGCAGCGCCGCGCCGCCCGCCGGGGGTGCCGGGGCGGCCGTTTGTGCCACCGGCAGCGGGACATCGCGGGCGCGCCCGCCCGCGCGACTGCCGACAGAGGTCGCAGGCATGAGCGTTCACGGCCGCCGCTGACGGAGGCCGTGAACGTGGCCGGGTACACCACACCGACAGAGATCACAACCCGCCCGGCCCTCAGGCCGTGGGCAGCCAGCCGACCTTGCCCGCCAGCAGGGCGTAGCCGACGAACGCGCCGATGTCGAGCAGGGAGTGCGCGACGACCAGCGGACCGACCCGGCCCCAGCGGCGGTACAGGTACACGAACACCACGCCCATGACCATGTTGCCGATGAAGCCGCCGATGCCCTGGTAGAGGTGGTACGAGCCGCGCAGCACCGCGCTGGCGACCAGCGCGGTCCCCGGGGTCCAGCCCAACTGGCCCAGTCTGCGCAGCAGATAACCGACGACGATGACCTCTTCGAGGACCGCGTTCTGCAGGGCGGACAGGATCAGCACCGGGTACTTCCACCACACGTCCGGCAGCGCCTCGGGGACGACCGTGAGGTTGAAGCCGAGGCCGCGGGCGGCCAGATAGAAGGCGATGCCCGTGCTGCCGATCACGGCCGCCACGCCGGCGCCCCGGGCCAGGTCGGGCCAGGGGCGGGTACGGTCGAAGCCGAGGGTGCGCAGGCTGCCGCCCTCGCGCAGGAGCAGGTGGGCGACCAGGGCGACGGGGACCAGCGCGGTGGCGATGCCGAACAGCTGCCAGGCCAGGTCGAGCCAGGGACGGCCGGGCGCGGCCGAGGCGTTGAGGGTGGCCGCCTGGTCCTTCAGGCCGCCCGGCTTGGTGACCGAGCCGATGAAGCTGATCAGCGCGGAGACCCCGCTCGCTCCGAGCGAGAGCCCGAGCACGAGCAGCGTCTCGTCCCGCCGGATCCGCCGCGGGTCCCGCTCCCGCGCCCGGGATTCAGCCACCGAGTCAGCCTCCACCTGCACCCCTGCCTCCAGCCGGCTCACGGGCCCGAGGGCCCACTCTGCCTCGCAAGGATCGCAGAAGGAGGGGTGAGGACGGCGTACGGGCCGCCCCCGAGCACCGGCACCTCACCCCGCAGCGCGCCTCACCGCGCCGAGAACCACCGGCTCATCCCAGCGGCACGGCCTCCGGCAGGCCCACCGGCCACGTGTGCACCGGCTCCCCCACGTGCATCAGCTCGGCATAGCGCCGCGTCGTCGCGGCCAGCGCCGCCTCCCGGCTCAGCCCCTGCTCCAGCGCCCGATGGAAGGTGGCCGCCTGCCAGGACGCCCCGTTCACCCGGCGTCGGCAGCGCTCCTCGATGACGCCCAGGTACAGGTCCCGGTCGGCCGCTTCGACACCCCACGCGTCCAGCCCCGCCGAGGCCAGCGGCAGCAGCTCGTCGCGGACGAGGGTGACCGCGTCGACCTCGCCCGTGCCGCCGTAGCGGCCCCGCCGGGGCCACAGGAACCGCGCGTCGATGCCGTAGCGGCACGCGGCGTCGAAGTTCGCCTCGGCCGCGGCGAAGGGCAGCCGGGTCCACACCGGACGGGAGTCCTCGGCCAGGGCGCGCACGAGGCCGTAGTAGAAGGCGGCGTTGGCGATCACGTCGGTGATGGTCGGTCCGGCGGGCAGCACGCGGTTCTCCACCCTGAGGTGCGGGACGCCGTCGGCGATGCCGTACACCGGCCGGTTCCAGCGGTAGATCGTGCCGTTGTGCAGCACCAGTTCGGCGAGCCGGGGGGTGCCACCCGCCTCGATGACCTCCAGCGGCTCCTCCTCGTCGCAGATCGGCAGCAGCGCGGGGAAATAGCGCAGGTTCTCCTCGAACAGGTCGTACGCCGAGCTGACCCAGCGCTCGCCGAACCAGGTCCGCGGCCGTACGCCCTGCGCCTGGAGTTCGGGCGGGCGGGTGTCGGTGGACTGCAGGAACAGCGGGGGCCGGGACTCACGCCACAGTTCGTGACCGAACAGGAACGGTGAGTTGGCGCCGAGGGCGATCTGCGCGGCGCTCGCGGCCTGCGCCGCGTTCCACACGTCCGCGAACCGGGCCGGCGTGACCTGGAGGTGCAGCTGTACGGAGGTGCACGCGGCCTCCGGGACGATCGACTTGGACGTGCAGACGAGGTGCTCGACGCCCTCGATGTCGAGCCGGAAGTCCTCGCCGCGCGCGGTCACGATCTGGTCGTTGAGCAGGGTGTAGCGGTCGACTTCGGAGAGGTTGGAGGAGACCAGGTCGTCGCGGTCGAGGGTGGGCAGGATGCCGATCATGACGATGCCCGCGTCCACCTCGCCGGCCTTGCGGTCTGCGTAGGCGAGCGAGGTACGCAGTTCCTCGGCGAGCCGGTCGAAAACCCGGCCGCCCAATCGGTGTGGGGCGATGTTGACTTCCAGGTTGAACATGGCGAGTTCTGTTTGGAAATCGCGGCTCGCGATGCGCTCCAGCACCTGCCCGTTCAGCATTTTCGGCATGCCGTCGGGCCCGGCGAGATTCAGTTCGATCTCGACGCCCATGAGGTTCTTGGGACGGTCGAATCGCTTCTCGCGCAGCAGTCGCTCCAGTCCCGTCAGGCACTTCTGGAGCTTTTCGCGGTAGCGCAGGCGATCGGACAGGTCGAACTGCCCTGCCACGACCTTCTCCCCCATCGAAGTGTCCCTCCTCGGATGGGCGGGCCGGCGATCCGGCCGCCGGGCTCCCGGGTCAGGGGGGATGATGCCCAGCGGAAGCGATCGATAACGTCCCGCGCGGGCCCGGCGCCCGCTAGTCTTTCGGAATGTTCCCCGCGGCACATTCACGGGGCATGCCGCAGCGTGCACCTTCGAGTGCCCGGAACGCCTCGTGAAAAACGCCGATGACATTCGGCCGACCGCTACCGGTGCGTATGACGAGGTCAGCGGCGGCAGGCGGGCGGGAAATCAGGAGGAGTCCCGCAAATCTGCGACCTATTACCGCCTTGCGCGACTTCCCGAAATGGGATAGACGAAACAACGGCCGAACACGCGTCGTATAAACTTCGCCCACAAGGCAGAAGGGTGACGCCCTCGGTCCTGGTTCCTGCCGTGTTTCAGGCCGTCCCAGGACGGGCGGCAGGCCGAGCCGCACCCTTGTTCACCGACCCGGGCCTCACCCCTTCCGGCCTTGCGTGAGCAGACAGCGCCGTCCGCCCCACCCCTCCTCGCGCCGTCGCGCCTGTCGTACGAGAGAGGCGACCCACATGCCGCTGCACGTGCCCCCTGCCCCCGCGCCTGCCCTGCGTTCCGTCCTCACCGCACTCGGTTCTCCCACCGCGGTCCGTGAGGCCCGCACCCCCTCCCTGCGCGCCGCGCAGGGCCCGACGACACCCGAACTCCCGCTGCCGGTGCACGTGCTGGACCGGATCACCGCCCAGGGTCTGTCCGCGACCCGGCTGGCCGGCTGGCGCTTCCTGATCCGCTGCGGCGACCGGGCGGTGGCCGCGGCGGAGACCATGCTCACGCCCGACGGCTGGGCCTTCTCGCACTTCTTCGAGGGCCCCTACGTCGCCTCCACCGAGCGCGCCCTGCAGCAGGCCGAGGCACTGCAACAGCCGTACCAGGCACGACTGCTGTCCGTACCCGGTCTGTACATGCTCACCCTGTGGCTGCACGGCGACACGACCGCCGACGGAGCCGAGGGACACCCGGCCGGCACCGATCTGCTCGTCCCGCTGGCACCGGCCCCGCCCGGCATACCGGCGCACCACCTGTTCCGGGTCACCGAGTTGCTGCCGGTGCTGACCCACCGTGCGACTCCCCTGCCCCTGCTCGCTCCGCCCGTGCTCGGCTCGCCCGCCGCCTGACCGGCCCCCGCGTACCCCGTCTCCCGGAAGGGAAGCGGGGTACGCCCGTGTCAGCGGGTCTGGCCTGCATGGACTAGCCCTATCCGGCCACTGCGAACCACCCGAAGTGACAGTGCACTTGGACTGAACCGTCCGGGCGGGTGACGCGTCATGAACCTGTGAGAAGCGGTGCAGCGAAATCCCTGCGGAACGCCGCCCGGAGGGCAACACTGGGTTCCGACCGACTTATCACCACGGGGGACGGCCATGACCACGACAGAGCGAGAGATCCCACCCATGTGCCAGCACCAGCCACCGTGTCCGCCAGCCGAGTCCGCCGACCGGGAGTCCGCCCGTCTCGTGGCGCACCACCCGGAGCAGGGATGGAGTCTGCTGTGCAACGGCGTCCTGCTCTTCGAGGACACCGGTGAGCTGCTGCCCGACGGCAGCATCATCGCTCCGCACCGCCCGCTCGGTGCGGAGCAGGTGATGACCGCCGCCTGAGCGGCGCGCGAGCGACCTGAGGGGCCGGCCGCACACATCCGGTGCGCACCGGCCCCGACGTGTGTCCGGGAGCGGCTACGGACCGTGACCGGCCCTTACCCCAGCGCCTCCCGCAGCGCCTGGTACGCCGGCTTGGGGTTCAGCTGCTCGTCCCACGGCAGGGCCGCGCCCTCACCGGGGAAGAAGGCCGGGATCCAGGAGTACTTGTCGGTGTAGTCCCAGATGGTCAGGCCGACACAGCGGCGGACCGCCAGGCAGGCTTCGGTGAGGTTCCGGTACCAGCCGGCCTGCTCGGCCAGCTTCGCGTCGGTCGCGGGCAGTTGCATCCGTACGTCGACCTCGGTGAGGGCGGTGTCCAGGCCCAGCCGGGAGAATCGGCGGAGGTTGTCCTCCAGGCTGCTGGGATAGCCGTACTGCAGGGCCAGATGGGTCTGGAGGCCGATGCCGTCGAGCGGCACCCCCTGGGCCTTGAGGTCCTTGGCCAGTGCGTAGTAGGCGTCGCTCTTCGGGCCGACCGCCTCGATGTTGTAGTCGTTGAGGTAGAGCCTGGCGTGCGGGTCGGCCTGGTGGGCCCAGCGCAGCGCGTCGGCGATGTAGCCGGGGCCGAGGGTCTTGTACCAGAGGGTCTCGCGGTAGCTGCCGTCCTCGTCGAAGGCCTCGTTCACGACGTCCCAGGAGTACACCCTGCCCCGGTAGTGCCGTACCTCGGCGGTGATGTGCTCCTTCAGCACGGCCCGCAGTTCGCCCGCCGTCCACTGCTTCGAGGTGAGCCAGTCGGGCAGCTGGCTGTGCCAGACGAGGGTGTGGGCACGGACCCTCTGGTGGTGTGCGCGTGCCAGGTCGACGATCTGATCGCCGTTCGTCCAGTCGAAGACGCCCTGCCGGGGCTCGGTGGCGTACCACTTCATGCCGTTGCCGGGCGTGATGGTGTCGAACTCGCTGCCGAGGATCTTCGCGTAGGCGCTGTCGGTGAGTTCGGGGTTGTCGGTGGCGCTGCCGAAGTAGCGGCCGTGGCGTTCGGCGAGCTCGGCGAGGGTGGGCTGCCGTGCGGGGGCCGCGGCGGCCCGGGCGGCGGGGCCGGTGACGAGCCCGGCGGTCATGAGGGCGGCCGCGAGGGCGCCGGCGAGTCTGAGACATGTGCTCTTCCCGGCCATGCTGCGACTCCTGTCTCTGTGAGGGGTGTTCAGCCCTTGGTGGCACCGGCGGTGAGGCCGCCGACGAGCTGGCGTTCGGCGACCGAGTAGAAGGCGAGGGCGGGGACCATGGCGAGGACGAGGTAGGCGAAGACCCGTGCCGTGTCGGCGGAGTACTGGCCCTGGAACTGCTGGACACCGATCGGGATCGTCCACCACGTGTTGTCGGTGAACACCAGCAGCGGCAGGAAGAAGTTGTTCCAGCTGGTCACGACGGCGAGGACGGAGACCGTGCCGAGCGCGGGCCGGGCCATCGGCAGCAGCACCCGCCAGAAGAAGCCGAGCGGTCCGCAGCCGTCGAGCGTGGCCGCCTCCTCCAGTTCACCCGGGATCTGCCGGAAGAAGCCGCGCAGGATGATGATCGTCATCGGCAGCCCGAACGCGGCCTGCGGCAGGATCACGCCGAGCGGGTTGTCCAGCAGGCCCATCCAGCGCAGCAGCAGGAACAGCGGCAGCGCCGCGACCGCGAACGGGAACATCAGCCCCATCGTGAACAGCGTGAACAGCGCCTCCCGGCCCCGGAAGGCGAACCGCGCGAAGGAGAAGGCGGCGAGCGCGGAGACCGCGACGACGATGACGGTCGTACCGACGGCGATCAGCGTGCTGTTGCCGACCAGCCGCCAGAACGAGCCGGACCCGAGGATGCCGCCGTAGTTGGCGAAGACCCACGGCCCCGGCAGCCCGACCGGGTTGCGGGAGAGCTGGTCGGTGGACTTGAAGCCGGAGAGCAGCGCGTACAGCAGCGGTACGGCCATGACGGCGCCGACGGCCACCAGGACGACGTGCAGCGGAAGCGTACGACCCCTGCGGCGGACGCTCATGTTCCGGCTCCCCTCATGGTCGTGGTGGCCCCTGCGAGGTCGCGGCGCAGGACGAACCGCTGGTAGGCGAGGGCGAAGACGAGACTGATCGCGAACATGACCACGCTGATCGCGCTGGCGTAACCGACCTGGTAGCGCTTGAAGCCGTACTGGAACATGGTCACGGCCATGGTCTCGGAGTGGTGGTCGGGGCCGCCCGCGGTGACCACCCACACCAGGTCGAACAGTTGGATCGACCCGATCACCGACAGGAAGACGCTGATCCGCAGGGTGGGCGCGAGCAGCGGCAGCGTGACGTGCCGGAAGCGCTGCCAGGGGTTCGCGCCGTCGACGATGGCCGCCTCGGTCAACTCGGCCGGGAGGGCCTGCAGTCCGGCCAGGTACAGCATCATGTGGAAGCCGAAGTACTTCCACATCATGACGAGGAACAGCGTGGCCAGCACGGTGGAGGTGCCGGAGAACCACTGGCCGCCGAGCCCGTCGAGCCCGATCCCGCCGAGGACGTGGTCGGCGAGCCCGTCGTCCGGGGCGAAGATCATGCTGAACAGCACACCGGTGATGGCCTCGGACAGCACGTACGGCGCGAAGAACAGCATCCGGTACACCGCCCGGCCGCGCACCTTCTGGTTGAGCAGGACGGCCATGGCGAGGGCGAACGGCAGTTGCAGCGCCAGCGACAGCACGACCAGCAGCAGCATCCGCCACAGATCGCCGAGGAAGACGGGATCCTGCAGCAGGCGGCTGAAGTTGCCGGTGCCGGTGTAGTCGGACGGCATCCCGAAGCCGCCCCAGCGGAAGAAGGAGGCGTACAGCGCGAACAGGATCGGCAGCAGGACCAGGACGCCGAAGAGCGCGAGGGCGGGCAGCTGGAGGCCGACGGCGGTGAGCCAGTGCAGCGTGCGCCGGCGGGTGCGCTGCCGGCCGGCGTGGGCCGTCGTGGCCGCCCGGACGGCGCCGGGTCCGCTCCGCTCGCCCCGTTCGTCCGGGAGGAAGGTGGAGGTCATCGGGGGGCCTACTGCTCTTCCTTCGCGGTCTTCGTGATCGCTTCCGTGACCTGCTGCGGGGACCTGGAACCGGCGATCAGCCCGGCCACGCTGTCGTTGACCTGCTGGCCGAGGGCGGGGGCGTAGGCCTGGTCGAGGTAGAGCTGGAAGCCGGTGGCGCCCTTCAACTGGGCCTGCACCGCCTTGAGGTTGGGGTCGGTGAGGACGCTCTCGGCCGCGGGCACCAGGGGCAGCACACCGGTCCTCTTCACCAGCTCCTTGTCGGTGGTCTCGGAGGCGAAGAACTCCAGGAAGTCCACGGCCGCCTGCGGGGCACCCTTGCGCAGGGCGTGGCCGCCGCCTCCGCCGAAGACCTCGGTGATCTTCCCGGCGCCGCCCTCGACCTCCGGGAACGGGAAGAAGCCGAGGTCCGCGCCGAGCCCCTTGCCGGCGTCCGCCTCCACGACCGGCGCCCACTGGCCCATGAGTTCCATGGCCGCCCTGCCGTTGCCGACGGTCGCGGCCTGCCCGGTGGGCGAGGAGTAGGCGGCGCCGAGGAACCCCTTCTGGAAGGGCTGGAGGCCGATCAGGTCCTTGAGGTGCTGCCCGGCCTGGACGAAACCGGCGTCGCTGAAGTCCTTCTTCTCGTCGGCCTTCTGCAGGGCGTCGACGCCCGCGGTGCGCATCGCGAGGTACGCCCAGTAGTACATGCCGGTCCAGCTCTCCTTGCCGGCCAGCGCGAGCGGGGTGATCCCGGCGGACCTGAGCTTCCGCACGGCGTCCAGGAAGGCGCTCCAGGTGGTCGGGGGCGCACTGATTCCGGCCTTCTTGAAGAGCGCCTTGTTGTACCAGAAACCGATCATGCCGATGTCGAACGGAATGCCGTACAGCTTGTCGTCGAGGAGGTACGGCTGTTTCGCGACCGCCAGCAGTCCGTCGGCCCAGGGCTTCGTGCGCTCGGTGAGGTCCTCGACCAGCCCGGCCTCCACCTGCTGCTTGAGCACGCCGCCGCCCCAGGTGTGGAAGACGTCCGGCAGCTTCCCGGAGGCGATCAGCGCGGTCATCTTCGATTTGTAGGCGTCGTTCTCCAGCTGGACGATCTTTATCCTGACCTTGGGGTTCTGCGCCTCGAACTTCTTGGCCAGGCCCGCCCACACGGTCTTGGTGGGTTCCGTGGTCGAGATGTTCCACCACTCGACCGTGGTCGTCCCCGAGGACGACCCCCCGTCCGAGTCGCCGCCGCAGCCGCTGAGTGCGCTCACCCCGAGACCGGCGGCGACGGAGGCCGCCAGGAAGCCGCGGCGGGACAGTGCAGGGTCGCCCATCTTGCGCTCCTTCGAAACTTTCGCAGTAGCCGTAGAGCGGGTCCGAGGACACCGCCGGAGGGTTGACCACCCTTGGTGGGCCGAAACATTCGAGCAGAATCACGAACGTTCCGAACCGCGACTCTAGGAAGGCGCGTGGGGAGCGTCAAGGTTTCGCACAGGGGCCGCGGGAGCGCAGCCGAACCACACGAAGTCGACTGTCCCGACCGCGAATCCGGTCGCCCGGCTGGTCGAATGGCCCTCGCGGGAGTGGGATGGAAGGAAGCAACGGCCTTGCAGGGCGGGCACGTCCGCGAGAGAGATCTCGGCGTCGCCCGCGAGGAACGGTGGAGCGATGTCCGGTTACGACGCCTCGGCGGCCGCTCGTGTGGTGGTGGGCGTGAGCGGGTCCCTGGGCAGTGTCACGGCGCTGCGGCGGGCCGCCGCGCTGGCCCGCCGCCTGGGCGCCGAGCTGTGGCCGGTGCTGGCCTGGGAGCCGCCGGGCGGCGACCCCGCCGCGCGCCGCTCCCCCGCCGCGGATCTGCTGGTCGAGGACTGGCAGCGGCTGGCCAGGCTGCGGCTTGCGTCGGTGCTCGAGGAGATCTTCGGCGGGGACGCCCCCGGCGTGCCGCTGCACGCCGTCATCGTCCGTGGCGCCCCCGGCCCGGCGCTGGTGGCAACCGCGAACCGGGAGGACGACGTCCTGGTCGTGGGCGCCGGTCGGCGCGGTCTGCAGCGCGCGTTCTCGGGCCGGGTCTCCCGGCACTGCCTGGCGCACGCCGTCTGCCCGGTGCTCGCCGTGCCCCCTTCCCCCCTGGAGTCACAGCTGCTCTCCGTCCACCGCCGCAACACCTGGCATCTGCGCATGGACATCCGGGGCTTGTGACTGCGGGACCCTGGGACAGCGAGCCGAACGCCTCGGACCCAGGGGGACCAACACGCCCACGGAGACCCACAGGGCGCCCGGAGTCACCCCTCTGCGGACGACCCGGCAGCCAGTCCGCCGAAACCCCCGCGGACGCCACGCCGGCCGGCGCGCCGGCGCCGCGTCAAAAACAGCCCCCTCGCCGTCAGGGCACCGTCAAGGTGCGCCGCCTCCCTGCTCCGCCGGGTCCGTGGCTGTCTACCGTCCCAGACATGAGGCACCGCGACGACACGCATCACCGGCTCACGGGCTCGTACCCGGCCGGCGCCGCCGGCACGGTGGACGACCGTGACTGGGCGGCCGACGTGCGCACGTCGCTCCGCTGCGCCGGGGTCCTGCTCGGGCTGCTGCTGTTCGTCGACTGGGCGGCCGGCTCCCTCGCCTGGTGGCGCGGTGCCCTGTGGCTGACTCTCGCGCTGCTGTTGCTCCTGGTCCTGCTCCCAGTGCGGGTGTCGGCCGGCGCGGGCTGGCTGGCCACCCGTCGTCTGCTGCGCACCCGCCGGGTCCGCACGGATCTGCTGATCGCGGTGCGCCCGCTGGACGGCGTCTCACAGCGGCTGGTGCTGCGCGACGCCCTGGGCAACCGGGTCGAGATCGACCCCGAGGTCCTGATCCGCAATCCCGCCCTGTGGTACCTGCTCGACGAGGGCGCCCGGGTGTCCGAGGCGGCCGGCACCCTGCTGTGCGGGACGACCGCCCTGCACCGCCTCGCCCACCGCATCGACCGCGAGACGGCCCTGCGCGTGTTCCGGGCCTCCGGCATGGAGTGAGCATGGAGTCGAGGTGGTGCACCGGCCCCAGGACATGACACTCGGTGGCCGTCCCCGGCCCGCCGTCCGGGTCGTTGCCCCGAGCGGCCGTACGTCCGGCGACCGCCTCCGGCCTCGCCTTCTTGATGCGGCTCTGCTGCTCTGACGCCATTCTTAACGCAAGATTGACGCCTTCCGAGCCCGGATCCATGGGCCCAGGCGTCACTCTCTGCATACGCTGGTGCCGCCGTCCGCGTGATGGCCGGATACAGAGCTGAGCCGCACACAGGAGCCCGCCGATGGCCACGACCGAGCACCCGCCTCCCAGTCGCTTGCGCAACTGGATGCTGGAGGGCCTGTCCGACATGGGCAAGCACGGTGGCCACACCGGACCCCATGCCGAACCGGAACCCCCGCACCGGGGCCAGCGCTGGTGGCGCGTGATGTGCCTGACCGGTGTCGACTACTTCTCGACCCTCGGCTACCAGCCGGGCATCGCGGCCCTCGCGGCCGGTCTGCTGTCCCCGATCGCGACGATCGTCCTGGTCATCGTCACTCTGGCCGGCGCCCTGCCGGTCTACCGCAGGGTGGCCGAGGAGAGCCCGCACGGCGAGGGCTCCATCGCGATGCTGGAGCGGCTGCTCTCGTTCTGGCAGGGCAAGCTGTTCGTGCTCACCCTGCTGGGCTTCGCAGCCACCGACTTCCTCATCACCATCACCCTGTCGGCCGCCGACGCCTCCACGCACCTCGTGGAGAATCCTCATCTGACCAGCACCCTGCACGGTCACCAGATGGTGATCACGCTCTTCCTGGTGGCGCTGCTCGGCGCGGTCTTCCTGAAGGGCTTTCTGGAGGCGATCGGTGTCGCGGTCGCTCTGGTCGGCATCTATCTCGTGCTCAACCTGGTCGTCGTGATCGTCGGACTGTGGCACGTCATCACCGCCGGGCACGTGGTCACCGACTGGACCAGCGCCCTGACGGCGGAACACGGCAACGTGTTCGTCATGGTCGGCGTGGCGCTGATCGTGTTCCCGAAACTCGCCCTCGGTCTGTCCGGCTTCGAGACCGGTGTCGCGGTCATGCCGCACGTCCAGGGCGACGCCGGGGACACCGAGGACAAGCCGACCGGCCGGATCCGGGACACCAAGAAGCTGCTCACGACCGCGGCGCTCATCATGAGCTGCTTCCTGATCGCCACCAGCTTCATCACCACGCTGCTGATCCCGGAGGACGACTTCAAGACGGGTGGCCCGGCCAACGGCCGTGCCCTCGCCTACCTCGCGCACCAGTACCTCGGTGGCGCCTTCGGCACGGTCTACGACATCTCGACCATCGCCATCCTGTGGTTCGCCGGCGCCTCCGCGATGGCGGGCCTGCTCAACCTGATGCCGCGCTACCTTCCCCGCTACGGCATGGCCCCGCACTGGGCACGCGCGGTACGCCCGATGGTGATCGTCTTCACCCTGGTCGCGTTCCTGGTCACGTGGATCTTCGACGCCAACGTCGACAAGCAGGGCGGCGCCTACGCCACCGGTGTGCTGGTCCTGATCAGCTCGGCCGCCATCGCGGTGACCATCGCCGCCCGCAAGGCCCAGCAGCGCAACTGGACCATCGGGTTCGGTGTGATCTCGGCGGTGTTCCTCTACACGACCGTCGTGAACGTCATCGAGCGCCCCGACGGTGTGAAGATCGGCGCCTGCTTCATCGCCGGTATCATCCTTGTCTCGCTGGCGTCCCGGCTGGCCCGTGCCTTCGAGCTACGCGTGACCAGCGTGACGCTCGACCCGATGGCGGAACGATTCGTCCGCGACATGGCCAGCCGCAAGATGCGGTTCATCGCCAACGAGCCGGGCCACCGGGACAAGGCCGAATACCGCGACAAGATCGAGCAGATCCGCGCCGACAACGACATGCCCGAGCAGGAGGACTTCGTCTTCGTCGAGGTGACGGTCACCGACCCGTCCGAGTTCGAGGCGGGCCTGACCGTGCGCGGCGAGGTGCTGCACGGCCGCTACCGCGTGCTGACCCTGGAGTCCGCGTCCATTCCCAACGCCCTGGCCGCGCTGCTGCTCCACGTCCGGGACGACACGGGCTGCACCCCGCACATCTACTTCGAGTGGACCGAGGGCAATCCGTTCGCCAACTTCCTGCGCTTCTTCCTCTTCGGCCAGGGCGAGGTCGCCCCGGTCACCCGTGAGGTGCTGCGCGAGGCGGAACCGAACCGGGTGCGCCGGCCGCGGGTGCACACCGGGTGAGACCGGGCTCGTCCCGACCGGGGCCGGCCGCGTGCACCGTGCGCGCGGCCTACCTGCCGCACCATCGCCTGGGCGGCCGTACCTCCAGCCGCCGCACGGTGAGCCGGCCGTGTATCGCCACGCGGAGCACGACCGGCGCAGCCGGATCGGCGGCCGGCCGCACCCTCGTCCAGCTCTTCGGGGGTGAGCTCCACGGAGCCACCCTCAAGAACTGACGCCATATCGCGTTGTACCCAACGGCCAACCCCACGGCCACGGTCCCCGGCGTGTGGCCCTATCGTGACCCGCATGCAGTCCTACACGATCGGCCAGGCGGCACGGCTGCTCGGCGTGAGCCCGGACACCGCCCGCCGCTGGGCCGACGCGGGCCGGGTGGCGACCCATCGCGACGAGTCCGGGCGGCGGCTCATCGACGGCAGGGACCTCGCCGCGTTCTCGGTCGAGCTCGCCAAGGGGGGTGGCGAGGAGGGCGCCTCCTACACCTCCGTGCGCAACGCCTTCCCCGGCATCGTCACGGCGATCAAGCTCGGTGACGTCGCCGCCCAGGTGGAGATCCAGGCCGGCCCGCACCGGTTGGTGTCGCTGCTGACCCGGGAGGCCGTGGAGGAACTGGGCCTGGAGGTCGGCATGGAAGCCACCGCGCGCGTGAAGTCCACCAACGTGCACATCGACCGCGTCTGACACCGCCGCACCGGCCCGTCACCGGCAAGGCCACCGTGCGCCTCGCCCACGCTCTCACCGGCCTGAGGTGCGGCCGGAGGAACGGACCGGCCGGACGCTGAACGAGATCTCGTTCAGCGGCTCACCGGGCCACCGCCGGCACGTGCCCGGATGCCGCCGGCGCCGGAGCGCCACAGCTGTACCCGCCGTCCACCCGGATCGCCGTGATCCCGCTGATGTGCCGGGCCCCGCACCGGTCCTGCGGCAGCACCAGCTGGGGTCCGGCCGCGTCCAGCGGGGTGTCGCCGATCCGCACGCCCAGCAGGACGGGCGCGTCCGCGAAGTCCGGGTCGATCTCGGCCCAGGACAGCACCGCGTGGTGGCCGTCGGTGCCGGAGACGGCGATGAGAAACCGCAGCCGGTCCTTGCGCCGCGCCGGGTCGAAGCCGGGCCGCGCGTCGGTGAGGACGTCGTACAGACGCGGGCCGGTGAACCGGTGGTGCTGGATGCCACTGGTCGCGCACTCGAAGCTGACGTCCACCCGGTGCTGCGGCCAGCGCAGCAGGTCGGGCACGGTCAGCCGGGCGGGGCGGGCCAGATCGCCGGTCAGGGCGAGTTCCACGAGCGTCACCTGCGACCACCTCCCGCAGCACCGTACCCGCCGCGGTGCGCCGTGCAAACGCACATGCAAGCTACAAGTCGCAAGTTCGCAGCTCATGCGAAGCAGCAGGAGACTTACAGCTGGCAGATGCGGCAGTATCATCGCCGCACGGCCGGTGCCCCCGGCCGCGGCAGGGCGCGACAGTCGTTCCACAGAACCCGAGGAGTAGATCCGTGATGACCCGTTCCGTGCGCCGGACCCGGCGCATGCTGCAGCTGGCCGGTGCGGGAGCCGCCGCCCTGATGGCACTCAGCGCCTGCTCCTCGTCGTCGGACTCGTCGGCCCCGAAGTCGGACGAGTCGAGCGCCGCCTCCCCGAAGCTCTCCGGCACGGTCACCGTGTTCGCCGCCGCCTCGCTGAAGGAGAGCTTCACGACGCTGGGCAGGGAGTTCGAGCAGCAGCACCCGGGCACCCGTGTCAGCTTCAACTTCGGCGGCAGCGACGCGCTCGCCGCGAGCATCACCAGCGGCGCCCCGGCGGACGTCTTCGCCGCCGCCAGCCCCAAGACCATGGCGATCGTGACGGACAAGAAGGACGCGGTCGGCACCCCGGCCACCTTCGTGCGCAACCAGCTGGAGATCGCCACTCTGCCGGGCAATCCGGACAAGGTGGCCTCCCTGAAGGACCTGACCAAGTCCGGTCTGAAGGTCGTCCTGTGCGACAAGACCGTGCCGTGCGGCGCCGCCGCGCAGAAGGCCCTGGACGCCGCCAGGCTCAAGCTCACCCCGGTCTCCTACGAGCAGGACGTCAAGAGCGCCCTGAACAAGGTGGAGTTGAAGGAGGCCGACGCCGCGGTCGTCTACAAGACCGATGTGAAGTCCGCGGGTGGCAAGGTGGCGGGTGTGGAGTTCCCCGAGTCCGCCAAGGCCATCAACGCCTACCCGATCGTCCAGCTGAAGAACGGCCAGAGCGCCGAGGCCGCCAAGGCGTTCATCGCCCTCGTGCGGTCCGCCGAGGGCCAGAAGGTGCTGAGCGGGGCCGGGTTCCTCAAGCCGTGACCCCGCTCGACAAGCCCGGCGCCGCGCCCGGCCCCCGCACGGGCCGGCCGCAGCGCCGCCGCGTCGGCGCGGGGGGCCGACGCGGGGTGCCGCTGCCGCTGCTGCTGCCGGGCCTGCTGGCGCTGGCGTTCCTGCTGCTGCCGCTGCTCGCGCTGCTCGTCCGCGCGCCCTGGCGCAGCCTGCCGGGACAGCTGACCAGCACGGAGGTGTGGCAGGCACTCCAGCTGTCCCTGATCAGCGCCACCGCGGCCACGGCCGTCAGCCTGGTCCTGGGCGTGCCCCTGGCCTGGCTGCTGGCCCGTACGGAGTTTCCCGGCCGGGGCCTCGTACGGGCGCTGGTGACCCTGCCCCTCGTCCTGCCCCCTGTCGTCGGCGGTGTGGCCCTGCTGCTGGCCCTCGGGCGCAACGGGGTCATCGGCAAGTGGCTGGACGCCGGGTTCGGGATCACCCTGCCGTTCACCACCAGCGGGGTCGTGATCGCGGAGGCGTTCGTCGCGATGCCGTTCCTGGTCATCAGCGTCGAGGGCACCCTGCGGGCCGCCGACCCGCGCTTCGAGGAGGCGGCGACCACGCTCGGCGCGTCCCGCTTCACCGCGTTCCGCCGGGTCACTCTGCCGCTCATCGCCCCCGGTATCGCTGCGGGCGCGGTCCTGGCCTGGGCGCGGGCGCTCGGCGAGTTCGGGGCGACGATCACCTTCGCGGGCAACTTCCCCGGCCGCACCCAGACCATGCCGCTCGCGGTCTACCTTGCCCTGCAGAACGATCCCGACGCCGCCATCTCCCTCAGCCTGGTGCTGCTGGGGGTGTCGATCGCGGTGCTGGCGGGTCTGCGCGACCGTTGGATGACACCATCATGACGAACCCCCGCCCCACGACAGCCGGAGGCGCCGAACCGCCCCAGGGGCCACCCGCGCCCGCGGACGGCCTCCACCCCCCGCAGGGGCCATCCGCGCCGGACGGCGAAAACCGCGCAGACGGTGCGCGGGGGAACCCCGAGCCGGCCGAAGGGCGGCACCCCACCACGCACCCGCAACCACATCCGCCCACCACCGGCCTGGCCGCCCGCCTGCTCGTGGAGCGCCCCCCGTTCCGCCTGGACGTCACCTTCACCGCCGCCCCCGGTGAGGTCGTCGCCCTCCTGGGCCCCAACGGCGCCGGCAAGACCACCGCACTGCGCGCCCTCGCCGGGCTGACCCCGCTCACCGCCGGCCACCTGCACCTGGACGGCGTCTCCCTGCAGCACACTCCCCCGGAGTCCCGCCCGGTCGGCGTCGTCTTCCAGGACTACCTGCTCTTCCCCCACCTGTCCGCCCTCGACAACGTGGCGTTCGGCCCCCGGTGCCGGGGCGCGAGCAAGTCCGAGGCCCGTGCCCAGGCCGCGGCCTGGCTGGACCGTATGGGCCTGGCCGCCCACGCGGCCGCCAAGCCCCGCCGCCTGTCCGGCGGCCAGGCCCAGCGCGTGGCCCTCGCCCGCGCCCTGGCCACCAACCCCCGGCTGCTGCTCCTGGACGAGCCGCTGGCCGCCCTGGACGCCCGCACCCGGCTGGAGGTCCGGGCTCAACTGCGGCGTCACCTGGCCGACTTCGAGGCGGTCGCCGTCCTCGTCACACACGACCCGCTGGACGCCATGGTGCTGGCGGACCGGCTGGTCGTCATAGAGCACGGCCAAGTCGTCCAGGAGGGCACCCCGGGGGGCATCGCCCGCCATCCGCGCACCGACTACATCGCCCAGCTCGTCGGACTCAACCTCTACCGCGGCCGGGCGGACGGACACACGGTACGACTCGACGCGGGGCCCTCCATCACGACCACGGAGGACCTGTCCGGCCCGGTCTTCGTGGCGTTCCCGCCGTCCGCCGTCACCCTGTTCCGGGACCGGCCCACCGGAGCGAGCGCCCGTAACCTGTGGCGCTGCGAGGTGGCCGGCCTGGAGACGCACGGCGACCAGATCCGCGCCGACCTGGGCGGCGAAATCGCCCTGGCCGCCGACCTCACCACGGTCGCCGCCGCCGACCTCGACCTGCACCCGGGCGCGGCTGTCTGGGCGACGGTCAAAGCGACGCAGACGCATGCATACCCGGCCTGAGCGGGTGGGCGCTCTACCGTGGGTGCCCATGACCCTGAGCATGCGCAACCAGCTCCCCGGCACGGTCACCGAGGTCCATCAGGGCGAGGCCATGGCGACCGTCAGGCTCCGCTTGGACGGCGGCCAGACCCTCATGGCGGCCATCACCAAGGAGTCCGCCGAGGATCTGGCCCTCGCCCCCGGCTCGGCCGTCCGCGCTCTGGTGAAGTCGACCGAGGTCTCCCTGGCCACGCAGCGGGTGGAGGGCCTGTCGATCCGCAACCAGATCGCGGGCGCGATCACCGGCCTGACGACCGGTGCCGTCATGGCCTCCGTCAGGATCTCCGTCGACGGCGGCGAACTGACCGCGGCGATCACGAAGGACGCGGTCGCCGATCTCGGCCTCTTCGTGGGCTCCGACGTGGTCGCCCTCATCAAGGCGACCGAGGTGTCCCTGGCGACGGCGTGACACGGGCGAGGGCCCCGCCCGGAAACCGGACGGGGCCCTTGGGACCACCGCTCGCTCAGTCCTCGTACGCGTCCAGCGGCGGGCAGGAGCAGACCAGGTTGCGGTCGCCGAAGGCCTGGTCGATACGGCGCACCGGCGGCCAGTACTTGTCGGCGACCGAGACACCGGCCGGGAAGACGGCCTCCTCGCGGCTGTAGGCGTGCTTCCACTCACCGCCGAGCGCGGCCGCGGTGTGCGGGGCGCCCCGCAGCGGGTTGTCCTCCGCGGGCCACTCGCCGGAGCCGACCTTCTCGATCTCCGCGCGGATGGCGATCATCGCGTCGCAGAACCGGTCCAGCTCGATGATGTCCTCCGACTCGGTCGGCTCGATCATCAGCGTGCCGGCCACCGGGAAGGACATGGTCGGCGCGTGGAAGCCGTAGTCGATCAGGCGCTTGGCCACGTCGTCCACGCTCACGCCGGTCGCCTTGGTCAGCGGGCGCAGGTCGATGATGCACTCGTGCGCGACCAGACCGCCGGGGCCGGTGTAGAGCACCGGGTAGTGCGGCTCCAGGCGCTTGGCGATGTAGTTCGCCGAGAGGACGGCCACCTGCGTGGCGCTCTTGAGGCCCTCGCCGCCCATGAGACGGACGTACGCCCACGAGATCGGGAGGATGCCCGCGGAGCCCCAGGGCGCCGCCGAGATCGGGCCCACGCCCGTCTCCGGACCGGCCGCCGGCTGCAGCGGGTGGTTCGGCAGGTACGGCGCCAGGTGCGAGCGGACCGCGACCGGGCCGACGCCGGGGCCGCCGCCGCCGTGCGGGATGCAGAAGGTCTTGTGCAGGTTCAGGTGGGAGACGTCACCGCCGAAGTGGCCCGGCTTGGCGAGGCCGACCAGCGCGTTGAGGTTGGCGCCGTCGACGTACACCTGGCCGCCCGCCTCGTGCACCTGGGCGCAGATGTCGGCGACGTGCTCCTCGAACACACCGTGCGTCGACGGGTAGGTGATCATGAGCACCGCCAGCTGGTCGCGGTACTGCTCGATCTTGGCCCGCAGGTCCTCGACGTCGATCTCGCCGTCCTCGGCGGTCCTGACGACGACGACCTTCATGCCGGCCATCACGGCGCTGGCGGCGTTGGTGCCGTGCGCGGAGGACGGGATGAGGCAGACCGTGCGCTGCTCGTCGCCGCGGGCCCGGTGGTAGCCGCGGACGGCCAGCAGACCGGCCAGCTCCCCCTGGGAGCCGGCGTTCGGCTGGAGGGAGACCTTGTCGTAGCCGGTGACCTCGGCGAGACGTTCCTCCAGCTCGTGGATGAGCGTGAGGTAGCCCTCGGCCTGCTCGGCCGGGGCGAAGGGGTGCAGCTGCCCGAACTCGGGCCAGGTGACCGGCTCCATCTCCGTGGTCGCGTTGAGCTTCATGGTGCAGGAGCCCAGCGGGATCATGCCGCGGTCGAGTGCGTAGTCGCGGTCGGCCAGCTTGCGCAGGTAGCGCAGCATCGCGGTCTCGGAGCGGTGCTGGTGGAAGACCGGGTGGGTCAGGTAGACGTCGGTGCGCAGCAGCGCCTCGGGCAGGGTGTCCTCGGCACTCGTGCCGAGGGCCTCGATGTCGCCCTCGACACCGAAGGCGGAGAAGACGGCGGCGAGCTGGGCCCGCTTGGTCGTCTCGTCGCAGGCGAGGGAGACGTGGTCGGCGTCGACGAACCGCAGGTTGACGCCACCCGCCCGGGCGGCTGCGACGACCTCGGCGGCCCGGCCGGGCACCCGCGCGGTGAGGGTGTCGAAGAACGCGCCGTGCACGATCTCGACACCGCCGGCCTTCAGGCCCGCGGCGAGGATCGTGGCGTACCGGTGCGTGCGCCGGGCGATGGTCTTCAGACCCTCCGGCCCGTGGTAGACGGCGTACATGCCGGCCATCACCGCGAGCAGCACCTGCGCCGTGCAGATGTTGCTGGTGGCCTTCTCCCGGCGGATGTGCTGCTCACGGGTCTGCAGCGCGAGGCGGTAGGCCTTGTTGCCGTCGGCGTCGACGGAGACGCCCACGAGGCGGCCGGGCAGGCTGCGTGCGAACTTCTCGCGGACCGCCATGTAGCCGGCGTGCGGACCGCCGAAGCCCATCGGCACACCGAAGCGCTGGGTGGTGCCGACGGCGATGTCCGCGCCCAGCTCGCCCGGCGAGGTCAGCAGGGTCAGCGCGAGCAGGTCGGCGGCGACGGTGACCAGGGCGCCCCGCTCGTGCGCCTGGTCGATGACCGGCTTGATGTCGCGTACGGCACCGGAGGCGCCCGGGTACTGGATCAGCACGCCGTTGATCTCGCGCGCGGCGACCTCGGCCGGGATGCCCTCGCTGAGGTCGGCGACGACTACCTCCACACCGGTCGGTTCCGCCCGCGTCTCGATCACGGCGATGGTCTGCGGCAGCGCGTCCGCGTCGACCAGGAACAGGCCCTTCTTGTTCTTGCCCATGCGCAGGGAGAGCGCCATCGCCTCGGCGGCGGCCGTGCCCTCGTCGAGGAGGGAGGCACCCGAGGTGGGCAGACCGGTGAGGTCGGCGACCACGGTCTGGAAGTTCAGCAGGGCCTCGAGCCGCCCCTGGGAGATCTCCGGCTGGTACGGCGTGTAGGCGGTGTACCAGGCCGGGTTCTCCATGACGTTGCGCAGGATGACGGGCGGCGTGAACGTCCCGTAGTACCCGAGCCCGATCATCGAGTCGAGGACCTGGTTGCGGTCGGCGAGCGCGCGGAGCTCGGCGAGCACCTCGGCCTCGGTGCGGGCGCCCGGCAGGTCGAGGGCGTCGGCGTTCTTGATCACGTCCGGGACCGCCGCGGCGGTCAGGTCGTCCAGCGAGCCGTAGCCGACCTGCGCGAGCATCTTGGCCCGCGCCTCCTGGTCGGGCCCGATGTGGCGCTGCTCGAACGGGATGCCCGCTTCGAGCTCCGAGAGCGGAATGCGGTGGGCGGTCATTGCGGAGGCCTCCTGGTCTGACGCGACCTTCGAAGGGCACCACGGCGCGGGTGCCCCGACGGCCTCCCCCTCTGTCATCTCAACCTGAGAGCTTCACCGGGTATCGGAGATCCCGGCTTTCACCGTCGGTGAGAGCGGTTGCCGTCGACACCCGCCCTGCTTTCCAGAGTGACCTCGTCCGTGCGGTACGTGGGCCTGAGAGATTCCGGGGAGGATTTGCTCCTTCGGCGCCTTCGACGTGGTCGAAGGACTCTCCCGCACGGGGTCAGCAGCCGCTGTCAGCCTACCAGCGAGGTCAACACCCGAGCCTTCGAGTGGCCGCCTCCCTGAATGTGCTCTTTCGTAGTGCTTACGGATGAGTTGCGACCAAGTGGAGGGAGAGGGACCGTGCAGACCGAGATCGATCCGCGCAACCTGATCGGCCGCAAGGCGTTCGACCGCAATGGCACCAAGATCGGCACCATCGACGAGGTCTACCTCGACGACGCGACCGGCGTACCCGAGTGGGCGGCCATACGCACCGGCCTGTTCTCCCGGGACGCCTTCGTCCCCCTGGAGCCCAGCGAACTGGTCGAGGGCTCCCTGCACGTCCCCTTCGACCGCGCCCTGATCAGGGACGCCCCCGACTTCGGCGTGGGCCGCCACCTCTCCCCCGAACAGGAACTCCAGCTCTACCACCACTACGGCCTCGACGTGACCCCACCCCCGTCCGTCCCGGACCACGACTTCGGCAAGCTGGCGGGATCGGAGGAGACCTGATCGCCACCTTCCGGAACCAGCGGCAACGGATCAGCGGTCTCCAGTGCGGGATCCGCGACGAAGAACGTCCGCACCCTCCCCGGAGGTGACTGCGGCGTCTCGAACCGCACGGTCACCCGCCCCAGCCCACTCCCCTGCACCCACCCGTGGCCGTACTCCGTGTGCCGTACGTCCTGTCCTGCCCGCCACTGCCGCTCCACAGCCTCCGCCCGCTCCACGACGAGCTCCGCCACGGCCTCCTGCGGTGTCTCGGTCCCCCGCGCGGGCATGGCCTGCGCGAACAAGTCCTCCTGCGTGTAGTCGGCGAGCCCGGAGACACCCACGCCGAGCAGCCGCACCCCGCCCGTGGTGTCCACGGAGTCCAGCAGCCGCGCGGCTGCCTCCCGCACGACCGCAGGGTCGTCCGTGGGGCCCCTGAGCGTCTCGGAGCGGGTGAGGGTCGAGAAGTCGTACCTCCGCACCTTCAGCACGATGGTCCGCCCGGAGAGCCCCGCCTCGCGCAGCCGTCGGACACACCGGTCGGCGAGCCGCTGCACCTCCAGGCCGATCCGCGGCCGGTCATGGATGTCCACGTCGTACGTGTCCTCGACCGACACCGACTTCGCCTCGCGCTCGGCCACCACGGGCCGCTCGTCGTGGGCCAGGGCCATGGCGTACAGCGCGTGCCCGTGCGCCTTGCCGAGCAGCCGGACCAGTTCGTCCTCGCCCGCCTCCGCCAGCTCCTCCACGGTGGTGATCCCGGCCCTGCGCAGATGGTCCCCGGTGGCCGGACCGACCCCCGGCAGGGTCCGCACCGGCAGCGGCGCCAGCAGGGCCCGCTCGGAGCCCGGCTCGATGAGCACCAGGCCGTCCGGCTTGGCCTGCTCGGAAGCGATCTTGGCGACCATCTTGGAGGCCGCGAGCCCGACCGAGCCGGTGAGTCCGGTGACCGCACGGATGTCCGCGCGCAGCTTGATCCCGGCCAGCCGCGCCGACTCCTCGTCCCAGGCCGTCCCCCCGGCCTCCAGGTCCACGAACGCCTCGTCCAGGCTGAGCGGCTCCACCAGCGGTGACAGCTCCCGCAGCAGCGCCATCACCTGCTCGCTGATCGCCCGGTACACGGAGAAGCGCGGCACCAGATAGGCGGCGTTGGGCGCCAGGCGGCGGGCCTGGGCCATGGGCATCGCCGAGTGCACC
Organism: Streptomyces sp. NPDC037290; assembly: GCF_055603245.1. NCBI lineage: Bacteria > Bacillati > Actinomycetota > Actinomycetes > Kitasatosporales > Streptomycetaceae > Streptomyces > Streptomyces sp. NPDC037290. The sequence continues at coordinate 9,101 of NZ_JBVJVZ010000004.1, read as the reverse complement.
CCGAAGGCCCGTGCCTCGTACGACGCGGTGGCCACCACTCCGCGAGGTCCGAGGCCGCCCACGACGACCGCCTTCCCGCGCAGGCTCGGCTTGGATGCCTGCTCCACCGAGGCGTAGAAGGCATCCATGTCGAGATGCAGGATCGTGGGCGTGTTTCTCACATCTCCGATGCTGCACCACGGCACTGACAATGCCGGGCCTCGAAAGGGCCGGTGTCAGACCGCCCGGTTGCGGCGCCGTGCGAGCTCGTCCGCGGGGTTGTGCCCGACGAGGGTCTCCCCCGTGTCGATGCGCTCGCCGTGCAGCTGGGAGAGCGCGCTCTCCACGTCCCGCCACACCACCCCGACGGCGATCCCGAAGATGCCCTGGCCACCCTGGAGCAGGGCGTGGACCTCGTCCGGCGAGGTGCACTCGTAGACCGTGGCGCCATCGCTCATCAGGGTCATCCGCTCGAGGTCACGGAAACCGCGTTCCCTCAGGTGCTGGACGGCGCTGCGGATGTTCTGGAGCGACACGCCCGTGTCCAGGAACCGCTTGACGATCTTCAGGACGACGACGTCCCGGAAGCTGTACAGACGCTGTGTGCCCGACCCGTACGCGGGCCGGACGCTCGGCTCGACGAGCCCGGTGCGGGCCCAGTAGTCGAGCTGTCGGTAGGTGATGCCGGCGGCCGCACAGGCCGTGGGCCCGCGATAGCCGATCTCCTCGGACACCATGGACGCCGCCCCTCCGCCGTTCGGCACCGCCGTCGGCCGCTGCGGAGCGTGACCCACCGCGCTGCTGTGAACCGGGTACGGACCGCTCTCCCCCAGACCACGCACGGGAGCACCCCCAGCCGTACCGTCGCCGCTGGTTCTCACGCCGACCTCCGTCCTTGACCTGCCTTCACGACGGTAGGCAGTCACCAGGGGTGCGTCAACGATCGCCACACTCGGCACGCCGAGTGATAATCACCCTAGGAGTGGTTTCCCGTGTCCCACCGCGGGGAAAGGCTAGCCGAATGCTCTCGCGGGAAGCCGTAGGACGCTCTCCGTGGCCGGTGGCACATGCCCGTGCTCCGGGCCGGCGTTCACCGGCCCCTTCGCCGTCACTGGCTGCTCGTGCCGAAGTCCTCGGGCGAGATCTGGTCGAGGAACTCGCGGAACTTCTCCACCTCGTCCTCCTGCTCGTCCGGAATGGCGATACCGGCGTCGTCCAGCACCGTGTCACTGCCGTAGATCGGCGTCCCGGTGCGCAGGGCCAGCGCTATGGCATCGGAGGGGCGGGCACTGACCTCGACGCCGCTGGCGAACACCAGCTCCGCGTAGAAGACCCCTTCCCGCAGATCGGTGATGCGTACCTCGGTCAGCTCCTGGCCGACGGCCTCCAGCACGTCCTTGAACAGGTCGTGGGTCAGCGGCCTGGCGGGGGCCATGCCCTGCTGGGCGAAGGCGATCGCCGTCGCCTCCCCCGGCCCGATCCAGATGGGGAGGTAACGGTCGCCTCCCACTTCGCGCAGGAGCACGATCGGTTGGTTGGAGGGCATTTCGACCCGGACACCTACGACATCGAGCTCGTTCACACAGCAACCCTAGGCCGTGCCCGGGATGTTTGGGTAGTCGGGCCGGGAACAGGTGCCCGATCCGGCCTTCCGGGAGTCGCCGGTGTTCAGGGCAGCCGTACGCCCAGAGCGGTCTGCACCAGTGCCGCGTGCAGCTTCACGGTGAGCTCGGCCAGCTCCTTCGTACGAGCCTCGGCATGCGCCCTGGTCTGCGGATTGCGGTGGCGCTTGAGCGGGGCGACCACCTGGTCGACGAGTCCGGCCTCGCGGTCGGCCGCGGCCTTCATCACCCGGAGGTGGCGCGGCTCGATCCCGAACCGGCCCAGCTCGGCGACGAGCGAGACCACGGTGACCGCCTCGGCGTCGTACACCCCGTCTTCCAGCGGAGCGATGAGCCCGTACGACTCCCACTCCTTCAGCTCACCCTCATCTATCTCGGCGGCCGCCAGCAGCTCGTCCCTGCCCACCCGGGCCACCGTGCGCTCCCCGCGCGGCTCCGGAAGGTCCTCCGCCGTGCGCTGACGACCGACGACGGGCAGCTGGACGGTCTCACCCCGCTCCATGGCGTCCAGGCGCTCGCGGATCACCTTGAGCGGCAGATAGTGGTCCCGCTGCATCCTCAGCACATGGGCCAGGCGCTCGACATCCCCGGCGCTGAACTTGCGGTACCCGGAAGGGGTCCGTTGCGGCTCGATGAGTCCCTCGGACTCCAGGAAACGAATCTTGGAGATGGTGACTTCGGGGAATTCGTCGCGCAGCACGCTCAGCACCGTGCCGATGCTCATCAGCCCACTGTCCCTGGCGGCGGTACCGCTTCCGGCACCGCCGCTCGGTGTTTGAAGCATGGACCTTCCCTGGGAGTCCCCCGGACGCCGGTCCGGGGGAGGGTCAGATGCCGTGCCGGCTCGCGTAGAACACCAGCCGGTACTTGCCGATCTGCACCTCGTCACCGTTCGACAGAGCGACCTGGTCGATCCGCTCGCGGTTGACGTACGTACCGTTCAGACTGCCGACGTCGGCCACGGTGAACGAGCCGTCCGCCGAGCGCCGGAACTCCACGTGCCGACGCGAGACCGTGACGTCGTCCAGGAAGATGTCGCTCTGCGGGTGACGGCCGGCCGTGGTCAGGTCGCTGTCCAGCAGGAAGCGGCTGCCCGAGTTCGGCCCCCGGCGCACCACCAGCAGCGCCGAGCCCAGCGGCAGCGCGTCCACCGCGGCCTGCGCCTCCGGCGACAGCATCGGCATCTGGGTCTGACCGGTGACCTCGGCGTCGTAGGCCTCGATACCGGAGATCGAGATCGTGGACGTCGTCTCGGAGGCACGCTCCGGCGCCACTCCGGGGCGCAGGGGCGCGCCACAGTTGGAGCAGAAGCGTGCGTTATCCGCATTGCGGTTACCGCACCTCGTACACACCAGGGCCGACATGGACGGATCCTCCTGCTGCGGCTGCCCCGTCGGGGCGTTGGACGCGTACGGACCGGGGGCATACCCTCCGCCCGCACCTGAGGTTGACGGTTGCCCGAAACCTATGCCGCCGGACTGGGCAGGGTCAACCGACGCCCCGCCCTGACCTCCGGAAATGTCACCGCCCGGACCAGCGACCTGGTCCCGGAACAGTGGGCGCCGACCCTCCGCGTCAGGCTGCGCGCGATGCCGAGCGGTCGCGTTGTCGCTGCCCTCTCGTGCGCTCTTGCCGAACAACTTCGCAAACAACTTCACGGGCGATTCCCCTTGACCGAAACAGACCCGCCCGTGGGGCAGGACGAACCCTGATTGCCTACACCGGCCGAGCCGGACATTCTCACAACGTCCGTATCCACCAGACAGTTTCCACCACGCAGCACCCCTTCGGTGCGCCGACCCCCCGCAACCTCATGCCCCTGCCGGATGTCCCCCATGCACCGCCGGTTCACTGCGAGGACGACCGAGCGTAGTCAGGCCGCTTCGCCTGTCGCAAGGCGTCGACAACGATCTTGTCCGACTGCTCGACAGTCACCGTGGCCTGCTCCTTCTCCAGCGTCTGCACCACGCCTCCCGGGATGTTCAACGCGGGCTCGAGGTCCTGCGGCTTGCCGATGACCTTGAAACGATAGGGGGCGTTGATCTGGTTCCCGTCGACGCCGACACTCTTGCCGGCGCCCGTGAAGTAGGTGCCCGCGACCACCCGTACCCCGTTGACCTGAATGGCCTCCGCGCCGGCCGCGCGCAACTCCTGGATCGCGTCGAGCAGCATGTCCGCCTTGACCGTCCCCTTCGTGTCCTCGATCGTCATCGTGATGCCGGGGCCCTGCGCCGCCACGGTGCCCGCCAGAATGCCGAGTTGCCTCTCCTTCTCGGCCGTCTGCTTACGGGCCTCCGCGGCCTGGTCGGAGCTGCTCTGCAGCTCCTGGCGCTGCTTTTCGAGTCCCTGCTTCTCGTCCTCAAGACGCTGAGTCCGCGAATCGAGTTCATCGAGGATGCGCACAAGATCTTCCTGGCGGGCGCCCCGCAGCGCGCTGCCGCTGTCGCTGTTGGAGGCCACCTGCACCGCCAGGCCGAAACCGAGGCCGAACAACAGCAGGGCGACGATGAGTTGCGCCCGGGTTATCCGTGGCGGCCACAACCCCTTGACCAGCCGCTGCCGCCCGGTCTGCGGCTCGTCCGCCCGCTGCTCGGGCTCAGGCTCCGGTGCCCGGGCGGGCACCTCCTCGGGCAGCTCCTTGCGCAGCCGGTTCGCCGGCTCCGGCCGCTCCGGCTGCTCGTTCCGCTCGTTCTCTTCGCTCATCGGTGTCACGCCCGGAACACGTGCCGCCGGATCGCCGCGGCGTTGGAGAAGATCCGGATGCCGAGGACCACCACGACACCCGTGGACAGCTGCGCGCCCACACCCAACTTGTCGCCCAGGAACACGATCAGGGCGGCCACGACCACGTTCGACAGGAACGACACCACGAAGACCTTGTCGTCGAAGATGCCGTCGAGCATGGCCCGCAGACCGCCGAACACGGCGTCCAGCGCCGCGACGACGGCGATCGGAAGATAAGGCTCGACGACCGCCGGAACCTCGGGCCGGACCAACAGGCCGGCCACGACTCCCACGACGAGGCCCAGTACGGCGATCACGATGTGCCCTTCTCAGTCTTCTCGGTGCTCGGCTGTGCTGTACGTACGATCACACTGGGTGCGGCGGGCAACCGTACGTCACCCTCGGTGGAGATCGTGGCGCGGATGCCGAAGCTCTGCTCCAGGGCGTGCAGGTACAGGCCGTCGGCGCTGTTCTGGAACCCGTGGCTCAGCCTGTCGCTGTCTCCCACCGCCAGCACCGTGTACGGCGGCACCAGCGGTCTGTTGTCGACCAGTATCGCGTCTCCCGCGGCCCTGATCGCGGACAGGGCGGTCAGCCGCTGCCCGTTGATCGATATGGCCTCCGCGCCGGACTCCCACAACCCGTTGACCACGCGCTGCATGTCCCGGTCGCGCACCCGGCCGGTGTCGGAGAACCCCGAGGTCTCCCTGGGGTTGGTGCCGTCACCGCCGGAGCTGGCCTCCTTGGCGTCGTTCACAATGAGCTTCACACCCGGCCCATGGACCGCGGTGGCGCCCGACAGTACGTCCACCAGGTCCGCCTGCGTACTGCCGCCGCTCGACTTCAGCGCCGCCCGCTGGCGCGCGCCGACCTCGTCCCGGAGCTTGTCGACCGTCCCCTCCAGCTTGTCCGCTGCCGCGGTCCCGCTGTCGATGCGGTCGATCAGCTCCTGGTGCTCCTTCGCCACCACGGGCGCCGCCGCCCGCGTCTGTGCCGCCCCGACGGTCACCACCAGCGCCGCAAGGACCAGGCCCGCCGCGAGGCCCAGCTTCGCCCTGAGGGTCCTCGGCAGCCCGCCCTGCCCCTGGGACCTCCTGCGCGCGGCGGCCTCGGCGTACCCGTCGTCGAGGCTGTGGTCCATGACGTTGGTGATCAACGACATGGAGGCGTCCGGGCGCTGCGGCCTGGCGGGGCTGCTCCGAACGGGGGGATGCTGCGGCATGCCGCACATCGTCGCATGTCGCGACCAGTACCTCCGAATGGCCCCACCGGCGTGCCGGACAGGCCCCCTTGGGGACACTTGTCCGGCACGCGCGCGTGCGTGGGTTTTGCCGTCCGGTGGCGTGTCCTCGCCTACCGCCCGGCGCTGTCCACAACGGCCGACCACTCATCCAGCAGGGCCTGCGCCGAGGCGTCGTCGGGCCCCTCGGCCCACAGATGGGTGACCGCTTCGGCCGGGTCGGGCAGCACCATCACCCAGCGCCCGTCCGTCTCGACGACCCGGACACCATCGGTCGTGTCGACAAAGCGATCCCCGGCGGCCTCGACCACCCGCCGCATGACCAGACCCTTGACGGCCCACGGCGTGGCCAGGTCCCGCTTGTGGACGTGCGCCCGCGGGATCCGCGCGTCGATCTGGCTCAGCGTGAGCTGCGTGCGTGCCACCAGCCCGATCAGCCGTACGAAGGCCGCCGTGCCGTCGTAGACGCTGCTGAATTCGGGGACGATGAACCCGCCCTTGCCGTCACCGCCGAAGATGGTGCCCTCCTCGCCGCCCACGCGCGTGAGGTCGTCGGGCGAGGTGGTGGTCCACTCGACCTGGGTGCCGTGGTAGGCCGCCACCTGCTCGGCGATCCGGGTCGTGGTCACCGGCAGGGCCACCCGGCCGCTGCGCCGCTCGGCGGCCACCAGGTCCAGCATCACCAGCAGCGCCCGGTCGTCCTCGATGATCCGGCCCTTCTCGTCCACGAGCGACAGCCGCTCGCCGACGGGATCGAACCGGACACCGAAAGCGGCACCCGAGGACGCCACTATCTCGCCCAGCCGCACCAGACCGCCCCGCCGCATCTCGGCCGTCTCCGTGGGCCGGGACTCGTCGAGACCGGGGTTGATGGTCAGGGAGTCCACGCCGAGCTTGCCCAGCAGGCTCGGCAGCACCAGCCCGGCGCTGCCGTTGGAGGCGTCAACGACGACCTTCAGGCCGGAATCGGCGATCCCGGTCGTGTCGACGTTCCGCAGCAGCGACCCGGTGTACGAGTCGAAGACGCTGGCCGGGAAGTACAGATCGCCGATCTCACCCGGGAACGCCCGCCGGTACTCCTGCCGCGCGAACACCCGGTCCAGCTTGCGCTGGCTGCCCTGCGACAGGTCGGCGCCATTGCCGTCGAAGAACATGATGTCGACGGAGTCCGGCACACCCGGCGAGGTCCGGATCATGATGCCGCCGGCGCTGCCGCGCGCGGTCTGCTGCCGGGCCACCGGCAGCGGAACGTTCTCCAGGTCGCGTACGTCGATGGCGCTGGCCTGCAGCGCGGAGATGACCGCCCGCTTGAGCGCTCGGGCGCCTCGCGAATGGTCACGGGCCGTGGTGACCGTGGAGCCCTTCTTGAGGGTCGTGGCGTATGCCCCGGCCAGCCGCACGGCCAGCTCCGGCGTGATCTCCACGTTCAGGATGCCGGACACGCCACGGGCGCCGAACAGATGGGCCTGCCCTCTGGACTCCCAGATAACCGAGGTGTTGACGAAGGCGCCGGCCTCGATGGTCTTGAAGGGGTAGACGCGGACGTTCCCCTGAACGATCGATTCCTCACCGATCAGGCACTCGTCGCCGATGACCGCGCCGTCCTCGATCCGCGCGGCACGCATGATGTCGGTGTTCTTTCCGACGACGCAGCCGCGCAGATTGCTGTGCTGCCCGACATACACGTTGTCGTGCACAACGGCCTTGTGCAGGAAGGCGCCGCTCTTGACGACGACATTCGAACCGACGACGGTGTGCTCGCGAATCTCGGCGCCGGCCTCGACCTTCGCGTAGTCGCCGATGTACAGCGGTCCGCGCAGTTCGGCATCGGGATGCACCTCGGCGCCCTCCGCCACCCACACACCCGGCGAGATCTCGAAGCCGTCGATGTCGACGTTGACCTTGCCCTCGAGCACGTCGGCCTGGGCCTTCACATAGCTCTCGTGAGTGCCGACGTCCTCCCAGTAACCCTCGGCGACGTAGCCGTAGATCGGCTTGCCTTCCTTCATCAGCTGCGGGAAGACATCGCCGGACCAGTCGACCGGAACATCCGGTTCGACGTAGTTGAACACCTCGGGCTCCATGACATAGATGCCCGTGTTGACGGTGTCGGAGAAGACCTGCCCCCAGGTCGGCTTCTCCAGGAAGCGTTCGACCTTGCCTTCCTCATCGACGATGGTGATCCCGAACTCCAGCGGATTGGGCACCCGGGTCAGACAAACCGTGACCAGCGCGCCCTTCTCCTTGTGGAAATTGATCAGCTCCGTGAGGTCGAAGTCGGTCAGGGCATCACCGGAAATGACGAGGAAGGCATCGTCCTTCAACGCCTCTTCGGCGTTCTTGACGCTTCCGGCGGTACCGAGTGGCTTCTCCTCATTGGCATAGGTGAGCTCCATTCCGAGCTCTTCGCCGTCGCCGAAGTAGTTCTTGACGAGCGATGCCAGGAACTGGACGGTGACAACGGTCTCGGTGAGCCCGTGCCTTTTGAGCAGCCGTAGCACGTGCTCCATGATCGGGCGGTTCGCCACGGGCAGGAGCGGCTTGGGCATGCTAGAGGTCATGGGGCGCAGGCGGGTGCCTTCGCCCCCGGCCATCACGACGGCCTTCATGTCGGAAGCGTCCTCCTCCAAGAGACGACGGTCTAGCCGACTTCACCCGTCCAGATTGTCCCGCACTTTTCCACCACGGGCCATCGAGGCGTTACGTCCGGACAATCGCCGAGCTCAATCGGCCATGGCGTCCGCACGAACCAATCGGCGGACTTGTACCACGTAGAGCACTCCTGCCCACCAGTAGAGGGTTGTACCCCACCCGGCGAACGCCCATCCGAAAACAGCAGCCAGCGACGCGATCCAGGTGCTTCCGTCGCTAAGGAGCAGCAGCGGGAAGGCGTACATCAAGTTGAAGGTGGCGGCCTTCCCGAGGAAGTTCACCTGCGGCGGCGGATACCCGTGCCGGCGGAGGATGCCCACCATCACCAGGAGCATCAGCTCTCGCGCGAGCAGGAGGGCGGTCAGCCAGACCGGGAGGATCTCCCGCCAGGTGAGGCCGACCAGCGTGGAAAGCACGTACAGCCGGTCGGCGGCGGGGTCGAGGAGCCGGCCGAGACTGCTGATCTGATTCCAGCGCCGGGCGAGCTTGCCGTCCAGATAGTCGCTGACCCCGCTGAAAGCCAGCACGAGAAGAGCCCAGCCGTCGCTCTTGGGTCCCCCGAACTCGGGCCTGAGGATCAGCCACAGGAAGAGGGGTACGCCGACGAGCCGGGCCATGCTGAGGATGTTGGGGATGGTGAGGACCCGGTCTGTCTGGACACGGGTCTCCTGGACCTCCACCCGGGGGCCTCCTGTGCGAAACGAGCCAACGATGCCCCCTGACCCTACCTCAACGCAAAAAAGCTCCGGCTCTCGGGCGGTGAGCCCAAGAGCCGGAGCTGTAAAAGGAGTTCGGCGGTGTCCTACTCTCCCACAGGGTCCCCCCTGCAGTACCATCGGCGCTGTGAGGCTTAGCTTCCGGGTTCGGAATGTAACCGGGCGTTT
>NZ_JBVJVZ010000003.1:882801-892469 GCF_055603245.1 Streptomyces sp. NPDC037290 | reverse complement strand
CTGGGCGCGCGACAACGCAGCGGGGGGAGGGAAGGAAGGGGGGGGGGGCGGGGGGGGGGGGTGTTTTTGGGTGTCTGGGGGGGGGATTGAACCCCCCCCCCCCACCAAAAAACCCGCCCCCCCCACCCCCCCCCTCTCCCTTCCCCCCCCCCGGCACCGCCTCGGTGCGGGGCGTGACCAAGGCTCCGAAGGGCTGCGAGGCCGAGCGCACCGGACACGGCGTCCAACTCGTGGACACCGGCCTGCGCGCGGAGCCCGACCCCGAGGCCGTACGGCTCGGCCCCTGCGACGTGCCCGAGATCCTCGACCTGGTCGCCCGCACCGACCCCGGCCCCTCTCTGCCCCACACCGTCGAGATGGGCACCTACCTGGGCATCCGCCGCCGCGGCCGCCTGATCGCCTTGGCCGGCGAACGCCTCCATCCACCCGGCTGGACCGAGATCAGCGCCGTGTGCACCGACCCGGCGTACCGCGGCCGGGGTCTGGCCACCCGCCTGGTCCGCGACGTCGCGGCCGGCGTCAAGGAGCGCGGCGAGCGGCCCTTCCTGCACACCAGGGCCGACAACGCGAACGCGCTCCGGCTGTACGAGTCGATCGGCTTCACCCTGCGTCGCCGTACGGTCTTCTCACTCGTACGGCGGACCGGAGCCGCCGTTCTGGAAGAAACGGCATAGCTACGCCGTTGTCCTTGTCGAAGGCGATGACTTGGAGGTGGGCCGGGTGACTCGTGTCCTGCGTGCCGTGCGCCTCCACGGCCGGCCCCACATCGACCTCCAGCGCGTGGCCGGCGCCCTCTGTTGTTCCTGACCTCCCCCAGCCTTCGGCCGGGGGAGACCCCATCTCCTTTCGGTCGCCATCCGCCGTGCGCCCCTGCCCGTATGCCGACGATCTCGAACGGACCTCCAGGAAGGCACCGTCGTGTCATCAACTCGCTCTTCCCACCTGCACCTTGCCGTCGCGTTGGACGGCACCGGCCGGCACCCCGCCTCCCGGCGCGAGCCGGCCGCCCGCCCCCGTGACCTGTTCACCGCCGCCTACTGGGCCGCCCTGGCCGCCGAGGCCGAGCGCGGCCTGCTCGACTTCGTCACCATCCGCGACCTTGTCATCAACACCGGAAACCGTCAGACCTTCGTCGGTTCCCCGGCCACCATCGCCAAGACCATCAACGACTACGTCCAGGCCGACGCCGCCGACGACCGGGTCGCGTCGTGAAGTTCCTCGCGATCACCCTCATCGTCCACCGACCGGATCCGCTCACCGGTGTGCAGAAGCCGACCCACGACCGCTTCCGCGAGGTCCTCGACAACGCGCTGCTCGCCGAGGAACTGGGCTTCGACGGCTTCGGCGTGGGGGAGCGGCACGAGCGGCCGTTCATCTCCTCGTCCCCGACCGTCGTACTCAGTCATGTGGCCGCCCTGACGAAGCGGATCCGCCTGTTCACGGCCGTCACGACGCTCAGCCTGCTGGACCCGGTCCGCGCGTACGAGGACTACGCGACCCTCGACCACCTGTCCAACGGGCGCCTCGACCTGATCATCGGCAAGGGCAACGGCGCCGCTCAACGCGACCTGTTCCACGTCACGCCGGAGGACCAGTGGGACCGCAACGCCGAGAGCTACGAGGTCTTCCGCAAGATCTGGCGCCAGGACAAGGTCACCGCCGACACCCGCTTCCGCCCCCCGCTGACGGACGCCGAGGTGTGGCCGCGGCCGTACCAGCGGCCGATCCGGGTCTGGCACGGCAGCGCGACCAGCAAGGAGTCGGTCGACCTGGCCGCCCGCTACGGCGACCCGCTGTTCTCGGCGAACGTCACCCACCCCATCGAGCCGTACGCCGAGCTGATCCGCCACTACCGCGAGCGCTGGGAGCACTACGGCCACGATCCGGCGCAGATCGCCGTCGGCGCGGGAACGGCGGGCATCCACGTCGCGCCCACCTCCCAGCAGGCCCTCGCCGCATACCGGCCGGTCTTCGAGTCCAACCTGGCCTTCTTCAAGAAGGCGGGCCTGCCGGTCGTCTTCGAGACGCTGGAGGACTTCGTCGAGCGCAGCTCCGCGCTGATCGGCAGCCCGCAGCAGGTCATCGACAAGGTGCACCGCTACCACGAACAGCTCGGCCACACCGTACTCCACCTGCACGCCGACGCGAGCGGGCTGACGGAGCCCCAGCACCGTGCCTCCCTCGAGCTGTTCCAGTCCAAGGTCGCCCCCGTGCTGCGCCGCGAGATCCCGGACCCGCCGTTCGTATGGGGACCCGTGCTTCCGGAACCACCGCTCACCCAGGAGTGCAGCCATGTCTGATATCGCCCTCGGAGTTCTCGACCTGGTCCCGATCCCTTCCGGCTCGACGGCAGCCGATGCCCTGCGCAACTCCATAGACCTCGCCCAGCAGGCCGAGCGCTTCGGATATGCCCGCTACTGGTTCGCCGAGCACCACCTCAATCCGGGCGTGGCAGGTACGTCCCCGGCGGTCGTCCTGGCCCTGACAGCGTCCGCCACCTCCACCATCCGGCTCGGTTCCGGGGCCGTGCAGCTCGGGCACCGCACGGCGCTGTCCACCGTGGAGGAGTTCGGCCTGCTCGACGCGCTGCACCCTGGCCGCTTCGATGTGGGTTTGGGTCGCTCCGGCGGCCGCCCGCCGGGACAGCCGGCCGCACCGTTGCCGACGGCGACCCCGGTCGTCGACGGCCGCACCCCGAACGGCCTGTTGATCCCACCCCGCTTCTCCTTCGAGCATCTGCTCGGCTCACCCCGCATCGCGCTGCAGCGCAGGCTGCTTCTGCTGCCGGGCGCCGAGTCACAGGACTACGCCGAGCAGATCGACGACATCCTCGCCCTGCTCGCCGGCACCTACCGCTCCCCGGAGGGCGTCGAGGCGCATGTCGTGCCGGGGGAGGGCGCCGACCTGGAGGTGTGGATCCTGGGCAGCAGCGGTGGTCAGAGCGCCGCTGTCGCGGGCCGCAACGGACTGCGGTTCGCGGCGAACTACCACGTCAGCCCGGCCACGGTTCTGGAGGCGGTGGAGGGTTACCGGTCCTTCTTCCAGCCTTCCGAGTTCCTCGACAAGCCGTACGCCAGCGTCTCGGCGGACGTCGTGGTCGCCGAGAACGACGCCACCGCCCGCACACTCGCCACCGGCTACGGCCCGTGGGTCCGCAGCATCCGGACCGGCGAGGGCGCCATCGAGTACCCGACGCCGGAGGAAGCGCGTGCCCACCGATGGACCGACGAGGATCGGGCCCTCGTCCAGGATCGCCTCGACACCCAGTTCGTCGGCTCACCGGGCCGGGTGGCCGACCAGTTGGAACAACTTCAGGAGGCCACGGGCGCGGACGAGTTGCTCATCACGACGATCACCCACGACCACACGGACCGGGTCCGTTCGTACGAACTGCTCGCGAAGGAATGGCGGCAACGGGGTCACTCCTTCCAGCCGAGCTGATGCTCGGGAGTCCCCCCGCCGCCACGATCGAGGTCGCCGGACTCCTGCCGCTCGACATCACTGACCGGATCCTCGAAGTCACCGGAGTCCGCTCCACCGCCTCCGCGTACGGTTTCACGGCCGCCGCCGAGGGCCGCGAACCGTACAGCATCAAGACCTCATCTCCGCGCCGGGCCAACCTCTCGAGTACGTCGACACCGACGCGGTCCGCCCGGCGCCTGGGCACCGGCGTCGTCGGCCCCGACGTCGACGGCTTCGACCTCGTCTACGCCACCCCCGGCACTTTCGTCGACCTCGTCGTCCCGGAACTGCGCGACGCCCGGCCACCCGCCATAGCGAACTCGCCATCCGGGAGCGTGAAGCAGCCGGAACGCGCCAGCTTCCCTAGTTTTCCTATCGAATTACTAGGAAAGCGTTGACGGTGGTCGGAGAGGAGGGTGAGGATGATGAAGCCGACGCGTCACTGCGCACTGCTGCACCCCCACCCCGCCTCGCCGGGCACCGCGTCGTCCTCGGTCTGCTGAAGGAAGACGCCATGACCACAGCAATGAGCTGGAGCGACGGCCGCAGTCGCATGAAGCGGGTGAGGATATGACGGTGACGGCGGACGAGGTGACCGACGCGGGAGCCGGGCAGGTCGACTGGCTGCACATAGCCCGTGAGATGGCGGACGACCTGGCAACGGACGCGGTCGAGCGCGAACAGGCCGGCAAGGCACCGCTCGACGAGGTGGCGCGGTTGCGCGAGTCGGGACTGCTGACACTGCCGGCACCGGCCGAACTCGGGGGCGGCGGTGGGGACTGGCGCACGGCCTACGCGGTCATCCGCACCGTTGCCGCGGCCGACGGTGCCATCGGCCACCTGCTGGGCAACCACTACTTCCTGTCCTGCAGCGCCCGGTTCTTCGCCGACCAGACCCGTGCCGCCCGCATCGAGCGGGAGTCGACGGCGGGGCAGTGGTGCTGGGGAGGCGGTATCGCCTCAACTGAACCGCCACTCATCCTGACCCCCACGGCGGGCGGTTATCTGCTCAACGGCTACCAGAGGTATGCCACCGGAGTCGGGATCGCCGACCGGCTGGTGGTTCGAGCCGCCGAGTACGGCACCGGTGAGCCGTTGGCCGTCCTGGTCGACCCCGCCCGATCGGGCGTCGTGAGCGGCAGCGGCGGGGACGCCTTCGGCCAGCGGCTGGCGGCCCGTGGGAGCGTGGAGTTCGACTCCGTGCCGGTGGCGGCCGACGACGTGCTCGGCTCCCTCTCGGCGGACGAGGACGTCCTGTCACCCTTCGCCTCTCTGGCCGCGCCGACCGCGCGTCTGGTCTCGGTCCAGTTCTGTCTGGGCGTGGCAGAAGGCCTGCTGGCCGAAGTTCGCGAGTACGGAAGGGCCATGAGGTCCCCCTGGCAGCCCTTCTCGCCTCAGCCCTGGCCGGGCAGCCCACCGCAAGATCCGTACGCGCTGACCGTGTACGGCGAGCTCACCGTCGTCGCACGTGCTGCGGCCGCCCTCGCCGAGCAGGCGGTGGATGCCCTGGTGCGCGGCCTCGTACAGGGCGGGGAAGTCGACGAAGAGGAGTGCGCGGAGATCTCCGTCCTCGCGAGCGTGGCCGAGTCTGCCGCCGTCCGGGCCGCGCAGGAGATCACCACCCGTGCCCTGGACGTCATCGGCGCCGACGCCGCCTCCGCGCGGCAGGGCTTCGACCGCTTCTGGCGCGACACCCGGACCCACACTCTGCGCGAGCCGGTCGCCCACAGACTGCGCGAGGTGGGCGACTACTTCCTCAACGGCGCGCACCCACCCTTCGCCCTTCCAGCCTGACCGGGAGGGCGACCGGCGCGCGGGCGGACACGACAGTGATGGATAATCGCGGCATGCGGATCTCGGCGCGGGCGGACTATGCGGTGCGGGCGGCACTGGAGCTGGCCGCAGCAGGGGACGAGGCCTCGCTCAAGGCCGAGGCGATCGCCGCGGCGCAGGGCATCCCGCACAAATTCCTGGAGGGCATCCTCGGCGACCTGCGCCGGGGCGGTCTGGTGGTCAGCCAGCGGGGCGGCAAGGGCGGCTACCGGCTGGCCCGCCCGGCGGAGTCGATCGCCATCGCCGACGTCATCCGCGTGGCGGACGGCCCTCTGGTCTCGGTGCGGGGAGTGCGCCCACCCGAGCTCTCCTACTGCGGTCCCGCGGAGTCGCTGCTGCCGCTGTGGATCGCCGTACGTGCCAACGTCCGCAAGATCCTCGGCGAGGTCACCCTGGCCCATGTCGCCGCGGCCAAGCTGCCCGACGAGGTCGTGAGCCTCGCGGAGGACCCCGAGGCCTGGACGAATCCCTGACCGACGTCCGGTGAACGACATGAGCAGATCTCCGACATGGACAAGCTCGTCGTGGGCCGGAGGAGCCACCACAGGACCTACCCCCTCCGCACACCACAGCACCGGCTCGCGTGCGGCGACGACGTTTGTGCGGCCCGGTGCCGTGTGCGCGTGGCTGATGGGGTAGGGCGCGCACGCCGTGTCGATCGGGATCCGGTCCTGGAGTTGTTGCGCCCGTTCTCCAGCAACTGGCCCAGGCCGACGCCCAGATCGGGCGAGGAGGCGATGATCCCGGCGGCCATCAGCGACCGTCAGGAGAACGCCCAGCCCTGCTTGAGTCCCGCCGAATAGCCGGGTAGCGCCCCCGGCATCACGATGTGCCGCGCCCCGCGCAGGCCGGTCGCGCCCGTCGTCCGGCCGGCTCGCAGGAACAGCGGCGGGAGCTGGTCGATGCCCGCGACGAGGCCGTTGGCGATGGACGGGGCCGTGCCGAGCAGGATCACGGCGTACATCATCGAGTCGTTCAGGCCCAGCCGGATCACCCGCAGGCGGCACCCAGGCCACCGACGGCAGCGACTGCGGGCCGGACAGGAAGGGGCCAACGCGCCCCGAAGGCTGCGGCTGAAAAGACTCCACGTCAGGTCGGGTCGCCCGCCGTTTCCGTCCGGTCAGGACGGAAGATTTCCTCGATGGTCAGGCCGAAGACGTCGGCGATGGTGAACGCCAGAGGCAGGCTGGGATCGTACCGCTCGGTTTCGATGGCGTTGATGGCCTGCCGGGAGACCTGGCACCGGTCGGCCAGGTCGGCCTGGCTCCATCGGCGGGCTGCACGCAGTTCGCGGAGTCGGTTCTTCACAGTGCACCGTCACCGGTTCAGGCGGGTACGCAGGTCGGCGATCGTCATCCAGATGCCCACGCCGCCGAGGAGGATCAGCTGCGCGAGCTGGTGGAGCTGGATGATGCCTGCGGCATCGAGCAGGGTAGCCACTTGCAGCCCCACGAGGACTGCGGCGAAGGCGATGGCCATGCTCTCCAGCTGAATCCTGCGCAGGTATTCGTCCGCGCGCCGGAACGCCCGCCACAGCACCCAGACGATCGCGAGGGTGAAGACGGCGGTGGCCGCGATCCACCACGCCTTCTGGGCGGTGCTCTGATGGGGGTTGCTGCCCAGTGCCAGGGCTATCACGCCCAAAGTGGACACGGGTATGCCGTCGATGAGTACAGCGCGGCGGGCTGCGCGCGTCACCTGGTCCTGCTCTCCCTGCTTTGCCATGCGACGAATGTAAGGTGACCTTTCCATGGAGTCAAGTGTCCCTGACTGAGTGGAAGGGTCACCTTACATTCTGGCTATGTGGAACGAGAATCGGCTCCTGACCCGCCGGGCGCTGCTCGGTACCGCCGTCGCGTCAGCCGTCGCTTCCGTCCCGACAGCCACGACGGCATCCGCCCAGTCGCGACCCGCCGCGGGCTCACCGGTCGCCGCCCACCCCACACCGACTCCGGTGCGGCTCACCCTGCCCGCACCAACCGGTCCGCACCCGCTGGGCACACTCTCGTTGCACCTGGTCGACCGGGCGCGCGTCGACCCCTGGCAGGATTCCCGCGGGCTCGGGAACTCATGATCCACCGGTGGACCGCGGCCGGTGCGGGAGGCCGGTCGTCCTGTACTCACCGGGCCTGCGCAGCGACCGAAGCCCCGGCACTGTTCTGATCGAGGAACTAGCCGGCCACGGCTACCTGGTCGTGGTCACCGACCACACCTACGACGCCGACCAAGTCGAGTTTCCCGGCGGCCGGGTGGAAACCTTCGCCATCACCGGCGACATCGACGGTGCCCTGATCGCCAAGGCCCTCGCTGTCCGTACCGCGGACACGCGGTTCGTGCTGGACCAGCTCACCGCACTCAACGCCGGACACCACACCGACGCCGGACGGCGACCCCTGCCACCCACCCTCACCGGCGCGTTCGACCTGTCCCGCGTCGGCATGCTCGGCCACTCCCTCGGCGGCGCCACAGCAGCCGCAGCCCTCCGCGCCGACCGGCGCCTGCGGGTCGGCGCCAACCTGGACGGCAGCCTCCTGCCGCCTGTCACCGCCGGCACCGACCGGCCGGGCCCCGCGACCCCACCCAGTTTCAGGGCGAGTTCGATGTTCCTGCCCGCGGTCAGCCACGGGAACAGGGCGTGCCCCTGGACCATCGGGGCGGGCCGGCCGTCCGTGTCGATGGAGCCCCCGGACGGCAGGTCCAGTGCTTGCGACCAGGTTGAGCAGGGGGGACTTGCCGCACCCGGAGGCCACTCATCGGGGTCCGGCTGTCGTTACTCGGCGCCGAGGCCGGCGTCGGCGACCGTGTCCTTGCCCTCGGCCTTGAGGACCTTGTTGAGTGGCGTGAGGTCGTAGATGCCCTTCAGATCGGGCTTGTCCAGCAGGCCGGCCTTCACCGCGTGCTCCGCCTCGGTGTTGAGCGTGGAGGCCAGCGGGTCGTCGAGGAAGGTGATCGACTTCCAGGCGGGGTCGATAACGTCGGCGGGCAGCGCCTTGCCCGACAGCTTCTCCAGTGCCGTGTTGGCGGAGGCCTTCGCCTTCTGCGGGTTGGCGTTGATCCATTCGTTCGTCTTCACTGAGCCGCGCAGTACGGCCTCGACGACGTCGGGGTGCTCTTTGAGGAAGTCCTGCCGCACCACGATGTTCGTGATCACGAACTTCTTGTCGGGCCACAGCGTCGACTCGTCGAGCAGCACCTTGCCGCCCTCGGCGACCAGCTTCGACGCGGTCGGCTCCGGGACCCAGGCGCCGTCGAGGGAGCCCGACTTGTAGGCGTCCGGGGTGATCTTGTTGTCGGTGCGGACGACGGAGACGTCGCCCTTGCCGCTCTCGGCGTCCACCTTCCAGCCCTGGTCCGCGATCCAGTTGAGGAACGCGACGTCCTGGGTGTTGCCGAGCTGTGGCGTGGCGATCTTCTTGCCCTTGACGTCCTTCAAGGACTTGATCTTCTTCGGATTGACGACGAGCTTCACGCCGCCGGAGGCTGAACCGCCGACGATCCGCAGGTTCTTGCCGTTCGACTTGGTGTAGCCGTTGATCGCGGGGGACGGGCCGATCCAGCCGATGTCGATGGACCCGGCGTTCAGAGCCTCGATCTCGGAGGGGCCGGCGTTGAAGGTCGAGGTCTTGATCGTGGTGCCGCCGAGCTCCTTCTGGAACAGGCCCTCCTGGACGCCCACCAGAGCGGTGGCGTGGGTGAGGTTGGGGAAGTAGCCGATCTTCACTTCGCCGGCGGAGAGCTTCTTGGCGCCTGCCGCGGCAGCCGGGGTCTGCTTGCCGTCGTCGGTCGATTTGGAGCCGTAGCCGCATGCGGTGAGCAGGAGCGGGAGCGTAGCCATGACGGCGAGGGTGCGCAGGGTGGTGAGCGGTCTTGCGGCAGACACGGAGGTGTCCTCTCAGGGAAGGAGGGGTGATCAAGGAGGTGTGGAATGGCGTGCTGAGGTCTCAGACCGGCCGACAGATGGAACTGGACGTACGGCCGAAGTCGATGTGACGACGCGAGGTCAGCACGGGCAGCACCCGGTCTGCGCGGCTGAGCGCTCCCACGGCCACCCCCTGATCCCTAGTTTTCCTACCTGACTGCTGGGGATCGTGGCAGAAGGCGGCACCCACCCCCAAGGGGGCATTCATATGGTGGACGCGAGTATCTCAATATTCGGGATAGATGGCCCAGCGGCAACCGGACAGGAACGATCGTCAGCACCCACACCCCCGACATCCGGCGGGATATGGCGGGGCGGTCCGGCGGACATGGTCCTGATCTCCACCCCCGCGGTGCGGAGGAGGCCATCGAGGCACGTTGCAGCGGGGGGGGGGGGGGGGGGGGGGGGGGCGCGGGGTTTTTTTGTTTGTTTGTGGGTGGGGGGTGCGGGGTGG
>NZ_JBVJVZ010000003.1:565381-882791 GCF_055603245.1 Streptomyces sp. NPDC037290 | reverse complement strand
GGGCGGGTATAGTCCTCCTCCGGCCGGCCGCCTCGGCCCCCCCCCCCCCGAGCAATAAGGAGGGAGGAGGCATGCGCGCGTACGCGGCCCCCCCCCCCCCCCCCCCCCCCCCCCCCCCCCGCTGCTGTCGGTCGGTGGTCAGCCGGCGGTGGTCAGCCGAGCAGCTTGCTCGCCAGCGTCGCGGCGTTGTACGAGCCCCAGCCGGTGGTGAAGTCCCAGCCGGTGGCCGCGGAGTAGGCGCCGTTGCTGCCGCTGGTGATGTCGTGGAAGCCGGTGCCGCTCGCGGAGTAGAGGGCGGGGTTGGCGAAGCCGAGGCCGGCCTTGCCGGCCGCCGCGGCCTGCTGGTTGTACAGGGCGGCGAACGCCGCCCACTCGGGTGCGGCGGCGCTGGTGCCGCCGACCGAGCTCCAGGCACCCTGGGAGTAGATGGAGACGCCGGGGCTGGGGTTGGCGTGGGCCGAGACGTCCGGCACCTGGCGGTAGCCGCCGCCGGCGCTCTTCTGCACCGCCGTCTGCCAGCTGGGGATCTTGAAGACGGAGGACTTGCCGCCACCGCCTCCGGACCAGGCCACCTCCTTGCTCCAGGTGTTGGATGAGGTGACGGTCAGCTTGGTGCCGCCGACGCCGGTGACGTACGGGTCGCTGGCCGGGTAGTCCACGGAGGTGCCGCCGTCGCCCGCGTCGTCGGAACCGTCGTCGCCGGAGGCCGCGTAGAAGCCGAGGCCCTGGGCGGCGCCGGCCTTGAAGACGGCGTCGACCGCGTTGATGCCCGAGGTGGTGCGGGCGCTCTCGGCGGCGCCCCAGCTGATCGAGGTGGTCGGGATGCCGCTGTCGACGATGGCCTGGTAGGTGTCGACCTCGCCGGCGTCGGAGTTGGGGCCCTCGAACACGGTGACGTTCGCCTTGGGGGCGATCGCGTGCAGGACCTCGATGTCCAGTTCGACCTCGACCTGGCCGTCGCCGAGCGCGCCGGAGCCGCCGTCCACCTTCTGCACGGTCGGGGTCGGCGAACCCAGGCCGTAGTGGTTGTCGTACGTGGTGACGTTGGACTGCTGGAAGCCGTCGAACTCCAGCAGCGCGATCTTCTGGCCGCTGCCGGTGTACGTGCCGGAGACGTTGTAGCCGCCCTTGAGCTGGGCCGGCGTGTAGCCGCCACCGGGGCCGTTGTGGGGGGAGACGGTGTGCGGCGTCGCCTGGTGGCGCCGCTGGACGCGGTTGTTGAGGCCCGCCACGTCGCTGACTATGGAGGCGAGGGCGGTCGGCAGCGTCGGCGTGCTGTCGTTGGCGTAGAAGGAACGCCCCGTCTTCGCGTCCTTCCAGGTCGACAGCTTGGTTCCGAAGGCCTTCTCCAGCTGGGCTGCGGTACCGCTCGCGTCAATCAGCAGGTTGCCCGAGTGGACGGTGCCGACGGTCAGACCCTGGGCGCGCAGGTAGTCCTTGAGCCGCTTGATCTCCGCGTCCGTACGGCCGAAGCGGGCCGCGAACTGGCCCTTCGACAGGTAATGGCCGTAGGAGCTCGACCGCGGGTCACTTACCTTGGCGACGAAGGTGTCAAGCGCCGTGCCCCCTCTGGGGGTCAGACTG
Organism: Streptomyces sp. NPDC037290; assembly: GCF_055603245.1. Taxonomy (NCBI): domain Bacteria; kingdom Bacillati; phylum Actinomycetota; class Actinomycetes; order Kitasatosporales; family Streptomycetaceae; genus Streptomyces; species Streptomyces sp. NPDC037290. The sequence continues at coordinate 881,207 of NZ_JBVJVZ010000003.1, read as the reverse complement.
ATCGCCACCGATATCCGCTTCGCGGCCGCGACGTTTCCGGTACGGGCCGCGCTCTGCTTCAGACCTGGCAGGACGTCTCCGGCGACGCCGGCACGGGCCGCGTGCGACTGCGGGGCGTTCGCGGCATAGGCGGCGGGGACGACTGCGGTGACCAGGGCGGGCGCGGCGACCAGACCAAGCAGTCTCAGACGTGACTTCACTGAAGTCCTCCGGGGAGTGGGGGAGTTGTTCCGGAAGCGGAACGGCTTCACCGTAGAAAGTCCGACCCCACCCCCATAAGCGGGGGAACCCTTGCGTCACGTGTAAACAGCCGATGTCGTGTCAACGGCGTGTGTCGAGAGCACGACGGGTCCGGGTACGGCTGGGCCGGTCCACCATCACGGCCTGCTCCGGAGAGTTCACTTGGCCGCCGTTGCCGGAGTCGACGGACGGCCCGGAGGTGATGACGGCGACCGCCATCACGTGGGCCAGCGCCGTGCGCGAGCGGACCCCGACCTTGCGGTAGACCCGCGACAGGGCCCCTTCCACCGTCTTGACGCTGATGAACAGCTTCGCGGCGACTTCCCGGTTGGTGGCCCCGCCCCCGACCAGCGCGGCGATCCGGGCCTCGGTGGGTGTGAGCTCGGGTCCGCCGGCGCCCGCCTCACCGCTCCGCTCTCCGGAGTCCAGCCGCGACAGCTCCTCCCTCGCCCGCGCCACCAGCGGAGCGGCGCCGATCCCCGCGTCGGTCTCCAGCGCCTCGACGAGAACCGCACGCGCCGTGCTCCTGCGGCGCGAGCGACGCTCGACCACGCCCAGCGCGATCAGGGTCCGCACCAGCTCGAGGGGCAAGGGGAGCCGGCGCAGACGGTCCACGGCGGCACGCAGCCGCGCCGCCCCCTCCTTCGCCCGGCCGACCCCCGCCTCCCGCAGGCCCTCCGCCCGCTCCAGAGCCGCCAGCACACTGCCGGGCGTATCACCGCTCACACGAGCGTAGGCCTCACGGACGACGACTTCGGCCTCGTCCGTCTCACCCAGGAGGACCAGGGCTTCGGCCAGGTCGCCATACCAGTGCAGCAAGGGCGGGTCGGCGGCACACATGGCCGCCCCGAGTTCTCTGACGCGTTGCAGCGCCTCGGCCGCGGCCGCGGCCCCCCTCGGGTCACCGGCGAGCAATTCGGCCTGCCCGAGCACGGCCAGCGCGCGCAGCAGGAACAGCCGGTCGCCGTCGGCTTCCGAGGCGCGTACCGCCTGCTCGGCCAGCTGCCGCGCCTCCTCGGCCGTGCCGCCCGCAGTGGCCGCCAGCGCGGCCGCGTACAGCGCGGGAGCCGCCTGGGCCATGGCGCGCGAGCAGCGCGCCGCGGTGTGCAGCGCCTCACGGCAGTGTCCGGCCCGCACCTGGATCCGGGTCAATGACACCAGGGTCGCCATGACCTCCTCGACGCCGGCGAAATCCCCGACAGTGGACAGGAGTTCGGCCACCTGCTCGCCGGCCTCGGTCACCCTGTCGGCGTCCAGGGCGAGGATCGCCCGCATCCGGATCAGCCGCCAACTCTGGGGACCGCCGCCGGCGCCCCCGGCCAGGGCGAGCGCCTTCTCCAGCGCGGCGTCCGCCGCAACCGGATCGCCGGACAGGGACCGCACCCGGGCGAGCGTGGCGAAAGCCCCGATCCGGGTCTCCGTGTCGCCCGCCACGGCCGCCTGCCGGACAGCGTGCCCGGCATGCCGGGCCGCCTCCGCCAACTCCCCGCACAGCAGGCCGCGTACGGCCGCCCAGTGGTGCAGCCAGGCCTCGGCCTCCGGATCGCCGACGGCGTCCCGGAGGCCTTCCTGGATCAGCGCGTGGGTACCCTCCAGCGCCTGTCCGGCGTTGCGCAGCAGGATCAGCCGAGCCCGCACCCGACGGCGTGCCGAGCCCGATGCGGCGAGGACCGTCCCGGCGGCCTCGGCCGCCTCGTCCAGTTGTCCGGCGTCGCACGCGTACTCCGCCGCGGCCAGCAGCCGGTCATCCCGGTCCGCGGGTCGGTCACCGGGAGTCCGGCGGGCGGCGAGCCCGGCCAGTTCGCAGGCGGCGCCGAGCGCGCCGTCGCGGCGCGCGGACTCCGCCGCCGACATCAGTGTGCGGGCGGTGTCCTCATCCCGGTGCGGGCGGGCGCGAGCGAGATGGCGGGCCTGTTCGACAGGCTCGCTGATCGCGCCGGCCAGCAGCGCGTGCGCCTGTCGGCGGAGGTGCTCCGGGGCATCGGCATAGACGGCGGCCCCGATCAGCGGATGCCGGAAGCGTATGGTTCCGTCGGCGTCGGTCGTTGCCACGCCGAGTCGTTCGGCCTCCGCCAGGTCCGCGGCGGGATCGGGGAGCCCGGCGGCGCACAGCAGGGTGAGGTCGGGGCAGGCGGCGGCGCTCGTGACCAGGAGCGTGCGCTGCGCCGTCTCCGGCAGCGTGCGCGTCCGGGCCAGCAGCAGGGTACGCAGTCTTCGGGGCACGGGCAGTGCCGGTCCGAAAGCCGAAGGCACCGGGCCGCGCAGGGCTGCCGCTCGCCCCAACTCCAGTGCGTACAAGGGGTTTCCGGCGGCGGTGTCCTGGATCGCCCGCAGTATCCCCGGTGGCAGGCCGGCACCGATGCCGGCGCGCACCAGACGGGCCACCTCGTCGTCCGTCAGCGGCGGCACCGGAAGTTCGGTGGTGCCCGGCGGGCAGCAGCGCAGCCGCTCGGGCTGCTCACCGTCCGCGACCCGCTCGGCGGCGATCACCCGTATGTCCAGGCCGCCGAGGCGGCACACGGCGAAGGCCAGCACCTCGGCGGTGGACTCGTCGAGCCACTGCAGGCCGTCGAGGACCAGCACGACGGGGCCGGCGGCGGCCAGTGTGCGCAGCACGTCGAGGACGGCGAGGCGTACCGCGAGGCGGCTGCGGCCCTCTGCCGGTTCCGGACCACGCAGCAGCGCTGCCCTCAGTGCCGCCCGTGGTTCGGGTGCGAGGCCCTCCAGGCAGCTCTCCGGCACGCGCGCGAACAGGTCGATGAGCCCGACGAAAGGAAGCTGGACGTCGTCCTCCGCGGGCGAGCAGTGCAGCACGGTGCCGACCGACGGGTCACACGCCGCCAGGGACGCCATAAGGGCTGCCACGAGGATGGACTTACCGATCCCCAGGGGACCGTGGAAGAGCACTCCGGAACGGGTCGTCAGTTCGGCCCGGGCGGCGTCCAGCAACTCGTGGCGCCCGGTCAGTGACCGTGCTCCCACCGCAGCCGTCCGTCCTCTGCTTCTGGGGTGGCGTCCGTGGCCTTCGTGCATGATCCGCCCGGTGACGGGTTACACCCGGCACCGAGGGCGGAACCATCGGTACGGCGCGTGCGACGGGCCCCAGGACGGAGGATCATGTGTTCATGACAGCCCGCACGGATTCGCCTTGTCAATGACCACGGGCGCGCATGACGACGGCGCAGGGAGTGGTCGGCGGCCTTCCCGAGGTGCCACGTGCTGCACGGTCGAGCCGCCACGTTTCGGCGGGCGCATCTGACGCCGCCCGCGGAAGTGGTGCCCTTGCACGCCTTCCTCGGCCCCCGGCTTCGGTTGGCCGTACAGACCTGGCGCGAGACCGGATTGCCTCGCTCGACGGAGCCTTGCGGGTCCTCACAGATCTGGACATCGAGCCTGTTCTGCTGCATGGCGACGCGGTCGGATTCAATCTCCTGAGACTCGATGTCCCGACCTCTCGCCGCGACTTACTCGGCGGGCGATCGCCAGGGGCGACCGGTGTGCGTCGGCTTACGGTTCCGGACGTGAACCGCCTACTGGTCGCTTCGCCGGTCGGCTTCGAGCAGTCCCACGATGTCACGAAGATTGTGCTCGAACAGCGGCTCGGAATCGGTCAGGGCGAAGTCCAGGTGCCCGAACACCTCGATGGACACCATGCCGTACAGGCGGGACCAGGCGAGGACGAATACATACAACGCTTCCAGGGGCGGCTGTTCAGAGCTGATGTGTTCCCTCACCTCCTCCAACTGGGGAAGCCAGTCCGGAGCAAGGGTGCCAGCCTTGGGCAGAGGGAGTGTACCGGCCCGCCAGAACTCCAGCATCAGGTCGAGGAAGACGCCGCCGAAGCGCCAACTGGCCGTATGACAGGGGTCGCCCGGTGCGCAGTCGGCGTCGGGCATCGGCTTGCTGAAGATGAGGGTGAACTCCGGCCTGTGGTCCAGTGCCCAGGCGCGCAGTGCTCGTGCGGTGGCGGTGAAGCGGTCCCGAGGGGACTGTTGAGGTGCCTGGTCGCGGGCGTGCTCCAGGGCGGCGGCCAGCTCGTCGTAGAGGGAGGCCGTGAGCGCCTGGACTAGCTCGCGGTGGTCGGCGTAGTAGCGGTACAGCCCTGGAGCGGTCATCCCCATCTCGCGCGCGATGGCACGCAGGGAGACGGCGGCCGGGCCCTCGTCCACCAGCAACTGGCGGGCATGGTGCAGGATCTCCGACTTCGTCTCGGCGCGTTGGCGCTCGCGCACCTCTTCGCGTTGCCGAGCCCGTCGCGCCGACGGGGTATCGCTGCTCACGGCTGTGCCTCCTGACCTGTCGCAGCTCCGCCGACCGGCCCGCGCTTGACAATGTTAACGGCTATCACCTCTAGTAAACGGCGTAAGCTGACGCTGCGTTCGAAAACCGGGGGAACCCAGTCGTGAAGACGACGATCATCCTGACCTACACCTTCACCCCGGCCTGGCTGGCGCTGTCCCGCGAGGAGCGGAACGCCATGGCGGCAGCCCACATCCACCCCGTGTTCGCCCGGTACGCCGGCCGCGTCTCGGCACGCTTCTTCGACGCGGAGGCGTTCACCACCGCCTTCTCCGACTTCGCCCTGCTGGAGACCGCAGACCTGGAGGCGTACTACTTCCTGATCGAGGAGCTGCGCGACTCGCCGCTGATCGCGCAGGGCTACCTGGTCATGAACGACATCTTCATGGGCGTCGAGGCCGGGTTCCAGGCGTTCGAGGCGCAGGCCCGTGTCGGTGGCGGTGAGGTGGCGCGTGACTGACACGTCCACGGAGGCTGCACTTCCGCGTCCGCGCCCGACGGAAGAGGAGCCGCGATCCGGCAGAGCCGCGGGGCGGTCCCGTACATGGCCGCTGACCCTGCTGCGCACCATGTCGGTGCTGTTCCTCTTCGACAGCTTGCTCCAGGGGGCCCTGGCGGGCCTGTTCATCACCGGTGACGTGCGCTTCCTCGACGTGCACGCGGCCAACGCGCAGCTGGTCGCCGTCATCGCTCTCGTCGAGGCCGTGGCCGCCCTGCTGGTGTGGCGCTCGATGCGGGGACCGGCATGGCCATTCGCGCTGGCGCTCGGACTGATCGTGCTCGTCGGGGCGCAGATGGGGTTGGGTGCGGCCCGGATGCTGGGCGGCCATGTCCCGCTGGCGCTCGGTGTGTTCGGCGTGGGCGTGGGGCTGGCCTGCTGGGCGTGCACGTACAAGCACCGTGGGGAGGAGCGCGGGTGACGTCACGTCGACGCTTCCTCGGAGTGACGGCCGGAGCCATGGCCGGCCTCGCCGTACCCGCCGGAGCGGCGGCGTACGCGAAGTGGTCGGGCGAGCGCACAGGCACCGTCCTGGCCAGCAGGATCCGCCCGCCCCGGCAGTTCGCGGCGCCACTGCCCCTACCACCGCGCGCCCGCCCGTCCCGGAGCGCGGGCGGTACCGACTTCTACGACATCACCCAGCGCGAGGGGTCCGTTGAGATCATCCCAGGGCTGAGGACGACCGTCTGGGGCTACGACGGCATCTTCCCCGGCCCCACTTTCACGGCCCGCTCCGGTCGGCGGATGGAGGTACGCGTCCTCAACAAGCTGCCCGTGCCCACCTCCCTGCACCTGCACGGGGGCGTCACCCCGCCGCACTCCGACGGCTACCCGACCGATGTGCTGGTGCCCGCGCAGTGCGGCGCCGAGTTCAAGGCACGGGGGATGACGCACCGCGGCATGGGCGGCATGCACGCCCACGCCGCCGACTGAACGGTCTCGGAGGGCTACAAGACCCACACGTACCCGATGGACCAGCGGGCGGCGACGCTCTGGTACCACGACCACCGGATGGACTTCAGCGCCCCGCAGGTCTGGCGCGGCCTGGCCGGGATGTTCCTCGTCCACGACCAGGAGGAGGACGCGCTCCCGCTGCCCGGCGGCGAGCGGGACATCCCGCTGCTGATCTGCGACCGCTCCTTCGAGGAGGACGGCTCCTTCCGCTACCCGGGCCACTCGCCGACCTGCACCGGCACCCCCGGCGTCGAGGACGCGTACATGGACGGCGTCCTCGGCGACGTACAGCTGGTGAACGGCGCCCCCTGGCCGGAGGCGGAGGTCTCGGCGACCCGTCACCGCCTCCGCCTGCTGAACGCCTCCAACGCCCGCCGCTACCACCTGGTGCTGGAGAACGAGCACGGCGGCACACTTCCCTTCACTCAGATCGGCGGCGACGGCGGCCTGCTGGCCGCGCCTCAGCGTCTGGACGGCATCCCCATGGCGCCGGCGGAACGCTTCGACGTCGTCGTGGACTTCACCGGGTGCGCGGTGGGGAGTGTGGTCACCCTGGTCAACACGCTGGCGGACGGCCGTATGCACCAGGTCATGCGCTTCCGCATCGCCCGCAGGGAGAAGGACCCGAGCCACCTCCCGGCCCGCCTCTCGCGTTTCACGGCCCTGCGTCCGGCGTCCGCCGTCGCCACCCGGCACTTCGACTTCCGCCGTTCCGACGACGCGTGGACCATCAACGGGCGCCCCTTCAGCACCTCGGAGTTCCTGGCCCGCCCACGCCTCGGAACCGTCGAACGCTGGCGGTTCACCGGCGACTTCCACCACCCCGTGCATCTGCGCCTGGCCCACTTCCAGGTCCTGTCCCGCGGCGGCCGGGCCCCTGAGCCCACGGACGCCGGCTGGAAGGACACGGTGGATGTGCGCCCGTACGAGGTCGTGGACGTGCTGGTCCGCTTCCGCGGCTACCGCGGCCGGTACATGCTGCACTGCCACAACCTGGAGCACGAGGACATGGCGATGATGGCCAACTATCAGGTGGTGTAGGGAGTACGCGCAGCGTCGACCCCGGGCGCACCGGTTTTCCCACCGGTGTTCCCGAGCATCGGGCTGCTGGAAAGGAAGCGGTCGTTGGGGGAGACGAGAGCTCGTCCTTCGGCTCCATCTTGATGGAGACCTCGCGGACGGTGCCGGCGCGAGAGGTGACTTCGGTCCAGACGGCACCGCAGCGGGGGCTGAAGCGCAGCCGCACCGAGTAGGCGGAGGCCGCCACGGTGCTCTCCGTTCGCGCGTCGCCTGTGCATCCGGACGGGGTTGGATACTGGCCCTCACAGCTTTCGCCCCGGCATGACGCTGGGACGGCGGGGCGGGTCGGCGGTGGCGTGGTTGCTGGGGCAGTCCTCGGCCCTGGCTGGCCCGCGAGCAGGGGCGATCCCGCGATGGTCGTCCAGGCGAGAGCGGCGGCGGAGAGCGTGATGACGGCGGTCGGTACAAGGTGCCTGCGTAGGTGCCTCTTTGGTGCCGGGGTCGCAGGTGCGGGCGGGAGTTCGGGTGGCCGTGGCACGGCGGACCGTTCAGGGCCCTGGTTTCCGGTTCGAGAGATTCGGGCAGCGGCTGCCAGTGGCGCATGTCACCCCCCGTCCCTGGTAGGAGCATCAGCCGGTGTGTCCCCGGCGCCTCGTCGACCGGGCTGTCCCTGTTCCTCCCTGTTGGGCGGGAAAAAAGCTCCCCTGCGGATGTCGGTGGCAAAACTGGCCGCCGACGCTTCACCCGTCCGAAAGACGATCGCCGGGCATGGTCCGAATGTTCGTCTAGGGTGAGCGGCGTGCGTGAGATCGCTGGCGTCAGAGCCATGCCCGGGGGACGTGTACGTGTCCAGTTCCATGACCACGGCTTCGTCGTCCGACGCGACCGGCTTGCCGTCCGCATCGCTGAAGCGTTCCTCGGCGACACGGCCGGATGTGTCACGATCTTGGTACTGCTCGCTTCCGTGGGCCTCCACAGCCTGCTGAACAAGGTTGGTGCGCCGCACGTCGTCGCCGTGGGTTGCCTGTGGGTCTTCATCGTCTCGGCCTGCTATGCCGCGCTCCTCGCGCTGCTGCGCTGGGCGGCCGGGGTGGTGGGGAACATTGTGGTCTTTGTCCTCGTCGTGGTGACGCTGCCGGGTCTGCTGTTCCCGGGGTATCGGCGGAAGGTGCTGCGCCGATGGCGCGATGGCGGCCCGGAGTCCGAGCCGGGGTGGGTGCCTGCCACCGCCCTCGGCGGAGTGTGGCTGGGCCAGGAGAATCCGGGCACCGACGCCGTGGTGACGATCCAGCGCCTCGACGGATCCGTCGTCGCCTACGCCGCCCGGCCCGACGCGGCCCGCGAGTTGCACTCCGGGTTCGAGGCACTGCTGCGCACCCACGGCTCGGCTCCTTTGGCGATGCCGCATCAGCAATCTGCGCCGGGAGCCGCGCCGTACCGGTCCTGGCATCCGGGGTCACCCCTCAACTGACAACGATCGACGTAGCGGCGCGTGCCTCTCCCGTTTCCAACTCCCTGCCTTCGGAGCCGATCCGACCATGTCCTTCTTCAGCAAGCGTCGTACCGTCCGGCTCTCCCAGCACCGTACGGCCGACAGCCCGTTCGGGCCGATACGGATCAGCTACGACAGCTGGCCCAGCGTCATCGCGCTCGTCCAGGGATCCGGCATGCCGCCCGTCACGGTACGGCCCAGCCGTGAGCACGGCTGGATCAAGGTAGACGGGCGGGTGATCTCCACGCGCCGGGGTAGCGACAGCCGCTGGGCCCTGCGCCGCAGAACACGCACCCGCACGTCCGTGGTGGGCGAACGCACCTACGAGCTGCGGCCCACCGGCCTGTGCCGGGCCCGGCTCCTGCGCAACGGCACGCCCATCGCTGATGCGCACGGCACCCTGGGCGCGTACGGCCCCTTCCGCAGCATCCCCGGCATCGACGCCCGGGTGACCTGGTCCAACGGCCTCGACCCCTACGACGTGGCGATCGGTCAGGCCATGGTGGTCGCCTTCGGCGCGGGCGCCCCCGGCGCACTGGCCTCGCTCGTCTCCTTCTGCCTCGACGTGATCAATTGACGCACGATCTAGAAGCCGGCCGTTACCGCTGAAGAGGCGGGACGGTGAGCCGGAAGCCGATTCCACGGACGGTGGCGATCCAGGCCGGGTCGCCGAGCTTGCGGCGCAGCGCCGATACGTGCACGTCGAGGGTGCGGGTGGGGCCGAAGTAGTTGGGGTCCCACACCGTGTCAAGGATCTGCTGGCGGGAGTGCACGGCGCCAGGGTCGCTGGCCAGTTGGGCGAGCAGATCGAATTCCTTCGGGGTGAGCGTGAGCGGGCGGCCGTCGATGGTGACACCCCGGGTGCGCCGGTTGATGGTCAGCGGACCGAGGTGCTGGACGCCACGCTCCTCGGGAAGTTGCGTGCGCTGGAGGGGGAGCCCGGTTGCCGTGCCGGTATTGAGCGGGGCGTGCCTCTCGGGGTGGGTGCGACGTGTGACGGCTCGGATCCGGGCGACCAACTCGCGTACGCCGAAGGGCTTGGAGAGGTAGTCGTCCGCTCCGACTTCCAGGCCGACGACGCGGTCGGTTTCTTCGCTTCGTGCAGTGATCATGATGATGGGGACGGCGGAGCGGGCGCGCAGGGCCCGGCAGACGTCGATGCCGTCCATGTCGGGTAGTCCGAGGTCCAGAAGGATGAGGTCGGCGGTGGAGGCGGACAGAGCGGAGGCTCCGGATTTGACGTGGTCGACGGCGAAGCCGTAGCGGTTCAGCCCTTCCATGATGGGGCCGGCGATCCGGTCGTCGTCTTCGACGAGCAGGAGCCGCATGGTTTCTGCTGTGGGTTCGGCCGGGACGACTTGTTCGGCCCCCGCGGTGTACGCGGGCTCGCTATTCGTCGGCATGGCTGTGTCCGTGATCGTCTGGGTTGTGCTCGCCGTGGGCATCGCGGCGCGCGGTGGTGGTGACGGTGCTGCTGGTGTGACTGGGTGTTGCGTTGTGGGGACGACCCTACGGGTGAGGAGGGCAACTCGGGGCCAGGAGCCCTCTAGTGCCGTGTTAGCAGATGGCCAATATTCCGACATGGGTGACCGGCTGGACTCTGTGGTTCGTAGGTGACTTACGTCTTTGCGGCGTCGATGGCTGCCTGCAGAGACTCTTTGTACGAGGTGCTCGTGAAGCTCGCTCCGGACACCGCGCCGATGGTTGCGCTCTGTGCGGCCAGGGCCTCCTGGCGCGGGGCGGGGATGGCTTTGGCGTTGATCTGCGCGCTAAGCGCCGGTGTGGTGGGGAAGCCGGCGGTGACGTCCGTGATGCGGCCGCCGGAGACGGTGATCGTGCTCTGGATGGTGCCGTATTCGCTACGGGCGGCAGGTCCGCGGAAGGTGCCGTTCTTCAGGCCGGTCCGGGTGGCCGTGGAAGAAGGAGCGGGCGTCGCGGTGGGCGCCGCCGCAGGTGCCGAGGTGCATGGCGCACGGGGAGCGGCGGCAGTGGGGGTCGCGGCGTCCGTGGGAGCGGGCGGGGGTGTGGAGGTGTCGGTCGGTGTGCCGGTTGTCCCGTTCGTCGGCGCAGGGGTGGCCCGGGCGTCGTCGCCCTCGCCGCGGTGGTCGCCGTCGCCCCCGTCGTCGTCCCCGGCTGCGACGTATGCCGCGGGTTCCACCGCGCCGCCACCGGTGAACGCTGCGGGGCAGGCGCCGGGGCTGCTCGCGGAAGGCGCGGATGCGGGCGGGCTGGTGGGGGTGCCTATGGTCGCGGCTCCTCCCGGCTGTGGGGAACCGGCGGTGGACGAGGGGTCGGCGCCGACAGGGGCCATGCCCAGTTTCAGCGCGGTCAACAGGCCGGTCGCGGCGGCGGTGCCGATGACGGCGGCGATGGTTCTGCGCATGGGGATGCCTCCAGACGTAGGGCGCGGGCTCCGGAACGGTCGTGCAGCGGCGCGGGGTTCAGAACTCGAAGGGGTCGAGGTGGATGTGTCGGTCGGGCACTCGCAACCGGCGGAGCACGTCCAGCGCCGTGTTGATGAAGCCGGGAGGTCCGCACAGATACACGTCACGGTCCGCGATGTCCGGCGCCAGGTCCCTCATGCCCTCGGGTGTGAACAGGCTTTGCGGCGAGGCGACTTCGCGGCGGCCGAGCACGTAGTGAATCTGTGCGTCGCGCTGGACCGCGAGGTCGTCGAGTTCGCCTCGGAAGACGATTTCCCCGTCGGTGCGGGCCCGGTGGATCACGACCGTTCGTGGGGGCAGCTGTTCGAGCAGAGCACGTATGGGGGCGATGCCGCTTCCGGCAGCGATGAGCAGGGCCTTCGGGCAGTGCCGCCGGTCGGCGGTGAAGGTCCCGAACGGCCGCGCCCGCTGGGGGCGGCGACTGCGGCGGTGCCGACGGGCGTGATTCCCCGAAATCACGGGGAGGCGCTGGGCTGCGGTCCTGCTCCTTCCGCTGCACGGGCGCTGGCTGCTGCGCCAACGGTCCAGGAAGCGGCGGTGGAATGGAAGAGGGTCGTGTCTCCGCTGGAGACGGAGGTGGCAGGAAGAGACGGAAGCACTGCGGTCATATCGTTGGGACCGGTGCTGCCGGACAGCGGGGGGCCGCCGATGGCGGGATGGTGGCTGGCTATGTCCATGGCTCTCCTGACTTCCTCGGCCGGCGGCCGAGGCCGCTGAGCGGCTGGCCGACGGGGTGCCGTTGCGTCCGCAGCGGACCGCACCCCCATCGGCAGCTGCCGCTTCCTCCTGCACGAGCACCGAATGGAATTGGCCCGTCCTGCGCACAGCGGCCGGCAACAGCCATCAGAGGCAGGGAAGGGCCGGGAACGCCAAGGACTGTAGGCGGAGGCACTGCAGCGCAATGTCAGCGAATGGGTAGCGGAGGGCCAGGAATCAGCCAATGTCTCGCAGCATCTGTGCGCCCGAAAGCCCCCGCCCGCGTGGGTTGCGCTGTCTCACTGCTGCCAGTCGGACACGGCGTACGGGCGCTCGGCGGGAACGGGTGGCACCGCGCCCTGCTTGGCTCGCATCGCCGACCGGGGACGTCGAGGGTGCCCTGGGCGATGCGCGTCTGCCGTCCTGAGGCGGATCACTGCATCGAGTCCCCCGCCCGGTGCGGTCTGCAAGGTCACCTCGCCGCCCGAGGCGCGGGCCAGCTGCTGCACGATGGGCAGGCCGAGGCCGGTGCCTTCGTGGTCGGCGTCGTTCGCCCGCCAGAAGCGGTCGAAGGCGCGTCGGCGCTGTTCCTCGGTCATGCCCGGCCCCTGGTCGATCACGTGTAGTTCCACGGTTCCGGGGGTCCCGTTCGCCCAGGCGGTGGCCAGGGTGATCGTGGTGTGGGGCGGTGAGACCCGCAGCGCGTTGGAGAGCAGGTTGTCGATGATCTGGTCCAGGGCGCCGGGGATGGCCCACGCCCGGCCGATCTTCGGCCCGGTCACGACGATGTCCACGTAGTGCTCGCCGGCGAAGGCGCTCCACACGGCAGCGCGGTCGGCGACGACGGAGTCGAGGTCGGTGGCCTCCGGGGTGGTGGCCGCGTTCTCCAGCCGGGCCAGAGCGAGCAGCCCGTGCACCATGCGACTGAGGCGCTCCACCTCGCCCACCGCTTCGTCCAGGCTGGGCTGGGCGCGGGGGTCGAGGTAGGGCTCGAAGTTCTCCAGTCGCAGCCGCAGCGCCGTGAGAGGGGTCTTCAGCTGGTGGGACGCTTCGGCGGCGAAGGCGTGCTGGGCCTTGAGCAGATGCTGCAGCCGGGTCGCGGTGCGGACGAAACTGGAGGCCAGTCGCCGTAGCTCGGGGGGCCCGAGGTCGGTGGCGGGCAGGTCTTTCAGGGTGCCGTCGGCCAGTTCTGTCGTGGCGTGCTCCAGGGCCCGCACCGGGCGGGTGATCCAGCGGGCCATCGCGAGAGCTATCAGCGCGACGGCCGCCAGCACGCCCAGACCCACGGCTGTCAGTGCCAGCCAGGCGTCATGAGCCTTGGACGTCACCGCGGTGAGGGGAAACGACGCCCGTACGACGCAGCGGACCGTCGCGCCGGAGGCACCTGGCACGGTGGCGAAGAAGACCTCTTCGTCGAGAGCCGAATCCTGCCGGGTCCCGGAACTGGACCGGTTCCGCAGAGCGGCTGCGATGTCCGGCTCTGCGGACAGGTCCGTCCCGGCTGGGACGGCGTTGCGTGAGTCGGTGAGCAGTCTTCCTCGGCTGTCCACGACCGTGACATGGCCTTGGGTGCGCTGTGCGAAGCTCGTGACCAGCTCGGGGACGTCACTGACGGTCCGTCGCTCGACCTTCTCCTCCAGCACCTCGGCGAGCATGACCGCGGCCTGCTGCCCGTTGCCGGTGAAGCGGGACATCTCACCGCGGGCGTAGACGTAGCCGAACGGCACTTCCAGGCACAGCAGCACCAGCAGGGTGAGGCTGAGGTAGCTGAGCAGGAGGCGGCGGATCACCGGTCACCTTCATCGACGTTCTCTCCCACCGGCCTGGCGGGTGCGGCGCCGTCGGGTGGGGTGAGCCGGAATCCTACGCCGCGGATGTTGTCGATCCAGGCGGGGTCACCGAGTTTGCGGCGCAGCGCGGCGACGTGGACGTCCAGGGTCTTGGTGGGGCCGATGTAGTTCGGTTCCCACACGGCGTCCAGGATCTGTCGGCGCGTGCGGACGGCGCCGGGGTCGTCGGCGAGGTAGGCGAGCAGGTCGAACTCCTTGGGCGCCAGGGGAACGCAGGTCTGGTGCAGGTGGACTTGGCGGCCCCGCCGGTCGATGGCCAACGGGCCGATCTGCTGAGCGCGAGCCGCCACAACGGTATGCCCCCTTCGGAGCCGGGGACCGGCATCATCGGCTCCGGCGCAGCGGGTCCGGCCCGTCGGAAGACGGCCCGGATCCGTGCGACCAGTTCCCGGACTCCGAACGGTTTGGACAGGTAGTCGTCGGCCCCCAGCTCCAGGCCGAGGACGCGGTCGACCTCGTCGTTTCTCGCACTGATCATGATGATGGGCACCTGGGAACGCAGTCGGAGCGTCCGGCAGACATCGATGCCATCCATGTCGGGCAGCCCGAGATCCAGCAGGACCATCTCCGCTTCCGCCGCGGCCAGTCCGTCGGCACCCGTACGGGCGTGCTCGACGGTGAACCCGAAACGGCTCAAGCCCTCCATCAGCGGGCCGGCGACCCGGTCGTCATCCTCGATCAGTAAGACACGCATGTCGACAGACTCACAAGCCGACGGTGCCCCGCGCCGGGAAAACGGCTGAGTGTCGCGTGGATTACCTTCGGCGAAAGTGAACAACCATCTTCCTTTACTGCCTTCTGCCCGTCCCTGACCCTACGGGCATCTCGGCAGTGCAACGTCAGCGAACAGGCAACGCCGTGCAAGCAGTCTGTTAAGAAAGCGCAGCACGGTCCTTGGTCATCCAGCAACCGCTTCCCCTATGACCAGTAGCCCGACGCAGGCGCTCCGCTCGCCGAGCCGGGCGCATGGGACATGCGGCCAATTATCCGGCGACAGCTCTATTTTTCGGAACGGTGGAGCCAGCGGAATGCTGGATCGATTCTGATGCCGGCCTTCCTTTTCTCTGGCGATCAGTTAACTAACGATCCCGTAACGTTGTCGGCAGCTGATCACGGACGGCGCTCGCATTCGCGCTTTCTCTTCGCCTCCGCAGCCTCTCCGCTTGCTTTTCCTATGCCACGGGACGGTGAAACATGCCGTACAGCAGCACCATCAACGAACTGCGCCAAGCGCGCCCCGAGCTGGTCGAGCCCTTCATGGCCGCGCTCCCCGGTGCGCGTGCCACAGTGCTCGGGCGACTATGGGGCGCCTTCGCCCGCGAACCCCTTCCGGGTATCGCCACCCGCAACCACGACGCTGGCACCCTCGTCATCCGGCTCACGGGCGGCGGACAGCTCTCGGTCCCTGCCGTCGCAGCCGAGCGATTCGCCTCGGTCCCCGACGACTTCATCGTGCAGGGCCCCGACGGCCCGATCGACGAGCCAACACGGCTCCTCGCCGCCCTCGGAGTGCACACCGAGACCGCGTCGCGCCTGGCCGCCGAGCTCGACAACAGCGTCGCCAACCTCGCGCTGGCCCGCGCGGCGAACAACGAGCCGCCCGGGGTACGGGACTCCGCCGATGCAGAACAGGCCGTGGTCGACGGCCACCCGCAGCACCCCTGCTGCCGTACCCGCAGCGGACTGTCCGTCGCCGAGGTCCTCGCTTACGCGCCCGAGCATCACCCCGTCATCGAGCTGGGGCTCGTCGCCGTACCTGCCGATCGGTGGCAGGCCACGGGCGACTGGCCCGAGGAACTGCGCGACGGCGACACCGTCCTCATGCCCGTCCATCCCTGGCAGCGCGACCACGTCCTCGCACAGCAGCCTGACCTGGCGGTCGTGGACCGTACGATCGCCGCCCGGCCGCTGCTGTCGATGCGCACCATGTCTCCGCTCGACACGCTGCCGGGCTGTCACATCAAGACGGCGCTGGACGTGCAGGTCACCAACTACCGGCGCACCATCTCCCCGGCCGAGGTGGCTGACGGGCCCCCGCTGTCGGAGCTGGTCACCGCAGTCGTGGACAAGGCCGGCTATGGCGACAGCCTGCGGATCCTGCGAGAACTCGCGGGCGGCGCCATCCGTGTCGACGGCAGTCCCTCGGCGAGCCTGGCGGCGATGATCCGCGAGTCCAGCGAACGGCACCTCGGACCCGGTGAGATCGCCGTTCCCCTCACCGCCATCCACGCCACCGGGGCCCGCGTGGTGAGCGGCGACCCCGTCACCTGGCTGGTGGAGTTCGCCCGACTCGTCCTGCCACCCACGCTGACGCTGTTGTCCATGGGCGTGGCCCTGGAGGCCCACGGACAGAACACGCTCGTCGCGCTGCGCGACGGACGTCCGGTGCGGGTGCTCTACCGTGACTTGGACGGCGTCCGCATCCACCCGCACCGGCTCGCCCTCAACGGATTCTCGCTGCCCTCGCTGGCCGGTACCCGGGCCGGAAACGACGAGGCGGCGCTGCGCACCAAGCTGTTCGGCGGCCTGCTCAGCGGCGTCTTCAGCGAACTGGTCGCCGTGTTCTCGCGCAACCACGGAGCCGACCCCGAGCAGCTATGGGCGGCAGTTGCCGAGGTCGCACGCCGTGTCTACGCCGACCTTCCCGACGCGGACGGGGACCGGGAGTTCTTCTTCGGCGACACGCTGCCGCTGAAGGCGACCATCGCGATGCGTCTGGCCGAACAGTCCGGCGTCGCCCAGTGGACCCCCGTCCCCAACCCCCTGGCCCGCCACCGCTGACAGCCCGCTTCCCACAGCCGGGCCCGGCCGGCCCCCCGCACACCTCTCGTTGCACCGACTGGAGTCCTTCCGCATGACCGTCCCCAGCACCACCGGCGCCGTCCTCGCCACCACCGACCATCCCGACCGGGCCGCCGACGCCGTCACCGCCCACACCCTGCTCAACTGCCTGATCCGGGAAGTGTCCGCGCCCGAGCGCCAGGTCACTGTCGACAACGGCCACCTGCTGCTGTGGCTGCCCCGCCGTGACGTCCTGCTCCGCGTCCCCCTGCGCCGGATCTCCCTGATCGGCGCGCACCGCTTCGACGGTCCGATCAAGCGGTACGACGGCGCCGGCTGGTTCCCGATCGGCTGGCGAGAGCTCGCCGGATACATTCAGGAGGAGCTGGAGCTGCGGACCGGCGTGGCCAACGACGAGTTCCTGGACCAGGTCACCGACAGCCGGAACACCATCCGCACCGTGCTGGAGCAGCGCGCCACAAGGACCTTGCCGCAGGACCCGTACCTGGAGTCCGAGCAGTCCCTGGTTTACGGCCACCGCTTCCACCCCTCGCCCAAGTCCCGCACCGGCGACCCGGCGGACTGGCTGGAGTACGGCCCGGAGACCGGCACCCGCTTCCCCCTGCGCTACCTCGCCGTCCACAGGCGTCTGGTACGCGAGGAAGGCGACCTGAGCAGGCTCGACGCCCTCCACCCATCCGGGCGAAAGGATTACGTGACCCTGCCGGTCCACCCGTGGCAGTACCGGCTGCTCAGCGACCACCCCGCCCTGCGCAGGGCCATGGCCGCAGGCTCGATCGTCGACACCGGCGTCACAGGCCCGGACTTCGCCCCCACCGCCTCCGTCCGGACCCTCTACCAGCCGGGCACCGACACGTTCCTGAAGTTCAGCCTCAACGTCCGCCTGACCAACTGCGTCCGCAAGAACGCCGCCTACGAGCTGTCCGGCGCCGTCGCCCTCAACCGGCTCCTGGGCCCCGTCTTCGCCAAGATCGGTCAGACGCATCCCGGAAGCTCGCTGCTCGCCGAACCGGGTTACCGCACCCTCGCCCTCGACGACGACCTCTCCCTCCTGGAAGGCTTCGGCGTCATCGTCCGCACCGGCCTGCGCGAACACCTGCGCCCGGGCGTGACACCGCTGCTTGCCGCCGCCATCGCCGACGAGCACCCCACCAGCTCGGCCCAGGTCGCCCGCCTGCTGGCGCGCGGCGACGGTGACGCGCTCGCCTGGTGGGACGCCTACCTCGGCCTGCTCCTGCCCCCTGTCCTGACCGCCTACTTCGAGCACGGCATCGTCCTCGAACCCCATCTGCAGAACGTCGTTGTCGGAGTGAGCGACGACGGCACCCCCGCCCAGATGCTCTTCCGCGACCTGGAGGGCACCAAGCTCGTCCCCGAACACCACCGACCGTTCCTCGCCGCCCTGCCCGAGGACGTGCGCACTCCGATGACGTACGACGCCGAACGAGGCTGGAACCGGGTGGCCTATTGCCTCCTGGTCAACCATGCCGCCGAAGTCCTCGCCGCCCTCGCCGACACCGACCCCGCCCTGGAACCCGCCCTGTGGGGCCTGGTCCGCGACCACCTCGACGCCTACTCGCGCAGCGCAGGCGAACCGCCCCGGCTGCGCGCCCTGCTCTCGGGCGTCCCGCTGCCCGCCAAGGCCAACCTGCTGCTGCGCTGGTCCCGGCAGGCCGACCGGCACGCCGGCTACGTTCCGCTGCCCAGCCCGCTGGGCGAGGGCTTCCCCCGCGAGGTGACCCGATGAGGCCAGAACTTCTCCAGCACGTCAACGGGCTGGACGCGGAAGACCTCCCCGCCTACGTCTACGACCTCAGCGACCTGCGCGAACACGCGGCCGCCATCCGCGCCGCCCTGCCCGAACGCGTCCAGCTCTTCTACGCCGCCAAGGCCAACTCCGACCCCCGGCTCCTGACCGTCCTGCGCGACCACGTCGACGGCTTCGAGGTCGCCTCCGGCGGCGAACTCCACCACATCCAGATCACCTGCCCCGGCACGCCGATCGCCTTCGGCGGCCCCGGAAAGACACCCGCCGAACTCGAACAGGCCCTCCAGGCCGGAGTGGACCGCCTGCACATCGAGAGCGAACAAGAGCTCCACCTGCTCATCGCCCTGCTCGGCGAGCGCACCGTGGACGTGTTGCTCCGAGTCAACCTCCCGATCTCCCTCGGTCCCGTGGCCCTCGCCATGGGCGGCCGGCCCAGCCCCTTCGGCCTGGATCCCGGCCACCTCGACCGCTGCCTCGCCCTCATCGCCGACGACCCGCGCATCCGGCTGCGCGGCATCCACGTCCACCTCGCCAGCGGCCTCGATGCCACCGCCCACCTCGACCTCGCCGCCCAGGTCCTGACCTGGGCGAGCGAATGGGCGAAGGAGAACGGCGTGGAGCTGACCGAGGTCAACCTCGGCGGTGGCATGGATGTCGACTACGCCCGCCCCGACCGGCGCTTCGACTGGCCGGCCTTCGGTACCGGCCTGCGCCGCCTACTGGAGGGGTACCCGCGCCTGACCCTGCGCATCGAACCGGGCCGCTCGGTCACTGTGTACTGCGGCCGGTACGTCACCGAGGTCCTGGACATCAAACGCAGCCACGGCCATGCCTTCGCTGTCCTGCGCGGCGGCACCCACCATCTGCGCACGCCGGCCACCAAGCAGCACGACCAGCCGTTCACCATCGTCCCCGTCGACGGCTGGGACCGGCCCTGGGAACGCCCCCAGGCCCAGGACGAACCCGTCACTCTGGTCGGCCAGTTGTGCACACCAAAGGACGTCCTGGGCCGCGCCGTCCAGGTCGGACGGCTGCGCGTCGGCGACAAGATCGCCTTCGCCCTGGCCGGGGCGTACGCATGGAACATCTCCCACCACGAGTTCCTGATGCACCCCGCCCCGCAGTTCCACCACCTCGACCACGCCTCCGTCCCCGTCCCCGTCCTCGCCGGACCCCACCCGTAGAAGGTCATGACCAAGCACCGCCGTGTCCACAGCAGCGACAGGACGCAGACCCTCCGCGCTCACCTTGCCGCCCTCGACATGGGCGGCCGGCACCGACGGGTCCGCAGGGGCGGAAAGCGACGGGCCCCGAGCGAAGCACTCGCCACGCTCGGGGCCCGCAACTTCCGCCGCTACCTGATCGGACAGCTCGTCTCCAACATCGGCACCTGGATGCAACGCGCCGCCCAGGACCTGCTGGTCCTCCAGCTCACCGGCAACAGCGGCAGCGCCGTCGGCATACTCACCGCCCTGCAGTTTCTGCCCCAGACGCTCTTCGGTCTCTCCGGGGGCGTCTTCGCCGACCGCTTCACCAAACGCCGCCTGCTGATCCTCACTCAGTCCGCCATGGGAGTGCAGTCGCTGGTGCTGGGCGTCCTGACGGTGACTGGTGCGGTGAACCTGTGGGCCGTGGACGTGCTGGCCTTCCTGCTGGGCACGGCCACCGCGCTGGACAGCCCGGCCCGCAACGCCTTCGTCTCCGAACTCATTGGCAAGGAACGCCTGGCCAACGCCGTCTCCCTGAACTCCGCCCAGTTCAATGTCGCCCGTGCGATCGGTCCGGCTGTGGCGGGCCTGGCGGTCGCCGCTGCCGGAACCGGACCCGTCTTCCTGGCCAACGGGGCCTCGTACCTCGCCGTCCTGTACGGCCTGATCACCATCCGAGCCGACGAACTCCACGCACCCAAGGAGAAGAACCTCGGAAACACCCGCCTGTCAGACGCCTTCCGTGCCATCCGCGCCACCCCCGAACTGCTCCTGCCCATCACCGTCATCGCTTTCGCCGGCACCTTCGGCTTCAACTTCCAGGTCACCATCTCCCTGATCGCCATAACCGTCTTCCACTCCGGCTCCGCCGCCTACGGTTACCTGTCCGCCGCCTACGCCGTCGGGAGCCTCATCGGCGCGCTCAGAGGAGCCGGCAAACGAAAACCACCCACCGCCCGACGCCTGGTCACCGCCACCGTCGTCTTCGGAACCCTGGAGGCCCTGGCCGGCCTGACGCCCGGATACGCCACGTTTCTGCTCGTACTCCTGCCCACCGGGCTCGCCTCGGTGACCGTGATGACCACTGCCAACGCCATGACCCAGCTGAACGCCGACCCGAGCATGCGTGGACGCATCGTCTCCGTCTACCTTCTCGTGCTGCTCGGCGGCACCCCGGTCGGCGCACCTCTGGTCGGCCTGGTCTCCGACACCCTCGGCGCGCGCTTCAGCCTCGTCATCGGCGGAGCGATCTCCGCCGTGGCCGCCATCGCCCTGTCCGCCGTGATCACCGGGCGCTCCCGCACCAGCCAAGAAAGCACTCCGCTCACCGCGGTTGCGTCACCGCCGCCCATAGGCATTGACAGCCCGTTTCACCCCGAACGCACCCATCAGCCCGTGGCACGCCGATCGGCGGCCTGACGCGGGGCATGCGGACGCAGCTTTTCATCCCACAGAAAAACCTTGTCCGCTTCCAGAGCAGGAGCAGAGAGACTGCGGGACCGACGGGGGAGCGGTCCCGCAACAAGGCGGATGTTACACCCGTAACATTGCGGTTGGGCGAGGCGATGCCTCCACGGCCGCGTCCGCCAAATGGAAGTGGGGCCGATGAGCGAGGTATGGCAGGTCCTGATCGGGATCGTCGCGAGCCTGCTGCTGTGCTGGCTGGTGCTGCTCGGCGCCCTCGCGATCGCCCGGCCCAGGGGCAACCTGCTGACGGAGGCGGTCCGTCTCCTCCCCGACCTGCTGCGCCTCGTTTCCCGCCTCGCCCGCGACCGCGCCCTTCCGCGTCGCACCCGCTGGCTGCTCTGGATCCTGGCCGGCTATCTGGCGCTGCCCATCGACCTGGTCCCCGACTTCATTCCGGTCCTCGGCTATGCGGACGACGCCATCGCCGTCGCGCTCGTACTGCGGATCGTCGTCCGGCAGGCCGGGACACAGGCCGTGGACCGACACTGGCCCGGCACTTCCGACGGACTAGGCGTCGTACGCCGACTTGCGGGCCTGCCAGCGGCGGAGCCGCAAGAGTAGAGCCGCCGATGCGCACTCAGGCCGAGCCGCCCACATCCTCTCCGGCAAGAGCGGCGGCCTCGAACGCAGCCAATGCCGTGGCCGCCCTGTCCAGTTCGGCACGGACCCGCTCGCCCAGCGGTGCGCCGAAGTAATCGCGGGCCTCGATTTTCGCAGCCCAGGAACGGAACCGCTCCAGGTCGGCCTCGGACTCCTCGACCTCGGCGAAGACCGCTCGGCCGCGACCGGACTCCGTCTCCAGTTCGGCGAAGAAGGACGGAAGGCGCTCAAGCACCTCCGCAAACTCCTCGTCGATGGCGGCAGTCATCTTCTCGGCGAGTTCCCTGCGCTCGCGCTCGTCGGCGATCTCGACGTGCACGACGCGCATCCGTCCCCCATCCGTGTGCACACGCTCGCGCAGTCCGTTCACGGCAGCGGCCACGGCAGGCCGGTCCGGCAACAGACACACGGACTGCTGCAGATACAGCGCCCCCAGCCCCTTCAGCTTCCGCCACACCCGCATCCGCAACGACGGTGCCGCGCCGGCCGTCGTCACAGACGCCAGCAGCCACCGCGTATCGACTTCGCTCACCACGACAGCGACTGTCTCACGGGAGTACCGGACGGACCGCGGGCACTCGTTGTCAGCGGACCGGCTGGGGATCGAGGGTGATCAGTGCGACGAGAGTGGCGATCCAGGCGACCAGGGCAGCACCTACCAGGGAGGGGCCGTACTTCTACACGACCGGGCCCTCTTCTCAGACGGGGACAGGGATCAGCCGAGGCCGAACCAATCGAGGACGGTCTGGACGACAGGATGGTGGACATGGCCGCGACGCCGACGACCACGACGGTGGCGCCGATCCGGTAGCGAGGGCCGTCGGCCGCCGCACCGAGCACGGAGCGGCGGTAGTTGAGGACCAGGAGGTAGACCAGCACGATGGGGCTGATCAGGCCCTGGAGGACCTGGGCGCCGATGAGCAGCTGAATGACGTTCACCGGGGTCATGGCGACCACCGCGCCGAGCACGATCTGGGCGGTGAACAGGCCCAGGCCGGCGGAGAGCGGGACGACGGCACCGGCGAGCGCGCAAGCACCGATCAGGCCCACGGCGAAGAGGAGTTCGGCGTTCTGTCCGGCAACCGGTTCGAGGGCCTCGGCGGCCTGGGCGGCGGAGTCCAGCGGGCCGCTGCCGCCGATCGCGGTGGCGGTGGCGGTGGCGATGATGATTACCGACGCGACTCGCAAAAAGGCGTGGCCCAGCCGCGTCCGAGGCCGTTCGTGCCGTGGTCGATGAAGAACTGCCGGTAAGCCTGACCACAAAGCTGGCCGTCAATGCCGGTCGCGATTGGACGAAGAGTCAACGCAGTGTCAGCCCGTCCAGGCCAGATTGAGCGCCGGTTCGGACGGTTTCATCGAGCTGCGGCGAGCAGTTCCCGGTGCCTGGCGAGGGCCGTAGCGCGAAGGAGAGCACGGAACTCGTCGGTTACCGTCCCACGGGTCTTCAGGGCATGGCAGTTCGGGCACAGAGCGATCATGGCGTTGGGAAGGTCCGCGCCCCCTTTGGCGTGATCGTCTATGTGATCCACTTCCAACAGGTAGGAGCCATTGCGGCTGAGTGCCGAGGTGTAGCGGGGATCAGGGCAGCGGGGGTTCTCGCAGGCCCCTTGGCTGCGCTCGAGCACCGCATGGCGGGATGCGGCGATGCGGCCCAGCCGCTGACCACCTTGGGGGCGGGGACGGTGGCTCTTGCCGTCCTGCACGGCGCGCTCCGCCCGGGCATTCAGCTCCGCGTAGCGCTGAGCCGGATCTGCCATGCGGCGCAGCAGGGCAACGGTCATCCGGCAGCGGTCGAGTGCATCGGCGGCCGGTTCCTCGGCCGGCAGTGCGAAGTGACCGGCGGCCGCATCCCAGTCGCCGTCGAACTCGCCCTGGCGCAGACGCGCGCACTCCCAGCGGCTGCGGTTCAACTTCGCGAGCGTGGTCGCCGTGTCCGGCCACAGGGCACCGTAGGGGAGGCCGTCCCGTAGCCAGGCGTACTCCAGCCCCGCGTAGATCGCGGCGTACTGGAGGTTGCGTCCGTAGGTGACGACGCGCTTGCCCTGGAGTCTGCGCAGCAGGGTGTCGGCTACCTCGCGGAAACGGGGGGCGGCTTCGAGTTCCGCAGGGCCGGCGTGGCCGAGTCGAAGCTGCTGCAGGTATGTCGTTTCCCATTCGGGGTTGATGAACTGATGCCATCTCTTGCGGCCATCGGCCGAGGTGAGTGCTATCTCGAAGGGCACGGCCCGTTCCAGGGGCGGGGTGGACGGAGCAGGGGACCCGATGGCGCTGACGGCCAGAATGACCGTGTCCGGGTCGTCCAGGACGTCCTGTGCCCAGCGGATCACAGCATGGCGGACGGCTTGGCCCTCGTCGGCATCGGGTGGCGCCGAGAAGGGGACAGCTTGATCCGCGCGGTAGACAGGCGACGCCGGGTATACGGTCTCTTCCCATTCCGGCGTCGTGCGCCCGGTGCTCGTGGGTGCCCCGGGGACGGCAACCAGCTGCGGAGGCCCGAGTACGTAGGCGTCGGGACGGAACAAGTTCGACGCGCGCAGCCCTGCGGCCTTGAGTTGGCCGGCGGACTTCAACCCTTTCGGCAGCCGCGGGTAGCGCTGAAGCAGGCTCCTCAACACGTCGTTCGGCTGTGCGTCCGGGTCCTGGACGTAGACCGGCGCGCCGAACCCGGCGGGGGTGGCACCGCACACCACATGTTGGTCACCCACGGCGCTGAACGGGACGGCATCGAACTCTACGAACATGTGAGGCTGTGGACTCCATGGCGATGGACGAGGACCTGGAGTGAATCTAACCCGACGGGCTCGTGGCCTGAGCTGTTGCGGCCCGGGCGCTTGGCTGAACCGAGCGGGGAGACCTCCCTCGACGCCCTGAGAGTCGGGCGGCGATCTGGACGGCGCCTTCGGCCGCGGCACTGGCGGGAGCGGCCCACGCGGGACGCGAGGCCAAGCAGCGGTCGATGATTGCCGCGCGGGCTCTCGTCTCACTGCGCCCGGAGGCTCGTCTTGGGCGGGGCGAAGAGGGGAAATGCCGCGGAAGTGCTCGGCCGTGTGGTGGCGGAGCATGCTGGTCGGTCCTGGTCCTCCACCTCACCGCCGCTGACCCCAGTTAGCAACTTGCTCTGGATCCCTCGCCCTGCCTGATGACTCATCAGGTAAGTCAGCATCCCATCAGCATCGGACCGGGACAGTCTTCCGTACATGGTGCTGGTCGACGGCTTCGCGACAGCCTGTTGCGCGCAGATTGCGCAGGTGAGAAGCCTGCTCGCCACGGGGCACGATGTTCTGGAAGGTCTTCGGGTCGAAGGCGTGCCGATGTACAGTAAAGGACGCCCCTGACCTGCAGAAAGTTGGCGGGGAGCCGTCTTCTAGGAGTCCAAAGTGCTGCGTACTCTGTTCAAGTCCAAGATCCACCGCGCCACCGTCACCCAGGCCGACCTGCACTACGTGGGATCGGTGACCATCGACGCCGACCTGCTCGACGCCGCGGACCTGCTGCCGGGCGAGCTCGTGCACATCGTCGACATCACCAACGGCGCCCGGCTGGAGACGTACGTCATCGAGGGTGAGCGTGGGTCCGGGGTGATCGGGATCAACGGGGCGGCCGCCCACCTCGTGCATCCCGGAGACCTGGTGATCATCATCAGCTACGCTCAGGTCACCGACGCCGAGGCGCGGGAGCTGAAGCCGCGGGTCGTGCACGTCGACGGCGACAACCGGATCGTGTCCCTCGGTGCCGACCCCTCCGAGCCGGTGCCCGGCTCGGACCAGCAGCGCAGCCCGCAGGCCGTCCGGGCCTGACCGAGGGGTCGGGCGGGACCGGACCAGGAGCGTGCCGAGCCGGTGAGCGAGATCGAGATCCGCGACGACCGGGCGGCGGGCCGCCTGGAAGCCGTCGGCGAGGGCGAAGTCGTCGGTCACATCGCGTACTTCGTCCTGGAGTCGCCCGCGCGCGCCCTGGTCCCGGTCCACACGATCGTCGAGCCCGCCCATGAGGGCCGGGGCATCGTCGGTTCCCTCGCCCGCGAGCTGTACGCCCTCGCCGGGCGCGAGGGCGTCCCGGTGGCGCCGCTGTGTCCGTACGTCGTCAGGTGGGCGGCGCGGCACCCGGAGGTCGCCCAGCCAACCGGTCCGGAGCTGACGGCGGCCGCCAAGGAATGGCTGCGGGCCCACCCCGGACGGTTCTGAGCGGGGCTCGCCCTGTCGGGTGAGTGACCGGGGGCACGTCGGGTAGGCGGGGGAGTAGTCCAGAGGCGACGTCCAGCGACTGCCCGGAGGACAGCATGACGAACCCGCATCCCGACCCGGTCCCACCGGGCCCGGCACCGGGCCCGGGTCCCACCCCGCCGGACCCCTACCCGAGCCCCGTCCCACCGCCCGAGCCGGTTCCCCAGCCGACACCACCCCCACCGGGGCCCAGCCCGACCCCACCCCCGGCCCCGCCGGATCCCGCACCGTCCCCGATCCCACCGGGCCCGGAGCCGGTACCGAATCCCGAACCCGGTCCGCCACTGACGTGAAACGCCGCGAGGGGCGGCGAGGGCGGCCTGCGGCCGGCCATGACACCCATGACGCAGCCGCGCAGCACCAGCCCCTCGCCCCTCAGGCGGACAGCAGTTCCCGGCACCCCTCAGGCGGACACCTCAGACCGGTCCCCGCCCCACAGCGTGTGGAACGCTCCGTCCCGGTCCACCCGCCGGTACGTGTGCGCCCCGAAGAAGTCCCGCTGCCCCTGCGTCAGAGCCGCCGGCAGGCGAGGCGCGCGCAACGCGTCGTAGTACGCCAGCGCCGCCGCGAACCCCGGCGTCGGCACTCCCTGCCGCGTCGCGGCGATCAGCACCTCCCGCCAGTCGTCCTGCGCGTCGGCGATCTCGCGTGCGAACGTCTCGTCCGACAGCAGGCTCGGCAGATCGGCACGGGCGTCGTACGCGGCGCGGATCCGGTCCAGGAAGGCGGCCCGGATGATGCAGCCGCCCCGCCAGATCGAGGACACCGCGCCGAGGTCGATGTCCCAGCCGTACTCCTCGCTGCCCGCCGCGATCTCGTGGAAGCCCTGCGTGTACGACACGATCTTGGACGCGTACAGCGCCTGCTCGACCCGGTCGGCGAACGCCGCCGCCTCCGATTCCCCGAGCGCGGCCGGCGTCGGCCCCGCCAGATCCCGCGAGGCGGCCCGCAGTGCCGCGTGACCGGACAGCGACCGGGCGAAGACCGCCTCGGCGATCCCGGACACCGGCACGCCCAGGTCCAGCGCGATCTGCACCGTCCACCGTCCGGTGCCCTTCTGCTCGGCCTGGTCGACGACGACGTCCACGAACGGCTTGCCGGTCGCCGCGTCCACGTGGGACAGCACCTCGGCGGTGATCTCGATCAGGTAGGAGTCCAGCCGGCCGGTGTTCCAGGTCCGGAAGATGTCCGCGATCTGCGCGGGGGAGTACCCGGCGACGTCCCGCAGCAGCTGGTAGGCCTCGCCGATCAGCTGCATGTCGGCGTACTCGATGCCGTTGTGGACCATCTTCACGAAGTGCCCGGCACCGTCGGGACCGCAGTGCGTGACGCAGGGGGCGCCGTCGGCTGCCTTCGCGGAGATCTTCTCCAGCATGGGGCCGAGGGAGCCGTACGACTCCTTCGAACCGCCCGGCATGATGCTCGGCCCGTGCAGCGCGCCCTCCTCGCCGCCGGAGATGCCCGTGCCCACGAAGTGGATGCCCCGCTCGCGCAGCTCACGCTCCCGGCGCCGGGTGTCCGCGAAGTGCGCGTTGCCGCCATCGATGATCATGTCCCCGGATTCGAGGAGCGGCGCGAACTCCTGGATCACCGCGTCCGTCGGCTCACCCGCCTTCACCATGATCACCAGGCGGCGCGGGCGCTCCAGGGCCGCCACGAACTCCTCGGCGGTCTCGGCCGCGACGAAGTCGCCCTCGTGCCCGAACTCCTCCACCAGCGCCTTGGTCCGCGAGACCGTACGGTTGTGCACGGCGACCGTGTAGCCGTTGCGGGCGAAGTTCCGGGCGAGGTTGCGGCCCATGACCGCGAGGCCCGTGACACCGATCTGCGCTGAAGTGCTCATACCGCCTGCTCCCTGGTTGCCTCGTTAACTACGGCTCCGTCAGTACGGGTCCTCGCCCATCCTGACGTGCCGCTCCGGCGAGCGCACATCCGGCCCGCCACGCTTGTGTACGCGGCGACGGCGCCTTCGGCCTCAGTCTCCGGCGATTCGGCTCACGGCCTTCCCGTGGTGCACGCCAAGCGTGGTCCTTTCCCGGCCACTTGGACGGGGCGGGAGGCCGGTTTTCCGTCTTGTCATGGCCTGTTCGCGGCGCTTACTTTTGCCCCTCCTGACGCATGCCGAGGGGAATTCGGACATGGCCGTACGCGGCCGGCATCGCCGGTACCAGCCGAACAGGATCAACCGCGCCTCACTCACCGTCACGGCGGGCGGCGCCGGCCTCGCGATCCCGCTGGTCGTCGCCGGCACGGCCGACGCGGCCGACGCCTCCACCTGGAACAAGGTCGCCGCCTGCGAGTCCAGCGGCAACTGGAGCATCAACACGGGCAACGGCTACTACGGCGGGCTGCAGTTCACCCGGTCCACGTGGCAGGCGTACGGCGGCACCCGGTACGCCCCGCGCGCCGACCTCGCGACGCGCGACCAGCAGATCGCCGTGGCCGAGCGGGTCCTCGACGGACAGGGGCCGGGCGCCTGGCCGGTGTGCTCGGTGCGGGCCGGCCTGAGCAGGGGCGATGCCGACCCCGGCCCGCACACGGACAGCGCCGCGACCCGGTCCGTGAACGCGGCGCAGAGGACTTCGATACGGGACGTGCGGCCGCAGACCACCCCGCAGTCGCGGGCCGGCCGGGCCGAGATGTACACGGTGGTGCACGGCGACACGCTCTCCGGCATCGCCGACGAGCACCACGTCCGTGGCGGCTGGCGCGGGCTCTACGCCGAGAACCGCGCGACCATCGGTGCCGATCCCGACCTGATCCTGCCGGGCCAGCGGCTCAGCCTGCGCGACACGGCGACCCCTCCCACCAAGTCCCCGCGGAAGAAAGCCCCTTCGGAGCACCGGACCACACCGCACCGGACCCCGCCACACCAGGCCAGGACCACCGGCCGCACGCTCGTCGCCCCGGTCGACGCGCCCATCGGCACCGGTTACCGAGCGGCTGGCGCGCACTGGTCCAAGGGCTACCACACCGGCGTCGACTTCCTCGTGCCCACCGGCACCTCGGTGCGGGCCGCGGAGGCCGGGCACGTGGTGGCCGCGGGCTGGGGCGGCGCGTACGGCTACCAGGTGGTGATCCGGCACGCCGACGGCCGCTACACCCAGTACGGCCACCTCTCGGCGATCTCGGTGCGGACCGGGCAGACGGTCGGCGCGGGGCAGCGGATCGGCCGTTCCGGGGCCACCGGGAACGTCACCGGACCGCATCTGCACTTCGAGGTGCGGACCGGACCCGGCTTCGGCACGGACATCGACCCGCTCGCCTATCTGCGGGCCGGCGGCGTCAGGATCTGACGCACGGACCGGGGCCGTCCAGGACCGGCAGCGACAGACGGACATCCGCGGGCAGCGCGACGTACGACGTGGGGAGCACCGGGGCGGGAGCGGGGGCGGCCGGCGGTTCGCCGCGGCCTTCGGCACCCTCCCCGCTGCCACCCGGGGCCGCAGCGAGACCGCCACCCGGGGCCGCTGCGAAACCGCTGCCCGGTTCCGCAGGGAAAGCGGCACCCCGTTCCGGAACGAGGCCGCCGCCCGGCTCCGCCACACGCGGGCCCGGGACCACCGGCGCGCCGAGCGTGCCGTCGGCCCCGGGAAGTCCGTCCCGCTCGGCACGTTCCGGCCCGGCCTCGGCCGCCGCCCGCTGCTGCGGCATGCCCGGGAGCCCTGGTGCGGAACCGGTGGCGGCAGCGGCCGCCGGAAGCTGCTCGGGGCCGCCGTCCGGCAGGGAGGGCGGCCCGGTGCGCTCGATCCGCTCGGTCGTCAGCATGACCAGGCCGCCCGCCGCCACCACCGCGCAGCTCACGGCCAGTACGGCGCCCGCGCCGCCGTGGCGGAACGTCTCGCCGAACATCAGGGTGCCGACGACGGCCGCCAGCACCGGATTGACCACGGTCAGTGTGGCCAGCGGGGCGGCGAGGCCACCGCCCCGGTAGGAGGCCTGGGACAGCACGACGCCGCCGACCGCGAACAGGGCGATCGCCGCCAGGGACGGCAGATCGTCCAGGTCGATGCCGTGCGTCCAGTCCACGGCGACGGTCTTGGTGAACACCGACGACATGCCGAACGCGATGCCGGAGGCGGTGGCGAGCAGTACGCTGCGCACCGCCGGGTGCCGGTGCGCGGCCAGACCCGCGCACGTCAGCGCCACGACCGCGCCGCCGGTGACCAGCGCGACCGCCACCCGCTGGGCCGCGTCGAGGGAGTGCGCGCCGGAGGAACCGACCAGGGACAGCAGACCGGCGAGGCCCACCGTGGCCATGATCGCGCCGCGCCAGGCGGTGGTCCCCGCCCTGCGGCCGACGCACAGCGCGGCCAGAGGGAGGGCGAAGACGATGGTCAGCGCGCCGAGCGGCTGGACGAGGCTGAGCGGGCCGTAGGCCAGCGCCACCACGTGCAGCACGCCGCCGAGGCCGTTGAGTGCCAGCGCCCCCCACCAGCCCGGCCGGCGGAGCGGCAGGTACGTGCCGCCGGGGGAGGAGACCGCCACCTGCTCCTGCACGATCGCGCCGGCCGCGTAGGCGAGGGCGGACACGAACGACAGCAGCACGGACAGCGCGAGGGCGCTCATCGGCGTCTCCTGTGCGTGAGTCGGGGGCCCTGAGCCAGGCGCGGCGGACGGTCGGATTCCATGGCCAACACTCTGCCCGTCCGCGCTCTTCCCGTCGTCGTACCTGAGCACGCAATGGGTCCTACTGCCGATGGAGTACACCGGCCCCGCGATCATCCTCGGGAGGGGTGACGTGAGGCTGACACCTGGGGCCCCGGCCCGCGAACGCGCCTGTAATAGTCCTTGTCGTGGACCTCGACCCCGCGCTCGCCGCCCTCCGCCCGCTCGGCGGTTTCTTCGTCCTGCGCACGGCTCCGGGCCCGGCCGAAGCCGCCGGCGGCCCGGATCCCGGGCGGCTGCCGACACTCGCCGAGACCTACGCACGGGTGCCGCGGGACGCGCACCCCGACGCCCTGACGGTGCGCGTGGCCACGGTCGCTGACCGGCTGCGCACACCCGAGCCGCGCGTCGCCGCCTCCGTCGCGCAGCAGGCGCTGGCCGCCCGGCTGTGGTCGGCTGCTCTCGGCTGCGCGGTCCTGTACGGCAGCCTGCCCGATCTCGATCCGCGTCTGCTGCGCTGGGACCCCCTCGCCCCCGCTCCGGACGACCTGTACCTGACCGAACTGCGTCCGCGGACCGGCGACGCAGCCACCCTCGCCGCCACCGTGCTGCACGGACACCTGGAGCCGCTGGGCAAGACCCTGCGGGCCCGGTACGGCGGCGCGTCCGGGCTGCTGTGGGGCAACGCGGGCTCCGCGCTCGCCGGGGCGGCCCGGGAGCTGGACCGCTGGGCCCGCGCGCACGGCCGTACCGATGTGGCCGGCCGGGCCCGCGCCCTGACGGACGAACTCCTCGCCCACCCCCTGCTGCGCACCACCGGCACCCGCACCGGGACCACCTTCCGCCGCCGCAGCTGCTGCCTGTACTACCGGGTGCCCGGCGGCGGGGTCTGCGGCGACTGCTGCTTCACCCGGCCTCCGCGCTCTTCCCCACGAGCCGCGTCTGGGTGACCATGAAGGGAACCTGCCACCGTTACAAGGGGGTTGTCGGGTGCGAGTGGGACTGCTGACCCGGGAGTACCCCCCGGACGTGTACGGCGGCGCCGGGGTCCATGTGGAGTTCCTGGCCCGCGAGTTGACCTCCCTGGTGGACCTGGAGGTGCACTGCTGGGGCGAGGGCCGCGGGGTGGGCGTCGTACGCCACCGCCCCTGGTCCGCACTGGACGGCGCCAACGACGCGCTGCGCACCTTCTCCGTGGACCTGTCCGTCGCCGCAGCCCTCCGGGGCCGCGAACTCGTCCACTCCCACACCTGGTACGCGAACCTGGCCGGTCACTTCGCCAAGCTCCTGTACGGCGTGCCGCACGTGGTCACCGCGCACTCCCTGGAGCCGCTGCGGCCCTGGAAGGCGGAGCAACTGGGCGGCGGGTACGCGCTGTCGAGCTGGGCCGAACGCACCGCGGTCGAGGCCGCCGATGCGGTGATCGCCGTGTCCGGAGCCATGCGCGAGGACATCCTCGCCTGCTACCCGGCCCTCGACCCGGCCGCCGTGCACGTGGTGCACAACGGCATCGACACCCGCCTCTACCGCCCCGACCCCGGCACCGACGCCCTCGGCCGGCACGGCATCGACCCCGGCCGCCCCTACGTCCTGTTCGTCGGCCGGATCACCCGCCAGAAGGGCGTGCCCCATCTGCTGCGCGCGGTGCGGGACATCGACCCGCGCGCCCAGGTCGTCCTCTGCGCGGGCGCGCCCGACACCCCGGAGATCGACCGGGAGTTCCGGGAGCTGTTCGAGGAGCTGAGCCGGGCCCGCACGGGCGTGTTCTGGATCCCGCGGATGCTGCCGCGCCCCGAAGTGATCCAACTCCTCACACGGGCGGCCGTGTTCGTCTGCCCCTCGGTGTACGAACCCCTCGGCATCGTCAACCTGGAGGCGATGGCCTGCGGTACACCCGTCGTGGCCTCCCGGGTCGGCGGCATCCCGGAGGTCGTGGACGACGGTCGTACGGGCCTGCTGGTCGATGTCGACGACGCCTTCGAGGCGGGGCTCGCCCGGGCACTCGACACCGTCCTCGGCGACCCGGAGACGGCCCGGCGGATGGGCGGGGCCGGACGGGAGCGCGCGGTCGGCGAGTTCGGCTGGGACGCGGTGGCCCGGCGGACGGCCGCGCTGTACGAGGAGATCCTCAAGCAGGCTTAGTCCCGTCTGCTCGGGGCAGCCATGGTTCAACCAGGGTGAGGGGAGCGGCCATGCGTCGTGGAGGGCCTTCCGTACTCGGGATCGTGCTGGCGGGCGGCGAGGGAAAGCGTCTGATGCCGCTGACCGCCGACCGCGCCAAACCAGCCGTCACCTTCGGCGGCACCTACCGTCTCGTCGACTTCGTCCTGTCCAACCTCGTCAACGCCGACATCCTGCGCATCTGCGTGCTGACCCAGTACAAGTCGCACTCGCTGGACCGGCACATCACCACCACCTGGCGGATGTCCAGCCTGCTCGGCAACTACGTCACCCCGGTCCCGGCCCAGCAGCGGCTCGGCCCGCGCTGGTACCTGGGCAGCGCCGACGCGATCCTGCAGTCGCTGAACCTGATCCACGACGAACAGCCCGAGTACGTGGCCGTGTTCGGCGCCGACCACGTCTACCGCATGGATCCGCGGCAGATGCTCCGGCAGCACATCGAGGGCGGCGCGGGCGTGACGGTGGCCGGCATCCGGGTGCCGCGCACGGAGTCCTCGTCGTTCGGCGTGATCACACCGGGTCCGGACGGCCTGGCCGTCGAGCGCTTCCTGGAGAAGCCCGCCGATCCGCCCGGCCTCCCGGACGACCCGGAAGCCGTCTTCGCCTCGATGGGCAACTACCTCTTCACCACCAAGGCCCTCGTCGAGGCGCTGCAACGGGACGCCGAGGACGGGCAGTCGGCGCACGACATGGGCGGCTCGATCCTGCCCCAGCTCACCGCCCGCGGCGAGGCCCAGCTGTACGACTTCAGCGAGAACCACGTGCCCGGCGAGACCACCGGCGACCAGGGCTACTGGCGGGACGTGGGCACGCTCGACGCCTACTACGAGGCGCACATGGACCTCATCGCCGAGCGCCCCGCGTTCAACCTGTACAACCGCCAGTGGCCCATCTACACCCACTCGGGCCAGCTCTCCCCGGCCCGTTTCAACGCGGGTGGCATCGCGAGCGAGTCCATCATCAGCGCGGGCTGCCTGATCCGCGGCCAGGTCACCCGGTCGGTCCTCTCCCCGGGCGTACGGGTCGACCCGGGCGCGGTGGTGCAGGGCTCGGTGCTCCACGACAACGTGCGCATCGGCCGGGGCGCGGTGGTCCGCGGCGCGGTCCTGGACAAGAACGTCGAGGTCCCGCCCGGAGCGACCATCGGCGTCAACCCCGAGCGGGACGCGGAGCTGTACAGCGTGTCCAAGGGCGGCGTGATCGCCCTCGGGAAGGGCCAGCGGGTGCCCTAGACATAGGATCCCCCGCATGCGATGTGGGATATGCGGCTCCGCCCGGCTCAGCCCGGTTGGTGAGCTGGCATCGGGGGAGCGGTCGTACGGGCGGCTGCGGCTGAGGTTCGGCCGGCCGGGATTCTTCAGACCCCGTCCGGAGTTCGACGCCACGCTCGCCCGTGCCTGCCGCGACTGCGGTGCCGTGTTCCCGTTCCTCGCCGAGTACGACCGCCGGGAACTGGACGCGACGGCCGACGGCCTGATCGAGGCCGCGGACGCCGGTCCCGCCCCGCACCCCTGGGACCCGCCCGCGGGTCAGGGCCGGCTCTGACCGTCCGTCACGGTTCGTTCGCACACATGACCTTGTGCGACGCGTTGTGCGTAACCTCCATGGAATGCCCGAGTTTGGGTCGTTCGCCCTTCAGGATGCAGGCAACGACTCGAACTTCCGGAGGTCATCCGACATGAGAGGGACCCGGCGCACGCGGCTGTGCCTGGCCGGGGTGATGGCAGCGTCCGCGCTGATCGCCACCCCCGCACGGGCCGCCGAGCGGACCGACGGCCACCTCACCGATCTGGTCAACCCGTTCATCGGGAGCCAGGACGAGGGCAACACCTTCCCCGGCGCGGCCGTGCCCTTCGGCATGGTGCAGCTCTCCCCGGACACCGGGCACAGCACGGGCTACGACTACACGCAGAACCGCGTTCGAGGCTTCTCCCTGGTCCATCTCTCGGGCGTCGGCTGCCGCATCGGCGGCGACCTGCCCGTACTGCCCACCACCGGCGAGGTCACCCAGACGGACTACACCCAGTACGCGGCCGGCTTCTCGCACCAGGACGAGACGGCGAGCCCCGGCTACTACCGTGTCGGCCTCTCCTCCGGCATCCGCGCCGAGCTGACCGCGACCGAGCGCACCGGCGTGCAGCGCTACACCTTCCCCGCCACCGACAAGGCCAACGTCCTGCTGAACGCCGCCCAGTCGCTGCACAAGGCGGTCTCCAGCTCCGTGGAGATCCTGGACGACCACACCGTGCGCACCGCGATCACCGGCCGCGGTTTCTGCCGGGACACCGGCCCGTACACGGTCTACACGGTCACCCGCTTCAGCCGGCCCTTCACCGCCTACGGCACCTGGGACGGCAAGACCGTCGCCCCGGGCGCCCGGACCGGGCACGGCGGCGCCTACGTCCGCTTCGACACCACCAGGGACCGAACGGTCGAGGCGACCACCGCCCTGTCGTACGTCGACGCGGGCGGCGCGGCCGGCAACCTGCGCGCCGAGGGCGGCCGGTCCTTCGACGCCGTGCGCGAGCGGGCCCGCGAGGAGTGGGAGAAGCGGCTCGCCGCCGTGCGGGTGCGCGGCGGCACGAGCACGCTGCGCCGGACCTTCTACTCCTCGCTGTACCGGTCGTTCCTCGCGCCGAACATCGGCAGCGACGCCGACGGCCGCTACCTCGGCTGGGACCGCCGCACACACCGCGCCGACGGGTTCACGTACTACCAGAACTGGTCGCTGTGGGACACCTACCGCACCCAGGTCCAGCTCCTCGCGCTGCTCGCGCCGCGCGAGACACGGGACATGGCCCGTTCGCTCGTCGCGGTCGACGAGGACGGCGGCTGGCTGCCCAAGTGGGGCTACGGCCCGGTCGAGACGAACGTCATGAGCGGCGACCCGGTCACCCCGTTCCTGACCACGGCGTACCAGACGGGGCTGCTCAAGGGCTTCGAGGAGCGGGCCTACCGCGCGCTGAAGAAGAACGCCGACGGCGTCCCGCCCGCCGACTACCCGGGCATCGGCAGGGAGGCCAACGTCGAGTACCTCGCGCACGGCTTCGCCCCGTACGACAAGGACCGCCCGTACGCCAAGCTGGGTGACTCCGACTACCACCACGGCGCCTCCGTCACCCTGGAGTACGCGCTCGCCGACGCCATGCTGGCCCAGATGGCCCGCGGACTCGGCCACGAGGCCGACGCCGACCGGTACGCGGCCCGGGCGCAGAACTACCGGAACATCTTCGATCCGACGACCGGCTTCTTCCGTGCCCGGGACGCCTCCGGCGCCTTCACCGGCTCGGCCGACCCGGCGCGCGGCATCGGCTTCCACGAGGGCACCGCCTGGCAGTACCAGTGGCTCGTGCCGCAGGACGTGCCCGGCATGGTGCGGCTCATCGGCGGCGAGCGCGCGGCCAACGACCGCCTGGACTCCTTCTTCGCCTACGACCGGCTGCTGGCCGACCCCGCGAGGACCGCCCGCGAGGTGTGGGTGCACGGCGACGCGTACGCGTACTACAACGCCGACAAGTACAACCCGATGAACGAGCCCGACCTCATCGCGCCCTACACCTACCTCGCCACCGGCCAGCCGTGGAAGACCACCGACGTGGTGCACGCCGCCCTGACCCTCTTCACCGACGGGCCGACCGGCATGACCGGCAACGACGACCTGGGCACGATGTCCGCCTGGAACGTGCTGTCGTCCATCGGCCTGTTCCCGATCCAGCCCGGGTACGGCACCTGGGGTCTGTCGACCCCGGTCTTCGACCGCGTCGAGCTGAGCCTGGACCGCCGCTACTGGCCGAGCGGGGGGCTGACGGTCTCCGCGCCGGGCACGACCGCCACCGACCGCTACATCCAGTCCGTCCGCACGGACGGAACGCCGCACGAGCGGACGTATC
Organism: Streptomyces sp. NPDC037290; assembly: GCF_055603245.1. NCBI lineage: Bacteria > Bacillati > Actinomycetota > Actinomycetes > Kitasatosporales > Streptomycetaceae > Streptomyces > Streptomyces sp. NPDC037290. Next base: position 844,966 of record NZ_JBVJVZ010000003.1, on the reverse strand, counting down.
TGACGACGGGTGCGCTGCGCTCCCTGCGCTCGCTCACGTTCACGGTCGGCTCGCGCCCGTCTGAGTGGGGTACGTCACCCGAGGCGGCGCAGCCCGTCCTGAGGTGATCTCACATATCCCTTGGTCCCGCCCCTGTGAACGGGGCGGGACTTAATCTGCTGTTAACTGAGCGTAGCCTGATCGTACTTGACCGTAATCGGCTGACGGGGATTGACTGCGGATGACTGCAGATCCACCCGTCGTCGACGCGTGAGGCAAGCCCTTGACTTCCGACCTGCTCGCTCCCCTCGACCTGGCGTTCTGGAACATCGAGTCCGACCGGCACCCGATGCACCTCGGCGCCCTCGGTGTCTTCGGCGCCCACTCGCCCACCGCCGGTGCCCATGCCGCCGACCTGCTCGCCGCCCGCGCCGCCGCCGTGCCGGGGCTGCGCCTGCGCATCCGCGACGTGTGGCAGCCGCTCGCCTTCGGCGGTGCCACCCGGGAACCCGACCCGGACTTCGACCCGCTGAACCACGTGCGCCTGCACGCCCCGACGGCCGACTTCCACGCGGTCGCCGGCCGGCTCATGGAGCGCCCGCTGGAGCGCGGCCGGCCGCCGTGGGAGGCGCACGTCCTGCCCGGCGAGGACGGTGTCTCCTTCGCCGTCCTCTTCAAGTTCCACCACGCCCTCGCCGACGGGTTGCGCGCGCTGAAACTCGCCGCCGGCGTCCTCGACCCGGTGGACATGCCCGAGCGCGCCCCGCGCGCCATCGAGCCGCCCCGTGGCCTGCTGCCCGACGTCCGCAAGCTGCCTGGACTCATCCCCGGGCTGGTCAGGGGCGCGCTGTCCGACGTGGGCCGGGCCCTGGACATCGGGGCCTCGCTCGCCCGGTCCACCCTCGGCATGCGGCCCGTCCCGGCACTGACCTCGGCCCCGAGCGGCACCCGCCGCACCGCCGGTGTCGTCCTCGACATCGACGATGTGCACCGGGTGCGCAAGGCGGCCGGCGGCACCGTGAACGACGTGCTCATCGCCGTCGTGGCCGGGGCACTGCGGCGCTGGCTGGACGAGCGCGGCGACGGCAGCAAGGGGGTGGCGCCCCGCGCCCTCATCCCCGTCTCCCGGCGTCGCCCGCGCACCGCCCACCCACAGGGAAACCGGCTCTCCGGCTATCTGATACCGCTCCCCGTCCACGAGCCGGACCCGCTCGGCCGGCTGGACACCGTGCGCACCGCGATGCTCCGCAACAAGGACGCGGGTGCCGACCGGGGCGCGGGCGCCGTCGCGCTGCTCGCCGATCACGTCCCGGCCCTCGGCCACCGGCTCGGCGGACCGCTCGTCGGGCAGGCGGCCCGGCTGTGGTTCGACATCCTCGTCACCAGCGTGCCGCTGCCCGGCGTGGGCCTGCGGCTCGGCGGCCACGAGCTGGCCGAGGTCTATCCGCTGGCGCCGCTCGCCCCGGGCCAGGCGCTGGCGGTGGCCATCTCGACGTACCGCGGGCGCGTGCACTACGGGCTCGTGGCGGACGCGGAGGCCGTGCCGGACCTGGACCGGTTCGCCCACGCGGTGTCGGCCGAGGTGGCGACGTTGCTCTCGGTGTGCGAGGCCTGATCGGGCCGCCGGCCGGACGGGGCTCCCACGGGCACCACCCGCACCACACGTACCACTCTCGGCTCCGAGTGCGGGTGGCCCCCGTGGCAGCACATGCGCCGTCGGCGACCGCCGGTCCCCGGCCCCGGCGAGACGGGTTTGGCGGCGAGCCCCTGCGCTCCGTAAAATTCCCCGTTCGAAAGCGGGCGCGAGTCGGAGCGCTGCGCGGGTGATCAGGGAAGCGGCAGCGCGATGACGGTGACAGAGGACGGCTCCATGGTCTCCATGGCCACGGAAGAGGTGGTCTACGGGCCGGGTATCGACCCCGAGCGGCTGGCCGTCTGCCTGAGCGTGCTGGAGGAGCTGGACCAGCTCGAAGTCGACCACCCGGACGCGATCAAGGTCCGCCGGGCCACCTCGCACATCTACCGCACGGTCAAGCAGCGCCGCCGTCAGGAGCGCCGCGCCGCCAAGACGGCGCACGACCGCGCCGTCACCGAGGCCACGGCCACCGGTTCCGCCGAGCGCATCGACGACGAGACCGAGGGCCTGCTGCCCAGCTCCAAGATCGAGGAGGGCAGGATCGCGGGCATACTCCAGCGCCCCCGCTCCTGCTACACCTGCAAGCAGCGCTACGTCGAGGTCGACTACTTCTACCACCAGCTCTGCCAGGAGTGTGCCGCCCAGAACCGCGCCAAGCGGGACGCCCGCGCCGATCTCACCGGCAAGCGCGCCCTGCTCACCGGCGGCCGCGCCAAGATCGGCATGTACATCGCGCTGCGGCTGCTGCGCGACGGCGCGCACACCACCATCACCACGCGCTTTCCCAAGGACGCCATCCGTCGCTTCAAGGCGATGGAGGACTCGGCAGACTGGCTGCACCGGCTCGAGGTCGTCGGCATCGACCTGCGCGACCCCGCGCAGGCCGTGGCCCTCGCCGAGCAGGTCACCGAGGCGGGCCCGCTCGACATCCTGATCAACAACGCCACGCAGACCGTACGCCGCCTGCCCTCCGCCTACGCGGCCCTGGTCGAGGGCGAGAGCGCCCCGCTGCCCGCCGGTGAGCTCCCCGCCCACCAGGTCATCGGTGCTTTCAACTCCGGCGCCGTCGACGGCATCGCCGCGCTCCCCGTCGGCGTCGGCGGCCTGGACGCGCAGAAGGTCGCCGACCTCGCCCTCGTCGCCGGCAACGCGAGCATCGCCCGGCACATCGAGGGCACCGCCATCGACGCCGGCGGCCTCGTCCCCGACGTCGTCGACACCAACACCTGGGTGCAGACCATCGACCAGATCTCGCCGGTGGAGCTGCTCGAGACCCAGCTGTGCAACTACACGTCCCCGTTCATCCTGATCAGCGCCCTGCGTCCGGCGATGGCGGACGCCGCGAAGAAGGCGTCCAGCGGCCGTGCGTACGTCGTCAACGTCTCCGCGATGGAGGGAGTCTTCAGCCGCGGCTACAAGGGCGCCGGACACCCGAACACCAACGCCGCGAAGGCGGCCATGAACATGGTCACGCGGACCAGCGCCCAGGAGATGTTCGACACGGACGGCATCCTCATGACCTCCGTCGACACCGGCTGGATCACCGACGAGCGCCCGCACTACGAGAAGCTGCGCCTCGCCGAGGCCGGCTTCCACGCCCCCCTCGACCTGGTCGACGGCGCCGCGCGCGTCTACGACCCGATCGTCCGCGGCGAGGCGGGCGAGGACCTGTACGGCGTCTTCCTGAAGGACTACGCGCCCGGCAAGTGGTGAGCGGAACCGGTCCCTGACCTGCCGTCAGGGATCACTCGACGGCACCGAGCCTGGAGTTCCGGGCCGCCACCAGCTCCAGCACGGTGCGCCAGTCCTCCAGGACGCCCGCGTCGAAGCCCGCCGTACGGCTCTCCTCGCGGGCCTGGCGCAGCCGCAGCACATCGTCGTCGGCCGGGCCCCCGTCCCCGCGGACCAGCCGGAACACCCGCTCCCCGAGCAGACAGCGCACCGCCTCGGCCGCGCCGAGGCCCTGGACCAGCCCCGCCACCTGGAGCTCCTTGTCGGCGGGGCGGCTGCGGCGCAGCAGCGCGGCGGTGCGCAGCGCGTGCTGGTGCCGTCCGGCGTACAGCAGATCCATCAGCTCCTCGACGCTGCGCAGCTCCATGCGTCAGTCCTTCCGCGAGACAGCCGTTGCCGTTCATCAGCAGATCATGGCGAGCTTGCGGCCCGGCCAACGGCACTTGAACTGCGCCGCGTCCGGGCAGATGCCCGACCGGGTTCGAAGAGATGTTCGCATAGGTGGGCCGAGTGGGTGATTCGTCGTGCTGGTCGTGTGGTGCGCCTAGTGCCAAATAGCGGCATATTGAGGGTCATTGGGGGGTAATCGGCGTCCGATAGTTACACCTTGTTTGCACTCCCTATCGAGCGGCGGGCCGCTCATTTGGTTAATCTGGAGGGGACGGGCAGCAGCACGGGGTCCCACCCACACCCATCGTCCGTCCCGGGGTGAGCCGGATGACAACGGCCTGCTCTGCACGAAGACCGGCGCCACCGCGTCCGAACTGGCCTTCCATCCAGACCCGAGCGGGCGTCGAGTGCCGGGGCACAGGTTGTCCGGCAGGCCCTCGAGGGTGACCGACACATAAGGAGTGCGCGGTGACACCGGAGAAGACGAATCGCGAACAGCGCCCCAAGGAACGCACGGAGCGCGCGGGCAGGCAGCCCGGAGAGCTCGGCAGCCTCGACGTGTGGGCCCGTTCGGCCCCGATCCGCCTCGCGGGATACGAGGACGACCTCGCCGAGCCCCACATCCTGCCCAGCGTGGACTGACCCCCGGGGTCGGACCTTCGCGATCGCCGCACGCATGGGCGTGACCTGACAGACTCACGCCCATGCTGATCAGAGAAGCCGGGGCCGGGGACTGGCCGCGGATCTGGCCTTTCTGGCACCGGATCGTCGCCGCCGCCGAAACCTACGCCTGGGACCCGGACACCTCCGAGGAGGACGCCCGCGCCCTCTGGATGCACCCGGCCAAGCGCGTCTACGTCGCCGAGGACGCGAACGGAACCGTGGTCGGCTCGGCCTACCTCACCCCCAACTACGGCGGCCCGGCCTCCCGTGTGGCCAACGCCGGCTTCATGGTCGACCCGGACCACACGGGTGGGGGAGTCGGTCGCGCTCTCGCCGAGCACGTCCTGGCCGAGGCCCGGGCCCACGGCTACCGCGCGATGGTCTTCAACGCCGTGGTCGAGACGAACCCCGCGGTCGCACTGTGGACCTCGCTCGGCTTCACCGTCCTCGGCACGGTCCCCGAGGCCTTCGACCACCCCCGGCACGGCAGAGTGGGCCTGCACATCATGTACCGGTCACTCGCCTAGCCGGTGCTCAGGGGCCCGTCTCCGGTGCCGTCCGCCGCCAGGGGCGCAGCCGCTCCAGTTCCTCCGCCAGCTCCAGCAGGACGGCCTCCGTACCCGGGCGCCCCACGAGCTGCACGGCGCAGGGGGCGCCCGAGGGCAGGGTGCCGAGCGGGACCGACATCGCGGGCCAGCCGGTCAGGTTCCAGGCCGGGGTGAACGGGGAGTACGCGGTGTTGGCCAGGATGTTGTGCAGCCAGCCGCGTTCGTGCCAGGGGCCCGCCTCGGGGGAGCGCCGGGCCAGCGCCGGGGTGAGCAGCACGTCGTACTCGGTGAAGAAGGGCGTCAGCCGGGCGCGCAGCCGCTCCCGGCTGTCTCCGGTGCGCACCGAGTGCACGAACCGCCGGCCCACCGCCGCGTGCACCCGGGTCCGCCGGGCCAGCCGTGTCCGGTCCAGGCCCTCGGCGTCCACCGCGGTGCCCGCCGTCCAGTGCCGCAGCGCGGTCACGCCCAGCGAGAGCGGATAGGGCGGCTCGGCCCGCCGCACGTAGTGCCCGGCCCGCCCCAGCACCGCGGCCGCCTCCCGGACCGCGCTCGTGTACGGCCTGCTCACGGTGACTCCGGCGACAGGGCTGCGCAGGGCCACGGCGATGCGCCGGGGTGCCGGCTCCTCCGTGCGGGGGAGGCCGGTGCCCGCCAGGACGTCCAGCATCAGCCGAAGGTCCTCGACCGTGGTTGCGAGCGGACCGTTCTCCGCCATGCCGAACCAGTCGCCGTTGCCGATCCCGGCCGGCACCACACCCCGTCCCGGCTTCAGCGTCACCAGGCCGCAGTTCGCGGCGGGGATCCGCAGGGAGCCCATCCCGTCGTTGCCGAGGGCGAGGGGGACGAGCCCCGCGGCCACCGCGGCCGCGCTGCCGCCGGAGGAGCCGCCCGCCGTGCGGGAGGTGTCCCACGGATTGCGGGCGGTGCCGTACGGTCCTTCCGTCGTGCCGAAGACACACAGCTCGGGCACGTTCGTCAGGCCCACGACCACCGCGCCGGCCGCCCGCAGCCGGGCCACCGTGACATGGTCCTCGGCGGCCGGGGTGTCGCGGGTCGCGGTGGAGCCGTCGCGGTGGGACTCGCCGCGCACCGCCAGGTTGTCCTTCACGGCCACCGGCACGCCCGCGAGCGGCAGTTCGGCCACATCGGCACGGGAGGCCACCTCGTCGGCCTCGGCGAGCGCCGCCTCGGCCCGTACCTTCCGGAACGCCTCGATCCGCCCGTCGAGCCGTTCGATCCGCTCAAGGTGCTCGGCCGCCACCTCGCGGGGCGTCACCCGCTTCTCGCGTACGGCGGCGGCTATCTCGGCGGCGGTCCGCCCGGCCCAGTCACCCACGGGCACTCCTCGGTCAGTCATCGGCTACTCGCTGGTACGAATCAAGGCGCAGGGAGAACTGTGCCCGGCCGGGCCGCGCACGTCGAGAGGCCGCTCTCACTCATGGCCTGGTCGTCCGATCAATGTGTGAAGTTCACTCCTCCGAAGCCCCGTTGACAGGGGGTGAGCCGCCGCCCAATCATCAGAGATCCGATGAATCGGAGTTATGGGGAGCCGCTCATGAGCACGTATCCCAGACGTCTGATCCTGGGCGCGGCAGCGGGCGCCACCGTCGCGGCCGCCCTGCCACTCACCGGCACGGCCTCCGCCCGGGCCGCCGAACAGCAGGGACCCTGGACCGCCGTCCCCGACCCGGTGCCCGTCCCGCTCGACACCCTCTACGACAACGACGGCATCGACACCGCCTCCGCACGCGGCGGTGACTTCGACGGCTCCGGCTACACCTTCCCCGGCGAGGAACTCCCCACCGGCCGGACCGAGGTCGACGGCGTGCCCTTCCAGTTCCCCGCCGCGGCCGCAGGCGCCCGCAACAACGTCGTGGCCCTCGGCCAGCGCGTCGACCTGCCCAAGGGCCGCCATCTGTCGGCCTTCTTCCTCACCGCCGCCAGCTACGGCAACGCCGCCGGCACGGCCACCGTCCACTACGCCGACGGCACCACCACCACCGCGGGCCTGAGCGGCTCGGACTGGTACGCGGCGGGTGGCCCGCTCTCGGCGCTCTACCGCTACCGCCCCGACGGCGGCAGGGACGAACACGGCGTCGGCATCGGCGTCTCGGAGGTCTGGCTCGATCCGCGCCGGGAAGCGGTCGCCCTCACGCTCCCCGTCACCAGCCCGGCCGAGGCGAACAAGGCGTCCCTGCACGTCTTCGCGCTCACCCTGCAACCCGCCGCCGAGGGACGGGCGTTGAGCCTGCGCGACCCGCACTCCACTCCCTCCCTGCTCGAACCGGCCGGTGCGCAGAGCGTGGAGGCCACGGTCGTCAACGCGGGTACCGTCGCCGTCCTGGCCGCGGACGGCGTCTCCGTGACCGTGGACGCCCCGGGTGCCCGCACGGTCCAGCCGGCCCGCATCCGCCGCCTCGACCCCGGCGAACAGACCCGCGTCCGCATCGGCGTCCGCAACAACCCGGACACGCCCCCGGGCACCCACCGCGAGGGCACGGTGCGGATCACCGGACGCGGTGCCCAGGCAGCGGCGCGGACAAGCGCGTTGACCCTCGGCACCGCCGACTACCAGCCCACCGAGACCTCCCTCTCCGCCCACCAGGCGCCGTACTGGTTCCAGGAGGCCAAGTTCGGCATCTTCATCCACTGGGGCGTCTACGCGGTGCCCGCCTGGGCCCCGGTCGGCAAGCAGTACGCCGAGTGGTACTGGGACCAGATGCAGGACCCGGCCAACCCGACGTACGCCTACCACCGGAGTACCTACGGCGAGGACTTCGCCTACGACGACTTCATCCCCCGCTTCACCGCCGAGCGGTTCGACCCGCGGGCCTGGGTCGAGCTCTTCCGCGACGCGGGCGCCCAATACCACGTCCTGACCTCCAAGCACCACGAGGGCTTCGCGCTGTGGGACACCAAGGTCTCCGACCGCAACGCGGTCAGGATGGGACCGAAACGCGACCTCGTGCGCGAACTCTTCGACGCGTCCCGGCAGCACGCCCCCGAACTCCACCGGGGCCTGTACTTCTCCATGCCCGAGTGGTTCAACCCGGACAACCCCTGGATGGGCCACGCCCCACGCAACCCGTACACCCTCCACCGGGAGCTGCCCGAGGACCTGGCCCGCGGCGCCCGGGCCACCGCCGAGGAGGGGCGGCCGCCCGTCACGGCTCTCAGCCGGAAACCTCGGTGCCGCGGGCGGCCGCCGCCGTGCTGCCCCGCACCGTCAGGCGTGGCACCGGTACCCGGACGGCCCGCGCCGGACCCCCGTCCAGCAGCGCCGTCAGCTCCCGTGCCGCCGTGCGCCCGAACTCCGCGCTGTCGCGGGAGAGCGCGGACAGCCAGGGTTTGACCATGCGGCACAGGGCGGAGTCCTCCCAGGAGACGACCGAGACGTCCTGCGGTACGGAGCAGCCGAGTTCGGCCGCTGCCGATACCCCGGCCACCGCCATCACGTCGTTGTCGTAGATCAGGGCCGTCGGGCAGGGCGTGGCGCGCAGCACGCGGCGGGTCACGGCCGCGCCCTCCGCGTCGGAGTAGTCGGTGGTGACCGAGCGGACCTCGGTCAGGCCCCTGCGCTCGGCCTCGGCACGCAGGGTGCGGATACGGCGCTGCGTGTGGGCGAGGCCGGGCAGCCCGGCGATGTGCACGATCCTGCGGTGGCCGAGTGCCGTCAGCTCGTCGACCACGGAGGCCATCGCGCCCGCGTCGTCCGCCCAGACGGTGGACAGCCCGGGGTGGCGTTCGTCCGGTGCGCCGCCGATCACCACCGCGGGCAGCCCCAGTTCGTCCAGCAGGCCGGGGCGCGGATCGTCGGCACGCGGGTCGACCACCAGGACGCCGTCCACCCGGTGCTCGGCCCACCAGCGCCGGTACACCGCGCACTCGTCGGCCACGTCCTCCACCACCTGGAACAGCAGGCCCAGGTGGCGCTCGGCGAGCACCTCCTGGATGCCCGAGACGAGCTGCAGGAAGAACGAGTCGACGCCGAGCGTGGCCGCCGGGCGGGCCAGCACGAAGCCGACCGTGGCCGCACCCTCGCCGGACAGGGCGCGGGCCGCCGCGCTGGGCCGCCAGCCCAACTGCTCGGCGACCCGGCGGACCCGGGCCCGGGTGACCTCGGAGACCCCGGGGCGGCCGTTGAGCGCGAAGGAGACCGCGCTCTCGGAGACCCCGGCCCGCCGGGCGATGTCCTTCATCGTGGGCCGGCGCGCGGGGGACCGTTTGGTCGACACGCTTCGCCCCCTTCCTGACGGTGCTCGCTAATGCGCTTGAGTGTCAGGACCCTAAAGCGCATTAGCGAACAACGGCAAGTTCTCGACCGAACCTCTCTGACCTGCACTGATGAGCGGCGGTTTTCTTTAGTTCGGATGACCGCATTGACTTTCTCCGAAAAGCGCGGGCAAGGTCTCTGGCGCCACGCCAACTGCCCGGCACAGCAAGGGAGCCGTGTCACCGTGCCCATGTCCCGCAGAGCCCTCACCGCCGCTGCCGTCGCCCTCCTCCTGCCGCTGAGCGCCTGCGGCTCCGGCGGTGACGGCGGCGGCTCGACCGACGCCTCCGGCAAGGTCGAGGGCGACATCACCTTCCAGACCTGGAACCTGCGCGCCAACTTCACGTCGTACTTCGAGGGCCTCATCGCAGACTTCGAGAAGAAGTACCCCGGCACGCACGTGAAATGGGTCGACCAGCCCGCCGAGGGCTACCCGGACAAGCTCAGCGCCGACGCCGGCGGCGGCACCCTGCCCGACGTCGTCAACGTCTCCCCGGACCTGGTCGCCCCGCTCGCCAGGGCGGGCCTCGCCCTCGACCTCGACAAGGCGGCGGGCACGTACAGGTCCGAGTACCTCCCCGGCGCCTGGGCCGGCCACCAGGTGCCGGGCATGAGCGGCACGTACGCCTTCCCCTGGTACCTGAACACCGGCCCGCTCTTCTACAACAAGGCCCTCTTCCGCAAGGCCGGGATCGACCCCGGCCGGCCGCCGAAGACGTACGACGAACTCTTCGCCGACGCCCTGCGGATGGCGCGGAAGAGCGGCGGCAAGGTCGCCACCCTCGCCAACGTGCCCACCATCGAGGACTTCGGGCGCTACGGCGTGACCCTGATGAACAAGCAGGGCACCGCGTTCGCCTTCAACGACGCCAAGGGGGTCGCACTCCTCACCAGGTACAAGGAGCTGTACGACGCCAAGGCGCTCGACCCGCAGGCGCTCACCGCGACCCCGGAGTCCTCCGGCAAGAAGTTCCTCACCGGCGCCGTCGCCATGAACCCCGGCAGCGCCCTCGACCTCGACAACTTCAAGAAGAACGCACCGAGCCTCTACCGGAACATCGGCATCACCGACCAGATCACCAGCACCGGGCACGTCAACATGTACGTGATGGGGGTGATGGTCAACTCCCGCACCAGGCACACCCCGGCCGCCGTCGCCTTCGCGCACTTCGTCACCGACGCGCGGAACCAGATGGCCTTCGCCAAGAAGGTCGCCATCTTCCCGAGCACCGCCGGCTCCCTGGACGACCCGTACTTCACCAAGGAGGACGGCACCGACGAGACCCGGGTGCGCATCGCCGCCGCCAGGTCCCTGAAGAGCGCGGTCAACTACACGCCCGTGCTGTTCAGCGACCAGATGAAGACCGCCCTGCGCAACGAGGTGGCCAAGGCGCTGCAGGGCAGGGAGAGCCCCCGGCAGGCCCTCGACAACGCTGTCAGCGCCGCCAACCGGCTCCTGGCGCAGGGCTGACCGGGTCATGGCCACGCCCCTGCGCATCAGGCGTCAACTCCCCGCCGGTCCCTGGCTGTTCGCCGCACCCGGGCTGCTCGTCACCGGCGCCTTCGTGCTCTACCCGTTCGTCTCGACCCTGGTGAACTCCTTCACCGACCGCCGCACCCTGCTCCCGGGCCACTTCGTGGGCCTCGCCAACTTCCGCGAGCTGCTCCACGACGACATGTTCTGGACCGGCCTGCGCAACAGCACGCTCTACGTCCTCGGGGTCGTACCCGCCCTCGTCGTCCTGCCGCTGCTGCTCGCACTGCTGGTGCAGAAGAACATCCCCGGCATCACCTTCTTCCGCTCCGCCTTCTACACCCCGGTCGTCGCCTCGATCGTGGTGGTCGGGCTGATCTGGGTGTGGCTGCTGGACGAACGCGGGCTGGTCAACTCGCTGCTGGAGACCGCCGGGATCGGCCGGGCCGGCTTCCTCAGCGACCAGTGGCTGCTCCTGCTGAGCGCGATGGCCGTCACGGTGTGGAAGGGCCTCGGCTACTACATGATCATCTATCTGGCCGCGCTGGCGAACGTGCCCCGCGAACTGCACGAGGCCGCCGCCGTGGACGGCGCCGGGCCGCTGCGCCGCTTCCTGTCGGTCACCGTGCCCGCCGTGCGGTCCACCATGGTCCTGGTCGCCGCGCTCTCCTCGGTCGCCGCCTTCAAGGTGTTCTCCGAGGTGTACCTGATGGCCGGCCCGAGCGGCGGCCCGGCCGGCGAGGACACCACGCTCGTCATGCTCGTCCAGCGCACCGGCACCGGCCTGACCGGCCGGGTCGGCTACGCCTCCGCGCTCTCGGTCGTCGTGTTCGCCGTCACCGTCGTGCTGATGCTGCTCGTGCTGCGCGCCGACCGCGGGGACGAGTCGTGAGCGTCCTGGAGAAGGTACGGCCCGAGCGGACCGTCACCCCGCAGCGGGAGCCTCGTGTCACCGACGAACACGGCCGCCGTGTCCGCGCCGGCGAGCTGGTCTGGCGCTACCTGCTCCTCCTCGCCGTCCTCGCGCTGACCGTCGGCCCGTTCCTCTGGCAGCTGTCCACCTCCCTCAAGGGCACCACCGAGGACATCTACAGCTCGCCGCCGTCGTTCCTGCCCGCCCACCCCACCCTGCACAACTACACGCGGGTCGCCGACACCATCCCCGTCTGGGACTACGCCCTGAACTCCCTCAAGGTCGCCACCGCCAACGTCGTCACCAACTGCGTCGGCTCGGCCCTCGCCGGGTACGCCCTGGCCCGGCTGCGCTTCCGCGGCCGGCGCGTGACCACCCTGGTGTTCGTGCTGGCGATGCTCGTGCCCGTCGAGGGGATCGTCATCGCCCAGTTCACCACCATGCGCGAACTCGGCCTGAACAACACCCTCATCGGTGTCGTGCTGCCGGGCGCGATCGGCGCGATGAACGTGCTGCTGATGCGGGGCGCCTTCCGCAACCTGCCGTACGAGATCGAGGAGGCGGCCTACGTCGACGGCGCCAACGTCTGGCAGCGGTTCCTGCGCGTCGCCCTGCCCTCGGTGAAGGGCACGGTGGCCGTCGTCGCGATCTTCGCGTTCATGGGCGCCTGGGACGACTTCCTGTGGCCGCTGATCGTGCTGAGCGACCCGTCCAAGTTCACCCTGACCATCGGCCTCAACTATCTGCACGGCACCTTCGCGAGTGACGAACGCCTCGTCGCCGCGGGCACCGTGATCGCCGTTGCCCCGCTCATCGCCCTGTTCGCGTGCCTCCAGCGGTACTTCTTCCGCGGGGTCGGCGAGGGCGCCGTCAAGGGGTGACCATGTGTACGCCCCAAGGACACTCCATGCCTCCTGCCGCGCGCTTCGGCGTCAACTACACCCCGAGCGAGGGGTGGTTCCACCACTGGCTCGACTTCGACCTCGACTCCGTGCGCGCCGACCTCGACGCGATCGCCGCGCTCGGCCTCGACCACATCCGTGTCTTCCCGCTGTGGCCCTACTTCCAGCCCAACCGGACCCTGATCCGCCCGCGTGCGGTCGAGCAGCTGGTGGCCCTCGCCGACGCGGCCGCCGAACGCGGCCTCGATGTCAGCGTGGACGGTCTGCAGGGCCACCTGAGCAGCTTCGACTTCCTGCCCGCGTGGACCCGCACCTGGCACCGGCGCAACCTCTTCACCGACCCGGACGTGGTGGACGGCCAGGCCGCCTGTCTGCGGACCCTCGCCGCCGCCCTCGCCGACCGGCCGAACTTCATCGGCATGACCGTCGGCAACGAGGTCAACCAGTTCGCCGCGGGCCCCCACCCCGACCCGGACCGCATCACCTCCGAGGAGGCCGGGCGGTGGCTCGTACGGATGCTGGCCGCCTGCGCCGAGGGCGCCCCGGGCCGGCTCCATCTGCACGCCTCCTACGACGCCGCCTGGTACCAGGACGACCAGCCCTTCACCCCCGAGCACTCCGCCCGCCTCGGCGACGTCACGGCCGTGCACTCCTGGGTGTTCAACGGCACCGCCCAGCGCCACGGCCGTGCCTCCGTACCGGCCGAGCACCACGCCGCCTACCTGGCCGAGCTGAGCAAGGCATGGGCGGACACACCCCACCGCCCGGTGTGGCTTCAGGAGGTCGGGGCGCCCGCACCGCTCGTGCCCGCCGAGCACGCCGCCGCCTTCGCCGAGGCGACCGTCGCCCACGCCCTCGACTGCCCCGACCTGTGGGGAGTCACCTGGTGGTGCTCCCACGACGTCTCGCGCGACCTCGCCGACTTCCCCGAACTCGAATACGGACTGGGGCTGTTCACCAACGACCGGACGGCCAAGGACCTCGCACGGGTGCTGGCCGACGCCGCACGCCGGCCGCACCCGGCCCCCGCCCCCCGCACGACGGCCCTCGTCGTCCCCGGTGATCCGGCCCGGCGCTCCCGCTGCGCCCCCGGCGGAGCCGTCTTCGACGCCTACTTCCGGCTCGTCGCCGACGGCGCCCGCCCCACCACCGTCCTCGACACCCGCGCGGACGACAAGGACCACCTCGCCGCGCGCGGCATCACCGAAGTCGTCACTCCCGGCCAGGTACTCCCCACCCCCCACGGAGGCACCCGCTCGTGAACCCCGCCAGACGCACGGTCCTGACCGCCGCCGCCGCGGCCGCCCTCACCCCCGCCCTGCCCGCCGTCGCCGCAGCCCGCCCCGGAGCCGCCGCGACCCCGCCGTACGCCTCCTACTGGTACCCGGACTCGCTCCCCTCCGGCAGTCCGGGCGCCGGCATCACCTGGCGCAGCCTGAAGAGCTGGCGCGCCGCCGACGACCCCGACCTCGCCTGCAACGCCGCCTCCGTGCCGCTCGCCGCCCGCATCACCCCGACGCCGGCGAACACCACCGCCCGCCCGGGCGGGGCCCGTGTCCAGGCCCTGGTCTCCTTCGGGCCGACGTCGAGCAACCCCTCCCAGGGCTCGGCCACCGCCGACTACTACGCCCTCACCCACTGGGCCTACCTGGACGAACTCGTCTTCTGGGGCGGCTCGGCCGGTGAGGGCCTGATCCTCGCGCCCAACGCGCCGATCGTGGACGCGGCCCACCGGCACGGTGTCCCGGTGCTCGGGAACATCTTCCTGCCGCCGGTGGCGTACGGCGGGCAGCTGCAGTGGACGCGGGACCTGGTGCAGAAGGACGCCGCCGGGCACTACCCGCTCGCCGCACAACTCGTCGCGGTCGCCGGGGCCCACGGCTTCGACGGCTGGTTCGTGAACGCCGAGACGGGCGGCGGGAACACCGCGCTCGGCCAGGCCATGCTCGGCTTCGTCAAGGAGCTGAGGACGCTCGCGGCGGCCGAGGGGCAGCGGGTGACCTGGTACGACGCGATGACCGTGAACGGGACGGTCAGCTGGCAGGGCGCCCTCGACAGCCAGAACCAGGCCTTCTTCCAGGGGGCCGACGACATGTTCGTGGACTTCCGGTGGAGCGCGGCCACGCTCGCGGCCTCGGGTACGAGGGCCGACCGACTGGGCCGCAGCCGCTACCAGTTGTGGGCGGGCGTCGACGTCGAGTCGGACGGGTCCGGCACGTCCGTGGACTGGGACGCGATCGTTCCGGCCGGCAAGGCGCACGTCACCTCGATCGGCTTCTACCGGCCGGAGTGGACCCGCAACCACCTCCCCGCCGAGCAGCGCGGCCCCGAGGACTTCCACGCCGCCGACGACCGCTTCTGGACCGGACGGTCCCTGGACCCGTCCCGGCCGGACCCGAGTGATCCATGGCGGGCACCGGCGGTGTCGGTCGCCGACCGCTCGACGGTGACCTCACTGCCGTTCGCGACCGTGTTCAACACCGGGCACGGGCTGCGCTGGTACGAGGACGGGGCCGTCACCTCGGACGCGGCCTGGAACCACCTCGGGCTCCAGGACCGGCTGCCGTCGCGGCGGTGGGTGGTGCGCACGGCGGGGGAGCGGCCGGCGGTCTCCTTCGACTTCGCCGATGCCTGGCGAGGCGGGAGCAGTGTGCTGGTGGACGGTGAACTGGATCAACCCGTGGTGGTGGACCTGTACGCGACCCGGCTGCCGATCGGTGTGAACTCGGTTGTCGAGCTGACGTTCCGGACCGAGGCCGGTGCCGTGAACGTCGAGTCGGCGGTGGCGACGGCGGAGCCGAGCGGGGCAGGGGGGACTCCGCCGTACACCTATCTGCCTGTGAACCCGATCAACAGCCGCATCCGGGTGAACGCGGTCAACGGCTGGCGGACCGTGACGCTTCCGCTCACCGGCCTGTCCGGCACCCTGCACGCCCTCGGCGTCCGGCTCACCGCCGTCGAGGGCCCGGTGCGCTGGCGCCTCGGCGGCCTCGCCGTCCACGACTCCGCCACCGCCCCGGCAGCGCCCTCCGGCGCCCGCGTGACCGCCGCGAGCGGCGGCGACCTCCGCCTGGCCTGGAACGCCGCCCCCGGCGCCGTGCGCCACTACGAGCTGCACCGCCTCCTGCCCGACGGCACCCGTCGCTTCCTCGGCGGCACCTGCCAGCAGGCCACCCACCTCTCCGGACAGGGACCCGAACAGGGAGAGACCACCGCACGGTTCGAACTGCGCGCCGTGGGGGAGCTCTACAACGCCTCGGCACCCGTCATCGTCACCCACCCCTGGTAAAGACCGCGATCACCCGGAACCCGCAGGGAGCACCCCGTATGCATGACGACCGCACTCTGGTGGAAGCCCGCCTCAGGCGGGTCCTCGACGAACGCATCCGCCCCGCCGTGTACCCCGAGTCCGTGCCGCTGCGGGTCGCGGTGTGGCACGCGCCCGGCGAGCCCGTTCCGGTCGAGGAGGGACTCATCGCCGAGCCGGAGCCCATCCAGATCGGCGCCCGGTGGGGTGCTCCCTGGGGCACCAGCTGGTTCCGGGTGACCGGGACCGTGCCCGAGGCGTGGGCCGGGCGGACCGTCGAGGCCCTGCTCGACCTGGGCTTCGACGAGAACATGCCCGGCTTCCAGTGCGAGGGCCTGGTCTACCGGCCCGACGGCACCCCGGTGAAGGGCCTGAACCCGCGCAACCAGTGGGTGCGCATCGGCGCGCCGGTCGAGGGCGGCGAGGAGGTGGTCCTGCACATCGAGGCCGCCTCCAACCCGGTCATCCTCGACTACCACCCCTTCGTGCCCACCCGGCTCGGCGACAGGGAGACGGCCGGAGACGCGCCCCAGTACACACTCACCCGCATGGACCTCGCCGTCTTCGACGAGTCGGTGTGGCAGCTGGTGCTTGACCTGGAGGTGCTCGGCGAGCTGATGACCGAGCTGCCCGTCGACTCCGCGCGCCGGCACGACATCCTGCGCGCCGTCGAGCGCGCCCTGGACGCCGTCGACCTGCAGGACGTGAACGGCACGGCGGACCGATCCAGGGACCGGCTCACCGGTGTGCTGTCCGCGCCCGCCGTGCCGTCCGCGCACCGGATCAGCGCCGTCGGGCACGCGCACATCGACTCGGCGTGGCTGTGGCCGCTGCGTGAGACGGTGCGCAAGGTGGCCCGCACGGCCTCCAACATGACCGCGCTGATCGAGGACGAGCCGGAGTTCGTGTTCGCCATGTCCCAGGCGCAGCAGTGGGCCTGGGTGAAGGAGCACCGGCCCGAGGTGTGGGCGCGCGTGAAGAAGGCCGTCGCCAAGGGCCGGTTCGTGCCGGCCGGCGGGATGTGGGTGGAGTCGGACACCAACATGCCCGGCTCGGAGGCGATGGCCCGGCAGTTCGTCCACGGCAAGCGATTCTTCCTGGACGAGTTCGGCATCGAGAACGAGGAGGCCTGGCTGCCCGACACCTTCGGCTTCGCCGCCGGGCTCCCGCAGATCATCAGGGCGGCCGGCTCCAGGTGGCTGCTGACGCAGAAGATCTCCTGGTCGCAGACGAACACGTTCCCCCACCACACCTTCCAGTGGGAGGGCATCGACGGCACCCGGATCTTCACCCACTTCCCGCCCGTCGACACCTACAACTGCTCCATGAAGGGCGGCGAGATCGCCCACGCCGCCCGCAACTTCAAGGACAAGGGCCGGGCCCGGCACTCCCTAGCGCCCACCGGGTGGGGCGACGGAGGCGGCGGCACCACCCGCGAGATGGTCGCCAAGGCGGCCCGGCTGCGCGACCTGGAGGGCTCGGCGGCCGTCGTCTGGGACACGCCCCGCACCTTCTTCGAGAAGGCCGAGGCCGAGTACCCCGAACCGCCCGTCTGGGTGGGCGAGCTGTACCTCGAACTGCACCGCGCCACCCTGACCAGCCAGGCGAAGACCAAGCAGGGCAACCGGCGCAGCGAACACCTGCTGCGGGAGGCGGAGCTGTGGGCGGCCACCGCCGCCGTACGCACCGGGTTCCCCTACCCCTACGAGGAGTTGGACCGGATCTGGAAGACGGTCCTGCTGCACCAGTTCCACGACATCCTGCCCGGCTCCTCCATCGCCTGGGTGCACGGGGAGGCGCGGGCGACGTACGCGCGGATCGCCGGGGAGCTGGAAGGGATCATCCAAGCGGCGCAGCGGGCCCTGGCCGGGGAGGGGGCCCGGCACCTGGTCTTCAACTCCGCGCCGCACAGCCGGCACGGTGCTCCCGCGGGAGGGGCCAGGACGCCGAGCCTGCCGCAGGGAACGCACGTGACCCCCCGCGCCGCGGGCGGTCACGTCCTGGACAACGGCCTGCTCCGCGTCGAGATCGACGCCCACGGCCTCGTCGTCTCCGCGTACGACCTCGACGCCGAGCGCGAGACCGTCGCCCCCGGCCGGGCCGCCAATCTGCTCCAGCTCCACCCGGACTTCCCGAACATGTGGGACGCCTGGGACGTCGACGCCTTCTACCGCAACACGGTCACCGACCTCACGGACGCCGAGTCGGTCGAGACCGGCGAGGACGGCGCGTCGGTGCGGATCGTACGGAGTTTCGGCGCCTCCCGGGTCACCCAGGTGCTGACCCTGCCGCCGGGCGAGCGGACGCTGGTCATCGACACCGAGGTCGACTGGCACGAGACGGAGAAGTTCCTGAAGCTTGCCTTCCCCCTCGACCTGCACGCCGAACGGTACGCGTCCGAGACCCAGTTCGGGCACGTCTTCCGCCCCACGCACACCAACACCTCCTGGGAGGCGGCCAGGTTCGAGGCGTGCAACCACCGCTTCGTCCACCTGGAGGAGCCCGGCTGGGGCGTGGCGGTCGTCAACGACGCGACGTACGGCCACGATGTGACCCGCTCGGTGTGCACCGAGGGCGCCCGCGGTTCGACGACCACGGTCACCACCGTTCGGGTGTCCCTCCTGCGCGCCCCGCGCTTCCCCGACCCCGAGACCGACCAGGGTGTCCACCGCTTCCGGCACGCCCTGGTCCCGGGCGCCTCGATCGCCGACGCGGTCCGTGAGGGCTGGCGGATCAATCTGCCGGAGCGGCACCTGACGGGCGCCCAGGAGGTCGCCCCGCTGGTCACCGTCGACAACGACGCCGTCGTGATCACGGCGGTGAAGCTCGCCGACGACGGCAGCGGAGACGTGGTGGTCCGCTTCCACGAGGCCCACGGCGGCCGGGCCCGGGCCACCCTCACGGCCGGTTTCGCGGTCGCGGACGTCATGGTGACGGACCTGCTGGAGCGGCCCGGCGGCGACATCGAGCCGCCCGCGCGCGACGGCGAGCGGATCACCGTACGACTGCGGCCGTTCGAGCTGGTGACGCTGCGACTGCGGAGGCGCTGACCAGCGGCGATTTCCCCTTGCCGTACAACTGTTCGCCCCCTTAGCCTCGGCACCGCCTGATCTTCACTTTGTCGTTGAAAAAAGGGACTATGCGAAGAATAACTCTGCTCCTGGCGGCGGTCCTGGCCGCGGTCGTGGGCCTGGTGGTCCTGCCCGCCACGCCCGCTCTGGCCGCCTCGGCCCCGCCGTCGTCCACCGGCCAGCGCTGGGCTCTCAAGGTCAACGGGCTGTACGTGGCCGCCGAGGTCAACGACTCGGGCGACCAGAACGGCAAACTCCGGGCCCGCTCGACGTCCGTGGGCAGCTGGGAGACGTTCTCGCTGCACACCGATCACATCGACGGCGCCGGCTACGGCACGACGATCACGCTGCGCAACGAGGAGAACGGCCTCTACGTCACCTCCGAGTTCGGCACCAGCGGCGCTCAGGCGGGCATGCTGCGCGCCCGGGGGACCAACACCGGTTCCTGGGAGCGCTTTTACGTCGTGCCGCAGAGTGGCGGGCAGTACGCCCTGAAGTCCGCCGCGAACGGCCTCTACGTGACAGCGGAATTCAATTACACCGGCGGTGACGCCGGGCTGCTGCGCGCCAGGTCGAGCTCGGTCGGCAGCTGGGAGCGGTTCACCTTCGAGAAGGTCGGTGGCACGGGTGACACGGCCGCCCCGCCGGCCTCGCCGGTGACGGCCTCCGGCCGGCACGACATCGCCTCGTGGAACCTGTGCGCGAACAACAACCCCAGTGCGGAGTGCAAGCTCCAGTACGCCGACGCCGACACCGTCGCCTCCAGTGTCGCCGGCGACCTGAGCACCACCCCCGCCGGCTACCTCAGCCACCGCCCAGAAGCCGTCTTCTTCCAGGAGATCTGCGAGAAGGCGGTGAAGCCGCTCGAACTTCAGCTCGAAAGCCACCTGGGCGGCGGCTGGGACGTGCGGTTCGCCCCCACCTACTACAAGGTCATCGACGAGAACGGGTCGACGGACTCGGTCCTCATGGCCCAGAAGAGCTGCATGGACAGCAAGACCGGCGCGGACCGGGGTGCGTTCGGCATCGCTCTCGCGGTCAAGGACACCAACACCTGGTACCGGGGCTACACGCTCCCCTCGCCCGACCTGAAGGAGCAGCGGCCCGCGCTGTGCGCGACCGTTCCCGACGACGGCACGGTCTACTGCAACGCCCACTTCAGCAGCGGCTCCTACTTCGTCAACGGCAAGCAGGAGGGTGACGACCCGGACAACAAGTTCCGCCCCCAGCAGGCCGACAAGCTCCGTTCCATCGTCGACGGCCTGAAGACCTCCGGGTACACGCCTTTCTACGGCGGTGACCTGAACACGACCACGGCCGACGTCTCCGTGCTGTCGAGCCTCTACACCTCCCGCCAGGAGTGCGGCCAGGCCACCCCGGACGCGCCGCACACCGGTGCGCCGACCGACGGCAACAACAAGATCGACTACATCTTCGGTCCGGCCGGCCCGAGCTACGGCTGCGAGGTCGTGGACCCCGCGCTCTCGGACCACCGCCTCCTCCACGCGACCGTCACGTTCTGACCGTCACGTTCTGACCGGCACGTCCCGTTGTGGACGGCGCTCGCCGAGCCGTCGTCCACAACGGGACGTACCCCGCCCTCACCCCCCGAGCTGCGTCCGCAGCCACTCCTCCACCTCGCCCACATGGGCCGCTGCCGCCGCGCGCGCCGCCTCCGGGTCGCGGGCGGCCAGGGCGCGGTGGATGGCGGCGTGTTCGCGCCGGGTGCGGGTGAAGGCGCCCTCTTCCTGGTAGCCGCGCCAGACGCGCGCCCGGAAGGTGCGCGAGGACAGGCCCTCCAGGATGGCGGCCATGGTCTCGTTGCCCGCGGCGGCGGCGATCTCGCGGTGGAAGGCGAGGTCGTGCGCGAGGATCTCCTCGGGGTCGTCGGTGGCGTTCATCGCGGCCAAGTGCTCCCCGACGGCGGCGAGTTGGTCCTCGGTGATGCGCGCGGCGGCCAGTGCGGTCGCGGTCGACTCCAGGATCCGGCGCACCTCGAGCAGCTCCACCAGGCGCGGTCCCCGGGACAGGTCCGCGACCACGCCGAAGGTCTCCAGCAGGTCGCCGGCCTCCAGCGCGGTGACGTAGATCCCGGAGCCGTGCCGCGCCTCCAGCACCCCCATCACGGTCAGCGCGCGGATCGCCTCCCGCATCGAGCTGCGGGAGATGCCCAGCCGGGCCGCGAGATCCCGCTCGGTGGGCAGCCGTTGGCCCGGCTCCAGCCGGCCCTCGGCGATCAGCGCCTTGATCTCCTCGACGGCGCGCTGGGTCACCGTGCCCTTCTGTGGGGCTGCCTCGTCCACGCCGCTCCTCCAGTCGCCGGGTGCGTCGCAGTGTATCCACGGGAGTGGTCCGACCACTAAGCGCAATCTGGGGGACTTTCTCCTGCACGAGGGTGTTGTCACGCTCAAGTGGTCTGATAAGTATGCGGCGTCTGCTCGAACACCCTCGACGAGGAGCCGCGAAATGGCCGCCAGCACTGTCAGGAAGCGCAGCAGGTCCCGGATCATCGGCGCGGCGGCCCTCGCCGCCGGCGCCTCGCTCATGCTCGCCGCCTGCGGCAGCACCAAGGACACCGCGGGCGCGGGCAGCGGCGGCACCGGCAAGGTCGGTGTGATCCTGCCGCTGCTCACCTCGCCGTTCTGGCAGTCGTACAACGACTACGTGCCCAAGATGGCCACGTCCGAGGGCGTCGAGGTGCTGAAGACGGTCAACTCCAACAGCGACCCCTCGCAGCAGATCACCGACATCGACAACGAACTCACCCAGGGCGTCAAGGGGCTGGTCGTCGCCCCGCTGGACAGCGCCGCCATCGAGGCCGGACTCGACCAGGCCGAACGCAAGGGCGTCCCGGTGGTCGCCGTGGACGTCGCGCCCGACAAGGGGAAGGTCGCCATGGTGGTGCGGGCCGACAACGTGGCCTACGGCGAGAAGGCCTGCGACTACCTCGGACAGCACGTCGGCAGCGGCAAGGTCGTGCAGATCATGGGCGACCTCGCCTCGGTCAACGGCCGTGACCGCTCCGAGGCCTTCCGGTCCTGCGTGAAGAAGAAGTACCCGAAGCTCAAGGTGCTGGAGATCCCCGCCAAGTGGGAGTCCGACACCGCCGCCGCCAGACTCGACACGCTCCTCAACGCCAACCCCGACATCAAGGGCATCTACCTGCAGGCCGGCGGCGTCTATCTCGCACCGACCCTGCAGACGCTCAAGTCCAAGAACATGCTGAAACCGGCCGGGCAGAAGGGCCACATCGCGATCGTCTCCAACGACGGCATCCCGCAGGAGTTCGACGCGATCCGCAAGGGCGAGATCGACGCCACGGTCTCCCAGCCCGCCGACGCCTACGCCAAGTACGGCCTCTCCTACATCAAGGCGGCGATGGCGGGGAAGACGTTCGAGCCCGGCCCGACGGACCACGGCTCCACGATCGTGAAGCTGCCCGGCGGCATCCTGGAGGACCAGCTGCCCGCGCCGTTGGTCACCAAGGACAACGTCGACGACCCCAAGCTGTGGGGCAACACGGTCAAATGAGTACACCGCTCGTGCAAGCCGAAGGCGTCGTCAAACGGTACGGCCCCACCCTCGCCCTCGCCGACGGCCGGCTCACCGTCCGGCCCGGTGAGTCGCACGCCCTGGTCGGCCGCAACGGCGCCGGCAAGTCCACGCTGGTGAACGTCCTCACCGGCCTCCAGGCCCCGGACGCGGGCACCGTCCGCTTCGACGGCGAGCCCGCGCCACCGCTCGCCGACCGGGACGCCTGGCGCCGCAAGGTCGCCTGCGTCTACCAGAAACCCACGGTCGTCCCCGAGCTGACGGTCGCCGAGAACCTGTTCCTCAACCGGCAGCCGACCGGCCGCGGCGTCATCAGCTGGCGCCGGCTGCGCCGCGAGGCCGCCGGACTCCTCGCCACCTGGGACGTGCGCGTCGACCCTGAGGCACGCACCGCCGACCTGAGGGTCGAGGACCGTCACATGGTCGAGATCGCACGGGCGCTGAGCTTCGGCGCCCGGTTCATCGTGCTGGACGAACCCACCGCCCAGCTCGACAACCGCGAGATCGAGCGGCTCTTCACCCGTATGCGCTCCCTGCAGGACTCCGGTGTCACCTTCCTGTTCATCTCCCACCACCTCCAGGAGGTGTACGAGGTCTGCCAGGCGGTCACCGTGCTCCGCGACGCCCGCTGGATCACCACCGCCCCCGTCGCCGAACTGCCGAAGGCGGCGCTGGTGGAGGCCATGGCAGGGGAGTCCGTCGCCGAGCAGGCCGTGCGGCGAGGGGCAGCCGACGCCCGTGCCCCCGTCCTGCTGGAGGCCCGCGGGCTCACCTCACCGGCGTACCAGGACGTCGATCTCACCGTCCGTCGCGGCGAGGTGGTCGGGCTCGCCGGCTCCAGCGGCAGCGGCAAGACCGAGCTGGCCGAGTCCTTCGCCGGACTGCACGTTCCGGCCGGAGGCACCGCCCGGCTCGACGGCGAGGAACTGCCGTTCGGTGACGTACGGGCCGCACTGCGGGCCGGGGTCGGCTGTGTGCCGCGCGACCGGCACGAGCAGGGGCTGGTGTCCGGCATGAGCATCGGCGACAACGTCACGCTGAGCGTGCTGGACCGGCTCGGCCGGGCCGGTTTCGTCGCCACCGACGCACGGCGTCGCTTCGCCGCCGGCCTGATCGATCGCCTCGACATCCACGCAGAGGGCCCCGACCAGCCCGTCTCCGACCTGTCCGGCGGCAACGCCCAGAAGGTGGTGATGGCGCGCGCCCTCGCTTCCGACCCCCGCCTGCTGGTGCTGATCAACCCCACCGCCGGTGTCGACGTGAAGTCCAAGGAGTCGCTGCTCGCCCGCATGGACAGCGCCCGCGACGACGGCACCGCCGTCCTCGTCGTCTCCGACGAACTCGACGACCTGCGCCGCTGCGACCGCGTCCTCGTCCTCTTCCACGGCCGTGTCGTCGCCGAGCACCCGGCGGGCTGGCGTGACCACGAGCTGATCGCCTCCATCGAAGGAGTTGACCATGGCTGACACCCGGGCCGCCCCGCCGCTCGCGCCCCCGAAGACCCCCGACGCCCGCTCGGCCCGGGCCGTCCTGCTCCGCCGGGCCCGCGAACTCGCCCTGGTACCGGCCCTGTTGCTGCTCATGGTGCTCGGCACGGCGGTCAACGACTCCTTCCTGACCGAGCGGAACCTGATCTCGATCCTCGGCGCCTCCGCCGCGCTCGCGATGGTCGTCCTCGCCGAGTCCCTCGTGCTGATCACCGGCAGGTTCGACCTGTCCCTGGAGTCGGTGGTCGGCATCGCACCGGCCGTCGGCGCCCTGCTGGTGCTGCCCGCGAGCCAGTCCGGCTGGGGCACCGGCTTCCCGGCCGGACTCGCCCTGCTCGCCGTTCCCGTGGTCGGCGCGGCCATCGGCGCCTTCAACGGCGTCCTCGTCGTGAAGTTCCGGCTCAACGCGTTCATCGTCACCCTCGCGATGCTCATCGTGCTGCGCGGCCTGCTGGTCGGCGCCACCAAGGGCAAGACCCTGTTCGGCATGCCCGACAGCTTCTCCTCGCTGGCCACCACCACCTTCGTCAACGTCCCCCTGTCCGTGTGGCTCGCCGCCCTCGCCTTCGCGGCCGCCGGGTTCGTGCTGAAGTACCACCGCACCGGCCGCGCCCTGTACGCGATCGGCGGCAACGCGGACGCCGCCCGCGCGGCCGGGGTCCGGGTGGACCGGGTCATGCTCGGCGTGTACGTCGTCGCGGGCGTGCTCGCCTCGGTCGGCGGCCTGCTGCAGACCGGGTACGTCGGCGCGATCAGTGCCAACCAGGGCCAGAACATGATCTTCACGGTGTTCGCGGCCGCGGTGATCGGCGGCATCGGTCTCGACGGCGGCAAGGGCACCATGTTCGGCGCCCTGACCGGCGTCCTGCTCCTGGGCGTCGTACAGAACCTGCTCACCCTCGCCCAGGTGCCCTCGTTCTGGATCCAGGCCATCTACGGCGGGATCATCCTCGTCGCCCTCATGATCGCCCGTGTGACGACGGGCCGAGCCCAGGACTGACGGACAGTCAACCACCGCTGACCGAAAGGACTTCAGTGTCCCAGGCCCCCGCCCGCGTCACCGCGGTCGACACCCACGACATCCGTTTCCCCACCTCGCGCGAGCTGGACGGCTCCGACGCGATGAACCCGGACCCCGACTACTCGGCGGCCTACGCCGTGCTGCGCACCGACGCCACCGACGGGCACGAGGGACACGGGTTCGTCTTCACCATCGGGCGGGGCAACGACGTCCAGGTCGCCGCGATCGACGCCCTGCGGGACCATGTGCTCGGCCGCGACGTGGCCGAGCTGTGCGCCGACCCCGGCTCGCTCCTGCGGGACCTGATCGGCGACAGCCAGCTGCGCTGGCTCGGCCCCGAGAAGGGCGTGATGCACATGGCGATCGGGGCCGTCGTCAACGCCGTCTGGGACCTCGCCGCCCGGCGGGCCGGCAAGCCGCTGTGGCAGCTGCTCGCCGACGCCGAGCCCGAGTGGCTGGTCCGGCAGATCGACTTCCGGTACATCGCGGACGCGCTCACCCCCGCCGAGGCACTCGGCCTGCTGAGGCGGGGCAGGGAAGGCGCCGCGGAGCGCCGGGCCCGGCTGCTGGAGCGCGGCTACCCCGCCTACACCACCTCCCCGGGCTGGCTCGGCTACGACGACGACAAGCTGAGCCGGCTCGCCGCGCAGGCCGTCGCCGACGGCTTCACGCAGATCAAGCTCAAGGTCGGCGCCGACCTCGACGACGACATCAGACGCTGCCGGGTCGCCCGAGCCGTCGTCGGACCGGGCATCCGGCTCGCCGTCGACGCCAACCAGCGCTGGGACGTGGACGAGGCGATCCGCTGGACCAAGGCCCTCGCCGAGTTCGGCCCGTACTGGATCGAGGAGCCCACCAGCCCCGACGACGTCCTCGGCCACGCCGCGATCCGCCGCGCCGTGGCCCCGGTGAAGGTCGCCACCGGCGAACACGTGCACAACCGGATCGTCTTCAAGCAGCTCCTGCAGGCGGGCGCCCTCGACATCGTCCAGATCGACGCCGCCCGCGTCGCCGGCGTCAACGAGAACCTCGCGATCCTGCTGCTCGCCGCCAAGTTCGGCGTGCCCGTCTGCCCGCACGCGGGCGGCGTCGGCCTGTGCGAACTCGTCCAGCACCTTTCGATGTTCGACTACCTGGCGGTCTCGGGCACCACCGAGGACCGGGTCATCGAGTACGTCGACCACCTCCACGAGCACTTCGTCACCCCGGTCGTCATCCGCGACGGCCACTACACGGCACCCACCGCGCCCGGTTACTCCGCCGCCCTGCGCCCGGAGTCCCTCGCCCGGTACACGTTCCCCGGCGGCGGCTACTGGGCCGCCGACCCCGACACCCAGAAGGGACAGGCCGCATGAGCGACTTCGAGGGTCTCAGGGCCCTGGTCACCGGCGGCGCGTCCGGCATCGGCCGGGCCACCGCCGACCTCCTCGCCGCCCGCGGCGCCCGGGTCGCCGTCCTCGACCGGAACACCACGGGCGTCGACAAGCCGCTCCTGGCGTACCGCGCCGACGTCAGCGACGACGCCTCGGTGCGCACGGCCGTCGAGCGGGCCGCCGAGGACCTCGGCGGTCTGGACGTCCTGGTCAACAACGCGGGGATCGGCGCCCAGGGCACCGTCGAGGACAACGACGACTCCGAGTGGCGGCACGTCTTCGACGTCAACGTCCTCGGCATGGTCCGCGCCGCCCGCGCCGCCCTCCCGCACCTGCGCCGCTCGGACCGTGCGGCGATCGTCAACACCTGCTCCATCGCCGCCACCGCCGGACTGCCCCGGCGCGCCCTGTACAGCGCCACCAAGGGCGCCGTGTACTCCCTCACCCTCGCGATGGCCGCCGACCACGTCCGCGAGGGCATCCGCGTCAACTGCGTCAACCCCGGTACGGCGGACACCCCGTGGATCGGCCGGCTGCTGGACGCGGCGCCCGACCCGGCCGCTGAACGCGCCGCCCTCGAAGCCCGCCAGCCCACCGGCCGACTGGTCTCGGCCGCCGAAGTGGCGGGCGCCATCGCCTATCTGGCGAGCCCCCTGTCCGGCGCCACCACCGGGACGGCCCTCGCTGTCGACGGCGGCATGCAGGGCCTCAGGCTCCGCCCGGCGGGCGGCCGGTGACCGCCCTCGGGCGCAGCGGCGTCGAGGTCACCCCGCTGGGCTTCGGCGCGGCGGCGCTCGGCAACCTCTACGCCCCGCTGGACGACGAGCAGGCGGGGGAGACGGTACGGGCCGCCTGGCAGCGCGGCATCCGCTACTTCGACACCGCCCCGCACTACGGCCTCGGCCTGTCCGAACGCCGGCGCGGCGCGGCCCTGCGGCACTACGACCGCGCCCACTACAGCCTCTCCACCAAGGTCGGCCGCCGCCTCGACCCCGCCGACGGCACCGGCGACGACCTGGCCCACGGCTTCTGCGTACCCGCCACGTACCGCCGCGTGTGGGACTTCAGCGCCGACGGCATCCGCCACACCCTGGAGGCGAGCCTGACCCGCCTCGGCCTGGACCGGGTCGACATCGTCTACCTGCACGACCCCGACGACCACGCCGAGCAGGCGTTCCGCGAGGGCTACCCGGCCCTGGAGAAGCTGCGCGCCGAAGGCGTCGTCGGCGCGATCGGCGCGGGCATGAACCAGGCCGGGATGCTCACCCGGTTCGTCCACGACACCGACGTGGACGTGGTCCTGTGCGCGGGCCGCTACACCCTGCTCGACCAGAGCGCCGCCACCGGGCTGCTGCCGGCGGCCGCCGAGCGCGGGGTGCCGGTGGTCCTCGGCGGTGTCTTCAACTCGGGTCTGCTGGCGGAGCCGACGCCCGCGTCGACGTACGACTACACCCGCGCACCGGGCGAGTTGCTGGACCGCGCCCTGCGCATGAAGGCGGTCGCCGAGCGGCACGGCACCACCCTGCGGGCCGCCGCGCTGGCCTTCGCGTCCGCCCACCCGGCCGTCGCCTGCGTCCTGCCCGGACCTCGCTCGGCGTCCGAAGTCCACGACTGCGCCGACCAGTTCGCGGCCGGCGTCCCCGCGCCGTTCTGGCAGGAGCTGCGGGAGTGCGGCCTGATGCCCCGAGAGGAGGGCCCCTCATGAGGATCGCCCTGCACACCAAGGTCCGCGCCGACCGGATCGCGGAGTACGAGGCCGCGCACCGCGAGGTGCCGGAGGAACTCACCGAGGCCATCCGCGCCGCCGGTGCCACCTCCTGGACCATCTGGCGCAGCCGGACCGACCTGTTCCACGTCCTGGACTGCGAGGACTACGCCCGTCTGCTCGCCGAGCTGGAGAAGCTGCCGGTCAACATCGCCTGGCAGGCCCGCATGGCCGAGCTGCTCGACGTGGTGCACGACTACTCCGCCGGCGGCGCGGACGCCGGACTGCCCGTCGTCTGGGAGCTGCCGTGACCGTCGACGCCCACCACCACGTCTGGGACCTCTCGGCACGGGACCAGGACTGGATCCCCCCGCACAGCCCACTCAGGCGCGACTTCACGCTCGCGGACCTGCAACCGGAGGCCCGCGCGGCCGGAGTGGACCGTACCGTCCTCGTCCAGACGGTCACCGTGGCCGAGGAGACCCCGGAGTTCCTCGCCCTGGCGGCCCGGCACGAGCTGATCGCCGGAGTCGTGGGCTGGACCGACCTCACCCGACCCGGCATCGCCGAGGAACTGGCCCGCCTGCGCGAACTGCCCGGCGGAGCGTTCCTGAAGGGCATCCGGCACCAGGTCCAGGACGAGCCGGACCCGGAGTGGCTGCTGCGGCCCGAGGTCCGCCGCGGGCTCGCGGCCGTGGCCGACGCGGGCCTCGTCTACGACCTCGTCGTGCTGCCCCACCAGCTCCCGGCCTGCACCGAGGCCGCCGCGTCCCTGCCCCAGCTGACCTTCGTGCTGGACCACCTGGGAAAACCGCCGATCGCGGCGGGGGAACACGCACCCTGGGCCTCCGCCCTGCGCGCACTGGCCGCCCTGCCCAACACCGTCGCCAAACTCTCCGGCCTGGTCACCGAGGCCGGCCCCGCCACCTGGTCCATCGCCGGCCTGCGGCCCTACGCGGACACGGCCCTGGAGGTGTTCGGCCCCGGCCGCCTGATGTACGGCTCCGACTGGCCGGTGTGCACCCTGGCCGCCAGTTACGGCCAAGTCTGCGACATCGCACGGGAGTTGACGGCAGACCTCGACGCGGCGGAGCGGACGGCCGTGTTCGAGGGCACCGCCACCCGCGCCTACGACCTCTGAGCCACCCCCGCCAGCCGGGTGGGCGGCATGTACTCACGCACATACGTGCGCTCCCAGCACGCGCCCGACTCCCGCAGCTCGCGCCAGGTGGTGTAGCGGTAGCGGAAGAGGCGGGCCCGGACATAGCGGGGCGGGGTGTCCGGCGGGAAGGGGGAGCGGCGCAGCAGGCGCAGCGTGTCGCGGTCGTTCTCCAGCAGCCGCTCCACCAGACCGCCGAACCAGTCGCCGGCGTAGCCCGGGGACAGCGCCGCGAACCACATCAGCCAGTCCAGGCGCAGATGGTACGGGGCGAACTGGCGCGGCCAGTGCCGGGTGTCACCGGGCTTGCCCCGGAAGGCGTACTCCCGCCAGTCCGAGTCCTCACGCGGTACGTCGTCCAGCGTGCCCTCGACCACCACCTCGTAGCGGACCCGGCTGACGCTGCCGAACGCGCCGTAGGTGTTCACGAGGTGCAGCGGATCGAAGGAGCGGTTCATGATCTGGCGGCGGGAGATCATGTTCACCACCGGGCGGTGGCTCAGGAAGAGCAGGAACGCGCCGACCGCCAGCACCAGGACCTCGTACCACAGCGGCGCCGACGGCACGGACGGCGCGGAGGCGGGGATGCGCAGCGCGGACAGCGCCAGCACGATGGTGATCCAGTTCAGCCAGGAGAAGTTGCCCGACAGCACCAGCCACAGCTGGGTGACGATCATCAGGGCGGCGGCGGCCGACGCGATCGGCTGCGGCGTGAACAGCAGCACCGGCACCACCAGTTGCGTGACGTGGTTGGCGGCCACCTCCACCCGGTGCAGCGGTTTCGGCAGATGGTGGAAGAACCAGCTCAGCGGGCCCGGCATGGGCTGGGTCTCGTGGTGGTAGTCCAGGCAGGTCAGCTTCCGCCAGCACGCGTCGCCCCGCATCTTGATCAGCCCGGCGCCGAACTCCACCCGGAACAGGATCCACCGCAGCAGGAACAGCACCACGACCGGCGGCGCCACCTCGCCGTTGCCGAGGAACGCGGCCAGGAAGCCCGTCTCCAGCAGCAGTGACTCCCAGCCGAACGCGTACCAGGTCTGGCCCACGTTGACGATCGACAGATACAGCGCCCACGGCACCAGCCACAGCAGGATCCCGGCCCAGAGCGGCAGCAGCGAGTCCGCGCCGGCGAGCAGGGCCGCCGACACCGTGCAGCCGGCCCACGCGCAGCCCGCGAAGAAGCGGTCGGAGTAGTGCAGATGGAACAGGCTCGGGGCCCGCTTGAAGGGGACCCGCGCCACGAACCGGGGGATCGGCAGCATGCCGCGTTCGCCCAGCAGGGCACGGAACTGCAGGGCCGCCGTCAGGAACGCGACCACGTACAGGGCGGCCAGAGCCCGCTGGAAGACCAGCCGGCTCAGCCAGTAGTCGGGAGCGGTGAACCAGTTCACGGCTGTGCGCGCCCTTCGTCGCGGCTGAACGCCGGTGTCGTCCTCTCATGACCTTCCCCGAGTTGCCAGCCCCACGGGAGCGATGCACACAATGGGGAGAAGTCACCCACAGTGATGGGGAGTGTACGGTGCGGATACCCACCGGATCCATCGTCATGGTCTGCGCCCTCTCGGTGGCGCTCCTCGTCGCCGGCTGCTTCCGCCCCGGCGTCAGGGCGGTCCGGTTGGGTGAGGAGGTCTACCTCCTGCCCGCGGCGGCCAGGGGCCCCGATCCCTTCACCGGCTCCACGGTCACCGGGGCCACCGCGCCGGGCCCACCCGACGCGGGCAGCGCCACCGCCCCCGCCACACGGGGGGCCGGTGCCACCGGGCCACCCCTCGCCTCCTCCTCCGGGCCGGCGCTGCGCGCCGCGCTGGTCGCCGCACCCGGGGACGCGGTGCGCGTCCTGTCCGGCGCCACCCCCGGCCTGTACGGCGGTACGGCGGGCGTCGCCGGCTGTGACGTCGAGCGGCAGATCGGGTACCTGACGACGGACCGGGCCCGGGGTGACGCCTTCGCCCGCGCGGCCGGTGTCCCCGCGAGCGGCCTGCCCGGCTATCTGCGCGGCCTGACCCCGGTGGTGCTGCGCGCCGACACCCGGGTCACCAGCCACGGCTACCGCGCAGGGCAGGCGGTCGTCCACCAGGCGGTGCTCCAGGCCGGCACCGCGGTCCTCGTCGACGACCGGGGCGTGCCCCGCGTGCGCTGCGCCTGCGGCAACCCGCTGGGGCGGCCCGCGCCGGCCCGCGGCGGCCTGGGCGCCCGCGGCAGCGCGTGGAACGGCTACCGGCCCGGCCAGGTCATCGCGGTGACGCCGGCGCCCCGGGCCGTCACCACCCTCACGATCGTCAACGCCGAGACCCGCACCTGGATCCAGCGCCGGATCGGCCACGACGTGCGTAACGACCGGGTCGTACCGGCGCCTGCCGGCGCCACCGCGGCCCCGCCCCCTCCCCGGCGGAGCGGGCCGGTGTCCCCGCCGGGTACGACCGGCAGGCCGCCGGCGGCCCTCGTCTCCACGGCACCGGACCCGCTCGCCGCGCGGACCACCGCGCCCCGGCCCCTCCATGCCGGCCCCCTCGACGGCCCGGGCCCGCGCGCCGGCTTGAGCCCACCCGCCCCCTCCGACCGGGCCGCCGCCCCCACGGATCTCCCCGACGGCTGAGCCGGCCGCGTACGGCCTGGAGTCGATCGGACGATCAGGTCGAAGAATCGCACGAATCCTGGCAAGGTGGGCCCATGGCAGAGCGGGGAGCGAGTGCCGTGTCACTGCCGGCGGACTGGCCCGCCCACCCGGATCCGATCCTGGCGCTCAACCGCATGGGCACCTTCGACTGGGACCTGGACACGGGTCTGTTCCACATGGACACCCAGGCGTACGAGGTGTTCGACCTGCTGCCCGAGGAATTCGACGGTCGCCCCGAGTCGCTGGCCGTCCGGGTGCCGCCGCCCGAGGCGGCCCGGCTGGACGCGGCGGTGGCGCGAGCCATCAAGGACGGCAGCGAGAACTACGGCACCTACTTCCGCATCCGCTGCCGCGACGGCACCCCGCGCTGGACCCACACCCAGGGCTACATCCGCCGCGACGCCACCGGCCGCCCGCGCAGGGTCGTGGGCATCGTCCGCGACGCCACCGAGGAACTCGCCGACAGCGCGGAACGCAGCCTGCGGGCCGTCCAGAACGAGGCCTTCCGCCAGCAGACGAACGTCGTCCAGGCCGTCTCCGCCGCCCTCGCCCACGCCCGCAGCGTCCAGGACGTCATCGACGCCCTCAAGGACACCCACGGCATCCGTCACCTCGGCGCGGCCAGCCTGGTGATGGGACTGGTGGAGGCCGGCCGGATCCGGCTCGTCGCCGAGGGGCCCGCCGGTGCCTCCGTCCCCGGCACCCAGGTCACCCGGATCGACGAGCCGTACCCGATGAGCGAGGTCGTCCGCACGCTCGTCCCGCGCTTCATCGAGTCCCCGGAGGAGTTCGCGGAGGGCTACCCGATCCTCTGGCCGTACATCACCGACCTGCACATCACCTCGGCCGCCTATCTGCCGCTGATCGCCCAGGCCCGCCCGATCGGCGGGATGGGCCTGCTGTACAGCGATCGCCGCGGCTTCTCCAGCGAGGAGCGCGCGGTCCTGGTCGCGCTCGGCTCCAGCATCGCGCAGAGCCTGCAGCGCGCCATGCTCTACGAGCAGGAGAAGGACGTCGCCCAGAGCCTCCAGCAGGCCATGCTGCCCCGCACCATCCCCAGCGTCCGCGGCGCCGACACGGCAGTCCGCTACCGCGCCGGCACCGCCGGGGGCACCCTCGGCCGGGACATCGGCGGCGACTGGTACGACCTGATACCGCTGCCCGGCGGCCGGGTCGGCGCGGTCATCGGCGACGTCCAGGGCCACGACACGCACGCGGCGGCGGTCATGGGCCAGCTGCGGATCGTGCTGCGCGCCTACGCCGCCGAGGGGCACCCGCCGGCCACCGTGATGGCCCGCGCCTCGGTCTTCCTGCACGAGCTCGACACCGACCGCTTCGCCACCTGCCTGTACGCCGAGGCCGACCTGTCCACCGGCGTGGTGCAGGCGGTCCGCGCCGGGCACATCGACCCGCTGATCCGGCAGGGCGACGGCACCTGCCACCGGGTCCTGGTCGAGGGCGGGCTGCCGCTCGGCCTGTCCGCCGAGTTCGGCCGCCTCGAGTACCCCGTCTCCACCCTCGAACTCGATCCCGGCAACACCCTGCTGCTGTGCACCGACGGGCTCGTCGAGAAGCCCGGCGCCGACCTCGACGACGGCATGCGCCGCCTGACGGCGCTCGTCACGGACGGTCCCGAGGACGTGGGGGCGCTGGCCGACCGGCTGATCCAGCTGGCCGAGGAGCGGGGCGGTGACGACGACGTGGCGCTGCTCCTGCTGCGCCGGCGCGTCCCGCAGGCCCCGCGGGCCGGCGGACGGCTCCAGCAGCACGTGGGCTCGGGCGACCCCGAGGCCCTCACCCAGGCCCGGCACCTGATCCGGGCCGCGGTGCGCTCCTGGGGCTACCGGGACCGCGCCGACGAGATCGAGCTGGTCGCCGACGAGCTGATCACCAACGCGCTGATGCACACCGAGGGCTCCGCGATCGTCACCCTGCGGGCCCTCGGCGACGGCGACCGGCGGCTGCGGATCGAGGTCGAGGACTCCTCCAGCGCCCTGCCGCGCCGCCGCGAGGCGGGGGAGGAGGGCGTCTCGGGCCGGGGCCTGCTCCTCGTGGAACGCCTCGCCGACGCCTGGGGCGTGGAGGCGCGCGGCGGCGGCAAGGCCGTGTGGTGCGAGTTCCGCCGCGATGACTGACGCGGTTCACCACGGGGAGTTGTCAGTACCGGATGGCACTCTGGACGTATGCCGGAACTGCCCGAGGTAGAAGCGCTCAAGGACTTCCTCACCGAGCACCTGGCCGGCCGCCGGGTGGCGCGGGTGCTGCCGGTCGCCGTCAGCGTCCTGAAGACGTACGACCCTCCGGTCACCGCCCTCGAGGGCGGTGCGGTGACGGCCGTGCGCCGGCACGGCAAGTTCCTGGACCTGGCGGCGGACAGCGGGCTGCACCTGGTGACCCACCTGGCCCGGGCCGGCTGGCTGCAGTGGAAGGACCGGCTGCCCGACGGCCCGCCCAAGCCGGGCAAGGGCCCGCTCGCCCTGCGCCTGGCCCTCGACAACGGCGCGGGTTTCGACCTCACCGAGGCCGGCACCCAAAAGCGCCTCGCGGTGTACGTGGTGCGTGACCCTCGGCAGGTCGAGGGCATCGCCCGGCTCGGCCCTGACCCGCTCGCGGCCGACTTCGCCGAGGAGCGGTTCGCCGCCCTGCTCACGGACGAGAGACGGCAGCTGAAGGGCGCCCTGCGCGACCAGTCCCTGATCGCCGGCGTCGGCAACGCCTACAGTGACGAGATCCTGCACGCCGCGAAGATGTCCCCGTTCAAGCTCGCCGCCTCCCTGACCCCCGAGGAGACCCGCCGGCTCTACGAGGCACTGCGCGGCACGCTCACCGAGGCGGTCGAGCGTTCCCGGGGCGTGGCCGCCGGACGGCTGAAGTCCGAGAAGAAGAGCGGACTGCGGGTCCACGGCCGCACCGGCGAACCGTGCCCGGTGTGCGGCGACACCATCCGCGAGGTCTCCTTCAGTGACTCCTCGCTGCAGTACTGCCCCACCTGCCAGACGGGCGGCAAGCCCCTGGCGGACCGCAGACTGTCGCGGCTGCTGAAATGAGCCCCGGTGTCACCGCGGCGCCTCGACGGAGACCAGGCGCTGTCCGTCCTCGGTGCGCACGTCGTAGCGGGCGATCTCCTCGGGATGCATCGTGGACGCGCCGAGCGTGGTGAAGGTGCCGGTGCCGTGGCCGGGCTCCATCCAGTTGCCGGCGACCTGCTCGGTGCCGTCCTGACCCACGACGACGAGCCGGCAGGCATGGGGGCCGGTGCCGTCCTTCACCCGTAGCAGCAGCCGGCTGCCCGTGTCCCCGTCGTCCGCCGTGACCTCGGCCCACACGCCGGTCCTCGGATCGGTCGCGGCGGTGACGTGCTCGGCCGGCTCCTGATGGGCGGTGAAGGCCACGATCCCCGGGCCGGCGACCGCCAGCACCACGGAGGCGGCCAGACCGTACAGAAAGCGCCGGCGGCGCGCCCGCTGCCGGTGCGCGACCTCGCCGAGCAGCCGGTCCAGCAGCCGGGGGCCGGGCTGTGCCATGGGGTGCACAAAGCGCGGCGTGGCCCGGCGGTACAGCATCAACTGCCGGGTGGCCGGCCCGAATTCGGTCACCCGTGCCGCGCACTGGGGGCACTCCATGAGGTGGTCCTCGAAGCGGAAGGCCTCCGCCTCGTCCAGCACGCCGAGCGCGTACGCGCCGACGTCGCGATGCCTTTCCAGGGACCTCATGCCGAATCCTCGTGCCGATGGGTGCGGGTGGGGTTACTCCGTGCACCCATCCGTACGCAGCCGACAGCCGAATCACTCAAGCCACCGCAGAATCCCGGACAGGAGATTCGGAGCCGCGCGGCCCGCGGATTGGTCCGATCGCGGAAAACTTCGGAAAGGACCTGGGCGGAGGGTCAGAACAGGTGGATCGCGAGGTGCCCCAGGGGCAGCCCGAGCCGCCACGCCGGGGTCCACACCTTCGGCCCGTCGTCCTCGCCGGTCACCGCACCGCCGCCCGGGACCGCGTCCAGGTCCGGCGCGAGCAGCTCCGTCTCCTCCAGCCAGCGCCAGGCGTCCGCCGCGAGAGCCAGGTCGGGCGACCGGGTGCCGGACCGCCCGGCCAGGTCGGCGAGCTCGGCCATGCGCTCGCGCACCCAGTCCCGCCACGGCTGGTCGTAGGCGGTCAGCGACAGCCAGTGCTCCAGCTGGGAGATCACCCGGATGCCGGACAGCTCCCCGTCGGTGTCGGACAGGAAGACGGTGAGCGCCAGCGCGTCCCGGCCGGCCCGGAACTCGAAGGACGTAGGCGGCATCAGATCGCCCGTGCGCAGCAGCTCGTCGGCGATGTACTCGGCGTACATCCAGGCCATGGGGACGGCCAGTTCACCGCCGTCGGTGCCGTCCGTGCTCTCGTGCCCTCTGTGCAGCATCCCTTCCTGCCCTTCCTCCGGTGCGTGCGCGTCGCCCGGGCTCCGTCGGGGTCATGGCCCCGGCCCGCCCGGAACGCGGATGAGGACAGCCCATTGCCCGAACGGGGGCCACAGCAAGGCGCTTTGCGAGAGCTTTGCTCTGTTGCCGGTTTCAGTGCAGGTCGGCCGTATAACCCGGAAGGACCCGGCGCAGGGCACGCAGCGCGTAATACGCGCGGGACTTCACCGTACCGGGTGGAACGCCGAGGGTCTGCGCCGCTTCCGCCACACTGGCCCCGAGGAAGTACACGAGTACCAGAACGTCACGGTGCTCCGGCGTGAGTGTCTTCACAGCCTCCCGGACGTCGAGCATCGCGGCGGCCCGTTCGGCGTGATCGGCGGTCACCCGCGCGTGCTCGGGGATCTCGGCGCCGGTCTCCGCAGGCCGTGCCCGCCGGGCCCGCCGGGCGTCGATCGCGAGCCGCCGGGCGACCGTCAGCAGCCAGGGCCGTACGGAGTCGAAGCCGGCGGCGTGCAGCGCCTCCGGGTGCTGCCAGGCGCGCACCAGGGTCTCCTGGGCGAGGTCCTCGGCGCGCTGCCGGTCGCCGTCGCAGAGCCTGAGCAGCAGGGTGAAGAGCGGTCCGCCGTGCTCACGCTGGAGCGCGGCCAGTTCATGCTCGGCGGTCGTGGCCCTGGGGGGCGATGCCGCCGTCGCGTGGACGAGTGGGGTTCCGGCCGTCATGGCCGTATGGCAGCGCAGGGCGCGGCCCGGGAACAGGGCGTGCGCAGGGCTCTGCGACGGACGGTCGATCGCGTCGGCGAACGGTCGGACGAACGGTCCGGCACAGCACCGATCGGGCTAATGACAGCGCTTGGACTGTTTATTCGGCGTGCCAGATTCGTACCCATATGCCCGTCACGGCATTGTCGGTAAATACGACATTCTGGGGTGAGCTGATGTTCG
Organism: Streptomyces sp. NPDC037290; assembly: GCF_055603245.1. NCBI lineage: Bacteria > Bacillati > Actinomycetota > Actinomycetes > Kitasatosporales > Streptomycetaceae > Streptomyces > Streptomyces sp. NPDC037290. Next base: position 807,820 of record NZ_JBVJVZ010000003.1, on the reverse strand, counting down.
GACGCAGACAACAGATGGCCCTGGCCGTCACCGCCGTCCTCGCGGTCGCGGCCGCCTGCCAGAACCATGACCGCCAGGAGGCCGGAAGCGGAGGACCGTCCGGGGCCGCCGCCGGCTTCACCCTCGTCGCCTCCGGGGACGTCCTGCCGCACGCCTCCGTCCTCGACCGGGCGGCCCAGGACTCCGGCGACGAGGGCTTCGACTTCCGGCCCATGCTCTCCGGCGTCGAACCGGTCGTCTCCCGGGCCGACCTGGCGCTGTGTCACATGGAGACCATCTACGGCACCGACGGCGAGTACTCCGGCTACCCCGCCTTCAGAACACCGCCGCAGATCGCCCAGGGTCTCGCCGCGACCGGCTACGACGGCTGCTCCACCGCCTCCAACCACTCCCTGGACGACGGCGCCGACGGTGTCCTGCGCACCCTGGACGCCATGGACGAGGCCGGTCTCAGACACGCCGGCACCGCCCGCAGCGAGGCCGAGGCCGGCTCGGTCACCCTCCTCCAGGCCGGGCCCGCCAAGGTCGCGCACCTGGCGTACACCTTCGGCACCAACGGCATCCCGCTGCCCGCCGGCCGGCCCTGGGCCGTGAACCTCATCGACGAGCGGCGGATGATCGCCGACGCCCGCGCCGCCCGGCGGGCCGGCGCCGACGTGGTGGTCCTCTCCGTGCACTGGGGCACCGAATGGCAGGACGCGCCGGACCGGCTGCAGCTCGGCCTCGCCCGCCGGCTCACCGCCTCCACCACCAAAGGCCGGCCGGACATCGACCTGATCCTCGGCACCCACGCCCACGTCCCGCAGGCCTACGAGAAGGTCAACGGGACGTGGGTGGTCTACGGCATGGGCCAGCAGATCGCCGGCGAGATGTACAACGGCAAGGGCGTCCCGGACCCGCGCGGCAACGAGTCCACGATCGGCCGTTTCACCTTCGCCCCGCCCACCGCCCCGGGCGGCCGCTGGCGGGTCACCAGGGCCGAGTTCATCCCGCAGCTGTACGACCTCACCACCGGGCGCGTGCTGGACCTCAACCGGGCCGTCGCCGACGGCACCGAGCCGGCCGGGGTGCGCGACCGGATCCGGGACGTGGTGCTCAGCCGCGGAGCCGCCAAGGACGGCCTGGTCATGGGGGAGTGATCAGCCGGACTTCACTCCGCGGGCCGGCGCTCGGCCAGCACCGAACGCCGGTAGGAGTACCCGAAGTAGATCACGCAGCCGATCACGAACCACACCGCGAACCGCACCCAGGTCTGCCACTGCAGGAACGTGATCAGCCAGACCGAGAACACCACACCCAGCGCGGGCACCACCGGCATCCCCGGCGTGCGGAAGGTGCGCGGCAGCTCCGGCTGCCGGTAGCGCAGCACGATCACCGCCGTGCACACCACCACGAACGCCAGCAGGATGCCGATGTTGGTCAGCTCGGCCGCCTCGGCGATCGGGATGACCCCGGCGATGACGGCCGAGGCCACGCCGACGATCCAGGTCACCCGGGTCGGCACGTGCCGCGTGGGATGGGTCTTGGCGAACCACCTGGGCAGCAGTCCGTCCCGGGACATCGAGAACCACACCCGGGTCACGCCCAGCATGAACGTGAACATCACGGTGAGGATGCCGATGATCGCGCCCACCGCGATCACGTCCGCGATGCCGCTCAGACCCACCGACTTGAACGCCGTGGCGAAGCCGCTCTCCTTGTCGATGTGCTGGTAGTTCTGCATGCCGGTCAGCACCAGACAGGCCGCCACGTACAGCACCATCGAGATCACCAGCGAGTAGATGATCGCCTTCGGCATGTGCCGCTGCGCGTCCTTCGACTCCTCGGCCGCGGTCGACATCGCGTCGTAGCCGAACACCGCGAAGAACACGGTCGCCGCACCGGTGAACGCCCCGCTGATGCCGTACGGGAAGAACGGGTGGTAGTTCGCCGTGGTGATGTGGAAGACGCCCACTCCGATCACCAGCAGCACCACCAGCACCTTCAGCACCACCACGATGGTCTCGAAGCGGGCCGCGCTGCGGATGCCCAGGTTCAGCAGCCAGGCGATCAGCAGACACAGCACGACCGCGAAGAGGTCGACCCGGTGCCCCGCCCCGGTGCCCGGCGCGCCCAGCATCCAGTGCGGCAGCTTCGCGCCCATCGCCTCGACCAGGAAGCCGAAGTAGCCGGAGATGCCGATCGCGACGACCGCCACGATCGCGGTGTACTCCAGCAGCAGGTCCCAGCCGATGAACCAGCCCGCGAACTCGCCGAGCACCGCGTAACCGTACGTGTACGCCGACCCCGCCTTCGGGATCATCCCGGCGAACTCGGCGTACGACAGCGCCGCGCAGGCGCTCGCCACACCGGCGATCAGGAACGACACCAGCACCGCCGGCCCGGCCGTGCCGTTGGCCACCGTGCCGGCCAGCGTGAAGATACCGGCGCCGATGATGCCGCCCACACCGATCGCGGTGAGCTGCCACAGCCCGAGCGAACGGTCCAGCCGGGCGCCCTCGCCGACTTCGGTCTCCTCGATGTGTTCGATGGGTTTGCGGCGGAGAATCCCCTCACCCGCTCGGAGCCTGGCCATGTGCCTCACCTCTTCGCCGACGGCAACGGCTGACGGCGGATCATGATCTCTCAGGGGCGCCCCGCTGGGAAGACGCCACGCACGGCCCAGGCCGGTGTCCAGGTGCGGAACGCGGACCGGGCCGGCAACCGGGCGGCGAGATGGGCCCGCAGCGCGGCCAGCCCCGGATGGGCGTTGGCCGCCGCCCAGACCAGGGAGTGCGGATACACCGGCGTCGGATCGACGAGCGGGATGCGCCGCAGATCGTGCCCCGCGGGCCGGGACAGCGTGGTCCGCTCGCTGACGAGGGTGGCGAGCGAGGCGGATCCGGCGACCGCGTCGAGCAGCGGCTCCCCGCCGAAGCCGGGGACGGCCGAGTCGATGGTCAGCCCGAACTCGGCCGCGAGGGTCGTGTAGTACGCGGCCCACTCGGTGCCGTCCACGAGGCCCGGCATCCAGATCCGGTGCCCGGCCAACTGCGCCGGCGTCACCGACCGGGCCCCGGCGAGCGGGTGCCGCGTTCCGGTGAGCAGCTGCACCGGCTCGTCCAGTACCCGGACGGCCCGCAGCCCTTCCGGAAGCCGTGTGGTGACCGCGCGGATGGTCGCGTCGATGGTGCCCGCCCGCACGGCGGCAACGGCCGTGCTCGCGTCGAAGAGCGTGACCACGTCCAGGGGCGTGCCGGGGTGTGCCTCGTGGAAGGAGCGCACCAGGTCCGCCGGGGCCAGCCGGGCCCCGAGCACGTCGACGCGCAGCGCCCGCCGGCCCGGCCGCACCGAGGCCAGCGCCCGCTCCTCGGCCGTCAGCAGCTCCCGGGCGTGCGGCAGGAACGCCTGGCCGTCGACGGTCGGCTCCGCTCCGCGTGCGGTCCGGGTGAACAGCCGCACCCCGAGGTCCTTCTCCAGGGCCGCGATCCGCTTGGAGACGGCCTGCTGGGTGACGCCGAGAACGGCCGCGGCCTCCTGGAACTGCCCGGCCTCCACCACGGTGACGAAGGTGCGCACGGCCTTGAGGTCCACCCGGCACAGCGTACGCGTACAACCGATGGTTGTGGCTGCCGTCCCGCCGGTTGTTTGATTCCGGCCCGGCCTGCCGGTTTTCATGTCCGGGGTCAACGGGAGGTTGTGCGTGAAGCTGGGTCGGCGGTTCGGGTGGCTGTGGGGCGCCTATGCGGTGAGTGCGCTCGGCACCTGGCTCGCCTTCGACGCGTTTTCGGTGATCGCGGTCCTCGCGCTGCACGCGGGGCCGGCCGAGGTGGCGCTGCTCGCCGCGACCGGGCCCGCGGTGGGGGCCGTGGCGGCGATGCCGCTCGGGCCATGGGTGGAGTTCCGGCGCAAGCGGCCGGTGATGGCGGCGATGGACCTGGTCCGCTGCGCCGCCCTGCTCACCCTCCCCGCCGCCTATGCGCTCGGCGGCCTCGGCCTCGGTCAGCTCCTGCTGGTCTCCGTGATCGTCGCGGCGGCCGACATCACCTTCAACGCGGCATCCGGCGCCTTCCTGAAAGGTCTCGTACCGGCCGACCGGCTGCTCGCCGCCAACGCCCGGTTCGAGTCCACGAACTGGACGGCACTGGTGCTCGGACCACCCCTCGGCGGCGCCGCGATCGGACTGTTCGGGCCGGTCACGACGGTCGCGGCGAACGCGGTCAGCTTTCTGCTCTCGGCGCTCGGCATCCGGGCCGTCGGCGGCGGAGAACCGCGCCCCGAGCGGACCGGCGTCGAGCGTCTGCGGGCCGCCGACCTGTTCGAGGGCTGGCGGCACATTCTCACCAGCCCGGTCCTGCGGCCGCTGTTCTTCAACAACCTCGCGGCCAACGCCCTGATCATGGTCGCCATGCCGCCGCTGGCCGTCCTCATGCTCGGCCCGCTCGGCTTCGCCCCCTGGCAGTACGGCCTGGCCTTCGCCGTGCCGTGCCTCGGCGGCCTCCTCGGCTCCCGGCTGGCCGGCCCGCTCGTCGCCCGCCACGGACAGCAGCGGGCGCTGCGCACCGCGGGCACCCTGCGCGCCGTCTGGCCCCTCGGGCTGGCCTTCGTCCGGCCCGGACTGCCCGGCCTGCTGCTGGTGATGGTCCTGGAGTTCGGGGTGATCACCTGCTCGGCCGTCTACAGCCCGGTGTACGCCACCCGTCGCCTGGAGCGCACCCCGGACGACCGGGTCGTCCGCACCCTGTCCGCCTGGTCGGTCGCCGGCAAGGCCACGACGGCCGCTCTGACCGCCCTGTGGGGCCTGCTGGCGAGCCTCACCGGCCCACGCGCCGCCATCGCCCTGGCCGGCGTCCTGCTCCTGGCGACGCCGGCCCTGCTGCTGCGCGAACCCCGGGAGGTCACGGCACCACCGTCACCGGCCAGCGCCCCGCCTTCACCAGCCGCACCGCCACCGAGCCGATAATCCGGTGCCCGGCCTGCTCGGAGGCACCGACGACCACCGCGTCCGCCTTCAGCTCGTCGGCCGCCTTCACCAGTCCGTTGTAGGGATCACCGCGGAAGGTGTGGAACTCCCAGCGCACCTCGAATATCCCCTTGACCCGCTCGGCCGCCTCCCGGATGTAGGTGACCAGGTCCTCGGCGATCTCGTCGGTCGTCTCCGCCACCGGTGCCCCGAGCGCCGCTCCGGCCGCGAGCACCGGCTGCACGTACACCACGGCCAGCAGCGCGTGCTGCCGCCGGGCCAGCCCGCCCGCGTACGCCGCGGCGCGCAGCGAGGAGTCGGAGCCGTCCACCCCGACCACGATAACCTTCGGGCCGTCCGTGCCCCGCTCGAACTGGTGCGAGGGCGTGTGCTGCTCGTGCTGTTCCGTCACGACGCGAGGCTATCGGAATCCCCGCTTCCCCCAGAGCCGCGGGGCCGCGGGCCGCTTCGCCCCCGGAGAGACGACCGCTCGGGCCCGCGCCCAGGGCCGGCTCGCCGGGTGCCGGAGCCCTGCGGCGTCGGCTGGGGCGCTCTGCCGTGGCAGGCAGTGGTGGGCGGTGGCGGAACCTGGCGACGCCGACGAGTTCGCCCTCGACGCGCTCGGCGTCGGAGACCTGCGAGTGCCGGTCCGGGCATGTTGGCGTCGGGGCCGTGGCCGGGCTGTGCGGTGTCGGGCGGGGCGTCGCCGCGTTGTCGGCGGTGGCCGGAGTTTCATGCGATGGGGCCGCGGCGCCTTCGCCTCGCGGGCGGTGGCGGAGACTTGCGAGTGCCGGTCCGGGCTCTCTCGCCAGGCCGTGGTGCCCTACCTGCGGCGCTGCCCGGGCGGCGCCCCCGCCCGGCTGCGGTGTCGTAGCTCTGTGGCGCTGGTCCGCCGGGGTGCCGGAGCCCTGCGTCGTGCCCCCGTGCCCAGGTGACCCGTGCCGGGGCGGGTCGGCTGCTTCGTCTCGACGGGCGAGGGGCGCGCCGTCTTCCTACAGTCGGAACCATGACCGCCAGCGCCGAGCCCGACGCCCGGAGGGACCCGACGGCCCCGATACGCCCGGCCGCAGGCGGGCGCCTCGGCTGGGTGCCCGAGGCCTTCGGGACGCTCTTCGCCGCCCTCGGCCTGCTGTGCGCCGTGCTCGCGCTCATCGAACCGCTGCGCCGGCTGCTCCGCCCGGTCGCCCAGGTCCTCGACCTGCTGCTGGTGCCGATCAGCGCCAATCTGGCCTACGCCGTCTTCCTGTTCCTGCTGGCCGGCGCCACCGCCGCCCGCAAGAAGATCGCCTGGTGGCTGGTCGTCGTCTATCTCGGTGTGCTCGTCCTCACCGACGTCCTCGGCGTGGCCCTCGGCCTGTACGCCCAGTCGCTGCCGTCCCTGGTGCTGTGCGCCCTGCTGCTGCTCCTGCTCGTCGTGGCCCGCGGGGAGTTCTACGCCGCCTCGCGCCGCGCCGCCCTGTGGCGGGCCCTCGGTGTACTGCTGGCCGGGCTCGCCGTGGCGATCCTGCTGGGCTGGGGTCTCGTCCTGCTGTTCCCGGGCTCGCTGCCGGCGAGCCAGCACCTGGCCTGGGCGGCCGACCGGGTGTGCGGCGGACTGGTCTCGGCCGGCTCCTTCTCCGGCCGCCCGCCCCGCAAGGTCACGTTCGTGCTCGGCCTGCTCGGCGCCCTCGCCCTGCTCAACGCCGCCACCACCCTGTTCCGCTCCCAGCGCCTGGAAGCCGCCCTCCACGACGACGAGGAGGCCCGCATCCGCGCCCTGCTCGCGGCCTACGGCGAACGGGACTCCCTCGGCTACTTCGCCACCCGCCGCGACAAGGCCGTCGTCTTCTCGCCCAGCGGCAAGGCCGCCGTCACCTACCGCGTCGAGGCCGGCGTCTGCCTCGCCAGCGGAGACCCGGTCGGCGACCCGGAGGCCTGGCCGCACGCCATCGCCGCCTGGCTGGACGTGGCCCGTCGCTACGCCTGGGCGCCCGCCGTGATGGGCGCCTCCGAGGACGGCGCCCGTGCCTACGCCCGCGCCGGACTCGGCGCCCTCCAGCTCGGCGACGAGGCGATCGTGCACGTGGCGGCCTTCGACCTGGACGGCCGCGACATGCGGGTGACCCGGCAGGCCGCGCACCGGGTCCGGCGCACCGGCGCCACCTGCCGCATCCGCCGCCACGCCACCCTCACCGAACGGGAGATGGAGGAGATCGTCGACAAGGCCGACGCCTGGCGCGACACCGAGACCGAGCGCGGCTTCTCCATGGCCCTGGACCGGCTCGGCGACCCCGCCGACGGTGACTGCCTGCTCGTGGAGGCCCTCGGCGAGGACGGCCGCCTCCTCGCCCTGCTCTCCTTCGTGCCCTGGGGCCGCGACGGCATCTCCCTGGATCTGATGCGCCGTGACCGCGCCGCCCCCAACGGGGTCATGGAGTTCATGGTCGCCGAACTGTGCGCGGCCGCCCCCAAGCTGGGCGTGCGCCGGATCTCCCTGAACTTCGCCGTGTTCCGGTCCGTCTTCGAGGAGGGTGCCCGCATCGGTGCGGGCCCCGTCCTGCGGCTCTGGCGCCGCCTGCTGCTGTTCTTCTCCCGCTGGTGGCAACTGGAGGCCCTGTACCGCTCCAACGCCAAGTACCGCCCCGAGTGGTATCCGCGGTTCATCTGCTACGGCGAGACCGCCTCCCTCGCCCGTATCGGCGTCGCCTCCGGCATCGCCGAAGGCTTCGTCGCCGTACCGTCGTTGCGCAAACTCTGGGGAAAGGGGCACCCGAAGGCCGGGCAGCGGCCCGCCACCACAGCCGGCCTGCCGCCCCTGACGGCGCTCGGCCTCGACGGAGGGGACCAGGCCGGGCCCGCCGCCCCGGACGCGGGCCTGCCCGAACAGGTCCGCGTCCGGCACCGCAAACTGGACCGGCTGCGCGCCACCGGCACCGACCCCTACCCGGTCGGGGTCCCCGCACCCACCCACGCCCTGGCCGACGTGCCCCCCGACACGGACGTCACCGTCGCCGGACGGCTCATGCTGGTGCGCGACTTCGGCGGCATCGTCTTCGCCGTGCTGCGCGACTGGTCCGGCGACCACCAGATCGCCCTCACCCGCAGCGCCTCCGGTAGCGCCCTCGACCGCTTCACCGCCGGCACCGACATCGGCGACCACATCACCGCCACCGGCCACACCGGCCTCAGCGACAAGGGCGAACCCACCGTCTTCGTCACCTCCTGGCAGCTCACCGGCAAGTGCCTGCACCCGTTGCCGGACAAACGCCGCGGCCTCACCGATCCCGAGGCGAGAGTCCGCCGCCGCCACCTCGACCTCGCCACCAGCCCGGCCGCCCGCGCCGTGGTCCGGGCCCGCTCCGCCGCCGTACAGGCGCTGCGCCAGGGCCTGCTGGACCGCGGCTACGTCGAGGTCGAGACCCCCATGCTCCAGCAGATCCACGGCGGCGCCAACGCCCGCCCCTTCACCACCCACATCAACGCCTACGACCTGGACATGTACCTGCGCATCGCCCCCGAGCTGTATCTGAAGCGGCTGTGCGTCGGCGGCCTGGAGAAGGTCTTCGAACTCGGCCGCACCTTCCGCAACGAGGGCGTCTCCTACAAGCACAACCCCGAGTTCACCATGCTGGAGGCCTACCAGGCCCACGCCGACTACGGCGTCATGCTCGACCTCACCCGCGAGCTGATCCAGGGCGCGGCGACCGCCGCCTTCGGCTCCCCGGTGGCCCGCAGGGACGGGCAGGAGTACGACATCTCGGGGCCATGGCCGGTCAGGACGGTCTACGGCGCGATCTCCGAGGCGCTGGGCGAGGAGATCGGCCCCGGCTCCGAACTGCTGCGGCTGCACCGGCTGTGTGACCGGGCCGGGGTGCCGTACACCGCCGACGACGGGCCCGGGGACATCGTCCTCGAGATGTACGAGCGGCTCGTCGAGGAGCGCACCGGGCTCCCCACCTTCTACAAGGACTTCCCCACCGACGTCTCCCCGCTGACCCGGCAGCACCGCACCGATCCGCGGCTCGCCGAACGCTGGGACCTGGTCGCCTTCGGCACCGAACTGGGCACTGCCTACTCCGAGTTGACCGACCCCGTCGAACAGCGCCGGCGGCTCACCGAGCAGTCACTGCGGGCCGCCGGCGGCGACCCGGAGGCCATGGAGCTGGACGAGGACTTCCTCCAGGCCCTGGAGTACGCGATGCCCCCGACCGGCGGACTCGGCCTCGGCGTCGACCGGCTGGTGATGTTCCTCACCGGGCTCACGATCCGGGAGACCCTGCCGTTCCCGCTGGTGCGCCGCCGCTGACGCCCGGGTCCGGGGCGGTCGTCCGGTCCGCGCGCCGGGGCAGCGTGAACAGGGCCACCGCCGCGGCGGCGGCACACAGCGCCGTCCCCAGTTCGAAGCAGTCGCGGAACGCACCCGACAGGAAGGTCTCGAACTGCTTCGTGCGGGAGATGTCGATCGCCCCCCATCGCTGCTGGGCGACCGTGACGATCCCGATGAACAGCGACGCGCCCAGGCCGGCGCCGAGCTGCCGGGAGGAGTTCAGGCCCCGGGGCAGCGCACCGCTCCCGGACCGCGCGAAGCCCACGGGCAGCGCGAGCACACCGCAGCCGAAGCCGATCAGCAGCAGCGGCAGCAGCACGTCCGCGGACCGGTAGCCCGCGCCCGGCAGAGCGAGCAGGACGCAGCCGACGGCCGCCACGGCCGAGGCCGCGGCCACCGTGGCGCCGAGCCCGACACGGACCGCGAGGCCGGGCAGTGCCAGACAGCCCAGCACCACCGCGGCGACGGCGGGCAGCAGGGCCCAGCCGACCTGTACCAGGGCGAGGCCACCGACCACCTGCAGGGCGTACGTGAGGACGAGGACGGCACCGGACAGGCACGCGGCCAGCAGCGCCACCACCGTGTACGCGCCGAACGCCGCCCGCTCCCGGTGCAGGCGGGACAGCAGCTCCGGCATGCCCTCGCCGCGGCCGAACCAGCCCAGCACGGACGGCACCAGCGCGCCGGCGACGGCGATGCCGACGACCGTGGTCGCGGACACGCTGCGGTCCCCGAGCCAGTCGGCGAACCAGGCCAGGAAGCCCAGCGGAACGACCGCCAGCGCGACACCCCCCACCCGGCGCCGGGCCGCGGGCTCGGGCGCGGACTCGGCCAGCGCCGGCGGGACCAGCAGCAGGAGCAGCGCCCCGGCGGCGGCCTGCACCCAGAAGATCGTGTTCTCCGTCTCCGCGGCGTCCAGCAACAGGGTGCACGGCAGGAGCGCCGCGGGAGTGGCGCAGGCCACGACCGTGAAGTGCACGTTGAGCGCCCGGTCCCGGCCCGGGCCGGCCGGATGCGTCGCGTCGATGAGGGCCAGCGCACCGGCCGTCACCGCCGCCGCCGCGATGCCCTGCAGTGCCCGCGAGGCCATCAGCACCCAGGCGGCGGAGAACACCGCGGGTGCCGCCGCGGCGAGACTCGACAGCGCGAGTCCGCCCATCAGCACCCGCCGCTGCCCGAAAGCCCTCCCGAGGGCCCCCGCGAGCACCGGCAGTGCGGCGAAACACACGCTGTACGCGGACAGAAGCCAGGTCAGTCCGGCGAGGGTCATGCCCCGGTCGGCCGCGACCAACGGCAGCGCCACCGCGAAGGCCGTCGTGTCGAAGACGACCAGGAACTGGGCGGCGGCCAGCAGCACCACCGCGAGCGCGCCGCGCGGTACGCCGCCCGGTCCCGTGTTCGTTCCCCCGTGTGCGGCCACTTCGGCTCGACCCCCGTGTCCCCGCTGGCAGTTGTTGTGGGGTGTCTGCCTATCAGAAGCGCGCGCGGCCGGCCACCACCGCCCCCGTGCTCCGCCGTCCGGGTGCATTCCTGCGACCGCGCCGTGGCGTTGCGGTGCGCCGGAGACCGGCGGGGCGACTGATGAGTCATGCAGAATGATCAGCTCTTCACGCGGCGCCGGATGCTCCTCGCCGGTGCCGCCGCGCTGGGGGCCGCGGGCACGGCCGGAGCCTTCCTGGCGAGCGGCGCCGGCGAGACCACCGGGAGTGCCGCCGCCCCCGTCGCCGGCCCGCAGGCCCGTCAGGTGCTCAAGTCGTCCGCCTTCCGGCTCCAGCCGCTCACCGGTGACGGACCGCCGCGTGCCGCGCCGAGCAAGCTGAAGGTCCGCAAGGAGCCCATTCTGCGGATCTCCGGGCGCGGCCGGCACATGATGCTGACCTTCGACGACGGCCCCCACCCGGACTACACCCCGCACATCCTGGACACCCTCGCCCAGTACGACGTGCGGGCGATGTTCTTCGTGTGCGGCGAGTGCGTCGTAGAGAACAAGGAGCTGGTGGCCCGGATGGCCGAGGAGGGCCATGTCGTCGGCAACCACACCTGGACGCACCCGCTGCTGACGACGCTCAACCGCAAGGAGATCCGCTCCGAGATGGAGCGCACGAGCGACATCATCGAGGACACCTACGGCCAGCGCCCGCAGTGGTTCCGCGCCCCCTACGGCGCCTGGAACCGGGCCGCGTTCCAGCTGGGCGCCGAGATGGGCATGGAGCCGATGGCCTGGACGGTCGACACCACCGACTGGGAGACGCCGGGTACCCGCGTCATCATCGACCGGGTGGAGAGCGGGGCCGCCCCCGGTGTCGTGGTGCTCTCGCACGACGCCGGGGGAGATCGCTCGCAGACCGTCCACGCGATCCGTGAATGGCTGCCGTATCTCCTCGACTCCGGATACCACCTGACCGTGCCGCGCAGACGCGTGTGAGCACGGCGGGGCGAACCGCCCGCCGGGCCACGGTGGTTCAGTTCACCGCGACCAGGCGGGCGAAGACGACGACGTTTCCGTCGTAGCCGTTCTGCTTGGAAAATCCGCCACCGCAGGTGATGACCCGCAGTTCCGGTGCGCCCTTCGAGCCGTACACCCGGTCGCTGGGGAAACTGGCCTTCGCGAAGACCTCGACGCCGTAGGTTTCGAACACCGCGGTCCTTCCGTCGTTGCGCAGGACCTCGATGCGGTTTCCCTTCTTCAGGGCGCCGAGTCCGTAGAACACGGCGGGGCCCTGTTTGTTGTCGACGTGTCCGACGATGACGGCGGTGCCGTTCTCGCCGGGCGAGACCGTACCCGTGAACCAGCCCGCCAGGTTGGGGTCCTCGGGCGGGGGCGCGGCGACCCAGCCGTTCGCGTCCAGGCCGACGGGCGTGACCGGGGCGTCCACCTGGATCGCGGGAATCCTGACCCGGTCGACGGCGGAGAAGGCGAGCGGCGTCGGACCCGCGGTGAACGTACCCATGCCGGTACGGGTGTCCGGGGCCGCCGCCGAAGCGGGTTGCGGAGGACTGACGTCGAACTCCCCTGAACCGTTGCGGATGAGCGCGAGGCCGGTCAGCACAAGAAGCGCCATCACACCCCACGGGGCGCGCCTTTTCCGCCGCTCCTCCGCTTCGGCAAGCTCGGACAGCTTGGACAGCTCGGACGCAGACATTGGCCATCCCCTCTCGACACGGTCGTCGCCACGCCCATCGCGCATGGGAAAACGCTAAATCCCGCGCAGGGGCCGGTCGGCGGGGCAAGTGGCGAACGGGTGGCTCGCGGGCCCTGTGGTGCGCCATCCGAGTTGCCGTTCCCAGGAATTTTCTGACGGTCCGTGACCTGCAGGAATATCAGATTGTGTGCTTTTGGTTCGGCGTGTCGCCTCACCAGGACGGACCATTCTCGACATGCGGGCGTGTTCCGCGCGCTTGAGGGTCTTCCCGGGAGGTGTTTTCTCGCCGATCCACCGGGGACGGGACCCGGGGCGCCTCCCGCGGAGGATCACATGCGAAACCAACGTGCCCTGGCGGCGGCGTGCACCGCGATCGCCGCTCTCGGGCTCGCCGCCCCTGTGGCCGTCGCGGACGGCATGGGCAACGGCGGCGGCCCGTCCAACCCCGGCGTGGGGGTGGCCCCAGGCACGGGCGTGGCGCCCGGCGTGGGGGTGGCGCCCGGCGTCGGCGTGGCGCCCGGCGCGGGCCTGTCCCCGGACAGCGGCTTCAGCGGCAACTTCAACATCAACGGTCACTTCAACAACGACGGTCGCCGCGGTGAGGGCCGGGGCCGCGGTGAGGGCCGCGGTGAGGGCCGGGGTGAAGGCCGGGGCGACGAATTCGGTGAGCATGGCGGCCGGGGCGACGACTTCCGGGGTCCCCGGGACATCTTCGCCACGCCCCACACGGTCACGGCCGGCGCCCGGCTCACCATCACCGTGGAGGGCTGCCGCGGCGGCACCGCCACCTCCCGCGTCTTCCCTCCCACCCAGCTCAACCCGTTCAGCGACGACACGTCGCGCGGCACGACCTGGATCGACCACGACGCCCGTCCCGGCCAGTACTCCATCACGGTGCGCTGCGACGGCAGATCCCTGACCCGCCCCGACGCGTTCACCGTCATCGGTGGCGTCCAGGGCGGTTTCGGCGGCAGCGTCTCCACCGGTGCCACACCGGCCGACATGGCCATCGGCAGCGGTCTCCTGGCCTCCGCCGTCCTCGGGGGCGGCACGTTCTGGTTCCGCCGGCGGAACGAGGGCCGGATCTGACAGGGCCGGCGCGGCCGTCGCCCCGGTCCCTCCAGGGAGCCGGGGCGACGGCGGTCAGTGACGAGCGGCCGGACGCGGCCCTCGCGGGGACTATCCGCCGATGCCCGGGAAGAGGTTCACGAACGGTTCCGCGGTCACCGCGATGCCCCGGCTGTAGGGGGCGTCGAAGTCCCAGATGAGGAACAGCATGAACGCGATGGTCGCGGAGAACAGCCCGGCCAGGACCAACTCGCGTCGGGTGCGCCGGATCTGCAGCGCGAACACCATGCCGATGGTGATCAGCGCCCCGGTGAGCAGGCCCCACCACACCACCGGCGGCATGGTGGCACCGGTGGAGTCGGCGCGTGCGTTGCGCGCCTGGTCGGCGGCGGTGATCTGGTCCAGCACCGGCTGGTAGGCCTGTGCCTCGAAGTCGTTCTTCGGCTGGTAGTCGGTGACGTCCTGGCGGACCTTCTGCAGCAGTTCGGCGCCGCGGTCGGTGACCCGCCCGTCGTCGGCCATCGTCTTCCACTCGTGGTGCACGACATAGGTGGCATAGGCGGTGACATCGTCCCGGATCCGCTCACGGACCTCGGTCGGATAGACCCGGACCCGCTCGGAGATCTCGTGCAGCGCCTGGGCCTCGGACTGCACGTGGTCCTGGGCGGAACTGCGGGCCTCCCACACGCCCGCGATGGCCAGACCCAGGACGATGGCGTACACGACGCCGATCCACATCGTCATGTACTCGATGACGTCAGGGGTCTCGTTGGGATCCTCGTCCTCGGGGGCCCGCTTGTGCCGTACGAGGGTGATGACGATCACCACGGCACAGGCCCCCAGCATCGCCAGGACGAGAACAAGCCAATCCGACAACAGGTGCCTCCAGAAGTGAGGATGCCGGCGCGTCAGCGCGGGCGCAGGGCCGCGACGGCGACGATCGCCGGGACGGTGATGAGCAGGACGTAGGTGACCGGCGTGGTGTGGTCGGGTGCGGTGTGCGCGGTCGGATGCGGACGGTACGCCGGATAACTCACCCGGGTCACCAGGGGCCGCGGGGTGGGCCTCGGGGGCGGCGTCGGCGTGGGGGTGGGCGTCGGCCGCGGTGCCGGCGGCGCCGGGGCGGGCCGGGCCGGCGGCTTCGGTTTCGGCCTGGGGTGCGGCGCCGGGCGCGGTGCCGGTTTCGGTGCCGGTTTCGGAGTCGGCTTCGGCGGGGGCGGCTTCGGCACCGGGGGCGGCGTGGGCGTGGGGGTGGGCGTGGGCGTGGGGGTCGGTTCCGGGCACGGCGGTGGGACCGGCCAGTGGCGGTCGCCGGCATAGGCCACCGCCGCCGTGCCGTCCGGGCCCGTGGAGGCGTACGCACAGGCGTCCGCCGACGCGCTGCCGGCCGGGCAGCCCACCAGGGTCCAGGTCAGCGTCACCAGGGCCAACGCCCGTGCGGCGGGCGCGCATCGGGTCACTTCGGGTCCATGCACGACGAAGATCATGGGCTGCCGAACCAGGTCGTACGCCGTAGTGCGACCGGATTGCTCCGAAGGGGGGACATCGGGCGATCAACGGTTTGAATCAGTGAAGTGTGCCGTTGGCGGACATGTACGCCCGTACGAGCCCCTGCCGCCGCACCAGTCACAGGATCCGGAAAGAAATTCCCGAAGAACTTGCCCTCCGCGTTGAACGCTGCGCCCCCCTCGGTGCGTACCCATGGCCGTGCGGGCGGCCCGGCAGGTCGCTGCAACATCCAGGCGATGATGGGGAGTTGGAAATGAAGACCTCATGGCGGACCGCCTCACTGGTGGCCACGGCCGCCTCGGTGCTGGCGCTGACGACGGCGTGCGGTCAGGGCAACAGCACCACCCCGGCGTCGGCGGCCCAGAACGTCGGGGCCACCGCGCCCGCGGGCAGCCCGACCACCGGTGCGGGCACCGGAACGGGCAACGGCTACGGTGCCGACGGCAACCAGGCCTCCAGCTCCCCGGCGCAGTCCGCCCCCGCGGGCAAGCTGACCGTGGCCGCCAACCCCGACCTGGGCAACGTACTGACCGACGGCTCCGGCCTCACCCTGTACCGGTTCGACCAGGACACCGCCGATCCGCCCAAGTCGAACTGCGCCGGCGACTGCGCCACCACCTGGCCGCCGGTGCCCGCCGACGACGCCAGCGCCGGCATCGACAAGGCGCTGATCGGCGAGGTCACCCGCGCCGACGGCACCAAGCAGCTCACCATCGGCGGCTGGCCCGCCTACCGCTACGCCAAGGACGTCAACGCCGGTGACGTCAACGGCCAGGGCGTGGGCGGCAAGTGGTTCGCGCTCGCCCCGAACGGCAAGAAGGCCTCCCTGGCCTCCCTGCCGGGCCTGTCCGTGCGCAAGGACCCCAAGCTCGGCGACATCGTCGTGGACAAGAACGGCAGGACGGTCTACCGCTTCCTGAAGGACAAGGCCTGGCCGAAGTCCGTCTCGAACTGCACCGGGGCCTGCCTGGAGAAGTGGCCGGCCGTCGGCATCGTCAAGCCCGAGGACACCAAGGGCGTCAAGAAGAAGGGCCTGATGGGCTTCATCCGTCCCGACGGCGTGAAGCAGATGACCGTCAACTGCTGGCCGATCTACACCTTCTCCGGCGACAAGGCCCCCGGGGACACCAACGGTCAGGGCGTCGGCGGCACCTGGTACGCCGTCTCGCCCGACGGCAAGCCGGTCGGCGCGCCGGGCAACTAGATCACCTCCCCAGGGTCGATCGCCCCGCCCGGCCCGGAGCGCCACCGCTGGTCCGCCCCCTCCGCACCGCACGGAGGGGGCGGACCTTTCCGCGCGTCCGAAGGGGCGCGCGGATGTGCGCGGCCGGCCCTCCGCGACGCCGCACTCGCAAGACGGGCAAACCCCGGCACACGCGACAGCGACTGCGCAGGCAGTGACCGGGAACGGACGGTCAATTTCCGGTTCGGGTCGCTCCTTTGCCGGGCGATCAGTAGCCTCTGCTCGAACACCGGATCGCCTGCCCCTGCCGTCTGCCTCTGGAGTGATACATGGAGCGCCCCGCCTGGGCCCCCCGCAGCATCGACATCTCGGTGCCGAGCGTCTCGCGGATCTACGACTACTACCTGGGCGGTTCGCACAACTTCGAGGTGGACCGGGAAGCGGCCCGCAAGGCGATGGAGTTCATGCCGGGCCTGCCGAAGATCATGCAGGCGAACCGGGCGTTCATGCGCCGCGCCGTGCGCTTCGCGGCCGGTGAGGGCATCACCCAGTACCTCGACATCGGCTCCGGCATCCCGACCTTCGGCAACGTCCACGAGGTGGCCCAGGCGGCCGTGCCGGGCGCACGCGTGGGCTACGTCGACCACGACCCGGTCGCCGTCGCGCACAGCCAGGCGGTACTCGCGGGCAACGACGCCGCGGACGTGGTCGCCGCGGACCTGCGCAAGCCCCAGGAGATCCTGTCCAGTCCCCAGGTGGAGCGGCTGATCGACCTGAACCGGCCGGTCGCGCTCCTCCTCGTTGCCATACTGCACTTCGTGGAAGACGCGGACGACCCCTACGCTGCGGTGGCCGGGCTGCGCGACGCGCTCGCGCCCGGCAGCCTGCTGATCCTCACCCATGCCTCGTACGAGGGAATCCCGGTGCCCGCCGAGCGGGCCGAGGGCGCGGTGGACGTATACAAGGACATTCGCAACCCGCTGATCATGCGCTCGCGCGACGAGATCGCGCGGTTCTTCGAGGGGTACGACATGGTGGAACCGGGACTGGTGCCGATGCCGCACTGGCGCCCCCAGGCGGCGCCGGAGGACGAGGACCCGTTCGCCTTCTCCGGATTCGCCGGCGTGGGGCGTACGGCGTGAGCGCCGAGCCGGACGGGCCGGAGGACAGACTGCGCCGGTTCACGACGATCTGGAGCCGCGCGGTCTACCCGGTGACCTCCACGTCGCTGACCCGGGCCGAGTTCGAGGAACAACTGCTGCCGCTCGCACGCCGGTTGAGCGAGCTGCTGCGCGCGCACGGCTTCGACGCCGACGGTGCGAAGACGGTCGGCGCCGCGCTGGTCGACGCGCACTGCACCGACCCCGAGGCGCTCGCCCGGACCCTGGACTGCGTCGACGCCTATCTGGTGCTGTACTGCGCCGAGGACGGCCCGCAGGACGAACCCCGCATGCGCTCCTCGCGGTTGCAGCACGCGATGGCCGCCGGGTACGCCGAGGCGCTGCGCCGGCGCACGCTCGCCGAGCAGGAGTCCATCGCCCAGGCCGCGTTGGAGGCGCAGGGCCTGGTCGCACAGGCACTGCACGCCAGCGAGGCCCGCTTCCGCGCGGTCTTCGAGGGCGCGGCCATAGGGATCGGCATCGCCGACCTCGACGGCAACGTCCTGCAGGTCAACAGGGCGCTGCTGCGCATGTTCGCGCTCTCCGAGCCCACCCTGCGCGGCCGCCGCGTCCAGGACTGGGTGCACCCCGAGGACGCGCCGCAGACCTGGAAGCTCTACGACGAACTCGTCCGCGGCGATCGCGAGCACTACCACCTCGAGAAGGCCTTCAACCGGCCCGACGGCACGGTCCTGTGGACCAACCTGACGGTCTCCCTGCTGCGGGACGCCGACGGCAGGCCGCAGTACCAGCTCGCGCTGATGGAGGACACCACCGAGCGCCGGCTGCTCAACCTCCGGCTGCGCTACGAGGCGACGCACGACGCGCTCACCGGCCTGCCCAACCGCACGCTGTTCTTCGAGCGCCTGGAGAAGGTGCTGAACGCGGGCGAGGGCCAGCGCTTCGGCCTGTGCTACCTCGACCTGGACGGCTTCAAGACCGTCAACGACAGCCTGGGGCACGCGGCCGGCGACCGGCTGCTGGTGGAGGTCGCCGACCGGCTGCAGTCCTGCGCGACCGCGCCCGGCGAGATGGTGGCCCGGCTCGGCGGCGACGAGTTCGTGGCCCTGACCACCGGCCCCGGCACGGCGCGCACCGTGGACGAGCTCGCCGAGCGCATCATGAACGCCCTGATCACCCCGATCAGCATCGACGGCCGGGACCTGATGGTGCGCGGCAGCCTCGGCATCGTCGAGGGCCCGGCCGGCGAGCGCACCGCCGCCGAGGTGCTGCGCAGTGCGGACATCACCATGTACCGGGCCAAGTCGGCTGGCGGCAACCGCTCCGAGCTCGCCGACCCCGAGGCCGACGCCCGCGCCATCACCCGCCACGGTCTGACCACGGCCCTCCCGACGGCCCTGGAACGCGGCGAGTTCTTCATCGAGTACCAGCCGCTCGTCCACCTCGGCGACGGCAGCGTGCGCGGCGCCGAGGCCCTGGTCCGCTGGCTGCACCCGCAGCACGGCGTGCTCGGCCCCGACCGCTTCATCCCGCTCGCCGAACACACCGGCCTCATCGTCCCGCTCGGCCGCTGGGTCCTGGAGGAGTCCATCCGGCAGGCCCGCGCCTGGCGAGAACGGCACGGCGAGGACGAGGCCGCCGGGCCGCTGCGCATCAACGTCAACCTGTCACCCTGCCAGCTCAGCCATCCGCGCCTGGTCCAGGACACCGTCGACATCCTGGAACGGGCCGGGGTGGCGCCGGAAGCCCTGTGCCTGGAGGTCACCGAGTCCGCGCTCATCGGCGCCGACGACGACCTGCTCAAACCCCTGCACCGGCTCGCCGAGATGGGCGTCGACATCGCCCTGGACGACTTCGGCACCGGCTACTCCAATCTCGCCAACCTGCGCCGCCTGCCGGTGCGCATCCTCAAACTGGACCGCTCCTTCACCCGGGGCATGCAGCAGTTCCCCGCCGACCCCGTCGACCTGAAGATCGTCGAGGGAATCGTGTCCCTGGCACACAGCCTGGACCTCGCGGTCACCGTCGAGGGTGTGGAGACCGGCGTCCAGGCGGAACAGCTTCGGATACTGGGCTGCGACACGGCCCAGGGCTGGTACTACGCGAGGCCGGGTCCACCCGAGCGCCTGCACGACCTGGCTCTGGTGGACGCGACGGGCTGAACGGGTCTCACGGCTGCGTGGTGGCGGTCTCCGACGGGGCCGGACGCGGCGGCGTCTGCGGTGTCGTCAGCTGGTCCGCCCAGGCGGTCGCGAGCACGGTCACGGCCGCCGTCACCGCGGCGACCAGTACCGTGCTGACCGGCGCGGCCAGGGAGGAGAGCCGGCGGAAGTTGCGGACGTGACCCCACAGCAGGTCCGCCCGGTGCACCAGGCGGACCTCCCAGTACAGCGCGAGCCCGAGCGCGAGCACCGCGGTCTGGGCGAGCAGCAGGAAGACGGTCAGCACCGCCTGGTCGAGCGGCAGCCGCAGCCGCGGCCACAGCAGCAGCAGTTGGACCGGGGCCATCGCGGCCAACAGCCGGCCCGCCTTGGCCACCGGCCCGCTGCCGCGGATCCACGGGTACAGGTAGCCGTAGACGAACCCGTGCGCCAGCCACACGCACGTCGTGCCGCCCGCGACGGTCACCACCTCCAGCAGGCCGCTGTAGCCGCGTCCCCGCCAGGACGGCCAGGCGGTCCACGGCAGCGTGAGCACCGCGGACGCGGCAGCGGCGGCAACCCCGTTCGACCAGGCCGGCCAGCCACCCGACCCGCCCAGCGCCACCGACCGCAGCCGGGCCGTCTCCCGGGCCGCGTCGGCCGCCGTCGGGCCGCGCAGGCTCCGCCAGGTCCGCTCCCACTCCTCGGGCCGCACACTGGCGTCCCCGAGGTTTCCCCGGGAGGCGGTGAGGAATCGGTGCCTGCCCTCGGCGTAGAGCAGGGACCGGGCGAGGGAGTGCGTCAGGCGCGTGTGCGCGGCGCCGGAGAGGGCGTGCAGCCGCTCGGCCCGGGCGCGGCGGCCCCGGGGGAGCAGGAGCCGGGTACCGCCCCAGGCGGCGAGCAGCGCACCCGCCGTGGTGGCGTGCGGGAGCTGGCTCTCGGGGTCGCCGACGACCGGGGCGGCGGCCGCGAGGAGCAGCAGGGCGGCACCCGAGGTCCGCGCGGAGGGCGCCCAGCGGCCCTGATTCCGGCCGCAGTTGCTCATATGGGCGATCAGGGCGACGGTGGCGGCCAGCCAGCACAGTTGCAGGGCCGGGGCCAGGACGCGGACTCCGAGCGTGACGTCGGTGCCCGGTGTCTCGCCGACGAGACCGATGAGCACGGCGGGGAAGGGGCCGCCGCCGTGGGGCGTGCCGTCGGGAGGCGTCGCCCACCACGGCAGCAGGACCGTGATCAGCAGGGGCACCAGGCCGATGAGCGTGCCCCGCGGCAGCCGGGCGACGGGGCGGACGAGCCGGCGCAGGAGCAGCAGGAGCAGACCGGCCCAGGGTACGAGCAGCAGGTACGTCAGGGGACCGGAGCCCAGGACGGCGCCGGGGGAGTACAGCAGGGCCGGGTCGTAAGGCCGCTCCGTGTCGAGGAGGAGCGACGCCGGCAGGGACTGCAGGCACACCGCCGCCGCGGCCGTCGCCCCGGTGACGACGGCCGCCGGGCCGGCCCAGCGGCGCAGCGGACTCCCGGCCGGCCACAGCCGGAGCGCGAGACCGACCAGCGCCGCGACCGCCGACGCGGCCGCCAGGCAGGCCAGTCCGGGCCGCAGCCACCGGCCGCCGCCCATCACCACGGTTGTCACCGGAAGGGCCGCCGCCGGCAGGGCCAGCAGCAGTGGCGGCCTCAGCGCCGGCGCGCCCGGCCGCCGCGGACCGTACAGCGCGTACGCGATGAGCAGGGGAAGGGTGAACAGGCCCAGGGCGAGGAGAGCTCCCTGCAGCAGCATCTCCCCGGCCAGGCCCACGTAGAACACGGCGGTGCTGTCGTACTGGCGGGCCACGTGCAACCAGGAGGCGCCGTCCCACACACCGGTGGAGAAGAACCACAACGGCAGGGCCAGCACCGTGCCGGCCAGCGGCAGGAAGGTGAGGCCGGCGGCCCACAGCAGCGCACGCCGTCGGGCGGGGCCCGTGGACGCCCGGGCACTGGCGTACAGGGCGGCGAGTGCCGTCGTGAGCAGGGCCGCCGCTGTGATCAGGGCCTTGCCGTCCGCCGGCCGGGCTCCGGAGGAATCGGCACCCGGCGGAACCAGGTACACGGGCTGTGCGCTGCCGGAGAGGAGCACGGCGGCGTGCGCGGCGGTGATGTCCCGGAACGTGACCGAGTGGTCGGTCTGCACGTCCGGGCGTCCCACCAACCGTAAGTACCAGCCGGCGGGCGTGCGCAGACTCCAGGACCAGGAACCGGCCGGCCAGGCCACCTTGTGGCCCTCGGCGTCCGTCAACGGGCCACTCAGGGAAAGCGTGAGGAGCACGTCCGCCGCCGGTCTGCTGCGGGCATCGGTGTGCTCGGCGCTGACCGTCACCCAGGGGCTGCCGGGCCGCTGGGTCAGCGTGCACCACGAAGGGTGCCCGTCGCCGGACCCGCCGAAGAGCCTGGAGTTGCGGCTCGTCTCGAAGCCGCCGGGCAGCATGTCGACCACCGATCCGATTCCTGGGGGGGGGGGGTACTTCCGCAGATGCTCGGTGAGCGGGTCCGAGGCCCGCAACCGCAGCCGGTAGACGGTGCTGAACTCCCAGCGACCGGCGCGTCCACGCCGGATCTGCACGGCGATCTCCCCACTGCTGCCCTTGCCGGGCCGGACGTCGGGGGCGAGGTCGTCCGCCCTCTCGACCAGCCGGGACGCCATTTTTTCCTGTTTGTCCGTGAGTCGCATGTACGCCCGGTCCTGCGTCACCAGTCCGTCGGCCCACTGCGCACATGCCCCCACCAGGCACACCACGGCAGCCCCGACGGCCAGCAGCGCACCCAGCATCCGGACGCGCCGGACGACCACCACCCCAACCCCCGGCACCGGCTTCCCCCTCCCATGCCCGCCGCGCCACTGTAGAGCCGACCGGCCTCCGCGGGAGGCGACTTCAGCGTTCCAGGAGCATCCGCTGAAGTTCCCGCGCAGCCCTCGGCGGAGCCACGTCGCTGCGGTGCGCGAGCGCGATCGTCCGGTGCAACCCGGGACGGGCGAGCGGCGTCACCCTGAGCCCCAGCCCGGCCCGCGTGGCCACCATCCGCGGTACCACGGCCACGCCCAGCCCGGCCCGCACGAACCCCAGCACCGCGTCCATCTCGCCCCCCTCGACGGCGAACTCCGGCTCGAACCCGGCGGAGCGACACGCCGCCACGGTCAGCTCCCGCAGGTCGTAGCCGTGCCGGAACATCACCAGCCGCGCGCCCTCCAGATCGGCGATGTCCACCGTCCGGCCACCCCGGCCGGGGGCCGGCGCCTCGGGCGAGGAGACCACCACCAGCTCCTCCCGCAGCAGCTCCACCGTCGACAGCGCGGGCGCCGGCGTGGGCAGCGGCAGGACGATCAGCGCGAGATCGAGGGCGCCGCGCGCCAGCTCCCGCACCAGGTCGTGCGAGCCGCCCTCCTCGATCAGCAGCTGGATACCGGGATAGCGGTCGTGGAAGGCCCGCAGCACGTCCGGCAGCAGGCCCGTGCACAGACTCGGCGTCGCCCCCAGCCGCACCCGGCCCCGCCGCAGCTGCACCAGCTCCTGGACCTCGTACCGGGCCGTGTCCGCGTCGGCCAGGATCCGCCGGGCCAGCGGCAGCAGCGCCTCGCCGGCGTCGGTGAGCGTGATGTTGCCCCGCGCGCGCAGGAACAGGTCGGCGCCCAGCTCCCGCTCCAGTGTCCTGATCTGCTGCGACAGCGACGGCTGGGCGACATGCACCAGCTCGGCGGCGCGGGTGAAGTGCCGGGTCTCGGCGACGGCGACGAAGTACTGGAGCTGCTGGAACTGCATACGGCAATGATAGCCAGCGGCTATGGAAACGAGCTGGACCATGTCTTGGACCGATCGGCTCCTCCGCCCCTAGCGTGCTGTTCCATGGCTCTGGCAACGCGGACGGACCGACGGCCGTCCATGGCGCGCACGATGTGGGACTCCTCCGTCGGCAAGAAGACCGTGATGGCCGTCAGTGGCCTGATCATGCTGCTGTACCTGGTGGCGCACATGATCGGGAACCTGAAGATCTACTTCGGGGCGGGCGAGTTCAACCACTACGCCCACTGGCTGCGCACCGTCGGCGAACCCTTCATGCACTACGAATGGACGCTCTGGCTCATCCGGATCGTCCTCGTCGTCGCCGTGGCCGCCCACGCCACCTCCGCGTACCAGCTCAGCCGCCGCGACATCAGGGCGCGGCCCAGCAAGTACGTGCACTCAAGGCCCCGGGCGAACTACGCCACCCGCACCATGCGCTGGGGCGGCGTCATCCTCGGCCTGTTCATCGTCTGGCACATCCTGGACCTGACCACCGGCACCGTGCACTCCGGCGGCTTCCAGGCGGGCCACCCGTACCAGAACGTGGTCGACACCTTCTCCACCTGGTACGGCGACGTCATCTACATCGTCGCGATGCTCGCGCTCGGCCTGCACATCCGGCACGGCTTCTGGAGCGCCGCACAGACCCTCGGCGTCGGCAGCCGCGCCCGCGACCGCGCCCTGAAGACCGTCGCCAACGTCCTCGCGCTGCTGCTCACGGCCGGTTTCATCGCCGTACCCGTGGGCGTCATGACCGGAGTGGTGAGCTGACATGACCGAATACGTGAACTACGCGACGGGCGAGCCGGTCACCGACTCCAAGGCCCCGTCCGGCCCGATCCACGAGCGCTGGGACAAGCGCCGCTTCGAGGCCAAGCTGGTCAACCCCGCCAACCGGCGCAAGCACACGGTCATCGTGGTCGGCACCGGCCTGGCCGGCGGCTCCGCCGGTGCCACCCTCGCCGAACAGGGCTACCACGTCGTCCAGTTCTGCTACCAGGACTCCCCGCGCCGCGCCCACTCCATCGCCGCGCAAGGGGGCATCAACGCGGCGAAGAACTACCGCAACGACGGCGACTCGATCCACCGGCTGTTCTACGACACCGTCAAGGGCGGAGACTTCCGGGCGCGCGAGTCCAACGTCCACCGGCTCGCGCAGATCTCGGTCGAGATCATCGACCAGTGTGTCGCCCAGGGCGTGCCCTTCGCCCGCGAGTACGGCGGTCTGCTCGACACCCGGTCCTTCGGCGGTGTCCAGGTCTCCCGCACCTTCTACGCCCGCGGCCAGACGGGCCAGCAGCTGCTGCTGGGCGCGTACCAGGCCCTCAGCAGGCAGATCGCCGCAGGCAACGTGGAGATGCACCCGCGCACCGAGATGCTGGACCTGATCGTCGTGGACGGCAGGGCGCGGGGCATCGTCGCCCGCGACCTGATCACCGGGAAGATCGACACGTACTTCGCGGACGCCGTCGTACTCGCCAGCGGCGGTTACGGCAACGTCTTCTACCTGTCGACCAACGCCATGAACTCCAACGCGACCGCGATCTGGCGGGCGCACCGGCGCGGCGCGTACTTCGCGAACCCCTGCTTCACGCAGATCCACCCGACCTGCATCCCGCGCACCGGCGACCACCAGTCCAAGCTGACGCTGATGAGCGAGTCGCTGCGCAACGACGGCCGGATCTGGGTGCCGAAGGCCAAGGGCGACAGCCGCCCGCCGAACCGGATCCCCGAGGACGAGCGCGACTACTACCTGGAACGCATCTACCCGTCCTTCGGCAACCTGGTCCCGCGGGACATCGCCTCCCGCGCCGCGAAGAACGTCTGCGACGAGGGCAGGGGAGTGGGCCCCGCCGGGCAGGGCGTCTACCTGGACTTCGCCGACGCCATCCGGCGGATGGGGCGCAAGGCGGTCGAGGCCAAGTACGGCAACCTCTTCGACATGTACCAGCGGATCACCGACGAGGATCCGTACGAGGTGCCGATGCGGATCTACCCGGCCGTGCACTACACCATGGGCGGCCTGTGGGTCGACTACGACCTCCAGACCACCGTCCCCGGCCTCTTCGCGATCGGCGAGGCCAACTTCTCCGACCACGGCGCCAACCGGCTCGGAGCCTCCGCGCTGATGCAGGGCCTGGCCGACGGCTACTTCGTGCTGCCCGCCACCATCAACGACTACCTGGCCCGCAATCCCCACCAGGATCCCGTCACCGCCGAACACCCCGTGGTGCAGGAGGTGTTGGCCGAGACCGAGGACCGGCTCAACCTGCTCCTGTCCGTCGACGGCGACCGCACCCCCGACTCCTTCCACCGTGAAGTCGGCGAGCTGATGTGGGAGTTCTGCGGCATGGCCCGCACCGACGCCGGGCTGCGCAAGGCCCTGGAGCGCATCCCGCAGATCCGCGAGGAGTTCTGGCGGCGCATCAAGGTGCCCGGCACCGGCGAGGAGTTCAACCAGTCGCTGGAGAAGGCCAACCGGATCGTCGACTACCTGGAGCTCGCCGAGCTGATGTGCCTCGACGCGCTGCACCGCGCCGAGTCCTGCGGCGGCCACTTCCGCGAGGAGTCCCAGACCCCCGACGGCGAGGCCGCCCGCAGGGACGACGAGTTCGGCTACGCGGCGGCCTGGGAGTTCACCGGCAGCGGTGCGGCACCCGTCCTGCACAAGGAAGACCTGGTCTTCGAGTACGTCCATCCCACCCAGCGGAGCTACGCATGAAGCTCACCCTGCGCGTCTGGCGCCAGAAGAACGCCGACGCCGACGGAGCGATGTCCACATACGAGGTGGACGGCATCTCTTCCGACATGTCGTTCCTGGAGATGCTGGACGTCCTCAACGAACAGCTCATCCTGTCCGGGCAGGAGCCCGTCGCCTTCGACCACGACTGCCGCGAGGGCATCTGCGGCGCGTGTTCCCTCGTGATCAACGGCGAGGCGCACGGGCCGGAGCGGACCACCACCTGCCAGCTGCACATGCGGTCCTTCGAGGACGGCGACACGATCGACATCGAACCGTGGCGCGCGGCGGCCTTCCCGGTGATCAGGGATCTCGTCGTGGACCGTTCGGCCTTCGACCGGATCATCCAGGCCGGCGGTTACATCACCGCGCCGACCGGATCCGCGCCGGAGGCGCACGCCACGCCGGTGCCCAAGGCCGACGCCGACTTCTCCTTCGAGCACGCGGAGTGCATCGGCTGCGGGGCGTGCGTGGCCGCGTGCCCCAACGGGGCGGCGATGCTGTTCACCTCCGCCAAGGTCAACCACCTCAATGTGCTGCCCCAGGGGGCGCCCGAGCGGGAGACGCGGGTGCTGGACATGGTGGCGCAGATGGACGCGGAGGGGTTCGGCGGGTGCACGCTCACCGGCGAGTGCGCGACCGCCTGCCCGAAGGGCATTCCGCTGGTGTCGATCACCAGCATGAACAAGGAGTGGCTGAGGGCCACCCGCAAGGTGGGGAAGAGGTAGGGACCCCGGCGTTCAGCATTCCCACATCCGCTCTCCTGGCGCCGGTCACGTGCAGGCCAACCGGCATCGGAAGAACAGGAGCGGCGGGCCGTGCCTCACCGGCCCGCCGACCCTGTCGCCGAACCGGCCCGTGACCAGGAGTGAGCCATGACCGGCGTTTCCACCCTCGACCGCCCCCCACAGCCCGCGGCACCGACCCGCTACACCGTCGCCCTCGCCCGCAACGAGGACGAGGTGCGGGCCGCCCAGCAGCTGCGGCACGACGTCTTCGCCGGTGAGATGGGAGCCCTGCTGGCCACGCCGCAGCCGGGACTCGACGTCGACGCCTTCGACGCCTACTGCGACCACCTGCTCGTCCGGGACACCGTGACCGGGCAGGTCGTCGGCACCTACCGGCTGCTGCCGCCGGAGCGGGCCGCGGTCGCCGGGCGGCACTACTCGGAGGGTGAGTTCGAGCTGTCCGCCCTCGACCCGATCCGTCCCGGGCTGGTCGAGGTCGGCCGCTCCTGTGTGCACCCCGACCACCGCGACGGCGCCGTCATCGGTCTGATCTGGGCCGGCATAGCCCGTTACATGGTCGACCGCGGGCACGAGTGGCTGGCGGGCTGCTGCTCGGTGCCGCTCGCCGACGGCGGCACGCTGGCGACGGCCACCTGGGAGCGGGTGCGCGCCAAGCACCTGGCACCCGAGGAGTTCCGGGTACGGCCGCTGCTGCCGTGGACCCCGAACGCCGGGGTCCCGGCCGGGCACAGCGAGCTGCCCGCTCTGCTGCGCGGCTACCTCCGCCTCGGTGCGTGGGTGTGCGGCGAGCCCGCGCACGACCCGGACTTCGGGGTCGCCGACCTGTACGTGCTGCTGCCGATGCGCCGGGTGAACGCGCGCTATCTGCGGCACTTCCTCTCCCTCGTGCCGGCCTGATGAGCGTCTGGCTGCCCAGCGCGCCCTGCACCCCGGGCGCCTGTGTGGAGCCGGCCCCGGCCGCCGCAGCCCTGCCCCGGGCCGTGCTGCGGCTGGCCGCGGTCGCGGTCCTGGTGCTGGCCGGGATCGCGCTGTCCCCGCTCGGCGGGAGGGTCCCCGCCGAGTGGGTCAGGCGGTGGTGCCGGGCGATCGTGCGGGCCATCGGCGTCCGGGTGCGGTTCACCGGTGCCGCCGCACCGGCGGGCGGGCTGCTGCTGGTCGCCAACCACGTCTCGTGGCTGGACATCCCGCTGCTGACCGCCGTACGGCCCGCCCGGATGCTCGCCAAGACCGAGATCCGGCAGTGGCCGGTGGCGGGCGCGCTGGCCGCACGCGGCGGGGTCCTGTTCATCGAGCGGGACCGGATCCGCGCCCTGCCCGAGACGGTCGCCCGGATCGCCGAGGCGCTGCGGGCGGGCGCGGCGGTGGCCGCGTTCCCCGAGGGCAGCACCTGGTGCGGGCGCGCCCACGGCCGCTTCCACCGGGCCGTCTTCCAGGCCGCGCTCGACGCGGGCGTGCCCGTGCAGCCGGTGCGGCTGCGCTACACACAGGAGGGCGGCACGACCGGCACCGTCGCCGCGTTCGTCGGCGAGGACACCCTGCTCGCCTCCCTGTGGCGGGTGGCCCGTACCCGTGGCTTGATCGCCGAAGTGGAGGTACGACCGCTGATCGCACCGGACGCCCACCCCGACCGCCGTGCGCTCGCCACAGTGGCCCAGCCGGTCGCCGCCGAGCCTGCCTGGACCCACGCCGCCCTGGTGGCGGACGCCGGGCAGGGGCGCCCCGCAGGGGCGCGGGGAACCGCGCGACCGGCCACCACGGTGCCGCGGTAGAGCGACGTCAAGCCGGCACTCACCCGTGTCAGGGCATCACCCGAGCCAGATAAGGCGCCGTGACACTCCCCGCCGCCCGCGCCACGCGCTCCGGCGGCCCCGACGCCACGATCCGCCCGCCCCGGTCACCCCCGCCGGGGCCCAGGTCGATCACCCAGTCGGCGCCCGAGACGACCGTCATGTCGTGCTCGACCACCACGACCGTGTGCCCGGCGTCGACCAGCCCGTGCAGCCGGTCCATCAGCACCTCCACGTCGGCCGGGTGCAGCCCGGTCGTGGGCTCGTCCAGCAGGTAGAGCGTGTGGCCGCGGCGGCCCCGCTGCAGCTCGCTCGCCAGCTTGATGCGCTGGGCCTCGCCGCCGGACAGCTCGGTCGCCGGCTGGCCGAGCCGCAGGTAGCCGAGGCCCACGTCGAGCAGCGTGCCGAGGCTGCGGACGGCGGCCGGGACGTCCGCGAAGAACTCCGCGGCCCCCTCCACGGTCAGGTCCAGCACCTCCGCGATGTTCCGTCCCCGGTACGTCACCTCCCGCGTCTCGGGGTTGTAGCGGGCGCCACCGCACTCGGGGCAGGGCGCGTAGGTGCTCGGCAGGAAGAGCAGCTCGACGCTGACGAAACCCTCGCCCTGGCACGTCTCGCAGCGCCCGGCCGCCACGTTGAACGAGAAGCGGCCGACGCCGTACCCGCGGGTCCGCGCCTCCTCCGTCTCGGCGAACACCTTGCGCACGACGTCGAACAGACCGGTGTAGGTGGCCAGGTTGGAGCGCGGGGTGCGGCCGATCGGCTTCTGGTCGACCCGGA
The DNA here is from genome assembly GCF_055603245.1 of Streptomyces sp. NPDC037290. NCBI lineage: Bacteria > Bacillati > Actinomycetota > Actinomycetes > Kitasatosporales > Streptomycetaceae > Streptomyces > Streptomyces sp. NPDC037290. The sequence continues at coordinate 778,536 of NZ_JBVJVZ010000003.1, read as the reverse complement.
CCAGCCGGTCCACGCCCTCCAGGTCCTGCGTCAACTCGCCGATCAGCGTGGACTTTCCGGACCCGGAGACCCCGGTGACGGCGGTGAAGGCGCCGAGCGGGAACTCGGCCGTCACGCCGCGCAGGTTGTGCCGGGTCACCGGACCCACCTTCAACCAGCCGCGCGCCGGGCGGACTTCACGCGGCGGCCCCGGCGCCTCGTCGAAGAGGAAGGCGGCCGTCGCCGACTCCTCGACCGACGCCAGTTCGGCCGGCGGCCCGCTGTACAGCACGCGCCCGCCGTGCTCGCCCGCGCCGGGGCCCACGTCCACCAGCCAGTCGGCGCCGCGCACCACCTCCAGGTGGTGCTCCACCACGAACACCGAGTTGCCCGCGGCCTTCAGCCGCGCCAGCACGGTCAGCAGGGCCTCGGTGTCCGCCGGGTGCAGCCCGGCGGACGGCTCGTCCAGCACGTACACCACGCCGAACAGCCCGGAGCGCAACTGCGTGGCCAGTCGCAGCCGTTGCAGCTCGCCCGCCGACAGGGTGGGGGTGGAGCGGTCGAGGCTGAGGTAGCCGAGGCCGAGCTCGACCACCGGTGCGATCCGGGATGTGAGGTCCCGGGTGAGGACCCGGGCGGTCTCGGTGCCGCCCTCGCCGCTGTCCTCGAGCAGCGCGGCGAGGTCGGTCAGCGGCAGCGCGGCCAGTTCGGCGATGGTCCGGCCGCCGAAGGTCACCGCAAGCGCCTCGGGCCGCAGCCGGCTGCCACCGCAGACAGGGCAGGGCGCACTGGTCAGGAAGCGTTCCGCCTTCGCCCGCAGGGAGGCGGACCTGGTGTCCGAGAAGGTCTTCAGCACATAGCGCCGGGCGCTCATGTACGTGCCCTGGTACGGCCGTTGGATGCGGTCGGCCTCCCGCACCGGATGGACGGTGACGACCGGCTGCTCCTCCGTGAACAGGATCCACTCCCGTTCCCGTGCGGGCAGCTCGCGCCAGGGCCGGTCCACGTCGTGGCCGAGCGTGTCGAGGATGTCCCGCAGGTTCTTGCCCTGCCAGGCGCCGGGCCAGGCGGCGATGGCTCCCTCGCGGATGGACAGCGAGGGATCCGGCACCAGCAACTCCTCGGTGGTGCGGTGCACCCGCCCGAGGCCCTGGCACTCCGGGCAGGCACCGGCCGCCGTGTTCGGCGAGAACGCGTCGGAATCGAGCCGCTGCGCGCCCGGCGGGCGGTCCCCGGCGCGCGAGAACAGCATGCGCAGGGAGTTGGAGAGGTTGGTGACCGTGCCCACCGAGGAGCGCGAGGTGGGCGCCGAGCGGCGCTGCTGCAGCGAGACCGCGGGCGGCAGCCCGGTGATCTCGCCGACCTTGGGCGCCCCGACCTGGTGGATCAGCCGGCGCGCGTACGGCGCGACCGACTCGAAGTACCGCCGCTGCGCCTCGGCGTAGATCGTGCCGAACGCCAGGGACGACTTCCCCGAGCCGGACACGCCGGTGAACACGGCCAGTACGTCCCGCGGGATGTCCACGTCGACGCCCCTGAGGTTGTGCTCACGGGCTCCGCGTACGCGGATGCAGGGGTCCTGCGGGTCGTGGGGGCTGTGCATGAGGGGCAACTCTATCCGCCCCCGTGCGCTACGACTGCGGCGGGTTGTCCCGGTTCGGGCGGGTGCCGAACTCGTCCCTCAGCTTGTCCTGTCCGGTGTCGACCTGCGAGCGGTACTTGTCGCCGGTGCGCTGGTCGACGTAGTCGCCGCCCTTGTCGATGCCCTTGTCGGCCATGCTTTCATGGCCCTTGAGCATGCCCTTGATCTTGTCCATGAAGGACATGGCAGCCCTCCTCGTCGCTTGAGGCTTCCCTTCCCAGGGTCACCGGCCCCGGCCGGGTTCGCATCCCGAGCCCTTCAGCGGGCCCCGAACAGTGCGGCGAGCCGCCGGTAGGAGTCCAGCAGGGCCGTACGGTCGTAACTGCTGGTGGTGATCAGGACCTCGTCCGCGCCGGTCTCCCTGAGCACCGTCTCCAGTTCGTGGGCGACCTGTTCCCCGGTGCCGGCGAGGTGACCGGCGAGTGAGGCCTCGTAGAAGCCGCGCTCCTTGACCGTCATCGGGCGGGCCTCGGTCTCCTCGGCCGGCGCGAGGGGCGGGAAGGTGCCGTGGGTCCGCGCGTACGCCATCGCCCAGGCCTCCGGGACCAGCAGCCGCCGCGCCTGTGCCTCGGTGCCGGCGACCGCGACCGTGCCGGAGATCACGACGTACGGCTCGGACGCCCACGGGGACGGGCGGAACAGGGAGCGGTACTCCTCGATGCCGCGCAGCATCTTCTCGCGGCCGCGCAGGTCGCCGATCACCATCGGCAGTCCGGCACGCGCCGCGATCCGCGCGCCCTCGCCCATGGCCAGCACGAACGGCGGCACCCGCAGCCCTTCCGCCGGGCGTGCCCGCACCCCGGCCGGCGAACCGCCCTCGAACCAGCCCAGCAACTCGCCGAGCTGTCCCGCGAAGTCCTCGGCGACCTCCTTGTCCCTGCCGAGGGCCTTGCGCACCCCGTCGGTGAAGCCGACGGAACGCCCGAGCCCCATGTCGATCCGGCCGGGGAACAGGGACTCCAGGACACCGAACTGCTCGGCGACGACGAGCGGTTGGTGGTTGGGCAGCATCACGCCGCCGGTGCCGACCCGGATCGTACGGGTGGCCGAGGCGACCGCGGCGGCGAGCACGGTCGGCGCGGAACCGGCGACGCCCGGCACGCCGTGGTGCTCGGACACCCAGAAGCGGTGATAGCCGAGCGCCTCCGCCTCCCTCGCCAGCGCCACGGTGTCCCGCAGGGCCTCGGCGGGCGGGCGGCCCGCGCGGGTGCGGGAACGGTCGAGGACGGAGAACCGGGTCCGGGCGATCACTGTGCTGCTCACGCAGGGTTCAACGCCGTGGGACGCAGGGGATTCCCCGGGGCGTTGCCATGAGTCCCGGGTCCCTGGCTAGGGTGGGCCCGTGACCGACAGCAACGGGCTTCCGCTCGCCGTGTTCGACCTCGACAACACCCTGGCCGACACCGCCCACCGGCAGCACTTCCTGGAGGGCCGGCCGCGGAACTGGGGCGCGTTCTTCGCCGCCGCGCCCGAGGACGCGCCGCTCGCCGAAGGGGTGGCGCTCGCGGCGGACAGCGCCCGGGAGTGCGAGGTCGTCTATCTCACGGGCCGTCCCGAGCGCTACCGCCCGGACACCCTGGAGTGGCTCGCGCGGCACGGGCTGCCCGAGGGGCGGGTGTACATGCGGAGCAACGCCGACCGCAGACCGGCCCGGTTCACCAAGCTGGAGATCCTGCGCCGGCTCGCGCGGGACCGGGAGGTCCGGGTCCTCGTGGACGACGACGAGCTGGTGTGCGACGACGCCGAACGCGCCGGGTTCACCGTGGTGCGGGCCCGCTGGGCGGCCAAGTCCGCCGCGCTGGAGGAGGCGCAGGAACGCGAAGGGCGTACCTGACGGCTCAGTCGCCGTCCTCGATGCGGAAGCCCACCTTCAGGCCCACCTGGTAGTGCTCGATCCGCCCGTTCTCGATCTGGCCGCGGACCTGTGTCACCTCGAACCAGTCCAGGTTGCGCAGGGTCTGGTCGGCGCGCGCGATGCCGTTGCGGATGGCCTGGTCGACGCCCTCGTGCGAAGTGCCGACGATCTCGGTGACCCGGTAGGTGTGGTTCGTCATGCGGGTGCTCCTCTCGTGTCACGCCGTACTCCACGGTGCCGCATCCGCGCCCGGACCGCACGGCGGTCGGATGCCTACCGTGAGTAGCCCTTGACCCTTCGCGTTGGTCCATACCAAAATCCAGCACACCCGTACGAGCCTCGCCGCTCGTCCCCCCACGTCGGGTTCCCTCTCCCTGTCCGCACCGCCCTGCCAGACAGAACAGGACCCCTCGTGAGACGTCGTCTGCTCGCCCTCGTGTGTGTCACCGGTTCCCTCGTCAGCGCCTGCGGGATGCTCCCCGGGGAGCACGGGCGCAAGACCGTCACCGTGTGGCTGATGAAGGACAGTGCCTCCGACGCGTTCCTGCGGCGCTTCACCGCCGACTTCGAACGCACCCACAAGGACCTGCGCCTCGACATCCGCATCCAGGAATGGACGGGCATCGTCGACAAGGTCCGCACGGCGCTCAGGAGCGACGCCGGTGACGGGCCCGACGTCATCGAGGTCGGCAACACCCAGGTGCCGCTGTACGCGGACGGCGGCAAACTCGCCGACCTCACCCTGGAGTCGATGCGCGACTGGGGCCAGGACAGGTGGCTGCCCGGCCTCGCCGAACCCGGCAAGGACGGCAACCAGCAGTACGGAATCCCCTGGTACGCGGCCAACCGCGTCGTCGTCTACCGCAAGGACCTGTTCGAGGCGGCCGGTATCACCCGCCCCCCGAGGACCCGCGAGGAGTGGCTCGCCGACACCGAGAGGCTCAACTCCGGCGGCAACCAGGGCATCTACCTCGCCGGACAGGACTGGTACACCCTCTCCGGCTTCATCTGGGACGAGGGCGGCGACCTCGCCCGGGAACGGGACTACAGGTGGAAGGGCACCCTCGACACTCCGGCCGCGCTGCGCGGCATGGACTTCTACCGGCGGCTGCAGGCGCTGGGCCGGGGCCCGGTGGGCGCGGACGAGGAACATCCGCCCCAGGCCGGGGTGTTCGCCGGCGGCAAGGTGGCGCAGATCGTCGCCGTACCGGGGCTCGCCCAGTCGATCGTGCAGCGGAACCCGGACCTGAAGGGCAAGCTGGGGTTCTTCCCGGTGCCCGGGAGGACCGCCGGGCGCCCCGGCACCGTGTTCACCGGCGGCTCCGACCTCGTCGTCGCGGGCAACACCAAGGACCAGTTCGCCGCGACCGCCGTCGTCGGGGCGCTCACCGGCGCCAAGTGGGACACCGAACTCGCCCGCACCATGAACTACGTGCCCAACAAGACCACACTGGCGAGCGCCGTCGCGGGCGAGGAAGGGGTCGCCGCCATGGCCGCGGGCGCGGCACACGGCCGGGCGACCCCCAGCACCCCTCAGTGGGCCGACGTCGAGGCCGACAACCCGATCAAGGAGTACATGACCCGGGTGCTGACGGGCGCGGACCCGGCGACGGAGGCCCGCCGGGCCTCCGCCAGGATCACCCGGGCGCTCACCCCGGACGTCTGACTCACCCCGCCACGCTCAGCGACAGCGCGAACCGCCCCTGCGTGTCCGTCCACCAGTGGGTCAACTCCAGCCCCGCGGCGGCCAGTTCGCCGGTCACGCCCGCTTTACGGAACTTCGCCGACACCTCGGTGCGCAGCTCCTCGCCCGCCGCGAAGTCCACGGCGAGGTCCAGCGCGGGCACCTTCACGGTCTGCGCGGTACGGGAGCGCAGCCGCATCTCGATCCACTCGTGCTCGGCGTCCCACAGCGCCACGTGGTCGAAGGCGTCCGGGTCGAAGTCGGCGCCCAGCTCGCGGTCGACGACGGCCAGCACGTTCTTGTTGAAGGCGGCCGTCACCCCGGCCGCGTCGTCGTACGCCCGGACCAGCACCCGCTCGTCCTTGACCAGGTCCGTGCCGAGCAGCAGCCCGTCACCCGGTGCGAGCAGGGAGCGTACGGAGGCCAGGAAGCCGGCGCGTTCGGCGGGCAGCAGATTGCCGATCGTGCCGCCGAGGAAGGCCACCAGCCGGGGCCCGGGAGTCGCGGGCAGGGCCAGCGGGGCGGTGAAGTCGGCGATCAGCGCGTGCACCTCGAGGTCCGGGCGTTCCCCGACGAGCGCCTTGCCGGCCTGGGTGAGGGCGCTCTCGCTGACGTCGACCGGGACGTACGCCGCCGGCGCGAGCGCGTCGAGGAGATGGCGCGTCTTCTCCGAGGAGCCCGAGCCGAGTTCGATCAGCGTGCGGGCACCGCTGGCCGCGGCGATCTCACCGGACCGGGTGGCGAGGATCTCCCGCTCGGCGCGGGTGGGGTAGTACTCGGGCAGTGCGGTGATCTGCTCGAACAGCTCGCTGCCCCGGGCGTCGTAGAACCACTTGGGCGGCAGCCACTTGGGGTGGACGGTGAGGCCGTGCCGGACGTCGGCGCGCAGCGCGGCGTCCGTCGCGTCCTCGGGGAGGGTGCGGGTGACATGCAAGGGGCTCACGTACAGGGCTCCTTCGATGGTGCGGACGCCGGATCCTCCAGCGGTGCGAGCAGCACACCGGCGCGGCTCGCGGTGAGCACGGTGCGGTCGGGGACCTCCTGCCAGAGCGGGTCGTCGTCGTGGGGCTCGGAGGCGACGACCGTGCTCCGGCCGGGCTCCGTGCGGTACCAGAGGGTGTCGCCCCAGGTGGTGGCGGCGATCGTCGCGCCGTCCGTCAGCAGGAGGTTGAGCCGGGAGGCGGGGGCCGCCCCGGCCAGCCGGCGAACGGTCTCACCGAGCGCCTGGTCCGGCTCGTCGCCACTCCTGAGCCGGTGCAGGACCAGCGCCCAGACGAACGCCGAGTCGGTGCGGGCCTGCAGCGACAGCAGGTCGACCGGGGGCAGGGCGGACACCAGCGGGGCCGCCGCGTCGGGCCAGCCCGCGACGGCGCCGTTGTGGCTGAACAGCCACCGGCCCGACGCGAAGGGCGCCGCGGCGGCCTCGGCGTCGGCGCCCGCGAGCGTCGCGTCCCGCACGGCGGCCAGGACGGCGCCGGAGCGCACCACCCGGGCCAGGTCGGCGAAGGACAGGTCCGCCCAGATCGGCCCCGCCCTCCGGTAGCGCGCCGGGACCGGATCGTCCGGGGCGTACCAGCCGACGCCGAAACCATCGGCGTTGACCGTTCCGTACCGCTGCCGCCGGGGCGCCCACGACTGGCGCAGCAGACTGTGCTCGGGCTCCACCAGGATCCGGCCGAGCGGTACCTCGGGCCCCACGTAGGCCAGGTGACGGCACATCAGACGCCCTCCGAGCGGGCCGTGCGGAACCCGGAGAAGATCTGCCGCCGGACCGGGTAGTCCCAGTTGCGGAAGGTGCCCCGGCAGGCCACCGGGTCCACGGCGAACGAACCGCCGCGCAGCACCTTGTGGTCGGACCCGAAGAACACCTCCGAGTACTCCTTGTACGGGAAGGCCGCAAAGCCCGGGTACGGCAGGAAGTCGCTCGCCGTCCACTCCCACACGTCGCCGATCAACTGCCGTACGCCGAGCGGGGACTCACCGGCGGGGTAGCTGCCCGCCGGGGCGGGGCCGAGGTGCCGCTGGCCCAGGTTGGCGTGTTCCGGCGCCGGGTCCGCGTCACCCCACGGGTAGCGCCTCGAGCGGCCCGTGGCCGGGTCGTGGCGGGCGGCCTTCTCCCACTCCGGCTCGGTGGGCAGCCGGCGCCCGGCCCAGCGGGCGTAGGCGTCGGCCTCGTACCAGCACACATGCAGGACCGGCTCGTTCGGCGGGACCGCCTCGGTGACCCCGAAACGGCGCCGCAGCCAGCGCTCGCCGTCCCGGCGCCAGAACAGCGGAGCCGTGACCGAGTGCTGCTTGATGTGCGTCCAGCCCTCCGGGGTCCACCAGCGTTCGGTGTCATAGCCACCGTCCTCGATGAACGCCTGGTACGCCGCGTTCGTCACCGGCGTGGTGTCGATCCAGAACGGCGCCACCTCCCGGGTGTGCGCCGGGCGTTCGTTGTCCAGCGCCCACGGCTCGGCCGAGGTGCCCATGGTGAACGGGCCGCCGGGGACGAGGACCTCGGCCGGACCGGTGAACAGCGGGGCCGGCTGCGGATCCGGGGCGGTCAGGGCCGGTGGGCCCTTCCTGAGCTGATGGGTGATCAGCATCGTCTCGTCGTGCTGCTGTTCGTGCTGGGCGATCATCCCGAAGGCGAACCCGGCCTCGGTCAGCCGGGTGCCGTGGAAGTCCGCCTTCTCCAGCAGGTCCATGACGCGGCCGCGCACCTCGCCCGCGTAGTGGCGGGCCTCGGCCGGTGTCAGCAGCGGCAGCGAGGGCCGCTCGGCCCGCGGGTGCTCGAAGGCGTCGTACAGGTTGTCGATCTCGGGCCGCATGGCGTCCCGGCCGCCGACCGCCCGGAGCAGCCACAGCTCCTCCTGGTTGCCGATGTGCGCGAGGTCCCACACCAGCGGGGACATCAGCGGCGAGTGCTGGGCGGTGAGGTCCGGGTCCTCGACGCGGCTCGTCAGCAGCGTGGTGCGGTCACGGGCGGTGGTCAGCGAGGCCAGCGCGCGCTCGCGCAGCGCCTCGGCGTCCGCGTCTGTCGTCGCGGTGTCGGTCTCGGGGGCGGTCATGTGCGGATGTCCTTCCTCCCGTGGGCGGTGGGGGTGCCCCCGGTGCGGCCGGGCGGCGACGGGAGCAGGCCGCTGCCCTCCAGCCGGTCCAGCAGGTCGTGGGCCGGGCAACGGCCCCGGGCGACATAGCGGTCCCGGTACGCGGCCACCGCGCCGATCACCTCGGCGGTGGCGCCGAGCCGGGGCAGGGCCTCCAGCGCCGCCGCGAAACACAGGTCGGCGGCCTCGCGCAGTTCCGGGTCGGCGAGCCCGCGCCGGGCCGCGTCGGTCCACAGCGGATTGTGCGGCGCGGGCAGGTTCAGGGCCCGCTCCGCCAGGGGTTTCACGCTCCGGTACGCCGTTTCGGCGGCCTCCGGATCGTCGAACAGCGCGGCCGTCACCGCGAGCGGCACGATCCAGCCGTCGTCGCCGGGCTGCGCGTCGATCATCCGCAGTTCCAGATGACCGCGCGGCCGGACCGGCGGGAACAGCGTGGTCAGGTGATAGTCGAGATCGGCCCGGCTGGGCGGCCGGGGCGACCGGGAACGGGTCCACTCCCGGAAGGTGAGTCCCTCGGGCACGTCCCACGGCCCGCTGTCCCGGCGTACGCACATCACGGGCGCGTCCAGCACATGCCGGGCCCAGGCGGCCCGTGGGTCGCCGTCCAGCGGGGGAGCGCCCGCGTGGCCGGCGCCGATCTCCATCCACAGCAGCTGCCGGGTGGACAACCACCCCGTCGGCTCGCTGCCGAGCAGTGGGGAGTTGGCGAACGCGGCCACCAGCACCGCCCCCAGCTGATGGGCCAGCCACCAGCGCCGCTCGTGTCCGAGCGGGCCGGGTTCCTCATGGCCGGCGTCGATGCAGACCTGCACGGAGGCGGAGGTGCACATCATGTGACGGCCCGCCGGGCCGGTGCGGTCCAGGCAGGTCTCCATCGCGTCGTAGCGCGGCTCGTGCAGGAACCTGCGGGGGGTGTGCCAGGGGTCGTGTCCGATGCCGACCAGACCGAGACCCTGCTGGGCGAGTACGGTGCGGACGATGTCCAGGTCGGCGGAGACGGTGCCGATGCACTCCATCAGGGAGGCGGCGGGCGGCGAGCTCAGCTCCAGCTGGCCGCCGGGTTCCACGGTGAGCGGCGACCGCAGGGGCACGGCCCGCAGTGCGGCGTACACCGCTTCGAGTCGTTCGGGTGTCACGGGGAGCTGCGGCATGCGCAGCTCGTGTATCAGCCACTCCAGCTCGACACCCAGCGCGCGGGGTGGCCCGGTCTTGAAGCAGATGCCCCGGACCAGGGCCTCGACCTCGGCTTCGGTGACGGCGGTGCGGTGGTCCGTACAGTCACCACCGTCACTACGTGAATCGGACATGTCGGGATCCTCCTGAGATTCCACCATGCCACCGGCCCGGTTCGAGCGTAGGGGCGGGCCGGCGCGCGTTCCACCCAAGACCCTCGAGCCGATTCGCACAAGGGTGCCCCAGCGGACGTCCCGGATCGGTCATCTCCGTTTCCGTATGCGTTTCCAGGCTGTTCCGGCGGTCCGGGGGCGGGAAACTCCGTTGCACCGCATCACCAGCATCACCCAGGATGCGTGCATGAGCACGACGGGGGAGACCGCGCGGGCCGCGGTCACGGCGTCCACGGGGGTGGCGCCGTGAGCGCGCGCCTGCGCGGGATCGCCGCGGAGACGGAGCAGATCGTGGCGGCGGGCCGGTACCGCGCGCCGGACGGCCGGGAGGTGTCCCTCGCGGCGGCGATCGAGGCCGCGCGGAGTGGAACACGGATGTTCGGTCCGGAACCGGTTTCCGTACCGGAACCGCTTCCGGTGCGGCAGACGGCCACCGTTTTCGAGGTCACCGGGGAGAGCAGTCTTGAGGCCGCCCGCCGGCTGGCCGGTGCTCCGGTCGCCGTCCTGAACTTCGCGTCCGCCCGGAACCCCGGCGGTGGATACCTCAACGGCGCCCAGGCCCAGGAGGAGGCCCTGTGCCGCGCGTCCGCGCTGCACACCTGCCTGCTGGCGGCCCGCTCCTTCTACGACCACCACCGCGCCCACCGCGACCCGTTCTACACGGACCGGGTGATCCACTCACCGGCCGTCCCCGTCTTCCGTGACGACCGGGGCCGGACGCTGGCCGAGCCGTACCTCGCCGGCTTCCTGACCGCGGCCGCCCCCAACGCGGGCGTCGTACGGCGGACGGAACCGCAGCGCGCCGGCGCGCTGCCGGGCGCCCTCGCGATCCGCGCCGAGCGGGTGCTGGAGACGGCCGCCGCCCACGACTACCGCCGGCTGGTGCTCGGCGCCTGGGGCTGCGGGGTGTTCCAGAACGACCCGGCGCAGGTCGCCGGCGCCTTCCGGGGGCTGCTCGGCACCGGCGGCAGGTTCGCCCGCACCTTCGAGCACGTGGTGTTCGGGGTGCTCGACCGGACTCCGGGCACGGTGGTCCGGGAGGCGTTCGCACAGGCGTTCCCGAGGGCGCGGGCGGGCGCTGCGTACGCCGGTCAGGTCCAGCCGTAGCGCTCGTGCAGCCGCTGCCGGACGAGGCTGAACCGCATCCGGTCCAGCGCGCACGCCTCGCGGCGCATGCCCTCCTCGTGCAGCCGCAGCACACGGTCCACGTCCACCCACGAGTCCCGGCCCGACCGGTCCCACGGTCCGCTGCCGATCGCGACCCACTCCCGGTCGCCGTCGTGCCGCTTGCTGGACAGCTGTACGGCGAGGAAGGCGCCGGCCGCCTCCCGGGCCACGACCAGCACCGGGCGGTCCTTGCCCCGGCCGTCGTTCTCCTCGAACGGCACCCAGGTCCACACGATCTCGCCGGGGTCCGGGTCGCCGTCGTGGGCCGGGGAGTACTCGGTGCGCACCCGGCCGACCTCGCGCGGGTCGGCCTCGGCGGTCGCGTGGGGGCCGTACCGGCCGGGGACGTTCTCATCGGTAAACGTGGTCACGCAGGCACCCTAGTGGGCCGCGCCACCGGCACAACCGGCGCCCACCCCCCATGCGTTGGGCCGACCGGCCGTGACGGAGCGTCGCCGGTGACGTGGTGGCCGTCAGGCGTCCGGGGCGTCGCCGGCGGCGGCTGGCCAGAGGGGGGCCGGCGCTGGCCGCCGAGGCGGTGGTCCGTGCGGCCGGTCAGGCGTCGGGGCCCGGGCCGATCCGCATGCCCGGACGGCGCTGATGCACGGTCACATAGACCAGCCCCGCCGCACCGGCCGTGATGCTGCGCGGCGCGCCGTGCGGCAGCCAGACCAGGGAGCCCTCGGTGAGCGGCTGGGGCTCGTCGGCGGGACCCGCGCCGAGCACGCCGCACCCCGCCACGACCAGGAGCATCACATCCAGCTGTTGCTCGGTGTGGGCCGTGATCCGGCCGCCCGCCGCGAGCCGCACCACGTTGGCGTCGAGCTGTCGTCCGCTCTCGGCCAGCTTCCACAGCACTCCGCCCGGCACCGGCGGGGCCTCGGCCAGGGCCCGGGTGTCGCACAGCACGCGCGGATCCGCCGCCGTGGGGCCGTTCGGCCCGGTGCCGATCGCGGACCGCGACGTCATCTGGTGATCCCCTCGACTCTTCCGTATCCCGGACGTCTCCGGCCATCCCTGGATACCGGTACCGACTGCTCGCCCCCTGCCCCACTCTACAATTAATCCATGTAGGGTTCGTAAAAAATACGCGCAGGTGGGGGAGGAGGTCCGGAGATGGCCACACGCGACAGCCCGCGCCGCCGAGAAGTGCTGGACGTACTGCGCGCCGCACCCGCGCCGCTCGGCGTCGCGGAGACGGCCGAGCGGATGGGCGTCCACCCCAACACGGTGCGCTTCCACCTGGACGCCCTGATGGCCGAGGGTCTGGTCGAGCGCCGGGCGGAGTCCGCCCCCGGACCCGGCCGGCCGCGCACCGTCTACACCGCACGTCCCGGCATGGACCGCGGCGGCACGCGTGACTACCGGCTCCTCGCGCGCATCCTGCTCAGCCGGTGGGCGTCCGCCGATCCGGCGACGGCGCGGGCGGAGGCGATGGAGACGGGCCGGGCGTGGGGTGGATTCCTCGTGGAGCCGCCGGCACCGTTCGAAGAGCCGACGGCCGGCCGCTCGGTGGCCGCACTCCTCGCGCTGCTGGACGAGCTGGGCTTCGCACCACGGCCGGAAGGAGCGGACGGGACCGGCGGGCCGCCCCGGCGGATCCGGCTGCGGCACTGCCCCTTCCTGGAACTCGCCGAGGAGCACGGGAAGGTGGTGTGCCCGCTCCACCTGGGGCTGATGCAGGGCGCGTTGGCCCGGCTCGACGCGCCGCTGACGGCAACCGGCCTGGAGCCCTTCGCGGAACCCGGCTCGTGCGTGGCCCACTTGGCCGGGACCACCGCCGACCCGGCCCCCGCCCCCGCGGCCCCCGCTCACTGAACCCCACCGCCGAACCCCACCCGCCGCACCCGGCGGAGAAAGGCCCCACACCGATGAACGCCACGGTCGCCGCCACCGCGAGCGCGGTCACCTTCGTCTGGCTCGGCATGGTGCTGGCGATCTCCTTCCTGGAGGCACCGCTGAAGTTCCGCGCCCCGGGCGTGACCATCCCGGTCGGTCTGGGCATAGGCCGACTGGTCTTCCGCGCGCTGAACGCCGTCGAGGCGGCGCTGGCCGTCGTCGTGATCGCCGCGATCGCCGTGGGCGGCGCCCCGGCCGGGACCACGGCCCTGGCCGCGGTCGTCGCCGTGCTGCTCCTCGTCCAGCTGGCCGTCGTGCGGCCCTTGCTCAACCGCCGCTCCGACCGCATCCTCGCGGGCGAGGAACTGCCCCGTTCCCGCAGCCACTTCTGGTACGTGGGACTGGAGGTCCTCAAGGTGGTGGCCCTGATCGCCCTGGGAGTCGGCCTGTCGGCGGCGTGAGGGCCGTCAGGCGGCCCGCGGCGCGGGGGAGGGCTCCGGCGGCCGGTGTTCGTGCCAGCGCAGTTCCGCCTCCAGCTGGGCGGCGACGGACACCAGCAGCGGTTCGCTGTGGGCGGGCCCGAGCAGTTGCGCGCCCACGGGCAGCCCCTCACCGACGAACCCCGCGGGCACGTTGACGCCCGGCCAGCCCAGCACGTTCCACGGCCAGGCGTACGGGCAGGCGGCGATCATCGCGCGGTCCGTGGCCAGCCCGCGCAGCCCGTGCAGGGCGCCGATCCGGAGCGGGGGAGCGGCCGTCGTCGGCGCGAGGACCACGTCGTAACGCCCGAAGAACCGGCCGATACGGCGGTGCAGCACCGCCTCCGCGCGCCGGGCCGCGCGCAGTGGAGCACCACCGAGCAGCCGGCCGAGCCGGGCGGCGTCCCGGGTGCGGGGATCGAGCAGCGCCGGGTCCGGGGCCTCACGGACCCGGTCGGCGATACCGGCGGTGGCACGCGGCACGAAGGTCAGCCCGATCTGCCCGTACGGCGGATCGGCCTCCTCGACATCGTGCCCCAACGCGGCGAGCCGCTCGGCGAGTTCGACGACGCGGGCGCGGATCTCCGGGTGCAGCCGGGCCGGTACGGCGGTGAACGGCGGCTTCAGGGACAGGGCGATGCGCAGCCGGCCCGGGTCGCGGCCGACCGCGTCCGCCACGGTCAGCGCGGGCGGCCGGTGCGGGTCCCGGTCGTGGTTGCCGCTCGCCGCGTCCAGCAGCAGGGCGGCGTCGGCGACGGTCCGGGCGAGCGTGCCGTTGACCGTGATGCCGTGGAAGGACTCGCCGCGCGGCCAGGTCGAGATGCGGCCGCGCTGCGGTTTGATGCCGATCAGGCCGGTCCACGAGGCCGGGATGCGCACCGATCCCGCGCCGTCCGAGCCCAGCGCGGCGGGCACGAGCCCGGCGGCGACGGCGGCGGCCGAGCCGCCGGAGGAACCCCCGGGTGTGTGCCCGGTGTGCCAGGGGTTGCGGGTGTCCCCGAACGCCGGCCCCTCGGTGAACGGCCACTGCCCCAGCTCGCACGTGTTCGTCTTGCCGACGATCACGGCGCCTGCCGCGCGCAGCCGCCGTACCGCCTCCCCGTCCTCGGCGGCCGGCGGGAACGTACCCGCGCAGCCGAACGCGGTCGGCTCGCCGGCCACGTCCATGTCGTCCTTCACCGCCACCGGCACCCCGAGCAGGGGACGTCGCGTCCCGGCGGCCAACTCCCGGTCGGCGGCCTCCGCTTCGGCCAGCGCGGCCTCGGCCCGTACGATCCGGAAGGCGTTCAGCGTCCCCTGCGTGGCCTCGATCCGGGCCAGCGCCCGCTCCACCAGCGCACGGGAGGTCACCTCTCCGTGGGCGAGCGCACGCCGGGTCTCGACGAGACCGGCGGAAGGGTCGTGCGGCATGAGCGACCTCCGGGAGGTTCCGGGAACGGTGTCTACCGAACGGTAACCTCAGCGGGGCGGTGACCGTGGGGGTTTCGCGCGGTGGGTCAGGCGCCCCGGCGACGGGTCCCGTCTCACCGGCCCAACAGCCTCCGCAGCCAGGCGAGTCGTGCCTCTCGTGCCGCACGGGACAGAGCGGCCTGGGGGGCGAGGGTGTCGAAGCCGTGGAAGGCGCCCGGCCAGATGTGGAGTTCGGCCTCGCCGCCGGACCGCCAGATGCGGGACGCGTAGGCGACCACCTCGTCCCGGAAGGTCTCCGCGGAACCGGCGTCGAGGTAGGCCGGGGGCAGGCCGGAGAGGTCGTCGGCGCGGGCGGGGGCGGCGTACGGCGGGACACCGGGGCCGCCGCGGCGGTCGCCGAGCAGCGCCGTCCAGGCCGTCTCGTTGGCGGTGCGGTCCCAGACGCCGGTGCCGGCCATCTGGCGGCTGGAGACCGTGTCGTTGCGGTCGTCGAGCATCGGGGCCATCAGCACCTGGCCGAGCGGGCGCGGACCCTGCCGGTCCCGGGTGAGCAGGGTGAGCGCCGCGGCGAGACCGCCGCCGGCACTGGCGCCCACGACGACGATCCGGTCCGGGTCGCCACCGAGCTCCCGCGCGTGCCCGGCGGTCCACAGCAGACCCGCGTACACGTCCTCCACCGGTGCCGGGTGCGGGTGTTCGGGGGCGAGCCGGTACTCCACCGAGACCACCACCGCGCCCAGTTCGCGTGCCCACGCCAGGGGCTGGTCCACGCCGGCCCGGTCGGTGCCGAGCATCATGCCGCCGCCGTGCACGTGGTACAGCACCGGCAGCGCGGCCGTGGACTCGGTGCGGGCGGGGCGGCAGAGCAGCAGGGAGACGTCCGGGGCGCCCTCCGGGCCCGGTACCGCACGGTCCTCCGCCTCGAAGGCGCCGTCCAGGGTGGGGTCCAGCAGACCGAGCAGTTCGCTGCCCGTGGCCCGGGCGGACGCCAGCTCGCCCAGGGCGAATCCGGGCGCGGCGGCGTCCCCGAGCAGTTCGAGCGCGGCGGCGAGTTCCGGGTCCAGGGGTGGGGGGTCCAGGGGCGGCATGGGGTCTCCCGACGGGTCCTGACGTACGAGCCGGGGGGCGCGACGTGCGGCCGACCTCGCGCGGTGGTGCGCGGGCGCGGTGGCCGCGACCGTTCGCACGGCTCGTGGGCGCCGTGTGCGCCCCTCGGACGCGTACCCCGTGTCAGCGCCAACCGGTTCGACTTCCCCTCGGAAAAAGCGCATGGGGAAAGGGGGCCGGCCGCGAGCGGCCCGCCCCCTTTCACGGTGACACGGCTCAGGCGGCCGCGACCTCGCCCACGTTGCCGTGCAGACGGGCGACGACCTCGGTGAGCTGAGCGGCGACCTCGGCGTCGTCGACCGGGTGGGTCTCGGCGAAGCGGGTGACCGAGCCCGGGATGGACAGCTTGATGTCCTCGATCACCTTGCCGCCGGCGATGCCCACGGCCTTGCGGGTGTCGTCCTGTGCCCACACGCCGCCGTACTGGCCGAAGGCGGTGCCGATCACGGCGACGGGCTTGCCGCCGAAGGCGCCGGAGCCGTACGGACGCGACAGCCAGTCGATGGCGTTCTTCAGGACGGCCGGGATGGTGCCGTTGTACTCGGGGGAGAAGAGCAGGAAGGCGTCGGCTGCCTGCGCGGCCTCACGCAGCTTCGCGGCGGCGGCCGGGACGCTGCCCTCGACGTCGATGTCCTCGTTGTAGAAGGGGACGTCGGCCAGGCCCTCGTACAGCACGACCTCCGCGCCCTCGGGAGCGACCTTGACGGCGGCCTCGGCGAGCTGGCGGTTGTGGGAACCGGCGCGGAGGCTGCCGACGAGCGCGAGGATGCGAACAGACATGGGAACTCCAAGAGGCTGAAACATCGCTGTTACGATCCGGACCAGGGTCCGGTTAGTGTCTACCACCCTAAGCGGACCGCGGTCCAGTTTTGTTCCCGATGCTTTACGCTGTCTTCATGTCCAGCGCCCTGCCGCCGTTCCCGCCGTCCGGTGAACCCTTCGACGCGCCCCAGTTGCTGGAGGTCGGCACGGCGCCCGAGGAACCGTGCCTGCGCGCCGACGCGGCGCGCAACCGGGCCCGGCTGCTGGACGCCGCCGCCCGGCTGATCGCTGAGCACGGGGTGGCCGGGGTGACCATGGACGCGGTGGCCGCGGCAGCGCGAGTGGGTAAAGGGACGGTGTTCCGGCGCTTCGGTGACCGCACCGGGCTGCTGATGGCGCTGCTCGACCACTCCGACAGGCAGTTGCAGGCCGACTTCCTGGGCGGGCCCCCGCCGCTGGGCCCGGGAGCGCCGCCCCTGGAGCGGCTGCGGGCGTTCGGTGTGGCGGTGCTGTACCGCTCGGCCGAGCGGCTGGACCTGCAACTCGCCGCCCAGACCGAGCCGACCCGCCGGTTCTCCCACCCGGCCTACCAGGCCCTGCGCACCCATGTCGTCATGCTGCTGCGGCAGATCGTGCCGGACGCCGACTGCGACCTGCTCGCCCAGACGCTGCTGGCCTCGCTCGACCCCGCGCTGATCCACCACCACACCCGGCAGTGCGGGATGCCCATGGAACGGCTGGAGACCGGCTGGATCGACCTGGTCGCCCGCGTGACCGCCACCCCACCGCCGCACTGACCTTCCGCCGGCGACCCTCGGCCCAGTGGCCGCCGCCCGCGCTGCCCGGCGAACGACGCGCACAGTCCCGGTCAGCTGCGGTTCGGTGACGAGCACCCGCCCTGAGCGCGGCTCAACCGGTGCGGTCCGCGAGTGCCCGCGCCTGCTGCCGGTCGGCCGGTGCGGTCCGCGACCCCCGCGCTGAGCCACGGTCGGCCGGTGTGGTGCCTGGTCGTCGTGCCGGGCGCCGGATCAGCCGGTGTGGTCCGGCTGGTGGCGTGCTGAGCGCCGCCGGCCGCTGCGCGGTGGCGAACGCCCGGGCTCACTGGCGGTCTGTGGCCGCCGCACCGTGACGGACGGTGCGTTCGCGTCCGTCGCCCAGAGCCGCGACGTGCGGTCAGGCGGTCCGGACCGTGAACATGTCGAGCAGGCCCTGGGGCGCGTCCGGGCGGAACAGCAGGGCGGCGTTGTGTGCCGACTCCGCGGCCGACACCTCGGCGCGCCGGAACATCCGGTCCTCGTAGGCGGCCAGCGCGGCCTCGGTGTCCCCGGGGTGCGCGGCCAGGGCGAGGCCCAGTTCGGCGCCGTCGAGCAGCGCCAGGTTCGCACCCTCGCCCGCGAACGGCGACATCAGGTGCGCCGCGTCCCCGAGCAGCGTGACCCCGGGCACCCGGTCCCAGCGGTGTCCGACCGGCAGCGCGTGGATCCGCCGGGGCACCAGCGGCCCGTCCGCGTCGGCGACCAGGGCCCGCAGGCTCTCGTCCCAGTCGTCGAACTCCTTCAGCACCGCCGCCCTCGCCGCCTCGGTGTCCCCGAAGTCGATGCCGTCCAGCCAGTCCTCCGCCGCCTCGACGGCCGCGTACACGTGCAGGCTGCCGTCGCTCTCGCGATGCGCGAGGAAGCCCCGCCCCGGGCCCAGCGCGAAGAGCATTCCGCCACCGACGACCCTCGCGCTCGCGGGGTGGCGCAGATCCGCCTCCACGAGGTCGGCCTCGACGAACGACACCCCCGTGTACGCCGGCCGGGCGGGGGAGAGGAGCGGGCGGATCCGGGACCAGGCGCCGTCCGCGCCGATCAGCAGGTCCGTCGTGAACGCGGTGCCGTCGGCCAGGGTGACCTCGTGCCGGCCGCCGCCCAGCGGGCGGGCGCCGGTCACCTTGGCGCCCCAGCGGATCGTGTCCTCGGGCAGCGAGCCGAGCAGCAGTTCGCGCAGGGCGCCACGGTCGATCTCGGGCCGGCCGCCCGAGCCGTCGTCGTCGGCGGCGAGCCGCACGGTGGCGTGCCGGTCCAGGACCCGCATGGCCTCGCCGCCGGCGTGGACACGCACGAGGAACGCCTCGTGCAGCCCGGCGGCCCGCAGTGCCTCCTGGCCGGAGTCGTCGTGGATGTCGAGCATGCCGCCCTGGGTCCGGGCGCTCGGTGAGGGGTCCAGGTCGTAGAGGGCGGCCGGTATGCCGTGCACATGCAGGACACGGGCGAGGGCGAGCCCGCCGAGGCCCGCGCCGACGACGGTGATCCGGTGGTGGGGCGTGCTGGTGGTCATGGGGTCTCCCGGCGGAGGGTCGGACACGGATGCGTGGTTCAGCGGGACACGGGCACCGCGGTGCGCTCGATGCCGTTGACCAGGGTCTGGAAGGCCCACGACACGCGGGCCTCGGGCGTGCCGGAGAGCAGCTCCTCGGCGCTCGCGGCGATGTGCGGGTGGGTACCGGCGGGCGCCTCGCGCAGGGCGCGGGACAGTGCCCGCCAGTCGTCCAGCGGCTCCTCGCCCGCGTGCTCGGCGGCGGTCGCGGTGGCCTGCTGCAGCAGCAGGTCGACGCCCCACGCCGCCTGCGCGCGCGGCACCCCGCCGGAGTCGAGCAGGCCGAGCAGGGTCTCGATCAGACGCAGATAGTTCGGGCCGTTCGGCCTCGCGGTGAGCGCCGAGCGGGCGAGGCTCGGATGCTCCAGCAGCATCGCGGTGTAGGCGGTGAGCACTGCCTCCAGCCGCTCCCGCCAGTCCCCCTCGGCCGGGGCGGGCGCCACCGTGCCGAGCAGCTCGTCCAGGACCGCCGCGTGCAGTTCGTCGGTGTTGCGGACGTAGACGTACAGCGATGCCGGGCCGGTGTCGAGTTCCTGCGCCAGGCGCCGCATGGTCACCTTGCGCAGCCCTTCCGCGCGCAGGATCGCGACGGCGGCGGTGACGATGCCCTCCCGGGTCAGGGCGGGCTTGGCGGGGCGCTCACGACGGGATCGAGGGGAAGCGGTCATGCCTCACGGTAACGAACATGTTCGTTACGAACAAGTTCGTGGCGATCGTGTTCGTGACGAACATGTTCCTACCTGCCGTCGATGTGCCCCAGTTCGTCGAAAGGTGAACCACGTCGCCCCGCCTGCGCCCGGCCCCCGCCCCTCTGCCAAGATGCGGTCTGTCATGGTGCAGATACCGAACACGCCCACGAGCGCCGACGTGGCCCGCCTGGCCGGCGTCTCGCGCGCGACCGTGTCCTACGTCCTGAACAACACCAGCGCCGTACGCATCAGCGAACCGACGCGCCGGCGCGTGCGCGAGGCCGCGCGTGAACTGGGCTACGTCCCCCACGCCGCCGCCCGCAGCCTGCGCGCCGGACACAGCCGCATGGTCCTCATGCCCGCCCCGGCCATCCCCGTAGGCCCCCTGTACGGCAGGTTCCTCAACGAACTGCAGTGGGCGCTCGGCCGGCTCGACTACACCGTCGTGCAGTACGGCACCGTAGGCCTCCAGGGCGACGAAGCCGCCCGCGCCTGGGCGGAGTTGCGGCCGGTCGCCGTGCTGGTGCCCGGTGCGGAACTCGGGCCGCAGGGCGTCACCGTCCTCAAACGCTCCGGCGCCCGTGCCGTGGTGACGCTCGGCTCGCAACGCGTCGACGGCGCGCACGCCCTGCTGATGGACCACGACGCCGTCGGCCGGAGCGCGGGCGCCCACCTGTACGCCCGGGGCCGGCGCCGGATCGGTGTCGTGGTGCCCGAGGAGCCGGGACTGGCGGCCTACTCCCGGCCCCGCCTCGCCGGAGTGCGCCAGGCGCTGCAGGGCACGGACGCCGCGGTGACGGAGCTGCCGCTCGCGTACACGGAGGAAGCCGCCGCCCGACTCGCCTCAGGATGGCGGGAGTCGGGTCTGGACGCGGTGTTCGCCTACAACGACGAGTACGCGATGCTGCTGATGCGCGCCCTGCAGGACGAGGGCCTGCGCATTCCCGAGGACGTGGCCGTGATCGGCTCCGACGACCTGATGCTCGGCCGGCTGCTGCGCCCCCGCCTCAGCACGGTCCACATCGAACTGCCCTCGGGCCGCGACCTGGCCGAACTCGTCGACCGGGCGGTGCGCGACCCCGGCGGCGAGCCCGAGGTGCACACGGTGCTGGGTGCCTCGGTGATCCAGCGGGAGTCCAGCTGACCCGCCGCCCGACGGTTACTCGGGGCTGCCGCCCTGCTGGGCCGCGATGCTCTTGCGGACCTCGTCCATGTCCAGGCTCCGGGCCTGCCCGATGATGTCCGTCAGGGCGGGCTCGGGAAGGGCGCCCGGCTGCGCGTAGACGGCGACCTTGTCGCGGACGATCATCAGGGTCGGGATCGACTGGATGCCGAAGGCCGCGGCCAGCTCGGGCTGCGCCTCGGTGTCCACCTTGCCGAACACGAGGTCCGGATTGTCCCCGGCCGCCTTCTCGTACACGGGTGCGAACTGCCGGCAGGGCCCGCACCACTCCGCCCAGAAGTCGATGAGAACGAACTCGTTCTCCGTGACGGTCTGGTCGAAGTTCTCCTTGGTCAGCTCCACGGTGCTGGTCATGGCGTACTCCTCGTTCCTGGGTGCGGGCGAAGCCGTGGGCACAACACGGCCACCCGATGACGTATTCCGCGCCCTTACCCGTGTGGCCGTGGCGCACACCACCCACCAGACTGACCCCATGACGGAAACGGAAACCATCGCGTACGACGTCGTGGTGATCGGGGGCGGGCCCGTGGGGGAGAACGTCGCCGACCGCACCCGCGCGGCCGGGCTCACCACCGCGCTCGTGGAGAGCGAACTGCTCGGCGGCGAGTGCTCCTACTGGGCGTGCATGCCCAGCAAGGCCCTGCTCCGGCCGGTCATCGCGCAGGCCGACGCGCGCCGCCTGCCCGGACTGGCCCAGGCGGTCCAGGGTCCGCTGGACACCCCGGCCGTTCTCGCCCGCCGGGACGAGTACACCTCCCACTGGAAGGACGACGGCCAGGTCGCCTGGCTGGAGGGCACCGGTGCCGACTTCCACCGCGGACACGGGCGCCTCGCCGGACCCCGTACGGTCACCGTGACCGCGCCCGACGGCACCGTCACGACCCTCACCGCCCGGCACGCCGTGGCCCTCTCCACCGGCACCCGCGCCCAGCTGCCCGACCTGCCCGGCCTCGCCGAGGTGAAGCCCTGGACCAGCCGCGAGGCCACCAGTGCCCAGGCCGCGCCGGGCCGGCTGATCGTCGTCGGCGGCGGGGTGGTCGCCACCGAGATGGCCACCGCCTGGCAGGCACTCGGCTCCCGGGTCACCCTGCTGGTGCGGGGCAAGGGCCTGCTGAACCGGATGGAGCCGTTCGCCGGTGAACTGGTCGCCGACGCGCTCACCGAGGCGGGCGCCGACATCCGCACCGGCACCTCCGTGGAGTCCGTCGCCCGTGAGAACGGCACGGTCGTCGCCGTCACCTCCGCCGGCGACCGGATCGAGGCCGACGAGATCCTCTTCGCCACCGGCCGCGTTCCGCACACCGACGACCTCGGCCTCGACACCGTCGGCCTGGAACCCGGCTCCTGGCTGGACGTCGACGACACCCTCCGCGTCACCGGCACCGACTGGCTGTACGCGGTCGGCGACGTCAACCACCGCGCCCTGCTCACCCACCAGGGCAAGTACCAGGCCCGCATGGCCGGAGCCGCCATCGCCGCCCGCGCGGCCGGCGACCCCGTGCCGGCCGAGTCCTGGGGCGCCTGCGTGGCCACCGCCGACCACCACGCCGTACCCCAGGTCGTGTTCACCGACCCCGAGGCCGCCGCGGTCGGCCTCTCCCTCGCCGAGGCGGAGCAGGCCGGCCACCGAGTCCGCGCCGTCGACGTCGAGTTCTCCTCCGTAGCGGGCGCCGGACTCTACGGCGACGGCTACAGGGGCCGCGCCCGCATGGTGGTCGACCTGGAGGAAGAGATCCTGCGCGGGGTCACCTTCGTCGGCCCCGGCGTCGGCGAACTCATCCACTCGGCGACCGTCGCCGTCGCCGGGCAGGTCCCGGTCGGCCGGCTGTGGCACGCGGTCCCGTCCTACCCGACGCTGAGCGAGGTGTGGCTCCGGCTGCTGGAGGCGTACCGGGACAACTGAGCCCGGTCCTAGGGGAGTTCAAAACCGAGGGCCTCGGCCGCCGCCCGCGGCGTCGGCTGGGCCCACAGCGCCGTCACCGCCTCGTTCGTGGACAGGGAGCGCGGCTCGGCGCGGTCCAGGTAGAGCGTGCCGTCCAGGTGGTCCGTCTCGTGCTGGACGATCCGGGCGGGCCACCCGGCGAACACCTCGTCCAGCGCGCGGCCGTGCTCGTCCTCGCCGCGCAGCCGCACCTCGGCGTGCCGGGCCACCACCGCCTGCCAGCCCGGCACGCTCAGGCAGCCCTCGAAGAACGCGGCACGCGCGGTGCCGACGGGCTCGTACGCCGGGTTGACCAGGACACGGAACGGCTGCGGGACCCGGCCCCGGGCCACCGCCACCTCCTGGGGCACCGGCGCCGGATCCTCGATGACCGCGATCCGCAGCGGCACGCCCACCTGCGGCGCGGCCAGACCCACACCGGGCGCGGCGTGCATGGTGACGCGCAGCGCCTCGATGAAGCGGGCGAGCAGGGCGGGGCCGAGCTGACCGTCGTACGGCTCGGTGCCGTGCCGCAGCACCGGCTGCCCGGCGGCGACGACGGGCAGGGGGCCGCCGGCGGCGAGGAGTTCCTCGACCCGCTCGGCGAGCGCTGCGTGATCACGGGGAGCTGCCATCGCGTCAGCATGCCATGCCCACCCGGCCCTCCCTGTGGCACAGGTCACCAGAGCCCCGGGGAACTCCGCCCCTTGGCGGCCCGGCTACTGGACCGTCCCCGCTTCCCCGCCATGTCCCCGGAGAACCCCCCGATGACCTCCGCTCCCCCCGCCGGCAGGGTCGAGACGTCCGGCCCGGCCACCCGGAGCCGCTGGGCCCCCCTGCGCCCGCTCGTGCTGCGCCTGCACTTCTACGCCGGTGTGCTCGTCGCCCCCTTCCTGCTGGTCGCCGCCGTCACCGGACTGCTGTACGCGGGTTCGTTCCAGGCCGAGAAACTCGTCTACGGCCATGAGCTGACCGTTCCCGCCGGGAAGAGCGAACTGCCGGTCTCCGTCCAGGTCGCCGCCGCTCGCAAGGCCCACCCGGAGGGCTCCCTCGCGGCCGTACGCCCCGCACCCGAGCCCGGCGCCACCACCCGCGTGCTGCTCTCCGGCGTCAAGGGGGTCGACCCCGAGCACACCCTCGCCGTCTTCGTCGACCCCCGCACCGGCCAGGTCCGCGGCGCGCTCGAACAGTACGGCTCGACCGGCGCGCTGCCCCTGCGCACCTGGATCGACGAACTCCACCGCGATCTGCACCTCGGCGACACCGGCCGCCTCTACAGCGAGCTGGCCGCCAGCTGGCTCTGGGTGATCACGGCCGGCGGGCTGGTGCTGTGGTTCTCCCGCCGCCGCGCGCAGCGCAAGGTGCGCGGGACCGGCGGGCGGCGCCGCACCCTCGGGCTGCACGGCACGGTCGGGGTGTGGACCGCCGCCGGGTTCCTCTTCCTGTCGGCGACCGGGCTGACCTGGTCGGCCTACGCCGGCGCGCACATCGACGAGCTGCGCACCTCACTGGGCCAGGCCGCCCCGTCCGTCTCGGCGGCCGTGACCGTCGGCGAGCACGCGGGTCACGGTACGGCGGCGGGTGCGGGCGGCGCCGCCGCGCCGGGTGCGGGCCTGGACAAGGTGCTCGCGGCGGCCCGTGCCAGGGGGCTCGGCGACCCCGTGGAGATCGTGCCGCCCGCCGATGCGCACAGCGCCTACGTCGTACGGCAGGTCCAGCGCAGCTGGCCCGAGAAGCAGGACTCCGTCGCCGTCGACCCGGCCACCGGCAAGGTCACCGACGAACTCCGGTTCGCCGACTACCCGGTGCTCGCCAAGCTCACCCGCTGGGGCATCGACCTGCACACCGGCGTCCTCTTCGGGCTCGTCAACCAGATCGCCCTCGCCCTGCTCGCGCTCGCCCTGATCCTGCTGATCCTGTGGGGCTACCGCATGTGGTGGCAGCGCGGACGCGGCTTTGCCTTCGGCCGGCCCGTTCCGCGCGGCGCCTGGGCCGAGGTGCCGCCGTACCTCCTGGTCCCGGCGCTCGCGGCCGTCGCCGTACTCGGCTGCTTCGTGCCGCTGCTCGGCATCCCACTGGCCGCCTTCCTCGCCGTGGACGTCCTCCTCGGCGAGATCGCCCACCGGCGCGGCCGACGGGCCTACGGGAGTGCGCCCGGCATGAAGTAGCGTGGTCAGGCAGGCCGACGCCGGAGGGAGACGGAGATGGCGCGGGAAGGCGGCCGGGCCCGGCGCCGCGGACAGGGCGAGCTGGAGGGGCAGGTCCTCGGCGCACTGCGCGAGGCGGACGGACCGGTCACCGCGGCCTGGGTGCAGCAGCGCCTCGGCGGCGACCTCGCCTACACCACCGTCGTCACCATCCTGACCCGGCTCCTCGCCAAGGACGTCGTCGCCCGTGAACGCCACGGCCGCTCCTTCCTGTGGACGCCGACGGCCGACGTGGCCCGTCTCGCCGCCCTGCGCATGCGCCGCCTGCTCGACGGCGAACGGGACCGCGAGGCGGTCCTGGCGAGCTTCGTCACCGCCCTGCCCCCGGGCGACGAGGAAATCCTGCGGGCACTGCTCGAGGCCACGCACACGGACGGCGCGGGTACGGAAGACTGACCGTCCATGGGGGTCTTCGTCTTCCTGCCACTGGTGCTGCCGCTGTCCGCCTGGCCGGTCGCCCGCCTCGCCGAGACACGGCTGCACCCGCGCACCGCGACCCGGCTGCTGACGGCGGTCGCCGTCGTCATGGCCCTGTGCAGCACCCTCTGCCTGGCCCTGCTCATGGTGGTCGGCACCGCCCAGCTGCCCGGCAACCCCTTCCCGGACGGCTGGACCGACCCGCAGGTACGGGCCGCCGTCCCGTACGACGACATCGCCGGCCGGGCCGCCATCCCCGTACTCGCCCTCGTCGCCGCCGGCTGCGCCCGCACCCTGCTGCGGCACCTCCGGGTCACCCGGCGCGCCCGCCGGGTCCTCGCCGCGCTGCCGGGCCGGGCGGTGGCGGTCCTGCCCGACAGCGCTCCGTACGCCTACGCCCTGCCCGGCGGCCGGGGCCGCGTCGTCGTCACCACCGCGCTGCTCGCCGGGCTCGCTCGCGCCGAGCGGCGCGCCCTGTTCGCCCACGAACGCGCCCACCTGGCCGCCCGCCACCACCGCCATCTGCTCGCCGCGCACCTGGCCGCCCGGGCCAACCCGTTCCTCCGTCCGCTGCGCACCGCCGTCGTGTACACCACCGAGCGCTGGGCGGACGAGGAGGCGGCCCGGGCGGTCGGCGACCGGCGCGCCGTCGCCCGGGCCATCGGCAGGGCGGCCTTGGTCTCGGCCGGCACACCGGCCCCGACTCTGCCCGCGCTCGCGGCCACCGGTCCCGTGCCGCGCCGGGTGGCCGCGCTGCTGGCCCCGGCGCCCGTGGCCCGTACCTGGCCACCGGCCTTCACCTCGGTCGGCCTCGCCGTGTGGGGCGCCGCCGCCGGGGCGCTGGCGTCCGCGATGTCGTCGGCGAACTCCGCCGTCACCCTGTTCCTGCTCCTGCGCGCGACGGCCTCGCTCTGACCCCGGAGACGGCGTTCTCGGTACGGGCCCCGACCCCGGACACCTGGCCCGGCTTCGCCCTGTTTCGAGAGCCGCCGTTTCACCCGCGCCGGGAACCCGGGCCCTCCGTACACCTCACTCCTGCGGGAAGTCGCCCCCGAGCGCCGAGGCGATCCGCAGGTGCCGCTCCGCCTCCTCGTGCCGGGCCTGCCGCTGGAGCGTACGCCCCAGCATCAACCGGGCGTAGTGCTCCACCGGCTCACGCTCGACGATGACCCTCAACTCGGCTTCCGCACGGCGCAGTTGGGCCGAGTGGTAGTAGGCACGGGCCAGCAGCAGCCGGGGGCCGGTCTGCTCCGGCACCTCCTCGACAAGACCGGTCAGCACCCGCGCCGCGCCCGCGTAGTCCTTGGCGTCGAAGAACTGCCGCGCGCGCTCCCAGCGCTCGGCCGGCGTGCCGTGCTCGTAGTACGTGGTCTCCACTTGCGTCTCCACTCGTGACCTCCTTCGCCCGCCACAACGGGAGACAGTTGTTCAATATTCCACCAACTGGTCGCGGCGGAGCCGGCCGGCCGGGGGCGGTAGCCTGCTGGTGAGGGCAGCCATGGCCGATGAGGTGCGCATCCGGCTCCTCGGCGGTTTCGCCGTGACGGTCGAGGACCGCCCGGTCGCCGCCGGGGCGTGGCGGCTGCGCAAAGCCCGGACCCTGCTGAAACTGCTGTGCCTGGCACCGGGCCACCGCATGCACCGCGATCGGCTCTACGACCTTCTGTGGCCGGACCTCGACCGTCCGGCCGCGGCCAACAACCTGCACCAGGCGCTGCACTCCGTACGGCGAGCACTCGCCTCCGCGGGCGCGGCGGCCGATGTCGTGGTCCTCCGCGACGACATGGTCCTGCTCGGCCCCGACGGCGGCGTACGCATCGACCTCGACGCGTTCGACGAGACGGCCCGGCGGGCCCTGGAGGGTGGCGGAGCCGCGGACCACCGCACCGCCCTCGCCCTGGCCGCGCCCGGTCTGCTGCCCGAGGATCGGTACGAGTCCTGGGCCGGTGAGGCCGCCGAGGCGCTCCGGACACGGTGCACCGCACTGCGGCTGGGGCTCGCCGAGACGCTGGAACGCGAGCGTCACCAGGCCGACGCGATCGAGGTGCTACGGGCCCTGATCGCCGAGGACCCGCTGCACGAGCCCGGCCACCGGGCCCTGATGCGGGTCCTGGCCGGCGCCGGACGACGCCGGGAGGCGCTGGCCGCCTACGAACAGCTGCGGGACGTACTCCGACGCGACACCGGCGCCGACCCCGACCCGCAGACCCGCCGCCTCTACCGCACGCTGCTGGCCGACTCGGTCGAGGCGCCGGAGCAACCGGGGAAACTCCCACGGCACCCTCTGCCCGCGCCCGCGACCGCCCTCATCGGCAGGGAGCGCGAGATCGCCGAGGCCGAGCAACTGCTCGCGCGGGGCAGGCTGCTGACCCTCACGGGGACCGGCGGCTGCGGCAAGACCCGGCTCGCCCTGGCCGTCGCGGAACGCCGGCGCGAGGACTTCCGGGACGGGGCCTGCTTCGTGGACCTCGCCGCGCTGGCGGAGCCCGACCTCGTACCCGAAGCCGTCGCCGCCGCGCTGGGGGTGCACCTTCCGCCGTCAGGCGACAGCCTGGCCGCCCTGGTCGCACAGCTGGGCGGCCGGGAGATGCTGCTGGTGCTGGACAACTGCGAACACCTGATCGACGCGTGCGCGTCCCTGGCGACACGGGTCATCGCAGACTGTCCGGGCGTGTTCGTCCTCGCGACCAGCCGGGAGGCCCTGCGCGGTTACGGCGAACGCACCTTCCGGGTGCCCTCGCTCGGGCTGCCGGACCCCCGCCGGCTGCCCACCGTGCCGGAACTGGGCCGATTCGCCGCCGTACGGCTGTTCGTGGAGCGGGCCGCCGACGCCGACCCGGGGTTCCGGCTGTCCCCGGAGAACGCGGCCGCCGTGGCCCAGATCTGCTTCCGGCTCGACGGCATGCCCCTGGCCCTGGAGCTGGCGGCGGCCCGGGTGCACGTCCTGGCGCCACGGCAGATCGCCGAACGCCTCGACGACGCACTGACGTTGCTCAGCCGGGGCAACCGGCGCGGCGTGACCCGGCAGGAGACCCTGCTGGCCACGCTGGAGTGGAGCCACCGGCTGCTCGACGAGGAGGAACAGCGCCTGCTGCGGCGGCTGTCGGTCTTCGTGGGCGGGTTCTCCCTCGCGGCGGCCGAGGACGTGTGCGCGGACGGCACGCACGGCACCGGGGTGCTCGACGTGCTCGGCCGGCTGGCCGACAAGTCCCTGGTCTCGGTGGAGGCCCGGCGGGACGAGGTCCGCTACCGGCTGCTCGAGACGATCCGGCAGTACGCCGCCGAGCGCCTGCGGGCCGCGGGGGAAAGCGCCGCCACCGAGGCCCGGCACCGGCGCTTCTACCTGGCACTCGCCGAGGCCGGGGACCGTGAGCCGCCCACCGGTGTCTCGGGGGCGGTGCCGCTGGAGCTGGAGGCCGAGCACGGCAACCTCCGGGCCGCCCTGCGCTCCCTGCTGCGCCACGAACCGGACGGCGCGCTCCGGCTGGCCACCGCCCTGCGCTCGTTCTGGCCGGAACGCGGGCACCTCGCCGAGGGCCGGCGGTGGCTGGAGGACACCCTGGCCGCCGCACCGGACCCCTCCCCACACCGGGCCAGGGCACTGATGGGACAGGCCGTGCTGGCGGTCCGCCTCGGTGACGGCTCCCCGCTGCAGGACATCGCCGAGCAGATCGTCCAGGCCCACCGGCGCCGGCCGGACCGGGCTGCGCTCGCCCACGCCCACTGTCAGCAGGCGATCCTGCTCTGGATGCGCGGGGCGTGGCACAGCGCCGGCACCGCCCTCGACCTCGCCCGCACCCTCGCCCTCGACGCGAGCGAGCCGTCGGTCCTCGCCGCCGCCGCGCATCTCGAGGGTGTCTGGGCCGTGTGCCGCGGCGCGGGCCCGGCGGCCCGTAGGGCCTGTGCGGAGTGCATCCGGCTGCTGGACGACGTCGAGGCCGGCACCGAACCCTTCTTCCCGGTCATGACACCGGGCTACGCCGTCGAGTGCGACGAGTGCGACGAGGCCGGGCGGGTGTCGCTGTACTTCGAGGAGACCGTACTCGCCGGCCGCACGGTGGGCCCGGCGAGGGCACGCGGCTACGCCCTGGCCAACCTGGCATGGGTGAGCCGCGTCGACGGCGACACCGGCTCAGCCGTCATGGCGGCCGAACGCAGTGCCGACTGCTTCCGCGCGCTCGACGACCCGCACGGAGAGTCCCTGGCCCTCAACCTGCTCGGCAACCTCCACCGCGGCCACGGCGACCCCGACGCGGCGAGGACGTACCTGCGGACGGCACTGGCGATCAGGCGCCGGCTCGGCGACCGCCGGGAGGAAGGCATCACCCTCGGTTGCCTCGGCCTGCTCCAACTCGCCGACGGCGACACCGAAAGCGCCCGCGCGACCTTCGCCCGGGTCCTCGCCGGCTTCGAGGAGACCGACGACATCCCCGGCACCACCAACACCCTGCTCCATCTCTCCCAGGTCGCCCGGGCCGCCGGTGACCGGGAGCGGGCGCGTACGCTGCTGACCCGCGCCCAGCGTCTGGAGCACGTCGCCGGATCGCACCCCGCCGCCGGATGGGCCGCCCTCATGCTGGCGCAGCTGCTGTGGCAGGCGGGCGAGCGCGAGGCCGCCGACGCGACGGCGGCCCGGGCCGGCGACCTCTTCGCCCACCTCGGCGACACGCGCGGCCCGGCCGTTCTACGGCGCTCGGCGGCACGGGCACACACCGGCAAAGCGGCTGCTGAGTGAGTGCTAAGAGACGCTCCCTGCGGTCCTGGATGTCAGCGGAAAGGCACGCACACCAAGGAGTCGGCCATGTCGATCGACACAGCGAGGGGCATCCTGGGGGACGCCACCGTCGCCGAACTGGAGGCAGGCCTGCGCGGCAGCGTCGTCCGTCCCACAGACGCCGCGTACGACCAGGCCCGGGCGGTCTGGAACGGGGCCCACGACAAACACCCGGCCGTGATCGTGCGCTGCGCCGGGACCGCGGACGTGGTCCGCGCCGTCGAGTTCGCACGCAGCCAGGACCTCCTCGTCGCGGTGCGCGGCGGCGCGCACAGCATCGCGGGATTCTCGACCTGCGACGACGGGATCGTCATCGACCTGTCGCCCATGAAGGGCGCCCTCGTCGATCCCGCGGCCCGCCGGGTGACCGCCCAGGCCGGCATGACCTGGGGCGACCTCGACCACGAGACCCAGGCCTTCGGACTCGCCGTGACCGGCGGCCTGGTGTCCGGCACGGGCATCGCCGGATTCACGCTCGGCGGCGGCGTGGGCTGGCTGCTGCGCCGCCACGGGCTGGCCTCCGACAACCTGACGGCCGCCGAGGTCGTCACCGCGGACGGCCGCGTGGTCCGCGCCGGACCGCAGGAGCATCCCGACCTGTTCTGGGCCCTGCGGGGCGGCGGCGGCAACTTCGGTGTCGTCACCTCCCTCGAGTACCGGCTGCACCCGGTGGGCCCCCAGGTCACGGCCGGCCTGATCGTCTATCCGCTCGAGGAGGCCCGGCGGGTCGTCACCGGCTGGCGCGAACTGATCGGGGACACTCCCGACGATCTGACGACCCTCGTCAACCTCACGACGGCGCCTCCGCTGCCGTTCCTGCCCGAGGAGGTCCACGGCACCCGGGTCGTGGCCGTGCTCGGCATGCACGCGGGCGACCTGGCGGCGGGCGAGGCGGCCGTCGGCCCCCTGCGCACGCTGGGAACCCCCATCGCCGACGTCATGGGACCCATGCCGTACACCGGGATGCAGTCCCTGCTCGACCCGCTCTGGGCGGCCGGTGCCCACAACTACTTCACGTCGGCGTTCATCGAGCCGTCCGACGCCGCGATCGACGCCGTACTGCGGCAGCACCTGGCGACCCCCACGCCCTCCAGCGAACTGCATCTGCACCAACTGGGCGGCGCGTTCGCCCGCGTTCCCGCCGATGCCACGGCCTTCAGCCAGCGGGAGCCGGGCGTGCTGTGCAACGTGATCGCACGGTCCCCGGACGCGGCGGGCTTCGACAGCCACGTCGCCTGGGCCCGCGGGGCACGCGAGGAGATCGCACGCCACGGCCACGGGGCCATGTACGTCAACTTCACGGGTGACGCGGCCGAGGACAGGGTCCGCGCCTCCTACCCCGCCGCGGTCCACGCACGGCTGGTGAGCGTCAAGGACACCTACGATCCGACGAACCTGTTCCGCCTCAACCAGAACATCCGCCCTTCGACCACGGTGTGACCCTCACCTGTCACTTGCGCCATCCGCACGACGTCGGTGGGGATGGCGCCCGACGGAATGGCGCGTGCAATGACTTCCCCAAGCTTCGCTGAAGCCGCCCTCCGTGACTTGTTAGGTAAGCCTTGCCTGGCTTACCTTCTGTGCGCTTCCTGTGCACGTCAGACCGGAGTCCCCATGTCCAGCGGCAACATCGCCCTGCTCGGAGCCATCGCAGGCTTCACCATCTATCTCGGCCTTCCCATCGGCCGCCTCCGCACCCCCACACCCCGGCTCAGGGCGGGCTTGAACGCCGTCGCCATCGGCATCCTGATCTTCCTCGTCTGGGACGTGCTGACCCACGCCTGGGAGCCCATCGACGAGGCGCTGGGCAAGCACACCTGGGGAACGGTGGCATCAGGGGGCTTCACGCTGACGGTGGGCCTGGCCGCCGGCCTCGCCGGGCTCGTCCACTACGACAGCTGGATCGCCCGGCGCCGCGAGGCCGCGTCCCGTCCCGCGGGCCCCGGTGCCGCCGCCTCCGCCGAGCTGGCGCCGAAGACCCGCAGTCAGGCCGGTTCGCTCGCGCTGATGATCGCCACCGGCATCGGTCTGCACAACTTCGCCGAGGGCCTGGCCATCGGCAACTCGGCGGCCCAGGGTGAACTCTCCCTCGCCCTCCTGCTGATCATCGGCTTCGGCCTGCACAACGCCACCGAAGGCTTCGGTATCGTCGCCCCCTTGGCCGCGGAAGGCGAACGCCCCTCCTGGCTCACGCTGCTGTGGCTCGGCCTGATCGGCGGCGGCCCCACCTTCCTGGGTACCCTCGTCGGCCAGCACCTGGTCAGCGACACGCTGTCGATCGCCTTCCTGGGTCTCGCCGCCGGCTCGATCCTCTACGTCGTCATCGAGCTGCTGGCGGTCGCCCGCAGGGCCGCACTCAAGACACTCACCACCTGGTGCATCCTCCTCGGCCTCCTCCTCGGCTTCGCCACGGACGCGGTGGTGACGGCAGCCGGAGCCTGAACCAACCAGCAGCCGGTACGGGCCCGGGTGCCGCCGTGACGCGAGGGCGGCGCCCGGGTCGGTCGCGCTGCGCTCATGTCCCGGGCCCGGCGCGGGTGGGACTGCTCCGGCCCGGAGCGCGGCACCACGCTGGTGACCACTCCGGCCGGGCATACGGACCAGCCGTTTCGAGGAGCTGACCGGCACCAGCCTGGATGCCCCGGACACCGCGGTGGAGCTCAGCTGGGCCTTGGCGGCACGCGAGCTGAGGACGCCGTCCTGTCGGTCGCGTGGATGATATGTGGGGAATATCACGGCCACCCACGTACCTACTGGTCGGTATGGTCACCACGGAGCCGCAACAACAGGAGGCGTGATGTCCACGACCAACCGCCAGATCCGTCTGGCAGCCCGCCCCGTGGGCGAAGTGAAACCCGAAGACTGGGAGCACTGCTCCGCTCCGCTCGCGGAACCGGGCCCGGGCCGGTTCGTGGGCCGGACGCGCGTCATCTCCCTGGACCCGGCCATGCGGGGCTGGCTGGACGACCGCCCCTCCTACCTGCCGCCAGTCGGCATCGGCGAGGTGATGCGCGCCGGATCGGTCGTCGAGGTCACCGCATCCGACCACCCCGGCTTCCAGCCCGGCGACCACGTGGTCGGCACGTTCGGCGTCCAGGAGTACGTGGTCTCCGACGGCCGGGGCGCGATGAAGATCGACACCTCCCTCGCCCCGCCCGCCACGTATCTGGGGGCGCTGGGCATGCCCGGCATGACCGCCTACTTCGGCCTGCTGGACGTCGGCGCGCTGCAGGACGGCGAGACCGTCGTGGTGTCCGGGGCGGCCGGCGCGGTCGGCACCATCGCGGGGCAGATCGCCAAGGCCAGGGGCTGCCGGGTCGTGGGCATCGCCGGAGGGCCGGAGAAGTGCGCCATGCTCACCGGCGAACTGGGATTCGACGCGGCGATCGACTACCGAACCGAGGACGTCAAGAAGGCACTGCGCGAGCACGCCCCCGACGGCATCGACGTCTACTTCGACAACGTCGGAGGGGACATCCTCGACACCGCCCTGACCCGGCTGGCGATGCACGCGCGCGTCGTGGTCTGCGGCGCGATCAGCCAGTACAACAACGCCACGCCCGTCAAGGGCCCCTCCAACTACCTCTCGCTGCTGGTGCGCCGCGCCCGCATGGAGGGCTTCGTCGTCTTCGACTACGCCAAGCGCTACGCGGAGGCCGCGCAGGAGATCTCCGCCCTGATCGCCGCCGGCCGCATCAAGGTCAAGGAACACGTCGTGCGGGGCACCGTCGACGACTTCCCCGCGACCCTGCAGATGCTCTTCCGCGGTGAGAACGTCGGCAAGCTCGTGCTGGAACTGGCATGACCGCCACGCTGCCAGGAGAGCAGCGGGACGCCGTCTCGCTCCACGGAAAGGTGGCGATCGTGACCGGTGCCGCCAGCGGACTGGGCCGGGCCTCGGCGCTGGCACTGGCGAGGGCGGGCGCGCGCGTGGTCGTCGCCGACCTCGACGCGCGGGGCGGCCGCGAGGTGGCCGACCTGGTCGACGGGCACTTCCACGCCTGTGACGTCTCCGACCTCGACGCCAACCGCGCTCTGGTGGAGTTCACCCAGGAGCGGTACGGCGGTGTCGACATCGCCCTGCTGAACGCGGGGGTGGCGACCGGATGCGGCGTCGGCGAGGACTTCGACCCGGCGCGCTACCGCCGGGCGATGGGCGCCAACCTCGACGGCGTGGTCTTCGGCACCCACGCGGTGCTGCCCGCGCTGCGGGCTCGCGGCGGCGGGTCGATCGTGGCGACGGCGTCCCTTGCGGGCCTGGCGGCGGTGCCCCTCGATCCGCTGTACGCGGCCAACAAACACGCGGTCGTGGGACTCGCACGCTCCCTGGGGCCGGCTCTCGCCCCTGACAACGTCCGCTTCAACGCGGTCTGCCCGGGGTTCGCCGAGTCGCGCATCATCGACCACCTGCGCGACATGCTCTCCGAGCAGGGACTGCCGGTCATCCCGGCTGAGGCCGTCGCGGACACGGTGCTGCGGATCGTCACCGGCGACGACACCGGGCAGTGCTGGTTCATCCAGGCCGGCCGCGAACCGGAGCCGTTCCGCTTCCGCAACGTCCCCGGTCCGGCCAGGCCTGTCGGCGTCTGAGGGTTCGTCGGGGGTGGGCCCAGCGACGACCGGGCCCACCCCCACCGGCGTACGGAACCGCCCCGTCTCGTCGGGACCGTGCGGACGCGACGCCTCTGAGGATCGAGATCAGACGTCCTCGACGTCGGTGAAGAGGAGCCGTACACCGCCGGTCGCCAGCTCGAAGACCTTGGCGACAAACGCCGACGCCTCTTCGGTCGTCACCGCCTTGCTGGCCGTGGCGTAGTCGGTGAAGTACAGGTCGAGTACGCGATAGGCGGGCGTCGGGCTGCCGTCCTCCTTCGGCCAGACCTTCGCGCTCTCGATCCTGGTGACTCCGGGGATCTTCTTCGCCAGCGCGATCTGCTCGTGATGACCCGCCTCGAAAGCCTCGGGGGACTTCGGGTTCTCGTAGACTGCGGTGATCTTCGTCGGCATGGTGTCTGCTCCTTGATCGTTCCTGCTGGTGGGCTTTCCTGCTACTGGGTCTTCCACTTCGCGTTGTCGGGGATCGTTTTGTCGGGCACTCGCACCTGGATGATGGACGGACTGCTCGAGTTCTCCAGTGCACCCGTCACGGCATTACTCAGCTCTCCATACGTGCCGACTTCCCACCCCCGACACCCGAAGACCTCTGCCAGCATGCTGTAATTCCAGCGGTGCAGCACGCAGGGCTTGTAGAACGGCTTGTCAGAATGGAACACCCCCGCATCGGCGAGCCACTGCTCCACGGCGTAAACGCCGTTGTCGATGACGAAGATGATGGGATTGA
Source organism: Streptomyces sp. NPDC037290 (assembly GCF_055603245.1). NCBI lineage: Bacteria > Bacillati > Actinomycetota > Actinomycetes > Kitasatosporales > Streptomycetaceae > Streptomyces > Streptomyces sp. NPDC037290. Next base: position 743,281 of record NZ_JBVJVZ010000003.1, on the reverse strand, counting down.
GCTGGAACCTGGTCTGCGTCGAGAGACATTGGGCGGTCATCTGGAAGCCGCCGTCGCCCGAGAACACCATCACCCTTTGACTGGGCTTCTTCGCCAGGCAGATACCCGTCGCGGCCGGCGCGCTGTAGCCGATCGAGGAGTACGACGACTGAACGATGAACCCTCCCGGGGCGGGTACATCGAGCAGCAGGCTCCCGAAATAGTTCATGCTCGCGTCGCTGCTGATGACGGTGTTCCGGTCGACGTACCGCTGGATGAACTCGTAGAACCCCTGGTACGTGATGATCTCGGAGGGACTCATGGCAGGTGCGCTGCGTGCCGGACGCTCCGGGAGCTTCCGGGACTTGGGCGTGATCTTCTCCGCCAGAATGCCGCTTATCAGGTGCTCAAGGGCCACATGCCCGCCGAAGAAGGTGCCGAGCTTGACCGCGTCGAACGACGCGAAGGCAGTCTTGTCGTAATCCGGCTCCCAGCCAAGGGAGTTGATGTCCGTCAGCCACACGCCGAGGGCGAGCACGAAGTCGGAGGCGGCAACCAGCTCCGTGACGGCCTCGGACGAGGCCTGGCCGTCGAGCACGCCGGCGAACAGCAGATCGTCCTCGGAGAGGACGGCCTTGCTGAGGAGTTCCGTGACGAAGGGGATGTTCAGCTGCTGGATCAGGCGCGCGGCCTTGTCCTGCAGGCCGAACCGGTCGACCTCAGGACCCACCCAGATGAGAGGGTTCTCGGCGCTTTCGAGCCTCGCGCGGATCTGGGCGACCGACTGGGTCAGGCTGTCCCGGTCCGACAGGGGCTTGGCCGGCTTGAGGACGCCCCTGGGCGGCTCACACTCGAGGTCGACCATGTCCTGGAGCAGCTCGATGTAGACCGGGCGGCGCTCGGTGATGCACGTTCTCAGCGCGTGGTCGATCAGGCCCGGCGCGAGCTCCGGGGTGTCGATCCGGATGGCCGCGGCCGTGACGTGCTCGAAGGACTGGAGGTCGGTCTCCCGCCCGGTGATGAAGTGGTGCGCGCTGAAGCCGGTCTGCTCGAAGATGATGGTCTTCTTGATGCTCGGCGTGCCGTTGATCAGAACGAGCGGCACCTTCTCGACGTAGGCGCCGGCGACGGCGTTCACGGCACACAGCGCGCCGGCGGAGTAGGTGACGCAGAGGGCTCCGATGCCCTTCAGCCGCGCGTATCCGTCCGCCGCATAACCGGCGTTGACCTCGTTGACCTCCTCGATGATCTCGACGCTGCTCGGCGCGACATACCGGTTCAGCCAGTCGATGGAGTAGTCGCCCGCGATGGCGAACAGGTGGTCAAGACCCAGCTGGTGGAGCCGGTCTACCAGGTACTGCCCGACCGTGCAGCGCTCAGCCATGGCGTAACTCCTCTGTGATCAGTGGTCAGTATTCGCTTGCACCGCCGAACAGCCGGGGCAGGTAGATGTCGAAGATTCCCGGGCACTTGCGCTCCGGATACCGCTGCAGCAGGAAGTCCTTGAAGGCGGCGCCCGTGAGGCCGTCGCCTGCGGCCTCACGGGCCGCGGAGAGGTACTCGATGTTGCGGGCGACCTCGTTCTTGTCGGCGGGAAGGCCGTGGCCTGGCAGGAAGAGCTCGTACTCCGACACCAGCAGGTCCTGCAGCACCCGGATCCAGTGGCCCAGGTGTGATGTCAGATAGAGATGGGTGCCGCTGTAGAGCAGGTCCTGGGCGAAGTACACCCCCAGTTCCGGAAGCCCGATGGTGAGATGGAAGTCGATCTCGGTGTCCGTCACCCGGTCCAGGACGTAACGGACCCCGTCGATCGTCTCCTGCCCGGGACTGGCGACCTGCTTGGGGACGACGATGTGCTCCGGGAGGAGGCCGCCGAGCTTCCAGTGGTCGCTGAGCGACTCCTCCCCGTGCTCGTGGATGAAGGTCATGGTCTCGGAGAGCGCGTAGACCGTGACGTCGGGGAACGCGGCGCCCAGGCCGAACCAGTGGTCGGGGTGCCGGTGGGAGAGATACAGCCGGTCGATCGGCTTGCGCAGGCTGTCCGCGTACGCCCTGAACTCCCTTGCATAAGGAGCGAGGAACTGTCCGTCGACGAGTACGAGGCAGTTCCTGGACTCGACGATGTGCGTCGCGTTCGCGATGTTGCCGCCGCTGAAAGAGGAAACGAAGGTGTGAATACGGACGTCGCCCGCCTGTTTCACGACCATGACGATGGGGTCCGACATCTGAGCCGGCATCCGGGACCTCCCCGATAGGGACGGGACGAGAAAAGGGCGGGGCTATGCGGCGATGCGCGTGTTCAGTTCCTCCAGCGCCGCTCTTGCGACGTCGTAGGCGCTGTCCACGCCCCGCACCGGGGCGTCCTCGCCGGGCCGCCAGAAGCGCCTGCGCGCCATTCGCATCGAGCTGACGAACGGCGGGATCGCGTTGAACACCTCGACGAGGTACGGCCCGCGGTACACCGGCTCGACCTCGCTGCGCACAAGGTCCCAGGGAATCCAGCTGTCCTTCACCGCTCCCCGGTCCGGCGCCGAGATATGGACGTAGTGCAGCCGGTTCTGCCGTACGGCCCGCGCGATGTTGTTCCGGAAGACCGAAGGACCCTGGCTTTCCATCAGGACCTGCGCGGTGTCGATCGTCACGCCGCCCTGCGGGTGTTCGAGCCCCTCGAGGAAGTCGAGGACCTCCGAGACCATGTTGGGCGGGGGAGTCTCCCAGCTCTTCACGGGCTCGATGGCGAGCTTCACCTCCCGGGCCGCGGCGTACTCCGACAGCTCCTCGAAGACTCCACGGGCCGCGTGAAAGCGCGGCTTCATCCACTCCTGGAGGTCGTCGCTCCACAGCGGCTCGCCGTCGTCCGTGAGCGGGAAGACGCCGTAGGGGTAGAGGAACGGACCCGACATGATCGTGTCGCCGCCACCCAGGGCCCGGGTGATGTCGACGCGTGACTTCAGATAGGAGAGGGCCTGTGCACGCTGCTCCCCGTAGGGCGAGGTCGGGTCGAAGGTCCGCGTGGTCCCGACGTTGGTGGTGAACCTGACCTCTCGCAGGCCCGCCTGGTCGAAGGCCTTCCGCAGGCCGATGTAGCTGTCGAGCTCGAGCTTGTGGTCGACGGTCGTGGGCCGGGCGGCGATGTGCACGTCGAAGCCGGCGTAGCCCATTTCGGTCAGGGCCTTCAGATGGGTGATCAGGATCTGGGTGTACCGGGTGTCCTGCGGACGCAGATCGGCCGTGAACATGAAGAAGCTGAAGTACACGTCCCGCTCGACGTTCGGTTGGAAGCCCCGCGCCAATGTCACGTTCATCGTCACCAGCCCAGGATGTCGGCGAGGTAGGCGCGGGCCTTCTTGGCGTACTCGAGCGGGTTGGCCTTGTTCGGATCCTGCTCGGCTTCCACCACCAGCCACCCCTGGTAACCGGCGTCGGCCAGGACTTCGAGTATGGGCCGGAAGTCGATCGCGCCGTCTCCGGGCACGGTGAAGACGCCGAGCTCGACGCCCTCCTGGAACGACAGGCCTTCTTCACGCACCCGGCTCACGACCTCGGGCCGGACGCTCTTCATGTGGACGTGACCGATGCGGTCGGCGTAGGCCCGGACCAGGTCCAGCGGGTCGTCGCCGGCAAAGGCCATGTGGCCGGTGTCGAGCAGCAGATGCACCAGGTCCGGGTCGGTCGAGGCCATCAGCCGGTCGATGTCGGCCCGGGTCATGACGCCGGTGCCCATGTGGTGGTGATAGCTGAGCTTCATCCCCGCCGAGCCGGCTATCTTGCCCAGCTCGTTCAGACCCGAGGTCAGGGCGTCCCACTGGGCGTCGGTGAAGACCGGGCGGTTGGCGAACACGTCAACGGGAAGCAGGTGCGACGAGGCCCCGAACTCGGCCACGACCAGCTCGGTCCCGCCCAGTGCCTTGATGTGGGCCAGCGTCTCCTCGAAGGCGGCGATCGTCTTCTGCCGCATCTTGCCGATCGTGAAGTACGTGCTGGTCCAGGGCTCGGACACCCGCAGGCCGCGGAGATCGAGGGCGGCCTTGAGCTCGGCGGCGTCCGAGGGGTACTTGTGCCCGATGCTGCAGCCCTGGAAGCCGGCGAGTGCCATCTCGCTCACGGCCTGGCCGAAGGAGATACCGGCGTCGATGGTGGGGAAGTCGTCGTTCCACCACAGGGTGCAGCAGACGCCGAGCTTCACCTTGTCCGGGCTGAGGCGGTCAGCCAACTCTGTCATCGTGTCGCCCCTTTCAGGTAGCGGTCCGCGATGCGGGGTGGCTGGGCCCAGGAGCCGTATCCGGGTGCCTTGGCACCTGGAGGATTGGCCCCGATGGCCCGCCACAGCAGCCCCTCCTGGTAGGAGGCGGCGGTAACCGTGGAGGTCTCGGCCGATGTACGGGCCCCGTAGCGGTCGGTCCACTCGGGTGGCAGCGCGTACCACATCCCGGCGTACCAGAGCTTGATGACGTTCCGGGCCACCGGGCCGAGCCGGTCGTCGCTGAAGATCCGGTGGCGCAGGGCCCGGTCGAACAGATCCCGGTCGAGCGGGGTCCGGGCATGGCTTCCGGCGCCACCGGCCGCGTCGGCCCGGGCCGCCCGGTGGGCGTCCAGGAGGGCGGCGACGACCTCGTCGCCGCAGGCGGCCCGCACTTTCGCCAGATACGTGTGGGCCATGCCCGTGCCGAGCAGATCGGTCTCCTCGAAGGCGGTGAGGTCGACCGACAGGACGAGGAACTCCTCGAACGACGGGGCGGTCATCGCGTCACCGCCTGGGCTGTCCCGCCGGCACCCGGTGAGGCCTGCGGACCGGACCCGGCCGCGGCCGCGATCTCGAAGGTGGGAGCGGCGTGCAGACCGTCGCTGCCCGGCAGGGGGTTGCGGATCAGCCTGTTGAACCCGTCGCGCAGGCGGAACATGTCACAGACGGCCTCCTGGAGGAGGCCTGGCCGCCCGTTGAACGCCTCGGTGAGCAGGGCGAGGAAGGCCCCGTAGTCGACGTTGAAGTCCCGGGCGACACGGGCGAGTTCCGAATCCGCCGGGAAGTCGGCCAGCCGGGCACTCACCTTCACGTTGTACACATCGTCCCAGGAGATGCTCAGCGGGGGCCCCGAAGGCGAGTCGGGGCGGTCGCCCACCTGGTAGTAGCGCCCGAGCTGCAGCTGCCGGAAGCGGTAGTAGTGGGCCAGCTCTCCGTCCGCGTCGTAGATGCCTGAATCGAGGCCCTCGCCCTGGGCGGCGATGAAGCGGAGCGCCCGCTGGGCCGATTCCAGGTCGGAGACGACGATCATCCCCCCGCCGCCGGAGTAGAAGTACTCGGGCCCCACCTGCAGGGCCGGATCCCCGCAGAAGAGCCCGGGGTCGCCGGCCGACACCTTCTCGAGCCCTTCGATGATCTCCTCGTAGAACTCGCCGATGCTGTAGAAGTGCATCCCCTCGGCCGTCGGGCTGGAGACCAGGAGCGGAGTCCCGCCGTGCGATGACTTCACCAGCCGTGAGTCGGCACTGGGCGCCTTGCCCGGCCGCTCGATCTTGCAGAACGTCTCCACCGCCTCGGGGGAGAAGGGCCGCAGGTCGACGGTGAAGTCGTCCTCGCCGTCCGGCAGGTAGGCCGGATAGGACGGCACGAAGCCGGGTCGGGTCAGGTCGGGCTTCCCGCCGATGGCGTTCAGGACGTTGGCGACGAGGGTGAGGTGCAGCATCTCCTCCACCGCGGCCACCCGGATGATGTGGGCGGCGTCGGAGTTGGTGGTGGAGCGGATGGAGTAGTACGCGGTCAGGTACGGGGGGATGGTCGCGTGCTCGAGCGCCATCGCCGCGTGCAGGTAGCTGATCAGGTCGTCACGGTTCTCGATGGTCGACTCGGTCACCGGGCCGCCTCCTGAGATGGGTGCTGGGTGGCGCCGGCCGAGGTGACCTCGATCGGTGCGGTCTCGGAGTCGAGCTGGGCCAGCATGGCCCGGGTGCTGCGCAGGCACAGGGCGGCGATGGTGAGCGTCACGTTCGACGTGCCCACGGTGGGCATGCTTCCCCCGCCGACCATGTACAGGTTCTGGTAGTCCCAGCACCGCTGATCCGCGTCGACCACCGAGGTCGACGGGTCGCGGCCCATCACATGGGTGCCGGCGAGATGGTTGCCCCCGCGGATCTCGTACCCCTCGCCGTCGTGGACGGCGTAGCCCCAGAAGTTCGGGTCGTACGCGGTGTGGTCCTCGGCCCCGAGGCGGGCGAAGATCCGCCTCGACAGCTGCCGGGCGTACGCCACCCCCCGCATCGTGTACTCGGGGATGTCGTAGGTGAGGATGGGCCGCATGTTGCCGAGCTTGTCGGTGAAGTCCGGGCTCACGGTGACCCGGTTGCTCGGGTTGGCGGGGACCTCGACCATGAACGCCAGCTGAAGCTGGCGGGACACCCGGTCCACGAGCCCCTGGCGCAGGGACTCGCCGTAACGGCCACCGGAGTCCACCAGGTCGATCAGGTCGGTCATCGGCGCGCCCCGGGCCCAGCCCCACCCGTCGTTGTGGATGTCGACGCTGAACGCCGCCTGGCGGCTGCGGAAGCGGCCCCCGCGCAGGTCGGTGATGCCACCCGTGCAGTTCGTGCCACGGAAGGTGCCGGCCACCTCCGGCAGCAGCCCCCACGCCAGCAGGTAGGCGTGGTCCATGAAGTTCCGCCCCATCAGGCCGCTCGAACCGCGCAGGCCGGAGGCCAGCATCAGCCGGGGGTTCTCCACCGCGTTGGCGGCCAGGATGAACAGCCGGCCGCGGGCCCGCGCGGTGGTGAAGCCGGGGCTGTCGGGCCGGTCGTAGCGGCGGTACTCGATCTCGGTCACCCGGCGCGTGTGCTCGTCGACGTGCACCTTGTAGGCCACCGCCTGGGCCACCAGGTCGACCCGGCCGCTCTGGAGGGCCACGGCGAGGGTCTTGCCGGCGTTGTACTTGGCCTGCACCGGGCAGATGGGCACACAGTTGTTGTTGCCCTGGCAGCGTTCGCCGACCTCGACCTGGTACGTGCTCACGGCCCCTTGCGGCACATACCCCTTCCCGCCGTCGTAGGCCGGGTTCGGTATCCCGTTCCGGCCCTGCGGGAACGGCCGGACCCGCAGCTCTCGCTGCTCCCCGTCGAGTTCGACCGGCATTCCGTCGAGGTCCTTGGCGACCATCTGGTCCAGGTAGGACAGGGGCAGCCCCTTCATGGGGAACACATAGCCCTCGTCGAAGGTGATCCCGAGGTAGGCCTGGTCCTCCACGTCGGCGGAGACGCCGATCTCGCGTTCGGCCTCGTTGTAGTACGGGGAGAGGTCCTCGTAGGTCAGCGGCCAGTCGGTGCCCTCGCCGTAGAGCGTCCGCATCCGGAAGTCCTCCGGCAGCATCCGCAGCGTCTTGCCCTCCCAGTGCATGGTGGTGCCGCCGAGGACCCGCGTGTACGTCGTGTCGGTGGCGAGGGGGCCGCTCTGGACGATGTAGGCCGAGGCGTCGGGCGCACCCGGGGTGATGCGCCGTGCGTCGGTGCCGCGGGGCATCGGGGCGTTGGCGACGTCCGGGTAGGGGGCCTGGTTGTCCTTGCTGATGGCCGAGTAGAACCGGTCGAGGTAGCTCTCGTAGCCCCTCAGGGTGAGGTCCTCGGCCGGGCCCGCTTCCAGTATCAGCACTCTCCTGCCGGCTTCGCTCAGCCGCGCGGCTATGAGGGCGCCGGAAATCCCGCCGCCGACGATGACGGCGTCGTAGAGGTCCCCGGCCGCCGCCGCGGGGTCGGTGCGCTTCGCCGCCCCGTGAGGGAACTTCGCGTACATGGAGCAGTCACTCCTCCTCTGCCAGGCGCAGCCGGGACCGGTGTGGCGGCCGGAGCCCGGGTCGGCCGGCCACGGTCACACGGCCTCGGCTCGGGCGCGCATGGCGGACAGGTAGGCGGCGTAACTCCACGTCAGGTTGCGGACACTGCGCTGGTAGCCGGTGGTGCCGTCGAACTGCTCGGAGAGCTCCAGGTGGTCGCTGTGGTAGATGACGGCCATCACCATGGCGTCACCGGTGGCCGTCAGGGCGACGGCGGCCGCCGCCGGTGCCGTCGACGCGTCGATGCCGGACTGGGCGAAGAAGGGTGCGGACAGGTCGTCGACCGGGACCTTGCCGCTCGACTTGATCACGGTGGCCAGCTTGTAGTGCAGCTCGGCCACGTTGCACGTGGAGAGGGCCCAGGGGTGGCCGCCGAGGACCGGGTGCGCGGTGTCACCGTCGTAGACGTCTCCCGGGTAGCGGCCGAACATCGGCCCGATGCCGAACTGTTCCTTGTCCGACTTGTTGATCGGGTAGAAGGCGATGCCGCCCTCTTCCCACTGCGAGCGCAGCTGGGCCGCGGTGGCCAGCATCTTGGTGTCGATGACGGGAACGGCGCCGTAGACGGCCGCCTGGACGATGTCGATGTTCGGGTCGTACCCCTCGGCGACGGGATTCTGGGGCGATGGCTGGGACCCGTCACCGGGGTCGGCCATCATGCTCACGTACTTGCTTCCGTCCCAGTGGCCCGCGAGGGCCTCGCGCAGCCAGTCGATGGCGGGCCGCAGTCCGGTCGGCTTGTTGATGCCGACGATCTTCGAGGCCTTGATCTCCTCGAAGCAGCGCAGCTGGGCGGCCCGGGCGAAGAAGCTGTACCCGCTGTGCTCCTCCCACAGGTTCGTGGTGGGGTCCTTGTAGACGCCGAGGAGGAAGGCCACGTTCGAGTTCACCAGGTCGACCGCCCGCTTCTGGGTGCCGAGGTCGAGCTGGTCGTAGGCGGCCAGGATGGTGATCGTCTGCAGGGCCGGACCGTCGTTCTGCTCGGTCCACGGGCGGGCGTCGCCGGCGATGTTGAAGCAGGCGTGACCCTTGGTCGGCTGGGCGTTGGAGTGGCAGAGGTCCGCGAACGACACGTAGTCGTTGAGCGTCTGCACCGTCCCGCCCGGGCTCACGGGCATGTGGGCCTTCGCCACCTCCATGGCCGTGATGGCCCCGTCCCGCACCCAGTTGAAGACGTAGTCCTCGTCGATGCCGGGAGTCAGGGCCGGGAAGGACGGGGCGGCGATGATGCAGCCCGGCTTCGAGTCGCGGGACACGTCGCCCGGCGACTGGGGATCGCTGTAGACGAAGCCGTCGCTCGCGATGTTCCGGAACATGAACGTGTACATGATCGGCACGAGGGACGGCAGATCGACCGCTCCCGGGGCGAGGGAGGTCTGAACGCTCGCCCGCTCCCGGGAAGCGTCGGCCGGCCGGTGGGTGCGCGTGCGCATGTCGGGCGTGGTGGGCTCGGACATTGCTGAACTCCGTTATCTTTCGGGCGGTTCGATCGGATCCGGCCGGCTGTCGGCGTCCTGGCCACGCGGAGAGAGAGGGCTTGGAGCCGAGTGCGTCCATGGGCTGCCGCTACGGCGCGCGTCGGTCATCCGGCGCGAGCGGAACCGGACGGACGGCGCACGAGGGTGCGGATTGTTCACAGCGGTTTCGATGTTCAGGCTGCGAGTTGGTGCCGCTGCTGGTAACGCTTGACGCGCGGACCGCTGCCGCGTGACCGACGACGCTCGGGAACCGTCGGGATCGCCGAGTGGCCGTGGGCGCCGGGCCTCGGGCCCGCGCCGGCGCTCCGGCCGACTCTGCCGGCTCGGGGCGCAACCTGCGTATCGCGGCACCCCGGCGGTCACACGGGTGCGGCCGGCCTCTCGTGAGCCACGGGACTTCCCTTGACCGGACGACTTCCGGTGACCTGAACGGGCATCAGAACCACTGCCGGTGCACGACTTCTCAGGCGGCGCGGAGCCTCGCGGGACTCCGGCGGTGTCCTTGGGGGCGCGGCGAGGAGAGGGGCGGACGACAATGCCGTCAGGCCGGCGATGACACCCTGAATCAGGTGTCCGAGTCCACGCCTTTCCCGTAATCGCGATAACAGGGAATTCATCCCTCCATCCCCCCGTTTTCTTAGAAAGCGCGCGATGCAGAGACTTTCCGGCAGCAGGTCCCATGGCAGCTTTTCGCTGAATATGCCACTCGGTGTGCCCCTATCTTGGCGTACCGCAGGCTACAGCCAGCCGGATAGGCGCCGCAATAGAAAACTCCGATGTTGCGTATGAGGTTGGAGTAATCTGGTGTAGCTTCCTGTTGCATAACTGTGCGCTAAATCCCCAGGGTGGGACCGTGTCCTATATGGCAGTTGATCGTTGAGCCGGGTATGGGGCGGGGCACGTGGAGTTGGATTGTTCCGGATGGCTTGTGGGAGATCGCCAGGCCGTTGATTCCGGAGGACCGGGCACGGCCGCAGGGCGGCGGGAAACAGAACACGCCTGACGAGACGCTGTTCGCCGCGATCACCTACGTACTGGTGAGTGGCTGCGCATGGCGGGCGCTGCCCCCGTGTTTCGGGATCTCCAAATCGACCGCCCATCGCCGGTTCATGATCTGGTCGCGGGCCGGTGTGTGGAACCGGCTGCATGAAGCGGTTGTGCACCGACTGGACGATACGGGGCTGGCCGACGTCTCCCGTGTGGTCCTCGACTCGGCTCATGTCCGCGCTGAAAGAGGGGCGCACCCACAGGCCCGGATCCCGTGGACCGGGGTGAGCCGGGTCCCCAGATGCACGTCCTGCCGGATGCGCACGGACTGCCCCTCGTCGCCGGCGACTCGGCCGCCGACGTCCCCGGCAGCGTCGGACGGTTCGGCTTCCGGGCCCGGCGGCGCCCCGCGGCTCTGAATCCGCACGGTTGATCACGGAGGGGCAGGTGTCGGCAGCGGCCCTCTGCTGCTGCAGAACGGCTCCTCGAACTGACCATGTAGGACACGGCCTTGGCAGCTGTTGCCGTCGCCGACGGCCTCTGCCAGGGGGGACGTCCCCGCCCGGAGCGATGGGTGGACCGGGCCCGACGACTGCTCATCCACCTCGGGGGCGCGCGGGTCGATGACCGGGGTACGTTCCGGGAGGTGAGGGGTACGGCGCGTCGATTCCGGCAGTCGTGGGCCCGGCAGCTGCTCCACTCGCCCGCCCGGTCGTCGCGGTGCTCCCCTGCCGCACAAGGCCGAGCAGCTCTTCGGCCACGTCGGCAGCCGGTCTCAACCCCGTGCCGGCCGGGCCGCACGGTGTCACCACGCTCGACGCCGCGTCCGGCTCGACTGAGAGGCAACTGAGAGTTTCCTGTGCCACGCTGACGCGCCCCTTACCTCCTCAGGAGCGCCTGAATGAGTCTGATCAACGGTCTGCCCAGCCATGTCCTGCTGGTCCACGTGGTTGTCGTGCTGATACCCCTGACCGCTCTGGCCCTGGTCGCGGCCGCGCTGTGGCCGCGCGCCGCCCGGCGGCTGGGCCCGCTGCTGCCCCTGCTCGCACTCGTCGCCCTGGTCAGCGTGCCGCTGACCACGCACGCCGGCGAGTGGCTGGAACGGCACGTGGACGACGATGCCCTGGTGCGCCGGCACACCGAGCTGGGCGACGGCCTGCTGCCGTGGGCCCTGGGCCTGTTCGTGCTGGCGGCGGTCGTGTGGTGGACGGGGCGGCGCGCTCCGGCGGAGCCTGGACAGGGCGGCGGCACGCGCTGGTCCGCACTGCCCGTACGGATCGTCGTGGGCGTGCTCTCGCTGGCCGTTGCGGCAGGGGCGGTGGTGGACGTCTACCGGATCGGCGACTCCGGGGCGAAGGCAGCATGGCACGACGCCTACTCGAAGACGGCGACAGGATCAGAGGACGGTTCCTGAACCGGCGCGGGCCCGCTTGCCCGCGTCCCGAGGCAGACCGCACGTCGCCCTGCCGGGGCTGATCGGAGGGCCGAATCGTCCTCACCGCTGGTCGCGAACGCGGCAGGGAACGGCCGGCGGCCTTCAACGGACGGCGGCCTTCAACGGACGGGCGGTGAGGGTCGGCAGCGCGGCGATCACTGTGTATCACCGCGGCGGGTCCGACCCCCGATGCTCAGCTGTTCCAGCGCCACTCGGCGACCTCCGGCAGGTCGGTGCCGTGGTCGCGGATCCAGGCGTGGTGGCGGGTGCGGGCGTCGGCCATGGCCTGGCGTACGGCGGCGGCGCGCACGGCCAGGCCCGGGACGCGGTCGATGACGTCCATGACGAGGCGGTAGCGGTCGAGGTCGTTGCGTACGACCATGTCGAACGGGGTGGTCGTGGTGCCGGACTCCTTGTATCCGCGCACGTGCAGGTTCTTGTGCCCGGTGCGGCGGTAGGCGAGGCGGTGGATGAGCCACGGGTAGCCGTGGTAGGCGAAGATCACCGGTTTGCCGGTGGTGAACAGCCCGTCGTACTCGAAGTCGGTCATCCCGTGCGGGTGTTCCTCGTGGGGCATCAGCCGGGTCATGTCGACCACATTGACCACCCGCACCGCCAGGCCGGGCAGGTGCCGGCGCAGCAACTGGGCGGCGGCCAGCACCTCCTGGGTGGGTACGTCACCCGCACAGGCCAGGACGACGTCCGGCTCGGCGCCGTTCTCGGTGCCCGCCCACTCCCAGATCCCGGCGCCGCGTGCGCAGTGCACCCGGGCCTGGTCCATGGACAGCCAGTCGAAGCACGGCTGTTTGCCGGCCACGATCACGTTGACGTAGTCACGGCTGCGCAGCACATGGTCAGTGACGGACAGGAGGGTGTTGGCATCCGGCGGCAGGTAGACACGGACCACCTCGGGGCTCTTGTTGAGGACGTGGTCGACGAAGCCGGGGTCCTGGTGGGAGAAGCCGTTGTGGTCCTGGCGCCACACGTGCGAGGTGAGCAGGTAGTTGAGGGACGCGATGGGGGCCCGCCAGGGCAGCTCGCGAGAGGTCTTCAGCCACTTGATGTGCTGGTTGACCATCGAGTCGACGATGTGCACGAACGCCTCGTAGCAGGAGAAGAGTCCGTGCCTGCCGGTCAGCAGGTATCCCTCCAGCCAGCCCTGGCAGAGGTGTTCGGAGAGGATCTCCATCACCCGGCCGTGCCGGTCGAGGTGTTCGTCGACCGGCAGCATCTCCGCCTGCCAGGCCTTTCCGCTGGCCTCGAAGACGGCCTGGAGCCGGTTGGAGGCGGTCTCGTCCGGGCCGACGAGGCGGAAGTCCCGTCGCACCCTGGTGTCCTTCATGACCTGTTCGAGGAGAGCGCCCAGGACTCGGGTGGGTTCGTGCAGGGTGGAACCGGGTTTGTCGACGGGCACGGCGATGCCCTCGAGGGCCGGCAGGGGCAGCTGGCGCAGGAGGAGGCCACCGTTGGCGTGCGGGGTCGCCCCGAGCCGTTTCGTCCCCTCGGGGACGCAGGCGAGGACGTCCGGGACGGGCCGCCCGTCGGAGCCGAACAGCTCCTGCGGCCGGTACGAGCGCAACCACTGCTCCAACTGCCGTAGATGCTCAGGGTTTTCCCGGACCCCGGCCAGCGGAACCTGGTGGGCCCGCCAGGTACCCTCCACCGGTTCGCCGTCCACTTCCGCCGGGCCGGTCCAGCCCTTGGGCGTGCGCAGCACGATCACCGGCCAGCGCACCCGCTCGCTGATGCCCTCCTCGCGTGCCCTGCGCCGCATCAGGGCGATGCCGTCCAGCGCCTCGTCGAGCACCGCCGCCAGGGCGCGGTGCACCACGGCCGGGTCGTCACCGCTCACGTGGAGGGGCTCGTGCCCGTATCCCCGCAGCAGTGCGTCCAGTTCCTCCTCCGGCAGCCGGGACAGCACGGTGGGATTGGCGATCTTGTAGCCGTTGAGGTGCAGGATCGGCAGTACGGCCCCGTCGTGGACCGGGTCGAGGAACTTGTTGGAGTGCCAGGAGGCGGCCAGCGGTCCCGTCTCCGCCTCGCCGTCGCCGATCACGCAGGCCACCAGCAGGTTCGGGTTGTCGAAGGCGGCGCCGTAGGCGTGCGCGAGCGAGTAGCCGAGTTCGCCGCCCTCATGGATGGAGCCGGGGGTCTCGGGGGCCACGTGACTGGGCACCCCGCCGGGGAAGGAGAACTGCCTGAACAGCCGCGCGATGCCGGCCGCGTCCCGGGAGACGTCGGGATACGTTTCGCTGTAGCTGCCGTCCAGCCAGGAGCCCGCGAGGACGGCCGGCCCGCCGTGGCCCGGGCCCCACACGCAGAGTGCGTCGAGTCCGCGCGCCCTGATCACGCGGTTGAGGTGCGTGTACACGAGGCTCAGGCCGGGCGAGGTACCCCAGTGGCCGAGCAGCCGCGGCTTGATGTGCTCGGGCCTCAGCGGCTCGGTGAGCAGCGGGTTGGCCATGAGGTAGATCTGACCCGCCGCAAGGTAGTTGGCGGCGCGCCAGTGCGCGTCCAGGATGCGCAGTTCCTGGTCGGTGAGGGTGCTGGCGTCCGAGTGGGCGGCCTGGGGCATGAGAGCTCCGGATGTCGTCTTCGGTTGTGGGAAGGTTTCCCGCTGTTGTCAGGAAGGTTCGGGTACGACGGCCACCGGGCACGCCGCGTGGTGCAGCACCCCGTGGGCGACACGGCCGAGCTGGGGTCCGAAGTGGCCGGGGCGGCGCCGGGCGCCGACGACCAGCAGGTCAGCCTCGTGCGAGGCGGCCGGCAAGGCGTCGAGGGCGTGGCCCTCGACGGTGTGGCGGTGCGCCGGCTCCCCGACGAGCTGGGGGCGCCCCCGGACGAAGTCTGGGGGAGGGTGGCCGGTGGTCGCGTGCGCGGGCCGCCGCCAGGCCCGTACGGCTTCCAGGGGCACTCCCCGCAGCACGGCTTCCTCGGTCGCGAACCGTACGGCGGCCGAGCCCGTCGGCTTCTCACCCACGCCGAGGACGATGCGCCCTCGGGTTCCGGGGCGGCCCTGGTCGTCGTGGCTGCCACGCAGCACGATCACCGGGCAGTGCGCGTGCCCGGCGACCGCCAGGCCCGCGAGGGCGGTGCGGCTCTCTCGTAGGAGTCCGGACTCCGGCGCCTCGGGCAGCACGTCGGTGGTGACCTTCACGCCGGGTTGGTGGTGCCGGGCTCGCTGTCGGGCGGTGTCCACGACGTCCTGGGCCATCACCTCCTCCGACGGCTCGTCCGGTTCCTGGGCGAGCAGGGCGCCTTCGTACCGTTCCCAGAGCGAGGCGTACACCGGCCGGAGCGACGCCCCGCGCAGGGCGGCCTCGTCGGCCGCCCAGTCCACAGCCCCCAGGCTCGGTTCGCAGCCGTCGACGCCCACGACGATCGGAAGGTCCATCGTGCTCACCGTCCCGTGCCGGGGTCGACGGGCTCCTCGATGGCCAAAGGTCCGCCGAGCACCCGCGCGACCACTGCCTTCATGGGTTCTCCTCCTCCAGTGAGTCAGTCGTGCGCGAACACGGCAACAGGGGCGACCACGCAGTACCTCGGTCAGGGCGGTGGCCCGCCGGCGCTCGAGTGAGTCCTGGAGTTCGGCGTCACCGGAGAAGCGGCAGAACGAGGTGGGCGGCTCGGACCAGGCGTGTACGACCCTCAGGGAGGCGTCCCGGCGCACGGCGGCGAAGGCGAACCCCAGGAGCGTCTCGTCCGGGTGATCGGTGCCGAGGCCGACGACGACGGGCCGGAAGGCGGTCGCGGCCGACGGGACACCCGCGGGGCCCGTCTTGTGTTCGTCGGCTGCCTGTTCCCCGGCCCGGACCGGTACCACCGGACGTGCGGCGTGGGCGACGACGGCCAGGCTGACCGAGCCCTGACGACCCTACGCCGTAGCCGCGTGAGCCGAGCACCAGCAGCTCTGCGGCGTCCGCCGCCTGTACCAAGGCCTCGGCCGGCTTGCCGGTGACCCGATCGGTGATCACCTCGACACCGGGGTGGCGCAGCCGGAGGCGCTCCGCCCCCTCACGTGGGATCCTCTCGGTCCA
This sequence comes from Streptomyces sp. NPDC037290, assembly GCF_055603245.1. Classification (NCBI taxonomy): domain Bacteria; kingdom Bacillati; phylum Actinomycetota; class Actinomycetes; order Kitasatosporales; family Streptomycetaceae; genus Streptomyces; species Streptomyces sp. NPDC037290. The sequence continues at coordinate 727,551 of NZ_JBVJVZ010000003.1, read as the reverse complement.
GCCCTCGACGCTCTCGCTGCCGAGCAGTCGCTTCCGGGCCCCGGACATGGGCTCGAAGACATGCAGAAGCTTCAGCGGCAGGGAGCGCAGACTCGCTTCACGCACCGCCCATTCGGCGGCGGCCCGACTTTCGGGCGAGCCGTCGAGACCTACGGTGATGCTGCGGGCCATGGTCTCCACCTTCCGGGCGAGGGATCCGAATCCAGAGTGGTGACCCAGCCCTCGCGGGGTCAGGGGCCGCAGGTCCCTGTGCGGGGCCGTTCGGCCCTGCAACGTCCGTTCGGCCCTGCCACGTCCGTGACACGGCACTGGGTCCCATGGCCGTGCGCCTGGCGCGGGCCGTCGAAGGGGTGGTGGACGTGCAGTTCGACCTCGCACACCACGACCAAGGAGTGTGTGAGGCCGGCCGGCCCTGGTGGATGGCTGCACCTGGGAATTCATGAACATCCTCCGGGGAGACTCGCTGTCCCCTTCGGGGGGACCATGTGCCTGTGTCAGGCCGCGGCCTCTTCGTGGGCTCGGTGGCTCCGGGTGGTGGCCAGGTCCGCCGCCCGCCGGACCGAATCGGCGGAGGCGGCCAGCAGCGGCAGGCGGACGGCCGGGCTGGGGATGCGGCCCTGGGCGTGCAACACCCCCTTGATGACGGTCGGGTTCGGCTCGGCGAAGAGCGCGGCGGACAGCCGGGCCAGCTCGGCTCCCAGCCTGCGGGCCGGTCCGGTGGCGTCGCGCTGCCACAGCGAGATCAGCTCGGCGTAGTCAGCGGTGCGGACGTTGGCCGACGCCAGGATGCCGCCGCGGGCGCCCGCCGCGAGCAGCGGAGAGATGACGGCGTCATCACCGCCGAGCACCGCGAAGCCCGGTGCCGGCGAGCCCAGCAGTTCCATCGCGGCCGCGTCGATCGCGCCGGTCGCGTACTTGACGCCGACGACCTCCGGCAGGTGCCCGAGCGCGTTCAGGGTTCGGGTGCTGAGGGGCTGAGCGGTGCGGTACGGGATGTCGTAGACGACCAGTGGCAGGCCCCCGTGTTCGGCGAGTGCCGTGAAGTGCGCCAGGGTTCCCGCCTCGCCGGGCCGGGTGTAGGGCGGTGCGGGAACCAGCGCCGCGGCGACGTCACCGCTCTGCGCGAGCTCCCGCAGTGTCGTGATCGCGGCGGCGGTGTCGTTGGTGCCGACGCCGACGATCAGCGGAGCTCCGTGTGCCCGGCAGGCGGCCGAGCAGATACGCACCACGGCCTGCTTCTCCTCGGTGGTCAGCGTGGCCGCCTCCGCGGTGGTGCCCAGGGCGACCAGTCCGCGCGCCCCGCCGACTGACAGCGCCTCATGGGCGAGCCGGGCGAGCGCGTCCGGGGCGAGGCGCAGGTCGTCGGTGAACGGGGTCACCAAGGGGACAAACAGGCCGGTGAGGTTCGCTTCGGGCTTCATGCGCCCAGCCTGACCGACGCAAACCAGTAGATCCAGTTCATGTTTCTTCGCCTATGCGTAAGCTCACCTTATGCTTGATGTCCGACGTCTCCACCTGCTGCGCGAACTGGACCGACGCGGCACCATCGCGGCCGTCGCCGAGGCGCTGACCTTCACCGCCTCGGCCGTCTCCCAGCAGCTGAGCGTGCTTGAGCGCGAGGCGGGCGTACCCCTGCTGGAACGGAGTGGCAGACGGGTGGTGCTCACCCCCGCGGGCCGCACCCTCGTCACCCACGCCGACGCCGTCCTCGAACGCCTCGAACTGGCGGTCTCCGAGCTGGCCGGGGCACGCGAGGGCATCGGTGGGCCGCTGCGGATCGGGACGTTTCCCTCTGGCGGCCCCGCGATCGTGCCCGCCACGCTGGCCGAACTGGCCCGGCGGCATCCCGCGCTGGAGCCGATGGTGCGGGAGATCGACTCGGCGCGGGTCTCCGACGGCCTGCGCGCCGGCGAACTCGACGTGGCCCTCGTCCACGACTACGACTTCGTGCCCGCGTCACCGGACACCACGGTCGACCAGGTGCCCCTGTTGGAGGAGCCGATGTACCTGGCCACGGGCGGCTCCGCCGACAGCGCTCTCGCCACCGGTCCTGCCGCCTGCGGCGACACGCTGGCGGAGCTGCTGGGACCGTGGGCCGCGTCCCCATGGATCACCGCCCGGGACGGTACGACCGGCCACGCGATGGCCGTACGGGCCTGTCAAGCGGCCGGGTTCCAGCCGCGCATCCGCCACCAGGTCAACGACTTCCGTACGGTCCTGGCACTGGCCGCCATCGGGCAAGGCGCCGGATTCGTACCGGAGATGGCCACCGCACACGCCCCCGAGGACGTGGTCCTGACCCGGCTGCCCCTCTTCCGCCGCTCGAAGGTCGCCTTCCGTGCGGGCGGCGGCACCCACCCGGCGATCGCGGCATTCGTGGCGGCGGCGCGCACAGCGGTGGGCACCGCGGGCCGTGCCTCCCTACTGACCGCTTCAGGGAGTTGAGTCGCGGGTCCTGTCCTCGGCGATCTTGGTCGGCAGGTGTCCCGAGTGCGTGGGGATCTTGTTCCTGACGACCTGGGGGAGCGGGTGGCACCGCTGCTGCCGCCCACTCCCGCACGGCACTGCCGCAACACCTGGCTGCTGCAGGAGGTCCGCGCGGCCCCCGCCCAGGGCGAACACGAGCAACTCATCGGCCAGGAGGGCCCGGACTGGCCGGCCTGACTGCGGCCGGGCGAGGTCGTCGTTCAGGAGCGCTGGGGGCGAGCGAGTTCGTCAACGCGCACCTGGCCGTGCAGCTCAAGCAGCAGCGTCTGGTACTCCTCAGGGTGCTGCTCGCGGAGGATCTTCATCCACACTCGTGCGCCCTGGACGAAGTGCTCGGTAGCCATCTTCAGGTGAAGGTGCCGGACAACGTGGAGTGCGTCGTCGTACGGCAGAGTTCCTTCGCCCCCGGGCCGGCGCCGCCCCTGCCCCGGGGTCTTGACGGCATTGAGAGCTTTCTCCGCCTCGGCCTTCTGCTCCGCCTTGGGAAGTCGGCCGATCCGGCGGGCGTGCTCCACCTTCAACTCGCCCGCTTCGACTCTCTCCTGAAGCTCCGAAGTGAGCTCCAGCAGTGCCAGGCGTTGGGACACCCAGGCTGGTGTCCTCCCCAACCGCTTGGCCACTTGGCCCTGGGAGCCATGGACCCGTACGAGTTCCCGGATGGCTTTCGCCTGGTCCATGGGAGGGACGTCCACGCGGTGGATGTCGGCGAAGAGGGCGGGTTCAAGGATGTCCGCAGCACTGGCGGAAAGATCGTCGTTGACGTCGCTGAACCCACGGGTGGCCGGATCCTGATGGTACGTCATACGGCAAGCTCCTTCGCGAGGTCGCACATGCTGCGGCACCGCGCCGGCGCACCCGCGCGTGTTCACTGACCTCTGATCCGGGCGGGCCACCGCCGGGGGCTCCTGCCGTGCAAGGTGACCGGGCGCCATTTTCCGAATCCGGCATAAGTGTTCCCAAACGCCGCCGACGGGCGGGCTCATCGAGCGGCGTTCAGCGGCACAGGGTGCGCAGGGCCGCGCTGCAGTCCGCGGCCCGGCGCTGCGGGTCGGTGTCGGTACCGGCCCAGGCGATCCGGGCGTCCGGCCGGACCAGGACGGCGGTGACGTCCCGCCAGACCGGATGCGACTCCTCGGCATTGACGCCTACCGTCCGGCGGTCCAGACCGGGTGCGGCACACGGCGTCCGCGTTCCGCCGAGGTCCAGCAGCAGCGGTCGGCCGTGATGCATCAGCGGGTGGGCGGTGGGCGCGTCGGCCACATCCAGGGCGAGGCCGGCCAGCCGCGTGCCGGTCAGCGGGTGCGCGCCGGGTGCGGTGCCGGCGGGGAGCGGCTCGTCGAAGCCGGCGATCCTTCGGGCCCACTGTCGGTTGGTCCGCGGTTCGGCCAGCGCGGCGGACCAGACCTCGCGCAGCGCGATCTGCTCCGGGCTCGCCGCCGCGAACAGGGCCAGCTGCGCCCGGGTGTTGTGGATGACCGCGCGGGCGGCCGGCCGCCGCTCCGCGTCGTAGCTGTCGAGCAGTCCGCCGGGCGCCCGGCCCTGGAGGGTGGCGGCCAGCTTCCAGCCCAGGTTGGTGGCGTCCTGGATGCCGAGGTTCATGCCCTGCCCACCGGCGGGGAAGAACATGTGCGCCGCGTCCCCGGCCACCAGGACCCGTCCGGCCCGGTAATGCGCGGCCTGCCGGGTGGCGTTGCCGTAGCGCGACAGCCACCGGGGGTTGCGGATGCCCAGGTCCCGTCCCAGCAGCGCGCGGGTCTGCTCGCCCACCTCCTCCAGGGTCAGCGGGTCACCGGTGCCGCGGTGCACGGTGGCCGTGGACAGGCCCGCCAGCCGGTGGACGCCGTCGCCGATCGGGGCTACCAGGAGGGACCCGGCCGGCCCGGTGGCGGACAGTGGCCCCGTGGGCGGATCGTCCAGTTCGACGTCGGCGAGCCACCCGGTCATGGTGGTGTCCTGACCGGGGAAGCCGATGCCGGCCGCCTGGCGCACCGCGCTGCGGGTGCCGTCGCAGCCCACCACCCAGCGGGCCCGCACGGTCCGGTGGGCACCGGCGGCCCGGATCACCGCCTCGACGGCATCCGGCCCCTGGGTGAGCGAGACGACCTCCTCCCCGCGCAGCACCCGGGCGCCCACGGCGAGTGCGTGCTCCTCCAGGACCTTTTCGGTGACGGACTGACCGAGCGCCAGCATGAACGGGTGCACCGCCCCGACTGTGGAGAAGTCCAGCCGGGTGGTCGCCGCGCCGAAGTGGCCGGTCGGCACCGGGGTGCCGCGTTCGATGAACCGCTCCGCGAGGCCGCGGGTGGCGAAGGTGTCCAGCGTGCCGGCCTGCATGCCGACCGCGCGCGACCGTCCGTCCGGTGCCGCCCGGCGTTCCACGACGGTCACCTCCACCCCGTGCAGGCGCAACTCCGCGGCGAGCCAGAGTCCCACCGGGCCGGCCCCGGCGATGAGCACATCGAGCATGACAACCACTTCCTCTCACTTCTGGGACGATGCGCCGTGACGGCGGCGCGCCGATGTGCTGGGACAGGGGCGGCCTCGTGGCGTCAGGTGGGCAAAGTGGCTCAGCGAGCGCTGCCGAGGTTCCGGTCGTGCTCGGCGCCTTCGAGCATGAGGGTGGTCTCCTCGATGCGGCGGAAACGGCCGTCGGGGGCGAACTCGGCGAAGAGGTAGACCTCCATGCGGACGGTGGAGCCGTCGGTCTTGATGACCTCCATCGTGTGGCGGTCGGCGTAGCGATCGCCGGACGAGAGTTCGTCGTGCACCTCCACCGAGCCGCCGGCGACGACCGTGCGCAGGTGGGCGATGTGGGCGAGGAACTCGGTGCGGTCCGCCCAGCTTCCGTCAGTGCGCTGGCGGTAGTCGGGGGCGAAGTGCCGGTCGGCGGCCTCGTCGAGGTCGAGGCCCGGGGTGAGGAGCAGGTCGGTGAGGGCGGCGCGGGCGTCGGTGCGGTTGCCGGCGGTGGTCATGACGGTCCCCTTGGTGTTCATGTTTCGGCAGAAAGTGCGTGCGCCGAGCACGCACATGCACCGTACTACAGATTGCGTGCGTCGCGCACGCTATTCTTGGGTCATGCCTAACGATGTGGGACACGAGATCGCCGACGCCCTTGGAGCTCTGCTCAGGCGGGGCACCCGAGCACGGCTCTACGCGCGCCTGACGGACGGCCTGGGCGAGGCGGTGGACGAAACCACCTACCCCGTCCTCAGTGGGCTCGCCCGGACCGGCCCGTGCAGCGCTGCCGACCTCGCGGGCGAAATCGGCCTCGACCGCTCCGGCGTCACCCGCCGCGCCACCCGCCTGGAGGAAGCCGGCCTGCTGCGCCGCGAACCCGACCCCGACGACCGCCGCGCCACCCTGCTCGCCCTGACCGAAACCGGACAGCAGGCGGTGAAGACCACCCGGCAGCGCCTGGCCACTATCATCGAGGCGTCCCTCGCCTCCTGGCCCCCGGAGGAGGCGCAGAGCTTCGCCCGCCAACTCCACCGCTTTGTCGCCACCGGCCCGTTCGCGGAATCGTGACGCCTGCAAGCGAGGTGCGAGTGCGCAATGCCCGGGCCGCGCCGACTCCGGCGCTTCGTTCCTGCGCTCGTACATCGTCTTGTCGAAGCCGGGGGGTCTGCCGCCCCAGCTGCCGCGTCCCTTGCGGTGAGCGCGCCGGCTTCTGGGCTCAGGAGTGGTGCGCTTGCCGCCGCTGACAGGGGTCGGCCACCGAGTGGACGCTTTCTGGCTGCGGATGCGGGCGAGTTCACGTCGTTCTGCGGACGGGACGCCGCGGTGGCGGGCATTGGCGTTGTGCCGGCAGTAACCGGGACGGCATCGGGTCTCGCTCTTCCCCTCGACGCTTGACTCACAGAATTATGAACATGTTCAATTCATGAGTCGAGAAGGAACTGCCGTCGTCCGTGCGGCAGATCTCACGAGGAGGCGCGGTGGGTTCGGGGGCGGGGGTCATCGCATACGCCTTTCTGATCTACACCATCCTGATGACGCTGTTCTGCGTCTTCATCGGGTCCAGGACCTCCTGGAGGATGGGCTGGCTCATATCAGCTCCAGTGATCTTCGCGCCCTGGGGTTTGGTGCTGGTCGCGTTCGCCATCCACTGACCGGTCCCAGCGGCCGGCACCGGGACGGCGCCGACCGACGGTGGGGCAACTCCGGTCAACGGCGTCATCGTCGGACGACAGCGCTGACCGGATTTGAGATCATGACCGGTGACAACAGGCGACGGCGGTTCGAGGAAGCCGGTGAGAATCCGGCGTGGTCCCGCCACTGTGACCGGTGAGCGAGTTCCGGCCACCGCCCGGACAGGGTGGGAAGGCGGGGCGAGCGGCGACCCGGGAGCCAGGACACTCACGCGGTCGCCTCCTCGACGAACACCGGGGCGGATCTCCCCGGGAGGGGAGTGGTGTGCCATGCCGGAGACGCCGTCAGAAGAGACATCGGTCCAGGCCGCGCAGGTGGGTGAATCGGTGCCGTGCCGGGTCGTCGTGTGCCGGGACTGCTGCTGCGGGAGTCCCAAGGTGACCGGAGTGGATCACGCCGCACAGACCGCGCGACTGCGGGCGGAGGTGCCGGTGCGCATCTCGGAGTGCCTCGACGTGTGCGATCAGGCCAACGTCATCGTCGTGCAGCCGTCCGCCGCGGGCCGTGCCGCCGGTGCCCGGCCGGTCTGGCTCGGGCTCGTCAACGATCCGGACGCGACCGAGGACATCGTCACCTGGGTCCGTGCCGGTGGTCCAGGCGTGGCGCCACTGCCGGACATCCTCGACTTGTACGTCTTCACCCCACCGCGGCGCACCGCGGTTTCCTGAGGCTTGCGCGCGACAGGAGGCTGGTCGCTTCGAATCCGGGGCGCTTGCAGACTCGAAATCGCGAGGTCTGACTGAGGCTGGCCGAACCCTCTTCCCATGGAGCCCGTTCCGCCCCGCCTGGTGCGAGTGGAAGATCACGCCAGGCTGAGGCGGTCTTGGCCGTGCACGCGGCGCGCGGTACGGTCTGTCCGATATCGCCGACGGCGAGACGGAAGCCGGTGAGAACCCGGCACGGTCGCGCCACTGTATGCGGGACGCCCCCTGCGGCGTCCCGTGCGTCAGACAGCTCCCTGGGCGGTCTTCTTCGGCATTCCTGATGCTGGTCCTGGTCTACTTCGTCGGCGCCGAGCAGGGCGCCACCTCCGTGTTCAACGGCACCGGCGTCCACGAGTGGGTGCACGACGCCCGCCATCGGCTCGGTTTCCCCTGCCACTGACGCGGGGGGACACCGCACGCCCATGAACTCCGCAACCGTACGGAACCTTCTCGTACGGGGCATGCTCGCCGGCCTCGCCGCCGGCGTGCTCGCCCTCGTCGTGGCATACCTCCTCGGTGAGCCGAACGTCGGCAAGGCGATCAGCTTCGAGGAGGCCCACTCCCACGAGCATGAGATGGAGGTCGTCTCCCGCTCCCTGCAGTCCACCGCCGGCCTCGCCACCGGTGTCCTCGTCTACGGGGTCGCCTTCGGCGGCGTCGCCGCTCTCGAGCCTGGTCGTCCGCGCAGCAGACCCTGCGGGTGACGCGCCCCGGGACGCTGCGCGATGCCATGCTCATCCGAAGGGCGTCCATCCCAACCTGGAACCCGGCCCGGTGCCAACGGCCGAGTAGGGATACTCGGCCGTCAGCGTTCTCCCGGCGGACACGAGGGTCGGGGCCCATGCTCGTGGAGCCCCGGTCCGAAAGATCGTCCGGTCAGGGTCAGGAGGCGGGCAGCTCCCCGCGGACGGTACGGGCGGCGGTGACCAGGTTTTCCAGGGAGGCGCGGGTCTCGGGAACCGCATGAAGGCAAGGCGCCACTGCCAACGCACCCGCAACGCCATCGCCGAGTAGCCTCTCCGGCGGTCGTCTGCGAGGGTGATCGGACGGATGCATCCCCCACTGGGCTCCTAGTCCATGCAGACCCTGGACGCTCACAGGGCGAGGATCCGTCGACAACGTCCACGACACGGACCAATCCGCCAGATGGAGCATCCGCGACCCCTTCGGTCGAAGAATCTCCGCGGACACCAAGGCCCGGGACGAGAGAGCCGCCAGCGGCACCAGTCCAAGAACTACGATCGCCCCAGCGCAACAGATCACAGCGCCATGAGGGACTGCCCGGACAGCCACCCGCAGGAGGTCTGCAATGGCGAAGCTGCTGTCCGTCAACGTAGGAATGCCCAAGGACGTCTTCTGGCGGGGAAGGACCGTCCACACCGGAGCGTGGAAATCTCCCGTCGCGGGCCGTCGCATGGTGCGGCGGCTGAACGTCGAAGGAGACGGCCAAGGCGACCTCGCCGGGCACGGCGGCGAGATTCGAGCCGTTCTGGTCTACCAACTGCAGTCCTACCAGTACTGGCAAAGGCAGCTCGGTCGCCACGACCTGACCTTCGGGATCTTCGGGGAGAACTTCACCGTCGACGGCCTGCCCGACAACGAAGTGTGCATCGGCGACCGGTACCGCATCGGCGAAGCCGAATTCGAGGTCACCCAGCCACGGGTCACCTGCTACCGCGTCGGCATGCGCCTGGGTGAACCCACCATGGCCTCACTCCTGGTTGCCCACCACCGCCCCGGCTTCTACCTCCGCGTGATCACCGAGGGATTTGTCCAGGCCGGCGACGAGATCACGCTCACCCGCAAAGGCCCCGGACAACTCAGCGTCGCCGACACCGACGCCTTGCTCTACCTCCCCGACCGCGACCCCGAAAAGCTACGCAAAGCACTCGGCATTCCCGCCCTCAGCCCCGGATGGCAGCAGTCCTTCCGCGAGCTCGCCACTGCCCAAAAACCCCAACAGGAACCGGGATGGCCAGGCGAACGCGCCGGCACCCAGCAGCCCAGAGAAGAACCCGGATGGCAGGGCTTCAAGACTATGCGCGTTGCCCGCATCGTCCCGGAGACCCCCACCGTCTCCTCGATCTACCTCGAATCCATGGACGATACACCCCTGCCCCCGGCCCGCCCGGGCCAGTACCTCTCCCTCCGCCTCGCCGTCGGCGACGCCCCACCCGCAGTGCGCAGCTACTCCCTGTCAGCCATGCCAACCGCCAGCACCTACCGCATCAGCATCAAACACGAGCCCCACGGACGAGTGAGCAGTTACATTCACGCAAGACTCCACCCCGGGGCCCTCGTGGACATCGCCAGCCCCCGCGGAACATTCGTACTCGAAGAAAGCACCCGCCCCGTCGTGCTCATCTCCGCGGGGATCGGCGCCACCCCCGTGCTTGCCATGCTCCACCAACTCGCCGCCACACGAGACCCACGCCCGGTCTGGTGGATCCACACCGCCCACGACCGCGCCCACCACGCCTTCGCGGACGAGTCCCACGCCCTCCTGGCGCACCTCCCTCACGCTCACGAGTACGTCTACTACACCGCCGAAGCCCCGCCTCCGGGCGAGGACCACATCATCCAGGGCCGCCCGACCCGCCAGACGCTGGAGGCCATGCATATCCCGACCGACGCCGACGCCTACCTCTGCGGGCCGACCGCCTTCATGAACGACCTCGGCGACCTCCTGCGCCATCACGGCCTCCGCACCGAGCGGATCCACACCGAACAGTTCAGCGCCCTGCCCGCCATCAATCCCGGCGTGGCCCCTACCGCGGTGCTCCGGCCACACCAACCGCCCGGCCCCCCTGGCACCGGCCCACTCATCACCTTCGCCCGCAGCGGCGTCACCACGCCATGGTCATCCGCCCACGCATCCCTCCTCGACCTCGCCGAAGCATGCGACGTCCCGACCCGCTGGTCCTGCCGCACCGGTGTCTGCCACACCTGCATCACCCGCCTCGTGGCAGGCGACATCACCTACACCACCCCACCCCTCGAACTTCCCGAGCCCGGCACCGTCCTTGTGTGCTGCAGTACACCGGACACCGACGTCGTCCTCGATCTCTAATCACCTGGCACGCGTCGATATCACACAGCTCTGACGTGCAGGAGGGAACCGACCTTGCACGTCGCCGACGTGGGCGTACGGGGATTCGACGCAGCCGGCTGACACCTCCGGCGCTCACGCTCCATCCCCGCGATCGCGCCGGCGCCTCACCTCGCCGATCTCGCCCTCGATGGGAAGCCAGTAATATGACGACCACGGCGCCTGAGCGGCCTGGTCCCCATGGCAGTGGTCCCCAGCGGCCTACCAGACATGGGCACCGGTGAACGGAAAGGCCCAGGCGGCTGCCTGGGCCCTGGAGTGATCTGCGAAGGGGATTGGCTCTCTGGTTTCAGCTGTTGAGTCCTTACGGTCACTTCTGCCGCGTCGTCTCTCCGGTGCCCGAGCGGTCGGCCGGGCCGTGCAGGGCCTTGTCATGTCTCTCGCAAGCCCGGGGAGCGCAGGCTTGGTCCCGCGCAGACAAACGACCCGGTGCCTTCGGCACCAGCTCATGGGAACCGGACGAGAGCTGGTCAGGAACGGCGGTCGGCATGATGGGCGGGGGAGGCCCCCAGGAGTTGCTGGAGGCCATGACAGCCGCGGAGCCTCCCCCGATCCGCCTGTCGGCGGATCTTGCGGTCCCGCCCCATCCGCCGGTGATGGTGGGGGCCGTCGACAGGCTTGAGCCTGCTGGATTCCACACGCAAGAGCGGAAACAGCGACACGGTTGCCGTCAACGACCGGCTCGCCGATTCTGCTGACCGCCGACCTGGCGCGCGCCGTCGCTGGTCTGACCAGCGGCCACGAGCGTGAACCTCGTCAAACGGAGTCGACGCGTACCACGACGGCGTAGGAGCCGAGACCGATGAGGCGGTCTCCGGAGATGTCGCCGAGAGCTGTGTACAGCCTGCGGATGTGTCCGGTCGTGTCGTCGAAGGCGATGTCCTTGACAGTGCCGTGGGCGGTGCCGTCCTCGGTCAGGACGGAGTGTCCGATCGCCTCTTGGTGAGCAGGGAACGTGTGGTGATCAGGGTCGGTAGCGGCGCGGGAGTGCACGATGACGGCGTCCCGTCCCATCCCTTCGATCGCGTTCCAGGCGATGGTCGTAGCGTGCTTCGGGGCTCCGGAGAGGTGAAGGCAGGCGACGCTCCTTGTGTGCGCGTCGATGGTCAGGCCTTCCACTCGTCCAAGCGGTTCGGCCTCTTCCGCGGTGATCACGGGAAGGCCCTGGGCCTGGGTGAACAGCATCATGCCTGGCCTCCTTTTCCGAGAGCGGCCGTGTCGGCGTACGGCTCGGCGGTGTGCGTGCGGAAGGCTTCGACCTGGGCGCTGAAGCTGGGCAGGTCGTCGGCGACGAAGTGGCGGACGTGCGAGGGGACCACCAGGGCCCGTCCGGAGACGGCCAGTGTCTCTCCGCGTGGGATGAACACCTTCTGCTCTTGGTCGTCCAGGTTTGCGTTGGCGGCGATCTCAAAGCCGATCACCCGTCCACTGCTGCCGGCCTCGATCACGACATCCAGGACCGTGCCGATCTCCGTCCCCTGATCCGTGAGGACGGGCGCGCCGATGACCTGGCCGTGTGCGGCTTCGCCGGCTCCCACGACCAAGTCCCGCTTCTCCAGGACCGCCTCACTGAGAATCATCACGGCGGACGGTCCGATGGCGTGTACTTCGGAGAAGGGCAGGCTCTCCTTGAGGGGGCCGGCCAGCAGGCCGCGCCCGCTCAGGGTGAAGCCGGTGATCCGTCCCGCCTGAGCGTCGAAGACGGTGTCCCGGATCTGTGCGACGGCTTCGCCGCCCAGCGTCACGACCACCCGCTTGGTCAGTTCCGAGGCCAGCATGAGTGTGTTCACTGCGGACCCTCCCGACTGGGCCGGTGGCCCGTACGTACCGCGATCACCGTGCCGCTGCGGCGTCTGGCCTGAACCGCCAACGTCGCGGCGGTGAGCAAGCCCACCGCCGCGATGAGGAAGATCACCCAGCTCCACCACTCCATCGCCGACCTCCTCCTACCGTCCGTCTTTGCCGTTGACTGTCGTTCTGTCCGGCGGTCCCCGGGCTATCCGCTTGCCCGCAGTACCGGTTCGCACGCCTTCCGCGGTAGGAGTCGGCGGACCAGGCCACCCCTGGGAGTGACTTCGCCGGGGCAGGCGTACGACAGTGACGAAGAACTCGTCGATCTGGCGTACGGCAGCGATGAACTGATCGAGGTCGACGGGGGAAGTCGAGGGCTTCCTCTCCGTCGCGGACGGGCGACGTGCAGGGTGTTGCCGATTTTGTTGCCTTCGAAGGCTTCCTTGGTCATCAGTTCGTCGCCGGGGTCGTCCTCGACGAGCAGGACTTCGATCGGCTGCACGGGGGCGGTCATGCGGCCGCCAACAAGCCGCGACGCCGGAAGGGACTGGATGACCGACGTGGAGGTGACGGACACCGGCAGCAGCAGACCCTGCGCGTCCGAGACGGCCTCCGCAGGTGCCCGGTGGCGGGCGTGGCTTCTGCAGGGGCTGAGTCAGCGGACGACCCGCCACCCTGGCCCGCACCGCACTCCGAGCACGAGGGGCACCGGCGGTGGCGGGTCATGTGCCTGACCGGCGTCGATTACTTCTCCACGCTCGGCTACCAGCCCGGCATCGCCGCACTCACGGCCGGCCTGCTGTCCCCCTGGCCACCCTGGTCCTGATAGTGCTGACCCTGTGTGGCGCGCTGCCGATCACCATCACGCTGTCGGCCGCGGACGCTGCCGCGCACGTCGTGCAGAACCCGTTCGCTCCGCACTGGCTGCAGAATGCCAACATGCCGATCACGCTCTTCCTCATCGGCGTACTTGCGGTCAACGTGTGCTCGCCGTTGCCGCCTGGCACGTGATCGGCCATCGGGTGCGGATCCACCATTGGGCGGACGCGCTGATGGCGTCGCACAGCTCCTCATGGGCCATGGCTGGCGTGGCTCTGCTGGTCTTCATCCGGCAGGACGCCTTCAAGAGCGGCGGACCGGCCAGCGGCCGCGCGCTCGCCTACCTGGCGCACCAGTACTTCGTCGAAGCGGGCGGCACGGTGTACGACGTCTCGACCATCGCCATCCTGTGGTTCGCCGGAGCGTCCGTGCTCGCGGGCCTGCTGAACCTCGCCCCGCGGTATCTCCCGCGCTGCGGCATGGCTTCGGTTACACCCTGGTCGCCAATGTGGTCGCACGGCCCGACGGTGTCAAGATCGCGGTACTGCGCCGTGCCCAGCGGGGCCCGGAGCGACGGCCGCGGGTCCACGTGAGCTGAGTTCAGCTGTCCTGGTGGGCCCGGAGGACGAGCATGGAGCGGCCCTCGACCTCCACCCGCAGGCCCCGCAGGTCCGGTTCCGTGATGGCCCTGCCGTTGAGATGGACCATGAGGGACCTGGCGAAGCCGGTGTCCCAGTCGGTGTCGGTCATCTCCCGCCCGGCAGGGGTGAACCAGGTGATGTCCTGCACCGCCTCGCCGGATGCCCGCGCCGCCCGTCCCCTGAAGAACCGACGCCGACGGAAGACCGGGTGCTCGCGGCGCAGGGAGATCAGTTTACGGGTGAAGTCGAGCAGCTCGCTTCCTTCGGTGACCTGTGCCCAGTCGATCCAGGTCAGTTCGTTGTCCTGGCAGTAGGCGTTGTTGTTGCCGCGCTGGGAGCGGCCGAGTTCGTCCCCGTGCAGCAGCATGGGTACGCCCTGGGAGAGCAGCAGGGTGGCGAGGAGGTTGCGCTGCTGGCGGACGCGGAGGGCGAGAATGCCGCGATCGTGGGTGGGGCCTTCGGCGCCGCAGTTCCACGAGCGGTTGTGGTCCTCGCCGTCGCGGTTGCCCTCGCCGTTGGCCTCGTTGTGCTTGCCGTTGTACGAGACGAGGTCGCGCAGGGTGAAGCCGTCGTGCGCGGTGACGAAGTTGACCGAGGCGTAGGGCCGACGGCCGTCGTTCTGGTACAGGTCGGAGGAGCCGGTGAGGCGGGAGGCGAATTCACCGAGCGTGCCGCCCTCGCCGCGCCAGAAGTCGCGTACGGTGTCGCGGTACTTGCCGTTCCACTCGGTCCACAGCGGCGGGAAGTTGCCGACCTGGTAACCGCCGTCGCCGACGTCCCAGGGTTCGGCGATGAGCTTCACCCGGGAGATCACCGGGTCCTGCTGGACGAGGTCGAAGAACGACGACAGCCGGTCCACCTCGTGGAACTGCCGGGCCAGGGTGGCGGCCAGGTCGAAGCGGAAGCCGTCGACGTGCATCTCGGTCACCCAGTACCGCAGCGAGTCCATGATCAGCTGCAGGGTGTGCGGGTGGTTCATCCGCAGGCTGTTGCCCGTACCGGTGGTGTCCCAGTAGAAGCGCGAGTCCTTTGGGGACAGGCGGTAGTAGGCCGCGTTGTCCAGTCCCCGCAGCGACAGCACGGGCCCGAGGTGGTTGCCCTCGGCGGTGTGGTTGTAGACGACGTCGAGGATGACCTCGATGCCCGCCTCGTGCAGGGCCTTGACCATCGAGCGGAACTCCTGCACCTGCTCGCCCCGCTGCCCGGACGAGCAGTAGGCGTTGTGCGGGGCGAAGAAGCCGATGGTGTTGTACCCCCAGTAGTTGGACAGCCCCCGCTCCACCAGCGCGTGGTCCTGGACGAACTGATGGACCGGCATCAACTCCACCGCGGTGACACCCAGCTTGACGAAGTAGTCGAGCATGGCCGGGTGTGCCAGTGCGGCGTACGTGCCGCGCATCGCCTCCGGTATCGCCGGGTGCGTCCCCGTCATGCCCTTCACATGGGCCTCGTAGATGACGGTCTCGTGATACGGGGTGTGCGGTGGGTGGTCGTTGCCCCAGTCGAAGAAGGGGTTCACCACCACTGACTTCGGCGCGTACGGCGCCGAGTCGAGGTCGTTGCGCCGGCCGGGAGCGTCGAAGTGGTAGGGGAACAGTGCCTCATTCCACTCGACCTCGCCCTCGATCGCCCTGGCGTAAGGGTCGAGCAGCAGCTTGCCCGGGTTGCAGCGCTGACCGCGCTCGGGCCGGTACGGGCCGTGGACGCGGAACCCGTAGCGCCGGCCCGGGCCGACGTCCGGCAAGTAGATGTGGTGGACGAAGCCGTCCACTTCCTTCAATGGGATGCGCTCCTCGGCGGCGTCCTCATCGAAGAGGCACAGCTCTACGCGCTCCGCCACTTCTGAGAACACCGCGAAGTTCGTCCCCGCACCGTCGAAGGCCGCGCCCAAGGGCGACATCTGTCCCGGTCGCGGGCCTACCTCGGTGCTTTCCTGCCAGATACGCACGTCATGGCCCTCCCCAACACGGACGGTGGGCAGCCCCGCCTTGTTTTCCCTTTTGCCCTCGTCCCCGGTGAGCATGCGCATGGCGCGCTCTGTACGACCAAGGATGACGAGTATGACGTCGCAGCACATCGTTGACGTACGTCCAAGGGACGCGCCTGAGTGGCCGAGTCTGCTTTCCTGGGCCCCGGAGGGACAGGCGGGCAGCGGCTGTTTCAGTGCGCTCGGCGCATCCCGCGGCATCATGCTGTCGTGCAGATCACTGCCCGCGCGGTCTTGAGCGGGCCTTGTCGATCAGAGCGGCGAGCGGCTACGCGGCACTCGCGTCAAGGGGCTCACAGCTCCGTACAGCTGGTTGAACACGTCCCGCAGTACCGGGCGGTCCGGTGGCGCGGCGGTCACCAGTGTCTGTTCCAGAAGTTGCCGACGGCGCTGACGCGTCGCTTCGAGCACACACTGTCCGGCGCCGGTGAGAGAGAACTCGCCGGACGGAAGCCGCCGTACCAGCGTGCGCTGAGCCAAGTGGTCGAGCAAACGGGTTGCCCCCAAGGCGCTGACACATAGGTCCCCGGCAATGCGATCAGGATCGGTTGGCTCGGTGCTCAGGGCGAGCAGAACGCGCATCTGCTCCTCGGAAACCGTCGGAGCGACGTCCTCATGGGCTCGCTTCCACAAGTTGATCATCGCTTCGGCGGCGTGTTCCGCAGCAGGGCTCGCTTCGGCACGTTCGGGTTCCACTGACATGGTTTCCCCTTTCCTCGACGCCGTTGCGTACGCGCTTACCCGACCGAAGGATCGTCAGCCCCGTCTATGTGTTCGAAAATGCTATGAGCTGGGGCGGGAGATGAATAATATGC
Source organism: Streptomyces sp. NPDC037290 (assembly GCF_055603245.1). Classification (NCBI taxonomy): domain Bacteria; kingdom Bacillati; phylum Actinomycetota; class Actinomycetes; order Kitasatosporales; family Streptomycetaceae; genus Streptomyces; species Streptomyces sp. NPDC037290. Next base: position 711,049 of record NZ_JBVJVZ010000003.1, on the reverse strand, counting down.
AGAATCGGTCGGTCGTCTGGGTGATGCGGTCCTCGTTCGAGGGTCGACATTTCCCTCATTCCCCGAATTGTTGTCACGGCGGCTCGCAAGGTCCGTCATGGCGTCTTCCGTAGCATCGTAGACGTCAAGAATCCTGTCGACGCCGGGGAGCTTCAGCAGCTGTCGTGAATCGCAGAATGGGACACCAGTGAGGTCCAGCACGATGAACCGTGCGCCGGAATCGATGAGGTTCAAGAACTCGGTTCGAAACATCGGCCCGGTCAGGTAATCCATGTCGCCACTGAAGGAAGCCATTAGACAGTGGCCGGCGTGGGTCTGCCTGACCGAAGGAACACGGGACATCCGACGCCCTCCCCACCATCCTTCGCGGTACGCAGGTCGTACCCGTGAAGCACTGTCTGCCCTAAATGTCTCCGCCCAACCGGGACGGTGTCGACGAGACTCGGCGGGTTTGCTCACAGCCGGTGTGAGTCGCCAGGTGCTGGGAATTCGCAGTGCAGTGCACCACGGACGTCACCCGTATAGGAGACAAACCATGCTGGCCATTGTTTCTGCTGCCCTGTTCTTCATCGCCTTTTTGATCAACGCGGCGGATATCACGACCAACCACACCTTCACCTCGACCAACGTCATGCTCCTTGGCCTCACCGTTCTGGCCCTGCACCTCGCGGGACTGGGAGGCGGCTGGACTGTCGGCGGTCGCAGACGCTGAAGATTGCCGTGGCTCTGAGAAGACCGTCTGACGCGCGCCGAGGAGGGCTGCTCATGACACGCATCTACGCCGCCCGCGCACGCCGGCGTGGGCGGGCGGCGAACGGAGCGGTACGGGGAACCCGGGCCGCTGCCAGAGAGTCAGGCGTCGGCGGGCAGGGGAGGAGAGGACTCGGAACCATTTGGCCACGACCCGTTGAACGCAGCGGCTCGTGGCTGCGGGCCGGCTTCGCTCTGGGACTCGGGGGGACTCTGGCCTGGCTGCTGGTGCACACCGTTCTGCAGATCGGACAGCTGCTGTCATTGTTCTTGGCGGCCGTCTTCATCGCGATCGGTCTGGAGCCGCTGGTCGCCCTCCTGACCAGGCACCGCGTACGTCGCGGCTGGGCGGTTCTGGTCGTTCTTCTCGCATTCCTGCTGTGCCTGTCGGGGTTCGTCGCGCTGATTGCTCAGCCGGTCACGGATGAGATCAACTCGTTGGTCAAGGCGATTCCGAAGTGGCTGACGCAGCTGCATGACAGGCACACTGCCCTCGGCCATCTGGAAGACCGCTACCACCTGATCTCCAAGGTCCGCAAAGCTCTGGCCTCCGGCGGCTCGAGTGTGCTCGGCGGGCTGCTGGGAGCGGGGAGGATGGTACTCAGTCTGGTCACATCGGCCGTCATCGTCGTGGTCGTGACCATCTACCTGATGGTCGCCCTGCCCGAGATCAAGCAGTTCGGATTCCGCTTCGTCGCCGCGAGCAGGCGCGCGCGGGTCGAGACGGTGACGGACGAGATCCTGACCCGGACGGGCCGGTTCATGCTGGCCAACCTCGCGACGTCGGGCATCGCCGGGCTCGCGACCTTCGCCTGGTGCGCGGCCATCGGTGTCCCCTATCCGGCCGCCCTGGGCTTCTTCGTGGCGCTGATGGACCTGATCCCGGTCGTCGGGTCGACGGTGGCCGGGGTGGCCGTGAGCCTGGTCGCCCTGTCGGTTTCCCTGCCGGTCGCGGGTGCCACAGCCGGCTTCTATGTGGGCTTCCGACTGGCGGAGGACTACCTGATCATGCCCCGCGCGATGAAGTATGCCGTCGACGTGCACCCGGTGGTCACGGTCGTGGGCGTCCTCGTCGGCGGCGCTCTTCTGGGCATCATCGGTGCTCTGGTCGCCGTACCGGCTGCCGTTGCCATCGGCATCCTGCTGGACGAGTACGTCTTCCCCCGCACCGACGCATCCTGACCGCCCGAGTCCCTACCAGCGCGACCGGCCCGGCTCAGGCGTGGCTTCTGCGAGTTCGGGTTCCAGGCCCTCGCTCACCGGGGGATGCCCCAGACCGGCGCCGATACGCCACGCTTCAAAGGCCCAGGTGGTGAGGGCGACGACGGCCAGGCCGAGAAGCCAGCCGCCCAGGACGTCGCTGAACCAGTGCACACCGAGGGCGACTCTGCTCAAGCCGACGCCGAGCACGCTGAACACGGCGACGCCCCAGCAGGCAGTCCGCCAGACCTTCGGTACCAGGGGCAGGAGCACCAGGATGAGGACGGCGAAGGACGTGGTGGCCGTCATGGCGTGGCCGGATGGGAAGGAGTAGCCCGGGGCGTGCGCCACCGGGTCCTGCAGAGCCGGTCGCTCACGTTCCACCACCGCCTTGACCAGCAAGCCGATCAGCCCGCCGGCCACGGCGGTCACCGCCGCCCAGGCGGCCAGGCGCCACGCCCTGCGGTGCAGCAGCCAGGCGGTCCATGCGAGCCGTACGGCGCAGGGCCGGCAGTCGTCGAGGCGGATGCTCACCCTCATCCGGGGGGCGCGCAGCACGCGGAGAAGTGCCACGGCGTAGGCGGGCCAGCCCAGAACGGCTTTGGTGCGGCCGCTGCGATTGGCGCGCTCCAGCATCGCGGCGTCGAGGCCGGCGCCGCACATGGCGGCGAAGTGTGTGGCGGCCAGGCCGTCGCCGTCGATGCGGCCGAGGTCGATGCGGTGCGTCGTACCGCGCAGCGCGGCATCGAGGGCGTCGGCAGGAGACAGCGGCAGGCCGAGGTTGCGGGCGAGGAGGTTGCCGGTTCCGCAGGGCACCAGGACGAGCGGGACCTCGCTGCCCGCCAGGGCGTCGGCAGCAGCCCGAAGTGTGCCGTCGCCGCCGCAGACCACTACGAGCACGGCACCTTGGCGGACAGCGCCGGCGGTCTGGCCACCCCCTGGGTCGTCGGCGGAGGTCTCCTTGAATACCGGTGCGTCATAGCCGTGTCGTTTCAGGACCCGGCGCAGGGCGTCACGGTCGGTCCGGTCGGTGACGGTGGGATTGAAGATCACGGCGGCGTGACCAGGCGGCCGCCCCGCGCGGTCGGCGGCGGCGGGAAGCGGGGAGGCGGCGGGCGGAGCAGTCACGAATCCGTCCGTGAGCAGGGGACGTCCGACGATCAGCAGGGACAGGCAGCCGTTCACGAGCCCGCCCACGACATCGGTGGGGTGGTGCATGCCCCGGTACAGTCGGGCGAGGCCCCCCGCGACGGGCACGAGGAACAGCAGGCCGGCCACGACTCTCCGCCAAGGACCGCGCAACCGGGACAGCACCAGCACCGCCAGGCCGCCATAGAGTGCCGTGGCCGCACCGGTGTGACCGGAGGTGTAACTGGAGGTGGGCAGCGAGCCGTCGAGACGGTGCACGTCCGGACGGTGGCGGTCGACCGCCACCGTGATGACCAGGAAGACCAGCGACTGCAAGGACACGGCGACAGCGAGGAAGGCGGCCTGCCGCCACATCGGCAGTCTGGGGATCAGGATCAGGCCCGGACAGCTCAACAGAGTCACGGTGATCACCGTCGGGGTGTTGCCGGCCTCCGACGTGACCGAGGACAACGCGGTGAGAGAGCCGGTGCGCATCCGCTCGAAGGCCTCGTCGACCTTGTCCTCGACCGTCAGAGGCCACAAAACATGGGCGGGGCCGGTGATCAGCAGGCCGATGCCCACCATCAACGTCGCCTGACACGCGGTCAGCGCGCCGATCCATCCAGCGGACCAGCCGATTCCGTGCGGCACTGCGGAATTGCCGCTCCTGGCGACGCCGGGGCGGTGCCCAGGTCTTTCACCGGGCAACTCGGCAGGTGTCCCCGATACAGCGGTCGGCATCCGTACCCGCTGATCACGTCTCTCGGCATGTCCGGCCGGAGGGCGTCCTCCGGCTCACCGCCGTATGCCCGCTCAGCTCCGAAGCAGGCAGGCCCAAGTCCGGCTCACTTGCTCGCAGGAAGCTGACCGGCCCGACTTGGTGCCTGCGCGGCGTCCAGAGCAGCCCACCCGAAGGGCGCAACCGGAGACCCGACGAAGAGGGGCATGTCGAGAACGTGACTTTGCCTGAGGACAGAAACGGAGGCGCTGTCGCGCGGGTGGGCGCGCGACCCTACGCCGAAGTCGAACGTGCACGGGCGGCTGCAGCATACGAGTGGGCCCTCGGGCGGATCGAGAATCCACCAGTAACCGGCCGAGGAGGCCGGGGCACCCTTGATCTGCTTCAGCTGACGTCTGAGCTGGACGCTGCCGCTGCTCTGCTCGAAATCCCAGCCTTGACTTCCTGCATGGGGTTCGCACGGCTCTTGCCTGGGTGTGCGGTGATGACCAGGCCTCTGTGACTGACAGGGCGCGGGGTAGATGAGAAGAAGAGCCGCGTACGCAATGTCCGGCAGGTGGAGCGGGAAGCTGTCAGCGCGCCGTGCGCCTCAGCAGTCTGCCTCGCTGTGCCCGCAGCAGTTGCTATGTGCGCCTCCCAGAACCGCTGACAGCGGCGGGCAGAGGGCGCGGGCGAGTTCCCGCAGTTCGTCGTCGGTGGGATGGATAGGGCCGTTGGCGCCGTCTTCTGCGAACGCTTTGACCCGGAGGCGTACGAATGCCGGTCTGCTCGGCGATGGCCTGGGCTGTCAGGTGTCGGCGGCGCATCGTCTGCTGGATCAGTTGCGCGAGGTCGTCCATCTTCCCTGTGCCGTCCGGTCGGCCACCCCGCACAGATCCTCACCCGCTTGCACCGCATGCTGCGCCATCTGCAGCCGAACCTGTACGCGACCGCCATGATCGCCCGCTTCCGGCCCGGCGACCCACAGATCGCGTGGGCCGCAGCCGGACACCCGCCGGCCGTTGTCCGCGCGCCCGACGGCAGCGTACGAGTCCTGGACACCAAACCCGGTCTCATGCTGGGCGTCCCCCTGCCCTACGCATACCAAGACCACACGGCCGAACTGCCGCCCGGTTCGATGCTCGTCCTGTACACCGACGGCCTGGTGGAACGGCGTGCCCACGGGCTCGACCCGGGTATCGAGCTGCTCAGCCGCACGCTGGCCGCTCTGAGCGAGTCTGACCTGGAAGATCTCGAAACCTGTGCCGAGTCACTCCTCAAGCCATTGGTGCACGACTCCGAACGCGACGACGACGTCTGCCTCCTGCTGTGCCGCACCACCCGGCAAGCGATGCCGGACACAGTCGGTAACGAATCCCCGCAGCGGCCGGCCGTGGTCCTGCCCGACCGGTCCGGATCCAGCCATCACCGCGATAGCGTGGAGGCCACAAGGGGAGAGGGTGGACGCCGTGAATGCCTTTGAACCGTTCTCGTCCGCGGAGAGCCGACTGCGCGCCGTCCCGCCCCACGCGCTGGTCGCCACCGCCGGATCCCTCCTGGCCGAGGGCTTCGGCGCACAGGACGTCACACTGCTCCTGGCCGACTACGGTCTGACAGTGCTGCAACCCGTCACGCACCTGCCACACACCGGCGAGCCGGTCTCCGCGCACGACGGCCCCGCCGGCACCGCGTTCACCACCCAGAGACCGGTGGTCGAGGTCATCCCCGACACGACCATGGAACGGGTCCACCTGCCCATCACTGTCCGCGGTGACCGGCTCGGCATCCTCTCCACCCGCCTACCCGCCACCTCCGCGGACCCGGCCACTGTGCTCAGGCTCGGCGAGTTCGCCACAGCGCTCGGCCACGAGGTCGCCACCGCCGGTCGGGACACCGACCTGTACCTGCAGGCCCGTCGTACCCGCCGCCTCACCCTCGCCGCCGAGATGCAGTGGCAGCTCCTGCCGGGGAGCGGCTGCGCACGCCGGGAGTACACGATCGGGGCCCACCTGGAGCCGGCTTACGCCGTCGGCGGCGACAACTTCGACTGGTCCACCAGCGCCGACCATCTCACCCTCACTGTCACCGACGGCATGGGCCAGGGCATCGATGCCTCGCTGCTCACCAACCTCGCGGTGAGCGCCCTGCGCAACGCCCGCCGCGCCGGTATCGGCCTCGCCGACCAGGCCGCCCTGGCAGACCAGGCCGTGTACGCCACGTACGGCGGCAAGGTGTACGCCTCGACGCTGCTGCTCCGCTTCGACCTGGACACCGGAACCGTGCGCGCTGTCGACGCCGGCTCCCCCCAGCTGTACCGCCTGCGCGCCACCGGCATCGATCTGATCGAGTTGGAAGCGCAGCTCCCGCTGGGCATGTTCGAGGAGACCCCGTACGAGGAGCAGACCTTCCAGGTGGAACCCGGGGACCGCCTCGTCGCCATCAGCACCGGCGTGCACGGCACCCGCTCGGCGACCGGAGACATCTTCGGGGAACGCGCCCTGCGCCAGATCCTGAGCGCGACCCGCCAGACCCCGCCGCACGAGACGGCGCGGGCGGTCGTCGCCGGCCTGATCGAACACTTCGGCAGCAAGGACCTCACCTCCGATGCCGCGGTCGTCTGCCTCGACTGGACCGGCAGAGCCGCCGAGAGAGCACGGCTCACCCCGGAAGGCGCCTGACCCTCACCGCGCGTCCGGTGGCTCGGCCGGAGGCAGTGCCCCACTCCTAGCGGCGAAAAACGCCTGCATCCCACGGCTCAGCGCTGACCGTTCCGCCGGCTCCATGGCCCCCAGTGCAACCGTCAGAGCCTGGGTCCGCCGCTCCGCCACATCGTCCAGCACACGGCGCCCCTGCACTGTGAGACTCAGCCGGACCTCGCGGCGCTTCTCCGGATGCACCTTACGCTCCAGCATCCCCGCCGCCTCCAGCCGGTCGCAGAGCCGGCTGGCCGTGGGAAGTCCTATGTCCAGCCGCTCTGCCAATCCGGTGAGATTCAGATCCGGTGCCGCCTCAAGCGCACGCAGAGCCCGCAGCTGGTGCAGAGACAGGCGCAGGGCCGACTCCTGCGCAGCCAGCGACCACAGGTTCGTCAGACTCTCCACGGCATCGGCGATCTCCAGCGCGACTGTGTCCGGGCTGTCGCCCGGTCCCTCCACACGGTCGCCGCCGGAGTCGTCGAGACGGGTCACGACACATCGCTTTCAGTGAGTTCCGCATGCTGCCAAGGCAATCCTCATTCAATCGCTGTACCCGAAGACAAGGGGTACACGCTGTTTCTGCAGTGACTGGTACCGCCCGGACAGTGAAGGGCACGGCGCCTGCTTGAGCACCACCGCGCCCGGCTGGCCACCGTCGGCCACCCACCCCCGCCACCCAGTGATCGGCTGCGCGTACCGATTGGCTTCCTCCCGACGTCCTCGGCACGGGCGACCTCTGCACTCGCAGAGCAGTCATCACCCGTGAGGGCGAGTGGATGCCGAGCGCCGGGTGACCTCCGCTGTCTGTGGCGAAGCCAGCCTCGCGAGCTGCCGGCGCCCTCCGTGGAGTTCACACCGCCGTGCCGGCGCTGGGCACCGGTACCCGACGGCCCGTAGCCGCGCCAGACCAGAAGCCAGCCCAGCGCCTCACGCGACGGCACCGGCACCTGCTGTGGAGATCGGTCCAGCCACGGCTGGTTCGACCCTGTCCTTGGTGCGGAAGCGGTTGCTGAACTGTGGACACTGGTCGCCCGCCTTGAGGCCCGGGTGGAAGACGGACACACGGAGGGGGACGTCCTGCATCTGCTTGCCCGTGCCCGCGTGGGGCTCGGGGTCGCCCTGGGAAATGTCCTTCCAGAAGAGCGACTGAGCACGGCGGCCCGGTGGACGGCCAAGAGTCTGGAGCTTGCCGAGTACTTCGGGGACCCGGTCACGCTCTCAAAGATTCGGCGCCGAAGCCTCCCTCGCTGCGGGATGCTCCTCATGGCGGCGAGGGACCGGGGCGCAGACCTGGGCCGGAGATCCTTTGTGCGAGCTTCCAGGTCTGTTGGGTGTCCACAATCACCGGGTGGACGGGCTCCCAGCGACTGCGTCGGCGGAGTTGATCGCATGAGGGGAGGAAATGTCGGGAAGTCTGGACAGCGATTCCGGCGTTTCCCCAGGTCAGCGCACCCTTCCGCGTGGTTTCAACGGCACGGCCGGCAGCTCGGGTGCGGGCAGAGGCCCACCGTCGTAGCCCTTCACCTCGCCGAAACGAACCCCCTTCATCCAGTCCTCTCGCGCTTGTACGATCTCTTCCTGGGAGCGGGCGACGAAGTTCCACCACATGACCAGCTCCTCCGCGAACGGCTCGCCGCCGAGCAGCATGGCCGCGGCGTCCGACTCGGCGCGCAGGGGCAGTTCGGAGCGTCCACAGCCGAGGTAGAGCAGCGAGCCGGGGAGCACCGGTACGCCGTCCACATCCAGCTCGCCGGACATGGCCAGGACGCCGTACTCGAAGTCGGGCTCCAGCGGCAGGCGTACGTCGGCGCCCCGGGCGAGGGCGAGGTCGGCGCCGACGATCGGGGTGTACGTCGTACCGGGCGAGGCGGAGCCGTCGAGGTCGCCGAGGATCACCGTGGCGGTCAGGCCGGGCGCGGTGACCGTGGGAAGCTCCGGGTGGTACTCGAACTTCGGCTCGGTGTCGCGGTGTTCGTCGGGCAGCGCCACCCACAGCTGGGCGCCGTGCAGGAAGCGGGCGTGCGGGCGGGGGGTCTCCTCGGAGTGGCTGATCGCGCGGCCCGAGGTCATCAGGCCCAGCTGCCGGGGGCCGATCGTCTGCAGGCTGCCCGTCGAGTCGCGGTGCAGCACCTCGCCCTCGTGCAGCCAGCTGACCGTCTGCAGCCCGATGTGCGGATGCGGCGGGACCTGCATGCCCGGCTCGTCGGCGATGTCATCCGGGCCGTAGTGGTCGACGAAGGCCCACGCGCCGATCATGCGACGCCCGAGGTTCGGCAGCAGCCGGCGCACCTCGGTCGACTCGCCCAGCCTCACCTGACGGGGGCTCAGCAGCTCGCGCACGGGCTCCGCGACGACGAATCCGCGGCCGCCGCAGACGCTGGGCACGGGCGCGCGGTCAAGATTGCTCATGGCGCCCAACTTAGCGGGGCGGGCGTCGTACCGGTGAGTGCGGAAACGCGCATTTTTTTCTGGGATGAGTCAATCAGCTGACTTGTATGCGGGGCGCGTGCACAGCTCCTGGACCCAGCGCACAGCACACGTCGACGACCCGATTTACCGGCACCGACGCTGCGTCGGCACCCGCGGCCGGCGGAGCCGTCCCGGGCGGTGGGCTCGGACGGGCCGGGGTCGGTGGGACGCCGGTGCGTGGGTGTGTGCGCGGGGCCGACGATCCGGTGCCGGCCGGGCCGCGGTCACCCTTGTCTCGCTCGGCGGGCGGCAACTCGGCCGGGCAGTCGCCGCGGACGACGGCGGCTGAACCGTCGAGGTACCCGGGGAGGGGACGTACGTCCTCGTCGCCTCCGCGACGGCCGCCGCCCGCGGGTCACCACCGTCGTCGTCAGGCGGCCGTCTCAGCCCAGCCTCTTCAGCAGTTCCTCGGCGACCGGGCCCGCGGAGGCCGGGTTCTGGCCGGTGATCAGATTGCGGTCGGTCACCACGTGCGGCGCCCAGGGCTCGCCCGCCTCGACGTCCACGCCCGCCGCGGTCAGCCGGTCCTGGAGCAACCATTTGGCCCGTTCGGCGAAACCGGCCTGCCTCTCCTCCTCGTTGGTGAACGCCGTCGCCCGGTAGCCGGCGAAGGCGTTGGCGCCGTCGGCCCGGTCCGCGGCGAGCAGCGCGGCCGGTCCGTGGCAGACCACGGCCAGCGGCTTGCCGGAGTCGAGGGCAGCCACGAGCAGCCGGCCCGAGTCGGCGTCCACGGCCAGGTCTTCCATCGGCCCGTGTCCGCCGGGACAGAACACGGCGGCGAAGTCGTCGAGCTCCACCTCCGCGAGCTTGACCGGCGTGCGCAGCTCGGTCATCTCCTCCAGCGTGCGGGCGATGTCGTCCGCCTTCTCCTGGCCGCCGTTGACCTCGGCGGCGAGGCTCGCCCGGTCGACCGGCGGCACCACGCCGCCCGGTGTGGCGACGACGATCTCGTGACCGGCGGCCTTCAGGGCGCGGTAGGGGACCACGGCCTCGTCCGCCCAGAAGCCGGTCGGGTGCGGCGTGCCGTCGGCCAGCGTCCAGTGGTCGGCACCGGTCAGCACGAACAGGATCTTCGACATGGGTTCCTTCTCCCGGAGCTTGGGTTTCCGACACAGAACGTAGGCGAGACGACCCATAGGCAACCAATGAAACACCGAATGCCCGGTATTGGATCTCCTATGGGTGCCGGGGAATGCCGGCCGGTGAATACTCGGACCCGTGGAGACCGCTTCCCTCGATCTGAACCTGCTGCGTACCTTCCTCGCGGTGTACCGCTCCGGCTCCTTCACCGGCGCCTCCCGCCTGCTGGGCCTGTCCCAGCCGACGGTGACGACGCAGATGCGCGCGCTGGAACGGCAGACCGGCCGGGAGCTGTTCGAACGGCTGCCGCGCGGGGTCGCGCCGACCCCGGTCGCCGACGAGCTCGCGGCCCGGATCGCCGCGCCCCTGGACGAGCTGGCCGCTGCCGCGGGTCCGGCCACGGCCGCCGGCACCCGCCGTGAACCCGTGCATCTGGCCGGCCCGGCCGAGCTGCTGTGCACCACCGCCCTGCCGGCCCTCGCGCCCTTGGTCGCGGAGGGCGTACGACTGCGCGTGTCGACCGGGCTGACCGATCCGCTGCTGGAGGAGTTGCGCGCGGGCCGGCACGACCTGGTGATCGCCACCACCCGCCCTCGGGGCCGTACCCTGCACGCGGTTGCGCTCACCGACGAGGAGTTCGTGCTCGTCGCCGCGCCGGTGTGGGCCGAGCGGCTGGCGGACCGGCCGGCCGTCGAGGGGCCGGCCGCTCTGCACGACGTCCCGCTCGTCACCTACGCCGAGGACCTGCCGATCGCCCGCCGCTACTGGCGGCACGTCTTCGGCCGCCGCCTGTCCCGCACCGCCGCGCTGACGGTGCCCGACCTGCGCGGAGTTCTCGCCGTGGTGGCGGCGGGGGCGGGGTTCGGTGTGCTGCCCCGCTATCTGTGCCAGGACCTGCTGGCGTCCGGCGCGCTCGTGGCGCTGCTGGAGCCGGAGGATCCGCCGATCAACACCGGCTTCCTGGTCCAGCGCCCCGGCCCGCCCGACAACCCGGACGTGGTCCGCGTCCGCACACTCCTTTTGCAGGCGGCGCGCACCTGGTAGCCGTACGGGCCCCGGCCCGCCCGGCACGGTGGAATGCGCCGCCCGCTGCCCTCCCCGAGGCGGTGAGGACGTCACCCAACTCCATGAACCACGGTGGCGGGAGGTGCCCCGGAAGTCTCGGGGCCGACCATGGTGCCCGACCCGGATGGCGGCGCACAGGCGGGGGGCCGACGATGGTGGCGTGGGGTACGGCCGCCGCCGCAGCGCCGGTGCCGTCCGAGGCCGCCGGGGGACGGCGGCCGGCCCCGGTCGCGGTCAGCGGCCGGAAGGGAGGACACCGTCATGCTGGAAGTGAAGACGGTCGAGAAGCCGGACGAACGGCGCGACTTCCCCCGCGGCCACCTCGAAGCCCTGCACCTGACGGGGCTGGACTTCGCCGTGGCCACGTTCGAACCCGGTTGGCGCTGGTCGGAGTCCGTGGCGCCGCTCGCGGGCACCGACAGCTGCATGGTCCACCACAACGGCTATGTGCTGCGGGGACGGATGCACCTGCGCATGGACGACGGCGGTGAGGCCGAGATCGGTCCCGGCGACGTGTTCGTGTGCGCGCCCGGCCACGACGCCTGGGTGGTGGGCGACGAACAGGTCGTGGTCTTCGACTTCGCCGGGACCATGGCGAAGGAGTACGCGAAGGGCTGAGAGGGCGGCATGGCGGTCCGCCCGCCCACAGGACCGGGTCGGACAGCGCGCGGCCCGGTCCGTGGTCGAGTCGCCGTCACCGGGGAGGTGCTGCCGTCACCGGGGAGGAGGGTGTCGCCTTTCGCGGCGCCCTGACACGTGGGAGGGCCGGACGGTCCCCGTTCGAAGGGCGGTCACCTGCCGGGGGCCGACACCCGTCGTTGCCCCGTTCCCTCGTTGCGCGGCCCCCGTGGTCGCTCCGCCCCCGCCCCCGTGAGCACCCTCACCCCTCGAAGGCCGTCGCCCCCTCCTCCGCGAAGGTGACGGCGTGCGGGTGGCCGAACAGGCCGGGGAGGCCGCCGGTGTGGACGAACACCGTCTTCTCGCCCGGCCGTACGTCGCCGTCCTGGACGGCCGCGCGGAGGCCGGCCAGGGCACGGGCCGTGTAGACGGGGTCCAGGACCAGGCCCTCGGTGCGGGCGGCGAGCCGGAGCGCTTCGCTCGCCGGGCCGGTCAGGGTCGCGTACCCGGCGCCCACCTGGTCCCGGCGTACCCGCAGCCCCTCGGCCGTGACCTCCTCCGCGGTGAGCGGTGCGGCGAACTCCGCCACGGCGGCGGCCGGGTCGGCCAGGGCCCCGACGTCGACGCCGAGCACCGAACCGGTGCCCAGGGCCGCGACCAGCCCGGCCATGGTGCCGCCCGAGCCGAGCGCGACCACCGCCGTGCGCAGCTGGGGCAGCTGCTCGTCCAGCTCCTCGCCGCAGCGCACGTAGCCACGGGCGCCCAGCGCGCTCGACCCGCCGAACGGGACCAGCGCGGGCCGGGCACCGGCCGCCCGCAGCCGTGCGCACACCTCGGCCGCCGCGGCGTCCAGCCCCGCCCGGTCCACGTCCCCGGCCCAGGCGAGCCGCGCCCCGAACAGCCCGTCCAGCGCCAGGTTCCCGGAGTGGGAGGCGCCCGGGGCGCCGCGCAGCACGAGGACGGCGGAAAGGCCGAGCCGGGCGGCCGCCGCGGCGGTCAGCCGGGCGTGGTTGCTCTGTGGGGCACCCGTGGTCACGAGCGTGTCCGCGCCGTCGGCGAGGGCCGCGCCCACCGCCCACTCCAGCTTGCGGATCTTGTTCCCGCCGCCGCCCGGACCGGTCAGGTCGTCCCGCTTGATCCACAGGTCCCCGGGTCCGAGCCCGAGCGCGGCGGCCAGCCGGGGCGCCGGTTCGACGGGGGTGGGGAACGTGCCGAGAGGGACGGGGGAGTGGCTCATGGTGTACGTCCTTCGGTGCGGATGAGATCCTGGTCGGTGCGGACCGGCCGCCGGTGTCCGTGCGGACCTGGCGCCGATCGCGGCGTGCGGGACCAGTCGATCACACCGGCAGCAGGCGGGCGATCAGCGCGCTGAGCTGGCGGGCTGTACGGCACTCGTGCATCTCGACCAGGTCGGCGTAGGCGGGCGCGGCCGAGTCGCCGGTGCCCCACTGGGCGCGTGGCTCCGGGTTCAGCCAGTACACGCGGCGGGCCCGCCGGGTGACCTCGCGTACGGCGGCCAGGTTGGGGTCGCTCATGTTCGTCCGGGCGTCCCCGAGGACGAACACGGTCGTGCGCGGGCCCACCGCGCCGCCGTACCGCTCGGCGAACTCGCCCAGCGCCACGCCGTAGTCGCTGCTGCCGTGCCACCCGGTGAGCGTGGCCTCGGCGCGGATCCGGGCGCTGAGCCCGTCGGGGTCGGCGCGGCCGTGGTCGAGCAGCCCTGTCACCTCGTCCAGGCGGTTGACGAAGGCGAACACCCGGATCTTGCTGAACTGGTCGTGCAGCGCCTGCACCAGCAGCATCGTGAAGTCCGAGAAGCCGGACACCGAGCCGGACACGTCGCAGAGCAGCACCAGTTCGGGCCGGACCGGGCGGCGCCGGCGCAGCACCGGCCGCATCGGCACCCCGCCCGTGGACAGCGAGGAGCGCAGGGTGCGGCGCAGGTCGACGGTGCCGCGTGCGGCCCGGCGGCGGCGCGCGGCCAGCCGGGTGGCCAGCTTGCGGGCGAGCGGCTGAACCGCCCTGCGCAACTCGGCCAGTTGGTCCCGGCCCGCGAACAGGAAGTCCACCCGGTCGGCGGTCGGCAGAACGCCGCGCCGGGCGATCTCGTCCCGCCCGCGCCGCTCGGCGACCCGGCGCCGCGCCTCCGTCCCGACCAGCCGCCGGAACTCCTCGATACGGCGCCGGATCTCGTCGTCCAGCAGCCGGTCCGCGAAGCCGCCACCGCTCCCGTCCCCGCCCCGGACATCGGCCCGCACCCGGGCCAACAGGGTCTGCGGGCGCAGCCGGTCGAGCGTCTGGTACGCCGAGAAGCCGTCGGAGCCGGGTGAACTGCCGTACCCACCCATGCCGTCGACCGCCTCTGCCGCCAACCGCGCCATCAACGCCTGGTCGTTGGCCGCGAGCGCCTGGGCCAGTCGGTCGCGCAGCTCGTCGCGGTCCGCGCCGGGGCCGTGTGGGCCCCCGACCGTGCGCGGGAAGTACAGGTCGAAGACGGAGTCGAACACCCCCCGCTGTCCGGGGCCGTGCAGCAGGGTCGCGGCCAGCCCCTCGCGCAGCAGCTCCCGGTCGGCGAGGCCCAGCGCCTCCACCGCGCGGGCCGCGTCCACGCTCTCACCGGTGCCGATCCGCACGCCGTGCGCGCGCAGTGCACCGACCAGCCCGGTGATCCGCTCGGCGACCGCGGTCACAGCGCGTCCAGGTCGAGCTTGGCCGCCGCCTTCTGGATGTCGTCCTGGTGCTTGAGGATCACGCCGAGGCTGTCCCGTACGACCGTCTCGTCCAGGGTGTCGGCGCCCAGCGCCAGCAGGGTGCGCGCCCAGTCGATGGTCTCGGCGACGGACGGCACCTTGCGCAGGTCCATCCCGCGCAGCGCCCCGACCACCCGGACCACCGACTCGGCCAGCGCAGCGCCGAGGCCCGGCACCTTCAGCCGTACGATCCGCCGCTCCAGCTCCTCCTCGGGGAAGCCGATGTGCAGGAACAGACAGCGGCGGCGCAGCGCCTCGGACAGCTCACGGCCGGCGTTGGAGGTGAGGACGACGAAGGGGCGGCGGGTCGCGGTGACCGTGCCTAGCTCGGGCACCGTGATCTGGAAGTCGCTGAGCACCTCCAGCAGCAGGCCCTCCATCTCGACGTCGGCCTTGTCGGTCTCGTCGATCAGCAGCACCGTCGGCTCGTCGCCGCGGATGGCGGTGAGCAGCGGGCGGGGGAGCAGGAACTCCTCGCTGAAGATGTCGGTGCGGGTCTCGTCCCAGTTCTCGTCGCGGCCGGCGCTGATCCGCAGCAGCTGCTTGGCGTGGTTCCACTCGTACAGCGCGCGGGACTCGTCCACGCCCTCGTAGCACTGGAGCCGGACCAGCCGGGCGCCGGCCACCTGGGCGACGGCCTTGGCCAGCTCGGTCTTGCCGACCCCGGCGGGGCCCTCGACCAGCAGCGGCTTGCCCAGCCGGTCGGCGAGGAAGACGGTCGTGGCGACGGCGGGCGAGGCGAGGTAGCCGGTCTCGGCGAGGCGGGCGGAGACGTCGTCGACGGACGTGAACAACGGGGCCTCCGGCGGGTCGGGAGCGGGATCCGGGTCCTATCTAAGCGCTTGTTCAGCGTCTCTGTCACGGGGTTCCGGCGGAAGGCGCTCGGCCGGCCCGGGCGGTATACACCGATCGGTTTCCTTTCGTCCGCCGTCCGGCTAACCTCGCTGCATGGCCTCCACAGACAAGCTGTCCCCCCGTGACCGGCTGCTCGACGCGGCCGCCCGGCTCTCGTACCGCGACGGCGTCTCCGTCGGCATCGAGGCGCTGTGCCGGGAGGCCGGCGTCTCCAAGCGGTCGATGTACCAGCTCTTCGACAGCAAGGACGCGATGCTGGCCGCGAGCCTGGAGCGGCGCATCCCCTGGTACGACGCCCAGCTCACGCACCCCGACCCGGAGGCCACCCCGCGCGAGCGCATCCTGTACGTCTTCGAACGCCTGGAGCAGGCCTCCGTGGCCGCCGACTACCACGGCTGCCCCTATCTGGCGGTCCTCGTGGAGCTGAAGGACCCGGACCACCCGGCGAGCGCGGTCGCCCGCGTGGTCAAGGAACGGCTGGGCGCGACCTTCCGCGGCGAGGCGGACCGCGGCGGCGCCCGTGACCCCGACCTGCTCGCCCGCCAGCTGCTGCTGGTCTTCGACGGCGCGAGCGCCCGGGCCGGCGCGAAGGTGGAAGACCTGACCGGCGGACTCGCGACGACGACGGTGACCGCCCTGCTGGACGCGGCTGGGCTGGCGTAGCGCCCCGGACGCGCGCGGGGCTGCGCCTGACCTGCGTCACCGTCGGGAGGGCGCGACCGGCCGCGACGGCGCCGCACCCGCACGACGGCACCTCGCCGCTCTCCCGGCAGAGCTACACCCGTACGGGCCAGTACAGCGCGCCGGTCCGCTCGCCCACCCGGTCCAATGAAACCGTGACCGCGCCCCCGGACGACTGCCTCGCGCGCAACGAATGGATCTGCGGCGCCTATCTGAGCACCCGCCGCCAGATCGTCCTCGACGCGGTCGTCCAGCACCTCCAGCTGACGTTCCTCTCGGTCCTGATCGGCCTGTTGATCGCGGTGCCGCTCGCGGTGCTGGCCCGCCGCTGGGGCTGGGCGGCGGGGCCGGTCCTCGCGGTGACGACGATCCTCTACACGATCCCGTCGCTCGCGATGTTCTCCCTGCTCCTGCCGCTGTACGGTCTCTCGGCCACGCTCGTCGTCGCCGGGCTCGTGCTGTACTCGCTGACCCTGCTCGTCCGGAACATCCTCGCGGGCCTGCGCGCGGTCCCCGAGGAGACCCGGCAGGCCGCGCGCGGCCTCGGCTACGGCCCGATCCGCCTGCTGCTCACCGTGGAACTGCCCCTCGCGCTGCCCGCCGCGATGGCGGGCCTGCGCATCGCCACCGTCTCGGCGGTCTCCCTGGTCACCGTCGGCGCGATCGTCGGGTTCGGCGGCCTGGGGAACCTCATCTACGCGGGCATGAACACCTATTTCAAGGCCCAGGTCCTCACCGCGTCCGTCCTGTGCGTGCTGATCGCCGTCGCCGCCGACCTCTTCCTGCTGGGCGTGCAGTGGCTGATCACGCCCTGGTCCAGGGCGGGCCGCGCACGCGTGCCTCCTCGGCGCGGGCGGCCACGCCTCAGATCCATCGGGACGAAGGCGGGCCGGGTATGAGCGCTCCCCGGACATGGGGCGGATCGGGTATGACTGCTCCCCGGACAAGAGACGGATCGGGTACGAGTGCTCCCCGGACAAGGAGCGGATCGGGCGTGAGTGCTGCTCGGGCGCGGGCGGGGCGCGCATGAGCACGCTCACCGCGACCTGGGACTGGCTGGCCGACCCCGCGCACTGGTCGGGCGCCGACGGAGTCCGGCACCGGCTGCTCGAGCACCTGCTGCTCACCGTGGCCTGCCTCCTCCTCAGCTGCCTGATCGCGCTGCCCGTCGCCCTGGTCCTCGGCCACCTCGGCAAAGGTGGTGCGCTCGCCGTCAACATCTCCAACGTCGGCCGGGCCGTGCCCACCTTCGCCGTCCTCGTCCTGCTGCTCCTGACTCCGGTCGGCAGGTGGAGCGAGGGGCCCACGGTGGTGGCCCTGGTGCTGTTCGCCGTCCCGCCGCTGCTCACCAACGCGTACGTCGGCATGCGCGAGGTCGACCGGGGCGTGGTCCAGGCGGCCCGGGGCATGGGGATGACCGGACGGCAGATGCTGCTGCGCGTGGAACTGCCCCTCGCGCTGCCCATGGTCCTGAACGGGGTGCGGATCGCCGCCGTCCAGCTCGTCGCCACCGCCACCATCGCCGCGCTCGCCGGCGGCGGCGGCCTCGGCAGGATCATCACCGCCGGCTTCAACCTCGCCAGTACGCCCCAGGTGGTCGCCGGCGCCCTCCTCGTCGCCGGGTTCGCACTCCTCGTCGAGGCCGCCTTCGAACTCGCCGAGAGACTGGCGCCGACCTGGTCGAGGGGTGACCGGTGACCGCTGCGGGAAGGAGCACGGCGCGACCGGCGACCGGCCCGGGGGATGACGCCGGGCGGGTGGTGGCGGGGGTTGGCGGGGGTACCGGGCACGGTCCCCCAGGCCTCCTCGCCCTCCTCGCCGTCCTCATCCTCCTCACCGTCACCGCCTGCTCCACCGGCCCCTCCCTCGAGGACCGCGGTCAGGTCACCGCGCCGCCCGGCGACAGTCATCACCTGACCATCGGCTCGGCCGGGTTCACCGAGAGCGATCTGCTCGCCCAGATGTACGCGCAGCTGCTGAACCGGGCCGGGTACAAGACCTCGATCCTCACGGTCGCCAACCGGGAGCTGTACGAACCGGCGCTGGAGTCCGGCCAGATCGACGTCGTGCCCGAGTACGCGGCCACCTTCGCCGACTGGCTGAACGCCAAGACCCACGGCGCCGACGCGAAACCGGTCGGCTCACCCGACCTCGCCACCACCATGAGCGCCCTGCGCGCACTCGCCGAGCCCCGCGGGCTCACCGTCCTCCCGCCCGGCCGGGCGGTCGACCAGAACGCCTTCGCGGTCAGCGCCGCCTACGCCCGCGAGCACCGCCTCAAGACCCTCAGCGACCTCGGCGCCGCGAAGCTGCGGGTACGGCTCGCCGCCGGTGACGAGTGCGTGCAACGACCGTACTGCGAGCCGGGGTTGAAGAAGGTGTACGGCATCGACGTGACCGGCGTCGACCCCAAGGGTGTCGGCACCACGCAGGCGAAGCGAGCCGTGCAGGAGGGCCGGGACCAGATGGTGCTGACCACCACCACGGACGCCACGCTCGACTCCTTCGGCCTGGTCCTGCTCACCGACGACAGACACCTGCAGAACGCCGACTACGTGGTCCCGGTCGTCAACCGCTCCCGTGCCGGCAGCGACCGCGTGGCCAGGGCACTCGGCACGCTCAACGACGTCCTCACCACGCGCGACCTGGCCGGGATGAACCAGCAGGTCGACAGCTGGCGCCGGCTGCCCGCCGACGTGGCCCGGACCTACCTGAAGGAGAAGGGCCTGCAGGCCTAGATGATTGATTCCAAGGTCAGTGGTCGTAGGCGGTCAGTGATCGCAGTTGGGGGCTCGCCCTTGCGGGCCGGCCGCAGCAGCCGCGGGCCCCTGGCGGCCGGCTCGCGCTCGCACGCGCGCCCGTAGGAGTTCATGTCCGCTAGCGGGATCTGGTCGGTCCGCCTGCGGACCAGGTCCTGCCCGGCGACGCGTTCGCCGACCCTCGCGGCGAGCGGAGAAGTTGAGAACGTCAGCTATGACGTTCGGGAGAACCCACCCGCAGGGGGCCGGGCCCTCGGTCACGCCTCCCGGACGCCGGTCAGCCCTGCCTGCCCGGCGGGGTCTGGACGTTGTTGACCCTCCCGGCCTGGATCGTCACACCGCTGAAGTGACCGCCGCTGATGGTGTTGATCACCACGTCGCCGTTGTCCCGCACCTGCTTCGCCCCTTCCTCCCAGGCCGACAGCTCACCGGCGAACTCCGGGTCCAGCGCCGCCCGCATCCCCAGCGCGATGCTCAGCTGCTGGGCCAGTGCCGGATCACCGGGCGCCTGCTGCAGCGCGACCAGCTCCGCCTCCCCGCTGCTCGCGGTCGGCAGGTGCGCGGGCCGCTGGAACGGCCGTCGCACCACCTTCAGGGCCCCCTGCAGCGCCCGCTTGCCCGCCTCGCCGCCGGCCCCGCCCGCGAACGCCGCGAGCAGTGTGGTCACCGTCATCGGATCCACCGTGCACCCCTCCCTGTCGAGCCTTCACCCCAACCCTACGGCTCAGGCGGCCGGGCTGATGGGCCATCAGGCGAACCGGAGTGTGTACCTGCCATAGAGTGTCCGGTGCAGTCGACGGGACCGGATGGCCGGGGGAACGCCATGGAACCGAGAACGCAACGCCCGACCAAGGTGCACAGGGTGCGGACAAGGCGCCGGAGCATCCCCGGCGGCACACCGACCACCCTCCAGGTCAACAACCGGTTCAGCGGCACGATCACCAACGGCGACCTGATCCAGGCCGGCAACGTGTTCATCCGTCACCTGCCCGGGCCGCAGGACTGGGCAGCCGAACTCGCCCAGCAGGTGCTCCACCTGGAGGGCAGCGAGTGCCGCCGCCTGCTGGGGCACTCGCTGCAGCGCATCGACCTGAGCTACACGCTCGTCACCCAGCCGGGCCGGGCGGCCCGGAAGGCCGGCCCGGCCGGCCGGCAGCTGACCGAAGCGACGGACACTCCGGGCATCGCCCAGTACTACCGCGAGCTCGACCCGGGCCGACTGGTCATCACCGGAGCCGGCGGTGCCGGGAAGACGGTGCTCGCGATGGAGCTGATGATCGCGCTGCTCCAGGACCGCGGGGCGGACGACCCCGTCCCGGTACGGATACCCCTCGCCGACTGGCCCAGCGGAGTCGGCCTCGCCGACTTCCTGACCGACTACCTGCACAAGACCTACCGCTGGACCAAGCGGAAGGCGCGCCGCCTGGTCGGCGAGCAGCGCGTGCTGCCCGTTCTGGACGGTCTGGACGAGATGGATCCGCCGCTGGCGAACGGCAGACCCGATCCGGCCGCCCCCCGGGCCCGGGCGGCACTGCGCGCGATCAACGCCCTGCAGAAGGGGCTGCAGCACGGCGCGGTCATCCTCACCTGCCGCTCGGAGGCCTACGACGCGCTCGCACAAGGGCAGCACGACCCCGAGGCGCGCCGGCTGCTCCACGCCGCCCGGATCGAGGTCGAGCCGATCGAGCGCGCCACCGCCCTCGCCTACCTCACCGAGCGGGCCGCCGAGCAGGACCGCTGGCAGCCGCTGCTGAAGCGGCTGGCCGCGCAACCCCGCTCACCGCTCGCCCAGTTGCTCTCCACTCCCTGGCGGCTCTGCCTGGTCGCGCGCAGCTACGCCACCGACGGCGACCCCGGCGAACTCACCCGGTTCCGCAACGCCGAGAAGCTCGACCGGCACCTGCTGAACCGGTACATCCCCGCGCTTCTGAAGCCGGACCCGGCGCTGCCGGCGGCCACCGCGCGCTACCACCCGGCGGACGTGCACCGCTGGCTCCACCAGCTCGCCCGGCACCTGCAGACCGCCGGCGGCACCGAGTCCCGTGCCGTGCTGACCCTGCACGAGCTCTGGCGGATGCGCCCCCGGCTCGCACTCCAGGTCCAGACGGTCGCGATCCTGCTGGTCGGCACAATCTTCGGATTCCTCGCCCCGCTCCTGCCGTTGGACCACCCGGCCTACGCGGACCTGGTGTCCACGATGTGGGTGTGGGGGTTGCTCGCGCTCGGCTTCTCCCGCACACAGTTCGCCCGGCGCCCGCGCAGCCTGCGGCTCAGCATGACGGGCTGGACCTGGCCCGCGCTGGTCTTGCTGCTGCTGATGGCGGTCGGCGCCGCCGCATTCCTCCACCAGTTCTTCCCCGGCCACCTGCCACTGGTGTCGGCCGTCCTGATGCCGCTGTCCACACTGGCGGCCGTGTCCTACGTCAACCCCTCCAAACCGGCCCGCTCCCCCCGCACCGTACTGCGCGAGGACCTGGTGGCCGGCGTGGTCGGCGGCTTGCTGACCGGAGTCGGCGCGCCGTTCGGCTTCGGCCACGACGCCCACGACATCGCGGTGCTCGGCGCCGCCGAGGGCGTGTTCATCACCCTGACCGCCACCGGCGGCCTGTACCAACTCCACCTGGCTTTCGTGTTGGCCTCCCGCCGACTGCTGCCGCTCCGGCTCGGCCCTTTCCTGGACTGGGCCACCGGGCTCGGCCTGCTCCGGCTGGCCGGCCCGGCCTATCAGTTCCGTCACCGCGAACTGCAGGCCTGGCTGGCGGCCAACCCGCACCCTCTCACGTCCGACGCCTAGGTGATTGTTCCGGGGGGTAGCTGCGCAGACAGCGCGAGGGTGTCCAGTCTCAGTGTGATCGGCGCTGTTCAAACCACCGCGGCAGCTGATCGGGTCGGTCAACCAGACCCTCAAGGCCCAGCTGGCCCCTGAGCGTCACGGCGGCATCAGGCGTCCGCCACCGAGTCGAAAGGCACCTGTCCCCGCGCCACGCCCCGCGCGTCCGCGTCCACCGAGCGGCGCAGCGCCTCGTGCAGCTTCGCCGGGGTGAGCACGCCGAGGAAGCGTGCGCCGTCCAGCACCGCGACCCATCCGGCGTCGTACTGGAGCATCACCCCGAACGCCTGCTTCAGCGGCGCGCCCACCGGCACCCACGCGGTCATCCGGTGGGCCAGGTCCCCGACGCTGCCGGCCGCCCCGAGTTCGTCGATGCCGGCCCAGCCGTGCAGATCGCCGTGCGCGTCGAGGACCACCGCCCACCGGGCGCCCTCGGCCCGCAGCCGCTCGACGGCCCGTGCGGCGGGCTCGTCCAGCCGGGCCACCGGCGGCTGTTCCAGGTCGTCCGGCTCGATCGCGGTGACCGACAGCCGCTTCAGCCCCCGGTCGGCGCCCACGAACGCGGCGACGTACCCGGTCGCGGGCGCCCCGAGCACCGCACCCGGCGTGTCGAACTGCTCGATGCGGCCCTGTCCGTAGACGGCGATGCGGTCGCCGAGCCGGACGGCCTCCTCGATGTCGTGCGTGACCAGCAGCACCGTCTTGCGCACGGCGGCCTGCATGCGCAGGAACTCGTCCTGCAGCTGCTCGCGCACCACCGGGTCGACCGCGCCGAACGGCTCGTCCATCAACAGCACCGGCGGATCCGCCGCGAGCGCCCGCGCCACCCCGACGCGCTGCCGCTGCCCGCCGGACAGCTGTTCCGGATAACGCGAGCCGTACGTCTTCGGGTCGAGCCCCACGAGGTCGAGCAGCTCGGCGGCGCGGGCCCGGGCCTTCGCCCGCTTCCAGCCGAGCAGCGCGGGCACGGTCGCGGTGTTGTCCAGGACGGTGCGGTGCGGGAAGAGGCCCACCTGCTGGATGACGTACCCGATCCGGCGGCGCAGCCGGACCGGGTCGACGCCGGCGACGTCCTCGCCGTCGACGAGGATCCGGCCGGAGGTCGGCTCGATCAGCCGGTTCACCATCATCATGGTCGTCGTCTTGCCACAGCCCGACGGTCCGACGAGCGTGACCAGCTCACCTTCGGTCACCTCGAAGGAGAGGTCGTCCACGGCCGTCGTCCCGTCCGGATACCGCTTGGTGACATGCTCGAACCGGATCATTCCCTCACGCTAACGGCGCCGCCCCCGGCATGCTCTCCGGCTCAGTGAAACGAATCAAACGAGCTGTGCCGACTAGCCGATCGCTTCAATCGTCGATTGCTCTGAATCGATACATCTCTCCCTGGCCGAAGGGATGACGGGCTGACTGACGGAGTGCGACGTAGGACGGTTCTGGCCACGGCTCCCGGCACCGGCGCGGTCGGTGCCGCGCCCCTGGCCGACCGGGACGCGGTGACCGGCCTGACCGTGGGCCACCGCACCGACCCGCTCGGCGTGGACACGGACGCGCCGAGGTTCGGCCGGCGCACGGACTCGCCGGTGCGCGGCCGCCGGCAGACCGTGTACCGCATCCGCGTGGCCACCGCGCCCGGCCGCCTCACCCTGGGCCGCCCCGACGTCTGGGACAGCGGCCGTGTCACCCGGTGGCACGGCGCCCGTGACACCGGGTCAGCTCAGCAGGATCACTTCCAGCGTCCGCGGTCCGTGCACGCCCTCCACCCGGTCCAGCTCGATGTCGCTGGTCGCCGACGGACCGGAGATCCAGGTCAACGGCCGTGCGGGGTCGAGGCGTTCGAGGGCCTGCGGGACCGAGGAGACGACCTGGCCGGGCACGCGCACGACACAGATGTGGTGGTCCGGGACGAGCGAGATGCGGCGCCGGCCCTGGTCCGGGGAGCCGTCCAGGACGATCGTGCCGGTCTCCGCGATCGCCACGGCACAGCCCGTCACCACGCTGTCCACCTGGTCCAGCCGCTGCGGCGTGTCCACCGCCCGGTCATGGATCCGCACCGGGTCCGCGGCGGCCATCCACTCCGGCGGCAGCCCCGGCGGCACCAGCACCTCCTGCGAGCCGCGTTCGGCCAGCAGCCGCATGACGAGCAGCGGCAGTTCCTCCCCGTCGGCGCGGTGCACGATCGCCCGGTAGTCCGCCAGGTTCTCGGCCAGCAGCTCCACCGTCTGCTCGGTCGTACGGCCCCCGTGCTCGCGCAGATAGTCCCGCGGCACGGCCTCCACGTACGGCCGGTCGTCGGGTGTCACATCGGCGAGTGCCCTTCGCACCCGGCCCAGGATCCGCTCCCTGCTGCTCACTCGGCGCCGTCCTTTCCCTCGCGCGTGCGCTGCCACCAGTCCCGGAAGGGCTCCGCGGGCACCTGCGGAAGGTCCCGGGCGGCGCTCCACGCCCTGCCCGGGCCCGGCAGCGTGCGAGGGTGCAGCCGGCGGGTGCGGGAGGCGAGCCGCTGGCCGGTGCGCAGGGCGCCGGGGTGGGTGAACGCCCAGCGTGCCGCGCGCATGGCCGCCCGCTCGGCCGCGTGTCCCTTCGCCGGCTTCAGCACCACCTTGTTGCCCTGCCGTACCGCCGGGCCGCCCTCCACGACCCGCTCCCGCAGGTGCACCAGCACCTCCGGGATGTCGATGGCGACCGGGCACACCTCGTAGCAGGCCCCGCACAGACTCGACGCGTACGGCAGTGAGGCGTCGATCTCGCTTGCCGTGCCGCGGAGCTGGGGGCTGAGGATGGCGCCGATCGGGCCCGGGTAGACCGAGCCGTAGGCGTGCCCGCCGGCCCGCTCGTAGACGGGGCAGACGTTGAGACAGGCCGAGCAGCGGATGCAGCGCAGGGCCTGGCGGCCGACCTGGTCGGCGAGGGTGTCGGTGCGGCCGTTGTCGAGCAGCACCAGGTGGAAGGTCCGGGGCCCGTCCTCGTCCGTCGTGCCGGTCCACATGCTCGTGTACGGGTTCATGCGCTCGGCGGTGGAGGAGCGGGGGAGTGTCTGCAGGAAGACCCCCAGGTCCCGCCAGGTGGGGACGATCTTCTCGATGCCGACGACCGAGATCAGTGTCTCGGGCAGGGTCAGACACATCCGGCCGTTGCCCTCGGACTCGACGACCACCAGGGTGCCGGTCTCGGCGACCATGAAGTTGGCGCCGGAGACGCCGACCCTGGCCCGCAGGAACTTCTCCCGAAGGTGCAGCCGGGCCGCCTCGGCGAGTTCCGCCGGT
Organism: Streptomyces sp. NPDC037290; assembly: GCF_055603245.1. Classification (NCBI taxonomy): domain Bacteria; kingdom Bacillati; phylum Actinomycetota; class Actinomycetes; order Kitasatosporales; family Streptomycetaceae; genus Streptomyces; species Streptomyces sp. NPDC037290. Next base: position 686,184 of record NZ_JBVJVZ010000003.1, on the reverse strand, counting down.
GTGTCGGTCAGCCCCTCGGGAGCCGGGCGGCCCCACGCGCCCATCTCGGAGCGGAAGATGTCCCGGATCTCACCCCGGTTGCGGTGGATGGCCGGCACCAGGATGTGCGAGGGCCGGTCCCTGCCGAGCTGCACGATCAGCTCGGCGAGATCGGTCTCGTAGGCGCGGATGCCCTCCTCGAGAAGCGCCTCGTTGAGCCCGGTCTCCTGCGTGGCCATCGACTTGACCTTGACGACCTCCGACTCGCCGGTCGCCTTCACGAGGTCGGCGACGATCCGGTTGACCTCCTCGGCGTCCGCGGCCCAGTGGACCGTGCCGCCCGCCGCGGTGACCGACTCCTCCAACTGCACCAGATAGCGGTCGAGATGGCGCAGCGTGTGGTCCTTGATCCGGCGGCCCGCCTCACGCAGTGCCGCCCAGTCGTCCAACTCGGCTACCGCACGGGCCCGTTTGGCGCGGATGGTGTGCGTGGCGTGCCGCAGATTGCCCCGCAGGGTGGGATTGTGGACCGCTGCGCGCGCGGCCTCCGGAAAGGCCGGCATGCCGACGAACGTTCCGCTCATGCCGCCGGTTCCTCCTCCGTGCTCGCCAGGATCTCCGCGATGTGCACCGGCCGCATGTCCGTCCGCAGCCGGCTCATCGTGCCGCCGATGTGCATCAGACACGAGTTGTCGGCCGCGCACAGCACCTGAGCGCCCGTCGACTCGGCGTGACGCACCTTGTCCGCGCCCATCGCCGCCGACACCTCGGCGTTCTTCAGCGCGAAGGTCCCGCCGAAGCCGCAGCACTCCTCGGCACCGGGCAACTCCAGCAGTTCCAGCCCCTTGACCGCCTGCAGCAGCCGGCGCGGCCGGTCGCCGAGTCCGAGGCTGCGCAGTCCGTGGCAGGTCGGGTGATAGGTGACCCGGTGCGGGTAGTAGGCGCCCACGTCCGTCACGCCCAGCACGTCCACCAGGAACTCCGTCAGCTCGTACGTCTTCGGCACCACGGGTGCCAGGGTCCGTGCGAGCGAGTCCCCGCGTCCCTCGGCGCGCGCCCGTTCGCCCATCCGGGGATAGAGCTCGCGCACCATCGCCCCGCAGGATCCGGAGGGCGTCACGATCGCCTCGTACTCCCGGAAGACATCGGAGAAGTGGCGGGCCAGCGGCTCGGCCTCGTGGCGGTAACCGGTGTTGTAGTGCGCCTGCCCGCAGCAGCTCTGGCCTCTCGGGAAGTCGACGTCGACGCCCAGCCTGGTCAGCAGTTTCACCACGGCACGGCCGGTGTCCGGATAGAGCGTGTCGTTGACACACGTCAGGAACAGGGCGACACGCATCGCGGCTCCTCGGGGTCGGTCATCGGACGAGTGCAGGGTAGTGGGCGGACAACGCCGAGGGGAGACGGCCTCGCCGGGCGGACGTCCTCGCCGCGTGGCGAGCCGTGCCTCGGCCTCCCGCCGGCGGGCACCGTCGCCGCGGGGCGCGTACCGGGTCAGTGGCTGGGTACGGGTGAGCAGGCGGCGCATCGCGGCCAGGTCGCCGACCAGCCCGTGGGCCCGGCCAGGTCGCCGACCAGCCCGTGGGCCGGGGCCTGGACAAGGACGTTGCCCAGGGCCGCCGCCTCCGCCGCCCCCCGCCACCACGGGCAGCCCGCAGGCGTCGGCGGTCAGCCGGCACAGCAGCGCGTTGCGGGTGCCGCCTCCGACGGCGTACACCACGTCCGCCGGATGCCGGGCCAGCCGCTGTGCGTCCGCGACGGTCCGCCGGTGGGCGAGGGAGTCCAGGATGCGCATCCGGCCCGGCGCCAGGAACGTCTCGTTCCCGGCGTCCACCACCGAGCGCAGCGCCGGCACGGTCCCGCGCCTCGCGCAGGAGGAGGTCCGAGCCGACTTCGCGGGTAGTGTGAAGGATCGCCCGCCGCCCCGGTTCGCCCCTTGGAGGTCTTCGCCCGATGGCCCAGTCGGTGGGTATCAAGGACGTCGCCCGCGCCGCTGGAGTGTCGGTGGGCACGGTGTCGAACGTCATCAACCGCCCGGACACCGTCGCCCGTGAGACCCGGGCGCGCGTGGTGTCCGCGATCGACCGGCTCGGCTACGTCCGCAGCGAGTCCGCGCGGCAGCTGCGCGCGGGCCGCAGCCGGATCATGGGTCTGCTTGTGCTGGACATGGGCAACCCGTTCTTCGTGGACGTGGCACGGGGCGCCGAGCGGGCGGCCCGCGCGGCGGGGCTCGGCGTGATGGTGTGCAACAGCGCCCAGAACTCCGCCGAAGAGGCCGACTACCTGGCGCTCTTCGCCGAGCAGCGGGTGCGCGGTGTGCTGCTCACGCCGGCCGACGCCACCGGCCGGAACATGGAGGCCTTTCGCCGGCACGCCATCCCGTTCGTGCTGGTCGACCGGGTCGCCGAGGGCACCACCGAGTGCTCGGTCTCCGTGGACGACGTGGCCGGCGGCGCGCTCGCGGTCCGGCACCTGGCCGACGCCGGGCACCGCTCGATCGCCTACGTCGGCGGACCGCCCGGACTCAACCAGGTCCGCGACCGCCGCACCGGCGCGCTGAACGCGCTCGCCGAGGCCGGCCTCGGCCCCGACGCGCTGCGCGAGCTGCCCACCGAACGGCTCGATGTGGCCGCCGGCCGGGACGCCGGCGCCCGCCTGCTGGGCCTCGCCGACCGCCCCACCGCTGTGTTCTGCGCCAACGACCTGCTCGCTCTCGGCGTCCTGCAGGCTCTCTACGCGGCCGGCGTCACCGTCCCCGACGACCTCGCGATCGTCGGCTACGACGACATCGAGTTCGCGGCGGCCGCCGCCGTACCGCTGACCTCCGTACGGCAGCCCGCCGTCACCCTGGGCGCCCTCGCCGCCGGGCTTCTGCTGGAGGAGACCGAGCAGGGCGAGGGCGAGCGGACGCACGAGCACCGCCGGGTGGTGCTCCAGCCGGAGCTGGTGGTCCGCCGCTCCAGCCTCGCCGCACGATGAGCCGGGTGCTGACCGGAAGTTCAGTAACAATCCATGATCCCGGGGGTCTGCGCGCGCCCCGTCCTGTGCTGAACTGGAAGGCGTCCGGCCCATCCGTCCCGGGAGACCCGTTGAGCCTCAGCTACCGCCAGCCCGGCGTCATCCTCACCGACCGCCGCTTCACCGTGCCCCTCGACCACGCCGCCCCGGACGGCGAGACGATCGAGCTGTACGCCCGTGAGGCGGTCGCGAGCGACAAGGCCGGGCAGGAGCTGCCGTGGCTGGTGTATCTCCAGGGCGGCCCGGGCTTCGGGGCGAATCGTTTCGTCGGACGTCAGGCCTGGCTCGACCGGGCCCTGAAGGACTACCGCGTCCTCCTCCTCGACCAGCGCGGCACCGGCAGCTCCACCCCCGCCAACCGGCAGACGCTCCCGCTGCGCGGCGGCCCCGCCGAGCAGGCCGACTACCTCACCCGCTTCCGCGCCGACTCCATCGTCCGCGACTGCGAGACCATCCGCGCCCAGGTCACCGGCGGCGCCCCGTGGACCGTGCTTGGCCAGAGCTTCGGCGGCTTCTGCACGGTGTCGTACCTCTCCCTCGCCCCCGAAGGCCTCGCCACCGCCGTCGTCACCGGCGGCCTGCCCTCCCTGCACGCCCACGCCGACGACGTCTACCGCGCGGCCTACCCACGCATCGAACGCAAGGTCACCGCGCACTACGCCCGCTACCCGCACGACGTGGAACGGGCCCGCCGCATCGCCGACCACCTGCTCACCCAGGACGTGCTCCTGCCGAACGGCTACCGGTTCACCGTCGAGGCCTTCCAGTCCCTCGGCCTGATGCTCGGCACGAGCGACGGCAGCCACCGGCTGCACCACCTCCTGGAGGACGCCTTCGTCCGCACGCCCGGCGGCCTCGACCTCTCCGACGCCTTCCGGGAACAGGCCCAGTCCCTGCTGTCGTACGCGAGCCACCCCCTCTACGCCCTCGTCCACGAGTCGATCTACGGCCAGGACGCCCGGCCCACCGCCTGGGCCGCCGAGCGGGTCCGCGCCGAGTTCCCGCAGTTCGACGCGGCCAAGGCGCTCGCCGGCGACACGCCGGTCCTCTTCACCGGCGAGACCGTCCACCCGTGGATGTTCGACACCGACCCGGCGCTGCGCCCGCTGCGCGAGACGGCCGACCTGCTCGCCGCGCGCACCGACTGGCAGCCCCTCTACGACCGGGCCCGCCTCGCCGCCAACGAGGTCCCGGTCGTGGCGGCGGTCTACCACGACGACATGTACGTCGACACCGCCCACTCCCTGGAGACCGCCCGCGCGATCCGGGGCCTGCGCACGTGGGTCACCGACGAGTTCGAGCACGACGGCCTGCGCACGGGCGCACCCCGCGTCCTGGACCGGCTGCTGGCGATGGCACGCGACGAGGTGTGACCCCTCGCGGCCCTGCCCGCGGAGCGCATAGTGTGCGGACCATGACCGCCGAGATCGCCCAACTCCAGCCCATGCCCCAGGACTGGCAGCGCGCCCTGGCCGTGGTGGCCCACCCGGACGACCTCGAATACGGGTGCTCCGCGGCCGTCGCGGCCTGGACCGACGGCGGCCGAGAGGTCACCTATGTGCTGGCGACCCGTGGCGAGGCGGGCATCGACACGCTCGACCCCGCCACCTGCGGCCCGCTGCGCGAGCGCGAGCAGCGGGCGAGCGCGGCCGTGGTCGGCGTCGGCACGGTGGAGTTCCTGGGCCACCGGGACGGAGTGATCGAGTACGGCCCCGCGCTGCGCCGGGACATCGCCGCCGCGATCCGCCGCCACCGGCCCGAGCTCGTCCTCACCCTCAACCACCGTGACACCTGGGGCGACGTCACCTGGAACACCCCGGACCACATCGCCGTCGGCCGGGCCACCCTGGACGCCGCCGCGGACGCGGGCAACCGCTGGATCTTTCCCGAACTCACCGAGCAGGGCCTCGAGCCCTGGGCCGGCGTCCGCTGGGTGGCGGTCGCCGGCTCCAGCCGGCCCACCCACGCGGTCGACGCGGGGCCCGGTCTGGAGCGGGCGGTGCGTTCGCTGCTCGAACACCGCAGCTATCTGGAGGCGTTGACCGACCAGGACCCCGAGAGCTACGTCCGCGACTTCCTGAGCACGCAGACCACCGCCCTCGCCGAGCGCTTCGGCGGTACGCCGGCGGTGGCGTTCGAGGTCTTCAGCCGCTGACCGTGCGGAGTGGCTGCGCCTTCCGGGGTGCTGACCGTCGGGTCGGTTGCAGCCGCGCCCCCGGCTGTTCGCACACCGCCGCCCTCTTCAGCCGCTGACCGTGCGGAGTGCCTCTGGCTTCCGGGGCGCTGAGCGGTGCGTCAACTGCAGCCGCAGGCCCTCCGGCATCACCGTCAGCCGCTCGGTCACGGTCAGCCGGTAGGCGGGGTCGGCCGACAGGTCGTAGCGGCGCAGCAGCAGGCCGAGGACCAGGGTCGCCTCGTGCAGGGCGAACTGACGGCCGATGCAGGCCCGGGCGCCGGTGCCGAAGGGCTTGAAGGTGTGCGGGGGGCGGGCCCGTACGGCCGCCGCCTCGAAGCGGTCCGGGTCGAAGCGTTCGGCGTCCTCGCCCCACACCTCCGGGTCGCGGTGCAGCATCGGGGTGAGGACGAGCGCCCACGCGCCCCGCCGCATCGGGTGCTCGCCGGCGAGGACCGTGTCCTGGCGGGCCTCACGGGCGAAGGCGGGCGCGGTCGGCCACAGGCGCAGGGACTCGTCCAGCACCCGGCGGAGGTAGCGGAGCTTGGCCACCTGGTCGTAGCCGGGCTGCTCGGTGTCGCCCCAGACGCGGTTCACCTCGGCGCGGGCCCGGGCGGCGATCTCGGGATGCCGGGCGAGGTAGTACAGGGCGAAGGAGAGCGCGCCCGAGGTGGTCTCGTGACCCGCGACCAGGAACGTGATCACCTGCTTGCGGACGTTCTGCGCCGACAGCTTCTCGCCGGTCTTCGGGTGGGCCGTCTCCAGCATCCGGTCCAGCAGGTCACCGTCACCCCGGCCGGAGCGGCGGCGGGCCGCGACCAGGTCGTCGACCGTGTGGTTCAGGTAGGCCAGGTCGGCGGCGTTGCGCCGGGCGGCGGCGCGCAGCAGCAGCGGGGCCAGCGGTGCGGGCACGCTGTTGAGGCGCTGGGCGTAGGTGAGCGTGCCGACCATCGCGGTGACGAAGGGGTGCGGCCGGTCCCGCTCGAAGGAGCCGAAGTCGTGCCCGAAACCGGTGCGCGCGATCGTCTCCAGGGTCAGTTTCGTCATGTCCCCGGGCGCGTCGACCGTGCGGCCGGCCGCCGCCTCGCGGTCCCAGTGCTCGGTCAGCCGGCCGGCGACCGCCAGCATCATCCCGTGGTAGCCCTCCATGGCCTCCCGGCTGAAGCCGGGCGCCAGGACGTCGTGCGCCAGCTGCCAGTTGGGCTCGTGGTTGTACGCGGTGAACAGGCCGTCCCCGGCGACCGGCCGCAGGTTGGCCACGCCGAGACCGACGTGCTTGGCGAACCGGGACTCGTCGGAGAGGTCCGCGACCAGCTTCGCGCCCCACACGAACACGAACTCCTTGCCGAAGGCGCGACGCCGGAAGACCGGCCCCAGCTCGCGCGCGAAGCGCATGGAGTCCTGCAGTGGCCGGCGCCGGTCGGCGCCGAGCACATCGCCGAGCAGCGGCAGCCGGCGCGGCGGATGCGGGATGCGGTGCAGTTCGGGCCAGCCCTGCTCGGCGCTCCGGAACCCCTTCTGCAGGCCTGGTTCCGCCGTCGTCCCCGCTGTCTCCGCCATGACGCCGATCTCCCTTGATCCAGCGGCCGTCGATCTGTGACGCGTGTGTTGTACGTGGGTTCAATAACGGTTTCAGTGTGGGCCGCTTGTTGAACCCGCGTCAAGTAAAGTGACGCCATGCCCGCGAACCAGGGGGAGCGCGCCCGGCGCCGACTCAGCACCGGGGAGCGTCGTGAGCAGCTGCTGTCGGTCGGTGCGAAGCTGTTCTCGGAGAGCCCCTACGACGACGTGTGGATCGAGCAGGTCGCCGAGATCGCCGGGGTCTCCCGCGGGCTGCTGTATCACTACTTCCCGACCAAGCGGGACTTCTTCGCGGCGGTCGTGGAGCGCGAGAGCGAGCGGATGCTGCGCATGACGGCGGCCGTGCCCGGGGTACCGGTGCGCGAGCAGCTCACCGCCGGCCTCGACACCTATCTCGGCTACGTCCAGGCGCACGCCCACGGCTTCCGCGCCTTCCACCGCGCCGACGCGGCGGGCGACCAGGCCGTGCGCCGGGTCTACCAGCGGGCCCTGGCCGCCCAGGAGCAGCAGATCCTCGCCGCGCTCGCCGCCGACCCCGAGTTCGGGCCCGTCTCCGAGAGCGCCCCGCATGTGCGCCTGGCCGTGCGCGGCTGGCTCGCCTTCACCACGGCCGTGTGCCTGGAGTGGCTGCGCGACGCCGACCTGACCCGTGAGCAGGTGCGCGACCTGTGTGCGCGGGCGCTGTTGGGCGTCATCTCCTGACTCCCGCCCGACCCCCGTCCGATCCTTTCCGCCGGTGGCGTGTGGTTGGCGTGCGCCTCGATCTTCGATAGGTTAGGCAAGGCTTACCTAAGGAGGTTCGGGATGGGTGACACGCAGGACTGGACGGCCGCACCCGGCGCGGCGGAACGGGCGCGATCGGTGCTGGCCGCCGCCTGGTCGTGCGCGGTGACCGCGGACGGCGCCCGCGAGGAGTACGTCGGCGCGCACACCGTGACCGAGGACGGCGCCGTGCGGCTGACGGTGCCCGACGACAGCGCCCTGTTCGCGGCGACCCTGTGCGCCCCGCGTCAAGAGCCCTCCGCCGTGCTGGAGTTCGCCGACGTGGCGCCCGTACCGGTCCGGGGCCGGATCCGGGCCCGGCTCCACCTCGCCGGCTGGTTCGCGCCGGACCGGGGCACCCTGCTGCTGAGGCCCACGCGGGTGGTGCTGCGGCAGTCCTCGGGGGCCGTGGTCGTCGACCTCGACGAGTTCGCCGCCGCCCGGCCCGACCCGCTCGCCGGCGCCGAGGCCCGGCTCCTCACCCACCTCGCCGACGCCCACCCGGACGCGGTCGAGCGGCTGACCCGGCTCGTACGGCCCCAGAGCCTGCACGGCGCGACCCGCGTGCTCCCTCTCGCCGTCGACCGGCACGGCCTGACCCTGCGCATCGAACGCACCCGCGCCCACGGCGACGTACGGCTGCCCTTCCACACGCCCGCCGACGACGTCGCCCAGCTCACCGAACGCGTGCACGCCCTGCTGGCGCAGGCCAGTGCCGCCGCCTGCCCCCGTGCCCTACAGCGGCAGCGCGCAGACGGCGACGGGTGAGGTGAACGGCTCGCCGGCCGACCGCAGTTCGCCGTCGGACCGGTCCACGTGGAAGACGGTGACCGTCCCCGAGCGCTGGTTCGCCGCGAACAGCAGCCCGCCGTCCGGGGAGAGGGCGATCTGCCGGGGGAAGTCCCCGCCCACCGGCACCGTACCGAGCAGCCGCAGCCGGGCGCCCTCGGCCTCGATCGCGTACCGTGCGAGGCTGTTGTGGCCCCGGTTCGCCAAGAACGCGTACCGGCCGTCCGCCGTCACCACGAACTGCGCCGGGTAGTTGGTGCCGCCGTCCGACCCCGTCGGCTGCGGCTCGCCGATCGTCAGCCGGCCCGAGGCGGGGTCGTAGCCGCAGACCACGACCGTGTCGTCCACCTCGTTGGCCAGATACGCGTACCGGCCGCCCGGGTGGAAGGTCAGATGGCGCGGTCCGGCACCTGGCCGGGTGTGTGCCTGCGCCACCTCCGCCAGGGTGCCCTTCGTCTGGTCGAGACGGTAGCTGTAGACGGTGTCGGTGCCGAGGTCGACCGCGAGGACATGGCCGCCGTCCGGGCTGGTGACGAACTGGTGGGCGTGCGGCCCCTGTTGACCCGGACCCGGTGGCGGAGAGGTGTGGGTGACGAGGTCGGTGCGCTCGCCGAGGGCGCCCGAGGCGTCGATCGGATGCACGGCGACGCTGCCCGACCCGTAGTTGGCGCCCAGCAGCCAGCGCCCGGAGGGATGCACGGACAGATGGCAGGGACCCGCGCCGCCCGTGCCGCGGCTGACAAGAACCCGTCGGTCCGCGAGGCGTACCGCCGTCACGGCGCCGTCCTGTCGCTCGGCCACCGCGTACAGCGTGCGGCCGTCCGGGTGGGCGGCGAGATACGACGGGTCGGGCGCGCCGGTCAGCGTGCCGGAACCGGTGATCCGGCCGGTCGCCGGGTCGTACGAGGCCAACCCGATGCCGGCGCCGCCGCCCTCGACGGAGGTGTACGTGCCCACGTACAGCGGACGCGGTCCGGACGCCCCGCGGGAAGGCACGGCGGCGTGGGGCGCGCCCGCCGGGGACGGCGGGCCGGCCGGTGGCGCCGCCGGAGCCGGGACCGCGACCACGGCCGCCGCGCCCGCCGCGGCCCCGACGAACCGGCGCCGGCTCCAGCGTCCGTTCACCGGCTCGTCGTCCGTGTCCATGCACAACCTCAGATCGTCGGTGGTCCCCGGTCGTGACTGCCACCTTGGCCCCTGCCGGCGCAAAGGGCAAGCACGGCAACGCGGGTTGCGGGCCGTGCAACGCGATCTACCAGTCGCCGTCCTCGACCGGCTTGCCCTGCGCGTCCTTCAGCGGGGTCACCTGGCCGGCGGACGGCGCCTGCCACGGGTCCAGGTCGTCCCCGAGCCACTCGCCGACCGGCTTGACCTTCCCCAGAGCGTCCGTGGGGGCCAGATCCTCGGCGTCGGCGTCGTAGTAGTCGTACCAGGGCAGCCCCGCCCGGGTGTACGCCGCCCGGTCGACCGGTGACGGCGGGGGCGCCTCGCCGGTGATGCGCCGCCACTCCGGGGGCGTGACCAGGTGTACGAACACGCGCCCCGCGGGCTCCTCGGACCAGTCCGCCGGCGGCCGCTCGTCCCGGTACACCTCCTGGCGCATCGAGCCGCCGACACCCAGACCCATGGCGGCGCCCCGAGGCGCGCCACCCGGGGCCGCGGGAGGCGGCACCGCGCCGGGCGCGGACGCCATCATCGCCGCGCCGTACGCGCCCGTCGGCCCCGCCGACAGGGTCCTGCGGCGCGCCTGCTCCCGCTCCCGCTCGCGGCGCCGCCACTCGGCGAGCACCGGCTCCCTGAGCGGGAACGACTGGAGCTGCACCCCGCCCCACACCTCCTCGCCGGTGACCTGCCCCTCCACGGTCGCGCCGAGACCCAGCGGCACGGCGACGAACTGGCGGACGGTCCCCTTGCCGGAGTTGATGCCGTCCAGCCAGGGCTGGCGGGGCAGCACCACGTAGTTCTGCGGATCCCGGGCGAGACGGCCGCTCCAGGGCCTGCCGGAGACCGCGCACACCTTGCCGACCCCGACCTGGAGCGCGGCCGGCTCCGTCGTGCCGGAGAAGCTCAGCCACATCGCCTCGCGCAGATACACCGGCAGCATCATCCCGCCGCGCGCCCGCCACTCGTCCGGGACGGTGTCGGCGTGGTCCGCGACCCGCCGGACCGGGAACTCGCCCAGCCCCGGCGGCAGCGGATGCGTGCCGGTCTCCGGCAGCCGCAGCGTGCGGATGAACCGCACCGCCACCCCGCCCGGCAGCCGCAGTGTGTTCCCGTCGATCCGCACCCCGGAACCGGAACCGGCCATCGGTCGCCCCCTCGCCTCGCGCGCCGGCCCACCCGGCGCCCTCCTCACCGGGCCACGCCCGGCGCTTTCCTCACGGAGAACGCCCGCCGAAGCCCGTACGGTTCCGCCACAGCTCCTCCTGCACGCCGAGCCGCTCGCGCAGCCGGGTCATCCGCGGCAGCTTCGCCTGCTGCTCGCGCGAGACCCGGTCCAGTTCGTCCAGCAGACGGCGGGTGCGGTGCTCGGTGTTCAGCTCGTCGATGATCCGGGTGGTCTCGGTCAGCACCGCCCCGAACAGCTGCCAGTTCGCCCAGTCCCTGCCGATCTCCTCCCGCAGCAGCTCGGCCAGCCGGTCCCGGGTGCCGGCCGCCGTGTGCAGCTCGGCCGACAGGCGTGCCTCCGCCGACTCGGCGTTCTCGCTCAGATGGGTGGTGACCAGGACCGCGAAGCTGACCACCGCGTCCGCGATCTCCGACAGCAGCTGTTCCACCGTCACCCCGACCCGGGCCGGGAACAGCTCCTCGGTACCACGGGCCTTCGCCAGGTCGGTGAAGGACCGGGCCAGCACCCGCAGGACCACCGTGCAGATCTCCAGGGTGTCCAGACCGGTGCGCAGCACCACCCGGTGCAGCAGCCCCTCCTTGACGCGCGGATTGAGCCGCAGGCTGTCCTCGGCCTGCCGCAGCGAGGCGTCCACGTGGGCGATGTGCTGGTCCAGCCGGCGTGCCTCGTGCAGCCGTTCGGCGGCCTGCTCCCAGGGGGTCCGGCCCGCGGCCTGCTCGCCCATCCGCAGCATCAGCTGCCGTACCCGGCGCGCCAGGTCCCCTATCGAGCGGCCCGCCTCGTCCACCCACACCGGTGGCGGGAGCAGGAGGTTGCAGGCCGTCCCGACGACCGCGCCGATCAGCGTCTCCACGATGCGCGCCCAGGCGGTGAACCCGACGGTCGTGACGCCGAGCACCAGCATGGCGCTGATCGCCACCTCGGCCACGTACTCGTCGACCCGCACCAGGTGCCCGACGGCCAGCGCGGCCACGATCAGCAGCGCGAGGCTCCACCAGGTGAGCCCCACCAGCACGCTGAAGGCGATCGCCACCAGCACCCCGGCCACCACCGAGTTCACCCGGCGGATGCCGTTGGTGAGCGTGGCGTAGAAGGTCACCTGGACGACCAGCAGCGCGGTCAGGGGTGCGGTCAGCGGGGCCGGCTCCGGGCTCAGCCGCAGCGCGACGACATAGGCGATCGTCGCCGCCGTCGCCGACCGCAGCGTCTGGACGACCACCGGCTGCCGGCGGCGCTCCAGCAGGCGCAGCAGTCCCGCGGTCCACTTCCGTACATCGTGCATCCCTTGGCCTGTTCCCGTTCCTCCCCCGGGTCGAACGTGCCCTGGTCGAGGACCGTAACTGTCCGCAAGGGTTCCTAGTGTGGTCTCAGTGGCGGAGAGGTCGCCGCAAGGTCACGGAAGGATGCGGACATGGGGCTGAAGGCGGGAGCCGTGAAGGGCGCGGGTGTCGAGGTGCTCGAGCAGGCGCACGCCTATCTGCGCGAGGTGGTCGCGTCGGTCCCCCGGGAGACCTGGGGCGGACCGACGCCGTGCTCCGAGTGGACCGTGCGGCAGGTGCTCAACCACGCGCGGATCGACCAGCACGCCTACGCTCTCGCGCTTGCCGCCGACCGGCCCGGCGAGGACCCGTTCCAGCCGGCCGACGCCCTCCACGGCGATCCGGTGGCCGAGCTGGACGAGGTCCTGGACGCCGTGGCCGACGCCTACGCGCGGTTGCCCGCCGCCGAGTCCGTGCCGACGCCGCTGGGCCCGCTGCCCCTGCCGCTGGCCGCCGGTGCGGGCGCACTGGACGCCGCCGTGCACGCCTGGGACATCGCCGTCGCCACCGGCCAGGACCGCCCGCTCGCTCCCGCGCTGGCCGCGGGCCTGCGACCGGCCGCCGGTCACCTGGTCCCGCGCCTGCGCGAGTACGGCGTCTTCGCACCCGCCCTCACGCCCGACGGTCCCCTGGACGAGGCGGCGACCCTGCTCGCCTTCCTCGGCCGCAACCCGGAGTGGGCACCTCCGGCCCCCTGACGACGAGGGCCGCCGGGCGCCCTCTCCGCGCCATGAAGTGAACGGCGCCGTCAGGCACCCAGCCTGTCGATGAACGCGGACAGATTGCCCGTCGCACGGGCGATCTGCTGCTCCACCGTCAGGCTCTCCTCGAACCGGGCCCCGGACTCGGGCACCTTCTTGCCCCGCACGTACAGCGAACAGGCCAGGTCCGTGCACATGTACAGGCCGACCGAGTTGCCCTCGCGACCCGCCGCTCCCGCTTTCCGTGCCGCCATCAGTGTCACCCCGCCGCCGGGATGGGTGGTCAGGCACACCGAGCACATGCTGCGGTGCAGGAAACCGTGCCGCGCGGCCTGGAACCGCAGGGCGACGCCGATGAGCCGGTCGTCCCGTTCGGTGACCAGATAGCTGCGGTCGGGCGCCCCGGGATCCCGCCAGCCGAGGAAGTCCAGGTCGTCCCAGGGGCGTTCACCGAGGTCCCGTGGCACCGCCAGCCGCCTGGCCTCCCCCTTGGAGCAGTTGATAAAGGAGTTGCGGATGTCCTGCTCGGTGAGTGATCTCATGGGGGAGGCCTTTCGATGCGCTACTGAAACCTAGGATGTCTAGGTTTTCGGCTAGCGTAGGTAGCCAAGGGGAGGGTGGGCCAATGGATTTCGGTACTGGGCCGACGGCTGTGCAGGGGCTGCCACCGCGCGCCCGACGGGCGCTGGACCACGTGGCCGGCACAGTGTCCGGCCCGCCGCTCGACCCCGGCCTGCGCATCACCCTGAACTTCCATCCCGACCGGGTCTCCCGGGGACTGCCCATCCTCGAGGCACTGGCCCGGGACGGCGCGTACCACTCCCAGTACGTCACCGGCACCAGCAACGGCGGCCTCACCGCGCATCCGGGCGGCGACCGGACCCGGTGGGAGAGCCGGATCTTCGGCGGGGCGTACGACGACGCGGCTCCGGCCGAGCGCCCGCTGTACGGCGCGCTGAACTTCCGCCGGCAGGCCGTCGGAGCGGCTCCCCGCTTCGGCTCCTCGCACCTCAGGCTGGCCGGAGCGGTCCTGGACCGGGCCACCTTCTGCTACCCCGACAGCGCGGCCGGACCGACCGACTTCGGTGTGGCCGCCGCGATGCCGCTGATCGCTCTCGCCCAGGCGGACGAGCAGGACGCGCTCAACGACTACGTCGAGAGCCATGTCCACGCCGGTGTGCTGCTGGCGCGGGACGTGGAGGCGCTCGTGCTCGACGCGAGCTACCGGGGCACCGCGGTGGAGGCGGCGGCCCGGAGCCTGCCCTTCCCGTCCGAGTGGCATCCCGGATACCGGCTCACCGTCACCGAGCTGCGTCGGCACGCCGACTACCGGGGGCCGCGGTACGCCGACCTCGGCGCCCGGATCGCCGAGCGCGGTCTGCTGACCCCGCGGGTCATCGGCGACGCGGCCCGCACCGGCCGGTACGACCTCCAGGACCTCAAGATGGTCTGGCACACCCTGGCGCGCTTCGGCGCCCCGCCTGGCGCGGGCACCGCCCACGCCGCGCCGTCTCATCCCGGCTCCGCCGTTCTCGCCTCCGGTGGCCACACCCCCGGAGTCAGCACCCCCGACGCATAGGCACGGGCGACCAGTTCGGTGCGGTTGGAGGCGTTCCAGCGGGCCGACAGACGGCGCAGGTGGTAGGTGACGCCGTCCTTGCTGAGACCCAGTTCGCGGGCGGCGCCGGCCGTGGTGGCGCCGCCCGCCAGCAGGGCCAGCACCAGGCCCTCCACCGGTGTGACCCGCACCGGCTCCGGCTCGGGCGGCGCGCACTCGCCCCGCACCCGCAGCATCACCAGCAGGGCCGGTGTCTCGTCCACGCTGTCGCTGACCGGATCCGCCGTCAGCTCCCCGAACCGCTCGGCCCCGCCGGGCGCCCGCCAGCGCACCGACACCTCGTAGCGCGAGCGGTGCCGCAGCCGCAGTGCCTGCGCGATCCGCTCCACCTGCGTGGCCTCCTGCGGACGGAACAGTTCCAGTACGTCCCGCCCGCGCAGCCGCCCCGGCGTCGTACCGCACTCCGCCGCCATCGCCGGGTTGGCCAGCGCCACCCGGCCGTACACGTCGCACACCGCGACCGGGACCGACACCCGGTCGAAGAGCGTCAGGGCCCGGTTGCGCCACACGACCCCATCGGTCCGCCCCGCGTCCACGCCTACCTCCCGAAGTGCCGAGCCAGCACCCTCATCCAAGACGAAGAGCCAGGTCAGCGGCAAACCACACAGCACGCCGGCGCCTGCCCCGGGCTCCCGGCGCACCCTCGGCGCAAGCCCCGTAACCGATTTTTGACTGCGCGAACGTGTAGTGCGGTGGCACGAGTACACCCCGCGGGTCGACCACCCTGGACGGAGTCCTCCGTTACCGCCGGTACTCCGTCACCACGAGTACTCCGCCACCGCGAAAGGCAGTTGTCGCGCCATGCCCCCCACCGCAGTGCACCCCGACCCGGCCGGTACCCTGCCCGGCGTCCCCGTCGTCGACATCACCGCCACCGGCCCCGGTCGCACCCCCCTGCAGCAGGTCATGGGCCTGATGCGCACCCACGGTCCGGTCCTGGTGCGGCGGCTGCACGGCCGGGACGTGCTGTTCGTCGCCGACGCCGGCCTGGTCGCGGACCTCGCCGACGAGGAGCGGTTCGCCAAGCACGTCGGGCCCGCGCTGGAGAACGTCCGCTCCTTCGCCGCCGACGGCCTGTTCACGGCGTACAACGACGAGCCCAACTGGGCCAAGGCGCACGACATCCTGATGCCCGCCTTCGCGCTCGGCTCGATGCGCACCTACCACCCGGTCATGCTCAGGGTGGCCCGCCGGCTCATCGACTCCTGGGACCGCGCGGCACGCGACGGGCGGCCCGTCGACGTGCCCGACGACATGACCCGGATGACGCTCGACACCATCGGGCTGGCCGGCTTCGGCTATGACTTCGGCTCCTTCGAGCGCAGCGAGCCGCACCCCTTCGTGGAGTCGATGGTCCGCTGCCTGGAGTGGAGCATGACGCGGCTGGCCCGCATCCCGGGCCAGGACCACTCCGCGGCCGACGCGGCCTTCCGGACGGACGCCGACCACCTCGCCCGGGTCGTGGACGACGTCATCGCCTCCCGCACCGGCACCGACCAGAGCGGCGCCGAGGACCTGCTCGGGCTGATGCTCAGCGCGCCGCACCCCGCCGACGGCACCACCCTGGACGCCGCCAACATCCGCAACCAGGTCATCACCTTCCTGATCGCCGGTCACGAGACGACCTCGGGCGCGATGTCCTTCGCCCTGTACTACCTCGCCAAGCACCCCGCCGTGCTCCGGCTGGTGCAGCGCGAGGCCGATGCGCTGTGGGGCGGCGCGGCCGATCCGGAGCCCACGTACGACGACATCGGCCGGCTCACCTACACCCGCCAGGTCCTCAACGAGGCCCTGCGGCTGTGGCCGACGGCAGCCGCCTTCAGCCGGCACGCCCGCGAGGACACCCTGCTCGGCGGCCGGATCCCGCTCGCCGCCGGCCAGGCCGTCACGGTGGTCACGCCGATGCTGCACCGGGAGCCCGTGTGGGGCGACAACCCCGAGCTGTTCGACCCCGAGCGGTTCACCGCCGAGGCGGAGGCGGCCCGCCCGGTGCACGCCTTCAAGCCCTTCGGCACCGGTGAACGCGCCTGCATCGGACGGCAGTTCGCGCTGCACGAGGCGACCATGCTGCTCGCCATGCTGGTCCACCGCTACCGGCTGCACGACCACGCCGACTACCGGCTCACCGTCAAGGAGACCCTCACCCTCAAGCCGGAGGGTTTCACCCTCACGCTCACCCCGCGCACCGCCGCCGACCGAGTCCACGCCGTGCTGCCCGGCGGCGCCGCCCACCAGGACGCGGAGACCCCGGCCACGGACGCGTTCCCGGCCCGCGTCCGCTCCGGCACCAGCGTCCTCTTCCTGCACGGCAGCAACTACGGCACCTGCCGCGCCTTCGCCGCCCAGCTCGCCGACGAGGCCGCCGCCGTGGGCTGCGCCACCGAGGTCGCCGCCCTGGACGCGTACGCGGACGGACTGCCCACCGGCCGGCCCGTCGTCATCACCGCCGCCTCCTACAACGGCCGCCCCACCGACGACGCCGGTGCCTTCACCGCCTGGCTCGACGGCACCCCCGACCTGACCGGCGTCATCTACGCCGTCCTCGGCGTCGGCGACCGCAACTGGGCCGCCACCTACCAGCACGTCCCCACCCGCATCGACGCCCGCCTCGCCGAACTCGGCGCCACCCGCCTGACCGACCGGGCCGCCGCCGACGCATCCGGTGATCTCGCCGGCGCCGTCCGGGTGTTCACCGCACGGCTGCGCACCGCGCTCCTGGCCGAGTACGGCGACCCGGACGCCCTGCCGGGCGCCCCGGCCGAGGAGCCCGCCCACGCCTACGAGGTCCGCACCCTCGGCGGCCCGCTGGACGCCCTCGCCGAGCGGCACGAACTGCTGCCGATGACCGTGACCGAGGCGTACGACCTGACCGCGCCGGACCACCCGCGCACCAAGCGGTTCCTGCGCATCGCGCTGCCCGAGGGCGTCACCTACCGCACCGCCGACCACCTGACCGTGCTGCCGGTCAACTCCCCCGACCTGGTGGACCGTGCCGTCGCCGCGTTCGGCCTCGAACCCGACGCCGTCCTGGACATCCGGGCCACCCGCCCGCGGCGCGACGGCCTCGCCGTGGACCGTCCGCTGTCCGTGCGTCAACTCCTCGCCCACCACGTCGAGTTGCAGGAGCGGCCGACCGCCCGGCAGCTGGCTCTGCTCGCCGGGGCCAACCCGTGCCCGCCCGAGCGTGCCGCTCTCGCCGCGCTGGGCGAGGACGACCCGCGCACCCTGCTGGAGCTGGCCGAGGACCATCCCGCCCTGCGCGGTGCGCTGGACTGGCCGCTCCTGCTCGACCTGCTGACCCCGCTGCGGCCCCGCCACTACTCGGTGTCCTCCTCACCGGCGGTCGACGCGCGCCACGTGGACCTCATGGTCTCCGTCCTCGACGCCCCCGCCCGCTCCGGAAAGGGCCGCTACCGGGGCACGGGCTCCGGCCACCTCGCGACCCTCAAGGCCGGCGACACCCTCCACGCCCGCGTCCAGCCCTGCCGCGAGGCCTTCCGGATCGACCACTCGGCACCGGTCGTGATGGTCGCCGCCGGTACCGGACTCGCGCCGTTCCGCGGCACCGTCGCCGACCGGGTGGCGGCCCGCACCACGGGCGGCGTACTCCCGCCCGCGCTGCTGTACTTCGGCTGCGACGCCCCCGACGGCGACTTCCTGCACGCCGGGGAACTGCGGGCCGCCGAGTCGGCCGGCGCGGTCTCGCTGCGCCCCGCCTTCAGCGCCGCCCCCGAGAACGGCGCCGCCTTCGTGCAGCACCGCATCGCCGCCGAAGCCGACGAGGTCTGGGAGCTGCTGGGCGCCGGTGCGCGGGTCTACGTCTGCGGCGACGGCGCCCGGATGGCACCGGGCGTCCGCGAGGCGTTCCGCGCGCTGTACCGGAAGCACGCTCCCGGCGCCGATGCGGATGCCGCCGCACAGTGGCTCGACTCGTTGATCGCTCAGGGGCGTTACGTGGAGGACGTGTACGCGGGGTGAGTGCCCGGGGCGCGGGCAGCCCCGCGCCCCTTGGGGGCACCGTCCCTTAGCTCAGATCGTGAACTAAGGGTTGTGAGAATCTCGCATTCCGCTCGGCTGAAGGGGTATGTTGCAGGTCGGACACGGTTCGTGAAGGGAGCCGCATGGCGGCGCGCAACGGGCGCACGGTACGTGATCTCAGGCGGGGCAACCGCACGGCCGTGCTGCAGAAGCTGTACTTCGACGGTCCCCTCAGCCGGTTCGAGCTGGGCCCCGCCACCGGCCTGAGCAGCGGCTCGGTCAGCAACGTGGTCGCCGACCTGATCACGGACGGCCTGGTCGAGGAGGCCGGCAGCGTCGACTCCGACGGCGGCCGGCCCCGCACCCTGCTGCGGGTCGCCCCGGACAGCGGACAGATGATCGGCGTGGATGTCGGCGAAACCCGTGTCCGCGTCGAGCTGTTCGACCTGGCCCTGACCGAACTCGCCCGTACCGAACGCAGACTGACCCCGCAGGGCTGCTACGACGTCGACGTGATCACCGGCCACATCCGCGACGGCATCGCCGAGGTCCTCGGCGCGGAACAGGCCGCGCCCGGCCGGCTGCTCGGTGTCGGCGTCGGCGTTCCCGGCATCGTCGAGCACACCCCGGAACGGGGCGCCGTCGTTCATGGCCAGACCATCGGCTGGGACGCGGTCCCCTTGGAGCAGCTGCTCCGCTCGGCCTCCCGACTCCCAGAGGAGACCCCGTACTTCATCGACAACGGCGCCAAGACCCTGGGGCAGGCCGAGATGTGGTTCGGCGCGGGACGCGGCGCCCGTAACGCCGTGGTCGTGCTCTTCGGCTCCGGCGTCGGCGCCTGCGTGGTCACGCCGGAGGTGGAGCACGGACGGGCCGTCGAGTGGGGCCATCTGACGGTGCGGGTGCGCGGGCGCCGCTGCCGGTGCGGTGCGCCCGGCTGCCTGGAGGCCTACGCGGGCGCCGAGTCGCTGCTCGCGCGCTGGCGGGAGGAGGGCGGACGACCGCCCGAGGACACCGACGAGGAGACGGCGCTCACCGCGATGCTCGCCGCCGCCTACCCGCCCGAGGGCGCCGCATCCGACCCGGTCGCGCTGGCCGTCCTGGAGGAGACCGCCGAGTACCTCGGTGCCGGGCTGTCCGACCTGATCAACCTCTTCCAGCCCGAGCGGATCCTGATCGGCGGCTGGGCCGGACTGCAGCTCGGTGCCCGCTTCCTGCCCGCGGTGCGGCGCCATGCGGCGACGTACGCGCTGCGGCATCCGGCCGACCGGGTGACCGTCGAGCTCGGGCGGCTCGGGCCGGACGCGGTGACGGTCGGGGCGGCGATCCTGCCGCTGGCCGAGTTCTTCGCGAGCGGGGGCCGCCGTCCCGAACCGGTGGCCGAGGACAACGTGCCCGCGTGGCGAGCGGCACTTCGGCAGCGGACGCCACGCTGACCGGCCAGCATGACGCACCGCTCTCGGCCGCCGAGGCGCCATGAGCAGGCGCCGGACTGCGGCTCGGTAGCCGCTTGTGCACGCTGCGGCATCCGGCCGACCGGGTGACCGTCAAACTCGGGGGGCTCGGGTCGGACGCCGCGGCGATCCTGCCGCTGCCCCATGCCGGTGACCGGCCGGTGCCGGGCCCGACGGCCGGCCTGCCGCACCGCTCTCGGCCGCCGGGGCGCCGTGACGGCGCCGCTCAGGCCGACGGCTCGTCCGCGTCGGGTGCGTCCGCCGCGGGAGCCGCCTCCTCCTCGGGCTCCTCGTCCGGCGTGACCTCCCACGGGTCCTCGCCGGCGCCCGCCTGCTGGTCGGGCATGTCCTTCGGCACCGGGCTCGAGTCGCGGCCCGGTTCGGGTTCGGGTTCCTGGTATGTGGCCATGACGTACTCCCCTCGGCCCGTACGGGCACGGCGCGTCAGCCGGCCTTGCGCCCGCGCATCGGCTCGGTGTCCATCCCCGCGCCCTTCTGCAGGCCGTCGAGGAACTCCTGCAGCACTTCGGTGGCCGTGCGCCGCGGCCGCCAGCCCAGCTCGGCGTGCGCCCGGCCGCAGTCCATCAGCGGCAGCCGCAGCACCGCGTCGAACAGGTGTGGCGAGGCCGGGAGCAGGTGCAGCCCCCAGGCCGCGGCGATCGCCGACCGGGCCGCCGCGCGCGGCAGCCGCACCGGGCGGCTGCCCAGCAGCTCGCCGAGCACACCGGCGTCGAGCGGTGGGTCCGCGGCGAGGTTGAAGGCGCCGCGCGCGCTGTCCGAGGCCACCGCGAGCCGGTAGGCCTCCGCGGCGTCGTCCGTGTGCAGCGCCTGCACCCTGAGCCCGGGGATGTCCGGCAGGAACGGCAGTAGCTCCGGCCGGGCCAGCGGACCCGGCAGGAAACGCCCGCCGAAGATCCGGCGCTGTTCACTCGCGGACTCCCACTTGAACAGGAACGCGGGGCGCATGCGCACCACCCGGACCTCCGGGTGGTCCCGCTCGAACACGTCCAGCGTGCGCTCCAGATAGGCCTTCTCCCGGCAGTACGCGGCGTCGGGCCAGCCGTGTGTCGGCCAGGACTCGTCCACCGCGTGGTCCTTCGGCCCCGGCGAGTACGCGCCCACCGACGAGGCGTGCACCAGCACCGGCACCCGTGCCGCGGCGACCGCCTCGAACACCCGGATGCCGCCGAGCACATTGGTCCGCCAAGTGGCCGCCGGATCGTGCGTCGGCTGGAACGCCCACGCCAGATGGACCACCGCGTCCGCGCCCTCGAACCGCTCCGCGAGGTTGGCCTGGTCGGAGGCGATGTCGACCGCGGACCACTCGGTCTTCGGCGGCGACCACTCGGGCGTACGCCGGGCCAGCCCGCGCACCGACTTCACGCCCGGGTCCGCCGAGAACAGCCGCACCACACTCGTGCCGACATTGCCGGTGGCCCCCGTCACGACGACCCTGCTGCCCGCTGCGCTGCTCACCCTCGGCTCCTCTCGGCCCACGGCTTCGGCGGACGGCCGGGTACCCGGGCCCGGGCGCGCGCACACCCGGGCATGACGCGGCAGGTAATCGACCGGTCGGCGGAACCCGGGGAGTATCGGGGACGTCAGCGCGACCGAGCCGCGTCGCACCTGGTCCACCGCCCGAGGAGGCGTCCCATGCCGTACTTCGAGAGCCCCGTCGACGGTACCCGTCTGCACTACGCCGACCACGGCCCCGCCACCGGGCCCGTCGCGGTCTTCGTCGCCAGCGCCTATCTGGGCCACGAGATGTGGGAGTACCAGATGCTGCCCCTGGCGGAGGCGGGCTTCCGCTGTGTCGCCCTGGACCGGCGCGGCCACGGACGCTCCGACGACGCCTGGTCCGGCTACGACCTCGACACGCTCGCCGACGACGTGCACGGTCTGCTCGACCACCTCGACCTGCGCGACGTCACCCTGATCGGCCACTCGGTCGGCACCGGCGAGGTGATCCGCTGTCTGACCCGGCACGGCCGTGCACGTGTGGCCCGCGCCGCCCTGATCGCCGGGGTCACCCCCGGTGTGGTGCGCTCGCCGGGTGTCCCGGAGGGGGTGGACCCGGCGCTCGTGCAGGCCGACGACGAGGTGTTCCGGCGCGACCGCGCCGCGTACTTCACCGCGCTCGCCGACGACTTCTTCGCCGCCCATCTGCCCGGCAACCGGATGTCGGAGCCGTACGTCCGCTACCTGATCGACCGCTGCCTGAGCGCCACCGCGCGGGCCGCGAACGGCGTCCGGGCCGTGGTCGCCGCACTCGACCTGGCCGCCGAGGCCGCCGAGGTGCGCGTCCCGGTGCTGGTGGTGCACGGCACCCACGACACCTCCGCACCGCTGGCGCTCACCGGTGCGCGCATGGCCGAGCTGCTGCCGGACAGCACGCTCAAGGTGTACCAGAACGGCGGGCACGGCCTGTTCGCCACGCACGCGGAACTGCTCACGGCGGACCTCAGGGAGTTCATCGACGCCGGACGCGTCCGGGCCACGGTACCGGCCGGTGCCGCGGCGGACGCCCACTGAACAGCTGAACAGGAGAAAGCCCCGGCCGTGACGGGGGAATCACGGCCGGGGCGGTCAGGTGGTGGGCACGGACGACGGTCCCACGATTGGTTCAACGGGCAACCACCCCGTGGTGTTCCAGCGCGCCATGTGACCCGCAGCACTCCCTGCCAGGTTCAGGCCAGCGGACTCCCGTCGAGCCGTTCGAGCAGGTCGGCGGGGTCGGCGTAGACCGCGTCCGCCCCGGCCTCCTCCAGGTCGGCCCGGGGGATCCCGCCGCACAACACGCCCACGCACCGCACCCCGGCCTTGCTGCCCGCCCGCATGTCCCACACCGTGTCCCCGACGAACACCGCCCGCGAGGCCGGGGCCCCGGCCAGCTCCAGGGCGCGTTCCACGGGCTCCGGCGCGGGCTTGCCCTCCCGCACGTCCTCGGCGCCTGCGGTGTCCGTGATCGCGTCGTCGGCGTCGATCGCCCGGCGCAGCGCGCCCAGCTCGGCGCCGCTCGCCGAGGTGGCGAGGACGACCGTCCAGCCGCCCCGGTGCAGCCGGCGCAGCAAATCCCCGGCCCCCGGCAGCGCGGGCAGCCGGTCGAAGTACTGGCCGTACAGGGCCTTGTGCGCGGCACTCAGTTCGCCGTCCCGGTCCGTGTCGCGGTCGTCGCCGAGCAGGTGGGCGATCAGGTCCGTGGAAGCCAGGCCGACGGCCCGGTGCACCGCGTGCATGGGAACGTCGTGCCCGGCCTGGCGGAAGGCCTCCCACCAGGTGACGACATGCAGGTGGTTGGTGTCGACGAGGGTCCCGTCGACATCGAAGACGGCGGCTCGCTCCATTCCGGCTCCTTCCCCGGCTCCTGATGCGAGCCGGGTACCACGCCGGCCGGCTCAGGAACCCGTCGCCCGCGCCGGCACCCGCCCCTGCCGCGTCCAGTCCAGGAGCTCGTCGGCGGACCAGGTGGTCACCACCCGCTCGGCGGCCACCCCGCACTCCTCGGCCCGTGCGCAGCCGAGGATCTGCCAGTCCAGCTGGCCGGGCGCGTGCGCGTCGGTGTCGACGGAGAACAGCACCCCGGCGTCCACGGCCCTGCGCAGCAGCCGGCGCGGCGGGTCCAGCCGCTCGGGACGGCTGTTGATCTCCACGGCCGTACCGGACTCGGCGCAGGCGGCGAACACCGCGTCCGCGTCGAACTCCGACTCCGGGCGGCCCCGTCCGGTCACCAGCCGCCCGGTGCAGTGCCCGAGCACATCGGCGTGCGGATCGCGCACGGCGGCCACCATCCGGCGGGTCATCGACCGGGCGTCCATCCGCAGCTTGGAGTGTACGGACACCACGACCACGTCCAGCCGCTCCAGCAGCTCCGGCTCCTGGTCCAGCGAGCCGTCCTCGAGGATGTCGCACTCGATGCCGGTCAGCAGCCGGAACGGCGCCCACCGCGTGTTCAGCTCCGCCACCACCTCCAGCTGCTCGCGCAACCGCTGCGGCGACAGTCCGCGGGCCACGGTCAGCCGGGGGGAGTGGTCCGTCAGAGCGGTCCACTCGTGCCCGAGCGCGGCCGCCGCCCGCCCCATCTCCTCGATCGGACTGCCCCCGTCGGACCAGTCCGAATGCGTGTGACAGTCCCCGCGGACCAACGCCCGCAACTCCGCCCCGGCGCCCGACCGGGACGCCGTACCGGCCTCCTCCTCTAGCTTGTGCAGATAGCCGGGCACCTCCCCGGCGAGCGCCTCCCGCACCACCTGCGCGGTCTTGGGGCCCACCCCTTTCAGCGCCTCCAGCGTCCCGGCGGCGGCCCGCTCGGCGACCTCGTCCGCGGGCAGCGCGGCCAGCGTCCGGGAGGCCGTACGGAAGGCCTTGACCCGGTAGCTGGGAGCCAGGGCTCGTTCCAGCAGAAACGCGATCCGGTCGAGTGCGGCCACGGGTTCCATGCAACCCAGGGTGCGACGGATGCCGGCCGGGGGCGCGGGGAACCCGTTTGCCCACCCCGCCCCCGGGTACTGCGAAGCCCACACCCACCCCCGGGAGGCCGGCCATGCCCAGCGCAGCGATCGTCACCGGCGCGGACTCGGGTATCGGCCGAGCCACCGCCGTACGCCTGGCCGAGGCGGGCCTGGACATCGGCATCACCTGGCACACCGACGAGAAGGGCGCCGGGACGACGGCCGAGGAGGTGCGCCGTACGGGCCGCCGCGCCGCCGTGGCCCGGCTCGACCTCACCCGGCTGCCTGAGGCCGCCGACACCGTGGACGAGCTGTGCGATGAACTCGGCCGTGTCGACGTGCTGGTCAACAACGCCGGTACGGGCACCATGACCCCCTACCTGGACCTCACCCTGGCGGACGTACGCCGCGTCCTGGACGTCGACCTGGTCGGCCCGTTCCTGTGCGGGCAGCGCGCGGCCCGCCGGATGATCCGGCAGGGCGACGGCGGCCGGATCGTCAACGTCACCTCCGTGCACGAGCACCAGCCCCGCGTCGGCGCGGCCCCGTACTGCGCGGCCAAGGGTGGACTCGGCCTGCTCACGCAGGTGATGGCGCTGGAACTCGCCGAGTACGGCATCACCGTGAACGCGGTCGCGCCGGGTGAGATCGCCACGCCGATGACCGGCCAGGAGGACACCGACGTGTACACCGAGCGCCGGCCCGGTGTGCCCCTCGGGCGCCCCGGCGACGCCCGCGAGGTGGCCGCGGTGATCGCCTTCCTGGCGAGCCCGCAGGCCTCGTACGTCACCGGCGCCTCCTGGAGCGTCGACGGCGGCATGCTCCGCATGGGCCCGCAGGCCGGTTCACACCTGACCAGTGACGACTGGCGGCGTCCCTGAGCCGGGCTGTTCGAACAGGGCGTGACCCGCGCCCCCGCGCTCACCCGGGCTGGGGGAACACGGGAACGCCGGGCACCCGGCCACGCGGGGAGCCGTCGAGGCGGCGGTCCTCGGTCTCCTCGGCGACTCCCACGGATGACCCGTCGGGGCGGGATGCGTTCTACCCTCGATGACATGACCGAACAAGCAGCTCCCCACATCTCCCACCCGCGGATACTGGTCCTCGGCGTGTGCCCGGGCAGGCCCGGCGAGCCGCCGTTCCGGATCATGCAGATCGACGGGCAGGTGGTCGGTGAGGCCAGGACCGTCACCGACGTCCTGGAGGCGGCCGCGTCCTACGGCATCACCATCCACGACCTGGACGACCCGGACGTGGTCCGCTTCGTGGGCGGGGACAAGTACACCTGGAAGCTGCACTGAGCCGACGGCTCAGCCGACCGTCCACTTCTGGTTGGCGCCGCCCGTGCAGGTCCAGATCTGCAGCCGTGTCCCGTTGGCCGAGTTGTTCCCGGTGACGTCGAGGCACTTGTTCGCCTGCGGGTTGACGATGTCGTGCGCCCCGGTGACGGTCCACTTCTGGTTCGGGCCGCCGGTGCAGTCCCACAGCTGGACGGCCGTGCCGTCCGCCGTGCCGTTGCCCGTGACGTCCAGGCACTTGCCGAGCGCCCGGACGGTGCCGTCCGAGCCGACGGTCCACGTCTGCGCGGCGGTGCCGTTGCAGTCGTAGAGCTGGACCGGGGTGCCGTTCGCCGAGCTGGCGCCCGCCACGTCCACGCACTTTCCGGCCAGCCCGCGCAGGGGAACCCCGGCCGCGCTGTCGCTCGTCGTCACCGACACCGAGTCCACCACCAGCTGCTGCGGGAACCGGGTGCTGCCGTCCGGGTCGCCGGGCCAGTAGCCGCCGACGGCCAGGTTCAGGATCAGGAAGAACGGCTTGTTGTCGAACACCCACGTCTTGCCGTTCAGGTCGGCGGGTGTGCGCCGCTCGTAGACGTTCCCGTCCACGGACCAGGTGATCGAGCCGGGCGCCCAGTCCACGGCGAACGTGTGGAAGGCGTCGGCGAAGGCCTGGCCGTTCGGCAGGGTGTAGGCCGCGCCGATCCCGCCCGAGCCGGAGTAGCCGGGGCCGTGGATGGTGCCGTGCACGGTGGAGGGTTCGAAGCCGACGTTCTCCATCACGTCGACCTCCCCGGAGTCCGGCCAGTTCACGGGCGTGCCGAGCATCCAGAACGCCGGCCACATGCCCTGCCCGCGCGGGATCTTCATCCGCGCCTCGACGTGTCCGTAGCGGGCCTCGAACTTCCCGGCCGTGTTCAGCCGCGCCGAGGTGTACTGGCAGCTGCCGTACCAGCACTGGTAGCCGGCCGGGTTCTCCTTGCGGGCGGTGATCACCAGGTGGCCCTGGCCGTCCAGGGCCGCGTTGTTCGTACCCGACGTGTAGTACTCGCGCTCGTGGTTGTTGACGTTGTCGCCGGTCTCCTGCGTCCACTTCGAGGAGTCGACCGGGGAGCCCGCGGGCCCGTCGAAGGTGTCGGAGAAGGTGGTGGCAGCCGCCGGCGCGGTGGCCTGGGCCCGCGCGGGGCCGACGGCGGCGGATGCGACCAGCGCGGCGGACAGGGCGGCGAGGAGACATCTGCGGAGCAGGCGTGGGGAGGCCATGGCTCTCCGATCAGCGTGGGGGGTGATGAGATGCCTCTTGATTTAAGGAGTGAGATAAGAGGGCGTCAATACTCTGGCAGGGACCTGTTACTGATGGCACGTCAGTCGGCGGGGCGGCGTACGCGCCGGTGCACCGCTCGTCCGAGCCGCCGCCCCACCAGCAGCCAGCCGAGCAGCGCCCCGCCCGTGTTGAGCAGCACGTCGTCGATGTCGAAGGCCCGCCCGGTGACCAGCGCTCCCTGCGCCAGCTCCACCATCAGCATCACCAGCGCCGTGAGCGCCAGTACTCGCAGCGCGCCGCGGGCCCGTGGCGCGAGAACCGGCACCAGCACCCCGAAGGGGACCCCGAGAAGCACGTTCCCGCCGAGCTGCCGCACCGCGTCCGCCGTCCGCGCCTGCTCCACGTAGGCCCGCAGCGAGTGGCCCGGGCGCAGGTTGCTGTGCGTCAGATGCACCGACGCGGGCGACGGTTCCAGGGTGATGCGGGCCAGCGCGGCGGCGAACGCCACCATGCACACGAAGGCCACCAGCATCGCCAGCAGCCGCAGGGGCAGGGCGAGCGCGTGCCGCTCGGCCGGCGGACGGGCCCGTTCGCCCTGCTCCCGCTTCCCCGTCGGGCGCAGGGCGGTGGGCAGCCGGGAGAGGAGACGGCCCCTGCGGTCGTCGGGCCGTCGCGGCCCGGTCCGCTCCCGTTCACCCGGCAGGTCCCGTTTCCCTGGCAGGCCCCGTTTACCCGGCAGGCGCAGGGCGGCGGGCAGATGCGGGACGGTGCGGGCCATGTGCTCCTCCTGACTCGAACTTCCCCATGCCGTAAGCCGGTTACCCGGCAGCCGGCCCGGGATGCCCCCGCCCGGGCGGCTCCGGGCGCACGGCGGCGTTTCCGTTCACGCTCCCGGGGCACTCCGGCTGCGGACCCGCGTGCCGCCGCCCCGCCACGGGCCCGGCGGTGCTTGGATGCCCCGAGCGGCGACTCGGGCGCATCGCCGCACACACGTACAGAGCGGACCGAGGAGGTGGCCGATGACCCGGCGTACGGCTCCGCGCACCGTCCTCGTCGCCCTCGGTGAACTCCTGGCCTGGTGGGGGGCGCTGGCGCTGCTGTGGCTGGTGCTCATCACGTCGGTCGACACCCTGGAACGGATCGTGGGAGCGAGCGCAGCGGCCATCGGGGCGCTGCTCGCCCGGGCCGGCCGGCGGGCGGTGACCTGGCGGTGAACGGCTGGATCCTCGCGGCGACCGTCGAACTGGGCGGGGGAGGGGCGGCCGCCCTGTGGGGCGTGACCACCGGTCCGCCCTCCCGCCGGGTCGTCGCCCAGAACATGACCACGTCGGCCGTGTGCCCGGCCCTGCTGCTGCTCTCCCAGGGCTACGGCCGCCCGTCCTACGTCGACCTCGCCCTGCTGCTGGCCCTGCTCGGTCCCGTCGGCACACTCGTCTTCGCCCGGCTCCTCTCCGACGACCTGGAAGGCGGACGGCCGAGCGCCTGGGGCCTCACCTGGACCGCCGCCGGACTGAGCGCGGCGGTCGTGGCCGCCGTGTGCGTCGCCACAGGCCCGGGCCGGGCGATGGTGAAGCTCCTGGTCATCGGGGCCCTGCTGATCGCCGGCAACGTGATCGCCTCCCGTGCGCTGTCCGGCGGGTTCCGGGGGGTGCGGGGTGGCTGAAACGCTCTGGGGAGGTGCCGCGTGAACGATGCCGTGATCGTCGTCGCCCTGCTGCTGATGGCCGCTGCCGCCACCGCGGCCGTGGTCCAGCGCGACCCCGCCCGCCAGGCGCTGGTGCTGTCCGTGCTCGGGTCCGTGCTGGCAGCGCTGTTCACGGTGCTGCAGGCGCCGGACGTCGGGCTGTCCCAGCTGGCCGTCGGTTCCGCGCTGACCCCGCTGCTGATCATGCTGTGCGTGCGCAAGGTCAGGCGCCGCGGCCGCTCGAAGGACGGTGCGGGGTGAACCGGCTGCGACTCGTCCTGCTGGCCGCCGGCGGCGCCGGCCTCGCCGCCCTGCTCGTCGCCGCCTGTCTCGACCTGCCCGGCTTCGGCGGCCGCAGCCACCCCTACGGCGTCCGGGCCGTGCACGCATCGCTCAGCCGGCACACGGCCAACACCATCGCCTCGGTCAACTTCGACCAGCGCGCCTACGACACCCTCGGCGAGATGAGCATCCTGTTCGCCGCAGTCCTCGGCTGCGTGGTGCTGCTGCGCCAGGCCCGCGACGAGCACTGGGCCAGTCCCCAGCCGGCCCAGGTGGCCCGGCCGGTCCGCCGCTACGCCCTGCTCGTGCTGCCGGTCGCCCTGGTCACCGGCCTCTACGTCATCGCCCACGGCCAGCTCAGCCCCGGCGGCGGCTTCCAGGGCGGGGTCGTCGCCGCGACCGCCCTGCACCTGCTCTACCTCGGCGCCGACTACCGCGCACTGGAACACGTCCGCCCGCTCGCCGTGTACGAGATCTCCGACGCCCTCGCCGTGTCCTCGTACCTCGTGCTGGGCGCCGCCGGAGTCCTGGCCGGCACCGCGTTCCTCGCCAACACGCTGCCGTACGGCACCTTCAACACCCTGTCCTCCGGCGGCACCGTCCCCCTGCTGAACGCGGCCATCGGCATGGAGGTGGCGAGCGCGGTCGTCGTGCTGCTCGCGAACTTCCTGGACCAGGCCGTCGAGATCGAGGAGGAGAACGGGAGTTGAGTACCGTGATGCACGTCCTTCCCTACCTGGTCGCCGCCTACGTCTTCCTGACCGGCTGCTACGGCCTGGCCACCAGCCGCAACCTCATCCACGCCGTCGGCTGTCTCGCGGTCTGCCAGTCCTCCACCTATGTGCTGCTGCTGGCGGTCGGCTACCAGGACGGCGCCACCGCACCCGTCTTCTCCGACCTCACGCCGGGCTCACGGCCCGTGGTCGACCCGGTGGTGCAGGCGCTCACCCTCACCGACATCGTCGTCGGTGCCACCGTCACCGCGCTGCTGCTCGCCCTCGTCCTGCAGATCGCCAAACGGCACGGCACCGTCGACCCCGACGAACTACGGGAGCTGCGCGGCTGATGCACCATCTGCTCCCGCTGCTCGTCGCGATCCCGCTGCTGGGCGCCGCCCTGCTGGTGGCCGTCGGCCGCCGTCTGCCGAGGGTCGCCGCCGAGATCACCGGCTTCGTCGTCTCCGGCTGCACGGCCGCCCTCGCGCTCGTCCTGCTGCTGAACTCCTCGCCACCGATGGTCGAGTGGGTCGGCGGCTGGCTGCCCGTCGGCGGTGAGAGCGTCGGCATCGTCGTGGTCGGCGACGGCCCCGCCCTCGGCATGGCCACGCTGGTCTCCCTGCTGACGCTGGCGGCCCTCGCCTACTCCTGGCGCTACTTCGACGAGCCCCCGCGTGGCCACCGCGGCGCCTTCACCGCACTGATGCTCGCCTTCCAGGGCGCCATGTGCGGGTTCGCCATCGCCGGCGACCTGTTCAACGCGTTCGTGTTCTTCGAGCTGATGAGCGTCACCGCGTACGCGCTCACCGGGTACCGCATCGACGACGCGAAGGCCGTACAGGGCGCGCTGACCTTCGGCGTCGTCAACTCCCTCGGGGCGTACGCCATGCTCATGGGCATCGGCCTGCTGTACGCCCGCACCGGTGAGCTGTCCATGGCGAAGATCGGCCGGGGCCTGGACACGGCGGCGGGACACGGTGGGCCGGACGCGCTGGTCCTCGCCTCCTTCGTGCTGGTCCTGACCGGACTGCTGGTGAAGGCGGCCGCGGTGCCCTTCCACTTCTGGCTCCCGGACGCGCACGCCGTCGCCCCCACCCCGGTCTGCATGCTGCTGTCCGGCGTGATGGTCGAACTCGGCGCCTACGGCGTCTGGCGCGTGTACGGCACCGTCTTCGCCGGACCCGGCGGAATCCCCGCCGCCGACCTGACCCGGGCCCTGGTGACCCTCGGCGCCCTCACGGCCGTGACCGGCGCCGTCATGTGCTGGTACCAGCGGCACATCAAACGGCTGCTGGCCTACTCCACCGTCGCCCACACCGGTCTGTTCCTCGTGGGCCTCGGCGTGCTCACCCCGGAGGGCGACGACGGGGTCGCCCTGTACCTGCTCGGGCACGCCGGGGTGAAGGCCGCGCTGTTCGCCTGCGCGGGGGTGCTGCTCGACCGGTACGGCAGCGTCGACGAGCACGCCCTGCACGGCCGGGCCCGCGAACTGCGCCCGACCGGGGTGATGTTCGCCGTGGGCGGCCTCGCACTCGCCGGCCTGCCCCCGTTCGGCACCGCGCTCGGCAAGGCGGTCACCGAGGAGACGGTCGGCGGCCCGCTCACCGTTGTCTACGTGGCCGCCTCCGCGATCACCGCCGGCGCCGTCCTGCGCGTCACCGCCCGCGTCTTCCTCGGCCTCGGACCGCGCCCCGAGGACGCCGACTCCGACCTCGAGACCAGCGGATCCGGTGAGCAGCCCGAGACGACCGGCCTGCTCAGCCGCATCCCGGACACCATGACGACGGTGCCGGCCGTGCTGCTCGCCGCCGCCCTCGCCGTCGGCGTGAGCCCCGGCTTCGGCGACCTGGTCGCCCGTTCGGTCAACGAGGCGGGCTCGGGGGGCGCCCACGCCTCCGTCCACTGGGCGCTCCCCGGCATCCTGCTGGGCCTCGCCTCCGCCGCTCTGGCCGTGGCGCTCGCCGGGCTCGCCGTGACCCGCCCGCACTGGACCGCGGCCCCCGACTGGGCCCGGCCCCTCAGGCGTCTGCAGTCCGGCCACGTCGGCGACTATGTGGCCTGGCTGCTGATGGGCGCCACGGTGCTGGGGGCGCTGGTCCTGCCGGGGGTGCTGGGCGGCTGATCAGCCCGTCGAGGTGCCGTAGGAGACATGCACCTCCGTGAAGCCGAGGGAGCGCAGCAGCCCCTGGAGCATGCCGGTGGTGTTCGTCTCGGCGCGGGCGGTCAGCCCACTGCTCCTGGCCGCGTCGCCGATGTGCCGGACGGCGAGTTTCTGCACGGCCTGCTCGCTGTTCGGATTGTCCGAGAACAGGTCGCCGAGCCGGTCCAGCAGTCCGCGCTGCTTGGACACGGCGTAGGAGCGGTCGGGGTCGAGGGCCGGCTTGCCGAGCCGCGCGTGCGGCAGCCGGAGCGTGGCGGACGTACGGTCGCCGTTGACCGACACGTCCCTCGCGCCGACCCGGCCGAGGTCGACGTACGCGTCCACGGTCCCGGCACCGACGTACAGGGTGCGGGTGCCGCGGATCGCGTCGGGCAGGAACTTCGCGTCCTTCTCCAGATCGACCACCACCTGGAAGTTGCCCGAGGCGGCGTCGTAACGGCTCATGTCCTGGATGGATTTGAGGAGTGCGGGTCCGGAACGGTCGTGCGTCTCGGTGCCGAACAGGTCCTTGATGCCGGGCAGTACGGCCAGCCGGATTCCGGCGAACAGCACGGCGAGCACCAGGACGAGCGCGCCGACGGCCTTGGCCCAGCCGGGCAGGCGCCTGACGGAAGTCGTCATCGCGACGGTCCTCCTTCCTGCTCTCCGGATGCCCGCCGAACGGTCCCGCCAGACCGGTGTTCCTCTTCTGGGACGGAACGCCGATGCCGTGGTGAACGGGGTGCCGCACGTAGCATGACGGTCCAGCCCGTGACGATTCCGCGAGGAGCGAATCGTGCGAGACATCGCCGTCTTCAGCGGCAGCGCCCATCCCGACCTGGCCCGCGAGGTCTGCGCCCACCTCGGGGTGCCGCTCAGTCCGACCCGGATCAGCCGGTTCGCCAACGACTGTCTGGGGGTGCAGCTTCAGGCCAACTGCCGGGAGCGGGACGTGTTCCTGATCCAGCCGCTGGTCCGGCCGGTGCAGGAGCACCTCGTGGAGCTGCTGCTGATGTGCGACGCGGCCCGGGGCGCCTCGGCGGCCCGGATCACGGTCGTCATGCCGCACTACTCCTACGCCCGCTCCGACAAGAAGGACGCCCCGCGCATCTCGATCGGAGGCCGGCTGGTCGCCGACCTGCTCGTGGCGGCGGGAGCGAGCCGGGTCCTCGCCATGACCCTGCACTCCCCGCAGGTGCACGGCTTCTTCTCGGTACCGGTCGACCACCTGAACGCACTGCGCGAACTCGCCGCGCACTTCCGCCGGTACGACCTCACACGCACCACGGTCGTCTCGCCCGACCTCGGCAACGCCAAGGAGGCCGCCGCCTTCGCCCGGCTGATCGGTGCCCCGGTGGCGGCCGGTGCCAAACAGCGGTTCGCCGACGACCGGGTGACCATCAGCTCCGTCATCGGCGATGTCGGAGGGCGGGACGTCATCGTGCTCGACGACGAGATCGCCAAGGGCAGCACGGTGATCGAACTCCTTGGCAGACTACGGGAGTTGGGCGCCCTGTCGGTGCGGGTGGCATGCACGCACGGGCTGTTCGCGGCCGGCGCGCTGAAGCGGCTGAGCGAGCAGTCGGACGTGCTGGAGATCGTCTGCACCAACACCGTGCCGCTCCCCGTGGACGGGGAGCGCACGGACAAGCTGCGGGTGCTCTCCATCGCCCCGGCGCTCGCCGAAGCGGTACGGCGCATTCACAACGGGGAATCCGTCAGCGCCCTGTTCGAGCAGTCGTAGCTCACAGCGAGCCGGACGCGGCCCCGCACCGGGCCAGGGCCGCGTCGAGCGTGGGGTGCGGGGGCAGCAGCCGGGACAGCCCGGTGACCTTGAAGACGCGCAGGATCAGCGGGTGCGTGCACACCAGGCGCACCTGCCCGCCGCCCTCCAGCACCCGGGCGCGCGCCCGGTACAGCAGCCTGAGCCCCGAGCAGTCGAAGAACTCCACCGGCCGCAGGTCGATGACGACCCGGGCGCCGGGCCGGGCGGTGACCCGGTCCAGGAGCGGGCCGATCTCCGTGGCCGAAGCCAGGTCGATCTCGCCCCGCAGCTCCAGGACCGTGTGCGCCCGTTGTTCGTACACACGGAGGTGACGGTTGAACGGTGCAGGCTCGTCTCGCACGACGGCATCACCTCCCACCCGTGCCCGGACGTCGGTCTCCCGATCGTCAAGTTACCCTCGATGGAAGGAATTTGAGCATGTTCGATTGACATATGTCTTCGAGTTTGGCGCTCGGCGTCCGGTAACCGCGCCCGGATGACCGTCAGTCGACCAGAAGGACCAGCTTCCCCGCGGTCCGTCCGGTGTCGCCCACTTCGTGCGCCTTCGCCGCGTCGGCCAGCGGGAACGTCCCGGCGATCGTCGCCTTCAGCTTCCCCGACTCCGCGAGCTCCGCGATCCTCTCCATCCCGGTCCGGTCGGCGTCCACCAGCATGCGCACGGCCCGTACGCCGAGCCGCTCGGCCTCGTCGTGGAACTCCTGGGAGCCCACCGGCAGGATCGACACCACGACACCGCCCGGCCGCAGCACCTTCAGCGAGTCGACGGACGTGTCCCCGCCGAGCGTGTCCAGGACGACGTCCACGTCCCGCACCGCCTCCGTGACGTCGGTGGCACGGTAGTCGACCGGCTCGTCCACGCCGATCTCCCGCAGGAAGTCGTGCTTGCCCGCACTGGCCGTGCCGATCACGTACGCGCCACGCGCCTTGGCGATCTGCACGGCCACGTGCCCGACCCCGCCGGCCGCCGCGTGGATCAGCACCCGCTGCCCCGGCCGCAGGTCCGCGTGCTCGGTCAGCGCCTGCCACGCGGTCAGCGAGACCAGCGGCAGCGCGCCCGCCTGGGTGTGGCCGATCGAGGCCGGCTTGTGCGTCAGGGCGCGGACCGGGGCGATCACGTACTCGGCGTGCGAGCCGTGGCCGTAGGGGTAGGGCAGCATGCCGAAGACCTCGTCGCCGGGCCGGAAGGCGACCACCCCGATCCCGGTCTCGGCGACCTCGCCGGAGACGTCCCAGCCGAGGACGAACGGCGGCTCGCCCAGGAAACCGCCGTTGGCCCGGTGCTTCCAGTCGGTGGGGTTGACCCCGGCGGCCCGCACCCGGACCAGCACCTGGTTCGGGCCCGGCTTCGGCCGCTCGACCCGTACTTCCTTCAGGACCTCGGGACCGCCGAGGACGTCCTGGCTGATGGCTCGCATCGTGTTCACATCGCTCATGGTCACCCAGCCTGCCGGGTGTCGCCCGCCCGGAAAATGGCATGATTGCCAAGCTTCGATAGGATCGTGCCATGAGTGTCATGCGGAAGCGGAAGCCCGAGCGCGTGGTCGTCCTGGCCCTGGACGGCGTCTACCCCTTCGAGCTGGGCATCCCCAGCCGCATCCTCGGCGCGGCCGACGGTCACTACGAGGTGCTGACCTGCACCGTGGACGGCGGGCCGGTACGCACCAGCGCCGACTTCACGATCGGCGTCGCACACGGTCCGGAGATCCTCGCGTCGGCGGACACCGTGGTGGTCACCTCCATGCCACCCGCCCACATCCCCGAACAGCTGCCGGACGAGGTCGCCGCGGCCCTCGCCCGGATCCGCCCGGACGCCCGGATCGTCTCCATCTGCACGGCCGCCTTCGTGCTCGCCGAGGCCGGTCTGCTCGACGGCCGCCGGGCGACCACCCACTGGCAGGTCGCCGACCTGTTCCGCCGCCGCTTCCCCGAGGTCGACCTCGACCCGGACGTCCTCTTCGTCGACGACGGCCGGATCCTCACCTCGGCCGGGGCCGCCTCGGGCGTCGACATCTGCCTGCACATCGTCCGTACCGACCACGGCAGCGAACTGGCCAACTCCGTCGCCCGCCGCTGTGTCGTCCCGCCGTTCCGGGACGGCGGTCAGGCCCAGTACATCGAGCAGCCCGTGCCGGTCAGCGGCATGGCGAGCACGGCCGCCACCCGGGCCTGGGCCCTGGAGCGCCTGGACGAGCCGCTCGCCCTGTCCGACCTCGCCGGCCATGCCCGGATGAGCCTGCGCACCTTCGCCCGCCGTTTCCACGACGAGGTCGGCCTCAGCCCCGGCCGCTGGCTGATCCAGCAGCGCGTCGCCCGCGCCCGGCACCTGCTGGAGGCCAGCGACCTGCCGGTCGACCGGATCGCCGCCGAGGTCGGCTTCGCCACCGGCGCCTCGCTGCGCCAGCACCTGCACGCGGCGATCGGCGTGTCCCCCCAGGCGTACCGGCGGACGTTCCAGCAGGCACGCTGACCGTTCCGGCCCGCTCCTGCATCCCAGTACCGAGGGGGCACTCGGCGAGGGCCTGCGCACGGCGCCGTACCGCGCCCCCGCCGGCCCCGGCTGAAGACGGGCGTCGGCTGCGGCCGACGCCCCTCACTCCGCCGCGTACACCCGCTCCCCGCCTACATAGGTGAGCGCCACGGCCGTCCGCGCGATCGCCTCCGGCGGCCCGGCGAACGGGTCGCGGTCCAGGACCACCAGATCGGCGAGCGCCCCGACGGCCACCCGCCCGGTGTCGTCCAGGTGGTTCACGTACGCCGATCCGGCCGTGTACGCCGTCAGCGCGTCCGCGAGGCCGAGCCGCTCCCGCGGCAGAAACACCGGCCCGGTGCCGCCCGGCTCGACCCGGTTGACCGCGACATGGATGCCCTGGAGCGGATCGGGGCTGCTCACCGGCCAGTCGCTGCCCGCCGCGAGCCGCGCCCCGGAGCGCAGCAGCGCACCGAACGGGTACTGCCAGGCGGCCCGTTCGGGCCCGAGGAAGGGAATCGTCAGCTCGTCCATCTGCGGCTCGTGCGCGGCCCACAGCGGCTGGATGTTCGCACTGGCGCCGAGCCGGGCGAAGCGTGGCACGTCGTCCGGGTGCACCACCTGGAGGTGCGCGAGGTGCGGCCGGGTGTCGCTCGCCCCGTTCGCGGCGCGGGCCGCCTCGACCGCGTCCAGCGCGTCCCGTACGGCCCGGTCGCCCAGCGCATGGAAGTGGCACTGGAAGCCGAGGGCGTCCAACTCCGTGACGTACTTGGGCAGGTGACCGGGCTCGATGAAGGTCTTGCCGCGGTTGGCGGTGGCGCATCCGCACCGGTCCAGATAGGGGTCGAGCAGCGCGGCCGTGCCGTTCTCGGCGACCCCGTCCAGCATCAGCTTCACGGACCCCGCCCGGAACCGGCCGTGGCTCGACGCCGCCCGCTTCTCGACGAGTTCCGGGATCTGCTCGGCCCCGCGCTCCCGGTCCCACCACAGCGCGCCCACCACCCGCGCGGTCAGCGAACCGTCCCGCGCGGCCGTGCGATACGCCTCGGCCGGATCGTCCATGCCGAGGAAGTCGCCGACCAGCGCGTCCTGCCAGGCGGTGATGCCGAGCGAGTGCAGATGCCGCTGGGCGTGCAGCAGCGCGGCCAGCCGGTCGGCCGGGGTCGCCGCCGGGGTGAGCCGGCCGACCAGTTGCATCGCCCCCTCCTGGAGGGTGCCGCTCGGCTCTCCGGAGGCGTCCCGCTCGATCCGCCCGTCGGCCGGGTCGGGCGTGTCCCGGCCGATGCCCGCCAGCTCGAGCGCCCGGCTGTTGACCCAGGCGCCATGGTGGTCCCGGTTGGGCAGATACACCGGCCGGTCCGGTACGACCGCGTCCAGCAGCTCCTTCGTCGGCGTGCCCCCCGCGAACGCCTCCATCGACCAGCCGCCGCCCAGGATCCACTCCCGCTCGGGATGCGCGTCGGCATACGCGCGTACGGCGGCCACGGTGCCCTCGGCGGTCGTCGTGCCGCTCAGGTCGCACTGGGCCAGCTCCAGCCCCGCCGGCACCGGATGGACGTGCGCGTCCTGGAAGCCGGGCAGCAGCAGCCGTCCGGCGAGGTCCACCACTTCCGTGCGCGGCCCGGCGAGGTCGCGCAGCTCGTCGTGCCCGACGGCGGTGATCCGGTCCCCGGTGACGGCCACGGCGGTCGCCGTACGGCCGCCGGGAGTGAGGACGGGGCCACCGGTGAAGAGGAGATCAGCGTGCATGATGCCTTTCCTGGTTCGGTCAGTGAGCGGTGGTGAGCAGTTCGGGTGAGTCGGCGTCGGTGCCCGCCCCGGTGCGGAAGTACGGCGACCTGCGCACCCACTTGGCCCAGGCGGCGACCGCGAACCCGGAGGCGATCATCGCGACCGGCATGAGCAGCAGGAACCAGCCGTTGTCCGCGCGCAGTTCCAGGTGGTCGGCGGAGTCGTAGAAGGACCAGCCCAGGTAGCCGCCGAGGCCCAGCAGGGCCAGCGCGCTGAGCGCGGGCAGCAGCACCGCCCGGAAGCCCTGCCACCAGTCGTCCCGCAACAGCGCCCGGAAGCGTACGGCGGCCGCGAGCGCGGTGAGCGCGTAGGACAGGGCGACGACGATGCCGACGCCGTTCACGATCGCGTCGATCATGTCGGCGAGGCGCGGGATCACCAGCGCCCCCGCCGCCACCGCGACGGCCAGTGCCCCGATCAGCAGCGTCCCGGTCGCCGGTGTCCCGTACCGGGCACTGATCCTGGACCACACCGGTCCGAGGGTACGGTCCCGGCTCATCGCGAACATCCCGCGGGCCGTCGGGATCACCCCGGCCTGCAGCGAGGCCACCGCCGAGAACGTCAGGGCGACCAGCGGCAGCGCGGCCAGCGGCTGGTCGGCCAGCCGGTCCCCGTAGTACGCGAGTCCCTGCGCGCCGTGGCCCGCCAACTCCTGCTGGGACAGCACCCGTTGGAAGGCGAGCGAGCCGAGCAGGAACAACCCGAGCATCGCCACCAGGGTGATGGTCCCGGCCCGGGACGCGTCCCGGGGGTCGCGCACCTCCTCGTTCACGGTGAACGCCGCCTCGAACCCCCAGTAGCAGAACACCGACAGCAGCAGGCCCTGCGCCAGCGCGGTCGACGAGGGGATCGCGAACGGGTCGAACCAGGAGAGGCGGAAGGAGTGCCCTCCGGTGACGATGCCGTAGCCGCAGAACCCGAGCAGGACGACGTACTCGAAGACCAGCAGCCCGGTCTGCAGCCGGGCCGCCGTGCGGACACCGGTCACAGCGGTCAGGGTGACGGCGACCAGGACGACGATCCCCACCGCCGTCGTCTGCGCGGTCGAGCCCGGGTCGAGGCCGAGCGAACCGATCCGGTGCAGGCCCGCCTCCCCGGCCAGCTGCAGCAGCGCGGAGCCGGTGACCGCGGTGGTGTAGGCGAGGAACGCCACGCTCGCCACGACGTTCACCCAGCCCACCATGAAGCCGAGCCAGGGGCTGAGGGAACGGCCCACCCACACATAGCCGTTGCCCGCGTTCGGCTCCACCCGGTTCAGCCGCGAGTAGGCCCCGGCGATGCCGAGGACGGGCAGGAACGCCAGCAGCATGATGGCCGGCAGATGCGGGCCGACCACCCCCGCGGTCACCCCCAGCCCGATGCCGATGCTGGTCGTGGCGGCCGTACTGGAGGCGGCGACGGCGACGCCGTCCACCACGCTCAGGGTCCTGCGCAGCTCGGGCCGCGCGGGGGGATCAACTCCGAAGGGTCTGTCGCTCATCGCCGGCTCTCCGCTCGCACCGCGGGGCCCCGGACGGCCCCGGTGACCGCACATGAAACTGCCGGGGTACTCCACAGGTCAACGGTGTTGTCGTAAGGTGCCGGGCACGTCCCGAGGGAGGCCCCATGCCCGACCGAGTCGTTCCGCCCGCCGCCCGGCAGCGCCGCCGGCCCACCAAGCAGGGCGTCGTGCTCTCCGAGGAGCTGATCGTGGCGACCGCCCTGCGGCTGATCGAGGAGCACGGCGCCGACGCCCTGTCGGTGCGCCGCCTCGGCCGGGCCCTCGGCGCCGACCCCAGCTCCCTGTACCGGTACTTCCGGCACACCGACGACCTGATGCTGGCCATCGCCGACGAACTGATCGGCAGCACCATGCGGACCTGGCGGCCGACCGGCGACTGGCCGGCCGACCTGCGGGACCTCGGCCTGCGCATGCACGCCGGCGCGCTCGCCCACCCCCGCGCGGCGATGCTCAGCGCCCACCGGGTCACGGGGCGTGCCCAGGAGATCCAGGCCGTGGAGAGCATCCTCGGGGTGCTGCGCGGGGCCGGTTTCCCGGACCCGGAGGCGGTGCGGATCTACCACGCGTTCGTCGACCAGGCCCTGGCCTTCGGAGCCCTGGACTCCGCGGGTACCGCCCTGCCGAGAGCGGCGCGCGAGGCGGAGGCGGAGGTGTGGCGCAGCACCTACGGCCGGCTGCCCGCCGACACCCACCCGCACATCGCGGCCGCCGCCCCCCATCTCGTGGCCAGCATGCGCTCCAGCTCCTACCCGGCCGCCCTCGACCTGTTCCTGGCGGCCGCCCGGACACGCCTTGAACGCATTCGTGCGGGGATCCGGGCCTGACGGCCACACTGGACACGATTCGTCTTCCGAGGAGGCCGTACGCATGACCCCACCGCCCGCCCGCGCCGCCGAACAGCGCAAGAAGGACACCCTGCACCGGCTGGAGCACGACGTCGACGTCTGGGTCGCCACCGCCGGCCCCGACGGCGGCACCCCCTATCTCGTGCCGCTGTCCTTCGTGTGGGACGGCGCCACCCTGCTCATCGCCACCCCGGCCGAGAGCCCCACCGGCCGCAACCTCGTGGCCACCGGCCGCACCCGCCTCGGCCTCGGCCCGACCCGGGACGTCGTCGTGATCGAGGGGACGGTCCAGGCGGTGACACCCGAGGACCTGCCCGAGGAGGACGCGGAGGTGTTCGCCGGCAAGACCGGCTTCGACCCCCGTCAACTGTCCACCCGTTACCTGTACTTCAGGGTCCTGCCGCAGCGCGTCCAGGCGTGGCGGGAGGAGAACGAACTGAGCGGCCGGGAGCTGATGCGGGACGGACGGTGGCTGCTCGCCGACTGAACGCGGCGGCCGGGGATATCCGCAGAAGGAGGACATCCCCGGGAGGAAGCATGACACTGGTGACAACGGGCGTCGTGGTGCTGGACTGTGCCGAGCCCGAGAAACTCGCCGAGTTCTACAAGGAGTTGCTGGCGGGAGAGCAGACGGGCGCCTCGGCCAACCTGGTGGAGATCAGGGGCGCCGGCGGCCTCCGTCTCGCCTTCCGCCGCGATGTGAACGCCGCCCCGCCGAGCTGGCCGCGCCCGGAGAACTCCCTCCAGGTCCATCTCGACTTCCTCGTCGAGGACTTGGACGAGGCCGAGCGGCGGGTGGTGGGTCTCGGCGGCCGCCCCCTCGACACGAAGGACGCGGCGGGCCCGTACGAGGAACGCGGCTACGCCGACCCGGCCGGCCACTCGTTCACCCTGCGTCTGGTGCCCGCGACGGCGCCAAAACAGGGCTGAGGGCCGCCCCGCCTCAGTCCCGGCCGCCCTTGTCGACCGCCGGCCACTGCCCCGTCGACCGCGCGATGGCCTTCGCACCGGTACGGTCCACCGCGCTGCGCACCACCGCGAAGATCGCGCCCTGGACCGCCGCGGCCAGCAGGATCTCGCCCCAGCCGCGGTCCGGGTCCAGGGCGTCGGGCGCGTCGTCCTCGTGCCGGATCGCCTTCCACGCCTGCCGGAAGGCCATACCGGCCAGCGCGCCGCTCGCCCAGCTCAGCACGAAACCGATGGGCTGGTAGACGAAGGGGAGCTTTTTCTTCTTTTCCTTGGCCATGTGTGACTCCTTTCTCGCGGGACGGCCCTCAGGCGGGCCGTCCCTCAGGGGCGACCCGTTCGCCCGGGGGCACCGGTCCCGGCGGGGTGCCGTCGCCGAACGGCCGGCCCCCCAGCTCCTCGCGGTGGTGCGGACTCAGCCAGCCGGCGAGATCGGGGCCGACGGGCACGATGCCGGTGGGGTTGATACCGGTGTGGACCTGGTAGTAGTGCCGCTTGATGTGGTCGAAGTCGACCGTGTCACCGAACCCGGGCGTCTGGAACAGGTCCCTGGCGTACGCCCACAGGACCGGGTTCTCCGCCAGCTTCCAGCGGTTGCACTTGAAGTGGCCGTGGTAGACGGCGTCGAAACGGACCAGCGTGGTGAACAGCCGGATGTCCGCTTCCGTCAGGGTGTCGCCGACCAGATACCGCTGTCCGCCCAGCCGCTCGGCGAGCAGTTCCAGCCGCCGGAAGACGCCCGTGCACGCCTCCTCGTACTCCTTCTGGTGCGTGGCGAACCCGGCCCGGTAGACGCCGTTGTTCACGTCCTCGTACACGTCGGCCATCACCTGGTCGATCTCCTCGCGCCGGCTGCCCGGGTAGAGGTCGGGCGCGCCGGGGCGGTGCAGGGCCGTCCACTCGGTGGCCAGGTCCAGGGTGAGCCGCTGGTAGTCGTTGGTGACCAGCTGTCCGCTGGGCACGTCCACGACCGCGGGCACGCTGACCCCGCCCGGATAGCCGGTTTCGCGCCGGTCGTAGGCCTCGCTGAGGAACCGGATGCCGAGCACCGGGTCCCGGCCGTCGGGGTCCAGGGTGAACCGCCAGCTGCGGTCGTCCTGGATCGGATCGGCGACGGCCATCGACAGCGCGTCCTCCAGGCCCAGCAGCCGCCGGGAGATCACCGCCCGGCTCGCCCACGGACAGGCGCGGGAGACCACCAGCCGGTAGCGGCCCGCCCGGGCCGGCCAGCCGTCGCGTCCGTCGGCGGTGATCCGGTCCGTGAAGTGGCTCCTGGACCGGCTGAACGTCTTGTGCCCGTAGGCGCGGTTGCCGTCGCCGCCCATGTCTCCTCCTCGCCGCCCGGTGCCTCTCGGGTTCGCGTTCCCCGTTTTCCGCCGCCCGCACGGTGTGATCCGCACGCGCAGGGGCAGTCGTCGTCAGGTGAGCGGGACATCCTCGGAACGGAAACAGGCCGCACGGACGGCCGAGGACGACGCCACGTCCGCGACGCCCACGGCAACGCCCGACGACGGCCGGACCCACACTCCGCCCGCTGCGGAGACAGGGCCCCCGCCCGCGACGCCCGGGTCCCCGGCTGGGGAGGCTGACGGGCAGAGCGGACCCCCGTCGGCCGCCGCGGTGAAGGCGGAGCAGGGCGGCGGGTTGCCCGGTGCGCAGGACGACGGGCGGAGTCGCGGAGCGCCCGGCGGGGAGGTCGCGGCCGACCGGCGTACGAAGGTGACCGTTCTCGTGGCGCTCGCCGCCAATCTGGTGATCGCCGTCGCCAAGGCCGTCGGCGGTGTCCTCGCGGGTTCGCCCGCGCTGCTGTCGGAGGCCGCGCACTCCGTCGCCGACAGCCTCAACGAGGTCTTCCTGCTGGCCGCCCTGCGCCGCAGCCGACGTCCCGCCGACCGACGGCACCCCTTCGGCTACGGCAAGGAACGCTTCTTCTGGTCCCTTCTCGCCGCCGTCGGCATCTTCGTCATGGGCGGCTGTTTCTCCTTCTTCCAGGGTGCCGAGGCGCTGAGCCAGGGCACCGAGGAGAAGTTCAGCGGCTATGTGGCGGGTTTGACCGTGCTGGGCGTGGCCCTCGTCGCCGAGGGCGTGTCGCTGCTGCGGGCCCTGCACCAGGTACGCCGCCAGGGCGGTGGCCTCGGCTCGCTGAGCGATCCGGCGCTGCGCACGGTGGTCGCCGAGGACGGCACGGCGGTGCTCGGCGTGACGCTCGCCATCGCCGGGATGGCCCTGCACATGGTGACCGGTCAGGTCGCCTGGGAGGCGTCGGCCTCGCTGGCGATCGGCGTGC
Organism: Streptomyces sp. NPDC037290; assembly: GCF_055603245.1. Lineage (NCBI taxonomy): Bacteria > Bacillati > Actinomycetota > Actinomycetes > Kitasatosporales > Streptomycetaceae > Streptomyces > Streptomyces sp. NPDC037290. The sequence goes on along the minus strand of NZ_JBVJVZ010000003.1, from coordinate 643,011 downwards.
TGCTGGTGTACGTCGCCTACCGGCTGGGCCGCGACGCCCGTGACCAGCTCATCGGGGAGGCCGCCGACCCGGAACTGAGCGGCCGCATCCGCTCCCTGCTGCGGGCCCAGCCGGAGATCGACAGCGTGGAGGCGCTGTTCACGATGAAGATGGGGCTCGACTCCACCCTGGTGGCCGCCCGTATCGACCTGGTGCCGGGTCTGGACAGCGAGCGGGTGGAGGAGGTCGCCGTACGCATCAAGCGGTCCCTGGCGCGGACGTTCCCGCAGGCGGACCAGATCTTCCTGGACGTGACCGACCGGCCGGCCGGCGAGGCAGCGAAGAGCCCCGCCGCGACGGGGGAACGCGGCGGGGCCTGACGCACCAGTGCCCGCCTCGGGACGGGTTCACACCTCCCCGGCACAGATATTTCTGAAACCGGCCGGTGCGCGGCGCGAATCCGCTCTCGTCAGCCCTTTTCGACGGGCTCCAGCACGAAGACCGGGATCTCCCGGGTGGTCTTCTTCTGGTAGTCGGCGTAGGGCGGGTACGCGGCGACGGCCCGTTCCCACCACAGCGCCCTCTCCTCCCCGGTGACCTCACGGGCGCTCATGTCCTGCTTGACCGGCCCGTCCTGCAGCTCGACGTGCGGATCGGACGTGATGTTGAAGTACCACACCGGATGCCTGGGCGCGCCGCCCTGCGAGGCGACCACCGCGTACGTCCCCTCGTGCTCCACCCGCATCAGCGGCGTCTTGCGGATCTTTCCGCTCTTCGCGCCCCGGGAGGTCAGCACCACGACCGGCATCCCGGTGTCCATGAGCGTCGTGCCCTTCGTCCCGCCGGAGCTCTCGTACAGCTCGACCTGCTCGCGCACCCACTGCGTCGGGCTGGGCTCGTACTCGCCCTCAAGAGGCATGGGATCCGTCCCCTTCGTCGGTCCAACAGCTGTCTGCCACCGGCATTCAACACCGGCGGCCCCACGAATCATCCGTACCGTGGGCCAGTTGGGCCGACGGGGTGATGACCTGCGGGGTAATCGCACCACCTCGGCGCACGCGGCACAGTGGTCCACGTCCCGACGCCACGTGTGTCCCGACCCTCCCGTTCAGGAGTTGCCATGACGACCAGCCACGACCAGTCGACCCGCGCCGTGGTCGAGGAACTGCTGCGCAGGATCGGCCAGGGCGATGCGGAGCGGATCGCCGAGCTGTACACGGACGGCTGCGACTGGCGGCTCGACTGGCCCGAGGAGGAGCACGGCCGCGCCGACACTCCCTGGATCCGGCACCGGTCCACCCGCGCCGACGCCGCGGCGCACTACCGGGAGCTGGCCGCGCACCATGTGCCGGACCGGGCCGACACCCGGGTCGAGCGGATCCTGGTGGACGGTGAGGACGCGGTCGTGCTCGGCGTCATCCGGCAGACGGCCGGGCCGACCGGCCGTGGCTACGCCGCCCGATTCGCTCTGCATCTCACTATTCGCGGCGGTATGGTCGTACGGCACCACGTGTACGAGGACAGTCTCGCCGTCGCGCGTGCCTTCGCCCCGTCCGGCGATCACCGTCGGTTGCCGTGACCGGTGGACGCGTGCCGCACCCCGGCTGGATCCCGCCCTTCCGGCCGCCCTTCTTCGGCCAGATCACGCGCCTCACCGAAGTGGCTGAACTTGCCGTCGACCCATAGGTGCCTGAGGCATCTAATGAAGATCGGCACGACGCACTTCTTCGTCTGCGAGGTCTTTCCATGACGGAACTGACGGACATCACCGGCTCGGCGACCCCGGCCGACCCCGTCGCCTTCCCGCAGGACCGCACCTGCCCCTACCACCCGCCCGCCGGATACGCGCCGCTGCGTGACGGGCGCGCCCTGTCCCGCGTCACCCTCTTCGACGGCCGTGAGGTCTGGGCGGTCACCGCGCACGCCACCGCCCGCGCCCTGCTCGCCGACCCCCGCCTGTCCAGCAACCGCCGCCATCCCGACTTCCCCATGCCCACCGAGCGCTTCGCGGGTGTCCGCGACCGCAGGGTGGCCCTGCTCGGGGTGGACGACCCGGAGCACCAGCGGCAGCGGCGGATGATGATCCCGTCGTTCACCCTCAAGCGCGCGACCGGGCTGCGGCCGTGGATCCAGCGGACCGTGGACGGGCTCCTGGACGCGATGATCGCGCAGGGGCCACCCGCCGAGCTGGTGTCCGCCTTCGCGCTGCCCGTGCCCTCCATCGTGATCTGCCGTCTGCTCGGCGTGCCGTACGCCGACCACGAGTTCTTCGAGGAACAGTCCCGCCGGCTGCTGCGCGGCCCGACCGCGGCGGACGCCCTGCAGGCCCGCGCCCGCCTGGAGGACTACCTCGGAGGGCTGACCGACGACAAGGCGAAGCAGCGCGAACCGGGCGACGGCATCCTCGACGACCTCGTCCACCAGCAGCTGCGCGAGGGCGCCCTGACCCGGGACGAAGTGGTGTCGCTGGCCGTCATCCTGTTGGTCGCGGGCCACGAGACGACCGCCAACATGATCTCCCTCGGCACCTACGCCCTGCTCCAGCACCCCGAGCGGCTGGCCGAGCTGCGCGCCGACCCGGCGCTGCTGCCCGCGGCCGTCGAGGAGCTGATGCGGATGCTGTCCATCGCCGATGGTCTGCTCAGGGTGGCGCTGGAGGACATCGAGATCGCCGGCACCACGATCCGGGCCGGTGAGGGGGTGGTCTTCTCGACCTCGGTGATCAACCGCGACCCGGACCAGTACGAGGACCCCGACACCCTGGACTTCCATCGCTCCGCCCGCCACCACGTGGCGTTCGGCTTCGGGATCCACCAGTGCCTGGGCCAGAACCTCGCGCGCGTGGAACTGGAGATCGCCCTGGGCAGCCTGCTCGCCCGGCTGCCGGGGCTGCGGCTGGCCGTCCCGGCCGAGGACGTCCGCTTCAAGGGCGGCGACACGATCCAGGGGATGCTGGAACTCCCCGTGACCTGGTAAGAGGCTCTGCTCATGCGCATCGACATCGACAAGGACGTCTGTATCGGAGCCGGTCAGTGCGCGCTGACCGCACCGGGCGTCTTCACCCAGGACGACGACGGCTACAGCACCCTGCTGCCCGGACGCGAGGACGGCGCGGGCGACCCGATGGTCCGGGAGGCGGCCCGTGCCTGCCCGGTGAGTGCCATCACGGTGTCGGAGACGGTCGGCTGAGTTCCCCCCGGCCCGCGGCCGCCACAAGCGCCCGCGCCGCGTCGCGGGCCTCGGCCGCCGGCCCGGTGCTCCCGGTGATGCCCGCCGTCACCATGGCCCCCTCCGCGAGCAGGAACAGCGGCCCGGCCAGCGCGGTGGGCAGCCCGGCCTCGGCCACGAGCGAGGCCAGGCAGTCCCGGAACGCCGCCTTGTGGGCGCGCACCTGATCGGCCACCAGGGCCGAGGTGGCGCCCAGCTCTCCGTGGGCGTTGATCCAGGCGCAGCCCCGGAAGCCGTCCTCCCCGAACCACCCCTCCAGCCAGTCGAACACGGCCGGGATCCGCTCCAGCGGGTCCCGCCGCCGTGCCACGTACTCGGTGAGGCGCCCTCGCCAGCGTTCGTCCCGCCGCGCCAGGTAGGCCGCGACGAGCTGCTCCTTGGCGGGGAAGAGCTGGTAGAGGCGCTTGAGCGAGAGACCCGACGCGCCCCGCAGTTCGTCCATGCCCACGGACTGGACACCACGGGCGTAGAACAGCTCCTCGGCGGCGTCGAGCGCCCTGTCCCGGGCGGCCGCGCTGTCCATCGGCGACACCATCACTCCTCGCTGCGTTCCTCGGCGGGCCGCTGCGTTCCTTGACGAGAGAACGAGCGTTCTCCTACGGTAGCAGCCACCGGGAGAACGGTCGTTCTCCAGTGCTGTCCGAGCCCAGGAGGAGACCATGGCCGACCGCCCGCCCCTGCCGCCGTTCACCCGCGAGAGCGCCGCACAGAAGGTCCAGGCCGCCGAGGACACCTGGAACACCAGGGACCCGCACAGGGTGGCGCTCGCCTACTCCGAGGACTCCGTCTGGCGCAACCGCGACACCTTCGTCACGGGCCGCGCCGAGATCGTCGACCTCCTCACCGCCAAGTGGCGTCGAGAGCTGGACTACGCGCTGCGCAAGGACCTGTGGGCCTTCGACGGCAACCGCATCGCCGTCCGCTTCCAGTACGAGTCCCACGACGCCGACGGCCAGTGGTGGCGCTCCTACGGCAACGAACTGTGGGAGTTCGACGAGCACGGCCTGATGACCCGGCGGGAGGCGAGCATCAACGACGTACCCATCGACGAGGAGCAGCGCCGGATCCACGGCCCCCGCCCCGAGGCCGAGCGGGGGGTGTCCTTCCCGCTTCAGTAGGGTTCCCGGATGACCGAACAGGCCGTGAAGCCCTTCCTCTACGTCGTCGTGTGCGCGGCCGGTGTCGCCGCGGGCGTCAGCAAGCTGATCACCGCCGCCCAGGAACGGGGCTGGGAGGCCGGGGTCATCGCCACCCCGGTCGCGATGGGCGGTTTCTTCGACAGCGCGGCCGTGGAGACACAGACGGGCCGCCCCGTCAGATCGGCCTGGCGCACACCGGCCGACCCGCGCCCCTTCCCGCCGCCCGACGCCGTCGTGGTGGCACCCGCCACCTTCAACACCCTGAACAAGTGGGCGGCCGGCATCGCCGACACCCTCGCGGTCGGCACCCTCTGCGAGGCCGCGGGCCTCGGCGTACCGATCGCCGTCCTGCCCTGCGTCGCCGACGCGCTGGCCGCCCATCCCGCCTACCAGGACAGCCTGCGACGGCTGCGCGGCATGGGCGTCCGCTTCGGCGACACCACCACCGGTGAGGTCCGGCCGGACGGCGCCCGGCCGGACTTTCCCTGGGAGCGGGCCCTGGACCTGCTCCCGCCGCGCTAACGACAGGTCAGCGTCGGTCCCGCCAGCATGTCTCCGGTCTCCAGGGCCTGGCCCTTCGGCAGCCAGTAACCGAGCTTCGACACCACCGTCGAGCACTTCGCCCCGACGGTGACGCGGACCGTCACCTTCTCCGGATGGCCGGGCTGCAACTCCGTCAGCGCGCAGTCCACGGAGTGCGCCAGCCGGGTCTTCGCCGGGTACCGGCCGACCAGCGGGTTGACACAGCGCCGGTCGGCCGTGGCGATCCGCACGCCGGTGCCCTCCTCGCCGATCAGGCCCAGCCGTGCGTTGCCGTCACCCTCGTCACTGTCCCGGCGGACGGTGTAGGTCAGCGTCGTCGTGGCATTGCGGCGCAGCGTGGTCCGGTCGACGGTGATGCCGTGCGTGTCCTTCGCCCTGGGCGTGGTCAGCGACAGCGTGGTCTGCGCCGTGCCCTTGAGGTCCACACCGGAGGGCGTCGACCGCACCCGCACGGTGGCGCTGATGTCGTAGGTGCCCGGCCCCGGGTACATGTGCGAGCCGGGCAGCGTTCCGGTGTCGAGCGTCTTGCCGGCGTGGCGGACCGTCCACGTGCCCTCGGTGCGGCAGGCGTACCGGACCCGGACACCCGCGCGCCGGCAGGTGGCCGGGGCCGAGATGGTGAGCCTCGGCGAGCCGGTGTCCGCACACAGGCTCACCTGGGCCTCCTCACCGTGTGCGCCGCGCAGGGTGCCGGCGGTCGCGCACAGCGTGGCCGGGCTCTCGGGCGCCGGCGTCGGTGCGGCGGCGGGCCGCCCCCAGGCGGGGGTGACGAGAGCCAGGGGCAGCAGCGCCGCGCCGGCCAGGGTTCTCAGGGTGGTGGGACGAGTCGGCACCGAGTTTTCCTCCGGGCGGCCGAGACCGGCCGGATGCCGGTCCTCTGCGCCGAGGATGAACCGACGGTACGACGATCTCCGGCTCCCACGCCGGGCGGTCACCCGGGGGCACCCATACGGCGCCCCGAAGAGACGCGTGCGGTGCCGCGGACGTTCAGCGAAGCACGGCGGCACCCCCGGACCGCGCATCGGCACCACCGGTGGAGCGCCGGACGTACCCCTTGCTCCCCGGCGTGGACACGTCCCGGTCCCGCCGCACGATGCTCAGCCGGCCGCCCCAGTGGGCGAGGGCCGCGCGCAGACCGGAGTCGGTGTACTCGATGTCCACGACCCGGTCGTCGAACGCCTTCGCGTACACCCCGCACTCGTCGTACTGCCCGCATTCCTCCGCCACCGCGAAGTCCAGCCCGGCACGCCTGCGCACACCGGCCAGTTCGGCGGTGTTCTTCTGCGCCACGGCCAGGTGCCGGGCGTGCGCGTGCCGGGACAGCAGGGTCATGAAGGCGGTCGCGTCGGCCGCGGTGAGCAGATGGCGGGAGCGGGTGTAGCTGTCGTAGTTGTCCGGCTCGACGGCGTCGAAGCCCTTCGCCGCGCAGCCGTCGATCCACCGGTTCACGCGCCTCGCCACCCGCTCCCGCCCCGCCGGGGTGCCGATGTCGAGCAGGGCCTCGTTCCAGTCCGTGTCGATGACGGCCTTGCCGTGCGCGTCGCGCAGCAGCAGGTCGGCCGGCCAGGAGGAGCGCTCGTCGGGCTGGGCCTGGAAGGCGTTGACGTAGCAGATGTTGTACAGGCCGGGAGCGGGGGAGTCGGAGCGGTCCCGGCTGACGATCCGTACGCCCTTCGGCGGGGGATAGGCGCCGCCGATCTGGTAGTCGAACCCCGCGCCCCGCGGCGGCAGCCTCACCCCGGTGGCCCGGCCGGACGCCCCCGTGCCCCCGGACCCACCAGAGGCACCCGAGCTGTCGGAACCGCCCGCATCGCAGCCGGCCGACGCCGACAGGGCGACGATCAGAGCCGTCATTGCCAGAGCGCCCGCGGTCCGCCGGGAGTCCGCGGCGCGCAGGGCACGCTTGGGGGGCACGTCCGCTCCGTCCTGCCCACGCCGGGCGGCGCGGCACGTGTCGGGATCCAACCGCCCGTGCGGTTCGGTCGTCAAGTCGGTGCCGGGCCACGTCGTACGCTCGTCGGTGACCATCGTCCCGAAGGCAGGAGCAGCAACGATGCAGTACGTGAAGCTCGGTTCGACGGGCCTGGACGTGTCGCGGATCTGTCTGGGCTGCATGACCTACGGCCTGCCCGACCGCGGTGTCCACGAGTGGACCCTCGACGAGGAGGCGTCCCGCCCGCTCATCCAGCAGGCGCTGGAGGCGGGCATCAACTTCTTCGACACCGCCAACGTCTACTCGGACGGCACCAGCGAGGAGATCGTCGGCAGGGCGCTGCGCGACTTCGCGAACCGCGACGAGATCGTGCTGGCCACCAAGGTGAACGGCCGGATGCGGCCGGGCCCCAACGGCGCCGGACTGTCCCGCAAGGCCATCATGGCCGAGATCGACCACAGCCTGCGCCGCCTCGGCACCGACTACGTCGACCTCTACCAGATCCACCGCTTCGACCACGCCACTCCCGTGGAGGAGACGATGGAGGCGCTGCACGACGTGGTCAGGGCGGGCAAGGTCCGCTACATCGGGGCGAGTTCGATGTACGCCTGGGAGTTCGCCAAGCTGCAGTACACGGCGGAGCGGCACGGCTGGACGGCGTTCGTGTCCATGCAGAACCACTACAACCTCCTCTACCGCGAGGAGGAGCGGGAGATGCTGCCGCTCTGCGCGGACCAGGGCGTCGGCGTGCTGCCGTGGAGCCCGCTCGCCCGGGGGCGGCTGACCCGCGACTGGGGCACCGTCACCGAGCGCAGTGCGAACGACAACTTCGGCAGCCGCCTGTACCTGGAGAGCGACCGCTCCATCGTGGAGGCCGTCACCCGGATCGCGAACGACCGGGACGTGCCCCGCGCCCGGATCGCCCTCGCCTGGCTGCTGCACCAGGACACGGTGGCCGCCCCGATCGTCGGCGCCGCCAAACCCCACCACATCCAGGACGCGGTGGCCGCCGTGGAACTGGAGCTGACGGAGAAGGAGATCGAGGAGCTGGAGCAGCCGTACACCGCGCGTGCCATCAGCGGCCACTGAGGCCGAGTCCCGGTAACCGCCTGCACAGGAACGGGGGTCAGCCCGACCGGAGGGGGAACGTACTCGCGGCCGAAGGACAGTCCCCTCGTCGGCTGTTTCGGGACAGAACAGCTCCATCCGGTCGGTGCCCGGGACGACCTCGAGACCGCCGTTGTCCCGGTCGACCGTCTCGCAGGCCACCCAGGCCGCCGGGTCGGGGTCCGCCGGGCGCGGCTCGAAACGTCCCGGCACCGCACCGGCCGAACAACTCCCGTACGGCGATGAACCCGTCGCGTGCGAACTGCCGCCTGAGCGCCTCGGGCAGGATGGCGCCGTTCTCCGTGGCCGTCATGTGTCCCCTCCTGAAGTCGGGTGGTCACCCGGCCGCCACGCTCACCCTGGGCGGATCCGGACCGCTCAGGCAGGGCGCCGCCCGGACCCGTGCCGGTGCCGGGGACCTGGTGGTGCTCGCGCCGGGCACCGGCCACCGCTACACCGTGGCGCCCGGCACTGGCGGTTCTGGTGGACGCACTGCCAGCCCGGCCGTCCTGGACGCCCTGGCTCGCCCCGTGCGCCGCGTCCGACGGGCTGTACGCGGTGAGCTCGGTGCCCGCCATGCTGTACGCGCGGATCGAGGCGGCGTTCGGCCGGATGCTCGCCGACGCCCACGGACCGGCGCAGCACGCCCCGCGCGGGCCGGACCCGGTCACCGTGGCCCAGGGCAGCCCGGCGCGCGAACTCGCCCTGTGTGCGCTGGAGGAGGTCGTCCTCGTCGCTGAGGCCGGCGCCCGGACCCCCACCGCCCGCACGGGATGCCGACGCCCGTCCCCGTCCCGGTTCGCGCACCTTTTCTCCCTGCGCACCGGACGGTCCCCGAGTCCCTTCCACTTCAGCCGGGTCTTCCGTGAACGGTACGGAGTGCCGCCCGGCGCGTATCGGGCCGGCGAACGGAGGTAATGCGAAGAAAAGGGATTCGTTTGACCCTGCGTCAATAAGGAACGGCCGCACAGGCCATTGTCGATAATCGAAAGATCCCTTGTTTATACGTGTGCGGCTGTGCGAAAGTGTGCACCGTCGGCGCCCGGGCACATCGCAATTCCGTTGCATGCGCCAGGCCGCTCCCCGTACACCCCCCACGCTTCAAAAGAGCCGCCTCAGGTGGACGTTCGAGCAGCCCCGCCACCTTCCCATACCCATTGGTATGGACTAATTCCGTATCACGTCTGGAGGAATGCAGTCGTGAATGAGGCAGGCCTGTCGGACGAACAACTGAGTGCCGAGCTGAAGAAGTGGACGGGCGGGACACCGGCGCTCCATCCCGTCGGTGAACTCCTGGACCGGCACTGGGAAGCGGCCTTCGCCTACGCCCGGTTGTGCACGGACGGGACGCGTGCCGCCGGCATGCTCACCACCGCCGCCTTCACCCGGCTGTTCGGGGAATCGCTGCGGCAGGTCGGCCCGACCGCCGCCTGGCGTCCCCATGTGCTGGTCGCCGTCCGCAGGATTGCGGCCGAGTGGGACGCCGACAGCCGCCAGGAACTCCTCCACCCGGCACTGCGGCCCGGGGCCGCCGGTGAGCGGGCCACCGCGCGGCTGCTGCCGCCGCCCGGCCGGAGACTGCTGTCCCGTGCGTTCCAGCGGGTGCCCCAGACCTCGCGGGCCGTGCTGTGGCACACGGAGGTCGAGGCCGAACCGCTCGCCGTACCCGCGGCCCTGCTCGGCCTGGACGAGGAGGACGCCCGCGTCGAACTGCGCCGGGCCCGTGAACGGTTGCGCGAGGAGTGCCTCCAGGCCCACCGCGAACTCGCGCCCGAGGCGGAGTGCCGGCGGTATCTGCGCATGCTCGACGTGACGTTCCGGCGCGGCGGTGTGGACATCGACCCGGATCTGCGTGAGCACCTGGGGCGCTGCGGCCACTGCAGCCGGACCGCCGACCAGCTCGCCGCCTTCAACAACGGCCTCGGGCTCGCCCTCGCCGAGGCGGTCCTCGGCTGGGGCGCCGGCGCCTACCTGGAGTCCCGGGCAAGCCGCACCGAGGCCCCGACCGAACCGGCGCCCCGCCCCGAGACGGTCGCACCCCCGTCGGGAGAGGCCTTCTCGATGCCCGAGCCGTCGAGCGGGACTGGTGTCACCGGGCGGCTCGGGCCCCCAGGTGGCCCGGCCGGCTCCCCGCGGACCGGCGGTTCCGCCAAGACCCCGCGCCGGCGTGCCTCCACCGAGTCAGCAGGCGAAGCAGCCGGCCCCGGCCGTTCGGCCCGGCGAGCCGCCCGCGCACGCCGTACCCGGCGCCGCCAGCTCGCCCTGGCCGTGGGCACGGTCAGCGGTCTGATCGTGCTGCCGCTGGTGCTGTGGTCGGTGCTCGGCTCCGGCGCCGGCCCGGCACCGGCCGGCGCCGGCACCTCATCACCGGCGCCCGGCAAGGACACCGCGAGTCCCGGCGCCTCCTGGGCCGGGGCCGCCAGGGCCGGCCAGGGCGCCCTGCGCGGCCGACTGCACAACCTCGCCTCCGGCCTGTGCGTCGGCGTCGTGGGGAAGAAGGCCGTCAACGGCGCCGAGACCGAACTCGCCACCTGTTCGGCGACCCCGGCCCAGCAGTGGACGTACGAGACCGACGGGCTGCTGCGCAACTCCGCCGCCCCCGACCTGTGTCTGGACTCCCACATCGGCTACTCGGTCCGCCTCGCCCCCTGCTCGGCCACCGGCAGGGCCGCCCGCACCGTCCGCTACGACTTCACCCTCCAGGGCGCCCTCGTACCCCGCTGGAACCAGGACCTGGCGCTCACCCCGGCCGCCACCGACGGCTCCGGCGCCCTGGTCCTGAAGACCCGTGCCGCCGGCGCCGCCCAGCGCTGGGCCGTGGACACCGCCAAGCTCGATCTGCAGATGCAGAACGTCAACTGGGACAGCGACAGCGGCCCGTCACCGGCTGCCACCCCGCACCCGTCGGCTCCCAGGGCGACGCCCATCCCGAAGGCCTCCGGGGCCACCGCGTCGCCGACCCCGAGTCCGGCCCCGACCAGGTCCACGCCGTCACCCGCGCCGTCCGCCACGGTCGATCCGTGCTCCGCGTACCCGTACTACTGCGGCGGGGGCTACGGCGGCGGCGAGCACCACCACCGCTGACTCAGGGGTGGTGCGGCGGTGGCGGCGGGATCGTGCCCAGTCCCGGGGCCGGTTCCGGCCACACCAGCAGTACCGGGCAGGGCGCGTGGTCGACGGCGAACCGGGCGGCCGGACCGAGACTCCTCGGCCCGAGCCGGGACCGGTCGCCGTCCCGGGCCAGCACCAGCAGATCGGCACCCTCGGCGGCGGCCACCACCTCCCGCTCGACCCGGCCCGACCGTTCCTCGCACACACACGGCCGGCCCAGCCGCTCCGCGGCCGCGGCGAGCAGTTCGGCGGCCGAACTCCCGCCGAGCGCCTCGAGGAGGCCGCCGGGGTCACGCTCCGGATGCCCCCGGCCGAGGAGCCCCGCGAACGCGCCGTGCGCGAGACCCGGCACCTCGGGCCCGCTGACGTGCAGCAGCACCACCTCGGCGGGGTCCGGCGCATGGCTGCGCACGGCGTCCACGCAGGCGGGCCAGGTGCCCTCGACAAGCCAGGCGATCACACGCATCCGGTCGGCCTCCTTCGGTGCCCGCGCAGCTCAGAGAACCTGCAGCGATCCCCACAGTGCCACCACCGCGACGGCGAGGGAGGACGGCACGGCGAGCAGGCCCAGCCGGGTGAACTCCCCGAGGTCCACACCGTGCTCGTGCTGGTGCACGATCCGCCGCCACAGCAGTGTCGCCAGCGACCCGGCGTAGGTCAGATTGGGGCCGATGTTCACGCCGAGCAGCACGGCCAGCACCGCGCCCGGCCCGGCCGGCGCGGCCAGCGGCAGCAGGACCAGCACGGCGGGCAGGTTGTTGATCAGGTTCGCCAGGACCGCGGCGAGCGCGGCGATCCCGAGCAGCGCCGGCAGCCCGGTCCCGCCCGGCAGGGCGTGCCCGAGCACGTCCGCGAGCCCGTGGTCGACGACCGCCCGCACCACGATGCCCAGCGCCAGCACGAACGCGAGAAAGGCCGGGGCGGCCGCCCGTACGACGGCCAGCGGGGTCGCCCTGCGGCGCAGCAGCGCCCGGCCCGCCAGCACCAGCGCGCCCGCCGCCGCGACCCAGGCCGGCTCCACGCCGAACGCCGACGCCACCACGAACCCCGCCAGCGTGCAGGCGACGGTCACCAGCGCGAACAGCGGCATCCGCGGGGCCTCACCGCGCTCCCGGCCCGCCGGTGCCGCCGCCGCCAGGTCACGGGCGAAGAACCGCCGGAACACCACGTACTCGACGCCGATCGCCCCCAGCCACGGCAGCGCCATCAGCGCGGCGAACCGGGTGAAGCTCAGACCGCTCGCGGCGAACGCGAGCAGGTTCGTCAGATTGGACACGGGCAGCAGCAGTGACGCGGTGTTCGACAGATGCGTACAGGCGTAGACATGCGGTTTGGGCCGTACGCCGGTCCGTGCGGCCGTGGCGAAGACCACCGGCGTGAGCAGCACGATCGTGGCGTCCAGGCTGAGCACGGCGGTGATGGCCGACGCCAGCGCGAAGACCGCCGTCAGCAACCGCACCGGGCGGCCCCGCGCCCACCGGGCCATCCACGCCCCGCACGCCTGGAACAGCCCCTCCACGTCACAGAAGTGGGCGAGCACCAGTACCGCCGCGAGGAACCCGACCACCGGCCCGAGCCGCTCCGCCTCGGCCCTTGCGTGGTCCAGCGAGATCGCTCCGGTGGCGACCGCGACACCGGCGGCGGGCACGGCCATGACCGCCTCCGGCCACCCGAAGGGCCGTACGACGGCCCAGGCGAGGACGGCGACGAGCAGCACGGCGGACAGTGCTTCGGCGAGCGGGGTGTTCAGGGCGGGTCCTTCCGGAAGCGATCACGTGGGAGTGCCCGCCCATGAAAACAGAAGACGTCGAACGTCTTACGACGACCGGCTGCCCGCCGCGCCCAGGAACTCCGCCCAGCCGCCCGTCGGGGCCTGTCCCGGCACCAGCGTGCGCATCTTGCGCAGCACCGCCGGGTCCTGTGCCTCCAGCCAGGCCACGAGCTGCTTGAACGACACGAAACGCACGTCGTCGCCGTACGCGGCCATCTTCCCGATCGCCTCCTCGACGGCGTCCATGTAGATGCCGCCGTTCCAGCGCTCGAAGTGGTTGCCGATGAAGAAGGGGGCGCGGTTGGTCGTGTACGCCCGCTGGAAACCGGCGACGTACGCGTCCCGCGCCTGGGTGCGCCAGGCGTCGTACTGGGCGCGGTCGCCGTTCGGGTTCCCGGCGGACTGGTTGAACATCATGTTGTAGTCCATCGACAGCACCTGGAAGTTGTGCCCGGGGAACGGTACGGACTGCAGCGGGAAGTCCCAGATCTTGCCGCCCTGCACCTTGTCCGGCCAGATCTGGAGGCCGCCGGGGGAGCTGGCGTCGTACTTCCAGCCGAGGGCCGCGGCCGTGGGCAGCAGGTTGGACTGGCCCTCCAGGCACGGCGTACGGCCGCCGATCAGCTCCTTGTGGTAGTCGAAGGGGAGCGGCTCCAGATCGGTGAAGCCGGTGTTGGTCTTCCACTGGGTGACGAAGGCCATCGCCTGGTCTATCTCGCTGCGCCACTCGGCCGGGGACCAGTTGCGCACGCCGGTCGCGCCGCAGAAGTGACCGTTGAAGTGGGTGCCTATCTCATGGCCCTCCAGCCAGGCCCCGCGGACCTGCTGCAGGGTGGCGTGGATGTGCCGGTCGGCGAGGTAGCCGATGGCGGAGGCGCCGACCGGGTGCTGCGGCGGGCGGTACAGGTGCTTCTTGGACTCGGGCAGTGCGTAGATGCCGCTGAGGAAGAACGTCATCTTGGCGCCGTGGTCGGCGGCCACCTTGCGGAACCGGGAGAACAGCTGGTTGCTCACCTCGCCCGCGCCGTCCCAGGAGAACACCACGAACTGCGGGGGCTTCTGGCCGGGCTTGAGCCGTTCGGGCTTCGGCTGGTGGGGCTGGGGGCCGGTGTCGGCCGTGGAGCCGTCACCGATCGGCTTCGCCGGCCGGGCCTGGGCGGTGCCCTTGCCGTCCGCGGGGCCGCCGATCGAGAGGCCGGTGCCTGAGGAGCACGCGGCCAGCGTGCCCAGGGCGCCCGCCGCCGCGCCCGCCGTCAGCACCTGCCTGCGTGAGATCCCGCTCATCTTCTCCCCGATTTCCTTGTCGCGGCCCCTTGGGGGCCTGTTCGCCGGTGTGGGTCGTCGGGTTCGATGGCGGGGTCCGGCGGAAAGATCGCGGCCCCCTGCGGCTGTTGCCGTCCTGTGACAGTTGTGGCGCGCACATGACGAACCCCGCTGCCCGGGGGGTGGGGCAGCGGGGTTCGTGTCGGGGGTGTCGGTGAGGTCGGGAAGCAGACGGGTCAGGGAGCGGTGCCGGGGCTGAGCACCGAGGTGAAGACGGTCGAGGAGTTCCCGGAGACCGGCACCGCGCCGCCGGTCCACGCGACCTTCAGCGTGTCACGCTCGTCCGGCGGCGTGACCAGCAGCGCGGCCGGGGTCGCCGTCTTGGCGCCACTGACACCGGGGTTGGAGAAGGTCAGCCCGGCCCAGGCGCTCTGCCCGGGCCTGAGGGTGATCGTGGCCGGGGAGCCCGACTCGCGCTGGGGGTCCGGGCCGAGCTGGGTGCCGGAGGCGTTGACGAACGCCGTGCCCGGATAGCCGTGCACGGTGCACGTCCGGCCGGACTTGTTGGTGAGGACGACCGGGAAGTTCTCCTGGCCGGCGCCCGGGTCGTTGCGGCCCACCGAGGCGCGCAGCTGGGAGGTGTGGCAGCGGGCGCTCGCCCCGGCCGTGGCCGTACCGCCACCCGTCGACGCCGTGGCCTTCGTGGTGGACGACGACGGGGCGGCACTGGGTTTGCCGGCCGGGGCGGACGTGGTGGACTCCGGGCCCTTCGTGGTGCCGGTCGCGGGGGCGGCGGTACCCGAGGCCGTGATCGGCGGGTTGCTGTGGACGTCCTTGCCGTTGCCGCACGCGGTCAGCAGGCCCAGCACGGCGACCGTGCCCACGAGCAGGGCTCCGTGCCGCGCGGACCGGGGTGTGTACACCATGTCGCTCAACACTCCTGGATGGTCACGGCACGCGACGGACCGCGTGCCTGACGGCGCCGGGTGCGCCGTCCTCACACTCCGATGCGCCGAACCCGGGAAAAGTTCGGCACGCAGGGATTTCTTCCCCGTTGTGAGCACCGCCAGCCGCCCGTCAGGTCACGCTCAGCGAACGGAGTATGCCGTCGGTCGCGTCCGTGTCGCCCCGCTCCCGCACCTGCACGTACACCTGGGGCTGCGTGGCGCCGCCCGCCGGGTTCAGCGCGGACTCGGTGACCGAGCCGCCGTCCGGGCAGCCGCTCCAGGCCCGCACCAGGCCGTGCCAGTCGCCGTCGGCGAAGGTGCGGCTGCCCGAGTAGCGGCAGCCGGAGTGGGCGAGGGCCTTCACCTTCGCGCCGACGTCGCCGTGCTCGCTCAGCCCGACGAACACGCCGTCCACGGACCTGCCCAGGTCGGGCCACCGGTTCAGGTCGTCGGCGACCACCAGCCCCGGTTCGTGCCCCTTGGTGAGCCCCAGCGCGCCCGGGTCCCAGCCGGAGTCGCGCAGCTCCCGGCTCCAGTCGGAAGGCACCCGCACGGCCACCCGTCCGGTCGAGTCCGTCACCCGCACCCCGTCCGAGGAGCCGCCGTGGTGGATCAGCACGGTCACCGTGGCCGCGGCCGCGGCCGCGGCGAGGAGCGCGGCCAGGGACAGCGTCACCGTGTTCAGCCGGCCGCGGACACCGTCCAGCCGCCGGGAGGGCCGGAGCGCCGGCGATCCCGCCGCCAGCCGGTCCAGCTCGTTCGCGAACGCCTGCGCGCCGGGCCAGCGCCGCGCCCGGTCCGGTTCCAGGGCGCACAGCAGCGCCCGCTCCACGTCCTCGCCGAGGTCCGGCCGCAGCTGCCCGGGCGGCACGACCTTCCCCGGCGGGCCCGGCACACTCCCGGTCACCAGCTCGTAGCCGACCGCGCCCAGGCTGTAGACGTCGGCGCGCTCGTCTATGCCCTCGCCGGGCTCGGCCTGCTCCGGCGGCTGATAGCCCGCCGAGCCCGCGGCCAGCGTGAGCACCGAGGCCTGGGCGAGGCTCTTGGCGAGCCCCAGGTCGGCCAGCAGCACCCGGCGGGTGCCGTCCGGTGCGGTGTGCAGCAGCACATTGGTCGGCTTGATGTCGCGGTGCACGATGCCCGCCTCGTGCAGCGCGGCGGCCGCCCGGGCGGCCTCGGCCGTCAGCGCGAGCGCGTGGCCCACCGGCAGCGGCCCGCCCGCCAGCAGGTCGGCGAGGGTGCCGCCGTCGGCGTACTCCATGACGAAGTACGGCCTGCCGTCGGGGAGCTCACCGATGTCGTAGACCTGCACCACGCGGTTGGAGCCGGCCCGGCGCAGCAGCCGCGCCTCGGAAAGGAAGCGGTCCCTGATGTCGAGCCGGTGTGCCCAGTTGTCGGCGAGGACCTTCACCGCGACGGGGGCCTGAAGCTCGTCGTCGTGGGCGAGCCAGACCGTGGCGAAGGCGCCGGTGCCCAGCGGCCGTTCGAGGCGGTAGCGGCCGATCCGCTCCAGGGAGTGCATACGACTATCATGCCTGGCCTGAGATCGACTCGAAGGAGGGCCCGTCCGTGCAGGACCAGGCGCCGATGGATGACCTCGCCCGGCGGGCCGCCGCCGGCGACAGCGCGGCCCTGGACCGGCTGCTCGCTGAGATCCGGCCGGAGGTCCTGCGCCGCTGCGGGCGCTTCCTGCCGTGCCGGGAGGACGCCGAGGAGGCCGCCCAGGACGTGCTGCTCCAGGTGGCCCGGCACATCTCCGGTTTCGAGGGCCGCAGCCGCTTCAGCACCTGGCTGTACACCGTGGTCGCCAACTGCGCCCGGCAGAAGTACCGCGAGCTGAAGCGGCGGGCCGCCGAGCAGCCGGCCGCGATCGAGCCGTCGTACGCCGTCGACCCGAGGACCACCAGCGTCATCGCCGGATCCCGGGTGGATCTGCTGGAGGCGCTGGACCGGCTGGAGCGGACGCATCCGCACCTGGTCGCGCCGCTGGTCTACCGGGACATCTGCCAGCTGGACTACGCCGAGGTCGCCGAGCGCGTCGGCATCCCGCTCGGCACCCTCAAGTCCCGCCTGCACGAGGCCCGCAAACAGGTACGTCCCTGGCTGGCGGGGTCCTGATCCCTACCGGCCCTCCTCGGAGAGGGACGGTTCCGCCCCGATCGTCTTGCCCTCCGGGTGGTGCCGGCTGCCCCAGCGCCGGGTCGGCCGGGGTGCGCCAGGTCGCCACCTGCGAGGCGGGCAGCCCCTGGGTGCGGGCGAGCGGCAGCGCCATGTCGTCGGGGACACCGCCCGGCGGCAGCAGGGCGTGCAGAACCCGGTCGCAGACCGTGCCGAGGGAGTCCGTGCGCCCGGCGAGCGCCTCGTACAGCAGCTCGCGGCCCTCGGGCAGTGCCGCTTCGGCCGACTCGAAGCGCAGCCCGCCGAGGCCCAGCGGGGACCGGCGGGCAGGTCCGGCACGGGCGGCGGGTGCCCGGCGCGGGTCAGGGCGCAGCGCCGGTAGCGCCGGGACGCCGGGTCGTAGACGGCGTGCAGGCAGGTCGCGCCGATCTCGCCGGGGCTGGCGTCGCCGCCGGCCCATGGTGGCCGAGGCCTCCACGCCGTGTCCGACGACGTCCCCGACGACCATCGCGACCACCTCCCGGGTACCGGGGGAGAGGGCGCATGACCTGCAGATATTTACGGCTGAGTACCCGCGGCGGTACGGTGAGGGGCATGCCAGCTCTCAACGTGGAGTTCAGCGATCGGGAACTCGAGGACCTGCGGCAGATCGCCAAGGAGCGCGGTACGTCGATGAAGGCCCTCGTGCGTGAGGCCGCGGCCGCCGACATAGCCCGGCACCGGGCCCTGCAGGAGGGCGCCGAGGCATTCCGGCGGTTCTTCGCCGCGCACGCCGAGGAGTTCGCGGCGGCCTTCCCCGACGACGAACCCGCCGCGAAGGACGAGGCCGCCTGACGCATGTCCGTCATCCACATCGACGTCCCCTGGCTGCTCCAGCGCCATGAGGAGGTCCTGCCCGACCAGCCCGCGGTCGACGACTTCTCCGCGCTGGTCGCCGCCGTCGCCCGGCACCGCGTGGATCCGCCGCGGCTCGGCGTGGACTCCGACCCCGCCTGGCGGGCCGCCGCCCTGCTGCACACCCTCGCCGTGCTCAAGCCCCTGCCTGCGGCCAACGCCCGCTTCGCCTGCGCGACCGCCGTGTCCTACATGTTCGTCAGCGGCGTCGGCATCGACCCGCCCTACGGCGCCCTCGTCGACCTCGCGCGCGATCTGATCTCCGGCAAGGCCGACGTGTACGGCGCTGCCGACCGGCTGCGGTCCTGGCAGATCTGAGAGCTCCCCGATCCGAGAGGCGCGTGAAATACGAAAGCCGATGCGCCGGAGCGGGCAGCCCCCTATATCTGACTTTCCTTCAAAACTATGGATGTTGTGCGGGCGCCTTGTTGCTCATGTGGAAGTTGTGCAAGGGTTGAAACGCCCGTGCGGGGGGTAAAGTCCGGGGTTCTTCCGGCAGTTGTGGAACTTCACCGGTTGAAATCCGGCCAATTCCCCACCGCGCGCCGCACAGGTAAGAACCAACGCAGCACGTACCAAAAGGAACCCGCTCAGTGCCCACCCCCCACCCGCCTCGTCCTCCTTTTCCGCCGCCCGGCGGCGACCCCGGGGAGTCCGACGAGTCGCTCGCCGGTCCGCTGCGGGCCGGCTCCGACGCGGAGGGCTCCCGGTCCGCCGCCCTCCTGATGGCCCGGCACTGGCAGCCGGCCCAGGACTACGCGGTCGTCTGCCTGGCGCTGTCCGGGCCACTCGCGCACATGGTCACGGCCACCGCCTTCCACCAGGTCCTCGGCCGGCTCGCGCTCGGCGAACCCGCCGAGGCGCTGCGGCCCCGGCTGCTGGTGGCGGTCCGCGACACGGTCGTGAACTGGTCCGGCACCGACCGGATCACCGCCGTACTGCCCGGGCTCGGGAAACCCGCCGGGGGCCGCGGCATGCGCGCCGCGAAGACCCTGATACCGGAGAACCGCGCCCTGTCGGACCGCTCCTTCCACGCCCTTCCCCGGCTGGAGCAGACGCTGTTGTGGCACATCGAGGTCGAGGCCGAGCCGATAACCATTCCCGCGGGGCTGCTCGGCGTGGACGTCGAGAGCGCGGCGGCCGCACTCGAGCAGGCGCGCGACAAATTCCGGGAGGGGCTGGTGCGCGCCCACCGGGAACTCGCACCGGGCAAGGAATGCCGTTACTACAACCGCCTGCTCGACGTCCCGATCCGCCGCGGCGGCGCCCTGCTGCCCGACGTCCAGGAACACCTGTCCGCCTGCTCCTACTGCCGGCACGCAGCCGAGCAACTGGGGCACGCCGACGCCGCGCTGGGCGTGCTGCTGGCCGAGGCCGTGCTCGGCTGGGGCGCCCGCCGCTACCTCGAATCCCGCCCGGGCCGCCGCTCCGGCCCCGCCCGCGGTGGCTCCCGGCGCTCCGGCGGACGCCGGCGCGGCGGCGACAAGCCCGGCCTGTTCGCCCGCGCCGCCCTGCCCCGCGGCCGCCGGCGCGGCGACGGCGAGCCCCCGGCGCGGATCCCGGCCTCCCGCGGCCGGCGGCGTGCCGGCGGCGAGCCAGGACCGCTCGCCCGGATCCCCGGCACCGCCTGGTCCTCCAGGACCCTGCTCACCGGCGTCGGCGTGGCCTCGGCCGGACTGCTCGCGACCGTCCTCGCGATCAGCGTGTGGCCGGACGGCGGGGACGGCACCGACCCGGTCGCCTCCACCAGTGCCGTCCCCGGCACCGCCGCCGGCCGCTCCCCGCGCGCCACGGTCACCGCGCCCGGCACCGCGGCACGGCCCGCAGCCGGACGCCCCACCCGGCTGCGCAACGCCGCCGCGGACCTGTGCCTGGACATCAAGGGCACACCGAAGGCCGGGGCGAGCACGGCCCTCGCCGTCTGCTCCTCGGCCCTGACCCAGCAGTGGACGTACGACGCCGACGGGCTGCTGCGCAGCGCGGCCGACTCGGGGCTGTGCCTGGACTCGCACGTCGACGCCGGCGTGGTGATCCTCGGCACCTGCGCCGACGCCGGCTCGAAGCGGGGCGACGACGTGCGCTACGACCTCACGGCGCAGGGCGAGTTGCTGCCCCGCTGGGACGAGACGCTGGCGCTCGCCACGGCCACCGAGGACGCGGGCGCCGACCTCGTGGTCAAGGTCCGCGATCGCTCCGCGGGGCAGCGCTGGACGGCGGACGCGGCCTCGGCGAGCCCGGACTCGCTGTCGGTCGCCGGCAGGGGCGCTCCCACGCCCCAAAGGGGCGCGGGGAACTGCGCGACCGGCCACAACGGCGTCGCCTACGCCTGACGAGCTGTCGCGGCACGTCGCGGAGCGCCGGGCGGCCCGGGGTCAGGACGGGGCCTCGGCCACGTCCGCCGCTGTCACCGTCCCCGGGCCGGTGTGCCCGGACAGGGCGAGCGTCAGGTCCAGCTCCGCCAGCACGCACCGGATGACATGCTCCACCCCGGCCTGCCCGTCCAGCCCGAGCCCGTAGACGTACGGCCGCCCGAGCAGCACCGCCCGCGCGCCGAGGGCCAGCGCCTTGAACACGTCGTCGCCGGTGCGCACCCCGCTGTCGAACAGCACGGTCAACCGGTCGCCGACCGCGTCCGCGACCCGGGGCAGCGCATCGGCCGCGGCGACCGATCCGGCCACCTGCCGGCCGCCGTGGTTGGACACCACCACGCCGTCCACCCCGGCGTCGGCGGCGAGCCGGGCGTCGTCCGGGTGCAGGACGCCCTTGAGCACGATCGGACCGTCCCAGTGCTCCCGCAGGTACGCCAGGTCCGGCCAGGTGTGGCCCGGGTCCCCGAACAGGCCGAGGAAGTGCAGCACCGCCGCGTTCGGGTCCTCGTGCACGGGCCTCGCGAGTCCTGCCTGGAACGCCGGGTCGGTGAAGTAGTTGGCGGTGCCCACCCCGTGCAGGAACGGCAGGTACGCCTGGTCCAGGTCGCGGGGCCGCCACGCCAGCAGGGGGGTGTCCAGGGTGACCACGAGCACCGAGAACCCGGCGGCCCTCGCCCGGGCCAGGAAACTCCGGGTCACCTCACGGTCCTTGCCCCAGTACAGCTGGAACCACCGCTCGGCGTCCCCCATCGCCTCGGCCACCTGCTCCATCGGCGTGCTCGAGGCCGAGGACAGGACGTACGGCACACCCTGGGCCGCGGCGGCCCGGGCCGCGGCGGACTCGGCGTCCGGATGCATGATCGACAGCACGCCGACGGGGGCCAGTGCCAGCGGCGCCGGCAGCGGTCGGCCGAGCACCTCGACCGACAGGTCGCGCGCGGACACGTCCCGCAGCATGCGCGGCACGATCCGCCGCCGGGCGAGCGCGGCCCGGTTGGCGCGGGCCGTGCTGCCGTCGCCCGCGCTTCCCGCCACGTACCCCACCGGGCCCGGGCCGAGCCGGTGTTCGGCCAGCTCCTCGAGCCGGGTCAGGTCGGTGGGGAGCCGGGGCACGGCACCCGTCATCCCGTTCAGATAGATCTCGTACTGGAAGTCCGCCCAGTGCTTCGCCATCCGGCCGTCCGCCTCTCGTCGCTGAGTACGCGTGCGGCCCGACCATACTGGCGGGTAGGGCAGGGGCTCAGCCGCGGGTGGCCGCCTCGTCCAGGATCCGGGCCAGGTCCCGGGGCGTGGAGAACATCGGCCAGTGCCCGGTGTTCAGCTCCACCAGTTCCCAGCGGCCGCCCTTGAGCGCCTCGGCCACCGCGGGCAGCGGAGCGCGGCCGTCCAGCACACACTTGACGTACGTGGCCGGCAGCTCGTCCAACGGCCGACGCAGGACGGCCGGTTCGGTGAGGGTGGCCGCGGGGTGAGGGGTGCCCTCGGAGCGGAGCCGGTCGATCTGCTCGTTGGTGAGGTCCTGGTTCGCGTAGGCGGCGGCGGGCAGCAGCGGCCACACGTCGCCGTGCTCGGCGAGCTCCTTGCGGATGTGGTCGCTGGGAAAGCCGTCGAGGAACGACACCCCGTCCGCCGGCACGTTGGAGTCGACGAACACCACCCGGCGCAACCGGTCGCCGATCCGCTCGGCCGCCTGTCCGACGGGCACGCCCGAGTAGCTGTGCCCGACCAGGACGACGTCCCGCAGATCCAGCCGCTCCACCTCGTCGACGATGTCCTGGACGTGGGTCTGCTGTCCCGCGGGCACCTCCCGCTTCTCGGCCAGCCCGGACAGGGTCAGGGCGTGCACCGCATGGCCGGCGGCGCGCAGGTCGGCCGCCACCTCGTCCCACGCCCACGCGCCCAGCCAGGCGCCCGCCACCAGTACGAAATCGGTCATGGGCGTCAACGTACCGGATGAAGGTGACAACCACCCGTCATCGCCCCGGAGTTGAGCATTCCACTCAGCAGATCCGGGCCACCGCCCGCACGGGGGCGCCGTCCGCCCCGGGGAGCCTCAGCGGGAAGAGGAACACCTCGACCGGCTCCGCCCCGACCAGGCGGTCGAGGCCGGTGAGGTTCTCGGCGATCACGCCGCCCGCGCCGCACAGCACCCGGTGCGCCGGCAGGCCGTGCCCGGCGGGGGAACCGTCCGGCCGGCGCGTCGGGTCCACGCTGAGCGCGTCCACGGCCACCGTGCGGACGCCGGCCCCCACCACGGCCTCGGCGGCCTCGGGGGTCAGCCACGGGTGGTCGAGGTAGGCGTCGGTGCCCCAGTGCGCCGACCAGCCCGTGGCGAGCAGCAGCAGCGCGCCGGCTGCCTCGGCGAGGGCGTCGAGCGCGGGGGACAGCAGGGCCGGCGTGAGGGGTGACCGGGGCGGCAGCCCCCGGACGTCGGCCACGACCGCGGGCCCGGCGAACCGGCCCAGCGGCAGCTCGTCCAGCCGGGGCCAGGCGTCGTCGAGGTGGTACGGCGCGTCGACGTGCGTGCCGGACTGCGAACCCAGGTGCAGCGACAGGACGTTGACACCGTCGGCCGGGGCCCGCAGGGCGGGGGAGACCGTGACCTCCGGGTCACCGGGATACACGGGCATCCCGGTGACCACGGGCACCGACAGGTCGAGCCAGGCGCTCATCGGCCGCCCTCGGCCGCGAGCGCCTGCGACACGTCGTCCGCGGGGGCGCCGGGACCGGTGATCGGGGGTACCGGAGCCTCGACGGTACGGGCCAGCCGCGGTCCCTCGGGCCCGTACGCCACCCGGGGCTCGGGGAAGAGCCGCAGCAGCGCCAGGAACAGGACGGCGGCCACCGCGAGCGACAGGGGCAGGCTGATGTCGACCCCGTTCGCCAGGTTCCCGAGCGGGCCGACGAACTGGCCCGGGATGTCGGTGAAGAGCACCCCGATCACCGCGGAGACCCACCAGGCCGTCATGCCGCGCCAGTTCCAGCCGTGCGCGAACCAGTAACGGCCGCCGCGCTGACGGCGGTTGAAGACCTGCAACGCGTCGGGGTCGTACCAGCCGCGCCGGGTGTGGAAGCCGAGCATCATGACGACCATCCACGGCGTGGTGCAGGTGATGATCATCGTGGCGAACGTGGAGATCGACTGCACGAGGTCCAGACCGAACCGGCCGACGAAGATGAACGCGATCGACAGCACGCCGACCAGCAGCGTCGCCTGCACGCGCGAGAGCCTCAGGAAGACCGACGAGAAGTCCAGACCGGTGCCGTACAGCGAGGTGGTGCCCGTCGACATGCCGCCGATCAGGGCGAGCAGGCACACCGGCAGGAAGAACCAGCTCGGCGAGATCGCCAGCAGCCCGCCCACGAAGTCGGGCGCGGCCGGGTCGACGTACTTCGGTGCCTTCGTCGCGATGATGCTCGCGGTCGCCAGCCCGAAGACGAACGGCAGCAGGGTCGCGATCTGGGAGAGGAACGCGGCGCCGACCACCTTGCGGCGGGGCGTGTTCGCCGGGATGTAGCGCGACCAGTCGCCAAGGAAGGCGCCGAACGACACCGGGTTGGACAGCACGATCAGGGCCGCACCTGTGAACGACGGCCAGAAGAGGGACCGGGTCGAGGCGTCCGCCGAGGCCGTGAACACCCCCGCGTACGACGGGTCGAAGTCACCGGCGAAGGCGATGGCGCCCAGCAGGAACAGCACGGTGGCCGAGGCCACGGCGATCTTGTTGACGAAGAGCATGAACCGGAAGCCGTACACGCACACCGCGAGGACCAGCCCGGCGAACAGGGCGTACGCGACGACGTACGACGGCGTGCCGCGTTCCAGGCCGAACAGCCGGTGCGCGCCGCCGACCAGGGCGTCGCCGGAGCTCCACACCGAGATCGAGAAGAACGCGACGGCCGTCAGCAGCGACAGGAACGAGCCGACCACCCGGCCGTGCACACCCAGGTGGGCCGAGGACGAGACCGCGTTGTTCGTGCCGTTCACCGGCCCGAAGACGGCCATCGGGCAGAGGATCAACGCGCCCGCGACGACCCCGAGGAGGGTGGCCGCGAGCCCCTGCCAGAAGGAGAGCCCGAACAGGATCGGGAAGGCGCCCAGCACGCAGGTGGAGAAGGTGTTGGCGCCGC
Source organism: Streptomyces sp. NPDC037290 (assembly GCF_055603245.1). Taxonomy (NCBI): domain Bacteria; kingdom Bacillati; phylum Actinomycetota; class Actinomycetes; order Kitasatosporales; family Streptomycetaceae; genus Streptomyces; species Streptomyces sp. NPDC037290. The sequence goes on along the minus strand of NZ_JBVJVZ010000003.1, from coordinate 618,478 downwards.
CGAAGGCGACCCGGAACAGGTCGAGCGGGGTCGCGGTGCGGTCGGCGTCGGGGATGCGCTCGACGCCGTAGGGCTCGACCTCGGTGAGGGACGGCGGCGGCGCGGTGGGCGAGTCGGGGGACTGACGGGTCACGGGGGCTCCAGCGGGGACGCGGCGATGGAGCGCTTGGTGGCGCGGCGGTGGCGAACGGCCGTCGGCGCCACGGGGTGTGCGGCGCGGGCGCGGGCCGTCCGAAGGGGTCTGCCGACGGTACGGCGCCGGCGAAGACCCCTGCCAGAGGACGAATCATCCATCTTCACCGTCCTCGGTGGAGGAATCGGCCACCTCCTCCGCGTCGGGCCCCTGCGCCCGCACCCGCTGGACGTGTTCCAGCGACTCACGCAGCTCGGTCAGCCAGTCGTCGGTGTGGCGCTGGACCAGGCGCACGCACCAGGCGAGGGCGTCACTGCGACTGCGCGCGACGCCGCCCGCGATGAGGGTGTCCAGGACCTGGCGCTCCGGCTGGCGCAGCCGGGTCATCACCGGCGCGGCCACATGCGTGAACAGGGCCCGCTCGGCGCCGCACACCACGCCCCAGGAGACCTTCCGGCGGAACAGGTGCTCGGCCTCACGGGCCACCTCCACCCGGTCCTCGCGCGTGCGCTCCCGGAACTCCTGGATCCGGGCGCGCAGGGCGGTCTCCCGCTCGGCGTCCGAGGCGCCCTCGGCGAGGCGCGGCTCGGGGATGCGCCCGATCACGGTGATCTCCTCGCGGTCGGCGGTCACCTCGACCAGTTCCTCGAAGAGCGCGTCGGGCAGCCGGCCGGCGAACCAGCCGCGCAGCTTCTCTCTCTGCTCTGTCGTAATCATGTAATGAGAATTACGCTGATCAATTCATGAACACAAGGGGTCACGAAGGGGTTCGCCGAGGGCGGAGCCGGAATGTTTCAGGACGATTAACGAAGCGCTGATTTTCGGCCATCCGGAAGGCCGGGGAGACCGGGACCCGCTCAGTTCCGGGGTCACGGTGTGCGGATTCCGTGACTTCACGCCACTGCTTCAACACGAAAGGTTACCGAAACCCATGTGTTCGATGTGAGTTTCGACGGCGGACTCGGCAGAGTGGCGCTCGCCGCCCCGGTCCGACCGGGTCCGGGCCGGCACCTCGTCTGTTCGAGCGGAAGGATGCACACAATGCGGAACACCGCGCGCTGGGCAGCGGCCTTCGGCCTCACGGCCGCCGCCGTTTGCGGACCCCTGACAGGGGCCGCCGTCGCTGCACCGGGCGCCGCCCCGTCGTCGCTCTACGCCCCCTCGGCGCTGGTCCTCACCACCGGCCACGGCAACGACGTGGCCACGGCCACCCCGGAGCGCGCCGTCACCCTGACGTGCGCCCCCACGGCCTCCGGCACCCACCCGGCCGCGTCCCAGGCCTGCGCAGAACTGCGCGGCACCGGCGGCGACTTCGACGCCCTGAAGCCGGCCAGTGATGTGTGGTGCAACAAGCTGTACGACCCGGTCGTCGTGACCGTCCAGGGCGTCTGGCAGGGCAAGCGCGTCTCCTACGAGCGCACCTTCGGCAACTCGTGCGTGCGGGACTCCGTCGGCGGCGGCGTCTTCGCCTTCTAGGACCGGGATCGCAAACATCCCCGTATACACCGGATCAGGTCCGCAACTGGGGAGTGCGGCCCCTGGAACGGGGAACCTGCGATCTCGTACCGGAACCGACGGGCGGAGTGGGGCCGCCCGCCGGGCTCCGGGCACACAGCCGCTCCCCGGGCGGGCCCGTGGGGGGCCTTCCCGGGGAGCGGCGAAAAACAAGCGGTTTCAGCCGGTGTCCTTGCTCTTGTGTCGGTGACTCGTGTCGCACCAGGGGTAACGGCGACTGCGCCGGCAGGTACACAGAGCGACACGGAACCGGTCCGAGGAGACGGTGGTGCCGTCCTCCAGCTCTATCTCGACCGGCCCCTCGACCAGCAGGGGTCCCTGCCGCCGCACGGTGATCCGGCGGACCCGGTCAGCGCGTTCGTTCGGCACGGACCACCACCAGTTCCTCCCTGTTCTCGTCCGGCGCGAGCAGCCCGCACCGGCGCAGCCAGTCCTCCCGGGAGCGCAGCACCGGTCCGAAGGCGATCCACCGGCGCCGCACCACCGCGGCCTTCAGTCCGGCGGCGCGCAGCAGGTGCAGCGTCCGGTAGGGGTCGCTCAGCGTGGAGTGCACGGTCAGCAGCACGCCTCCGGGGCGCAGCAGTGCGGGCACGTCCCGGCAGATGCGGTCCAGCAGCAGCCGCCCGTCCCGCCCGGCGTCCCAGGCCCGGGACCTGCCGCGCGGACCGCGGCCGGCCTCGGGTGCCGGAACGTAGGGCGGGTTCGCGAGGATCAGATCGTACGTGCGGCCCCGGACCGGTCCGAAGAGGTTGCCGCGCCGGATCCGTACCGGCAGCCGGGCCAGCCACGCGTTCACCCGTACCGTCCACACGGCCATCCGGGACACGTCCACCGCGGTCACCTCGGCGCCGTGCCGGGCCGCCTCCAGGGCCAGGGCTCCGCTGCCGGTGCCGACGTCGAGCACACGGGCACCGGGCGGCGGAGCCTCTGCCCGGAGGGCCTCGGCCAGCAGTTCCGTGTCGTCCTGAGGGGCGTACACGCCCGGGAGCACCACAGCGATCACATCGCGCGAGTACCCCGACATTCAGGATGTATGGGCTATTTCGGGCTCCAGGGGTGTCCGTAGCGAGGAGCGGCCGGCGCGCCAGTCTCGGAGCAGCCGCCGGGCCAGACGGTCCTCCAGATACTCGGTGGCGTCGATCCCGAAGGCCACGTCCGCCGCGAGTTCCGGTTCCTCGGCGAGCAGTCCGCCGATCACCTCATGGCGTACGACCTGTTCATGGACGGCGTCCGCCTCGACGTGCTCGTCGTAGAAGAACTCCGCGGCGGCTCCGGCTCCGGTGCGGCGCATGGCCTCGGCGAGCCGGCGGGAACCCGGCGAGGAGGTGATCTCCACGTCGGCGAAGTGGCCCACCAGCGCGGCGCGCAGCCCGCGGTGCAGGCCGAACAGGGACATCAGATTGACGACGGCCAGCATCTCCGCGCGGGCCGCGTCCAGATAGCGGCCGTAGGCGGTGTCCAGGCCCAGGTCCCTCATCAACGCGGCGAACAGGTGTGCGTGGACCCGGTCGGCGCGGCCGCCGCCGAACTCGTCGAACTCCACCGCCGCCATCGCCGCTTTGGCCCGCCCCCACAGCCGGGGCAGCACCCAGGCGTGCGGGTCGGCCTCCTTCAGGTGGTACAGGGAGCGTTGGGCGGCGTACTCGCGAAGGTGCCACAACTCGCCCTCGGCGCACAGGAAATGCGTGACACCGGTACCCTCGGCCGGTTCCACGAGCAGCGCGGCGAGCGCGTCGTCGAGGCTTTCGTGGCCCGGGGCGTCGGCGCGCAGCGCGGACAGGAAGCGCCGCTCCAGGGCGGCACGGACGCGCAGCAGGTCCGGGTCCCACTCGAACTGCGGGCCGACGCCGGCGAAGCCGCGGTAGTGCAGCTCGTAGCACAGGTACAGGGCGAGGTGCGGGTCGTCGCCGTAGGGGTCCGCCGCCTCGGCCTCGGCGGGGCGGGGAAGAGGGCCGGTGCCGGACAGGTACCCGATGACCGCCGCGGACAGGGGGCCTCGGGGCGGGGGCAGCCGGGGGCCGGGCTCATGGCTGTTCATGAGACTCGGGTACCCCCGCCCCGGGGAAGGCACGGACGGTCCCGCGTCCCGGCCACCTCAGTCCCCGTCCGCCTGCTCCTGGGCTCCGGTGTTCGGCGTGATCGCGTCCCCGGCCTTGCCGCCCGCGTCCTTTTCCTCGTCGCGCTTCTCGGCTTCCTCGACCTCTCGGAGCACCTCCTCCAGGGCCGTGTCGAACTGTTCCTTCGCGTCCTTCTCGTCTTCCTTGCCGGACATGACCTCTCCTTCCACCGTCATGCTCCTGATCAGCTGAGTTACCCGCCGACGGCGTCTCAAGCGTCCCGACGGGGGCGGCAGGGCGCCAGGGCGAGGGCGAGGAACGGGGTGCCGCCGTGTGCCGTCGGCGCCGTGCGTGTGCCTCCACCATGACAGGCCGAGGGGCCGCCGTCCCCCTGCGGACGGCGGCCCCTCGGGCTCGGACGGGCCCGGCGGTCACATGTGGACGACCTGCGCGGCGGTCGCGTCCTGCCGGGGCACCCCGCGCCGGTAGAGCAGGAAGGCGAGCAGCGCGCCGGCGGCGAAGAAGCCCGCGGACCACCAGAAGGCGGTGGTGTAGCTCTCGATCGTCGCCTGTGCCCGTACCAGCTTGCTGGTGGCGTCCCGGCCGGACAGGTAGTCGGTGGCGGCGCTCGCGGCGAGGGTGTTCAGCAGGGCCGTACCGATCGAACCGCCCACCTGCTGCATGGCGTTGACGGTCGCGGAGGCCACGCCCGCGTCCTCGGCGGCGACCCCGCCGGTGGCCAGCTGCATGGCCGGCGGCATGACCAGACCGAGGCCCACGCCGATCACGATCAGCTGCGGCAGCACCGCGCCCAGGTAGTGCGAGCCGAGGCCGATGCCGGTCAGCCAGGCCATGCCGGCCGTGGCGACGGCGAAGCCCAGCGGGATGACCGCCTTCGGGCCGATCCTGGGCAGCAGGAGCGTGGTGCCCACCTGCGCGGTCACCATCAGCGCGCCGACCATCGGCAGGAACGCCACACCGGTCTTCGTCGGGCTGAAGCTGAGGTTGAGCTGCAGGTAGTAGGTCAGGAAGAGGAACACGCCGAACATGCCCGCGCCGGTGATCAGCACCGCGAGGAAGGAGGCCGCGCGGTCGCGGTCGAGCAGGATGCGCAGCGGCAGCAGCGGGTGCGCGGCGCGGGTCTGCCACCACGCGAAGGCCGTCAGGAGCACACCGCCCGCTATCAGGAAGCCCCAGGTCAGCGGCGAGCCCCAGCGGTGGGTCTCGGCGTTGGAGAAGCCGTAGACGAGGGAGAACAGACCGGCGGCCACCAGCACCGTGCCCGGCACGTCCAGCTTGGCGTTCTCCGCGTCGCGGTGGTTGCCCAGCAGGATCCAGCCGCCCGCGAAGGCGACGACCGCGATGGCCACGTTCACGTACAGGGTCCAGCGCCAGTCCAGCGCGTCGGTCAGCACTCCGCCGAGCAGCAGGCCCACCGCGCCGCCGGCACCGGCGATCGCGCCGTACACGCTGAAGGCCCGGGCCCGTTCCCGGGCGTCGGTGAACGTGGTGTTGAGCAGCGACAGGGCCGCGGGCGCGAGCAGCGCGCCGAAGGCACCCTGCAGGGCGCGGGCGGCGACCAGCATGGTGAAGCAGTTCGCGGCGCCGCCGAGCGCGGAGGCCGCGGCGAAGCCGACGACGCCGGCGAGGAAGGCGGGCTTGCGGCCGAACAGGTCGGCGATCCTGCCGCCGAGCAGCAGAAGGGAGGCGAAGGCGAGGGCGTACGCCGTCACGATCCACTGCCGGTTGCCGTCGGAGAACCCGAGGTCGCTCTGGGCGGACGGCAGGGCGATGTTCACGATCGTGGCGTCGAGCACGACCATCAGCTGGGCGATGGCGATGACCGCGAGGATCCACCACCGCCTCGGCGAGGCCGCGCCGTGTTCGAGCGCGGCGGCTTTGGCTCGGGAGCCGTCGGCCAGGGTCTTCTGGGGCATGAGGAACCACTCCAGGGAAGGCGTCCACCGGGTCGTAGAACGAAACTGTTTCGTACACAACGAGCGTAGGGCACTCTCAGCGAAACGGCAACGTTTCGCTGGGTCCGGACGGTGGAACCGCAGCCTGGACACCCTCGTCCGGCGCCTCGGCGAGACGCCGGACACCACCGCACCCCCGAAGGACTGAAACACCATGCCCGTCGACGTCACCGGCACCTTCCTGACCCTGGACGACGGCCGTCCCGCCGTACGGTTCAGCCGCGCCTACGACCACCCCGTGGACCGCGTCTGGCGGTTCGTCACCGATCCCGGTGAACTGGCCCAGTGGTTCCCCTCACGCGCCGAGATGGAGCTGCGTCCCGGCGGCACCGTCCGTTTCAGCGGCGACCCCAACATGCCCGAGTCCACCGGCCAGGTGATCGCCGTGGACCCGCCCCGGCACCTGTCCTTCGAGTGGGGCGGCGACGAACTCCGCTTCGATCTGGAAGCCGTCGGCGCCCAGCGCACCCGGTTCACGCTGACCAACGTCCTCGGCGCCACGGACACCGCCGCCCGCAACGGCGCCGGCTGGGAGGTGTGCCTCGCGGCCCTCGACGCCAGGAACCGCGGCGAGCGCTTCGAGGGCCCGCACGCCGGGCCCAGCACCACCTGGAAGGAGTTCTACGACGCCTACGTCGGCGCCGGAGTGCCCTCCGGCGCCCCCGTGCCCGGCCTGGACTGACCCGCGCCGCGGCGCACGGCACGGCATCCGCGGCGAGAGCCCTGGGGCGTTCGGCGGGGTCCCGCCGTGCGCGTTGTTTCAGTGTGTGGCGCCCTGGATACACCGCGAGGGTTCGGCCCCGGAGCTCGCGAGCCCGTGCACACACGTCGCAGTGAGGTCGTCACCATGTCCCATGCCCCGCCCCCCGCAGGACCGTCGAACCGCACCGGGCCGGTCGCGACCTCCGTCCCCGAGGCGGGTCCCGCTCTCGGAACCGGCGGCCGGGCCGGCCGGGGCCGCACCGCCCTGGTGACCGGTGCGTCCTCGGGCATCGGCGCCGTCGTCACCCGCCGGCTGGCCGCCGAGGGAGGCTGGCGGCTGGTCCTGAACGGACGCGACGCCACACGTCTCAAGCAGGTGGCCGCCCAGGTCGACGGCCTGGCCCTGCCGGCGGACCTGACCCGGCCGGGCGCCGGCCGCCTGCTCACCGACCTCGTCCTGGACCATGCGGGCCACCTCGACCTGCTGGTGGCGAGCGCCGGCGTGGGCTGGGCCGGCGACTTCACCGGTATGCCCCACGCCCGCATCGACGACATCGTCGGCGTCGACCTGCTGGCCACGCTGCACCTCGTGCGCGCCCTGCTGCCCCACATGGTCGCGGCCGGCTCGGGCCGCATCGTGCTCATCGGGTCCGTCGCGGGCAGCCTCGGCGTACGCGGCGAGGCCGTGTACTCCGCCGCGAAGGCCGCGCTGGCCGCCTTCGCCGACGCGCTGCGCTACGAGCTGCGCCGTACCGGGGTGGGCGTGACCCATGTGATCCCCGGTGCGGTCGCGACACCCTTCTTCGAGCGGCGGGGCACCCCCTACACCAGGACGTGGCCCCGGCCGGTTTCACCCGAACGGGTGGCGGACGCCGTCTGGAGTGCCGTCCTGCACGGCACCGACGAGGTGTACGTCCCCGGCTGGCTGCGCTTCCCCGCCCGGGTGCGCGGCGTCACCCCCGGGCTCTACCGGCGGCTCGCCGCCCGCTTCGGATGAACGGTCATGACCGCCGTCACCGTGCTGCTCGCCCTGCTCGCGGCGCTCTCCAACGCGTCCGCCTCGGTGCTGCAGCGTCGGGCCGCGGTGCAGGAAGCCGACGAGGGCAGCGGAGCGCGGGCCGCCCTGCGCCGGCTCACCCATCTGCTGCGACGCCCGAACTGGCTGGCGGGCACCGGGCTGCTGGCGCTGTCCAGCGTGTTGCAGGGCGGGGCGCTGGCCACCGGCAGCCTGTCCCTCGTCCAGCCCCTGCTCGCCGCCGAGCTGCTGTTCACCCTGGTCGTGGGCAGTGTCGTCTTCCGGCGCCCACCGGACCCGCGGACCTGGCTGGCGTTCGCCGCCCTCGCCGTCGGGCTGGCCCTCTTCCTCGTGGCGGCGTCGCCGTCCGCGGGGCGGCCCACGGCGTCGCCCGGCTCCTGGCTGGTGGGCGGCTGCGGGGCGCTCGGTGCGGTGGTGCTGCTGGTCGCGGTCGCCCGTCCGACGAGGGGCGCCGCCCGGGCCGCGCTGCTCGGGCTCGCCTCTGCCGTGTCCTTCGCGACCACCGCCGCCCTGCTCAAGGAGGCCGTGGGGCGGCTCGGCCAGGGGCCGGGCGCGATGTTCGGCCACTGGGCGCTGTACGCCACCGGAGCCGTCGGGCTCATCGCGTTCCTGCTGCTGCAGAGCGCGCTGAGCGCCGGTTCCCTGACGGCGTCCCAGCCCGCCCTCACCCTCGGCGACGCGATCACCAGCGTCATCCTCGGCTGGGTGCTGTTCGACGAGGTGATCCATCTCGGGCTGCTCGTGATCCCGGAAGTGATCGGCATCGGACTGATCGGGGCGGGCAGCCTGGGTCTCGCCGGCTCGTCGGCCGAGGGCCAGGAGTGGGACACGCACGCGCGCGACGGCCGGGACGGCAGGGCAGGCCACTCGAACCGGGTACACCGTTAGAACGCCGTCGTCAGCAGACGGAGCTCCACCACGAGGAAGGCGGTTCGGCGATGACCCTGATGTCCGGCCGTCCGTGGCGGAAAGCGGCCCTCCTGCTGCCGGTCGGCGTCGCGGCCGCGCACATCGGACCGGCGGCCACCTGGCTTCCGGGCGTGCGGCTGCTGATGTTCCCCGGGCTGTCCGGCACCGGCCGCCGCGGGCACGTCGCGCTGACCTTCGACGACGGTCCGGACCCGCGGTCCACGCCGCACTTCCTCGACGCGCTGGACCACCTCGGCGTGCGGGCGACCTTCTTCGTGCTCGGCGAGAGCGTGGTGCGCCATCCCGCGCTGGCCCGCGCCACCGCCCGGCAGGGCCACGAACTCGCGGTGCACGGCTGGACGCACGACCGTCCCTGGTGGCCCGCCCCCGGCCGGGACGCCGAGCAGGTCGCGCGGACCGTCCGTGCGGTGCAGGACGTCTCCGGCCACCGGCCGCAGTGGTACCGGCCGCCCTACGGGATCCTCACCTCCGGACGCTGGCTGGCCGCACGGCGGGCCGGGCTGCGGCCGGTGCTGTGGTCGGCCTGGGGCAGGGACTGGACGGCCGACGCCACCCCGGCGTCCGTGCGGGCCCGGGTCGCGGCGGACCTGCGCGGCGGCGGCACCGTCCTGCTGCACGACTCCGACCGCCTCGCGGCGCCGGACTGCTGGCGCTCCGCCCTCGGCGCGCTGCCCGCCCTCGTCGAGGGCTGCCGAGAGGCAGGACTGACGGTCGGGCCACTCCGCGACCATCGCCCCGTCACGGCCGGTGTCACCTCCGCGCCGACGCCCTGCGGCTGACGGCTGGCAGGCGCCCGTGCCATGGGCGCGACACCAACCGTGACGAGGCGACCATGTCACCGCGCGCGTCACAGCCCCGTCACGTACGCCATCGGATCGCCCCGGAACAGGGCGTGCCCCCGGGCCACCCGTTCCGCTCGGGTCCGGTCGTTGTCGGTGAGTCTGCCGAGGGCCGTCAGCAACGTGGGGCCGTCCGGGGCCAGTTCCGAGACGCCGAGGGCGGCCATCTCGCGGACCCCGTCCAGCCCGTGGCCGGGCAGTGGCCGGTAGCCGATCACGGGCAGCCCGGCGGCGAGGGCCTGTACGGCGGTCTGGCCGGCCGCGTTGTCCACCAGGGCGTACGCGGCGGACAGCAGTCCGGGCATGTCGTCCACCCAGTCCAGGGCGAACACCCCCGGCACCCGGGCCACCCGCTCCCGCAGCCGTGCGTTGCGCCCGCACAGCACCACCGGCAGATACCCGGCCCCGCTCAGCAGCCGGACGGTGGCATCGGCTCGGGACGCCGCCCCCCAGGCGCCGGCGGACAGCAGGACCGGCGGCCGGCCGGGCGCCCGCCCCCGGAAGCGCTCGCGCCACCGGGCGGCACCGGGCGCCGGCGCACGGAACCGCGGCGCGACCACCGGGCCGGTCGTCACCGCGGGCCTGCCCACTGCCCGGCGCACCTCGGCCGCCGCCCTGTCGGTGAGGCACAGGTACTGGTCGTTGCCGGGATGCAGCCACTGCCGGTGCACCGCGAAGTCGACGAGGAAGACGGCGCTCGGGATCCGCAGCAGGCCCCGGCCCCTGAGATGACCGGTGAGCTGCGCGGCCAGGTGGAACACGGACACCACCACGTCGGCGTCCAGCCGCCGCACGAGGTCCGTCAGCCGGTCCCCGGCGAGCCGGGCCAGCGGCACCCCGCTCGGGCGCGGCCCTCCGCCGCCGCGCAGGAACACGCCGTAGACACCGGCGTACGCCCAGGGAAAGTGCCGTACGGACGCCTGGTACGAGCGGCGCAGCCCGTCCCCCAGGCCGTACGGCAGCAGCCGCAGGACGTCGGCCACGTGCGGCTCGTGTCCGTACGCCGCGGCCCGGCGCGCCAGCTCGGCGGCCACGGTGTCGTGACCGGCCCCCATGCTCGCGCTCAGGATCAGCGGACGCCGCCGGACGCTCGGCATGGCTTGTTCCGCGGAGGGCACCTCGGCAGGAGTACGCACGGGTCCCGATTCTCCGGTGCGCCGCGCCCGCAAACCGCACACTCCGCCGCCGTGTCACAAAGGCGCGGGAACGCGACACGGCACCGGTGTGAGTTGCCCCGGCCGCGCAGGGGTGGATGAATCGGCACAGGACAGCGTGTGGGCGGCGAGCACGGGAGGAGCCGTGAGGCGGTTGCGGCGCGGCCTGCACCGCGCTTGGGAGTGGCTCAGGGTCGGGGCCCTGTTCCAACACGGCGGTGAGCTGGAACTGATGCACCGGGCCATGGGGTTCGCCACCCTGGCGCTGGTGACGCTGGCGCCGCTGCTGATCGTCGTCGCTGCCGCCGACCCCCTGGTGCGGGGCGGTTTCGCCTCCTGGCTCACCGACGGGATGGGCCTGTCCGGCCGGTCCGCCCACGTGATCACCGACGTCGTCAGCCCCCCGCGCAACGTCATCGGCACGACCAGCGTCTGGGGCGGTGTCCTGCTGGCCGTCTTCGGCGTGTCCTTCGGCGGCAGCGTGCAGAACGCCTACGAACGGATCTGGGGCCTCGCCTCCGGGCCCTGGCACCGGGTCTGGCGGCAGGCGACCTGGCTGGTCGCGCTCACCGCCTACCTCTACCAGGAGGTGGCGACCAAGAACGCGCTGCACGGCGGCCAGCGGATCGCACTGTCCACGGCGAGCGGCATCCTCTTCTTCTGGTGGGGGCAGCGCTTCCTGCTGGGCGGGCAGATCCACTGGCGCTCGCTGCTGCCGGGCGCGCTCGCCACCGTCCTCGGCCTGGCCGGCCTGAGGGCCTTCTCCTACCTCGTCTTCACCCCGCTCATCGTCACCAACGCGCTCAGCTACGGCGCCGTCGGGACGGTGCTCGTGGTGGAGTCCTGGCTCATCGGCGTCGGCTTCGTCATCTACGGCGGTGCCCTGTTCGGCCGCTGGTTCTGTGAACACCACTGGATGCCGCACCACGAGGAGCACCCGGAGGACGGCGAGGAGTCCGGTTAGGCCAGCTGCCGGCGCACCAGCTCGTGCAGGCGGCCGCTGGTGTCGGCGAGCAGTTCGGCCGGCGTGCCGTGCTGGACGACCTTTCCGTCCTCCATCACGATCACCCGGTCGGCGTCCAGGACCGTCGACAGCCGGTGCGCGATGACGACCCGGGTGGCGTTCAGTTTGCGGGTGCTGTCGATGACGATGCGCTGCGTGTCGTTGTCCAGGGCACTGGTGGCCTCGTCGAAGAACAGGATGCGCGGGCGCCGGATCAGGGCCTGGGCGATCATCAGGCGCTGCCGCTGCCCGCCGGAGATCGCCCCGTTGCCCGCCACGATCGTGTGCAGGCCCATCGGCATCCGCTTGATGTCCTCCGCGAGCCCGGCCATCTCGGCCGCGGCCATCGCCTCCTCCGGCGTGTACGGCTCGGTGCCGCAGATGACGTCCAGGATGGAACCGGTGAACGGCTGCGCGTGCTGGAGCACCACCCCGCACTGGCGGCGCACCGCCGACTGGTCGAGCGCCGCGAGGTCCTGGCCGTCGTACAGGACGCTGCCGGAGACCGGCTTGTCGAAGCCGATCAGCAGCCGCAGCAGCGTGGACTTGCCGCAGCCGCTCGGGCCGACGACCGCGACGAACTCTCCGGGCCGGACGGCGAAGGACACGTCGTCCAGGACCAGCGGGCCGTCGTCGGCGTACCGGAAGGACAGCCGGCGGGCCTCGATCGCGCCGGACAGCGGACCCGGCCGGGTGCTCGACGTGCGCACCTCGGGGGTCGCCTCGAAGACCGGCTTGATCTCCTCGAAGAGCGGCAGCGCGGCGACCGCCGACACGAAGGATCCGGTCAGCTGGGTGACCGAGGTCAGCACCATGGTCACCGAGGTGTTGAAGGTGAGGAAGTCCGCCGCCGACATCGCGCCCCTGGCCGGGCCCGCCAGCAGCATGAACATCAGCAGCGTGCACACCGGCAGATAGATCCCGCCGAGCACGGTGGTGAGGTTCTTGATCCGGCCGACCTTCTGCTGCAGCTCCCGGCTGCGCGCGAACTCCCGCGCCCAGGCCGCGTAGGCGTAGTTCTCGGCCGCGGCCACCCGCAGCTTGGGCAGACCCCGCAGGGTCTGGAAGGCCTGGTTGTTCAGCTTGTTGCCGAGCACCGTCAGCTTGCGCTGCCAGCGCACCTGCCACAGCCCGAGCCCCAGGAACACGGCCGCGATGACGACGAGCATGCCGATCGCCGCCAGGGCCATCGACGGGCTGTACCAGAACAGCAGGCCCAGGTTCATCGCGCCGACGGTCACCGACTGCGCGACCACCGGGCCGACACCCGCCAGCAGCCGGCGCATCGCGCTGATGCCCATGGCGGCGCTGGCGAGTTCACCGGTGGAGCGCTGGGTGAAGAACCGGGTGGGCAGCCGGAGCAGCCGGTCCCAGACGGCCGGCTGCAGCGCCGCCTCGATCCGGCCCTCCAGGCGCAGGATGGACAGGTTCTCCAGCAGCGTGAACGCCGCCGCCACCACCCCGCTCACCATCACGGCCAGGCACACCTGGACGATCAGGCCCTGCTGCGCCCGCGGCACGTACTCGCCGAGCACCTTGCCCGTCGCGACCGGCACCAGCGCGCCGATCGCCACCGTCACCAGCCCTGCCAGCAGCAGGGCGAGCAGATCGCCCCGGGTGCCGCGCAGGCTGAACCGCAGCAGACCGAACGGCGTCAGCGCCTTGTCGGGCAGCGGCCGGTAGAACATCACCGCGCGCGGCTCGAACTCCTCCGCGTTCGCCTTCTCGATCGGGGTCTCGCGGCCTGTGCCGGGGTGGACGGCTACATACCCGCCGCGCCGCCACAGCAGCGCGACCGGCGCCCCGGACAGCGCCCGGTGACCGACCAGCGGGCCCACGTTCTCCCGCCACCAGTGCCCCTGCAGCCGTACGGCCCGGGTGCGCACCCGGGAGGCGAGCGCCACCCGTTCGACGGGGTCGAGGCGTTCGCTCTCGGTGCCGGTCTGCGCGGGCTCGGCGAGCGTGATCCCGGCCGCCTCGGCGACCAGCTTGCAGGCGGCGTAGCCGGCGTCGGCGTCGGCGGCCGTCGTGCGGCGGGCCGAGCGCTTGCCGATGGACGCCAGCAGCGTCTGGTCGGCCTGGGCGCGCACGGCCTCACCGGCCTTGATGCCGGCGGCCGTGCGGGTCTCGTGGGTGCGCTCCAGCTGCTCGATCCACCGGTCCAGCGCGGTCAGCAGCCGGTACTGCTGGTCGACCATGGACTGCCACAGCGCCGGGTCCATCAGCAGGTCGGCGGCGGCCTCCGCGCCGTACAGCGAGCCGTACTGGACGCTGCCCGGCGGCACCTGCATCCAGAACACGTCGTCGTCCGTGGGAGTGGCGGTCCGCTCCTCGGCCATCGGCGCCTGGAACAGGACGGACAGGCCACGGCCGACGCCGAGCGCGACCGCGTACTCCAGCGGGCTGGTGGCGGGCGGCACGTACTGCGGGTTGCCGTACTCGTCGTACGACCAGGTCTGGGTGTGGGCGGGCTGGTACAGCTCGCGCAGGTTGACGCGGTGGACGACGCAGTCGCGCACCGGGCGGGCCACCAGGGTGTGCTGGGGGCCGGCGACCGGGCCGAGCAGCAGCGCGCCCGCCTCCAGCCGGCCCAGGTGGTGCCAGTGGCCCTGCTGGACGGCGTCCACCGCGAACAGGTCCAGCGCTCCGGCCGCGACCAGCCACAGCACCTGCGGGCCCTCGAGGTCCAGGCGGTTGGAACCGGCGCAGTCGATGCGGCTGCCCATGGACCCCAGCGCACCGAGGACGAGGTCGCCTTCGTACCCCTCCTGAACGGCTGTCATCTCATCGCTCCCTGACCAGCGCGGCGTACGCGCCGCCGTGCGCCACCAGTTCCTCGTGCCGCCCGCGCTCGACGACCGTGCCGTGCTGGAGGACGACGATCTCGTCGCTGTCGCGGACCGTGCTGAGCCGGTGCGCGATCACCACACAGGCGCAGCCGCGCCGGCGCAGGTTGTCCATCACCACCAGTTCGGTCTCCGCGTCCAGCGCGCTGGTCACCTCGTCCAGGACGAGGATGCTCGGCCTGCGGACCAGGGCCCGGGCGATCTCGAGCCGCTGGCGCTGACCGCCGGAGAAGTTGTGGCCGTCCTGTTCGACCCTGCTGTGGATGCCGCCCGGGCGGCGCATCACCACGTCGTACAGCGCCGCGTCCTTCAGTGCCTCCACCACGGCCTCGTCCGGGATCGACGGGTCCCACAGGGCGATGTTGTCGCGCACCGAGCCCTCGAAGAGGAACACGTCCTGGTCGACGAAGGAGACGGAGGAGGCGAGCGCGCCGCGCGGGATGTCCTCCAGCCGGCGGCCGTCGATGCGGATCACCCCGTCCCACGGCGCGTACAGGCCCGAGATCAGCCGGGACACCGTGGACTTGCCGCTGCCGGAGCCGCCGACCAGCGCCACCTGCTGCCCGGGGCCCACGGTCAGGTCGAACCCGGTCAGCAGCGGCTGGTCCAGCGGGCTGTAGCCGAAGGTGACGTTCTCCAGCTCGACGTGCCCGTGCAGCCGGCGCGTCGAATCGGCGCCGCCCGGGCGGGCGTACAGCGGGTCGGCCTGGAAGTTCTCCACGTCCTTCAGCCGGGCCACGTCGGCCGCGAAGTCCTGGATGCGGCCCGCGACGCCGTTGAGCCGGGTCAGCGGGGCGGTGAACCGGGTGACCAGTGCCTGGAAGGCGACCAGCAGACCGACCGAGATGTGCCCCTCGACCGCGCGCAGACCGCCGATCCACAGGATCAGCGCGCTGTTGAAGGTGGCGAGGGTGGGGGCGACCACACCCAGCCAGGCGCTCGGCACCCCGAGCCGCTGCTGCTCCTCCAGGGTGGTGGCGTGCTGTCCGGCCCACTTGCGGAAGTAGCCGTCCTCGCCGCCGGTCGCCTTCATCGTCTCGATCAGCTGGAGACCCGTGTACGAGGTGTTGGTGAGCCGTGCCGTGTCCGCGCGCAGCTTCGCCGTACGGGTCGCGCGCAGCCGTACCACCAGCCGCATGGCGACCACGTTGAACAGGGCCACGCCGATGCCGACGAACGTCAGCTGCGGGTCGTAGGTGTAGAGGAGCGCCGCGTACAGGACCACGACGATCGCGTCCACGCCCGCCGCCGCGAGGTCGCGGGCCAGGGTCTCGGCGACCTGGTCGTTGGACTGCAGCCGCTGCACCAGGTCGGCGGGCGAGCGCTGGGCGAAGAACGTCACCGGCAGCCGCAGCAGATGGCGCAGGAAGCGGGCGCTGGAGAGGGTGGAGGAGATGATCCGGCCGTGCAGCAGGTTGGCCTGCTGCAGCCAGGTCAGCACCAGGGTGAGCAGGACACAGGCCGCCATCGAGGCGAACAGCACGCCCAGCAGGGAGGTCCGGCCGCCGATGAGGAACGTGTCGATGTAGGTGCGGCTGAGCGCGGGCACCGCGGCGCCTACCGCGACCAGCAGCAGGCTGGCCAGGACGGCGGCGGGCAGGGTGCCGGCGGTGCCGCGCAGCCGGGCCGGCATCGCGCCGAGCACCCCGGGCCTGCGGCCGCCCTTGGTGAAGGACTCGCCCGGCTCCAGGACCAGCACCACACCGGTGAAGCTGCCGTCGAACTCCTCCATCGGCACGAACCGGCGGCCCTTGGCGGGGTCGTTGATGTACACGCCCCGGCGGCCGAAGCGGCGGCCCATGCCGTCGAAGACGACGTAGTGGTTGAACTCCCAGAAGAGGATGGCCGGCGCCCGTACCTCGGCGAGGGCGGCCAGGTCCATCTGCATGCCCTTGGCGGTCAGGCCGTAACTGCGGGCCGCCTTCAGCAGGTTGGAGGCGCGGGAGCCGTCACGGGAGACGCCGCAGGCAATGCGCAGCTCCTCCAGCGGGATGTGCCGGCCGTAGTGTGCGAGGACCATCGCCAGGGAGGCGGCGCCGCACTCGACGGCCTCCATCTGGAGCACGGTGGGCGTACGGACGGTGCCGCCACGGGGCTTGGGGACCGGCCGCTTGGCCGGGGCGGCGCGTCTGCGGCCGCGGGTTTCCTGGGCGGCGGTCACGGGAGGAGCCAATCGACGGGATGCTGGTCGGCCAGCTTGATCGAACCGGAGGCGAGTGTCATGGAGTCGAGCCGGAACGGCGGCCCGTCGGTGGTCGACCAGCGGTAACCGCTCTTCGTGCGCCGCGACGTGTCGAGCGTGACCAGGACGGCCACCGGGCGGCCCTTCCGGGTGAACTGCTCGCCCAGCTGGCTGTCGCCGAGGAACGCGGCGATCGACTGGGCGGACTGCGCGGCGCGGTCCACCGACTTCACATGCCCGCGCAGCACGCCGTACGTCTGGGTCGGTACCGAGGAGACGGTGAGGTCGACGGAGGCGTGTGCCGGGATGGCGGCGGCGTTCTCGGCGGGCACGTACACGGTTGCGTACAGCGGGTCGGAGGCGTGGGCGACCTTCTCCACGGCGGCCACGTCGGTGCCCGTCTGGATGATCTGCCCGATGGTGGCGGCGAGCGTGGTGACGCGGCCCGCGGCGACCGTGCGGACCACGGAATCGCCCTGAGTGGTACGGACCTTGAGCACGGGAGCGCCCGCGGGGAGCCGTTCGCCCTGTTTGGCGAGGACGGCCGTCACCTGGCCGGACACCGGGCTCTGCAGCAGATAGCTGCCCTGCCCGTGGGTGAGGATGGCCGGTGCGCCGACGGTGGAGGCGACCGAACCGGTCACGGCCCAGACGGAGGCGGCGGCCATGACGACGACGGTGACCCCCAGGGCGAGCCAGCCCTGCGGGCGGGCCAGCCGCACCGGAAGGTCCAGCTCCTCCGGCGACTGGAGCTTGGCGAGGGCCTGTTGGCGGAACTGCACGGGACTTCCCTCACCTGTGGGAGAGACGCTGGTGTTTCAGGGCATCCGAGAGTCCCGGAGCCGAGGGACGGCTCCGGGACTTCCGATGCAGCGGGGTGCGATCAGAGACCGGCGACCAGGTCGGTGACCGGCTGGACGTTCAGGCCGGTGACACCCTCGACGGTGCCGATGGCGGTGTTGACCGTGCTGGAAACCGGGGCGATGCCGTTCACGGCGCCGGTCACGCTGTTGAGGGCGTTCACGGACAGACCGCCGGAGACGTTGTCCAGCTCGGCGTCCGAGATCTCGACGGTCTCAACCTGGGGGGTGGAGTTCATGGTGGAACTTCCCTTCCTGATGGATATTTCACAAGGGGGAGAGCGGCCCCCTCTGGGGACAGACGGACGGCCGCGACCGCGGGCGCCGGGCCCCCGTCTCCGGGAGCCCGCCGCGACCCCCGCGGTGCGATGGATCAAAGCACGCAGGCAGCGCGCGCTTCCAATCAACCAGTGCTCTCACCTGGGCACTTGACGCGCGGAAGGGTGCATCCGTGCAGGCGTGCGCACGCCACGTCGGCGACTCCTTCACATGTGGCACGGCATCGGCGCATCGGGCCTCTTGCCCACCGGACGGCGAATCCGGCACTCCGCGCCAAAGGAGTGCGAGGGGGCGCGCGATTGTGCAGATCCCTGGCCGTCAGTGACTTGGTTGAGTATTCAATGTGTAGATTCCCTGAAGCTGGGATTCCGCATCGCGTCCGGAACGGAACGTTACTGATCGGTAGCGGACCGTGTCAGCCCAGAATCGCGTACACGGTGCTGGCCCGGGCCGCGAGCGCCCCCGACTCGGCCTCGCTCAGCGCGATGTCCGCGAACGCCATCCGGCGGCCCAGCTTGGTCAGCACCGCTTCGATCCGGACATCCGAACCGTTCACCGCCCGCTGGAACGACGTCGACTGCTGAACCGTCGTCATCGGCACGAAGCCGCCGCGCGCGGCGGACACCGCGATCACTGTCGCAGTGTCGGCCGCCGCCATCAGCGCCTGCCCCGACAGGCCGCCGCCCTCCCGGGCCAGCCGCTCGGACCAGGGCAGTCGCAGCACCGCGCGGTCCTCGCCCACCGTCTCGACGGTCAGCCCGAGATCGAGCACCCACGGGGCGAAGTTGGCGGAGAGGATCTTGTCGGCTTCGGCGGGGGTCATCGTCATATGGGGGATTGTTCCCGGCCGCCTGCCCCGACACGCGGAGCATGGCCGATTCGCCGGTCCGCTACGGCCGTTGGGAAACGGAATTGAACACACCGCGCGGCCGGTGCGTACCTACGGCCATCCAGGCGCCCCGATACGAACTGCCCGTCAGCGGCAGACCCCCGTCCCCAGGAGGTCGAGAAGTTTGAGTCACAAGCGAATGCCCAAGCGCAAAGCCGCGATAGCGGTGGGCGGTGTCGCGGCGCTCGGAGCAGCGGCCCTTCTGCTGCCCCACGCCAACGCCTCGCAGAACACGGACCAGGCGTCGGGCGCCACCGGCAGCGCGAAGACCCTCAAGGCCACGCAGGCGTCCGGCCTCGCCGCCCAACTGCAGAAGATCCTCGGGGACGCCGTCGCCGGGTCGTACTTCGACAGCGGCAAGCAGCAACTCGTCGTCAACGTGGTCAACGGCGACAAGAACGTGATCGCGCAGGTGAAGAAGGCGGGCGCGGTCGCGCGCCAGGTGGACAACAGCACCCGCGCCCTCAAGGCCGCCGCCGCGACGCTGAAGACCAGGGCGACGATCCCCGGCACCTCCTGGGCCGTGGACCCGCGTACCAACAAGGTCCTGGTCACCGCCGACTCCACGGTGACCGGCGCCAAGTGGAACAGACTGCAGTCGACGGTGCAGAGCCTCGGTTCCGGCATGGCCACCCTGAAGAAGTCCGCCGGTACCTTCAAGACCTTCGTCTCCGGCGGCGACGCCATCTTCTCCCAGACCCAGCAGGGTGGCGTCCGCTGCTCCCTCGGCTTCAACGTCACCGCCTCCGACGGCAGCCCCGCCTTCCTGACGGCCGGTCACTGCGGGGTCGCCGCCAAGGACTGGTCCGACTCGCAGAACGGCCAGCCCATCGCCACCGTCGACCAGGCCAAGTTCCCCGGCAACGACTTCTCGCTGGTCAAGTACAACGACGCCAGCACCCAGGCGCCCAGCGAGGTCAACACCGGCAACGGGCAGACCGTGCAGATCACCCAGGCCGCCGACGCCACCGTCGGTGAGACCGTGTTCCGCATGGGCTCCACCACCGGTCTGCACGACGGCCAGGTCACCGGGCTCGACGCCACCGTGAACTTCGCGAGCGAGACCGTCCCGGGCGGCACCGACACCGTCAACGGCCTCATCCAGACCAACGTCTGCGCCGAGGCCGGTGACAGCGGCGGCTCCCTGTTCACCCAGGACGGCGGTGCCGTGGGCCTCACCTCCGGCGGCAGCGGCGACTGCACCAACGGCGGCGAGACCTTCTTCCAGCCGGTCACCGCCGCCCTGCAGGCCACCGGCGCGACCCTCGGCAACGGCGGCAACGCCGGGAACGGCGGCGCCGGCAACAACGGCAACGGCGCGGGTGACCAGTCGGGTGCCGGCGACCAGTCCGGTTCCGCCGACCCGTCGGCCTCGGCGGGTGACCAGTCCGGCGCCGGTGACCAGTCGGGCGCGGGTGACCAGTCCGGCGGTTCCGCCGACCCGTCCGCCTCGGCCGGCGACCAGTCCGGTGCCGGTTCGGGCTCCGGCTCCGCGGACCCGTCCGCCGGTGGTGGCGACCAGTCCGGGGCCGGCTCGGCGAACGACGGGTCCTCCCTCACCAGCACGCGCTGAGCAGCGCCCCGCAGGGGCCGCGAGGAACCGCACACGGGTGACTCCGACTCCCCGCCCGGCCTCACCCGCGGTTCCGGTCGGCGGGGGAACGGTCCGGCCCTCCGGCGGGAGGGCCGGACCGTCATCCGTCGTCGCATGCGCGCAGCAACAGCACCGCCACGTCGTCCACCCGCTCCCGGGCCGCCGCGCTGTGCCGGACGATCTCGTCCGCCAGCTGCTCCAGCGGCCGGCCGCCGGTCTCCGACAGCAGCGCGCCGAGACCGACCAGCGCGTCCTCGATGTCGACGCCGGGCGTCTCCACCAGACCGTCGGTGTACAGCACGAGCACCGAGCCGGGGGCGAGGGACACCTCGGTCGTCGGATACACCGCGGCCGCGTCGATGCCGAGCAGCGGGCCGCCGGCCAGGTCCAGCACCCGCACCCGCCCGTCCGGCCGTCTCAGCAGCGGCGGCGGATGCCCCGCCCGTGCCATCACCGCCTTCCCGCGCGCCGGATCCAGCCGCAGGTACAGACAGCTGGCGAACAGTTCGGTGCCGAGATCGATCAGCAGCCGGTTGGTGCTGCTCATCACCTCGTGCGGCGCCTGTCCGACCGTGGTGTACGCCCGCACCCCCGTGCGGATCTGCCCCATCAGGCCCGCCGCGGTCACGTTGTGCCCCTGGACGTCCCCGATCACCGCCGCCGTCAGCGGCAGCGTCGGCACCAGGTCGTAGAAGTCGCCGCCGATGTCCATGCCGTGGGTGGCGGGCACATAGCGGGCGGCGGCCTCAATACCGGGCGGCGGCGCCAGCGAGCGCGGCAGCAGGGCCTGCTGGAGCCCGTGCGCGAGCCGGTGCTTGGCGTCGTAGAGCAGGGCCCGCTCCAGCGCCTGCGCGATCAGCCCGCCCAGCGACGTCAGCACGGCCCGCTCGTCGGCCGGGAAGACATGCGGCTCGGCGTACGCCAGCACACAGGTGCCCACCGGCCGTCCGGACGCGATCAAAGGCAGATACGCCCAGGCCGCGAAGCCGTCCGGGGTCGAGTACCGATGGGGATACAGCCGCTCCAGCTGCTCCTGGGAGTCGAAGAACGAGGGCACCCCGCTGCTCAGCACGTGGGTGCCCGGGGTCCGCTCGGTGAGCGGCAGTCCGTGCAAGCGCTCCACGGCGTGCGCGTCCGGGTAGCCGCGATGCCCCAGTACGTGCAGCCGCCCGCCCTGCGAGCCGAGGATCACCATCGCCTGGCTGCCGACCGCCGGTGCCACCTCGTCCCAGACCAGCTGCACCACGTCCTGCACCCCGACCGCCTCGGTCAGCGCACCGGCGAGGCTCAGCACCTGGGAGATCGTCACCAGCCGGGACGGCGACGCGCCCGCCCGCGGCGCCCCGTGCGCCATGTCCGCCACCGCCCGGGCCCGGCTGATCCGCACGCTCAGCCCGGTCGTGCTCGGATACATCCGGAACGACAGCCACTCGCCCGGCGGACGCAGCGCCACGAACGACGTCACCTGCTGGCTGATCAGCGCCGCCCGGTAACGGTCCTCGTACATCGGGTCGTTCAGCCACGGCACCGACACCCACGGCAGGGTGCCGAGCAGGTCGGCGGCCGGTCTGCCGAGCAGTTCGCCGGCGGCCGCGTTCACGAACCGGATCCGGCCGTGCAGATCCAGCGACATCAGCCCGTACGGCAGCCGGGACACCATCCGCGCGGCCTCCACCGAGCCCAGCGTGTCGGCCACGCCCGCCACCGGCTCCGCCATCACGTCGGGCTCGTGGGCGAGCGGCCGGTTGTCCTCCTCGGCCCGCTCCAACCGCAGCGCGAGCCGGTCGCAGGCCGCCCACAGATGGTCCCGCTCGCGCTCGGACAGCTTCGGCGCACGCACCCCCGGCCAGGTCACGAACATCGCGCCGTACAGCCGGCGCTCGGTCGCCACGGGCAGCGCGGCCAGCGCGAACGGGTACGGCAGCACCACCGCGATCCGCGGATAGCAGCGGGCCATCTCCTCCTCGCCGCCCACCCACACCAGCCGCCGCTCGCGTGCCGCCTCGGCGACCGGGATCGGCGCGCTGAGCCCGACCCGCTGCCAGGGTGCCGCGAAGGCGCGGGGCATGCCCGCCATCACCGCCATCTCCAGGACCGGCTCGTCGCGCCTGAGCAGGTACACCGCGCCGGAGTGCGCGCAGACCTCCTGCATCAGGGAGACCAGCGCCAGCGACAGCACCGGCTGGGCGGCCGGCACCCCGTCGGCCGCCGGCGCCGGCTCCGGGCCCGGCCCGTCGGACACGCCGACCACCTCCTCGTACGGCCGCGTCGCGCATCCTGGGGACAAGATTCCCTCGCGGGGGCGTCCCGCGCACGGCGAGTACCCCGGGCCATGGGCGTCCCTCGCAGGGACGCCCCGCGCGCGGCGGACAGCGGCCCGAGCCGCGGGCCCGTCGCCGCGGACCTCTCCGGATACCCCGTCCGTCCATACCCATGCCCGTGCGGTTGAAGCGCGGACGGCGTACGGGCGCCCCGCGTGCGCCCCCGCGCACCCTGATGGCCGGATCTCCGCGCCCCTGAACGGTACCGGCGCCCAAGAATGGGCACGCGCTTCCCGTGCCGTGTCCATGGCACGGACGGGGCGGACCGCGAGGGGCACGAGGGCGCGGACCGTGCCGGCACGGGCGACGACGAGGAACGGGCGTAGGACGACCAGCCGAGGGGGCGGGCAGTGATCCGGGTGCTTCTGGTGCACGACGCGTGTCTGGTGCGATCGATCCTGGCGGAATGGCTGCGCCGGGAGCCGGGGCTGGACGTGGACGACACGCCGTGGCAGGGTGCCGCCGCCCGGGTGCGGTCCTTATGCCCGGACGTGTGCGCGGCCGACCTCGACTGTACCGACGGCCAGGGGGTGCCGCCGCTCGGCGACCTGTGCCCGCCGGGCACCGGCGGGCGGCCGCCTGCGCTCGTGGTGCTCGCCCAGGCGAACCGGCCGGGACTGCTGAAGCGGGCCGCCGAGGCGGGCGCGCTCGGCTTCGTCGACAAGGCGGGTTCTCCGGAGCAGCTGGTACGGGCCATCCGGTCCGGTGCCCAGAGGGAACGTTTCGTCGATGCCTCGCTGGGCTTCGGCTTTCTCAAGGCGGCCGAGATGCCACTGACCAGACGCGAGTTGAGTGTGCTGTCCCTGGCGGCTGCCGGCGCATCCATCGCGGAGATCGCCGGCAGCCTGCACCTGTCCCACGGCACGGTCCGCAACTACATGGCGTCGATCACCCGGAAGACCGGGGCGCGCAATCGGATCGACGCGATTCGCATATCGCAGGGGGAGGGGTGGGTGTGAGGGGGGAGGGCGGGTGCGGGGGGACGGGGTGGTCTGACGGGTCCGGCAGCGGCGCCGGACGAGTCGTCCAGCCGCCGGCCAGCTCCCGGTACGGCTCCGAGGTGCGCAGGAGTTCGCCGTGGGTTCCGAAGGCGGTGCGCGCGCCGTCCATGACGAGGATCCGGTCGGCGCGGCGGGCGGAACTGATCCGGTGGGCGACGACGATCAGCGTGCCGCCGGGGCGCGCCGCGAAGGCCTGCTCGGCGCGCGCCTCCGCCGCCGGGTCGAGGTGACAGGTCGCCTCGTCCAGCAGGGCCAGCGGGGCGGGGGAGAGGTAGGCGCGGGCCAGCGCGATCAGTTGCCGTTCCCCCGCGGACAGCTCCGCCGGGGCGACGGTGGCGCCGGGTCCGCCCAGTGCCTCCAGCAGCGGGGTGAGCCCGACCGCGTCGGCGGCCGTGAGGAGTTCCGCCTCCGGCACTGGACCGGTGCGGAAGAGGGCCAGGTTCTCCGCGAGGGTGCCGGTGTGGACGTAGGCCTCCTGCGGGATGAGCACGGTTGCCTGCGGCGCGGGGACGGGGCGGCCGTGGACCCGGATGGTGCCGTGCCGGGGGCGGAGCAGACCGGCTACGAGGCCGGCCAGCGTCGACTTTCCGATGCCGCTGGGGCCTACGACGGCCAGGTGGGCGCCTTCCGGCAGGGTGAGGTCGAGGTCCTCCAGGACCGGTTCGCTCGCGGGGCCGTAGGCGAAGGTGACGGAGGCGAGGGAGAGGGCGGGTGGGGGCTCCGGCCGTCGTGCCGGTTTCCGGTCGGTGTCCTGTGCGCCTCGGGAACCTGCGGTCGTGCGGCGGGTGCCGGCTGTGCGCGGTGGATCGCCCGGTTCCCCGCACCTCTGCGGCGATCGCGCCTCCCGCGGTTGGGAGCCCCGGGTCAGCCTGCGCAGGACGACCGTCAGGCGGGAGCCGCTGGTGCCGAGGGCGTGGACGAGGTTGTGCAGGGCGGGGAGAAGGGACTGGGTGACGTAGGCGAGCGCACCGACCAGGGCCCCCGCGGTGACACCGTGGCCCAGCAGCCAGGGCGCGGTGACCAGCAGCAGTACCGCCGGCAGTTCGCCGCCGACCGCCACGGCGGCCACGCGGACCACGCTCCAGCGGGCCAGAGCACGGGCGGCCCGGAGCTCCGCGTCGGTGCGTTCGCCGAGGGTGCCGGCGACCCGCGCCTCGGCGCCGGCCGCGGTGACGTCCCGCAACCCCGGCAGCGTGGTGCCCAACTCCTGGGCCAGCGCCTCGTCGGCGGTGAGGAACGCCTCCTGCCGGCGGGCCAGCGGCCGGAGTGTCGCGGCGAACAGGGCCACCCCGGCGAGCAGCGGCGGCACGACCACCGCGAGGAGCAGCGGGGCCAGCGAGAGCAGGCCGATCAGGGCGCCGACGGCGGTGAACAGGAACGAACGGGTCACCATCACCACACCGGCGAGCGTGTCCCGGGCGATCTCCACCTGCTGGGTGAGCCCGGACAGCGCACCCGCGTCCCCCTCCCGTACCCCCCGCGCGACCACCCCCGTCACCAGCCGGTCCCGGGCCGGCTCGACCAGCTGGGCCACCACGCCGTACACCCGCCCGGTCCCGTACGCCCCGGCACACACGGCGAGCCCCGCCGCCCCCAGCCACAGCAGACCGGTCCGGGCGTGCCCGGCGAGGAACCCGGCGTCCAGGGCCCGCGCGAGGGCGTATCCCACGACGAAGGTCTGCGCGGCCTCCAGCACGGACCAGGCGCCGAGCCGCACCAGCACCCGCCACCGCTCCCGCAGAAAGCGGTACGCCTGCCCGCGCACGAACACCGGAAGTCCTCCGCCCCGCCCCGGCACCCCGCTCATGCCCGTCACCTCCCGTTTCCGCTCGGTCCCGGCGCGTCCTTCCCCGTGCCGTGCCGGCATCGGCCGCGTGTCCCCGGTCCGGGGTCGCCCGCGGTGGCGGTGCCGCGGGCGTCACTCGGCACGGCGGCCCCGCGCCCCGGTTCCGGGTCGCCGTCGAACACCGCCCGGTACCCCGGGTCCTGCCACAGTTCCCGGTGGGTTCCGACCGCTCTGACCCGGCCGGCGTCGAGCCAGGCCACCCGGTCCGCGCGGGCCGCGGTCGTCGCGCGGTGGGCGATCAGGAGGCGGGTGTGGGACGGGTCGGGGGCCAGCAGGGTCTGGCTGATGCGGTGTTCCGTGACCGTGTCCAGACTGGACAGGGCGTCGTCGAGGATCAGCAGCCGGCCCCCGTGTGCGAAGGCGCGGGCCAGGCCGAGGCGTTGGGACTCGCCGCCGGAGCGGGGCGCGTCGGCGGTCCGGGTGGCGTAGCCGGCCGGGAGGCGTCGTACGAAGTCGTCGGCGTGGGCGCGTCGGGCCGCCGTGCGGACGGCGGACGGCGTGGCGGGCGTGAGGCCGAAGGCGATGGTGTCCTCGATGGTCGTACCCGGCAGAGCGGGGCGCTCGAAGGCGTAGGCGACGGCGCCGCGCAGCTCGGCGTGGGCCAGATCGTGCAGCGGGACGCCGTCGAGGAGGACCTCGCCCGCGTCGGGGTCGGTGAGCCGGCCGGCGATCTGCGCGAGCAGGGACTTGCCGACGCCGGAACGGCCGACGACCGCCAGGGTGGTGCCGCCCGGGACCGTCAGGTCGATGCCGTCCAGGACGGCTCGTCCGCCCCGGAGCGCGGTGACCGCCCGCAGCTCCAGCCGGCCGTTGCCCGGCGGCAGGCGGCGTGTGCCGTGGCCGGGCGCGGGCTCGGCGCGCACCTCGGCGAGCCGGCCGGTCGCCGCGCGGGCCCGGGCGAGCGCGGCCAGCTGCCCGACCAGCGCGCCGACCCCGGTGGCGAGCACCGCGTACCGGGAGGCGGCCAGCACCTCACCCACCGACAGCCGGTGCCGGGCCAGCAGCAGTCCCGCCACGGCCAGCACGCCCAGGTTCAGCAGCGGTGCCACGGTGACCGCCCGCGCGGCGGCCCGCCCCTGCACACGCCACATGCGGTGTCCGGCGCACGACAGTTCGGGCAACGGTGACAGGATCCGGGCGGTCTCACGGTCCTCGGCGCCCGCGGCCCGGATCGTGCGGACGCCGCCGACCGCCTCCGCCAGCGCACCGGCGATCCGGCCCTGCACCTGTTGGTATTCGGCCACGCAGGCCGATGTGTCCCGGGTGAAGGCGCGCAGCAGCAGGGCCAGGACCGGCGCTCCGGCGAGGAACACCGCCGCCAGCCAGGGGTCGATGAGGCCGAGCGCGACCACGGCCCCGACGGGCCCGGCGAGCGCAGCGGCCAGGGCGGCCAGCGCGCCCGGCGCCGTTCCGGCCTGTGCCGCGTTGCCGACCAGCCGCGCCACCAGGTCCCCGGCGCCGAACCGGGCCACCGCACGCGGGCCCAGCGCCAGTACGTGCCCGGTGAGGTGCTGGCGCAGCCATGCGGTGGCCTGCGCGTCGGCCGTGCCGGAGAACACGCCCGCGCAGCCGTCCAGCAGGGCGAGCAGTACAACCGCCCCGGCGCAGCCGGCGACCCAGCGTGCGGCCGGGGCGCGGTCCAGCAGCAGATCCAGGGTGTGGCCCAACAGGGCGGGCAGCAGCAGGCCGGCCGCCGTGGCCGCCGTACTCACCGCGCACAGTGCGGCACAGCGGGCGCCGCCCTGGCGCAGCACCGCGCGCGACAGGGCGCGGCCGGCCGCCGAAGTGGCGCTGTCGGGGCGGGAGTTCATCGGCTGCGGCCTCGCTCGGGTCGGGCGCGGACGGGGAAGGCCCCGGACGGCCCCTCCACGCGGGAGGGCGCCGTCCGGAGCCGTGGACTCACAGGCCCGGTCAGAGGCAGAGCAGAACGCTCGCCGCGGAGACACAGGAGAGCAGGCTCGCGGTGCTCGCGCCGTTGTGGATGAGCTCCTCGGACTCGAGGGTCTGCAGGTCGAGCAGTGCCATGATGTTGTCCTTTCCTGGTTGGGGACGGGGGTTGTGCGTCACGGCTCCGTCGGTGCGGAGCCGCGTGTGCGGGCCGCCGGTGGCGGCGGGAGGAAGGGCAGGTGCGCGCTGCGGGCGTCGTCGCGGGCCGCGGCGAGCGCGAGCAGGCAGCCTGCCGTGCCGGTGGCGAGGTCCATGGAGAGCCGCATCATCTGGTGCCCGGGGAAGGCCAGTTGGCCCTGGTAGTCCATCGCGAACCAGCCGAGCCCGGCGATCTGCTGCTCCAGCCGTTCTCGGGTGACGCCCGGCGCGGTGCTGCGGGCGAGGTGCAGGATCATACCCGCACGACCCTGGAAGAGACCGGGCTGGGCGTAGAAGCGGGAGGTGGCGGCGGTCAGGATGCCGGTCCGGGCGCGCTCGAACTCCGCGCTGTCCGCGTGCGCCAGGTAGTCGTCGAGGACCAGTCCGATGCCCGCGCTGCCGTCGCCGAGGTAGGGCAGCGTGCGCCAGCCCTCGTCCACCTCCAGGCCGCCGCCCGCCTCCTGGGTCACACAGCGGTCCAGGTCGCGGCGGAGTGCCTCGGCCGCCGCGGTCAGGCAGCGCTCGTCGCCCGTCTCCTCGTACCGGCTGAGGAGGAACAGCGCGGGCCCGGTCGCGCCGCGCAGCAGTCCGGCGCGTCGGCGGGGGGTGTCCGGCACCGGTTCGGCGAGTCGCCGTACGAGGATGTCGGCGGCCTCGGCGGCGTGTTGCCGCAGGGCGGACTCGCCGGTGATCTCCGCGAGCCGGCCGAGGACCAGGCCGAGTCCGGCGAGTCCGCCGTGCAGATCGGAGGCGAGGCTGCGCCAGTTCTCCCGCAGGATGCCGTCGATCAGCTCCAACGCCCGCTGCCGGTGGCCGAGTTGGCCGAGCACCAGGGCGACACCCGCGAGGCCGTCGTACAGGCCGAGCGGGGTGCCGGGTGGCGGCGGGGCGGTGCGGGTCAGCAGCCAGCGCTCGCCCTCGTCGTAGCGGCCGGCACCGGAGGCCTGCAGGGCGTACAGCACCCCGGCCGCGCCGTGCGCGAGGCCGAGGCCGCCGCCGTCCGAGAACTGGGCGATGTCACCGGGGAAGAGCCGGTCGTCGCGTTCCGGGGTGGCGGAGGCGAGGATCGCCTTCACCATCGAGTCCCGGCTGTAGGGCCAGTCGCCGGGCACCACCGGCACAGCGGGCCGGACGCGCCGGCCGCCCGCGGTGGCCCGGGTGATCTCGGCGACCGCCTCGTCCAGATAGGCGCGCGGCACGTCCGGGAACTGCTCGGCGATCACCTCGGCGAGATGCGCGGCCTTGCCCCGGTCCACCACG
Source organism: Streptomyces sp. NPDC037290 (assembly GCF_055603245.1). NCBI lineage: Bacteria > Bacillati > Actinomycetota > Actinomycetes > Kitasatosporales > Streptomycetaceae > Streptomyces > Streptomyces sp. NPDC037290. The sequence goes on along the minus strand of NZ_JBVJVZ010000003.1, from coordinate 589,970 downwards.
AACAGCGTGGTCACCGGCAGGAACAGGGCGAGCCGCAGGCACGCCAGCGCATAGCGGTCGACATCCGTGCCGCGGCGGTCCGGCGGGGCGAAGAAGCCGGGGTGGGCGACGGTCTGCCGGGCGTTCTCGGCGGCGGGCGCGGCGGCCTCGAAGTCGATGAGGTACACCGACGGTTCGTGCGCGGCCTCTTCGTCCCCGGTCCGCTCGTCCTCGGCCACCATGATGTTGAAGACGTGCAGGTCGTTGAAGACCAGCCCGCGCGCGTGCACGGCCGCCACCGCCCGCTCGACCGCCGCGTTGATCCGCAGCGCCCACGCCGTGTACGCGGCGACCTTCGCCGGGTCGGGGTCGGCGGTGAGCAGCGGATGCCGTTCGGCGAAGAAGGAGTTCAGCGGGCGGCCCGCCAGATGGTCCATGACCAGGAACCGGTGCTCGCCCAGCGTGAACCAGTCCCGTACCTCCGGCACCACACCGGTCCCGGCGACCCGTTCCAGCGCCGCCTTCTCCCGTTCGAGGCGGGCCACGGCGTCTGCACCGTCGGAGGCGAGACCCGCGTGCGGCCGGGCCTCCTTCAGCACCACCCGGCGCCCGTCGCGGGTGTCGGTGCCGGCGTACACCCCGCCGCCGTTGGAGAAGTGCAGCGCCTTCTCGATGCGGTAGGGCAGCTCGCCGACCGTCGTGGTGTTGCGCGCGTCGAGATGCGGCCGCAGGAACTCCGGCAGCGTCACCCACTCGGGCACCTGGAAGGACGGCGCCCGCCGGTCCGGTACCAGCCGGCCCGTGCCGTCGGCCACCGCCGGGACCAGCGAGCCCCGCTCGTCGACGACGTACCGGCGGGCGAAGGCGCCGTAGCGGACGTAGAGGGGGCCGTCGTGCCAGCGCAGGTCGGTCAGGATGTACGGGCCCTCGAAGCCCTTCAGCAGCGCGCCCAGGTCCCGCAGCACCTGCTGCAGCTGCTCCTCGTCCGCCGGGTAGACCGTGACGAACTTGCCGCTGGTGTCGCGGCCCGCGTACTTGGCGTTGCGCAGGTGCAGCAGGTGCGGGCCGGGCACGAACTTGAAGGGGATGCGGCGGGGCACGCAGTAGTCCCACACGATGCCGGCGATCCGTTCCGCGTTCCCGGCGGTCGCCGAGGAGTGGATCTTCCAGCCCTGCGCAGGTGACGGAACCGGGCCGCCGTCGGCGTCCAGCGGGGTCAGCGTCAGCCAGTCGCCGGAGCGCGCCGCGTGCCAGCCCTCCGGGACGGTGCGACGCGCCGTCGCGAACAGGGCCGCCGGCGCCCCGTCCGCTCCCGGGAGCCGGTCGGGCGTGTCGTAGAAGTGCCCGTCGGCGAGCGCGTACACCTCGTACCGCTTGTCCATGCCCCTCCCTCCTCGTCGTGTGACCGGAAAGACACTCGCAGGAGCCGGGCGGTCGCGGACAGTCACGTCTGTCACGAGGACACCATGCGGAACTCATGGGTCAAGATGCGTTCGGCGACTTTCGAACGAAGTGGGCGCGTCGGATCAGCCGGAGCGTTCGCAGGGGCTGCGCGCAGGGCCCGTACGCGCTGTAATGGCGAACGTGGTGAGTGAGGGCGCTGCGGTCAGCGGAACGAAGACGGCGCCGGAGCGTGCCGAAGCCGCCCTGGAGACGCTCACCGCGGCCCCCGACACGCCCGACCGGCTCCACCGGGTCCTGGAACAGGCGCTGGTGTTCGCCGGGGCGTCCTTCGCCGGGGTGTACATGCCCGGCGAGGACCCGTCCGAGCTGTTCCTCGCCGAGTCCGCGGGCCTGCCCCGCACCCTCTACGGACTGCGCGACGCCTACCCGGCCGGCGGCGGCTCCCCGGTCGCCGAGGCCCACCGCACCGGACGCCCGCTCTGGCTCGGGCCCGAGCAGCTGGCCGACTGCCCCGAGGCACGGCGCACCCCGTCCCCGGACTTCTCCCTGGCCGTCCTGCCGCTCCACCCGGCGGGCCGCGCCTGTCTGCTGGCCGTCAGCGAGCGCCCCGGCGGCTTCGGCACCGACGACCGCACCTGCCTGGAGCTGATCGCCCGCGCTGTCACCGTGCCCGTCGCGGGCGCCCCCGCCGGCGACCGCGGCGAGCTGCCGCCGGACGCCTTCAGCCTGGCCATGGACAGCGGTGAGGTCGAGGTCGGCGACGGGATCCTGCGGCTGTTCGGGCTCGCCCGGGACGCCTTCGACGGCCGGGTGGAGACCCTGCTCGGACTCACCGTGCCCGAGGACCTGCCCGCGCTGATGTCGGTGGTCGAGGCGGACCACATGTCCATCGGCGAGCGCGAGCTGGAGTTCCGCATCCTGCAGCCGTCCGGCGTGCCGAGGTGGGTGCGGCTGCGCGGCCGGCTGCTGCCCGCCGGCGAGGGCCGCTCCGCCCGGCTCGTCGGTACCGTCGCCGACGCCACCACCCTGCGCTCCGACGTCACCGACGTCGCCCGGGTACAGCGCCTGGCCGCCGCCCTCGCCACCGCCGGCACCGTCAAGGACGTCGGCAACGCGGTCGTCGCCGCCCTGCGCGGGCCGCTGCAGGCCGACCGGATCGCCCTCGCCGAACTGGAGAACGACCGGCTCGTCGTCACCGTGCTGGACCCGCCGGAACCGGAGGCCTGGCCCGAGCTGTGGCGCAGCGAGTGGCGCACCGAGTGGCCCGACGCGCCGGTGCGGGCCATGCCCACGCTGGCCGCCGCGCTGCGCGAGGGCCGCGCCCGGATCTGGCCGGCCGGAACCGAGCTGGAACCGGCCCTCGCCGAGGTCGGCCCCGGGGGCCTGGCGGTGCTGCCGCTGCCCGCCGGCGGCCGCATGGCCGGCGCCTGCCTGATCGGCTGGGACCGCCCCCGCGACTTCGGCCCCGACGAACGCGCCCTGCTCACCGCCTGCGCCGGCCTCACCGGACAGGCGCTGCTGCGCGCCCACGCCTTCGACGCCGAGCACGAACTCGTCGGCATGCTCCAGCGCACCCTGCTGCCGCGCCGCCTGCCCCGGCTGCCCGGCGCGGTCGCCGTCGCCCGGTACCTGCCCACCACGGCGGGGCTGGAGGTCGGCGGCGACTGGTACGACGTGATCCCGCTCGCCGACAACCACGTGGCCCTCGTCATCGGCGACGTGCAGGGGCACAATGCGGGTGCCGCGACCCTGATGGGCCAGATGCGCACCGCGCTGCGCGCCTACGCCGTCGAGGGCCACACGCCGGACGTGGTCGTCGCGCACGCCAACCGGCTGCTGCTGGACATGGAGACGGACCTGTTCGCCACCTGCGCCTACGTCGACGTCGACATGGAGCAGGGCACCGCCTGGTGCGTGCGCGCCGGCCACCTCCACCCCGTGTTGCGCCATCCGGACGGCACCACCGAGATCGTCCGGGCCGAGGGCGGCCCGCCGCTCGGCGTGCTCGACCGGGCCGAGTTCCCGATGATCCCGCTGCGGCTGCAGCCCGGCACGGTGCTCGCGCTGACCACCGACGGCCTGGTGGAGGCACCGGACGCCGACATCGACGTCGGCATGGAGCGGCTCGCCGCCGAGCTGGCCGCCGCCGATCCCGCGCACCTCGGGCTGGTCGCCGACGCGCTGCTCACCGGCGCGCACCGGGGCGACGACGTCGCCCTGCTGCTGATGCGCTACGACGGCATGGCCGTCCGCCCGCTGCGCGAGAGCTGGACGGTGTGGCGGGTGCCGGAGGCGGTGCGGCACGCCCGCCGCTTCACCCGGCGCACACTGCGTGCCTGGGGCGTCTCGCAGGACACCCTCGACGCGGCCCTGCTGGTGGTCTCCGAGCTCGTCACCAACGCCCTGGTGCACACCGGCGGGCAGGTCCGCCTCGACCTCAGCCTGGTCAACCACCGGTTGCGGCTCGCCGTCGCCGACTCCTCCCCGCGCAGCCCGGTCAAACCCGCCAGCATCGGCTGGGAGGCCACCGGCGGCCGGGGCATCCTCCTGGTGGAGGCCGTGTCGGCGGCCTGGGGGACGCTCCCGGTCAGCGGCGGCAAACAGGTCTGGGCCGACCTCGTACCCGACGGCTGACCCCCACACGGGTGTGTTCGGGCACGTTGGGGAGGCACATCCGGAAAGTGGTGCCTAGGGTCGATTGGTGTGGCACACACCTTCGAGGAACTCGTGCAGAAGCAGCGCGCGGCCGAGGCGGCCCACGCCACGGTCGAGGAGCTGCGGGACACCTACGGACCGCCGGCCGAGCGGCGGATGACCGGCGCCCAGTCCGGCACCTACGAGACCGCGCTGCGCGCCTGGCGGGACCTGGCCCGGGACGTGCAGAGCGCGGTGAGCGAGTACGCGAGGGAGACGGGCCGGCCGCGGCCCGACGTCGAGGCCGAGGTCGCCCGGGCGGCGGCGGAGCCGGAGACCGCATGAGCCGTGCGGGGCGCCGCGCCGAGCGGCTCGTGGACGCCGCGGACGCCCGGCTGCCCGTCTACGAGGGCGGCCCGCTGCTGCGCAAGGCGTTTCCGGACCACTGGTCCTTCCTGCTCGGCGAACTCGCCCTGTACAGCCTGCTGGTACTGGTCCTGACCGGGGTCTGGCTGACGCTGTTCTTCCAGCCGGAGATGCGTGAGGTCGTCTACGCGGGCTCCTACGTGCCCCTGCGCGGTGTGCGCATGTCGGCCGCCTTCGACTCCACCCTGCACATCAGCTTCGACGTGCGCGGCGGACTGCTGATGCGGCAGACCCACCACTGGGCCGCGCTGGTCTTCGTCGCCGCGATCGGCACGCACCTGCTGCGGATCTTCTTCACCGGCGCCTTCCGCAGGCCCCGTGAGCTGAACTGGACGATCGGGGTGACCCTGTTCGCGGTCTCGCTCGCCGAGGGCTTCGCCGGCTACTCGCTCCCCGACGACCTGCTCTCCGGCACCGGCCTGCGCATCGCCCAGGGCATCATGCTGTCGATCCCGGTCGTCGGCACGTACGTGGCCTTCCTCGCCTTCGGCGGCCAGTACCCGGCCCACGACATCATCACCCGCCTGTACCCGCTGCACGTCCTGCTGCTCCCGGGCCTCCTCCTCGCCCTGGTCGCCGTGCACCTGATCCTGGTGGTGCATCTCAAGCACACCCAGTGGCGCGGTCCCGGACGCACGCCGCGCAACGCCCTCGGCAAGCCCTTCTTCCCGCAGTTCACCGGCTCCTCGGGCGGCCTGTCCGTCATCGTCGCCGGCGTCCTGGTGCTGCTGGCCGGCATCGCCCAGGTCAACCCGGTGTGGAACTACGGCCCCTACCGCCCCGACCAGGTCTCCACCGCCTCCCAGCCGGACTGGTACGTCGGCTTTCTGGAGGGCGCGCTGCGGCTGGTCCCGCCGTGGGAGACGAACGTCGCGGGACACACCCTGATGTGGAACGTCCTGCTGCCCGCGGTCGTCCTGCCGGGACTGCTGTTCGCCGTGCTGTACGCCTACCCGTTCGTCGAACAGCGGCTGACGGGGGAGTGGTGGGCCGAGCGGCACCTGTGCGACCGGCCCCGCGAGCGGCCGGTGCGCACCGGCCTCGGCGTGGCGGGCACGGTGTTCTACGGTGTGCTGCTGCTGGCCGGCGGCAACGACGTCATCGCCCAGACCTTCCGGGTCTCCGTCAACGCCATCACCTGGGTGCTGCGCGTCAGTCTGATCGTGGCACCGGTGCTCGCCTTCCTGGTGGCCCGATGGCTGTGCCGGGCCCTGACGGCGGCCGAGAACGAGCGCCTCGCCGAGGGCGTGCCCACGGGTGAGATCCGGCAGAGCGTCGCCGGCGGCTACGAGACCGACCACGAGCCCGTGGACACGTTCCGCCCCGGGGCCCCGCACAGACCGCTCACCGGTGCGCGTACTGGAACACCATCCCGTACACCCCGCGTGCCAGAACGCCCAGACCGATGAGGAACAGCCACAGCCCGAACACCACGCCGGTCGCCGTCAGCGCGAAACCGAGCGCGGTGACGATCGGCCACACGCTCTCGTCGGGGAAGAACGCCACCGGCCCGGACGCGTCCGCCACCTCCGCGGCGGTGCGGTCCTGGGCCCGCGTCCCGCGGCGCCGGTACTGGATCAGGCAGAAGAACGCGACAAGGCCGGCCATCGCGCACGCGACGACCAGCGCCACCGTGCCCGTCTCGTCCTGCGACCACACGCCGTACAGCGCGGCGGACCCGCCGAAGAACAGCGCGACCCCGCCGAACAGCATCGCCTCCGCCTTCATCGCGCCAGTTCCTCCCCGGCCGGGCTCTCGACCTCCGGATGGTGCAGGTCGAAGGCGGGCGACTCCGAGCGGATCCGGGGCAGCGCCACGAAGTTGTGCCGGGGCGGCGGGCACGACGTCGCCCACTCCAGGCCGCGCCCCCACCCCCACGGGTCGTCCATGGTGACCTTCTCGCCCTGCTTCGCGGTGCGCCACACGTTGTACAGGAACGGCAGCGTGGAGACGCCCAGCAGGAACGCGCCCGCCGACGACAGGGTGTTGAGCAGCGCGAATCCGTCCTCGGGCAGGTAGTCCGCGTAACGCCGGGGCATACCGGCCTCACCGAGCCAGTGCTGCACCAGGAACGTCAGCTGGAACGCCGGGAACAGCAGCCAGAAGTGCAGCTTGCCGAGCCGCTCGTCGAGCATCTTCCCGGTGAACTTCGGCCACCAGAAGTAGAACCCGGCGAACATCGCGAACACCACCGTGCCGAACAGCACGTAGTGCAGGTGCGCCACGATGAAGTAGGTGTCGGTGAGATGGAAGTCCAGCGGCGGCGAGGCGATCAGCACCCCGCTCAGCCCGCCGAGGAGGAACGACACCAGGAAGCCCAGCGACCACAGCATCGGCGTCTCGAACGAGACCGAGCCGTGGGTCATCGTGCCGATCCACGCGAAGAACTTGATGCCCGTCGGCACCGCGATCAGGAAAGACATGACGGAGAAGAAGGGCAGCAGCACCGCGCCGGTGGCGAACATGTGGTGCGCCCACACCACCGCCGACAGCATGGTGATGGCGATCGTCGCCCCGATCATCGGCAGATAGCCGAACAGCGGCTTGCGGGAGAACACCGGCAGGATCTCGGAGACGATCCCGAAGAACGGCAGCGCCACGATGTAGACCTCCGGATGACCGAAGAACCAGAACAGGTGCTGCCACAGCAGGGCCCCGCCGTTCGCCGCGTCGAAGACGTGCGCCCCGAACTTCCGGTCCGCCTCCAGCACCAGCAGCGCCGCCGTGAGCACCGGGAACGCGGGCAGCACCAGGATCGAGGTGAACAGCACGTTCCAGGTGAAGATCGGCATCCGGAACATCGTCATGCCCGGCGCGCGCAGCGACAGGATCGTGGCGATGAAGTTCACCGCCGTCAGCGTCGTCGACACACCCGAGACCACCAGCCCCATCGCCCACAGGTCCCCTCCCGCGCCGGGGGAGTAGTAGGCACTGTTCAATGGCGCGTAGGCGAACCAGCCGAACGCCGCCGCCCCGCCGGGCACCAGGAAACCGGAGACCACCATCAGCCCGCCGAACAGGTACATCCAGTACGACAGCGCGTTCAGACGGGGAAAGGCCAGGTCGGGCGCGCCGATCTGCAGCGGCATCACGGCGTTGGCGAACCCGGCGAACATGGGGGTCGCGAACAGCAGCATCATGATCGTGCCGTGGATCGTGAAGAACTCGTCGTAGCCGTGCTCGCTCAGGAACTGCAGGCCCGGCCGGGCGAGTTCCGCGCGCATCCCGAGGGCGAGCAGCCCGGCGAGCAGGAAGAAGCAGAAGGCCGTGACCATGTAGAGCCGGCCGATCACCTTGTGGTCGGCGGTGGAGACCCAGCGCAGCAGGGCGCGGCCCGTACGCGGGGCGGGTGCCGTGTACCGGGCGACGATCTCGTTGGTGTCCGACATTTCGGGTAGTTCGGTCATCGCGGGTGACGCTACTCCCCGTGACCTGCGCCCTCCCACGCGCCACGCCTCGTACTCGGGGTCGTATCCGTCGCTCGGCTGGGTACCCGGCGGCACATGAACGTCGCCATGTACGCAGCAGCATCGGGTGCCCAGGTGTTCGGGTACGTCCTCATCCTGCTTGCCGGGGTCGCCTGCGTCGCCGGACTGATCTGGGCCTTCCGGCTCGGCTTCAAGGTGCGCGAGCGCGAACCCGCCCCGCCGCGACCCGACGAGCACCCCAAGATGCCACCGTCCGGCCCGGTCCGCGAAACCCTCGAGATGCGTGAACCCGACGAGCTGCCCCGAGCCGGGGACGACAGCGAGCGGCTCACCCCGTACCAGATCGGCAGCGTCCGCTCCCGGCGCGCCGCCGACCAGCGCCGCCCCCGCTGGTCCCCCGGTTCCAGCGGGTCCTTCGGCGGCGGGGGCGGCGGCCGGACCTGACCGGCCGCGCCCGTGCCGGGTTTGCGGCCCGGCGGTGCGGGCTACCCGGCCAGAACAGCTCTCAGAAAGAAGATGAACGACGTGACCGCGCATGCCAGTGAGAAACCCGCCCCGGCCGACACCGAGACCGGCTGGGCACAGACCCGCCGCCGGGGGGACCGGGGAGTGCGCACCTGCCTGCCCGCGGTGGTGGACCGCACCCGCCCCGAGCGGCGGGGCGACCTGTCCGAGGACCCCATCGTCCGGGGCGAGGACTGAGCGAGCGGGCACACCGTCCGGCAGACCCCCGTCGGCACCAGAGCGAGCCGAACTGTCGTAACGAGCCAGTCATACAAACGAAGGTCCACCCCGGCCGATCGCCGTTAGGGTGTGGCGAATGAACGCGATGAGGTGGCTGGTCACCGGCGCCGGCGGGATGCTCGGCCATGACACCGTGCACGAGCTGCGCGAGCGCGGCGAGGACGTCACGGGCCTCACCCGCACCGCCCTCGACATCACCGAACCGGCCGCCGTACGGCGGGCGTTGAGCGAGCACCGGCCGGACGTCGTCGTCAACTGCGCCGCCCACACGGCCGTCGACGCCGCCGAGACCGACGAGCAGCGCGCGCTGCTCGTCAACGGTGAGGGCCCCCGGCTGCTGGCCCGCGCCTGCGCCGCCGAGGGCGCCCGCCTGATCCACGTCTCCAGCGACTACGTCTTCTCCGGCGAGGCCCGCGCCGTCCCGTACGCGGAGGACGAGGAACCGGCCCCGCGCACCGCCTACGGCCGCACCAAGCTCGCCGGGGAGCGGGCCGTCCTCTCCGAACTCCCCGGCCGGTCGGCCGTGTTGCGCACCGCCTGGCTGTACGGCGCCCACGGCCGGAACTTCGTGCGCACCATGCTGGAGCTGGAGGCCTCCCGGGACACCGTGGACGTCGTGGACGACCAGCGCGGGCAGCCCACCTGGAGCGCCGACGTGGCCGCCCGGATCGCCGACCTGGGCAGCACGGGGGCACACGGCGTCTTCCACGCCACCAACGCGGGCGAAGCCACCTGGTACGAGCTGGCCCGCGAGGTGTTCCGGCTGGCCGGCGCCGACCCGGACCGGGTGCGGCGCACCGACAGCCGGGCCTTCGTCCGGCCCGCGCCGCGTCCCGCCTACAGCGTCCTCGGCCACGCCCGGTGGCGGGCCGCCGGTCTGGCACCGCTCAGGCACTGGCGGTCCGCCCTGCACGAAGCACTGCCCCACATCCGCAAGGAGAGGCCCTAAGTGAAACGGCACGAGTTCCTGCGGGAACTCCACAAGGTCAGCGCGAACCGCAACTACCTGGAGATCGGCGTCAACGACGGCCGCAGTCTGACGCTGTCCCGGGTGCCCAGTATCGCCGTCGACCCCGCGTTCAAGGTGGTCACGGAGATACGCTGCGACGTGCACCTGGCGAAGGCCACCAGCGACGACTTCTTCGCCCGCGAGAACCCCCTCGCGCATCTGCGCGGCGGCCGGCACCCGCTGCGCAACCTCGCCCGCAACCGCCGCCCGTTCGGCTACTGGCGGCGCACCACCCTGGACCTGTCGTTCATCGACGGCATGCACCTGTTCGAGTACGCGCTGCGGGACTTCATCAACATCGAGAAGCACTCGGACTGGGCCAGCGTGATCGTCTTCGACGACATGCTTCCGCGCAACGTGGACGAGGCCGCCCGCGACCGGCACACCAACGCCTGGACCGGCGACGTCTACAAGCTGATCGAGATCCTCGGCCGGCACCGCCCCGACCTGGTGACGGTCCTCGTCGACACCGCGCCCACCGGCCAGTTGGTGGTCTTCGGCGCCGACCCGGCGAACACCGTCCTCAAGGACACCTACGACGAGATCATCGCGGAGTTCGAGGTCCCCGACCCGCAGAAGGTCCCCGAGTCGGTGCTGGAGCGCACCACCGCCGTCAAGGCCGAGGAGTTCCTCACCGCGGGATTCTGGAAGCCGCTGGTCACGGCCCGCGACCGGGGCACGAAACGGGCTCGCGGCTGGGAACCGCTGCGCCGCGCGCTGGCCCCGTACGCCGTCAGCCGCTGAGCCTGCCCGAGCGCAGCCGCTCGTAGTGGGCGGAGCAGTCCGCGTACGTGGGCAGCAGCCCGGACCGCTCCGCCTCGGCCAGCGACGGCGCCTCGGCGTCCTTGTCCGACAGCACCGGCGCGATCCCCTCCGGCCAGATGATGCCCAGCGCCGGGTCCAGCGGGTGCACCCCGTGCTCCCGCTCGGGCGCGTACCCGGTCGAGCACAGGTACACCACCGTGGCGTCGTCGCTGAGCGCCATGAAGGCGTGCCCGAGACCCTCGGCGAGGAACAGCGCGCGCCGGGCCCCGTCGTCCAGGCGCACGGCCTCCCACTGCCCGTAGGTGGGGGAGCCGACACGGATGTCCACCACCACGTCGAGGACTGCTCCGCGCACACAGGTGACGTACTTGGCCTGGCCGGGCGGTACGTCGGCGAAGTGGATGCCGCGCAGCACACCCCGCCGGGACACCGAGCAGTTGGCCTGGGCGAGTTCGAGTTCGTAGCCGGTGGCCTCGCGGAACTCCGCGCCCCGGTACCACTCGTGGAAGCTGCCCCGTTCGTCCGGGAACACCCGGGGCTCCAGCACCCAGGCGCCACCTATCCCCAATTGCCGCACGCCGTCATGCCTTTCCACTCGTCGTGGTCGCCGTCGCCCGGATACCCGGTGCTCCGCCCAGCAGCCGCCGGGCCCGGCGCAGCACCCGGCGCAGCAGCCCCGGCGGCGCCTGGCGGACCACCTCCACGGCGCCGGGGGCGCGGCCCACCCGCAGCAGCAGCGGCAGCGGCAGGCTCCGCCCGCCGGGCAGGCGCAGTTCCGTGCGCCACCGGGCGTTCCTCAGTTCGCGCAGCGGCAGTCCGGTCTCCAGCAGCGCGTGGACGCCGTCGGCGGGCGTGAGCGAGGCCGGCCGGTCGAGCGTCCGGCCCGAGGCGCCGGTCAGCCGGACCGTGGCCGCCGTGCTGTCGGGCACGTAGAGCGGCAGCGCCACCGTCAGCGTCTCGGCGTCGGAGACCGCCGCGTCCGCCGGGGTGAGCCGGGCGATGCCGAGGGACTTCACGGCGCGGTCCACGTCCAGGGAGAGATTGCGGTACTGCTTCGTCCAGTACGGCAGGACGACCCGGCCGGCGACGACACCGGCCGGCGGCAGCACGGACCCCTGGCCGGGGGCGGCCGGGGCGGGGCCCAGCCGGCACTCCTTGGCCCAGCCGCCCATGCCGACCCGCACGTACAGGTCCCACAGCCCGCCGTACAGCGGGTCGCCGCCGGCCGCGGTGGCGGGGTCCACGCCTGCCGTGGCGCGCAGCACCAGCCGGGTGCCGCCGTCCTCGGCCGGGACCCGTTCGCGGGTGACCCGCACCGGCTGGAAGAAGGAGGCCCCGCTCTCCCGGTCGCGCACGATCAGGTCGACGGTGGCCGCCTCGAAGCGGTCCTGCGCGGCGGCACCCAGCCAGGACGCTGCCTCGGCGAGGCCGGCGGGCGCGCCGTCCGCCGGGGGCAGGGGGGCCTGTGCGGGGACGGTCAGCGGGCCCTCGGCGGTCGTGTACTCGGCGGTGAGATCGATGTGCAGGGTGCCGTCCCGCCAGGTGACACCGGCCGGGACGGCGCTCGGCCGCACCCCGGCCTCCCACTCGGCGAGGGCGACCAGGTCGTCGTAACGGTCCTCGCGGATCAGCGCGGCGACGATCCGCTGGGCGGGGCGCAGTCCGGGGGCGACCCCCGGCCCGAACCGCTCCAGGACGACCGCGTGCATCTCCCGCAGCAGCTCGCGCCGGTGGTCGTCGGGCATCGCCAGCAGCCGGCGCCCGCTCATCCGGTCGACGATCTCCACCCGCAGCCAGCGGCGCAGCAGCCTGTCGCGCAGCGGGCCCGGCTCGGTGTACCGCTCGACCACGTCGAGGGCCTCGCGCAGGTTCGCGAAGTAGCCGACCGGGTCGAAGCGCTGGAAGCCGGCGTTGGCGGCGTCGTCGCGTTTGAGGTGGTAGTAGCAGACGTAGTCGCTGAGGACGGAGACGTTGTCCGCGCGCAGATAGGCCTCGGTGACGAAGACGTGGTCCTCAAGTCGCCGCCGGCCCTCCGGAAACCGCAGTCCGGTGCGGTCCAGGAAGGAGCGCCGGAGCATCTTGTGCGGGGTGAGGCTGTCGATCAGCGGGGCGTTCTCGACGGTGGCGTGCGGGTGGTTGCGGCGGAACAGCTCCACCGGCACCGGGCGGCCCTTTCCGGCCATCTTGCCGACGATCACGTCGGCCTTGTGCGCGACGCCGTAGTCGTACATCCGCTCCAGGGCCTCGTCGCCGAGCCGGTCGTCGTTGTCGACGAACATCACGAACTCGCCGCGGGAGGAGTCGATGCCCACGTTGCGGGGCTTGCCGGACCAGCCGGAGTTCTCCTGGTGGATGACGCGGACGTGCGGGTGCTCGGCGGCGAGCGCGTCCAGGCGGGCCGGGGTGGCGTCGGTGGAGCCGTCGTCCACGAAGATCACTTCGTACGCGTCGTCGGGCAGCGACTGGCGCAGCAGCGAGGCCACGCAGTCCTCGATGTACGGCCCGGGGTTGTACACGGGGACGACGACGCTGACCTTGACCGGCATCCGGTTCCAAGCCCCCTTTGTCCGGCGGCCGTTGCCTTGCTGGCAGGCGCGCGTGGCCGAATGCTATCCCGGCCCCTTGCGCGGGTGGAGGGGCACCCCGCGGCAAGGGGCCGGGCCGGCCGGTCAGTTGTGGGTCTTGGTGAGCAGTTCCAGGATCTCGGCGGTGGTGCCGCTCTCACCGAGCCGCGGGAAGATCCGCTCGACGCTGTTCGCGTGCGCCTCGGGGACCGCGTCGGCCATCGCGTCGGTGGCGAGGGTGACGTGGTAGCCGTGCGCGTAGGCGTCCCGGGCGGTGGACTCCACGCCGATGCTGGTGGCGATGCCGGTCAGCACGATCTGGGTGATGCCGCGGCGGCGCAGCTGGACGTCGAGGTCGGTGCCGTGGAAGGCGCTCCAGTTGTGCTTGGTGACGCGGATGTCCCCCGGGTGGCCGGACAGCTCGTCGACGAGGGTGTCCCAGCCGTCGGGGAAGGCGAGGCCGCGCGCCTGGTGCTCGGTGCGGCCGGGGACGGCGTCCGCCCAGTCGGGCGCGAAGGAGACCCGGACCAGGACCACGGGCAGGTTCCGCGAGCGGAAGGCGGCGGCGAGCTCGGCCGTGCGGGAGACGACGTCCGAGGCCGCGTGCGGCTGCACGGGCATGCCCACGATGCCGTTCTGCAGGTCGATCGCGACGAGGGCGGTACGGGGGTCGAGCGTGGTCAGCGACATGAGTCGGTCAGGCCTTTCCAGGGTTTTCGGGGGTGGCGGAGGCGAGCCGGCCGAGGGAGCGGTCCGGCAGGGTCGTCGCCGGGAGCAACGCGGAGCCGGCGAGCATGAACATGGCCAGGCCGTGCAGCCCGGCCGTGTCGGCGCGGTGCGGGAAGAACGCCGCGGTGGCGGCGGACGCGCCCGGCGCGCCGAGGCAGGAGAAGGTCCGCGGCAGCCCGGCCGCGGAGGCGATCCGATCGGCCTGCCGGTACAGGGCGCTCTGCGTGACCGGGCCGATCAGGCCCTGCGGGACGCCGGGCAGCGTGGCAACCGCGAGCAGCGGCCACAGCGCGCTGCCGGCGCGCACGAGGAGCAGCAGGGCGCGGCCCGCGATCCGCAGTGCGGAGCCGATGGGCAGCTTGCCGCGCACCGCCGCCCGGCGCCCGGTCGGAGCGGACACGACCAGCGCGGACACCGACAGCGGCAGCAGTACCACGCCGGCCAGGGCCGTAGCGGCGAGGTGGAGCCGGCGCGGGCCGTACATGTGCACCGGCCGGCCGACGGCCGTGGCCAGGTAGAGCGAGACCGGCCAGGCGGTTTCGGCGGGTGGGGCCCCGAAGGCGCCGCCGATCGGCACCGCGGCGACGGCGGTCATCGAGGAGCTGACCGGGTTGAGAACCGAGCCGACGGCCATCGGCGGGATCAGGCGCCGGCCGAATCCGGCGGGGGAGGGGCGGGCGGTGGTCCCGGCGCGGCCGGTGAGCCCCGGTGTCACGGGTGCGAGAGCCGTTCCACCAGCTCCAGGGCGGCAAGGACCGTCTGCCGTTCCTCCTCGGTGTAGCGGTCCTGGAAGGCGCGGGCCAGCCACTCCTCGCGGACCTGCCGGTTGCCCTCGATGCGGGCCCGGCCCGCGTCGGTCAGGGTGACCAGCTGGCGGCGGCCGTCGTCCGGGTCGGGGGCGCGCCGGATCAGACCGTGCTGGTCCAGCGCGGCCAGCGTGGTCGCCATCGACTGCGGGCGTACCCCCTCGGCGGCGGCGAGCGCGCTGGCCGTGGCGGCTCCGTGCTTGCCGACGAGGGTGAGCGCCGACTCCTGCGAGGGGCTGAGGTCGGTGTCCTGCGCGACCTCACGGATGCGGCGCCGCAACCGGCTGAACACCACGCGCAGGTCGCGCGCGGCGCGGGCGGCGGAGTCGGAGATGTCAGCCATGACGCCCACCCTAGGACTCGGCAGCCATAACTGTCCAGCCCAGGCTGTTCAGTTTTTCTGTTCAGTTTTACCTGAGGACTTGCCGGGTACTCGCCCGTCCTCCAACAGGGCAGCACGTCGGTGAACTCAAGGGAGCGCAGATGACCCCTCCGGACATGTCCGGCCTGGAGGCGGCGCTGCGCGCCGAGGTGGACGGCGAGGTCCGCTTCGACGCCGGCAGCCGCGGCGCCTACGCCACGGACGGTTCCAACTACCGGCAGGTCCCCCTGGGCGTCGTCGTCCCCCGCACGGTGGAGGCGGGGGCCCGGGCGCTGTCGGTGTGCGCACGCTTCGACGCCCCCGTCCTCTCCCGGGGCGGCGGCACCAGCCTGGCCGGACAGTCGACCAACACCGCCGTGGTGATCGACTGGAGCAAGTACTGCAACCGGCTGATCTCCGTCGACCCCGAGCGGCGCACCTGCGTGGTCGAGCCCGGGATCGTCCTCGACGAACTCAACCGCCAACTCGCCGGGCACAAGCTGCAGTTCGGGCCGAAGCCGTCCACCCACAGCCACTGCGCACTCGGCGGCATGATCGGCAACAACTCGTGCGGAGCCTCCGCGCAGGCCTACGGCAAGACCGTCGACAACGTCCGCGGCCTGGAGATCCTCACCTACGACGGACAGCGCGCCTGGACCGGACCCACCCCGCCCGACGAGCGCGCCCGGATCGTCGCCGGCGGCGGCCGGCTCGCCGAGCTCTACACCGGCCTCGACCGCATCGCCACCGAGTACCTCGCCGACATCCGCCGCGGCTACCCCAAGATCCCCCGCCGCGTCTCCGGATACAACCTCGACTCCCTGCTGCCCGAGAACGGCTTCGACGTGGCCAAGGCCCTCGTCGGCAGCGAGGGCACCCTGGTCACCGTCCTGCGCGCCGAACTCGACCTCGTCCCAGTGCCCCCGTACCAGTCGCTGCTGGTCCTCGGCTACGACGACATCTGCGCCGCCGCCGACGACGTACCGCGGCTGCTGGAGCACTGCTCGCCCAGCCAACTGGAGGCCCTGGACGGCCGGATGGCCCAGCTGATGCGCGAGGAGGGCGCCTACCTCGACTCCCTCAACGTCCTGCCCGAAGGCGACAGCTGGCTGATGGTGCAGTACAGCGGCGACAGCCAGGAGGACGTCGACGAGCAGGCGCACGCCCTGCTCCGCGCCATCGGCCGCGACGAGAAGCAGAGCACCGTCGCCTTCTCCGACGACCCCGAACGCGAGCAGAAGATGCTCAGGGCCCGCGAGGCCGGACTCGGCGTCACCGCGCGCCCGCCGGACGACCGGGAGACCTGGGAGGGCTGGGAGGACTCCGCCGTACCGCCCGAACGGCTCGGCGACTACCTGCGCGACCTCAAGGGCCTCTTCGGCGAGTTCGGTTACGACCACCCGTCCCTGTACGGCCACTTCGGCCAGGGCTGCGTGCACACCCGGATCCCGTTCGGGCTGCGCACCGCCGACGGCGTGGCCCACTTCCGCCGCTTCCTGGAACGCGCCGCCGACCTCGTCGCCTCCTACGGCGGCTCCCTGTCCGGCGAGCACGGCGACGGCCAGTCCCGCGGCGAACTGCTCACGCGCATGTTCGGCGAACGGCTGGTGACCGCCTTCGGCGAGCTGAAGGCCCTCTTCGACCCCACGAACCGGATGAACCCCGGCAAGGTCGTCCACCCCAACCCCGTCGACGGCCAGCTGCGGCTCGGCCCCTCCTGGCGCCCGGCCACCCCCTCGACCCACTTCGACTTCCCCGAGGACGAGCACTCCTTCAACCGCGCGGTGATGCGCTGCGTCGGCATCGGCAACTGCCGCAGCCACTCCGGCGGTGTCATGTGCCCCTCCTACCGGGCCACCATGGAGGAGGAGCACTCCACCCGCGGCCGGGCCCGGCTGCTGTTCGAGATGCTCGACGGACACGCCGACTCCGCGATCAAGGACGGCTGGCGCTCCACCGCCGTGCGCGACGCGCTCGACCTGTGCCTGGCCTGCAAGGGCTGCAAGTCCGACTGCCCGACCGGCGTCGACATGGCCACCCTCAAGGCGGAGTTCATGTCCCACCACTACGAGGGCCGGCTGCGCCCCGCCGCGCACTACTCCATGGGCTACCTCCCGGTGTGGGCACGGCTCTCCCGGATCGCCCCCGCCCTGGTCAACTCCGCGCTGCACGCGCCCGGACTGGCCCGCCTCGGCAAGCGGATCGCCGGCATCGACGAGGCCCGCTCGGCACCCGTGTTCGCCGAGGAGTCCTTCGTCCAGTGGTGGCGGGCCCGCGACCACGAGGAGCCGGACCCGGCCGACCCGCGCACCGTCGTGCTGTGGCCGGACACCTTCAGCACCTACTTCCACCCCTCGATCGCCAAGTCCGCCGTACGGGTCCTGGAGGACGCGGGCTTCGCCGTCGCCGTCCCCACCGAACCGGTGTGCTGCGGCCTGACCTGGATCTCCACCGGGCAACTCCCCGTCGCCAAGAAGGTGCTGACCCGCACCCTGGGCGTGCTGCGCCCCTACCTGGAGGCGGGCACCCCGATCATCGGGCTCGAACCCTCCTGCACGGCCGTCTTCCGGTCCGACGCCCCGGAGCTGATGCCCGCCGACCAGGACGTGCAGCGGCTGGCCGGACAGGTCCGCACCTTCGCCGAACAGCTCGTCCACCACGCCCCCGACGACTGGCGGCCACCCCGGCTCGCGCGGCAGGCGACCGTGCAGACACACTGCCACCAGCACGCCGTCATGAAGTTCGACGCCGACCGTGAACTGATGCGCCGCGCCCACCTGGACGCCGAGGTCCTCGACGAGGGCTGCTGCGGGCTCGCCGGCAACTTCGGCTTCGAACGCGGCCACCACGACGTCTCCATGGCCGTCGCCGAACAGGGCGTCCTGCCCGCCGTGCGCGGAGCGGCGCCCGACAGCCTGGTCCTCGCCGACGGCTTCAGCTGCCGCACCCAGATCGAGGAGGGCGGCACCGGCCGCCGCGCCCTGCACCTCGCCGAGGTACTCGCGCTCGGCCTGGCCGGCAACCTGCCCAGCGACCACCCGGAACGGCTGGCCGACCGCCCGCCCGAGCCCTCGCGCACCGCCCGCTGGGCGGCCACGGCCGCCACGGCGGCGGCCCTGCCCGCGGGCGTCGCACTGGGGCTGCGACTGGTCCGGCGCCGGAGCTGAGGAGGCGTCATGAGCGACCAGCCGACCGTCGACACGGTCGAGACCGCCGTCTACACCGTCCCCACCGACACACCCGAGGCGGACGGCACCCTCGCCTGGGACAGCACCACCCTGGTCCTGGTCACCGTCCGCTCCGGCACCACCACCGGCCTCGGCTACACCTACGCCCCGGCCGCCACCGCCCACGTCGTCCGCGAACTCCTCGCGGACACGGTCACCGGCCTGACCGCGCTCGACGTGCCGCGCGCCAACGAGCGGATGTGCCGGGCCGTACGCAACGCCGGACTGCCCGGCGTCGCCGCCCAGGCCATCGCCGCCGTCGACATCGCCCTGTGGGACCTCAAGGCCCGCCTGCTCGGCCTGCCCCTGGTCAGCCTGCTCGGCGCCGCCCACGACGACGTGCCCGTCTACGGCAGCGGCGGCTTCACCACGTACGACGCCGAACGGCAGGACCGCCAGCTGCGCGGCTGGGCCGAGGACGAGGGCATCCCCCGCGTCAAGATCAAGATCGCCGAGTCGTGGGGCAGCCGAGAGGACCGCGACCTCGAACGGGTCACCCGGGCCCGGGCGAGCGTCGGCGACGCGGTCGAGCTGTACGTGGACGCCAACGGCGGCTACACCGGCGGGCAGGCCCTGCGGATCGGCGACGCGCTCGCCGACCACGGCGTGACCTGGTACGAGGAACCGGTCTCCTCCGACCACCTCACCCTGCTCGCCGACCTCCGCGGCCGCCTCCCGATGGACGTCACCGCCGGTGAGTACGGCTACACCCTGCCCTACTTCGAGCACATGCTGGCCGCCCGGGCCGTCGACTGCCTCCAGGCAGACGTCACCCGCTGCGGCGGCATCACCGTCTGGCTGCGCACCGCCGCCCTCGCCCACGCGCGCGGGATCGACGTCTCCGGGCACTGCGCGCCGCACGCCCACGCGCACGCCGCCGCGGCCGTACCCAATCTGCGCCACCTGGAGTGGTTCCACGACCACGTCCGCATCGAGCGGATCCTTTTCGACGGCGTCCTCGACCCCGGCGGCGGCAGCATCACCCCCGGCGCCGACGGGGCACCCGGACTGGGCCTGACCCTGGTCGAGGAGCGGGCGGAGAAGTACCGAACGGACTAGGAGGAGACAGGGACATGCCCCCCACCGTCGTCATCACCGGCGCCAGTGCCGGTATCGGCCGTGCCACGGCCCGCCTGTACGCCCGGCGCGGCGCGAACGTCGTGCTCGTCGCCCGCGGCGAGGGCGGCCTGGCGGCGGCGGCCGACGAGGTCGCGGTCCTCGGCGGTCGCCCCCTCGTGCAGGCGGCCGACGTGGCCGACCCGGCCCGGGTGGAGGCCGTCGCCGAGGCCGCCGAGAAGGAGTTCGGCCCGATCGACGTCTGGATCAACTGCGCCTTCTCCTCGGTGTTCGCGCCGTTCGACGAGATCACCCCCGAGGAGTTCCGGCGGATCACGGACGTGACCTACCTCGGTTACGTCAACGGCACCCGCTCGGCCCTCAGGCGCATGCTGCCCCGCGACCGCGGCACGATCGTGCAGGTCGGCTCGGCGCTCGGAGAACGGTCGATCCCGCTGCAGTCGGCGTACTGCGGGGCCAAGCACGCCATCAACGGCTTCACCTCCTCGCTGCGCACCGAACTGCTGCACCGCGGCAGCAACGTCCACGTCACCGTCGCGCAGCTGCCCGCGGTCAACACCCCCCAGTTCGAATGGGTGCGCTCCCGGCTGCCCGGGCACCCCATGCCGGTACCGCCGATCTACCAGCCGGAGGTCGCCGCGCGCGGTGTGCTGTACGCGGCCGACCACCCGCGCCGCAAGCAGTACTACGTCGGTGCCACCACCGTGGCCACCATCTGGGCGAACCGCCTGGCCCCGGCCTCGCTCGACCGCTACCTCGCCCGCACCGGCTTCGGCTCCCAGCAGACCGACCGCATCCCACCGGCCGGCCTCGACAACCTCTTCGAACCGGCGGACCAGGAACCCGCCGAGGACCAGGGCGCCCACGGCTCCTTCGACGACAGCGCCCACGCCCGCTCCTGGCAGGAGACCCTGGTCCGGCACCCGGCCGCCACGGCCCTCGGCACCGGCGTCGCCGTACTCGGCGCGGTCACGGCCATCCGCCGGCTGGCCTCCCGGACGACCTAGGGGCTGTCCGGCGGATCAGGCCGGCTCCAGGCAACGGCCCCGCGACTCCGGCATGATCCGCCGGACAGGCCCTAGGCTGCTCGGGTGCGCCTCGTGCTGATGTCCGACACCCACCTGCCCAAGCGTGCCAAGCGGCTCCCCGAGCCGCTGCTGGCCGAACTCCCGCAGGCGGACGTCGTGTTCCACGCCGGGGACTGGGTCGACACCGCCACCCTGGACCTGCTGGAGAGCCGCAGCCGCCGGCTCGTCGCGGTCCACGGCAACAACGACGGCCCCGAGCTGCGGGCCCGGCTCCCCGAGGTGGCGTACGCCGAACTGGACGGGGTGCGCTTCGGCGTGGTGCACGAGACCGGCCCGGCCCAGGGCCGCGAGGCCCGCTGCGCCGCCCGCTTCCCCGACCTGGATGTCCTGGTCTTCGGCCACAGCCACATCCCGTGGGACACCACCGCCCCGACCGGCCTGCGCCTGCTCAACCCCGGCTCACCGACCGACCGGCGCCGCCAGCCCCACTGCACCTACCTCACCGCGACGCTCGCCGACGGCACGCTCACCGACGTGACGCTGCACCGGCTGCCGCAGCGATAGCAGCGCGGCCCGCCCGGTGCTCCTCGACGCACCCGGCAGACAGGGCGCGACCCGTTCGATGTCGAGGAGCGGGTGCCAGGCGTCGTCGGCCGGGACGGGGACGGTGAACTCGTGGGGCAGCTCCATGGCGTGCTCCCTTCGAGCGCGTCAGACGGCGGGCGGGTGGATGGCCCCAGCGGTGAGGGTCAGGGGTGCGCCGCTGCCTCCCCAGCGCAGGGCGACGATCTCGGCGGCGACGGAGACGGCGACCTCCTCGGGCGTACGGGCCCCGAGGTCGAGGCCGAGCGGCGAGCGCAGCCGGGACAGCTCGGCGTCGGCCAGACCGGCCTCGGTGAGCCGTTCCTGACGCTCCTCGTGGGTGCGGCGGCTGCCCATGGCCCCGATGTACGCGGCCGGCCGGCGCAGGGCCTCCTCCAGCAGCGGCACGTCGAACTTCGGGTCGTGGGTGAGGACACAGATCACCGTGCGGTCGTCGGTCTGGGTGCCGGCGAGATAGCGGTGCGGCCAGTCGGCGACGACCTCGACGGCGGCCGGGAACCGCTTCGGCGTGGCGAAGACCGGGCGGGCGTCGCACACGGTGACCCGGTAGCCGAGGAAGTCGCCGATACGGGCCACGGCGGCGGCGTAGTCGATCGCGCCGAAGACCAGCATGCGGGGCGGCGGCGCGAACGACTGGAGGAAGACGGTCACGGTGTCCTCGCGGCGCTCGCCGTGCGGACCGTAGTGCCGCAGGACCGAGGCGCCGAGCGCGAGTTCGCCGCGTGCGTCGGCGGTGACGGCGACGTCGAGACCGCTCGCGCCGAGCGTGCCCGCCGCCCGGTCCGGCCATACGGCGAGCGTCGCGCCGCGCGGCGCGGGTCCCTCCACCACCGTGGCCATGGTCACCGGTTCGCCCTCGGCGACCGACGTGGCGACCGCGCCGAACGCCGGGTCCGACTCGGCCGTCACCGGGCGGACCAGCAGGGTGATCTCACCGCCGCAGGTGAGCCCGACCGCGAACGCGTCCTCGTCGCTGTACCCGAAGGTCTGGAGGCGGGCCGCGCCGCTCGCCACCACCTCCTGGGCGAGTTCGAACACCGCGCCCTCCACGCAGCCCCCGGACACGCTTCCCACGACCTCGTCGTCCGGGCCCACCGCCATCGCGGCCCCCGGCCCGCGCGGCGCGCTGCGGCTGACCGCGACGACCGTGGCCAGCCCGAACGGGACACCGGCCGCATGCCAGCGTGCCAGCGCCGGCAGGATCTCACGCACCATCCGCTCCTCTCACCGGGACCACCGGGACCACCGGGTTCCCCGGGGCCACCGGTTCCACCGGGTCCGCGCCGGCCTGCGCGCCGCGCACCACCACCAACCGCTCCACCACCGCCAGCTGCTCCAGCGCCGCCAGGCTGTGCCCCTCGCTGCTCCGGTCGCGGCGAGTGCCGCGAAGGCGCTTTGGTTGAACGTTAATCCATTGCTGCCGGGTGCCGGTGTCTGCTGCACTGCGCGGCAGAAGTCGTCACACAGAGAGGACCAGCGATGCGCGCTGCGTGCATGTCCGCCCAGGAAGGAACCCACCCCGTGCCGAAGGACATCACGCTCAGTGCATCTGCTCAATCTCGGAATTCTCGCGCATGTCGACGCCGGTAAGACCAGCCTGACCGAACGGCTGCTGCACACCGCCGGAGTGATCGACGAGGCCGGCAGTGTCGACGCCGGCAGCACCGCCACCGACACGCTCGCGCTGGAGCGGCAGCGCGGCATCACCATCAAGTCCGCCGTCGTGTCGTTCCCGCTCGACGGCGTCACCGTCAACCTCATCGACACCCCCGGTCACCCGGACTTCATCGCCGAGGTGGAGCGGGTTCTCGGCGTGCTCGACGGCGCCGTCCTGGTCGTGTCGGCCGTCGAGGGCGTCCAGGCGCAGACGCGGGTGCTGATGCGCACCCTGCGCCGGCTGCGCATCCCCACCCTGGTCTTCGTCAACAAGATCGACCGACGGGGTGCCGGCGACGACGCGGTGCTCCACCAGATGGCCCACCGCCTGGCCGTACCGCTCGTACCGATGGGCAGGGCCACCGCCCTCGGCACCCGCGCCGCCCGCTTCCTGCCCGGCCTCGGCCCGGCGGCGCTGGACGCGCTCGCCGACCACGACGACGACCTGCTCGCCGCGTACCTCGACGGCGATGTGCCCCCGGCCCGCCTGCACGCCGCCCTGACGAGCCAGACCCGGCGCGCACTGGTCCATCCGGTGTACTTCGGTTCCGCCATCACCGGCGCGGGCGTGCCCGAGCTGGTCGCCGGCATCGAGCGCCTGCTGCCCACCGCCGACGGCGACCCGGACGACCCCCTGTCGGCCACGGTCTTCAAGGTGGAGCGCGGTCCGGCCGGCGAGAAGGTGGCCTATGCCCGGATCTTCTCGGGCACCCTGCGGGTCCGCGACCGGATCCCGTTCGGGGACGGCAGGCCGCTCGACGGCCGGCGCCTCGACGGCAGGCCCCTCGGCGGCCGGCCGGAAGGCCGCGTCACCGCTCTCGGCGTCTTCGACGGGACCACCGACTCCCGGCGGGACAGCGCCGGCGCCGGGCGGATCGTCAAGGTGTGGGGGCTCGGCGGGGTCCGGATCGGCGATGCGCTCGGCCGGCCCGGAACGGCGTACGGGCGTCACTTCGCGCCGCCCAGCCTGGAGACCGTCGTCGTGCCCGGCCCCGGCACCGACCGGCGCTCGCTGCACCTCGCGCTCACCCAGCTCGCCGAACAGGACCCGCTCATCGCGGTCCGCCACGACGAGCTGCGCGGGGAGACCTCCGTGTCCCTGTACGGCGAGGTGCAGAAGGAGGTCATCCAGGCGACCCTCGCCGAGGAGTACGGCCTTGACGTCACCTTCCGCGAGACGACCACCCTGTGCGTCGAACGGCCGGCCGGCACCGGGCACGCCGTGGAGTTCAACAAGAAGGACGTCAACCCGTTCCTGGCCACCGTCGGCCTGCGCGTCGAGCCCGCACCACCCGGCTCCGGCGTGGAGTTCCGGCTGGAGGTGGAGCTGGGCTCGATGCCGTACGCCTTCTTCAAGGCCGTCGAGGACACCGTCCGCGAGACGCTCGGCCAGGGACTGCACGGCTGGCAGGTCCCCGACTGCACGGTCACCATGACCCACTCCGGCTACTCGCCCCGGCAGAGCCACGCCCACCAGGGCTTCGACAAGAGCATGTCGAGCACCGGCTACGACTTCCGGAGCCTGACCCCGCTCGTCCTGGCCGAGGCGCTGCGCCGGGCCGGCACCCTGGTGCACGAGCCCCTGCACCGCTTCCGGCTCGAGGCCCCGGCGGACACGCTCGGCGCGCTGCTCCCGGTGCTCGCCCGGCTGGGCGCCGTACCGGAGACCACCGCCGCACTCGGCGCCGCCGTCGAACTGGAGGGCACGGTGCCGGCCGCCCGGGTGCACGAGCTGGAACAGCGGCTGCCCGGTCTCACCCGGGGCGAGGGTGAGCTGGAGACGGCCTTCGACCACTACGCGCCGGTCACCCGCGGCACCGTCCCCGAGCGGCCGCGCACCGACCACAATCCGCTGAACCGGAAGGAGTACCTGCTGAACGTGACCCGCAGGATGGGCGACTGGACGCGCTGAGCTGACTGATGGTCAACTTACCTGCGGGTCAGATGGTATTGACGGCGACCTGGCCTCGCCGGACTGTGGTGGACATGCCGATAATCCGGGTGCGTCTCCTGGTCGTCCTGGTCGTCCTCTGCGGATTCCCGGCGGTGGGGGGGCTCTCGCCCCCCCCCCCCCCCCCCCCCCCCCCCCCCCACTCCCGCTCGTTTTGCGGCGTCCCACTCCCCATCTCAGAGGAAATATCTCTCCCCC
>NZ_JBVJVZ010000003.1:430658-565371 GCF_055603245.1 Streptomyces sp. NPDC037290 | reverse complement strand
GGGGGTTTCCTGGGGTTGCTCTGTTTGTCCTTGGGGGCTCCCGGGCGATGGCGTCCCCCCCCCCCCCCCCCCCCACCCCGGCCCCTCCCGCCGATTCCCTCTGGTTCGACGGCGCCCCGCTCACCGTGCAGGGCGGCCGCTTCACCGACGGCCAGGGGCGTGAGATCGTCCTGCGCGGCTACAACGTCTCCGGCGAGACCAAGCTCGAGGAGAACGGCGGGCTGCCCTTCGCCTCGGCCGCCGACGCCCGGAAGTCCGCCACCGCGCTGCGCGCCCTCGGCGGCGCGAACGCGGTCCGCTTCCTGCTCTCCTGGGCGCACGCCGAACCCGTGCGCGGCCAGGTGGACTCCGGCTATCTGGCCGCCGTCACCGAACAGATGCGCGCCTTCCTGGACGCGGGCATCCGCGTCCTTCCCGACTTCCACCAGGACCTCTACTCCCGCCACCTCTTCACCAGCGGCAGCTGGTACACGGGCGACGGCGCCCCCAAGTGGGCCGTGGACACCGGGGGTTACCCGGCCGAATCCTGCGGCATCTGTCTCTTCTGGGGCCAGAACATCACCCAGAACGCGGCCGTGCAGAAGGCGCAGTACGACTTCTGGCACAACGCCCACGGCCTGCAGGACGCGTTCCTCACCACCGCCGGGACCACCCTGTCCTACCTCAGGCAGCACCTGACCGGCGCCGAGTTCGCGGGCATCGCCGGCTTCGACCCGTACAACGAGCCCTACGCCGGCTCCTACGACTCCGGCCAAACCTCCCGCACCTGGGAGAAGGACCTGCTGTGGCCGTTCTACGAGGAGTTCCGCGCCCGCATGGACGCCGCCGGCTGGCAGGACAAGCCCGCGTTCGTGGAGCCCAACCTCTTCTGGAACGCCAACATCTCCACCCAGAGACAGGAGGGAGGGCTGCTGGACGCGGGCACGCTCGGCCCGGCTTACGTCTTCAACACCCACTTCTACGACCAGAAGGCCATCTCCGGCATCCTGATGTGGGGCAAGGCCGCCGACGGCCAGTACGCCCCCGACTTCGCCGCCGTCCGCGACCGCGCCACCGCCGCCGGCACCGCGGCCGTGGTCAGCGAGTTCGGCCACCCGCTGTCCGGCACGGTGTCCGACAAGGCACCCACCGTCCTGAAGGCCATGTACCAGGCGCTCGACTCCCGCCTGCCCGGCGCGCGTTGGTGGAACGGCCCGGCGGCCTCCGGTCCGGTGCTCTCCGGCACCCAGTGGCAGTGGGACCTCTACAGCGGCCGGCACCACGAGCTGATGAACGGCAACCCCGACAAGGCGCTCACCGCCGGCGACGCCTGGAACGACGAGGACCTCTCCGCCGTACGCCTGGACGACTCCGGGAACGTCACCCTGCGCCAGGACGCCCGGCTGCTGGACCGCCTGTATCCGAGCGCCACAGCCGGTACGGCCCTCGCCTTCACCTACGAGGACCGCTCCCGCGACGGCTCCACCACCCTCACCTGGAACCCGGTCCCGTCCTCGCTGCCGGACGTGGCGAGGCTGGTGGGCTCCGGCCAGTACGGGCTGCTGGTCTGGCGATCCGGCGACGGCACCGCGCCCACCGAACTGCACCTGCCGGCGTCCTTCCCCACCGCGTCGACCACCGTCGTCTCCGACCTGGGCACGGCCTACGCTCCGCCCGCCCGCACCGGCGCCGCCGTCCCGATCGCCGTCGCGCCGGAGCCGGGCGGCACCGGCAGCCGCCGTCTCCTGCTCACCGACACGGACTCCGGTGCCCTGCACTACGCGCTGGTGACCAACGGGGCCACGGCGCCCTCGGCGGACCTGCTGACCGCGGCCCGGTCCGAGCTGGCCGCGTGGGCGGAGGCACACTTCTGAGAAATCAGGGCACTCGTGGGCAGGAGCCGCACGGCCCCCGGGGGGAGTGGGGTCACCCCGGAGGCCGTACGGCGCTCAACTCCCGGCCGGGCTCGTCCAGTCGGCCTGGACGTGCCCCAGCCGGACGCGCTGCGGATGGTCGCCGACCGGCACGGACAGCACCTTCTGTCCGGTGGCGAAGTCGATGGCCGTGACCTGGTCGGCGCCGGCCTCGGAGATGACGCAGTCCCTGCCGTCACCGCTCACGGTCGCCCAGTACGGCGTCGACGCGGTGATCAGCGGGCCTACGTCGAAGGAGGCCCGGTCGACCACGGTCGCGTAGTTGTCCATCGTCCCGGCGACACACAGCTTGGTGCCCTCCGGGTTCATCGAGATGCCGTGGTGGCGCGAGTCCAGCAGCCAGGTGGTGCGGTCCGGGTTCGTCGCCGGGTTCTCCGGCAGCGTCTTCACCCGGGTGATCCGGTCCGCGGCGACGTCGTACTCGAGGAAGCCGTTGAAGAACGACACCTGGAAGTACAGCTTGGACCCGTCGGGTGTGAACGCGGCGGGCCGGACCGCGTCGGAGAAGTCCCTCAGCCCGATCGCGTCCAGCCGCTGCCGCATGTCGATCGTCTTGACCTGCTTGAACGTGGTCGCGTCGACGACGGTGATGTGGCGGTCGCCCTTGGTCCAGTCCCAGCCAGGTGCGTCCAGTGAGGTGGTCACCTCGCCGATCGACATGTTCCAGATGTACCTGCCGCCGTTCGTGAAGAAGTTCTCGTGCGGCTTGTCACCGGTGCCGAACTCGCCGAGCTCGTTCCCGGTGGTGATGTCCAGCACCTGCACCTTGTTCGCGGTCGAGGCCGAGACCGCGACGCGCGTGCCGTCGGGTGAGACCGCCATGTGGTCGGCCCGGTAACCGGCCACCGGGAAGCGCCAGTTGACCTTGTCGGTGGCCAGGTCGATGGAGACGACGTCGGCGAAACTGGGGCGGGAGACGACCACGGACCTCCCGTCGGGCGTCGAGTACATGTCGTCTGCGTACTGGTCGTGTCCCTGGCCGACCTCGTTGCGGATGGACGTGTAGTAGATCCACTTGATCGGGTCGGCGTTGATCTCCGCCAGCCGCTCGGCCTTGTCGGGGATCACGTTGATCCGGCCGATCTTCGCGAAGTCGCCGGACGAGTGGATGACGTCGGCGGTGCCGTCCCAGTTGTTGCCGACGAACAGCACCTCGCGCAGGCCGTCGGCGGTGCCGCCCGCGGCGGAGGCGGCGGTCGCCGGGCCGGCGACGGTCAGTGCGAGGGCGGCGGCCACGGAGCACAGGTGCCTGGTTCTGGAGGCAGGCATGACTGCTCTCTTTCCTCAACGAAGGGCGGGGAATCTGAACAGGGGCGCATTCACAGTGAACTTACTGAAAAGTAAGGAGAGGACGGCCTTCGCGACAAGATGTGTGCACGACAAGATTGGGTCACCGGCAGGTGACGAGGGGGGAAGCATGACGGGCAGGCTCAGGGCGCCGACGGGCCGCTACGGCGGACGGTCCGCCGAGGACCGACAGGCCGAGCGGCGCCGCCGTTTCCTGGACGCGGCCCTGGAACTGTTCGGCGCCCACCCCGGCTACCGGGGCACGACGATCGCCGCGCTGAGCCAGGCCGCCGGTCTGTCCACCCGCCAGTTCTACGAGGAGTTCCGCACCCTGGAGGACGTCCTCGCCGCCCTGCACCTGCAGGTCAACGGCTGGGCCGAACAGGCGGTGCTGGACGCCCTCGCCACGGCGGACGGGCTGCCGCTGGCCGAACGGGCCGCCGTGCTCTTCCACGCCTACGCCCGCGACGTCACCTCCGACCCGCGCCGTGTCCGCATCGCCTTCATGGAGATCATCGGCGTCAGCCCGGCCCTGGAGGAGCAGCGCCTGGCCCGCCGGGCCCGCTGGATCGACCTGATCCGGGCCGAGGCGGACGCGGCCGTGCGGCGCGGGGAGGCGGCGCCCCGTGACTACCGGCTCGCGGCGACGGCCTTCATCGGCAGCGTCAACGGCCTCCTGCACGACTGGAGCGCCGGCTGGGTCGACGCCACGCTGGACGAGGTGGTGGACGAGCTGGTGCGGCTGCTGCTGGGCATGCTCCGGCCGGAGGGCTGGCGTCCCGCGACCGGCTGACACGGTGGCTTGCCGAGCCGTCGGGGCAGGTCAGGGCCGCGCGGTGCGGCTCGGCGCGCGCGATGGGCCGGGAGCTGGTGTGCTGGTGCGGGGGCAAGGTACCCGTGTTCCGGGATCCGGACGACACATGCGGGAGAACCAGATGAGTACCTATCGAGTCGCACAGGTCACGGCCGCGGGCGGCCCGTTCGAGCTGGTCGAGCGGGAGGTGCCCGCGCCGGGTCGCGGTCAGGTGCGGATCGCCGTGGAGGCGTGCGGCATCTGCCACAGCGACGCGCTCTTCGTGAACGCTGCACTGCCGGGCGTGACCTTCCCGGTGGTTCCCGGGCACGAGATCGCCGGACGCGTCGAGGAACTGGGCGACGGCGTCCAGGACCGTGGCTGGCAGGTCGGCGACCGGGTCGCGGTCGGCTGGTTCGGCGGCAGCTGCGGGCACTGCAGGCAATGCCGCCAGGGCGACTTCATCGTCTGCCCGTCCCTGAAGGTCCCCGGGTGGGCCTACGAAGGAGGCTTCGGCGAGAAGGTGATCGCTCCGGTCGACGCCCTGGCCCGGATTCCCGACGCGCTGGCGGCGAGTGACGCGGGGCCCATGGCCTGCGCGGGCGTGACCGTCTTCAACGGGCTGCGGCGCAGCTCCGCCCGGTCCGGCGACCGGGTCGCGGTGCTCGGACTCGGCGGCCTGGGGCACCTCGCGGTGCAGTACGCGGTGGCGCTGGGCTACGAGACCGTGGGGATCGCCCGGGGCGCGGAGAAGGCCGACTTCGCCAAGCGGCTCGGCGCCCACCACTACGTCGACAGCACCTCCGGCACGCCAGTCGCCGAGGCCCTGCAGTCGCTCGGCGGTGTGAACGTCGTGCTGGCCACCGCCGGGAACTCCGAGGCCATCACGGCCACCGTGGACGGCCTGGCGCCCCGCGGCGAGCTGGTGGTCATCGGAGCGGACACCGAGCCGATGGGCATCAACCCGGCCCAGCTGCTGCTGGCAGGCCGGGTCGTGCGCGGGCACCCCTCCGGTACCTCGCAGGACGTGGAGGACACCATGGCCTTCAGCGCCCTGCACGGCATCCGCCCGATGACGGAGACCGTCCCGCTGGGCGACGCGAACGAGGCCTACCAGAAGATGCTCGCCGGCAAGGCCCGCTTCCGCATGGTCCTCACGGCCGCCTGACGCCGCGCGCCGCCCCGCCGGCTGCTGCCCCGGCTGATGTCGCGGGGCCGGCTCCCGGGTGCCGGCCGGCGGTTGACTCCGGGTGTCGTGGGTGGCCTGGCGGCTGCCGGCCAGAGGCTGACCTCGCGAGCCGGCCCCGGGGCGCAGCGGCGGCCGCATCGGACGCCCCTCGCCGCTGCTCGCGGTCGGCCGACTCCGGGACCGGCTCGGGTGGTGCTCGCGGTCGGCCGCTTCGGCGGCTGGTCGGGGCGCTGCTCGCCGGCGGTCGGCCCCGCACCTCGTGCGCTCCCTGCTCGCGGTTGGCCGGCCTCGGAGCTGCTTCGGGTGCTGCTCGCCCGTGGCCGGTCCCGCAGGCCGGCCCGGCCGGTGGTCGCCGGCGGGCGGGGGGTCAGCTGTCGAGACGGTTCAGTGCCGTCAGTACCGGGGCGGCGCCGTCCTCCTCGCGGATGCGGGCGCCCAGCGAGCGTGCCCGCTCGCGATACGCCGGCTCACGGGTGGCGCGTACCAGCGCGGCGGCCAGGGCGTCCACGGTCACCCGGCGCAGCGGTACGACGGCGGGGGCGACCCCGAGCGCGACCAGCCGGGCGGACCAGAACCCGGCGTCGAACTGCACCGGTACTGGCACGGCCGGCACCCCGGCGCGCAGCCCCGCCGCCGTCGTTCCCGCACCCGCGTGGTGGACCACCGCGGCCATCCGCGGGAAGAGCAGCGCGTGCGGCACGTCGTCGATGGTCAGCATGTCGTCGCCGGCTGCCGCGAGCCCACCCCAGCCGCGCTGGATCACCCCGCGCAGCCCGGCCCGCCGCAGGGCCGCGACCACCTGGGCGCTGAGCCGTCCGGCGTCCGGCACGGTGGCGCTGCCCAGGCCGACGAAGACCGGAGCCGGGCCGGCATCGATGAACGCCCCGACATGATCCGGGAGTTGCGTCTGCGTGTCGTACGGCCACCAGTAGCCGCTCACGGTGAGGCCCGGCCGCCAGTCCCGGGGCCGGGGCACGACCCGCGGGCTGAAACCGTGGTGCACCGGCCAGTCCCGCCGTTCGCGGGCCCGTCGCGCCGCCCCGGTCCGCATCGGGGGCAGCCCGAGCCGTTCGCGCACCCCGGGTACGGCGGCCGCGAAGACGTGTTCCACGGCGAGGCTCACCCCGTCCCCGGCGAGCCGGTTGGCCGTCCCGCCCCACAGGCCGCCACCGAGCACCGCCGGGGCGAACTCCCTTGTACCGGCGAGGGGTTGCAGATAGACGCCGGTGCTCGGCACCCGCAGGCCCTCGGCGATCGCGTGCCCGAGCGGGGCCAGCGAGGCGGACAGCAGCAGTACCTCGGCGTCCCGGGCCGCCGCGAGCAGGTCCTCGGTCATCCGTCCGACCAGCCGCCGCGCCAGGTCCACCACCCGCAGCAGCTTCCCGGTGCCGCTGGCGCTGCGGTGCAGGCCCCGGCCGCGCGGGGACTCCAGCTCCGCACGCGGATCGACCGGCAGCGCGTGAAAACGTACGCCGGAGCCCGCCACCAGCGGCTCGAAGCGGGCGTGAGTGACCAGGGTGACCTCGTGGCCGGCCCGGACGAGCCGGTGCCCCAGCCCGGTGTAGGGGGCCGCGTCGCCCCGGGATCCCGCCGTCATGATCGCAACACGCACGACGGTCAGTATGGCGGCATGCGACCTGCCGTGGGCCCAACGCGCCTCAGCTGTCCGCCAGGGTGCGGGCGAGGAGGGCGAGCAGGCGGTCCCAGTGGAGCCGCAGTGCGGCGGGATCGAAGGCGTCGGTGTCGGACATGGTGAAGCCGTGGACGGTGCCGGGGTAGATCTCGGAGGTGTAGTCGACCCCCGCGGCGTCCAGGGCCTCGTTGAGCTCGCCGAGGGCCTCGGGCGTCAGGTCGGTCTCGGCGTGGCCGAGGTGGACCTGTGCGGTGAGCTCGGAGAGGAGGCGGTGCAGGCCCTCGGGCCCGTCGGCGCTCACGGGGCCGTGAAATCCGGCGACGGCGGCCACCTGGCCGGGGTGGGCCGCGGCGGTGCGCATCGCCAGGAGGCCGCCGATGCAGTAGCCGGTCACCGCGACCGGCCCGGCGCCGACCTCCGGCCGGGTGGTGAGGAACCTGAGGTAGGCGTCGGCGTCACGCAGGACACGTTCGGTGGTGTGCGCCTCGATCAGGGGCATCAGCTGGGCGATGACCGCGGGCCGGACCTCTTCGCCGATGTACTCGGGAAGTTCGATCACGGGTGCCGGCCCGTGCCGGTAGAAGAAGTTGGGGACGAGCACGTAGTAGCCGTGCCCGGCCAGTTCTCGGGCCATCTCGCGCAGCACGGGCCGGATGCCGAAGCCGTCCGCGTACATCAGCACCCCCGGGTGCCGCTCGTCACCGTCGGGGAAGGCGGCGAAGGCGTCGGCGCGGCCGTCCGCGGTGGGAATCGTCAGCGTCTTGGTGGGCATGAGTTCTCCTGTCGTGGTTGATGTGTCGAGCGTGTGATCAACACGACGGAGGCGGAGCCCGCGCGACAGCGCCGGAACCTCGATCGAACAGCGGGCCCGCACCGGCCCGTACGGCGCTCAGAGGAGCACCGGGTCACCAATCCGTGTGTGGCGCAAGGCCGTCCCGGTAGTCATCGCCGCAGAGCGTAACCCACCGGGGAAAGCCGATGCCAGCACCCGAGCCACACCGACCTCTAGGCGCCGGCGAGCACCAGCAGGACCGTCGCCGCCAACAGCGCGCAGCTCAGCACGGACCAGGTCACCAGGTGCCGCCGGAGCGCCCGGTACCTCTCCTCGTACGTCCGCTGCAGTTCTGCGGCGCGTTCGGCGGTGCGGCGCCATGACGTACGGGCCAGCGACAGGTACTCCGCCTCGAACTGCCGCTCGGCCTCCTCGCGTTGGGCGTCGGTGAGCCAGCCGAGCCGGCAGGCGACACGGGCCGCCGCCGTACGGCCCTCCTCGCGGGTGGCGGCCAGCAGCAGATGACCCTCGATCTCCCGGAGGAGGGCCGCCTCCTCCCTCGCCGTCATCGTGCACTCAACTCCCGCTCCTGGGCCTGCGTTTCCGGGTGGTACAGGTCGAACGCCGGGGATTCGCTGCGGATCCGCGGCAGGGTGACGAAGTTGTGCCGGGGCGGCGGGCAGGAGGTCGCCCACTCCAGGGACCGGCCGTAGCCCCACGGGTCGTCGCTCTCGACCCGCTCGCCGTACTTGGCCGTCTTCCACACGTTGTAGAAGAACGGGAGCAGGGAGGAGCCGAGCAGGAATGAGAAGATTGTCGAGACCGTGTTGAGCGTGGTGAGCCCCTCCACCGCCAGATAGTCGGGAATCCGGCGCTGCATCCCGTTCGTGCCCAGCCAGTGCTGCAGCAGGAACGTGCCGTGGAAGCCGATGAACAGCGTCCAGAAGGTGATCTTGCCGAGGCGCTCGTCCAGCATCTTGCCCGTCATCTTCGGCCACCAGAAGTGGAAGCCGGCGAACATCGCGAACACCACCGTGCCGAAGAGGACGTAGTGGAAGTGGGCCACGACGAAATACGTGTCGGACGTCGCGAAGTCGATCGGCGGCGAGGCCAGCATGACACCGGTCAACCCGCCGAAGACGAACGTGACCAGGAAGCCCATGACCCAGAGCATCGGGGTCTCGAAGGACAGCGAGCCCTTCCACATCGTGCCGATCCAGTTGAAGAACTTCACCCCGGTCGGTACGGCGATGAGGAACGTCATGAAGGAGAAGAACGGCAGCAGCACACCGCCGGTGACGTACATGTGGTGCGCCCACACCGTCACGGACAGACCGGCGATCGCGATGGTGGCCGCGATCAGACCCATGTAGCCGAACATCGGCTTGCGGGAGAAGACCGGGATGACCTCGGAGATGATGCCGAAGAACGGCAGCGCGATGATGTACACCTCTGGATGGCCGAAGAACCAGAAGAGGTGCTGCCACAGTAGTGCGCCGCCGTTCGCGGCATCGAAGACGTGGGCCCCGAACTTACGGTCCGCCTCCAGGGCGAACAGCGCGGCCGCGAGGACCGGGAAGGCCAGCAGGACCAGGACGGCGGTCAGCAGCACGTTCCACACGAAGATCGGCATGCGGAACATGGTCATGCCCGGGGCACGCATGCAGATGATCGTGGTGATGAAGTTGACCGCGCCGAGGATGGTGCCGAAGCCGGAGAAGGCCAGACCCATGATCCACATGTCGGCGCCGATGCCCGGCGAGCGGACCGCGTCCGACAGCGGGGAGTAGGCGAACCAGCCGAAGTCGGCCGCACCCTGCGGGGTGAGGAAACCGCCGACCGCGATGGTCGAGCCGAACAGGTACAGCCAGTAGGCGAACATGTTCAGCCGCGGGAACGCCACGTCCGGCGCGCCGATCTGCAGCGGCATGATCCAGTTCGTGAAGCCGGCAAACAGCGGCGTCGCGAACATCAGCAGCATGATCGTGCCGTGCATCGTGAACGCCTGGTTGAACTGCTCGTTCGACATGATCTGCAGGCCCGGCCGGGCCAGCTCGGCGCGCATCAGCAGCGCCATCACGCCACCGATCAGGAAGAACGCGAACGACGTGACCAGATAGAGCGTGCCGATCGTCTTGTGATCGGTGGTCGTCAGCCACCGTACGACCCGGATGCCCCTGATATCTCTGATGCTCTTCACGCCCCGCCTGTGTCCGCGCCCGGCCCGCCGGTCACACTCGGACCACGCGACGAGCATCACGGAAGAAGGGTGTGACGATCCGGGTGGTGCCGGACACGAACCGAACATGAGCAACGACGAGATCTTCGCCGCTGCCTATCGCGAGCACTACTGGGCGGTCAGCCGCTATGTCGCGCGACGACTGCCCGGGCGGGCCGACGAGGTGGAGGAAGTGGTGGCGGAGGTGTTCACGGTCGCCTGGCGACGGCGGCGCGACCTGCCGGACGCGCCGCTGCCCTGGTTGTACGGGGTGGCCCGCAACTGCCTGGCGAACGCGGTACGCGGCCTTGGCCGCAGGCGACGGCTGCTGGACCGGCTGGGCAACGACGAGGCCGCGCACGGCCGGCACGTGGTGGACAGCCCGGACGCCGAGGTACCGGGCGCCTGGGTGCACGAGGCCCTGGACCGGCTCTCCCCGGCCGACCAGGAGGTACTGCGCCTCGCGGCCTGGGAGGAACTCGACGCCGGGCAGATCGCGGTGGTGCTGGGCTGCGGAGGCCGCGCGGCGGCGATGCGCCTGCACCGCGCCCGCCGCCGACTGCGCGCCGAGATAGACCGCCTGCGCCCCGCGCCGCCGGTGAGGACGGCACCACCCGCCCCACGCGCGCGCCCCGCCGCGCCGTGTGCCGTGGGGCTGGGGCGTGCAGCGCTCTCCGACGAGCCCGCACGCCCTGGATCCCCGGACAGCGTGTCGCTCCCCGAGCGTCGCTCGGGCGGCCTGGGCGCGTCGGCGGACGCGTCGGCGTCCGGGCACCGCACGCCGTCCGGCACGCCGGCGACCGCCCCACCGACGAGGCAGATACCCGGCGGTGGGCACGGGTGGCCGGTCGATCCGGCCCGTGCCGGCGACGAGGCTCCCGCCGGGCAGGGCGGACCCGGTCGGCGATCGCCGTACCCCGTCGCCCCCGCCGGCGTATCCCTGCGCAAGGACCCTCGCCATGCCTGATGAACTCGGCCTTCTTCGCCGTGCCAACCCGGTCCCGGCCCACGGCCCGCACTTCGGCGACGGCCCGTTGGACCACCACGCCGAGCGGCGGCTGGAGTTGCTGCTGCGCGAGGACGAGCGCCGGCCGTCCAGGGCCCCGCGCGCCCGGCTGCTGTGGGGCCTCGCCGCCACGGCCGTCGTGCTGGTCACCACCCTCACCGCGCTGCTCGGCGGCCCGAGCGGCCAG
Source organism: Streptomyces sp. NPDC037290 (assembly GCF_055603245.1). Lineage (NCBI taxonomy): Bacteria > Bacillati > Actinomycetota > Actinomycetes > Kitasatosporales > Streptomycetaceae > Streptomyces > Streptomyces sp. NPDC037290. The sequence goes on along the minus strand of NZ_JBVJVZ010000003.1, from coordinate 554,373 downwards.
ATCGCCGTCGCCGCGCCCCGCCCGCTGGCTCTCCGGAGCCACTCCACCCCCGTACCGCTGGACCGGATGGCCCAACTGGCCGCCGCGGCCGCCGCGGACGGTTCGCCGGGCCTGCGCAGGGGCACCCATGTGCAGTCCTGGAGCCTCGGCATGAGTGACGACAAGCCGCCCCTGACCCTCCCGCAGGAGACCGTGGTGCGCTGGAACGCGGACGACACCCACACCGAGGTCGTCGTGGCGACCGATCCGCGCCACCCGGGCCGCCCGGTCCTCACCGACGACGGCGACGAGCCGCACCTGGTGGAGGACGGCCATGTGCTGAGCCGGACCACCTACCCGCCCAGCTGGAGCGACGCTCCGCCCGAGGCTCGCCCCCCGCACGATCCGCAGGCCCTGCGGGACTACCTCACCGAGACGGTCCACACCGGTACCGGCACTGGTACCGGGCCCCTGGCCACGTCCGAACTCCTGGACGGCGTCGCGGAGTTGCTGGACCACTGGACGCTCGGCTCCCGCGAGTCGGCCGCGCTGGTCCGGGTCCTCGCGGATGCCAAGGGCCTGCGCCCCGCCGGACAGCTGACGGACCGGCTGGGGCGCCCCGGGCAGGCGTACGTGTACGACGCCCGGGGCGTTCGGCGCATGCTGATCCTCGATCCCCGCACCGGTGCGGTCCTCGGCCTGGAGACCACCTTCAGCGCGGACGACTCCCGGTACGGGGTGAAGGCCGGGGACGTCATGGAGTACAGCGCCTGGATGCGCTGACCCGGTGCGCCGGCCTCACGCGCCGAGCTGCCGGGTGGCCGCCTCGACGGTCTGCTCCAGCAGCGTGGCGATCGTCATGGGGCCGACACCGCCCGGCACCGGCGTGATCAGCGAGGCCCGCTCCACGGCGGAGTCGAAGTCGACGTCGCCGACGTTCCCCGGGTTGTAACCGGCGTCGATCACGACGGCGCCGGGCTTGATGTCCTGCCCGCGGATCAGCCGCGGCCGGCCCACCGCGGCGACCACGACGTCCGCCTCGCGGACGGCCGCCGACAGGCCCCGGGTGCGCGAGTGACAGTACGTCACCGTCGCGTCCCGGGCCAGCAGGAGCATGCCCACCGGCTTGCCCAGGATCGCGCTGCGGCCCACGACCACGGCCCGCTTCCCGGCGGGGTCGACGTCGTACTCGTCCAGCAGCCGCAGGATGCCGCCGGGCGTGCAGGACACGAAGCCCGGCAGGCCGAAGCTCATCGTGGCGAACGAGGCGAAGGTGACGCCGTCGACGTCCTTCTCCGGCGCGATGGCCTCGAACGCGGCCCGCTCGTCGATGTGCTCGCCGGCCGGGTGCTGCAGCAGGATGCCGTGCACGGTCGGATCGGCCGACAACTCCCGCAGTGCGCCGACGAGTTCGCCGGTGCCGGTGGTGGCGGGCAGTGCCACGTGCCGGGATTCGATGCCGGCCTTGCGGCACCTGTTCTGCTTCATGCGCACGTAGGTCACGGACGCCGGGTCCTCGCCGACGAGCACGGTCGCGAGGCAGGGCGCGGTGCCGGTGCGTGCGGTGAGGTCGGCGGCCTTCTTCGCGGTGTCCTCGACGACGCGGCGGGCGAGGGCGGTGCCGTCCATGAGACGGGCCTGGGGCATGCTGCACACTCCTGAGCTGGATCGACTCTCTCGCCCAGGCGCGCGGCATCCACCACGGACCGCTCCCCGGTGGTACTCCACCTCAGCGCCAGTCACGGCCCGGGTACAGGGTAACCGGGCACCTGCCGGAACCCGGTCCGCTCGGGCCGAGAAGGTCCAGGTCAGCCGGGTGGTGACCTGGACCCTGTGGATCTCCTTCCGGCGCCTGTCATGCCGGTGTGTTCATGCCGGTGTGCGTGCCTACTCGTCCCAGGCCTGGATGATCAGCTGGTCGGCTATCTTGCCGCCACGCAAGGTGACCATCGACTCGGCGAGGACCCGGGTGCCGTCCCCGTACTGGCAGGACTCGGTGAACGCGGCGTGGTCGCCCTGTACGACGCACTGGTCCAGCTTGTGCGTCATGTCGCGGCTGTAGATGTCGTCCAGCAACTCGGCGATCTGGCCCCGGCCGCGCAGGACGGTGGGGTGGCTGGGCTGGTGGTTGTGGTCGACGATGCGGATCTGCGCGTCGTCGGCGTAGAGCGACAGAAGGGTGTTGCCGGTGTTCCCTTCTATGCCCCGGCGCAGTGCCTCGGTGTCGAAGGCGGAACCTGTCGCGGTGCCCATGGTGACCTCCTTCGGGCGCCCGCGGCCCGGCGGGGCGCGGACCACGCGGACCCCCACCCTTCGAGACTGCTCCGGCCCGACGGCCACGGCAAGCGCAGCCCTACGACCCCAGGGCGCACCCCGGCCACGCTCCCTGAGGACCGCCGCTCGGTTCTGCCGGATGCAGGGGGCTGGGGGCCGGTGCTCGGTTCTGCCCGTCATGGTCCCGCTCGGGCACGCCCCGTCACCGGTCCTGCGCGGCGCCGTTCTGCCCCGACCGGAGCAGGGCCCAGTCGCGGCACAGTGCGAACGCCGAGGCCGTGCCGTCCGGGAGACAGTCCGGGAGCAGGCGGGTGAGCAGATCCCCGGGGCCCAGCTCCAGCCAGGTGCGGACCCCGTCGCGGTGCAGCAGGCCGACGGCCTCCGCGAAGCGCAGCGGCGCGCGTCCCACCCAGAACTCCGGTTCGGCGGTCTCGGCGCCCACGGGACGGGCGGTGACGTCGGAGACGAGGGGGAGGCGCGGCGCACGCGGGTGGAGCGTGGCGAGGGTGCGGCCGTAGGCGTCGAGGACGCCGTCCTGGCGAGGGGGACGTGGCCGGCCGCCCAGCAGGCGGGCCAGGGTGCCGACCGCGTGGCAGGCGTCCGCGAGGGAGAAGACGCCCGCGGCGTACGCGGCGGCCATCCGCCCCGACGCCTGCCCGAACACCACGTCCGGCCGTACTCCCCAGCTGTGCAGCAGCCGGTATTGCGCCACCTGGAGGGCGAAGACCGCAGGACCGGCGAACGACTCCCGCTCCAGCAGCGCGGCCGTACGGGTTCCGTTGTCGGCGAACATCACGCATTCCAGCGGGAGTTCGAGATACGGATCGAGTCGTGCGCAGACGTCGTCCAGCGCGTCGGCGAACACCGGGAACGCCTCCCGGATTTCCCATCCCGTTCCGGGGCGCGGTTCGCCGCCGGCCGAGAACAGGAATGCGGTACGTCCATTGCGGCCGTCGATGGGCATGCCCCCATTGAGGCACGCCCCGGCCCACGCACACACCAGGCAGACTCCCGCACCCTGCAAAAAGATTGCCATCATGGAATGACGTTATTCGGTCAAATTCTTAAGCGATTCAAAAGGTCTTCGGAAGTGTTTCGGTGAAGGCCTTCCAGATCAAGCACGACCGCTGCGACCGGCCGCGGACCGCCGGGTGCCACCACCGGCCGGAAAGATCCACGATCATCGTCGTGGTCCGCCCCGCTGCCGATCGGTCGCGCGTAGGGTCGGCAGGGAAGGCAACCGAGGAAGGGGTCGGACCATGGCGCAGGAAGTGCGCGGCGTGATCGCACCGGGGAAGGACGAGCCCGTACGGGTCGAGACGATCGTGGTGCCGGATCCCGGACCAGGCGAGGCCGTGGTGCGCGTCCAGGCCTGCGGTGTCTGCCATACCGACCTGCACTACAAGCAGGGTGGCATCTCGGACGACTTCCCCTTCCTGCTCGGCCATGAGGCCGCCGGCGTCGTGGAGACGGTCGGCGAGGGCGTGACCGACCTGGCACCCGGCGACTTCGTCATCCTCAACTGGCGTGCGGTGTGCGGGAACTGCCGCGCCTGTCTGCGCGGCCGGCCCTGGTACTGCTTCAACACGCACAACGCCCGGCAGAAGATGACCCTCGCCGCCACCGGGCAGGAACTGTCCCCGGCGCTCGGTATCGGCGCGTTCGCCGAGAAGACGCTCGTCGCCGCCGGGCAGTGCACCAAGGTCGACCCCGCCGTCTCCCCGGCGGTCGCCGGCCTGCTCGGCTGCGGCGTCATGGCCGGCATCGGCGCGGCGATCAACACGGGCGGTGTCGGCCGGGGCGACTCCGTCGCGGTCATCGGGTGCGGCGGCGTCGGGGACGCCGCCATCGCCGGGTCGCACCTCGCCGGCGCGGCGAAGATCATCGCCGTGGACATCGACGACCGCAAACTGGACAAGGCCCGCACACTGGGCGCCACCCACACCGTCAACTCCAAGGAGACCGACCCGGTCGCGGCGATCCGCGAGCTGACCGGCGGCTTCGGCGCCGACGTCGTCATCGAGGCCGTCGGCCGCCCGGAGACCTACCAGCAGGCCTTCTACGCCCGCGACCTGGCCGGCACGGTCGTCCTCGTCGGCGTCCCCACCCCCGAGATGAAGCTCGAACTGCCCCTGCTGGACGTCTTCGGACGCGGCGGCGCCCTGAAGTCCAGCTGGTACGGCGACTGCCTGCCCTCACGCGACTTCCCCCTGCTGATCGACCTGCACCTGCAGGGCCGGCTGCCGCTCGACGCGTTCGTCACCGAGACCATCCAACTGGACGAGGTGGAGAAGGCGTTCGAGCGGATGCACCACGGTGACGTGCTGCGCTCGGTGGTGGTGCTCTGATGACCGTACGCATCGAACGCCTCGTCACCTCCGGGCAGTTCACGCTCGACGGCGGCACCTGGGACGTCGAGAACAACGTGTGGATCGTCGGCGACGAACGGGAGGTGATCGTCATCGACGCCGCCCATGACGCCGAGGCCATCGCCCGCGCCGTCGACGACCGGCGCCTGATCGCCATCGTGTGCACACACGCCCACAACGACCACGTCAACGCCGCTCCCGCGCTCGCCGACCTCACCGGCGCCACCATCTGGCTGCACCCCGACGACCTCCCGCTGTGGAAGCAGACCCACCCCGACCGCGACCCCGGCCGGCATCTCCTGGACGGCCAGGTCATCGAGGCGGCAGGCGCCGACCTGACCGTGCTGCACACCCCGGGCCACGCCCCCGGCGCCGTCTGCCTGTACGACCCCGGGCTCGGCACGGTCTTCACCGGGGACACGCTCTTCAAGGGCGGCCCGGGTGCCACCGGACGCTCCTACTCCCACTTCCCGACGATCATCGACTCCATCCGCGCACGGCTGCTCACCCTCCCGCCACAGACCAAGGTGCTCACCGGCCACGGTGACTCCACCACCATCGGCGCCGAGGCCCCTCACCTGGAGGAGTGGATCCGGCGCGGACACTGAGAACGCCCCCGGCAACCCGACAGTAGATGTCAGGTTTTCCCGAGACAGTGGACGGCGACAGCAGCCGCAGCACACGGGAGGCCGGACATGCCAGGACCGCTCAAGGACAAGGTGGCGCTGGTCGCGGGGGCGACCCGGGGCGCCGGCCGCGGCATCGCCGTCGAGCTGGGCGCGGCCGGCGCCACCGTCTACGTCACCGGCCGCAGCACCCGCGAGCGGCGTTCGGAGTACGACCGCCCCGAGACCGTCGAGGACACCGCCGACCTCGTCACCGCGGCCGGCGGGCAGGGCATCGCCGTACCGGCCGACCACCTGGACCGGGCAGCCGTACGCGCCCTGGTGGACCGCGTCGACGGCGAACAGGGCCGCCTGGACGTCCTCGTCAACGACATCTGGGGCGGCGAGAAACTCTTCGAGTGGAACACCCCCGTCTGGGAGCACGACCTCGACAACGGACTCAGACTGCTCCGGCTCGCCGTCGAGACCCACGCCGTCACCAGCCACTTCGCGCTGCCGCTGCTGCTGCGCCGGCCCGGCGGCCTGGTCGTGGAGGTCGCCGACGGCACCGCCGGGTACAACCGCGACACCTACCGCGTGAACTTCTTCTACGACCTCGCCAAGACCTCCGTGCTGCGCATGGCCTTCGCCCTCGGCCACGAACTCGGACCGCGCGGCGCCACCGCCGTCGCCCTGACCCCGGGCTGGCTGCGCTCGGAGCTGATGCTCGACGCGTACGGCGTCCGCGAGGACAACTGGCGGGACGCCCTGGCCCGCGAACCGCACTTCGCCATCTCCGAGACCCCGCGCTTCATCGGCCGTGCCGTCGCCGCGCTGGCCGCCGACCCCGACGTGGCCCGCTTCAACGGACAGTCGCTGTCCAGCGGCGGACTCGCCCCGGTCTACGGCTTCACCGACCTCGACGGCAGCCGCCCCGACGCCTGGCGGTACCTGGTCGAGGTGCAGGACGCGGGCAAGCCGGCGGACGTCACCGGATACCGGTGAAAGCACGCCTGCGGGGCCGTACCGTCGGGCCATGACCGATCTCATGCGCTTCGCAGGCCACGCAGTACTCGTCACGGGCGCGGCCCGCGGCATCGGCGCCGCCGTCGCGAGACGACTCGCCGAGGAGGGCGGCCGGGTCCTGGTCACCGACCGGGACCTGCCCGAGGCCGAGCGGACGGCAGCCGCGCTGCGCCAAGACGGCCTGACCGCAGAAGCGCTGGCGTGCGACACCGCCGACCGCGCCTCGGTGGAGGCGGCCGTCGCCCACGCCGTCGCCGGGTTCGGCTCGCTCGACGTGCTGGTCAACTGCGCCGCCCACTGCAGCCCGGACGTCCCGCTCTTCGAGGACGACCCCGACGACGCGTGGGCGCTCGACCTGGACGTCACCCTCACCGGCGTCTACCGCTGCTGCCGCGCCGCCCTGCCCCACCTCGCCGCCTCCGGACGCGGCGCGATCGTCGGCATCGGCTCCGTCAACGGCCTGCAGGACTTCGGCAACCACGCCTACAGCGCGGCCAAGGCCGGCCTCGGCTCGCTGACCCGCACGCTCGCCGGGCACGCGGCGGCCCGGGGAGTCCGGGTGAACCTCGTGGTGCCGGGCACGGTCCGCACCTCGGCGTGGGAGGGACGCGACGACGAACTCGACGCGGTGGCCGCGCTGTACCCCCTGGGCCGGGTCGGCGAGCCCGCGGACGTAGCCGCCGCGGTGGCCTTCCTCGCCTCCCACGACGCGTCCTGGATCACCGGTACCACCCTGGTCGTCGACGGTGGCCTCACGGCGGTGAACACCGGTTTCCACGCGGCGCTGCGCCGGCGACACTGACACGGCCGCGCCCGCAAGGGGCACGTGAACCGCGCGCGCGACCACGACCCGCCCGCACCCGTCAACGACCAGATCCCCCGCCGCGCTGCTCCTGCCGCGCCCACCCGCCCATCCGCTCCCGCAGCCGCCCCAGCAACTCCCGCGCCGCCGGCAGCATGGGCCCCTCCGAGCGCCACGCCAGAGCCACCCGGCCGCGGGCGCGGGGGTCGGCCAGGGGCAGGGTGACGAGGCTGGCCCGGGGGCCGAGGCCGGGCAGGACGGCGACCCCGAGACCCCGTGCCGCCAGCCGGCACAACGCGTCCGGGGTCGCCGCCTCGAACGCGATGTGCGGCCCGAAGCCCGCCTCGGCGCACAGCCGCTCAAGAACACCGCGGATCCCGGTTCCGTGCGGCAGGCCGATCAGCCGGTGCCCGCGCAGGGCCGCCGGCGGCACGGCATCGGCGCCGTCGTACTCGATGAACAGGGGGTGCCCGGGTACGGCGGCGGCGACCAGGGGTTCGTCGATCACCACGTACAGGCCGACGCCCGCCGGCGGCGCCTCCCCGGCGACTCCGGTCACGGCCAGGTCCAGCTCGCCCCGGCGCAGCGCGGCCAGCATCCGGTCCGAGGTGTCCTCGGTGAGGGCGACCTCCACCTGAGGGTGCGCGTCGTGGAAGTCCGCCAGTTGCCCCGCCACGTCGAAGGCGTGCGCGAGGGTGCCGGGGACGAGACCGACGGCGACCCGGCCGCGCAGCAGGCCCGTGTACTCCTCCACCGTCTGCCGCATCCCGTCGACGGCCGCGAGCGCCGCCCGTGCGTACGGCAGGACGGCCTCACCCACCTCCGTCGGCCGCACCGAGCGACCCGACCGGTCCAGCAGGGGCTGCCCCAACTCCCGTTCCAACTGCCGCACTTGCGCGCTCAGCCCGGGCTGGGCCAGGTGCAACCGCTCGGCGGCCCGGGTAAATCCGGCCTCCTCCACCACTGTCACGAAGTACCGCAGCTGCCTCAACTCCATAACCGATCATGCTAGGTGCGAGACACACCATGTCTTGGACTTCCGGCCGCGCCGTCCACACCCTGGAGACATGGGGAAAGCAGCACACACCGCGGCGGACGCCGCCACCACGACCGCCGCCATCGCCGCCGAACGACGGGAACTGGCCGATCTTCTCGACGCGTTGACGCCCGACCAGTGGGACGCGCCCAGCCTGTGCGCGGGCTGGCGGGTGCGCGAGGTCGTCGCCCACATGTCGATGGGGTTCCGGCACCGGACCGCGCAGGTGCTGGTGGAACTGGTCAAGGCGCGCGGCAGCCTGCACCGCATGACCGACCGGCTCGCCCGCCGCGACGCGGCCGCCCACCCCGACGCCGAACTCGCCGCCTCCCTGCGCACCCACGCCCACCACCCCTGGACACCACCGGTCGGCGGCCTCGCCGCGGCCCTCGGCCATGACGTCGTCCACGGCCTGGACGTCACCGTCGCCCTCGGACTGGACCGCGAGGTGCCCGCGGACCGGCTGCGGATCCTCCTCGACGCGATCGACCCGCGCGCCTTCCGTGTCTTCGGCACCGACCTCACCGGCGTACGGCTGTGCGCGGACGACCTCGACTGGTCCTTCGGCTCGGGCGCGCCCCTGTACGGCCGTGGCCAGGACCTTCTGCTGGTCGCCTACGGCCGCAGACTCCCCGCCGGACGGCTGCGCGGCAGTGAGGTTCACCGTTTCGTCACAGCCTGACCGGAACCACAACCCTCTCGCCCCCCGTGCAGGTCTAGTAGTCCGGTATCGCGGGAACCGCGCAGGGAGGCACCCGGGGCAGATCCTGGGCGACAAGGGGAGAACAGGATGCACATGGGGGACATTCGCAGACGAGGTGTCGTCGCACTCGGCGTCACGGGACTGGTGGCGCCGCTCACGCTCGCGCTCACCGCGGCACCGGCCCAGGCCGCGAGCTGCACCACGCAGGCCGGCCCGTATCAGAAGCAGGTGGAGAAGTTCCTCGGGCGGCCGGTCGACGGCAAGCAGTCCGCGGGCGACTGCCAGGCCATCCAGGCCTTCCAGAACAAGCACGGCATCACGCCGGCCATCGGCTACGCCGGCCCCGTCACCTGGGGTGTGATGGACCTGATGAACAAGCAGAAGGCGGTGGGGAACAACCCCAACAAGGACGGCGCCTGCCCGGTGAACAAGGGCCGCATCGCCTGCGTGAACCTCACGCTCCAGCTCAGCTGGATCCAGGACGGCAACAAGCTCGTCTACGGACCGGTCCCCGTGCGCACCGGCCGCAAGGGCTACGCCACCCGCACCGGCCTGAAGAAGATCTACTGGCGGGACATCGACCACGTCTCGACCGTTTACAACGTGCCGATGCCGTACAGCCAGTTCTTCGACGGCGGCCAGGCCTTCCACTCGGTGGGCCTGAGCATGTGGAACCCGCCCGGTTCACACGGCTGCGTCAACATGACCACCACGGACGCCAAGAAGTACTGGTCGCTGCTGAAGACGGGCGACGACGTCTTCGTGTACGGCCGCAAGCCGGGCACCTGAGCCGCCGCCGCCCGGACCGTCATCCCTCCGGCGCGTTGCCGACCTCCGGGATGGCGAGCCGGACCCCGCCCCGCCGCGCGGACCCGTGCGCGCAGCGCGGCGTCTCGGGCTCTCCCGGGGCAGCCACACCCGGCTGACCAAGCCGCTCATCGAGTCCGGGTTGCTGGTGGAGGCCCCCCGGGGCGCCGGCGCAGCCGCTCGGCGTGGTGATCGGCACCTGCTCCTTCTCCGGTTTCAAGATCACTGGAGATCGAGGGACGCCCCGCGCCGGCGGGCATCGGCATCGGGGTGGGCGGTCTGGTGCGCGCGTGCCGTGATCGCGAGTCGCCGTTCCTCGGCCGGCGGGATGTGCCGCTCGCCACCCTGGTCCAGGGGCGCACCGGGCTGCCGGTATGCCGTTCACGGAGGACGGCCGCGGCTTCGGCCGGCACCGGATCATCGACCCGCACGGCCCGCACATCCCACCGGAGACCGCGGCAGTGCTGTGTCGCCGCGCCGTCACCGGCCGTGACACCGCCTACGAGGCCCGGGTCGTCGCCGAGGCCGCCCGCGCCCTCGGCGTCCTGGTCGCACAGATCGCAAGCTTCGTGCTGCCGCAGAAGATCCTGCTCGCCAAAGAGGGCGTCGGACCGGGCGCGCTGGGTGAGGGCCCGGTGTGAACTCCCGCCCTGCACTTGACACATTGACGTGATGAGCAACACGGTCCGGAATGTCCGTATCGGGTGTGCTTGCTCACAGCGTCTTCACCTCGATCGGCATATGCTTCACAGCATGTCCACCACTGTTGAAGCCGCCCCCGAGCGATCGGCCGCGGAGGTCAACGAGGAGATCAGGGCCCTGTGGCGCCGGTCGGGCGGGACACTGACCACCGAGCAGCGCGCCGAGTACCAGCGCCTCGTGATGGAGTGGGCCGCCGCGACCCCGTCGCCCCGAGCGGCCTGACCCACCTCGCGTCGACACCGCCGTACCTCAAGGGCACCCGTGACCGCACGGGTGCCCTTCGCATGTCGCCCTTTGTCAGCCCCAGGTCGCCGAGTAGTACCGCTGATAGGCCTTGCGGTCCTGCTCCGCCCGGATGTAGCGGGTCGCGACCAGTGCGATCAGACTGCCCGCGATGACCAGCAGCCCGGGACCGACGTTCCGGGTGTCCGTCAGCCGCGCCAGCAGCGTCTGCCCCGAGGTGCCCGTCACCGGCGCCGAGGAGCCGGGGGAGGCCGCGCTCGGTGCGACCGCGCCCTGTGCGGCCGGGGCGGACGGCGCGGGGGAAGGGGCACCCTGCCGGGCGGCACCGCCGGCGTTCTGCGCGGACACGATGAGCTTGACGTTCAGCGCCGCCATCGCCTTCGTCAGCGGCTGGAAGAACGTCGTCCCGCCCGCCGTGCAGTCACCGCTGCCGCCGGAGGTGACACCGAGCGCGATCCCGTCGGAGAACAACGGCCCGCCGCTGTCGCCGGGTTCGGCGCAGACATTGGTCTGGATGAGTCCGGTGACCGTGCCCTCGGGATAGTTGACGGTCGCGTTCAGCGCGGTGACCGTCCCGTCGTGCAGGCCGCTGGTGCTGCCGCTGCGGAACACCCGCTGCCCCACCGCCGCATCGGCCACCCCCGTGATCCGTACCCCGTTGCCGCCACCGATCGCGACCACGTCGGCGCCGTCACCGGCCTTGCCGGAGGCGTACTGGACGAGAGAGAAGTCATTGCCCGGGAAGGTGCTGCTGACCGTCCGGCCCAGCTGCTGGTTGCCCTGGTTGTCGGCGAACCAGGTGGATCCCGCGGGACCGCAGTGACCGGCCGTGAGAATGAAGTCGCTCTGCCCGTTGGTCACATTGAACCCCGCCGAGCAGCGTCCGCCGGTCGAAAGGATCGGCTGGGCGCCGTTCAACCGCGTGGTGAACGTCCCCTTCATGCGCTCCATCCGCACAAAGCCGCCGATCTTCGCGGCGACATGGCTCATCCGGGACCAGTCGCCCGTGGACACCGTGCTGTCCGCGCGTACCACCACCCGGTTGGTGCGGTAGTCCACCGCCCACGCGGTGCCCGCCACACGCGGCGCCGCACGCAGAGCGGCCGTGGCCGACCTCAACTCGTTCATGCTGTGCGACACGATCTTCGGCTCGGCCCCCGCGCGCCGTACCTCCCGCGCCGCCCCCGCGTCGGTCACCGCCACGACCGGCCGGCCGTCGGTGCCGATCCAGTCGCCCGCCGTCCGTGCCGTGCCGAGCCGCGCCACCAGCGCGCCGCCGGTGTCCTCGCCGCCGGCCGCGGCGAACGGTCTCGCGGCAGCCGGAGGCGTCTCACTCGCCATGGCCGCCTGGGCGACCATCGCGCCCCCCAGGAGGAGTCCGCCGACCGCCGCCAGGCGTGTCACCCGCCTGACGATCCGTCGTCGTGCGTGCCGCATGCAGGGCTCCCGAAGCCGAACCGAACGCGCCCCGCCGGTCACCGGCGGCGCGAGACCCTCGGGTCGTCGAGGGCCCGCACCTCCATACGCGGCCAACGGCCGCGGCGTTCAGCTTCGGCGGTGATCCCCGCCGACCGGGCTCAGTTCTTGCGGGCCACCCCGCCGAACATCGCGACCTCCTCCGGCTCGGCCCCGTGGCCGTGCTCGGGGCGCCAGCGCGAGCAGGACACGACCCCCGGCTCCAGCAGTTCCAGTCCGTCGAAGAATCGTGCCACGTCCTCGGGGGTGCGCTGGGTCAGCCTCGGCGTGCCGTGCTCGTTCCAGAACTTCACCGCCTCGTCCACGTCCGGCATCGACGGGTGGGTGACGGTGTGCGACAGCACCAGGTGACTGCCCGAGGGCAGCCGGTCCGTCAACTGCCGTACCAGGCTGTACGGGTCCTCGTCGTCACCGATGAAGATGACCACCCCGAGCAGCATCAGGGCCACCGGCTCACTGAAGTCCAGGCTCTTCGCCGCGTGTTCGAGGATCGCGTCGACGTTGCGCAGATCCTCGTCCAGGTAGTCCGTGCGGCCCTCGGGCGTGCTCGTCAGCAGGGCGCGCGCGTGCGCGAGGACCAGCGGGTCGTTGTCGACGTACACGATCCGTGCCTCGGGCGCGATGCGCTGGGCTACCTCGTGCGTGTTGTCGGCCGTGGGCAGCCCGGTGCCGATGTCCAGGAACTGCCGGATGCCGACCTCACCGGCCAGGTGGCGTACGGCCCGGCCGAGGAACAGCCGGTCGGCGCGCGCGTACTCCCCGATGCCCGGGTGCAGTTGGCGTATCTGGTCGCCGGCCGCGCGGTCGACCTCGTAGTTGTCCTTGCCGCCGAGCCAGTAGTTCCAGATCCGGGCGGTGTGCGGCTGGCTGGTGTTGATACGGGCACGCAGCGACACGGCCACGTCGTCGGTGGCTGCCGGGTTGTCGGTCACGTGGGTCAGCTCCTGGTTGCGGATGGGGTGCCGGACGAGGGATACACCGTGCAAGACGCAATCTAGACGCCCGAGTTGACCTCCGCCGCGCCTCTCCGGTTTTCCGGCCGCACCCGCTGCCGCCACAGCCCTTATCGTGAGCCCCATGACCAGCATCCCGCACGACACCCCCGGCGGACCCGACCCGCTGCGCGCCCTCGGTCTGGAGCAGCTGCGCCGTCGTACGAGCATGAAGTGGCGCACCTACCCCGAGGACGTGCTGCCGCTGTGGGTGGCCGAGATGGACGTACCGCTCGCCGCGCCCGTGGTCCGCGCCGTGACCGACGCCCTCGCCCTCGGCGACACCGGCTACCCCGCCGGCACCGCCTACGCCGAGGCGCTCGCCGCGTTCGCCGCCGAACGCTGGAAATGGGACGGGCTCGCCGTCGAGCGCACCGCGATCGTGCCGGACGTGATGCTCGGCGTGGTCGAGATGATCAAACTGGTCACCGGTCCGGGCGATCCGGTGATCGTCAACCCGCCGGTGTACCCGCCGTTCTTCCAGTTCATCACCCACATGGACCGCCGGGTGGTCGAAGCCCCGCTCGGCGCCGGCCTGCGCCTCGACCCGGCCGCGCTGGAGGAGGCGTTCCGGCAGGCGACCGAGGGCTTTGGCCGCGCGGCCTTCCTGCTGTGCAGCCCGCACAACCCCACCGGCACCGTCCACACCGCGGCTGAACTGGCCGCCGTGGCCGTCCTCGCCGAGCGGTACGGCGTCCGGGTCGTCGCGGACGAGATCCACGCCCCGCTCGTCGCCCCCGGCGTCACCTTCGTGCCGTACCTGAGCGTGCCCGGCGCCGACCGCGGCCTGTCCCTGATGTCGGCCTCCAAGGGCTGGAACCTGGCCGGTCTCAAGGCCGCCCTCGCCCTCGCCGGACCGGGTGCCGCCGCCGACCTCGACCGGCTCCCCGAAGAGGTCGGCCACGGGCCCAGCCACGTCGGCGTCATCGCCCACACCGCCGCCCTGCGCGAGGGCACCGGCTGGCTGGACGCCCTGCTGGCCGGGCTGCGGGCCAACCGGACCCTGCTCGCCGGCCTGCTCGCCGAGCACCTGCCCGCGATCCGCCCACAGCCCGCCGAGGCCACCTATCTGGCCTGGCTCGACTGCCGCGCCCTCGGCCTCGGCGACGACCCCGCGCAGGTCTTCCTGGACCGCGGCCGGGTCGCCCTCAGCTCGGGCCTGCCCTTCGGCACCGGCGGCGCGGGGCACGTACGGCTGAACCTGGCGACCTCGCCCGAGATCCTCACCGAGGGCGTACGGCGCATGGCGGCGGCCCTCACCTGACCGGGCCGGTGCCGCCGGCGGACGGCCTCCTACACTGCCGGACATGGACGACACGCGGCTGGACCGGCTCGGCTCTGGGAAGTACCTGCTGGTGACCAGCTACCGCAAGAACGGCACCCCGGTCGCCACCCCGGTGTGGGTGGTCCGCGACGGCGGCGGCCTCGGTGTCTGGACCGCCGCCGACAGCTTCAAGGTCAAGCGGATCCGGCGCCGCCCCGACATCCTCGCCGGCCCCTGCGACCTGCGCGGCAACCCCACCGGCGAGCAACTGCCGGCCACCGCGGAGATCGCCGACGCCGCCACCACCGCCCGCTACCGGGACCTGATCGCCCGCAAGTACGGCGTCGTCGGCCGCCTCACCCTGCTGGGCAGCCGGCTGCGGCGCGGCGTGGACGGAACGGTCGGGATCCGGGTGACCCTCGCCGACTGACCGGGCACGGACCGCGGGACAGGCGATCGCACACGCGCTGCGACCGGGCAACGGCGGCCGGAGTCAGCCCAGTTGCGTGGCGGGGCGCCGGGTGGCCTCAGGTCCAGGCGCCCCGGTACGACTCGTCCAGCAGCTGGAAGACCGGCTCGCCGCGCACCGGGTCCTGGGCGGTGGACAGCCTGACCCGGTCGCCGCTGTGGATGCCGACCGGCGGACCCATGACCCGGCCCCGCACGACGAACCCCTCGGCCATCTCCACCAGCGAGACATTGCGTGCCGCGGGAGTGTTGCGGTGCACCACGGTGGAGTGCCGGACCGTACCGACGCCCTCGCTGCACTCGGTGCGCAGCTCGCTGCCCTGGCACACCGGACACAGCAGCCGGTGGTACATCGCGGTGCCGCACCACGTGCACCGCTGGAAGAGGATGGCGTCCCTGGAGTCCGCGGAGACGGGATCGAGAACTCCCGCCGCGGAGCCGGCCGCCGGATGCGAGGCGTTTGCTGAGTGGTGGTACACGCTGGTCAACTCCCTGCGCTCGGCCGGAATCCCGTGTGTCCGGCGCGCACCGTGCACACGAGTGCGCGGCAGCCGTGCCACCGTGCACGCCGACAGAGTATGGCACTGAGTGTCACTCGTAAAGGCACTCCGTACCCCTATTTCGTGGACCCGTGCCCCGTCAGGCGCGACCGAGTGCCGCCTCCAGCTCCTGCACCACCCGCCACAGCGGGGCGTCCCGGCGGGAGACCAGCACCACGACGTCGTCGGGACGGCCCTCCGGCTCACCGGCCGCCGGCGCAGCGGTCCGGGCGGGGGCCGTGGCGATCCGGGCAGGCGCCGCGGCCGGCTCGGCCCCGTGCCCGAACGCCCTCTGTACGTAGCCCAGCGCGTGGTCCACCGCCGCGCCCGCGTCCCCCAGCCCGTCCGAACGCAGCCAGGAGCGCAGGGCGTTGTTGTGCGCGGCGACGACCGCGGCGGCGACGACGTCGGCCCGCAGCGTCCCGTCGGGCCGGCCCGCGAACCGCCCGCGCAGATACTCGGCGAGCGCGCGCTCGTAGCGCCACACCACGGACAGTTCGTAGGCCCGCAGGCCCGGCACCTGCTTGGTGAGGCGGTAGCGCTGCACGGAGAACGTCGGGTTCTCCGCGTACATCCCCAGCACCAGACGGGCCGCGTCGCACACCCTGCGCACCGGTTCGTGCTCCTCGCCGCTCGCGGCGAGTAAGGCGGTCATGTCGGCCAGGCAGCGCTCGTGGTCGGGGAAGACCACGTCCTCCTTGGAGGGGAAGTAGCGGAAGAACGAACGCCGGCCGACCCCGGCCAGGGCCACGATGTCGTCCACGGTGGTCTGCTCGTACCCGCGTTCCAGGAAGAGCTGGAAGGCCGCCGCGACGAGGGCCTCCCGCATCGGCGGCTTCGCGGCCGGCGCCGCGCTGCTGGAGCTCATGGAGGGGAACGTAGCACCCGGACGGGCAGGGTGACACTCAGTGCAGCGTGAGTGGGCTAGTGGGGGAACTGAGTGCTTTGTGAGTACGCTCCGAACACCGGAGCGATCGAACTACGGGGAGCCCCATGCGACTGCGGCACATCGCCGGTTCCCTCGGCACCGAGGAACGGTGGGCGGCCGGCCTCCGACACCGCTCCGGACCCCTCCGGCACCGCGCGCCCCAGGCGGCGTAACCTTTTTCCACCGTGCCGGGACCGGCCCGCGTCGGCAGGCCCCCGCCTCCGGGCGTCGGGGGACCGGCCACCCCGACACCGGCGCACCGTCCGAGGAGACCTCCATGCCCGCCGCCCGCCCCCGCCTGCTCTACGTCACCGACCTGGCGTACGAGGCGCGCGGGCGCCGCTACTGCGACGAGGACATCTTCCTCACCTCCCGGCTCCGCGCCCGCTTCGACCTCGCCCTGTGCCATCCGCGGGACGCCGTGGCGCTGATGGACGGCTTCGACGCCGTCGTCGTCCGCAACAGCGGGCCCGTCCTCGCCCACCAGGGCGCGTACGACGCCTTCCGCGCGCGAGCGCTCAGCACCGGGGCCCGTGTGTACAACCCGCTCACCGGCAAGGCGGACATGGCCGGCAAGCAGTACCTGCTCGACCTGAGCGCCGCCGGCTTCCCCGTGATCCCGACGGTCGGCCGCGCCGAGGACCTGCACCTGCTGCCGGCCGCCGAGCGGTATGTCGTCAAGCCGATGCTCGGCGCGGACTCCGTCGGCCTGCGGATCGTCCCCGCCGGTCAGGTCGCCGCGCGCGCCACCGGCCGGGTACTGATCCAGCCCTGCGTCGACTTCGTCCACGAGGTGTCCTTCTATTTCGTCGACGACGACTTCCAGTACGCCCTGTACGCGCCCGACCCGGAGCGCCGCTGGGAGCTCGAACCCCATGCGGCGACCGCCGCCGACCTGGAGTTCGCCCGTCGCTTCATCGACTGGAACGACCTCGGCACCGGCATCCAGCGCGTCGACGCCTGCCGCACCCGCGACGGCGGCCTGCTGCTGGTCGAACTGGAGGACCTGAACCCCTACCTGTCCCTCCAGGCCCTTCCGGAGGAGGGCCGGGACGCCTTCGTCACCGCGTTCACGGCGTCCCTGGGCCGGTTCGTGCAGGGAACGCTCAACCCAGCCTGACGGTGACGCGCTGGGACGCGCCCGCGGTGCCCGTGAACCCGAGCGACGTCATGACGGCGCTTTCTGGCATGCGCTTGCGGTGGGCGCGGTCACGCCTGAACGGCGCCGCGCCGACCGTCGTATCTCAGCACGGGGACGACGGAAGGAGAGCCAGGTGCCGACACCGCCCGATCGCGAACGGCCACACTCCGGGCCGGTTCTGGAACCCGTCCGGGTTCTCAGGCCCCGCCGTTTCGACGCGCTCGCCGACCTGATGCGCGAGATGGAAACCGCCCCGGCACCAGCGGCGCACCCGGACGAGGACGAGACACAGGAACTGCCGACCGTACCGGCGCCACCCCGGACCACTTCCGTGCTGCGCCGGACGGCTGTCGCCGGGGCCGTGGCCGCCGCCGCGCTCCTCGGCTTCGGCTGCGCCCTGCTGCTCCCCGCACGTCAGGAGGCCGCCGCGACCGAGCGTCCGTCCCGGCCGGCGGCCACCGCCCCACCGCCCGCCACCACGCCGGCCCCGGCCCCCACCCCGTCCCTCACACCCACCGCGACCACCGATCCCGACGGGCCCGGTACCCTCCGCCAGGGCGACACCGGACCCGAAGTCACCGAGTTGCAGCAACGCCTGCAGCGCGTCCCGGACGTCTACCCCGGCGGCTCGGTCGACGGCACCTACGACGCGACCCTCACCGCGGCCGTGGCCCGGTACCAGCTCTGGTACGGCATCAGCGGCGACGAGACCGGCGTGTACGGCGACGACACGCGCCGCGCGCTTGAGTCGCGGACCGGCCCCGGCGACGATTCGTGAGCGGCACGCGGGGAACACCGGGGAGGCGCGGGCCGCAACGGGCCTCCCGGCGTGCGCCGGGGCCGGGCCGGAACGGCGGACGGGAGCGCGGTGCGATGACGGACGAGGACGGTACGGCGAACAGCGGTCAGGACGCGGACGGCGGTGCAGGCCCGGCGAGCGGGGGCCCGGAGACCGGGGCGAGCCCGGCGAGCGGCTCCCCCAAGCCCGGCATGGACGGCTTCTTCGTGCGGCTGGACCCCGACATGTGCGTGGTCACGGCCGTGGCCGACGGTGAGCGGGCCGGGTGTCTGGTCGGTTTCGCCTCCCAGTGCTCGATCCGGCCGCCCCGGTTCGCCGTCTGGCTGTCCAAGGTCAACCACACCTACCGGGTCGCCCGAGCCGCACAGCACCTCGCCGTCCACCTGCTCACCCGCGACCAGTCGCAGCTCGCGGAACTCTTCGGCGGTGAGACCGGCGACGAGATCGACAAGTTCGCGGGTCTGGACTGGGCCGAGGGGTACGGCGGCGCGGTGGTCCTGCGGGACGCGGCGGCCTGGTTCGTGGGCACCATCCTGCACCGCACCGACGGTGGCGACCACGTCGGCTTCGTCCTGGACCCGGTGGAGTGGGGCGAGGAGCGGGGCGGCCCGCTGCTGCGGCTGTCCGACGCGGCCGGCATCGACGCCGGTCACCCCGTGGACTGAACGGGATCGAACGCCGGGCAATGTTTCAGAAAGTCGCTGGCGCGAGCGGGGCCCCGGCCGCATGCTGATCAGCCCGCGGCCGACGGTCGCGGGCCGCACCGCACCACGACCGAAGGCCAGCCCGATGACCGGCTCCCGCATCCCGGGCCTGCTCGTGCCCGCCGTGTTCCTGTTGGCCCTCGTCGTCGGCGTGTGGTGGTACTGGCGGCACCGGGACGACGACTGACGCGGCCCGGTTGCCCCGCGACCGGTCCCGCCCACCCCTGACGCCGGGCAGACGCCGCGCGGACCGTCCCCGCGCCCTACGCCTCCGTGTCCGCCTCGTCCGCCCCGTCGGCCACGCCCTCCAGCGGCATCCTGATGTCCAGTACGCACACGTCGTCCCGCCGCTCGTCCGCGAGCAGCGTGGCGAGCAGCGCGTCCAGGGAGCCCGACTCGCCGCAGCCGTGCGAGCGCGCCGCCTCGGCCAGTCGCTCCAGGCCCACATCGAGGCTCTCGCCGGGGCGTTCGACCAGGCCGTCGGTGTACAGCAGCAGCCGGTCCCCCGGCTCCAGGCGGAGCTCCGCCGACTCGTAGGAGGGAGCCGCGGTCGCGCCGAGCAGCATGCCGCCGGGCCGGTCGAGGTAGCGCGCCTCGCCGCCGCGTACGAGCAGCGGCGGCAGATGACCGGCCTGCGCCCAGGCGAACACCCGCCGGCCGGGGTGGTAGCGGGCGAGCACGATGGTGGCGGTGGTCTGGCTGTCGCGGGAGTGCAGCAACAGGTAGTTGAGCCGCGCCAGCGCCCCGGTCAGCGAGGAGCCGGTGGTGACCATGCCCTTCGCCGTGAATCTGAGCTGGGCCATCGTGGCCACGGCGTCGATGCCGTGGCCCGCCACGTCACCGACCACGAACAGCGCGTCGTCGTCGGGCAGTTCGATGGCGCTGAACCAGTCGCCGCCGACATGGATGCCGGCCTGCGCGGGCAGATAGGCGACCTCGATGCGCAGCCCGGCCAGCCGCCGGGGCTTGCGGGGCAGGGGCAGCAGGGCGTGCTGCAGCCGGGTGGCCAGGGCCCGTTCGGCCTGCAGGATCCCGCGCTGCAGCAGCATCGCCCGCTCGCTCTCCACCAGCGCCAGTTCCGCGCTGCGCTGCGGGGTGAGGTCCTGGACGAAGCCGTGCACCTCGACGGTGGTGCCGTCCGGCGCGGTGCCGGCCTCCGCGACCAGCCGCAGGTGCCGTACACCCGCGGGCGCCTCGATGCGGAACGGCACGTCCAACGGCCGGGCGTGGCTGATCAGTTTGCCGATCGCGTGGGCGAGCGGGCCCGCGTCCTCCGGCAGGGCGAGGTCCGGCAGCTCTTCGAGACCGAGCGGCCGCCCGGCGCCGCTCCGGCCGAGCACGGCGTACGTCTGCTCGGACCAGGAGATCTCCTGGGTGGTCAGGTTCCAGTTGGCCCAGCCGAGGTTGCCGAGCCGCTGCACGTCGGACAGGCGCTGCTCCTGCCGGTCCGCCGGGTCGTGCCGCAGCCAGGTGACCAGCAGGCCCTCGCCCAGCCGCGCGGCCCGCACCGAGTAGACGGCGGTCACCGGCACCTCGTCGGCCATGTCCTGGTAGACGAACGGCTCGCTCTCGTACGGCCTCCCGGTCTCCAGGGCCTCGAGGTAGCCGTGCCACAGCGGCTCGCCCGCCACGGACGGGTAGCTCTCCAGGACCTGTCTGCCGACCATCTCCCGGCCGGTCCGGCCGAACACGTCGACCGTCTCGGCGGTGGCGGCCTCGATGCGGTAGTCCTCCACCTCGCCGGAGGCGGCGCGCAGCGGAGTCAGCAGGATCGCCGCGCCCGGCAGCGCGTCGAACACCGCCTGGACGGTCCGGGCGATCCCCTCGGCGGCCTGATCCTGGGAGGAGTCGAAGGCGCGCAGCCGGCCCGCGCACAGCCGGGCCACGGCCCGCAGCAGCTCGCGTTCTCGCGGCACGAACGGCCCGCCGCGCCGGCGCAGCACGCCGAGGGCGACGCGGGCGGTGTCCCCGGCCGGAACGGGCAGCCAGGCCCGGCTGGGCCAGCGCTCGGGCGACTCCCCGAACAACAGGAACCGGTCGCCCTCCGCGGCGAGGTCCTCCAGCCACCGGGGCTCGCGCGAGAGCAGGGCGTCGAGCGGGACCATTCCGGTCACCGGGGGCACGTACCGCCACTGGGCGGCGAGGGTCGCGTCGACGCCGGCGTGTCCGATCAGTTCGAGGCCGCCCTCGGGCAGCCGCTCGTAGAGCATCACGGCGTCGGCGTCCGTCTCGGGCGCCACGTGGTCCAGCAGGCACTGGG
This sequence comes from Streptomyces sp. NPDC037290, assembly GCF_055603245.1. Classification (NCBI taxonomy): domain Bacteria; kingdom Bacillati; phylum Actinomycetota; class Actinomycetes; order Kitasatosporales; family Streptomycetaceae; genus Streptomyces; species Streptomyces sp. NPDC037290. Next base: position 533,256 of record NZ_JBVJVZ010000003.1, on the reverse strand, counting down.
CCAGCTCGTGCGGTGTCCCGACGCGGAGCAGGTCGCGGCCGATGCGCCCGAGTATCTTCGCCAGCTCCCTCGTGCCGGCGGGCGCGGTCTGAGGGATCCCGGCAGCCGGCGGTCCGGCGGGGGCCGGCGGGTCGGCGAGTGGCTGCTCGCTCGGCGGCAGCAGGGCGCCCAGGGTGAGCCAGCACTGTTCGAGGAGCGTGCGGTTGCCGTCCTCGGCGCGGTGCAGCAGCTCGTCGTGCGCTGCTTGCGCGGTGCACCCGGTGACGGCCATCAGCACGCCCTTGGCCCGCTCCAGGACCGCCGACGTGGCGGCCAGATCCCGAAGCCGTTCCATTTCCGCGCGCTGCCGGGCCACGACCTTGGCCAGCGCCGCCAGATCGGCGCCGGCGGGGTCAAGCGGGTGCACGGGCTCGCTCGTCACGCGACGAGCATGGCACATTCGGGTCCGTTCGATCACTCGTCTGCCGGGTCAGGATTCATCTGAGCTTGACACGGGACCCGTACCGACCGTTCACACGACGCCGCGGTGAACGCCGGTCGGCGCCCCGCAGCCGTCCGCCCGAAAGGAGGCGGACCGTGCCGCGCCGTTGACCGGCGGGCCGGGACGGGCGGGCGGATCAGCGGCCCGCGCCCCGGCCGGCGAGGGCCTCGCTGACCGCGCGGACACTGCGGGCGATGTGCTGCAGCTGCATGATCTCGGCGGCGTAGAGCTTGATCGTGTGCTCGATGACCGACTCGGGCAGGCCGAGCATCGGCAGCTCGGCCCGTGCGGTCTGCAGCGCGGTCCGGGCCACCCGGATCTCCTGCTGGACCTGCAGCTGTGCGTGCCGGGCGAGCAGGACGGGGTGCCGGATGAGGGCCGGATAGCTGGCGTAGCGCGAGGGGATCAGCTCGCGCAGCCACTTGGCAGCCGAGCGCTCCCAGTCGTACGAGCCCGGCGTCTTGACCTGGCAGGGCCAGTCGGGGCTGATGCGCGTACTGGTCAGAGGCATGTTCATCGCTTCCGTGGGCGGCGTCGTGAGGGTGTCCGACGGGTGCGGGGCGGCCCCGGCCTAGGGGATGGCCGGGGCCGCCACGGGCGCGTCGCGCAGACGACGCGCCCCGGTACACCCCGCGCGCCGACGTGGGTAGGGGACGGCGGCTGGGGGTGTCCGTGCGGGAGCCCCGGGCGTCGGGAACCGGCATTGCGTGAGGACGTGCGTACGCATGGGCGGTCCGTCGGCTTTCTCGGGGCGTTGTGCGAGCGGTGAGTCCGCAGGTGCGGAACGTGCCTGGAGTGGGCCGGGCGCGATCCGTGAGCAGTATTTATATATGCCGTCCGCTTTGCAAGACGTATGAAAACATTCATGCGTGATTTGTCGTGGATGATCCCTGTCCATGGCAGGGACGACCGCAGAATTTTCACGTGCCCGGCGTACGGGCGCGCGAACCTGGCGGATTCGGGCCTCAATCCCTCATGAAGAACTGGTGCTGCTCGGAGAGCTGCTCGTACTTCTCCAGGCGGCCCTGGGTGCGCTCCGGATCGGCGTCGGTCATGGCCTGCAGCAGTGCGGCGGCCATCATGCCCGGCGCGGCGTAGGAGTCGAACACCAGCCGTGAGCCGGTGCCGGTGGCGAAGGTGACGTCGGCCTCGTCGGCCAGCGGCCCGAGCGCCAGGTCGGTCACCAGGGCGACCTTCAGACCGGCACCGCGCGCCACCCGGACGGCCTGCAGCGTCTCCTGGGAGTGCCGGGGCATGGCGAAGGCCAGCACCCAGGTGCCGCCGGCCTCACGGCACTGCAGCAGCGCGTCGTAGGCCACGCTGCCGCCCCGGGTGACCAGCCGCACGTCGGGGTGGATCCGGCGGGCGGCGTAGCCGAAGTACTCGGCGAGCGACTCCGAGATGCGCAGGCCCAGCACCGTCAGCGGGGTGGAGCGGGACAGCGCGCGGCCGACCCGGATGACCCGGTCGGGGTCGGCGAAGTCGCGCCGCAGGTTCTCCAGGTTCTCGATCTCGGCGTCGACGGCCGCCTGCAGCTCGTTGGCCCGGTTCTCCTCGCCCGGCCCGCCGGCGAGCGTGCTCAGCGCTATCGACTGGAGCTTCTCGCGCAGCGCGGGGTAGCCGCTGAAGCCGACGGCGCCGGCGAAGCGGGTGACGGAGGGCTGGCTGACCCCGACCCGGTCGGCCAGTTCGGTGATGGACAGGAACGCGGCCTCGGTGATGTGCTCGATCAGGTACTGGGCGATGCGCCGCTGCCCCGGCGACAGACGCGGGCCGTCGAACAGTTCCCTGAGCCGGGAGGTCGGTGCGGCCTCGGCCTCGGGCACGGCCTTGCCCGAGGTGATCGCCGACGCCTGTGCGCGGGCCTGCTGCGGCGAGGGCACCCCTTCGCCTCCTTTGTCTGCCACAAGCACTCAACATAGCTCACCCACCGTGGTGAACAGGGGCGTGAGCAGGAGGTTTCAACGGCGGAAGAGGCTGATGGAACGGCCCACGTCACCGGCCGGACGGCTGCTCCGGACCAGCTCGGCGAGCCGTCCGCGGGCCTTCGCCAGCGCGGAGTCGGACACCACCAGCAGCCCGTGCACCCGCTCCGGCGGCACCGTGCGCGGATCGGCGGCATGGATGCCGTAGTACGACGGCACGCCGCTGCCCTTGTACACCAGCCACACCCGCTCGCCCGGGTACCGCTGCCGGAGCCGGTCGGAGAGCCGGCCCAGGTCCTGTCCCCAGTCGACGTTGGAGTCGTGCAGCAGCCGGTGGGTGTGCGCCGGGCCGCCGAACGCCTCGTTGGAGTACGGCAGGTAGTACGGGAACGTCCGCACCGAACTCACGGCCGTGAACAGCACCAGCGCGGCCGTCGCGGGTGCCGTCCACCGCCGGCCGGGCCGTGGCACACAGGCCGCCGCCACCGCGAGGAACATCGGCACGAACAGCGCGTACCTCGTGCCGAAGTCCCGGGAGCCCGTCATGGCCGCCGCGAGCAGCACAGCCGGCGGCAGCAGCAGATACGGCGCGGCGGGCCGCAGCCGGCGCACCACCACGGCCGTGACGGCACCGGCCACGCCCAGCGCGAGCAGACCGAGCGGTGTCTTCACCAGCAGGGCGGCCGGCAGGTAGTACCAGAGCGCGCCGGTGTACAGGTGCCCGAACAGATAGCCCTGCCACGGCTGGTTCTCCAGCCCGAACTGCACCCGCATCCCGGCCCGGTACGCGTCGGGCACCGGCAGCAGGTCCACCAGGCGACCGCGCAGCCCGTGGAGGGCCGGCACGGGCTCGGCCGGGGTGAACCGCAGACGCGGATCGACGGCCAGGTACACGGCCCACACGACCCCGACCGCCACCAGCCCCACGACAGCGGCCCCGGCGAACGCCGACAGCGCTTTCCGGCGCCGGCCACCGACCGGTCCCGTGAGCGCGCGCGGAGCGTCGCGCGTGCGGTGCGCCGCGAGGACGGACAGCGCGGCCAGTGCCATCAGCACGGCAACCGCCGGCAGTGCGCTCATCTTGGTGGCCACGGCCGCGCCGAGAAACGCCCCGGCGAGCGGCAGGTGCGGCAGGGGGCGCCGTCGTGCCCGCCACACCAGCCAGGCCGACGTGAGCACGAACCCGGCCATCGGCACGTCGAGCGTGGCCAGCGAACCGTGCGCGATCAGGTCGGGTGAGAAGGCGTACAGCGCGAGCGCGACCAGACCGCCCGCCGTGCCCGTCAGCTCGCGTGCGAACGCGAACGCGACCAGCCCGAACAGCAGTGTCAGCACGATCACCGGGAGCCGTGCCCACAGCATCACACGCCAGGGATCGTTGCCCGATTCGTACAGCAGGTGCCGGCCCACGTCCCCCTGTGTGCCGGTGTACGACGGGTCGTAGTGCGGGCCGGCCACCGCCACACCGGCGGCGATCAGCAGCTTGCCGAGCGGCGGATGCTCGGGGTTGTAGCGGATCCGGTGCTCGTGCAGATAGTCGGTGGCCGTCGCGACGTACACCGGCTCGTCGATGGTCGGCGTCTGCTGGACGGCCGTTGTGACCATCGCCGTGGCCATCTGCGCGAGCAGCAGCGCGGCCAGCAGGGGCACCAGCCACCGCCGGTGGCGGCGCAGCCCGGCGTACGGGCGGCCGGGGACCGGCCGTGGCGGCGCCTCGGCGGGGGCCGCACGGGTGAGGACCTGGTGCTGTGCGCGCGCCATCATCCGCCCCGCGGTGACACCGGCCGGGGCACGGCGGGAACGGTCGCGGGCCGGATCATGGCCCTACTGTCGCACCGCTCCCGCCGCCGGGGGAGTCACCGCTGCTCGAGTCGTACCGACAGACCTTCTGCCGTGTACACGGGTACGGCCCGCAGCCCGCCGGGGTTCAGCTCGATCCGGGTGAACCGGCCGCGCAGCCGCGGCACGTCCAGCACCGGCAGCACGCTGCCCGCCGTCGGCGGTCGCTCGGTGTCGAGCCGCAGCGACAGCACCGCCGAACCGAGCACGGCCGGCTGCCGGACCGTCAGCGGCGCTTTGCGGCCGGCGCGCAGGGTGACCTGGAGCGTGCCCGCGTCCTGGGCGTACCCGCCGCGCACCCGCAGCCGCTCGGTCACCGTCAGCGTGCCGCCCGCGACCCGCACGTCCGGCACGCGGTCCAACGGGACGGCCGGATCGACGGGCACTTCGCCTTCATGCTGGTCTGGCAGATCCAGAACGGCACCCGCTGGCACCGCACCCCGGCACCGGCTCCCGTCCGTCACCAACTGCGCTCCGGCACGGTCTCGGTGGCGTTCGACAGCCGGATGACCCCCTCGCTGATCGAGGCGGCCGGCACCTACTACCTGCCCGCGGCCGTGCACGCCGGCATGGCTTCGGCCCGGTCACGGACGGCTTCCTGCTGTGCCGCCCGATCGGAGAGGTCCGGGTCGCCGACGTCCGCGCCGACGGGCTCGCGGCGAAGCTGGTGACCAAACCGGTCGTCGGCCAGGACCATGTCCTGCGCCATGTGCGCTCGCTGTACGTCACCGACGGCACCGGCCTGTGGGTGACGGTCGCCGTGGAGCGGCTCGACGGGGCGCCGTACCTGCTGTGCGGGCTGCCGTACGCCGCCGACGACGGGGACCGGGTGCGCCGCGTCGCCGAGGGCGAGGTCACCTCGGCGGGCGGTCTGCGGCTCACCCACCCCGCGGCCACCGGCCCCGACCACTTCGACGCGCGTGCCGAACTCACCCAGGAGCAGGCGGCGTTCGCCCTCGCCGCCGACCCGCGGGGCTACGGCGACCCCGACGAGGGCTGGCGCCACCTGGTGTCCTCCACCGCCCTGGAGGCCGGCCCGGCACCGGGCGCGCCGGACGGGCTGCACGTGTTCGCCGTGCGGTACGGGCCGGGCGGGGCGTTCGAGCCGGCGTTCGAGGAGGGCGCGGACGGGCTCACGGTACGCACGGAGGCGTTCACGGCCACCCTCGGCGCGGTGGCGGGCGACAGCCGTGGGGAGCCCACCCTCACCCTCCACCGCTGAGCGTCGTCAGCGCTCGGGGAGCACCGGTGCCGGCAGCACACCCGCCGGCACCACCAGGTCCGCCCGCCCCCGTGTCGCCGCCACCAGCTCGGCGTTGCGCTGGTCCGTGCCCCGCACCCAGGCCACGGCCGTGGCGTGGTCCTTGCCGAACTCCTCGTGCCGGGCGATCAGCCGGCGGATCCGCTCGTCCTCGTCCGCCACACAGAACCACACCTCGTCCAGACACGGCCGCACCCGCGCCCACGAACCCTCCGTCACCAGCAGGTAGTTGCCCTCGGTCACCACCAGCCGGGCGGCCGGCGGCACCGGGATCGCGCCCGCGACCGGCTGCTCCAGCACGCGCTCGAACCCGGGCGCGTACACCACCTCGTCGCTGTCCTCACGCAGCCGCCGCAGCAACGCCGCGTACCCGGCGGCGTCGAAGGTGTCCGGCGCGCCCTTGCGGTCCCGGCGGCCGAGCCGGTCCAGCTCGGCGTCCGCGAGGTGGAAGCCGTCCATGGGGACGTGCGCGGCCCAGGGCGGCCCGTCGGCGTTCAGGGCCCGCACCAGATGCTCGGCGAGGGTCGTCTTGCCCGCACCCGGGCTGCCCGCGACACCCAGCACGGCACGCCGGCCGTCCCGGACGAGGCCACGGGCACGCGCGAGGAGGTCGTCGAAAGTCAGCGGCACACAGGAGAGTGTGTCACCCGTAGTTTGCAAAACGTGTGGCGTGCGCCACCCACTGGAGTGCGTCTCCCGGGGAAGAGTGCAGGGTATGACTCAGCTCGGTCTTCCCGACGGAATCCAGGCCTGTCTCTTCGACCTCGACGGGGTCGTCACCAAGACGGCCGTCGTACACGCGGCCGCCTGGAAGGAGACCTTCGACGCGTTCCTGCGGGACTACGCGGGAGAGCAGGGCCGGCCCTTCGACCCGGTCGCCGACTACGACGAATACGTCGACGGCCGCCCCCGCGCCGACGGCGTCCGCGCCTTCCTCGGCTCACGCGGCATCCACCTGCCCGAGGGCAGTCCCGGCGACCCGCCGGACGCCCGCAGTGTGCACGGCCTCGGCAACCGCAAGAACGTCCTGCTGCTGGAGAAGATCCGCACCGGCGGCGTCGAGGCCTACGACGGCACGCTGCGCTATCTGGAGGCGGTTCGCGCCGCGGGCCTGCGCACGGCGATCGTCTCCTCCAGCGCCAACTGCAGGGACGTGCTGCGCTCCGTCGGCGCCGAGCACTTCTTCGACGTACGGATCGACGGCGTGGTCGCCGTGGAACGGAACCTACCGGGCAAGCCGCACCCCGACACCTTCCTCGCCGCCGCCCACGAACTGGGCGTGGCGGCGTCCCGGGCGGCCGTCTTCGAGGACGCGCTGGCCGGCATGGACGCGGGCCGCGCGGGCGGCTTCGGGTATGTCGTCGGCGTGGACCGCGTGGGCCAGAGCGACGCGTTGTACGCGCACGGCGCGAGCACGGTCGTGAAGGACCTCGCCGAGCTGGGAGGCAAGCAGTGATCACCGACCGGTCGTACGCCGTCGAGCCCTGGGCCGTCCGCGAGACCGCCCTCGACCTCGACGTCCTCGCCCAGAGCGAGTCGGTGTTCGCGCTGTCCAACGGGCACGTCGGCTGGCGCGGCAACCTCGACGAGGGCGAACCGCACGGCCTGCCCGGCAGCTACCTCAACGGCGTGCACGAGGTGCACCCGCTGCCGTACGCCGAGGCGGGCTACGGCTATCCGGAGTCGGGCCAGACGGTCATCGACGTCACCAACGGCAAGATCGTCCGGCTGCTGGTGGACGACGAGCCGTTCGACCTGCGCTACGGGCGGCTCGTCTCGCACGAGCGGGTCCTGGACCTGCGCCGCGGCGTGCTCGAGCGGACCTGCGAGTGGACCTCACCGGCGGGCTCCACGGTCCGGGTGCGCTCCACCCGGCTGGTGTCGCTGACCCAGCGCGCGGTGGCCGCGATCGCCTACGAGGTGGAGGCCGTCGGCGACCGCAGCCGGGTGGTGATCCAGTCCGAGCTGGTCGCCAACGAGTCCCTGCCGGAGTCGAACGGCGACCCCCGCGCGGCCATGGCGCTGCAGTCGCCGCTGGAGCAGGAGGACCACCTCGCCTCCGGCAGCCGGCTGCGGCTGGTGCACCGCACCAGGCGCAGCGGTCTCCGGGTGGCCGTGGCCGCCGACCACGTGGTCAGCGGCCCCGAGCGCACCACCACCCGCAGCGAGAGCGGCACCGATGTGGCCCGCCTCACGGTCACCTCGGTCCTGGAGCCCGGGCAGACGCTGCGGGTGGAGAAGCTGGTCGCCCACGGCTGGTCGGGCACCCGCTCGCTGCCCGCGATGGCCGACCAGGTCGACGCCGCGCTCGCCGCCGCCGCGCACGACGGCTGGCAGGGCCTGCTGACCGACCAGCGGACCTGCCTCGACGACTTCTGGGCCCGCGCGGACGTCGAGGTGGAGGGCGACGAGGAGGTTCAGCAGGCGGTCCGCTTCGCCCTGTTCCACGTCCTGCAGGCCGGCACCCGCGCCGAGCAGCGCGCCATCCCGGCGAAGGGCCTGACCGGCTCCGGCTACGACGGGCACGCCTTCTGGGACACCGAGATGTTCGTGCTGCCGGTGCTCACGCACACCGCACCGGCGGCCGTCGCCGAGGCGCTGCGCTGGCGGTACAACACCCTGGACGAGGCCCGGGAACGCGCCGCCCAGCTGGGGCTCGGCGGTGCCGCCTTCCCCTGGCGGACCATCGCCGGGCCCGAGGGCTCGGCGTACTGGCCGGCCGGCACCGCCGCCTTCCATGTGAACGCGGGCATAGCCGACGCCGTGACCCGGTACGTCGAGGCCACCGACGACACCGTCTTCGAGCGCGAGGTCGGCGTGGAACTGCTGGTGGAGACGGCCCGGCTGTGGCGCTCGCTGGGTCACCACGACACCCGGGGCGTCTTCCACGTCGACGGGGTCACCGGCCCCGACGAGTACAGCGCGGTCGCCGATGACAACACCTACACCAACCTCATGGCCCGGAAGAACCTGCTCGCCGCGGCCGACGCCGTCGAACGCCATCCGCGCGAGGCGGCTCGGCTGGGCGTGGACGAGGAGGAGACCGCGTCCTGGCGGGACGCCGCCGAGGCCATGCACATCCCGTACAACGACGAACTGCGCGTCCACGAACAGCACGCCGGTTTCACCCGCTACCAGCGCTGGGACTTCGCCGGCACCCGCGCCGACCAGTACCCGCTGCTGCTGCACTTCCCCTACTTCGACCTCTACCGCAAGCAGGTCGTCAAGCAGGCCGACCTGGTACTGGCCATGTACACCTGCGGTGACTATTTCGAAGCGGAGCACGACGAGGAGCAGATCGCCCGGAACTTCGCCTACTACGAGCCGCTGACCGTCCGGGACTCGTCCCTGTCGGCCTGCTGCCAGGCCGTCATCGCCGCGCAGGCGGGACATCTGGACCTCGCCTGGGCCTACACCACCGAGGCGGCCCTGATGGACCTGCAGGACCTGGAGCACAACACCCGCGACGGGCTGCACATCGCCTCGCTGGCCGGTACCTGGATGGCACTGGTGGCGGGCTTCGGCGGGATGCGCCGCGACGGCGAACGCCTGAGGTTCGCGCCGCGCCTGCCCGAGCGGCTCAGCAGGCTCGCCTTCAACGTCGAGTTCCGGGGCCGCCGGCTGCGGGTGGACATCGGCGCGGACAAGACGACGTACGCGCTGCTGGACGGGCCGGCACTGACCCTGCGCCACCATGGTGAACCGGTCACCGTGAGTACGGACGGCCCGGCCGTACGGGCGGTGCCACCGGTCGTTCGCCGCCCTGACCCCGAGCAGCCGCTCCATCGCGCGCCGAACGGCGGCTGACCGCTCTGTCTGCGGGGCGCTGTGCGGTCGGTGCCGTTCAGTCCAGGACGCCTGACAGTTGCCGCAGCAGGTCGCCCGTCGCGTCGGCGGCGAGGAGGGCGGAGAGGGTGCCCAGGAGGAGGACGGCCAGAGCGACCGGCCACAGCTGCGGGGGCGGGCTGGTCTGCAGGGCCGCGATCCGCCGCGTGACCGCCCGGTCGGTGAAGTGCAGGGCGCAGGCGGTGGCCGAGCGGCCCGCGGTGAGGGCGGCCCGGGCCAGCGCCCGCGCGGTGGCCCGACGGTCACCGACCGTGGCCGCCGCCTGCTCGTCGGCCCACCGCTCCACCAGGAAACCGACGGCCGTGCGCACCGGGCCGAGCAGCGGGTTGGCAGCGACGGCGAGCGTCGCCGCCGTGACCAGCGGACCGTGCCGGTGGGCCAGATGGGCCCGCTCGTGCGCGAGGAGCACCCGCCGCTCGGCGGGCTCAAGGGCGCTCAGCATGGCGGAGGTGACCAGGATCCGGCCCGGCCGGCCCGGTATCGCGAACGCCTGCGGGGTGTCGGACGCGGCGACGATCAGCTCGGTGTCCGCCGGGTGCCCCGCGCACAGCCGGCGCAGGGCCCGCCGGGTGCACCGTTCGGCGCGCACGGCCCGCCACAGCCGCAGGGCGATCGCCGCCAGCGCCAGGCACGCGGCGAGCCCGATCGCCTCGGGCACCGGAGCGGTGACCGGATGCCCGTCCTCGCGGGCCTCGCGGATCACCGGCGGCACGTCTCCGAGGAGCGTGGCGGCCAGCAGGACCAGCGACCACGTGGTGGCCACGGCGGTCAGTACGGCGGCCGAGGTCAGCACGCGGGCCGCGAGCGCGGGAGCGACCCGCCGGGCGATCACCGGGCCGGCCGCCGACAGCAGCAGCGACAGCACCAGCGGGCTGTACACGTCGAACTTCATGAGCCGCCTCCGGCGAGCAACTCGCGCAGCGCCCGCTCCTCCTCGGGGCTCAGGCCGGTCACGAACTGCTGGAGCGTGGCGATCGGGTCCGGGCCCCGGTCCAGGGCCTCGTGCATCGCCTGGGCGGTCAGCTCGGCCGCGTTCTTCGCCGGCCGGTACGCGCCGCGCCGCCCGTCGGCGTCGCGCAGCACCAGTCCCTTGTCGTAGAGGCGTTTGAGGATCGTGTGCACCGTGTTGTAGGCGAGTGCGCCGTCGATCTCGGCCTGGATCTCCGCCGGCGTCAGTGGCCGCTCGGTTGCCCAGAGAGCGGCCAGTACCTCGCTCTCCAGCGCACCGGCGCTGCGCCGCTCCGCCCTGCCGCGGGCCCCTGTGCCAGCCATACCCCAACCTTACAGCGCGTAGTGCCGTCGGCCGGATGGCCCCGTCCGCTCGGCAGAGCGGAGAGATTTGGGATAGTTTGGCCGCGTTTCCCGTCCATATGGACGACTTGACGGCGTATCACCGTGCTCGGCAGGGTCTGCCGCACTCCGCTCGGCCCTACAGGCTGTAGGGTGGCAGGGGTCCGCACGCCGAGGGGGCAGAGGGGTGACGATGGCCGGCAGCGCGCACGCCGCACCCGCCGGACTGCGGCGCGAACGCCCCCACCGCGCGCCCGGCGGCGCCCGGCGCACGCGGGGCACGGCCGCGCTCGCGGCCGTGGCGGCGGCCTTCACCCTGGCCCAACTGCTCCTGGTCCGGCCCGGCATGGGCCTCGGCTGGGACGAGGTGGTGTACGTCAGCCAGGTCAGCGCGCACGCCCCCGCGGCCTTCTTCAGCGCACCCCGCGCCCGGGGCGTCTCCCTGCTCGTCGCGCCCGTGGCCTCCTGGTCGTCCTCCACCGCACTGCTGCGGATCTACCTCGCGGTCCTGTCCGGCCTCGCCCTCTTCCTGGCCCTGCGCGCCTGGCACGGCCTGTTCCGGGACCGCGTCCTCGCTCTCGCCGGCGCCCTGTTCGCCTCCCTGTGGGTGACCCTGTTCTACGGCCCGCAGGCCATGCCCAACTACTGGGTCGCCGTGGGCGCCCTGAGCGCCGTCGGCTGCTTCCTGCGCGCAGCCGCCGGCCGGGGACGTTCGGCCTACCGGGGCTTGGCGGCCAGTGCCGCGCTCATGGCCTGGATGCGGCCCATGGACGCGGTCTGGGCGGTGCTGCCCCTGCTTGTCCTCGGCCTCGCGCACCGCCGCCGCCGGCCACTGGCGGTGCTGCTCGCCGGGCTCACGGCCGGCGCCGCCGAGTGGGTGGTCGAGGCGTACCTCCGCTACGGCGGCCTGGTGCACCGCCTGGCCGAGGGCGCGGCGATCCAGGGCGGCCTCGGCGGGCACCTCGCCGTCGTCGACCAGCTGCGCAGTCTCGGCGGCCGCACCCTGTGCCGGCCCTGCACCGGCGACCTGCCCCACCCGGTGGTCACCGTCTGGTGGTTCGTCCTGCCCCTGCTCGCCGCGCTCGGTCTCACCGTCGCCGTACGCGCCCGACGCACGGCGGCCACGCTGCTGCCGCTCGCCTGCGCGGCGACCGCCGCGTTCCCCTACCTGTTCCTGATCGACTACGCGGCCCCGCGCTTCCTGCTGCCCGCCTACGCCCTGCTCGTGCTCCCGGCCGCCGACGCGCTGGTGTACCTGGTCGGCGCCCCGCCCCCGCGCCGGCGCCCGGCCGTCGCGACGCTGGTCTGCCTCGGGCTCGCCGCCCACCTCACGGTGCAACTGGCCGTCCTGGTCCACACGGTGGACGCCACCACCGCGCAACACCGCGGCTGGTCCCGTACGGCCGCCGCCCTGCACCGGCTCGGCGTCCGCCCGCCCTGTCTGCTCACCGGGGACGAGGCCATCCCGATCGCCTTCTACACCGGCTGCGCCTCGGCCGCGACGAGCGGGCACAACGCCAACAGCACCGAGCACGGCATCGCCGGCACCGCCCGGCGGATCCCGGTCGCCGTACTGGTGACCGCCGGCTCCCGGCCGCCCGGTTACGCCCACGACTGGCCGGCCCGGTCCTACGACGGCGGGCGGCTGTACTACTCCGTGCCGGGGAGCGGCCGATGACGTCACCGGCGGACCTCACCGCCTCCCTCGGCCGGCGCCGCGCCTGCTGGCACGCCGGCGTTCTCCTCGCCGTCCTGCTCGGCGGGCTGTACCTGGCCCGCCGGCACTGGCCCGCGGTCGAGAGCGGAGCCTGGCGGCTGGCCGGCGCCGACCAGGGCTGGCTGCTGGCCGGCGCGGCAGCGGCCGTCGGCACCTGGGCGGCCTCCGCGGTCGCCCAACAGGGCGCGGTCGTACGAAGGCTGCCCGGACCCCGGCTGGTCGCCGCCCAGTTCGCCGCCTCCGCCGCGGGCCACCTGCTGCCCGCGGGGCTCGGCGCGGGCGCGGTGAACCTCAGGTTCCTGATGCGCTGCGGACTGCCCGCGGGCCGCTCGGCCAGCGCCGTCGCCGTCAAGGCCGCCGCCGGCGCCACCGTCCGCCTGGCGCTGATCGCGGTGCTCACCCCGGCCTGCCCGGGACTGCTGCGCCTGCCGCGCCCGACACCGGCGACCCTCGCCGCCGCCCTGGGCGGTCTCGTCCTGCTCGCGGCCCTGTCGGCGACCCCCTGGTGGGGACGCTTCCGGCGGGCCCTGTCGGCCGTGCTGAGCGACATCCGCGCCGTGCACCTCAGCCCCGGGCGGGCCGCGGCCCTGTGGGGCGGCTCCCTCGCCTTCGCCGCACTGCACAGTCTGGTGCTCATCGCCGTCACCCGGGCGGTCTGTCTGCCGCTGCCCCCGCTCCAGGTGGCCCTGCTGTACCTCGCCGCGAGCAGCGCCGCCGCCCTGCTGCCGACCCCGGGTGGCCTCGGCTCCCTGGACGCGGCACTCGCCCTCGCGCTCACCGCCTCCGGCGCCCCCGCGGCGGCCGCCGCATCCGCCGTGCTCGGCTACCGGCTGCTGACCGTGTGGCTGCCGCTGCTTCCCGGGCTGCTCGTGCTCGGGATGCTGGTGCGCCGCAAAGCCCTGTGAGGGACGGGGAGTTTCCCGCGCGCCCGGCCCAGGTAGGAGTCGGATGTCAGGTGCCGCGACACGAGGGGGAGAGCCATGCCGGGGAACGACACAGCGGGGCTGCCGAGCGAGGCGTTCTTCACGCCGGGGACGTCGTCCTTCACGGAGTTCCTGGCCGCGCACCGACCCGGTCTGCTGCCCACCGCGCGTTCGCTGCCCGACGGCGTACGGATGGCCCCCGACCGGTTCCCGCACGGCACCACCGTGCTGGCCCTCACCTACCGCGACGGTGTGCTCATAGCCGGCGACCGCCGGGCCACCATGGGCAACCTCATCGCCCAGCGCGACCTGGAGAAGGTGCATCCCGCCGACGACTTCACCGCCGTCGCCTTCGCCGGCACCGTCGGCCTGGCCGTCGACATGGTGCGGCTCTACCAAGTCGAACTCACGCACTTCGAGAAGATCGAGGGCACCCCGATGACCCTGGCCGGCAAGGCGACGCGCCTCGCGGCCATGATCCGGCAGAACCTCGCCCAGGCCATGCAGGGCCTCGCCGTCGTCCCGCTGCTCGCCGGGTACGACCTCACGGCACCCGAGGGCGGCCGCGGCCGCGTCTTCGGCTTCGACGCGGCCGGCGGTCTCTACGAGAAACAGGACTTCTACGCCGAGGGCTCCGGCTCCCCGTACGCCCGGGGCGCCCTGAAGAAGCTGTACCGCACGGGCCTCACCCGCCGCGAGGCCGCCCTGACCGCGCTCCAGGCGCTGTACGACGCGGCGGACGACGACTCGGCCACCGGCGGCCCCGATCTGAACCGCCGTATCTTCCCGGTCCTCTGCGTCATCACCGAGGACGGCTTCGAGCGGCTGCCGGAGCCGGAGACCGAGGAACTCAGCCGGGAGATGCTCGAACAGCGCACCGGCCGCCCGGACGGACCGTACGCCACGCCCTGATCCCCTCCCACGCGGCGCGCTCCCCGGCCGGCGGCCACCTCACCGACAACATGGGCGTGGCCGCCGGCCGAGGTGACCGCCTGACAGCAGTCGCCTCACCCGGTGGGCAGGGTGACCACGAACCGCGCACCGGGCCCGTGCCCGGGATCGTGGGCCACCTCGCCGCCCGCGGAGCGGGCCAGGCGCCGCGCGAGCGGCAGCCCGAGGCCCGCACCGCCGTGTCCGTCGTCGGGCTCGGCCCGCCGGCCGGGCTGGAAGAGCTGGTCCATGAAGGCCTCGGGCACGCCCGGGCCGTCGTCGGTGACGTCGACCCGTATGCCGTCGGCCGCACGGCGGGCGGTGAGCGTGACCGTCGTACGGGCGTAGCGGACGGCGTTGGCCAGCAGCGGGCTGACGATCCGTTCCAGGAGCGCCGGCTGGACCCCGGCCGTGAGCGGCGCGGGACCGGTCGCGACGACGACCCGCACTACGTCCGGGGCGTCCAGGGCAGTGGACAGGTGGTGCAGCACCGCCGGTATGTCGGCGGTGCCCGGCGCCGTCGGGACGCCCTCGCGGGCCTCGTCCAGCAGGGTGTCGCAGATGGTGCGCATCGACTGCGCGGCCTCGGCCACGACCTCGTGACAGGCCCGGGTCTCGGCGTCGGAGCGCGGGCGGGAGTGCCACCAGTCCAGTTCGGCGACGATCCGGCTGAGCGGGGTGCGCAGTTCGTGCGACAGTTCGCCGGTGAGCTGCCGCTCGTGCCGCAGCACCGCCCGGATCCGGTCCAGCAGGGCGTCCAACGAGACGCCGAGCGCGGCCAGTTCGGCGGGCCGGCCGCGGTCGGCGAAGCGCTCCTCGGAACCCACGGCACTCCACTGCGTCGCCTGGTCCGTCATCGTGCGCACCGGCCGCAGCGCCCGGCCCACCGCCAGCCGGGTCAGCGCATAGGTGCAGGCCAGCATCACCGCGTCCAGCGCGAACGAGCCCAGCAACAGCGTCCGGGCCGAGCTTTGGTAGGGGCCGAGGTCCAGCGCCGTGACCACGGTGGCCCGCGTCGTCGCCCCGGGCACCGGCTGGGCACACAGCCGGACCGCGTCGGGGCCGTGCACCGTGACACAGCCGCGCCGGCCGCGGGCGGCCAGGGCATCGGCGGCGCGGGTGAGCGCACCGGCCCCGGACGGAGGCCGCTCCAGCAGCCTGCCACCGGTGTAGATCCACGCGTTGGTGTCCAGGAGCCGGTCGCCGGAGGTCTCCAGCACCCGCACCCGGCCGTTCCGGGTGTCGATGGTCGTGGCTACGGCCGCCGCGCGGGTGCGCAGCTCGTCGTCGGCCTCCCGCTGCAGACTGTGGCGGGCCACGCCGTTGAACGCCACGGTGAGGATCACCATCAGCAGCGCGGCCGTGGTCAGGGCGACCAGCGAGAGCCGGCCGCGCAGGGTGCGCGGCATGAGACGGGCGAGGAGCGACGGGGTCCGGATGCGGGACGTGCCCGTGCGATCGGGCAGCCGTCGTCCGCGGCCCAGCGGTGATCGGGTGCGGTCGGCGAAGGTCATGCGAGGCGGTGGCCGATCCCGCGTGCGGTGGCGATGGTCAGCTCGCTGCCGGCGCTGCGCAGCTTGCGCCGCAGCCGGGTCAGGTACTGGTCCAGGGTGTTGTCGCTGACCTGGGCCCCCTCAGGCCAGCCGGCGCGCAGCAGATCGCGGCGCCGCACCAGCTCCCCGCCGGCCGCGCTGAGCGACGCGAGCAGCCGGAACTCCGTCGGGGTGAGATCGACGCGGCTTCCCCGCACGGTGGCGCTGTGCCGGACGGCGTCCAGCACCAGCTCGCCGGCGGCGGCGAACGGGGCGGGCGGCGCGGCCCGGCGCAGGGCCGCGCGCAGCCGCGCGGCGAGCTCGGCGAGGTGGAACGGCTTGGGCAGATAGTCGTCACCGCCGGCCGAGAAGCCCGACAGCCGGTCCGTGAGCCCCTGTCGCGCGGTCAGGAAGACGACCGGGGCGAGGAAGCCGCTCGCGCGCATCGCCTGGCAGACGTCACGGCCGTCGGCGTCGGGCAGGCCGACGTCCAGCACGACGGCGGACACCTCCGGTGTCGCCAGCCGCAGCGCGGTGGCACCGTCACCGGCGCAGACCGTGTCGAACTCCTCGTCGTGCAGTCCACGGCGCAGCACGTCACGCAGCGCGTGATCGTCCTCGACGATGAGGATCCTGGGGCGCATGTCTCTCCACCGGCCCGTCGGCCGTGTCACTCGGCTGGGATGTGCCCGCCTCGGGGGCACGGGGGACGGAACGCGCGGGCAGCCACCGGGCCCCCGCGCAGACGCACACACCGAGCCAGCCGGCCGCGAACAGCCAGCCGCCGGCCACGTCGGTGAACCAGTGCACGCCCAGGAACACACGGGTCAGCCCGACCCCCGCCCCCCAGCACGCGACCAGCACACACAGCGCGGTCCGGCCGCGCGGGGCGCGCAGGCACAGGGCGATGACCAGCAGGCCGGCCGTCAGCGCGGCCGTGGTGGTGTGACCGGACGGGAACGACCAGCCGGAGGCGTGGGTCTGCCAGTCGTACCCCGGCGGGCGGGCCCTGCCGACCCCCTCCATCACGCCGTACCGGACCGCCTGGCCCGCGCCGAGGCACACGAGGCCGAGCGGCACCGCGACCAGCCGCTGCCGCAGGGTGCGCCCCGCGATCAGCCCGGCCAGGACCGCCAGGACGTACGGCACCACGCCGGTGCCCGTGGCGGTCAGCCCGCGGGCCACCGCCACCGCCACCGGCGGGCGGTGCCCCACGGACCAGGACAGCAGACCCCGGTCCACGGAGAGCGGGTCGCCCTGGGCGCTCACCACCACCGCGGTCAGCGCCGCGAACGCGATCCAGGCGCCCAGGGCCACGGAACCGGCCGACTCCGCGAGGTCCCTGGGCCTCATGCGGTTCCCGACCTCAGCAGCGGGCGCAGCCAGGTCGCCGACAGCCGGGCCGCGAGTCCCGTCGGCCACCGCCGCAGGGCGAGCATCGAGAGGTAGCCGGCCAGCCCGCCGAGCGCCGCCCCCGCGACGACGTCGTGCGGGTAGTGCACCCCGACCCACACCCGGGACGCCGCCATGGCGAGCGCGCACACCGACGCCACCGCGCCCAGGCGCCGGGAGACGAAGAACAGGGCGACCGCCGCGGCGAAGGCGACCGCGGTGTGATTGCTCGGGAACGACCAGTCGCCCCGCGCCGGACACGCCTCCAGCGTGCGGAAGCCGAGGTGTCGGCACGGCCGGTCCTCGGCCACCAGCGGTTTCACGGCGCTGTTCACCCCGAACGCCACCACCACCGCCAGCGGCACCATGAGCGCCGTCATGGCCGCGGCCGCCCCGTCCCGGCGGGCCCGCCACCAGCCCACGAGCATGAGCAGCGCGAACACCGCCAGACCGTAGGCCGACCAGACGGCGATCGTGTCGTCCAGCCAGCCGGGGGTGCGGTGGGCGAGGTCGACCACGTCGGTGTAGAGCGGCCCGTCCGCCGGCGGGCCCGCGAGGGCGTACGTCATCCGCCGGCCTCCTCTTTGGCCGCCCTGCGGGAGCGCAGCACCTCGGCGGCGAGGGGGGCGAGGGAGAGGAGCACGATCAGCGCGATCAGCGGCAGCAGGTACTTGTCGACGTTCGGGATCGAGGAGCCCAGCGCGTAGCCGCCGAGGGTGAGACCGAGGCTCCACACCAGGCCGCCCGCCACCTGCCAGAGGGTGAAGGTCCGCGCCGGCACGCCGAGCGCGCCCGCCATCGGGTTGAGCACCGTGCGCACCACCGGGACGAAGCGGGCGAGCACGATCGCCTTCGCGTGGCCGTAGCGCTCCAGCAGTTCCTCGGCGCGGTGCGCGCCCTCGCGCAGCTTCGCCGACCGGGTGCGGGCCAGCAGCGCGCCGCCCGCCTTCCGGCCGATCAGGAACCCGCACTGAGAGCCGGCGAGGGCGCCGACGGCCGCCGCCACGAGCAGCGGACCGAGCGACAGGTGCACCCCGCGGTCGGACGTGCCCGTGCACAGCAGACCCGCCGTGAACAGCAGGGAGTCGCCGGGCAGGAAGAACCCGATCAGCAGGCCGGTCTCGGCGAAGAGCACGACGCCGACGCCGAGCACGCCGAAGGCGGCGAGCAGCGAGTGGGCGTCGAGCACGTTGACCGCGAGCTGCGACGCCAGGTGTGGGGGAGTGGCCATCGCCGTACGCCCTTTCCTTCGACTTGCGTGGAGAACGACTTGCGTGGAGAACGACTTGCCTCGGGAAGATCCGACTACACATTTGTAGACGGTCTACCGACCTGTAGACGAACGGAGAGTGGCGAACGTTCCCGGACTTTGCCCGCCCATTGCCACTTCATGACCGATCGACTACACGGCCATGGTCATGATGGTCCGCGAAGGTAAGGCATGCCTTCACTAACTAAGTGGGAGGGCAGCAGGGCATGTGGGACGACGCGTTTCCGAGTTTCCTGATCGGACTCAGGGAAGGGCTCGAAGCCGGACTGATCGTCTCCATCCTGGTCGCCACCCTGGTGCGGGCCGGGGCGCGCGCCCGGCTGCCCCAGGTGTGGACGGGTGTGCTGGCCGCCGTCGCCGTGGCGATGAGCTTCGGCGCGGTGCTCACCTTCACCGCCGCGTCCATGCCGCAGACCGCCCAGGAGGCGTTCGGCGGCACCCTCAGCGTGATCGCCGTCGCGTTCGTCACCGCCATGGTGTTCTGGATGCGCCGCTCGGCCCGCAGCCTCTCCGGTGAGCTGAAGGAGAAGGTGACCGGCGCCCTCGCCATGGGCTCCGGCGTGCTGATCCTCACCTCCTTCCTCGCGGTCGGCCGTGAGGGCCTGGAGACGGCCCTGTTCCTGTGGACCACCGCGCAGGCGGCCGGCGAGTCGGCCGGACCGCTGACCGGCGCCGGCATCGGCCTCGTCCTCGCGACGGGCCTGTGCTGGGGCCTGTACCGGCGCGTCCTGAAGATCAACCTGACGAGGTTCTTCACCGCCACCGGCGCCGTACTGATCGTCATCGCCGCCGGCGTCCTCGGCTACGGCCTGCGCGACCTGCAGGAGGGCGGCGTGCTGCCCGGCAAGTCCGCCTACGCGGTCGACCTGGCGAGCAGCGTCGACGCCGGCTCCTGGTACAGCACCCTCGTGCAGGGCGTCCTCAACCTCACCCCGACCATGACCTGGCTGCAGGTGGTGGCCTACGTCGCCTACCTGGCCGTCGTGATGACCCTGTTCGTGCGCGGCGTGCGGGCCACCGCCCCCAAGCCCGCCGGTGAACGCCCCGCGGCACAGCCGAAGACCACCCGGACCGAGCGCCGCCGCCCGGTCTGGGTGGTTCCGGCCGCCGTGGTCGCCGTGCCCGCCGTGCTCGCCGGACTCGTCGTCGCCCTCTCCCGGCCCAAGCCCGCCGGCGACCAGACCGTCGCCGTCTCCGAGACCGAGTGCGGCAAGGGCTTCACCGCGCCCCGGCCGGGCCGGCAGACCTTCCAGATGCGCAACACCGGCGGCAAGACCTCCGAGGTGTACCTCATCGACCCCTCCACCAGCGCGGTCTACGGCGAGATCGAGGGCCTCGCCCCCGGCACCACCCGCGACCTGGTCGCCACCGTCGCCGGCGGCACCTACGCCTGGCGCTGCGTTCCCACCGGCGGCAAGGCCGTGACCTCCACGTCGGTGACCGTGAGCGGCGGCGGCGCGGCCAAGCCGGTCGTCCCCGTCTCCGAACAGGACCTCGCCGCACCCCTGAAGGCGTACAAGGCGTACGTCGAGCAGGGCCTCGCCACGCTCGTCACGCAGACCCGCACCCTCGACGACGACATCGAGCACGGCCACCTGGACAGGGCCCGCACCGACTGGCTCACCGCCCACCGCACCTACGCCTCCCTCGGCGCCGCCTACGGCACCTTCGAGAACTTCGACCAGAAGATCGACGGCCGCGCCGACGGACTGCCGGACGGTGAACGGGACAAGGACTTCTCCGGCTTCCTGCGGATCGAGTACGGCCTGTGGCACGGCCAGTCCGCCGCCGACCTGCGGGCCCCCGCCCGGCAGCTCGTCACCGACACCGACGGTCTGCGGAAGGCCTTCCCGAGCCAGGACTTCGACCCCGGTGACCTGCCGCTGCGCGCGCACGAGATCCTGGAGAACACCCTCCAGTTCGAGCTGACCGGCGACACCGACGAGGGCAGCGGCACCAATCTCGCCACCGCCGACGCCAACCTCGCCGGCACCCGTGAACTGCTCACCGTTCTCAAGCCGCTGCTCACCAGCCGCGCGCCGAAGCTGCTCCCGACGGTCGACGCGGACATCGCCCGCGTGCAGAACCTCCTGGACGCCGCCCACCACGGCGGCGACTGGACCCCCGTCGACCGGCTCGGAGAGTCCGGCAAGCAGCGCCTCGACGGCGCCACCGGGCAGCTGCTGGAAGACCTCGCCCCGATCCCGGACCTCCTCGAGATCCGGAAGTCCGCGTGATGACCGAAGCCTGCCCGATGACGTCCGCGCACCCGCACCCCGAAGGGACCCCTGCGATGTCCACTGCCGAACCGTCGGCCTGCCCCGCCGGCCCCGCCCGCCGCTCCTTCGTACGGACGGCCCTGGGCGCCGGTGCCGCCGGAGCGGTCCTGGCCGGCGGCGGCTTCGCCCTCGGCGAGAGCGGCGGCACGGCCCAGGCGCAGACCACCGACGCGGACGGCAACGCGCAGGTCCCCTTCCACGGCGCCCACCAGGCCGGCATCGTCACCCCGGCCCCGGCCGCCGCCACCTTCGTCTCCCTCGATGTCATCGCCGACGACCGCAAGGGCCTGGCCGACCTGCTGAGGACCATCACCGAGCGGGCCCGCTTCCTCACCTCCGGCGGCACCCCCACCGACCTGGGCGTCGGCGCGCCGCCCTCGGACAACGGCATCCTCGGTCCCGAGGTCCCCTCCGACGGCCTCACCGTCACCGTCGGCGTCGGCGCCTCCCTCTTCGACGACCGCTACGGTCTCGCCAGGGCCCGGCCCGCCCGGCTCACCCCGATGCGGACCTTCCCCAACGACAACCTGAACGCCGCCGAGTGCCACGGCGACCTGTCCCTGCAGATCTGCGCCCAGAGCACGGACACCGTGCTGCACGCGCTGCGCGACATAGCCCGGCACACCCGCGGCGCCATGCAGATCAAGTGGCGCATCGACGGCTTCCAGAACGCCCCGCGCCCCACCGGCGCCCAGCGCAACCTGCTGGGGTTCAAGGACGGCATCGCCAACCCGGACGTCACCTCCGCCCGTGAGACGGACAAGCTGATCTGGGTCGGCGACGGCCAGGGCGAGCCCGCCTGGACCAGGGGCGGCAGTTACCAGGTCATCCGGATCATCCGGATGCTGGTCGAGTTCTGGGACCGGGTCTCGCTCACCGAGCAGGAGAAGATGTTCGGCCGCCGCAAGGACACCGGCGCCCCGCTCGACGGCGCCAAGGAGACCGACATCCCCCAGTACGCCAAGGACCCGCACGGCACCGCGATCCCGCTCGACGCCCACATCCGCCTCGCCAACCCGCGCAAGCCCGAGACCGACAGCTCCCGCATCCTGCGCCGCGGCTACAACTACGACCGCGGTGTGGACAACGTCGGCAACCTCGACATGGGCCTGGTCTTCTGCTGCTACAACCAGGACGTCAAGCGCCAGTTCGAGGCCGTGCAGACCCGGCTGATCGACGAGCCCCTGGTGGACTACATCTCCCCGACGGGCGGCGGCTACTTCTTCGCCCTGCCCGGCGTCCGGGACACTCGGGACTGGCTGGGCCGGGGCATGCTCTCCGCCTGACGGCAGCCGGCGAACCCCGGCATCCACGGCGGGCCTTTCCCTCCGCATGGGAAAGGCCTGCCGTTGCCTTTGCCGCGCACTTACTGCACGCGATGTGCAAGTACGGCATGATGGCACGAGGCTGCGCTGTGCAGTCGTACCCGCACCACCGAAGGACGGCACTCCTGATGACGGCACGCTCGGCCTGGCGCCGCGTCCTGGGCTCGATGACCCGGCAGGAGTGGATCAGGGTCGGTGGGATGGCCGGCTTCGTCCTCGCGCTGCACGTCATCGGCTGGGGCACCCTGGTCGGCATCATCGCGCCGCAGCACTTCAGCGTCGGCAAGCAGTCCTTCGGTGTCGGCATCGGCGTGACCGCCTACACGCTGGGCATGCGGCACGCCTTCGACGCCGACCACATCGCGGCGATCGACAACACCACCCGCAAGCTGATGGGCGAGGGACAGCGGCCGCTGTCGGTCGGCTTCTGGTTCTCGCTCGGCCACTCCAGCATCGTCTTCGGCCTCGCCCTGCTGCTCTCGCTGGGCATGAAGACCGTGGCCGCACCGGTCCGCGACGGCAACTCGCACCTGCACGAGGTGACCGGCCTGATCGGTACGACGGTCTCCGGCACCTTCCTCTACCTCATCGCCGGCATCAACCTCGTCGTCCTGGCCGGCATCTGGAAGGTCTTCCGCCAGATGCGCTCCGGCGCCTACGACGAGGCCGCGCTGGAGATCCGGCTGAACAACCGCGGCTTCATGAACCGCCTGCTCGGCCGGGTCACCGGCTCGATCAGCAAGCCGTGGCAGATGTACCCGCTGGGCCTGCTGTTCGGCCTCGGCTTCGACACCGCGACGGAGATCGCCCTGCTCGTCCTCGCCGGCTCCGGCGCCGCCTCCGGCCTGCCCTGGTACGCCATCCTGTGCCTGCCGGTCCTGTTCGCCGCCGGCATGTCGCTGCTGGACACCATCGACGGCTCGTTCATGAACTTCGCCTACGAGTGGGCGTTCTCCAAGCCGGTCCGCAAGGTCTACTACAACCTCACCATCACCGGCCTGTCCGTGGCCGTCGCCCTCATCATCGGCACGGTCGAACTCCTCGGCCTTCTCGCCGACCGGCTGGACCTCCACGGTGCCTTCTGGGACTGGATCTCCGGCCTCGACCTCAACACCGTCGGATTCGTCATCGTCGGCCTGTTCGTCGCCACCTGGGCGGTCGCCCTGCTGGTGTGGAAGTCGGGTCGTATCGAGGAGAAGTGGACGGCCGGCCTGGCCGAACAGTCCGCCGAGTGATCCGGTCGCGCGCCGACGGGATTGACGACCCCGCTGCGGGAAACGCGGACGAGGACCGCCCGCGAGCCGTGCAGGAGGCGACCATGAGCGACCAGCAGTCCGAGCAGACCCCGATGGCGGACGACGCCTACCAGCCCACCGGTACCAACGAGGAACAGGAGGACGCCGGTCCCCTGGACCTCCAGGACGCGGTCGACGAGCGTACCTACGACGACGTCCTCGACGAGGGCTACTCGCCGCCCGAACGCCCCCTGGGCGTCACCAGGAAGGGCACCACCGCCGCCGAGCAGCACGCGGGGGAGACCCTGGAGGAACGGCTCGCCCAGGAGGTCCCGGACGCCCAGCCGGCAGCCGGCGACGAGATCGGCGACCTGCCGGGCGGCGAGGGCGAGCCGCTCGACCCCGAGGCGGGCGCATCCCGCGCGGGCCGGCTGGTCGCACCGGACGAGGGCGCCCACCCCGACACGGTCAAGGAGGAGGTCGCCCGGGACGTGGGCATCGACGGCGGAGCGGCCGGCGCGGAAGAGGCCGCGGTGCACGTGGTGGAGGAGGAAACCTGAACCACCGGGACGACGCACCACAAACAGACCAACGACGCCGACACTTTGCGGACATGCCCTAGTCCAACCGGTCCACCTGGCGGAGCCGATTCGTCGCATCCAGCGCGGCGACCTTGTACGACTCCGCCAGCGTCGGATAGTTGAACACCGCGTTGACCAGATAGTCCACGGTCCCCCCGCACCCCATCACGGCCTGCCCGATGTGAATCAACTCCGTCGCACCCGAACCGAAACAGTGCACCCCGAGCAGCGTCCGGTCCTGCGGCGAGACCAGCAGCTTCAGCACGCCGTGCGAGTCCCCGATGATCTGCCCCCGAGCCAGCTCCCGGTACCGGGCCACGCCCACCTCGAACGGCACCCGGTCCTCCGTGAGCTGGTCCTCGGTACGGCCGACGAAGCTGATCTCCGGGATCGTGTAGATCCCGATCGGCTGCAGCCGGTGCATCCGCCCGGCCGGCTCCCCGCACGCGTGGTAGGCAGCCGCGCGGCCCTGCTCCATCGAGGTCGCGGCGAGCGCCGGGAACCCGATGACGTCACCGACGGCGTAGATGTGCGGCACCTCGGTGCGGTAGTTCTCGTCCACCGTGATCCGGCCCCGCGCGTCCGCCGCAAGCCCGGCCCTGTCCAGGTCGAGTCCGCCGGTCAGGCCCTGCCGGCCCGCCGAGTACATCACCGTGTCCGCGGGGATCTTCTTGCCGCTCTCCAGCACGGTCAGCGTGCCCCGCGGATGACGTTCGACGGCGGCGACGGTCTCGCCGAACCGGAAGGTGACCGCCAGGTCCCGCAGGTGGTACTTGAGCGACTCGACGATCTCCACGTCGCACAGGTCCAGCATCCCGGGGCGCTTCTCCACGACGGTCACCTTGCTGCCCAGCGCGGCGAACATCGAGGCGTACTCCATGCCGATGACTCCCGCCCCGACGATCACCATGGACCGCGGCACCCGCTCCAGCGAGAGCACGTTGTCGGAGTCCATGATCGTCCGCCCGTCGAACTCCACGCTGTCCGGGCGGGCCGGCCTCGTACCGGTGGCGATGACGATGTGCCGGGCGCTCAGCAGCCGTTCCCGTCCGGACAGCTCGGACAGGGCGACGGTGTGCGGGTCGGCGAAGCGGGCCGTACCGGAGTGGAGGGTGACGTGGTTACGGGCGAGCTGGCTGCGGACGACGTCCACCTCGCGGGCGACGACGTGCCGGGTGCGCGCGGTGAGATCGGCGACGGTGATGTCGTCCTTCAGCCGGTAGCTCTGCCCGTACAGATCGCGCTGGGTGAGACCCGTCAGGTACAACACCGCTTCGCGCAGGGTCTTGGAAGGGATGGTCCCGGTGTGCAGGGAGACCCCGCCGAGCATGTCGGGGCGGTCGACGACGGCGACCCGGCGCCCCAGCTTGGCCGCGGCGATGGCGGCCTTCTGACCGCCGGGTCCGGATCCGATGACGAGCATGTCGAAGTCGAAGTCGGGCACCCTCGGGAGTCTGACAGCCCCTCGGCGCGCTCCGGAAGGGATCGCCACCGACGAAATCCCCTGAGCCGTGCGGGAGTTGCCGTCGGCTATCGCTCTCCTCGCCGCACGGGTCCGCCGGGAGGACAATGACGCCATGGGTGAGCGACCCGCCGATCTGAGCGCTCCCGCCCGGCAGGCCGGCCCCGACGAGGGGATCGGCGCCGACGAACTCGCGCTCGCCACCCGCAACCACGGGCTGCCCCTGGAAGCCCTCCGCCACGACGTCACCCCGCCCGGACTGCACTACGTCCTCACGCACTACGACATCCCGTACGTGCCGCACGCCGGTGCCTGGCGGCTCACCGTCGACGGACACGTGCGTACCACGCTCGATCTGTCCCTCGCCGACCTGCTGGCGTTCCCGCAGGTCACCGCCCGGGTGACCCTGGAGTGCGCGGGCAACGGCCGGGCCCTGCTCAGCCCCCGGCCGGTCAGCCAGCCGTGGCTGGTGGAGGCCGTGGGCACCGCGGACTGGACCGGCGTGCCGCTCAGGCTGCTGCTCGCCGAGGCGGGGGCCGACCCGGCGGCCGTGGACGTCGTCTTCACCGGCGCCGACCACGGGGTCGAGCGTGGCGTCGAACAGGACTACCAGCGCGCCCTGCCCCTCGCCGTGGCCCTCGGCGACGACCCCGAAGTGCTGGTCGCCACCGCCATGAACGGCGCGCTACTGCCACCGCAGCACGGCCGGCCGCTGCGGCTGATCGTGCCCGGCTGGTACGGCATGGCCCAGGTGAAGTGGCTGCGTTCGGTCACCGTCAGCGACGAACCGTTCACGGGCTTCCAGCAGTCGGTCGCCTACCGGATCCGGCGCACCGCCGGCGAGGCGGGCGAGCCGGTCACCCGGATCGCACCCCGTGCGTTGCTCGTGCCGCCGGGGTTCCCCGACTTCATGTCCAGGACGCGGGTGGTGCGGCCGGGGCCGCTGAGGCTGGACGGGCGAGCCTGGTCAGGACAGGCACCGGTGACCTCGGTGGAGGTCAGCACCGATCACGGCGGCAACTGGGTCCGGGCCTGGCTCCGCCCTGCGCCGGACGGACACCCGTGGGCGTGGCGGGCGTGGCACTGCGACTGGGACGCGTCGCCCGGCGAGTACGCCGTGGGCGCGCGTGCGACCGACCTCGGCGGTCACACCCAGCCCCTCGATCAGCGCTGGAACCGAGGTGGCTTCGCCAACAACGCGGTGTGCTGGGTGCGGGTCGTCTGTGCGGACGCTTCTTCGCCGTAGAGCCGGAGGGGTGCGGGTGTGCGGACACGCGCAGTCCCCGCGCCCCTTCGGGCCGGCTCTCGTGCCCCCGTTTGACGTGAGCCCCTGATTCCCCGGACCGCCCTACGGCAGCAGCCTCTCGATGGCTGTCGGGCCCTCCTTCTCCATCTTGCGGCGTGCCCAGTCGAGATTCTTCGGTGTGACGTCCCTGCCCGCCGCCATCACCAGGTCCTCCGGGGTGATGTCCCTGGAGGGAGCGGAGTGGAGCAGGGCGTCCGGGGTGCAGTGGTCGTCGGACGACCGGGACTCGTCAGGTGTGGATGTCGACATGATGCCTCCTCCTCGGTCCGGATGACCGCATCCGTGCCGGTGCCGCCGAACGGGGCACACTCTCACCATTCCCCGCAGCGCCTTCCCACGCCACCGGAGAGCACTCGCTCCTAAGCTGGAAAACATCGCGCACCACTCACCGGGAGGCCGCCGATGGCCGAGACCCCGTTTCCGGAGGACGTCCGCCCCAGCCCCCGCTATCTGCCGATCGCCGAGCACGGACTCATCGGCGACCTGCGCAGTGTCGCCCTGGTCGGCACGGACGGCACGATCGACTGGTACTGCTGTCCGTCCTTCGACGCGCCCAGCGTCTTCGCGGCCATCCTCGACGCCGAGCGCGGCGGCTGCTTCGAACTGGCCGCCGCCGTACCCGCGCGGACCAAACAGTTCTACTTCCCCGACACCAACGTACTGATCACCCGGTTCTTCACCGAGGACGGCGTGGGCGAGGTCCAGGACTTCATGCCGGTGACCTCGGACAACGTGGTCGGCACGGGCGAGGCGGGGCGGCACCGGCTGATCCGGCGCGTGGTCTGCGTCCGCGGCACCGTGCCGTTCCGGGTGCTGGTCGCCCCGCGTTTCGGTTACGGCGCCGTACCGCACACCCTGCGCACCGCCGACGGCACGGTCGTCTTCGAGGCCGCCGACATGTCCCTGTCGCTCACCTCCACCGTCGTCCTGGAGTGCGACGCCCGGGACGCGCGCGCCGACTTCAAGCTCGCCGAGGGCGAGACGGCGGTGTTCGCCCTCGACCAGCTCGGTGCCCGGGTGGCCCCCCGCGGCTGCGCCCATGCCGAGGCCGAGCACCAGTTCAACGCCACGGTCGCCTACTGGCGCCGCTGGCTGCACCAGTCCCGCTACCGGGGCCGCTGGCGCGAGATGGTGCACCGCTCCGCCCTCACGCTGAAGCTGCTCACCTACGCCCCCACCGGTGCCATCGTCGCCGCTCCCACCACCAGCCTGCCCGAGCAGCTCGGCGGCGAGCGCAACTGGGACTACCGGTACGTGTGGGTCCGCGACGCCGCCTTCGCCGTGTACGCGCTGCTGCGGCTCGGCTTCACCGGCGAGGCCGAGGCCTTCATGCGGTTCCTGACCACGCACATCACGCCCTGCGACGGCTCCGCCTCGGCCCCGCTGCAGATCATGTACGGCATCGACGGCCGCACCGATCTGCCCGAGTTCGTACTGCCGCACCTGGAGGGTCATCTGGGCTCCGCGCCGGTCCGGGTCGGCAACGCCGCCGCCGGACAGCTCCAGCTGGACATCTACGGCGCCCTGATCGACTCGATCTACCTGTACGACAAGTGGGCCCAGCCCATCTCCAGCGGCCAGTGGGACGACGTGTGCCACCTCGTCGACTGGGTGTGCGACCACTGGGACCAGCCCGACGAGGGCGTGTGGGAGACCCGCGGCGGCCGCAGGAACTTCCTGTACTCGCGGCTGATGTGCTGGGTCGCGATCGAGCGGGCCATCCGCCTCGCCAACCGGCGCGGACTGCCCGCCGAGCTGCCCCGCTGGCGGCAGGCCCGCGAC
Source organism: Streptomyces sp. NPDC037290 (assembly GCF_055603245.1). Taxonomy (NCBI): domain Bacteria; kingdom Bacillati; phylum Actinomycetota; class Actinomycetes; order Kitasatosporales; family Streptomycetaceae; genus Streptomyces; species Streptomyces sp. NPDC037290. The sequence goes on along the minus strand of NZ_JBVJVZ010000003.1, from coordinate 504,880 downwards.
ACCATCTACCGGCGGATCATGGACCGCGGCTGGTCCGAGCGGCGCGGCGCCTTCGTGCAGTACGAGGGCGGCGACGTCCTGGACGCCTCCCTGCTGATGATGCCGCTCGCCAAGTTCGTCGCCCCCACCGACCCGAAGTGGCTGTCCACCCTGGACGCCCTCACCGAGGACCTGGTCTCCGACTCCCTCGTCTACCGCTACGACCCGCAGGCCAGCCCCGACGGACTGCGGGGTGACGAGGGCACCTTCTCCATCTGCTCCTTCTGGTACGTCGAGGCGATGGTGCGGGCCGGCCGGCTCGACGAGGCCCGGCTGGCCTTCGAGAAGATGCTGACCTACGCCAACCACCTCGGCCTGTTCGCGGAGGAGATCGGCCGCACCGGCGAGCAGCAGGGCAACTTCCCGCAGGCGTTCACCCATCTGTCCCTGATCAGTGCGGCGTTCAACCTCGACCGCGCCCTCGGCTGACCAACGGGGTGGTGTGTCCGCAGGTCGCACGGGTACCCGGGAGTCTCCGGAAGGAGAACGCCCCAGGGTCCACAGAAGGAGGAGACCCGGATGACCAGCACCAGCGAGACCGGCCACGTCACCGGTACCCGCGACAAGAACTACGACCTGATCTGGTACGTCGAGGCGTGCCTGGACAACGCTCTGCGCCTGGAGACCTACATCCAGGACGCCGAACGCGAGCACGACACCGAGCTCGTGGACCTGTTCCACAAGGCCCAGTCCGACAGCCGCAAGGGCGCGGAGATGGGGAAGCAGCTGCTGCGCTCGCGGCTCAGCGCCTGACCCCCTCTCCTCCGCTCAGGCGAACCGGGAACTCGGGACGGGCCCGGCGGACCGCACACGCGCCCGGTCACCGCGCAGCCAGGTGCCCTTGACGGCCCCGGCGAACGCGGCGAACCGAGCGTCGTGGTCCGCCGGGCCCTCGCCGTCCCCGGGGTCGGCGGCCGGGTCGGCCGCGGTCACCTCGGCGGCGATCTCCGCCTCCGGACGGTCGTCCGCCGGACCCTGCTCGACGCCGCCGTCCGCGCCCTGGCGCAGGTGGCCACCCCAGGGCGGCACCACCGACTGGTGCAGCAGCCCGACGCTGTCCGCGGTGACAGCGGGCGGATCGGTCCAGCAGCTCGCGTGCGCGTGCAGCACCTGCCCGGGCACCCGCTCGAAGAGCTGCCCGATCACCTGCGGGCCGCCCTCGTGCGCCGCGAGACGGTCGAGGTCGTACGCCACGACCACCGTGTCCGTCCGCCCGGCCGTGAACGGCTCGGCCGGCAGGTCCAGCAGCTCGGCCGCGGCGAGACCGAGGATCCGCGAGTCCCGGTCGGGCAGCAGCGACACCGAGCGGGGCCGCAGCTCGGCCGCCTCCAGGAGGACGCGCAGCCGCAGCAGCCCCCGCAGACAGCCGTCGGGGGTGTCCTGCAGCCAGGCGTAGCGTCCGTGCATGCCCGCCTCGAAACCGTACGGCGACAGGGTGCCGAGGACCGTGCCGGCGATCACGTACTGCCAGCCGCGCAGATCCGTCAGGTCCAGCGAGGACACCGCCTCGGCCGCGGCCGCGCGCTCCAGCACCCGGTTCTGCCGCTCCCGCGCCGGCCGCCACTGCGCGTCCTGCGGGTCGGACAGCAGCGCGTGCTGGCGCCGGGCCAGGGTCAGGTCGCCCGCCAGGACGGCGTTGAACACCAGCAGATAGCGGTCCGGCCAGTCCTCGAACGTCCCTTCGTGTCGGGCGAGTTCAGCGACCGCCTCGCGGTGGCGGCCCTCGCGCTCATAGGCCGACACCAGCTCCCGCAGGGCCACCGGCGAGCCGTCGCTGCGGCGCAGCGCCTCGCGGAGCGCGGGGACCGCCAGGTGGGCCACGCCCCGTTCGATGCACCAGTACCCGAAGTCGTAGAGGACCTTGGGGCGTTCGGGCTCGGCGACGAGAGCGGCGGCGGCCTTCGCGAGGTCGTCGAAGCCCGCCGACTGCGCGGCCCGCCCCACCACCAGCGCCACCTCGGCGAGCGGCTGGTCCTCGCCGGCCGCCCGCAACTGCCGTAGCGCACCGGGCACATCGCCACGGTCCAGGGCCTCCCAGGCCGTGCGGAGGCCGGCGGACTTCGGGCGGTGATTCCTGCGCGAGAACATGCCGGAGATCATCACCCGCCGACTGATGTGTCCTCAACAGGTTTACCCCTGCTCAGGGCAGCGGCTGCTCCGCCCAGATGATCTTGCCGTTCGGGGTGTAGCGGGTACCCCAGCGCTCGGCGAGCTGAGCGACCAGGAACAGGCCCCGGCCGCCCTCGTCGGTGCTCGCCGCGTACCGCAGATGCGGCGAGGTCGTGCTGCGGTCGGAGACCTCGCAGATCAGCGTGCGGTCACGCAGCAGCCGTACGCCGATCGGGCCGCGCCCGTAGCGGATCGCGTTGGTGACCAGCTCGCTCAGGATCAGTTCCGTCGTGAAGTCCAGTTCGACCAGGCCCCAGTCGGCGAGCCGCTGTGTCACCGCGGACCGGACCTCCGACACCGCCGCCGGGTCCGACGGCACCTGCCACTCGGCGACCCGGTCGGCGCCCAGCACCCGGGTGCGGGCGACGATCAGCGCCACGTCGTCGCTCGGCCGGGCCGGCAGCCGCCCCAGCACGGCGCGGCAGGTCTCCTCCGGCGAGGCGCCCGGCGTGCCGCGCAGGGCGTCGCTCAGCAGCTCGAGCCCTTCGTCGATGTCCCGCTCGCGGTCCTCGACCAGCCCGTCCGTGTACAGCACCAGCCTGCTGCCCTCCGCCAGCTCCAGCTCGGCCGTCTCGAACGGCAGCCCGCCCAGCCCCAGCGGCGGCCCCGCGGGCACCTCCGGGAACTCCACCCGGCCGTCGGGATGCGCCAGCGCGGGCGGCGGATGGCCGGCCCGGGCGAGGGTGCAGCGCCGTGCGACCGGGTCGTACACCGCGTACAGACAGGTCGCGCCCGTGATCGCCGCGGCGCCGTCCGAGGCGGTCTCGTCCTGGTCGATCCGGCCGACCAACTCGTCCAGCAGCGAAAGGAGTTCGTCGGGCGGAAGGTCCAGCGCGGAGAAGTTGTGCACCGCCGTACGCAGCCGGCCCATGGTGGCCGCCGCATGCAGCCCGTGCCCCACCACGTCCCCCACCACCAGCGCCACCCGGGCACCGGACAGCGGCAGCACGTCGAACCAGTCGCCGCCCACCCCGGCCTGCGCCGGCAGATAGCGGTAGGCGATCTCCAGCGCGCCCTGCTCGGGCAGACTGCGCGGCAGCAGACTGCGCTGCAGGGTGACCGCCATGCTGTGCTCGCGCGTGTACCGGCGGGCGTTGTCGATGGAGACGGCCGCCCGGGCGACCAGCTCCTCGGCCAGGGCCAGCTCCTCGGCGTCGAACGGCTGCGGCTTCTCCGAACGCCAGAAGTTCGCCACGCCCAGCACCAGGTTGCCCGCCCGGAGCGGCACGGTGATCAGCGAGTGGATGCCGTATGCCAGGACCTGGTCGGTGCGCTCCGGGCTCTGCGCGCGCCAGCCGGGCGCCTCCCGCAGCCGGGTCACCAGCACCGACTGCCCCGTCGTCAGACTGCGCGCCTGCGGCGAGGTGGCCACCCACCGGATCCGCTCGCCGACCGGGTACAGCGGTGCGTCCTTGCGGACACCGGCGCAGGCGGCGCGGCGCAGCGCCGTGCCCGGCCTCGGCTCCTCACCCTGCAGCACCGCGTCGAACAGGTCGACGGTCGCGAAGTCCGCGAACCGGGGCACCGCCAGCCCGGCCAGCTCCTCGGCGGTACGGCCCACGTCCAGGCTGGTGCCGATGCCCACCCCGGCGTCGTACAGCATGTTCAGCCGCTCCCGCGCCACCTCCGCACGGCCGGACAGGGCGCGCAGTTCGGTGGAGTCACGCAGCGTGGTGACACTGCCGGCCGGGCCGCCGCGCAGATCGGTGGGGCGCTGGTTGATCGCCAGCAACCGGTCCTTGACCAGGTGCACCTCGTCCGTGGCCACCCGGCCCGAGGCCAGCAGCGCCGCCATCTCGCCGTCGAGCCCCAGCTCCAGCACGCTGTTCAGCTCGGCGTCCTGCGGCAGGTCCAGCAGCCGGTGCGCCTCGTCGTTCGCGAGCAGCAGCCGGCCGTCACCGCCGACGATCAGCACACCTTCCCGGACCGCGTGCAGCACCGCGTCGTGGTGCTCGTACATCCGCGTCATCTCGTACGGTCCGAGTCCGTGCGTCTGGCGCAGCAGTCGTCTGCTGACCAGCGCCGTGCCCCCGGTCGCCAGCGCGAGCGCCACCGCTGCCGCCGCGAGCAGCAGCGGAAGCTGCTGGGCGGCGGCCCCGCCCACGTGCGCGGTGGTGACCCCGGCCGACACCAGGCCCACCACCTTGCCGCCCGCGTCCTTCACCGGCACCACGACCTGCACCAGCGGGCCTATCGTGCCGTTGACGTGCTCGGTGACCGTGCCCCCGGCCAGCGCCGGCGCGATGGTGCCGACGAACTTCTTGCCGATCCGGTCCGGCTTGGGGTGCGTGTAGCGGATGCCGTCGGTGTTCATCACGACGACGAAGTCCACCCCGCTCGCCTTGCGCGCCGCCTCCGCGCGCGGCTGCAGCACGGCCGTGGGATCGGGTGAGCGCAGCGCGGCGACCGTGCCGGGCGCGTGCGCGAACGTCTGGGCAACGGCGAGCGACCGGTTCTGCGCCTCCTGAACGGTGTCGTGCCGCACCTGCAACACCTGCGCCACCACCGCCGAGACGATCAGCAGCAGCACGATCACCACCTGGAGCACGAACACCTGCCCGGCCACGCTGCGCCCGGTCACCGCCGACCGCAGCATCCCGGGCCGGCTGCCGTCCCCGCCCGGGCCCTCGGGCCGCGGACCCTGCGCTGCGCGCGGGCGCCCGAAAGGACGGGGCGGCCGGGTCGCAGGCCGGCCGGGCAGTCGCACCATGTGCCCATGTCTACACTGCCCGGCCCCGTCAGGCGAGACTCCGGTCCGTGGCGACGGCCGCCGATCGGCCCGGCGCGATCCGGTCACCGCGGGCGCAGGGGGGTCGAACGGCGGGCCGCGAGCAGCAGGGCCACGTCGTCGGGGCGGTCGGGGGCGTGCCGGGCGGTCGCCGTGAGCCGGTCGGCGACCCCGGCCAGCGACCGCCCGCCCCGCCGCCCGGCGGCGGCCCCGGCCCTGTTCAACGCCAGCCGCAGCGCCGTGATGCCGTCGTCGATGTCCGCGCCCGGCCGCTCCACCAGCCCGTCCGTGTACAGGGCGAGGATCGCGTCCGGCTCCAGCACCAGCTCGGTCACCGGGTAGCGGGCCTGGGGGTCAACGCCGAGGACGACACCACCCGGGACGTCCAGCACCCGGGTCGGTCCGCGGGGCGGGCGCAGCAGCGGCGGCGGGTGCCCCGCCCGGGCGATCCGGGCGCGGCCGGTGGCGGGGTCCAGCCGCAGGTAGCAGCAACTGGCGAACTGACCGGGGTCGAGGTCGATCAGCAGGTGGTTGGTGCCGCTCATCACCTCGTCGGGCGGCCGGTCGCCGAGCGCGAACGCGCGCACCGCGCTGCGCAACTGCCCCATGGTGGCCGCCGCCTGCACCCCGTGCCCCTGCACATCACCGATCACCAGCGCGAGACCGTCACCGGCCTCGACCACGTCGTACCAGTCGCCGCCCACGTCCATGCCCTGCGTGCCCGGCAGATACCGGCCCGCGGTCTCCACCCGCGGATGCGCCGACAGCCGGCGGGGCAGCAGGGCCTGTTGCAGACCGCGGGCGAGCGCCGCCTCGCTGTCGTAGCGCTGCGCCCGCTCCATGGCGTGCGCGATCAGCCCGGCGAGCGCGGTCAGGACGGTGCGCTCCTCGGTGCTGAAGCTGCGCTGCCGCTCGAAGCCGAGGATGCAGGAGCCGACCGGCCGGCCGGAGGCGATCAGCGGCAGGAAGGCCCTGGCACCCTCCTCGGCGTCCAGCGGGATGCCCGGGTAGGTGGCCGCGATCTGCTCCATGGACTCGAAGAACAGCGGCCGGCCCGTGGTGAGGGTCTCCACGCCGGGCACGCGCGCGTCGAGGCCGATGCCCTCGAACGGGGCGAGGAAGCCCTGCGGGAAGCCGGTCTCCCAGGCGAGGTACAGATGCCGCTCCTGGAGCAGGTAGATGGCGAGCCGCCGGCCGCCGAACGCGGGCAGCAGCTCCTGCATGACCACCGCCGACACCTGACGGGCGGTCACCGCGTCGGTCAGCGCGATGGCCAGGGCGATCGGCCGGTACAGCGGGGTCATCGAGTGGTCGGCCGCCGTGTCCTGCGCAAAATGCGGCTCGATGACCGGCTCGACCGGCGTGTCCATGCGGCTGGCCGGGACGAGTGTGCAGGTCAGCAGTTCTTCGCCGGGATGCACCGACACGGCGAGCCATTCGACCGCCGCGGGCTCGGCGCCGTCGCAGGCAGGCCGCCGGGCATGGAAGTGCACCGGCTCCGGCGCCAGCAGCGCGCCGCGCAGATGGTCGTCGTACGGCGGACCGGCCAGCCACGGCATCGCCTCCCACAGCGGCCGCCCGAGCAGCCACGCCCGCTCCCGGCCGGCGAGCCGGGCCGCGGCCTCGTTGGCGTACACGACCAGCCCCACCCGGTCCACGCAGAACACGCCCTGCGGCAGCACGTCGGCCGCGCCCTCCGCGAAGACGCCGGGGCCGGGCTCGAACACCAGCCCGCCGACCCGCTCCGCGGGCCCCTCCTCGGCGGCCGGCCACAGGTGCAGCAGCCGCGGTGTGCCGTCCGGCGCCCGCAGGTACAGGGGCGCCGCGGGCGGCTTCCCGGCGGCGGTGTCGCGCAGCGCGGCCAGGATCTCGTGCGCGTCGTGCGGGGCGACCGCGTCGGCGAGCGCCTCGTCCGTCCCCGCGAAGTCGGCCGGGGGCAGGCCGAGGAGGTCGTACAGCCGGTCGTCCGCGCGTACCGCGCAGCTCTCGGGATCCCAGTCGAACCGCGCCACGAGAGCCTCCCCGCGCCGGGTCGCCGGCGGCCGTACGCACAGCGGCTCGCCGTCCCAGACGACCGTGCCGGCGTCCCCGTCGGCGAGCGCGAGCAGTTCGGCGCCCAGTCCTTCGGCCAGCCGGCCGAGCAGCTCCAGGTCCAGCAGCTCGTCCACCGTGTCCGCGACCGCAGGGCGCAGCACCGTGAGCACCCCGAGCGGCTCGCTCCCGCCCGGCACCGGCAGGTGCACCGACCCGAACGGGAAGGGCAGACCCGCGGCGAACTGCGGATACCGGCGCACCGTCTCGGCGGCGTTCGGCAGCACCACCTGGACGCCGAGGCGGTAGGCGTCGGCGACGGGGAAGGGGCGGCCGACCTGCAGCCGCCACCAGGGCCGGAACAGCGGACCGGGCAGCCCCGCGAGCACCGCGAGGCGCAGCAGCCCGGGGGTGCCGGACCGCAGGTACACCCCCGCCACCCGGCCGCCGGCCGCGCCGAGCGCGCCGGTCGAGGTCTCCGCGAGCAGCGTGGCCAGCCGGGTCCGCGCGCGGACCGTCTGCTCGCCACCGCTCCCAGCCATCGCCCCTGCCTCGTCCCATGCGCCTTCGGGTGGATGACACAGCAAGAATGCGCCTGGAGGACCACGCGACGCACCTGGGAGGTGGCATGTCCGGGTCGCCCGGCCGTCCCACACAAGCACACCGGTGCCCCGTCCAAGTGGCGGGGCCACCGGACGGCTCCTAGTAATGGACTGCGTAACGCCGCGGTCACTGTGCGGGACGCAGCCCCACCTTCGACTGGAGCCGAGATGACCACCCACTCTTCGTCCCCCCGTCCCGACGACGCACTCATATCCTCCGCGCCGGTCGCCACCCCGTACCCCCCGCTCCTGACGTGGCCGGCGGTGCCCCCGAAGCCGGTCCCCGTGACCCCCGGCGAGAGCCCTCCGGAGCCCCCTCCCGGGCTGCCCGGCGGCCTCACGCACCCCGGCATCCCGCAGGACGTCACTCCGCACGACCCCGAATCCGGCTCCGTCCCGCGCCCCGGCGATCTCCCGTACGACGACCCGTTGCACGGCCTGCTCCGCGCAGCCGTCGCCGACCGCCCGCTGGAGGACGTCGTCCGGCTCATCACACTGCTGGAGAACTCGCCCGAGCATCCCCGGGCCACGGCCGACGCGCTGCGGGCGATCGGAGTCGACCGGCCCGTGGAGGACCTCGCCCGCCTGGTGGCCCTGCTGACCGAGCCGCCGCGGAACACCGACAGCGCCGTCGAGGCGATCCGTGCCGCCGCCGCACGCAGGCCCCTGGACGACGTCGCCCGGCTGGTGCAGCTGCTGCACCACACAGCCGTGGAATCCCACTGCAGGGACGCCGTACAGACCGCGGCCGCCAACCGGCCCATCGAGGAACTCGCCGACCTGATCGCCCGGCTGGCCGCGGACCGCCCCGGCCACGACCTCTTCCTGTCCGAGACCGCGCTGCCGGACTCCGCGTCGCCGCAGTCCTCGTTGCCCAAGGAACCGTGGCCCGACACCCCAGCGCCCGACGCCCCGCTGCCCGAGGCTCCGCCGCCCGAGCCGTCGCGCCCCGGCCCCGCCGGCCCCACACCCGCCGGGCCCGTCTGCGCTCCTGGCCGTCCGGCCCCGGCGCCCACCGACCGAAGGGGCAGTCAGGGGGCGGACCAGCCGGTGAACGGCAGCCCCGCCAGGGACCGGACGGTGCGGCCCGGCTCGGCGAAGGACGGGAACCGGGCCGGCCCGAGGCTCATGACTGCCCCGTGGGGTGTCCGGAGCGCCGCGCTGCTGGTCTTCCTGTGCGGCGCGGCCCACGCCCCGCGCTTGTGGCCCGCCCCGTCCCACGACGCCCTCGCGGCCACCGTCCTCGCCTCGGTCCTGTGCGTCCTGCCGGCCCTCGCGCTGCCCGCCCGGTCGCCCCAGGCCCGGCTCGTCGCGGCGACCGCCGCGCTCGGTGCCACGGCGGCGCTCGCCGCCGGACAGGTGCTCGACAGGTGGTTCGGCGTGTCCGACCCGTCCCGGCTGAGGAATGCGACGCTGGCCCCGCCGTGGCTCGCCGACACGGCGGCAGCCGTCGCCGCGCTCGCGGCCCTCGCGGTGCTGCTCGTCACTCTGGTCGCGGGCTACGCCCGCCGTGAGGGCACGGGCTGACTCACACCGCCGGGCGTGCCGGTCCCGTACGGCCCGGCACCGCGCTCCGGGCGTCCACCGGACGCAGCACCAGACGACCGTCGGCCAGGGTGGCGGCCATGGCGAACGGGAAGGCGTCCGCTTGCAGGCACATGTCCACGTCGTCGGCGTGGACACCGGCCCAGCCGCGCCGCACGCCGTCCGCGAGCCGCCCGGCGGCGTCGGAACACCGGGCCCGCGCGAGGTAGGGGGCCGGGTCGGCGTCGGCCGTGTGCACGCGGTCCGCGATGTAATCGGCACAGGCGCGATCCTCCTCGGCCCGGCCACCGTCCCCGGTGACGACGAACGTCACCGTCTCCGGCCGGGCCCGCCGCAGCACCTCGGCGGTCGCGGCGGCCACCACGAAACTCGCGCACAGCAGCAGCCCGGCCTCCGCCACGGCCAGCGCCCCGGCCGTCCCGGCGGTCGTCTTCTGTACGACCGTACGCCCCCGCACGTCCAGCGAACGCAGCCGGGCGGGGGAATTGGCCAGGTCGAACCCCGGTACGGGCTCGCCGTCCTGGAAGGCCAGCCAGCCCGGGTGACGGGCCTTCAGATCCAGGGCCTCCTGCTGCGTGCCGGCGAAGACGATCCGCTCGGCGCCGCGCCGGAACGCCCAGGCAGCCACGGTGAACGCGCGCATGACGTCGATGACCACGGCCACGTCCGGGGCCGTGGGCGTACCGGGTATACCGGTGAACTCAGTCCGCATCGCTCCATGATGAGGCGTGCGGCGGCCGGTCAGGGCTCGGTCGGACCGGTTGAACCGGGCGGCAGCGGCCGGCCGGCGCGCAGGCTGCGCAGCGCCAGCAGGAGGACGGCGATGTCGTCCAGGTAGACCGGGTCGGGCAGCAGGTCGGTGGGGAGCAGCAGGTAGACGACCGCGCCCCAGAACACCCAGCGCGGACCCGTCGGCAGCCCGGCGCGCAGCAGCGTGCGCCGGGTCCGCACCAGCCGTACCAGGAGGCCGAGCGCGACGACGAGCAGCACCGCCGCGACGACGGCGCCGATCACCAGCAGGGCGGTGGTGGAATCCATGGGGCTCCCCTCGGCTTGCTTCCGGCTTCCGGCTCACTTTCGGCTTTCGCTTTCGGCCTCCGGCTTCCGGGCACGGCCAGACGGTCGGATACCCCCTCCGACCGCTACGACGCCCGGTCCGTTCCGTCGGTGGTGTCCGTGCCGTCGTGCCCCGCCGCGGGTCCGGCCGGCGCCGGCGAGACCGGGGGGCCGCCCGGTGGGGCCTCGTCCGGGCCCTGCGGGCCGCGCGTCGGCCGACGCCGGCTCCTGGCCGTGGACCTCAGCCGCTCGAACGTCCGCGCAAGGGGCCGAAGGGCACCCGGTGCACGGAACTCCGGCCGCTGCTGCGGCAGGGTGGGCGCGGGAACGTCACGGTAGGCGGCGAGGGCCTCCAGGGCCTGCTCGGCGGCCTCCTTGTACAGGTCCCGGGACTTCGTCATCGCCTCCAGCGCCTCGGCGTACACGGCGACCAGCCGCCGCTCACGCTCCAGCTCCTCCTGGAGGGTCATCAGGGTCCAGTTCTCCCGCAGGTCGGTCAGCGCCTCCTCGGCCTCGCGCGGCAGCGGCCGGGGCAGGGCGGCGAAGTGCCGCAGGGCCGCGAGGAGTTCGGTGGGCTCGGAACCGTCCAGGAAGACGCTGCGCACCCGGTGCTCACGGCCGTCGTAGCCGCCCGGTGCCGGGTCCGGGGGCAGCAGCACGGCGCCGCCGCGCGGCACCTCGACACCGAGGTCCTTCAGCGCCCAGTTGACGGCACGGAACTGGTGCGGCGCCGCCCGGTGCTCGACGACTCGGTGCCTGAGGCCCGGCGGCAGCAGCCGGACCAGCGGCAGCCGGCCCTGCTCGTCCGGGGTCATGGCCTCGTGCACGACGACGTTGAGGCACCATGCCTCGCGCGCCGCGTCCCGCAGTCTGCGCCGCATCTCCTTGTCGTCCGCGGGCAGCGCGTTGACCTGCTGGAAGCGCAGTCCGGCGACGGTGGCGTGGTGGTCCCAGGAGCCGTCCTCACCCGTGCCGGCCGCAGGCCAGAACAGTGTCGCGGGCGAGGGCCACGCCTCGTCCCAGGGGCGCTCGGCCTCCGCGACGAGCCGCCACTCGTGCCCCTGCGGCCGGCCCTCGCGCGGGACAAGGGTGAGCCGGGCCCGCACGGTGACCGTGCCGCCGGCTCGCCAGCGCGCCTCGAAGACCCGTCGGTCCGAGTCCTCGGACACGGGGGGTTCGGCGAAGTCGTCGACGTCCCCGCTCTCCTTGTGCCGGCGCAGGGTGCGGCGGACGACCTCCTCGGGGGCGGGACCGGTGTGGCGGCCGTGGGCCGCCCAGACGGTCTGCGGGATGCTGGCGCGGTCGGTGGCGGAGTTCGACATGAGCCAATCTGCTGATGGGGGCGGGTGAGTCTCCCAGTATCACCGCTCGGTCGGGCACGACGTCGTCCGGGGCAGCAAGGCGGCGCGTGGCGGCGGCCGCACGCCCCCGCGCACGGGACGCGCGCTGTACACCCGGGGCACGTGCGACATGCGTCGAGCGGTCGTCGTTCACACGTGGTCCTGCCCGCGGACGGCGCCCACAATGGTCCGGCGAACGGGGTCCGCTCGTCCATCCGCTCAGGGGCGGACCCCGTTCGGCAGGCACTCGATATATATCGGCAGCCGATATATTCTGGCTCCATGACAGCGAAGAGCATGACCCGGGCGGCGTTCTTCGTCCTCACGGCGCTCGCCGACCAGCCACGGCACGGCTACGGCATCCTGCGCGAGGCGGAGGAACTGTCCGGCGGAGAGGTGCGGTTGCGGGTCGGCACGTTGTACGGGGTGCTGGACCGGCTCACCGCGGACGGCCTGATCGCGCTGGACCGGGAAGAGGTCCAGCAGGGCCGGCTGCGGCGCTACTACCGGCTCACCGACGACGGAGTCGCGGCCCTGGACGCGGAGGCCGAGCGGATGGCCGCCGGTGCCGGGGCCGCCAAGCGGCGCATCGCCGAGGGCCGCCGTGCCGCAGCCCGCCCTGCCTCCGCGGGCCCGGCCGGCCTGGAACCCCCCACCGCACCCGGACTCGCGGGAGGTTACGCATGACCACGCTGCTGGAGGCCCGTTACCGCGCCGTCCTGCGCCTGCTCCCCGCCTACTACCGGCGCGAGCGGGAGGAGGAGATGGTCGAGACGTACCTGGGCGACCTCGACCGTGACACACAGGACCAGAGCCGGCCCACGTTCGGCGAGGTGGCGAGCATCGCCGCCCTGGCGGTGCGCAGCCGCCTCGGCGCCGCGGGGGCGCCGCGTCCCTACGTCCTGCTCGGTTCCGGTGCCCGGATCTTCGCGCCGGCGGCCGTCCTGCTGCTGGCGGCGTCCGCCGTCGTCGAGCCGGTCCTGCAGCTGACCCGGGCGTTCACCGGGGCAGGTGCGGAACGGCAGCTGTTCTTCTCGGAGTTCACCGACCACGGACTCCTCACCGGCACGGTCACCGTCGCCCAGTGGATCCTGCCGCTGGGCTGGGTGGCCGCCTACTTCGGCCTCCTGTACGACCGTCGCCGCCTCGCCCGGATCGGCGTCCTGGCGGCCGCGCTGCCCACCCTGTGGCCGCTGCTGCCCTCGCTGACGGGCACGGCCTTCCCCTCACAGCCCGCGTTCGTCGTGACGCTGGCGCTCCTCGCGTGGCTGCCGGCGCTCGTGCTGTGCGCGGCCCATCACCGCGACGCGCCGCCGGCCCGGCTGCCGGCCGGCACTCCCGGTCTGGTCTTCATGGCGGCGTGCGTGGTGACGGGTGCGTCCCTGGTGCTGCTGCCCGCCGCCTCCGACCTGGTGTGGGGTCCCGCCAACTGCTTCGTCGTGGGAGCCCTCGGCTGGCTGCTGTGGAGTCTTGGCCACACGGAGCGGGCCGTGCCGGGCGGCGCGCTCGCGCTCGCCGTGCTCGGCCTGCTTCTGCTGGCCGTGCGCCTCGCCGCCCTCTACCCGTGGCTCGGGCTGCCCGAGGCCGCCCCTTACACCCGCGGCGGCCTCGCTCAGTCAGCCGTGCTCGCCCTGCTGACCGTGGTCCTGGCGGTGGCCGGCCGCCGCGAGATCGCGGCGCGCTGAACCGCCCACCGCCTCACCGCCGCGCGCCGGGAACGACCGCACAGGCCACCGCGTCGGGCGAGGGGGCCGGCGCCGTGACGCCTGCCCCCGAGCCCTGTGGGACGAGGGCTTACGCCCCGCTCGACCGCAGCATGTCCTCCCGCTCGACGATCTTCACGCGCTCGCGGCCCTGCGGCTCGCCCAGGGCCCGCTCGGCGGCGTCCAGCTTGTACCAGCCCTCCCAGGTGGTGAAGCGGATCTCGCGCTCGGCGAGGAAGGCGTCCACGGCCTTGGGGTCCGGCGAGACGGGGGTCTGCAGCCGGCCGTTCGCGTGGTCGTCCAGCAGGTTGGCGACCGTCTCGTTGGCGTCGCCCTTGGTGTGGCCGATCAGACCGATGGGGCCACGCCGGATCCAGCCGGTGACGTACGTGGACTGCAGGTGGGCGCCGCCCTCCTCGATCACCCGGCCGCCCTCGTCCGGGACGGTGCCCGACTCGATGTCCCAGGGCAGCTTGGGCAGCTTCTCGGAGAGGTAGCCGACCGCGCGGTAGACCGCCGTGATGTCCCAGTCCTTGAACTCACCGGTGCCCTTGACGTTGCCGGTGCCGTCGAGGGCGGTGCGCTCGGTGCGCAGGCCGACGACCTTGCCGTCCTCGCCGAGGATCTCCACCGGCGACTCGAAGAAGTGCAGGAACAGCTTGTGCGGCCGGTCGCCGGCGTCACGGATCGCCCAGTTCTCCAGCGTCTTGGCGACCATGTCGGCCTGCTTGTTGCCGCGCCGGGTCTCGATCGAGCCCTCGTCGTAGTCGATGTCCTCGGGGTCGACGATGACCTCGATGTTCGGCGAGTGGTCCAGCTCGCGCAGCTCCATCGGGCTGAACTTCGCCTGGGCGGGGCCGCGGCGGCCGAAGACGTGGATCTCCAGGGCTTTGTTGGCCTTCAGACCGTCGTAGACGTTCGGCGGGATCTCGGTCGGCAGCAGCTCGTCCGCGGTCTTGGCGAGGATGCGGGCCACGTCGAGCGCGACGTTGCCGACGCCGAGCACGGCGACCTTCTCGGCCTGAAGCGGCCAGGTGCGCGGCACGTCCGGGTGGCCGTCGTACCAGGAGACGAAGTCGGCCGCGCCGTGGGAGCCGTCCAGGTCGATCCCGGGTATGGACAGCTCGCGGTCGGCCATCGCGCCGGTGGAGAAGATCACCGCGTCGTAGAAGGCGCGCAGGTCGTCGAGGCTGATGTCGGTCGGGTAGTCGACGTTGCCGAACAGGCGGATCTGCGGCTTGTCGAGAACCTGGTGCAGGGCGGTGATGATGCCCTTGATGCGCGGGTGGTCGGGCGCGACGCCGTAGCGGATCAGGCCGAACGGGGCGGGCATGCGCTCGAAGAGGTCGATGGACACGCCGGGGTCGGCGGCCACTTCGGACTTGAGCAGGGCGTCGGCGGCGTAGATCCCGGCGGGGCCGGCTCCGACGATGGCTACCCGCAGGGGGCGCGGCATGATCAGGTTCCCTTCGAGTGAGCGTGAATGGCGACTCGATCAAGAAGCCTAAACTAAGGCAGACCTAAGTTGGTACGCGGGTCCGGTCTATGACCTCATAAGCGGATCTTATGGCTTCCCTGCTGATCTCTTATGTTCGGGGTGTGTTCCCCTCGAGCAGGCACTGTCCGGCCCTGTCCTTGGGCGGGGGTCGGACGGGGCTTGAGGACGAAGGTCCGCCCCTGCCCTGCCGGTCACCCGCAACGTGCCGGCCTCGACCGGGCGGACCGCGCCGCACGAGAGGCCGAGCCGGCGCAGGACGGCTGGCGCACGGTGTCGCCCAACCCCGGTCCGGTCCTCGGGCCCTCGTTCACCCCTGCGTCCGGCGCGCACACCGGCGCCGCGGCTGACCCCGGTCTTTCAGTTGGGCCGCACGATCCGGTGGATCGCGGACTCCCCGGCGCCGTAGATCGACTCCTCGCGTATCGACGACCCCGGGCCCGGCGCGTGCACCATCATGCCGCCGCCGACATGGAGGCCCACGTGCCGGTCGTCGTCGAAGAAGAGGACCAGGTCGCCGGGCTCAAGCCCGTCGAGGGTGACCGGGGTTCCGGCGAGCGCCTGCTGGTGCGCGGCCCGCGGCAGCGTGACCCCGGCGGCCTTCCAGGCGGCCTGGGTGAGACTGGAGCAGTCGTACGAGTCCGGGCCGGTCGCACCCCACACACAGGGCTTCCCGATCTGCGCGCGGGCGAACGCGATGGCCCTGGCGGCCCGCACCGCCCGGGGCGACTCGGGAAGAGGGGTGAGGGAGCCGGTGCCGGTCACGGCGGACCCCGGGGCGGACCAGGCGTCCCCGGCCGGCATCACCGTCACCGCCTCGCCGGGCGACGCCCACTGCGGCTGCTGCCACTGGCCGGTTCCCGGGTCCGAGAGGAGCGGTGCGGGCGCCGCCGGCACAACGGGCGTGGGCGGCGCGGTCGTCACCGGGCCGAAGGCAAGGGGATCGGGTGGTGCGGGCGCGACGGAAGCGGCCGGCTCGGGCGTGAGGGGCATGGGCGGTGGGGCGGCGACCGCCACGGACGGTGTGGTGGTCAGGGGCGCGGCCGGTACGGCCTGAGCGGACGTGGAGGGCGGGGTCCCGGCGGACGTGGGCGGTGACACGGGCGCGGCGGCCGTCGCCGCGACGAGCCGGGCCGCGTACCGGGAGATCACGTCGCTCGCGGCGGCGAGCTTGCGCTGGTTGTTCGTCTTGGACGCGGCGGGGGAGGGGCGGCCGGGAGCGGTGGGGCCGGGGAGGGCCGCCGGTTCCTGGGCCGGGGTGCCCGGGGCGGTGAACGGTCCGGGCGCCGGGAGGACGGCCGTCTCGACGGGGCCTGGATCGGCCGGCTCCACCACTCCGAGGCCGGGGAAGCCCGGCATCGGTCGCGCCGCCTCCAGACCGGCCGGTGCCCCCGGCGTACCCAGGAGGGCTGTGGCGTCCGGCAGTGCGCGTTCCGGCGCGCTCGCGCCACCCGCTCCCGCTGGGACCAGGCCGATCGACTCGCCGCCCGCACCGGGTAGTTCGGGGAGTCGCGGCCCCGGCAACGCCGCGCGTCCACTCTCGCGCGCGGCGAGGGCCGGACGCGTCGCGTCCGGCGCCGGGCCGGCCGTCAGCTCGGCCACGGCGCGGTCGGCGGCCCCTTCCAGGGCGAGCCGTCGAGCGGACGGACCTGTGCCCAGCGCGTCGGGTCCGCCGTCCGGAGGAAGGCCGCCGTCCGTCCGGCCCCGGGAGCGCCCCGGAGGCGCCGGTCGGTCGGGCAGCCGGTCGGCGGGCAGTACGGCGGGGACGGTCGGACCCAGCTTGGCGCGCGCCCCCTCGAACCAGGGCCGGGCGACCTCGTCGAGAGCCGGATCCGGGCGCCGGCCCGACCGCTTTGCCAGGGGAACGCCCCGTGAGCGCGTCACGGACGCCATGGCGCGGGTCGCGTTGTAGTTCCCGGTCGCGTTCTCGGCCTGGTCGTACAGGGAGTTGATCCGCTGTCGGACCTCGTCCCGCTGCGGACCCTCGTCGCGGCTCTCCGGCGCCATGGAAGACATGCTCCTTCCTTGCCCCACCGGGCAGTTGGGCCGTTGCGTCCGACTCCGTCGAGCGCCGGGCGGCCTCGCGCCAACCTAACCAACATGTGTACCTGGTGTGAAGGTTGAGGCCTGGAATGTCCGATACGTATTTGTGATGTTCGTGGGGGCGTTCGACGGGGAAGGGGCGCGGTCCGCGTTTTTCCTGTGAGGTACCGGTGAATTCGCGATGCCGTTGAACACCTCGGCACCGCGCTGCGTATGAACCCGGGGAGCTCCATGCCCGACCGGCGCACACACCACACAGGGGACCACCTTGGCACGCAACAACCGCAGACGCCCGACCGGCGCACGACGCGCGACCCTCGCAGCGATCGCCCTGATGCTGGGCGGAGGTGGTCTCGTCGCGGCGAACGTCTACGCCTCGGCGAGCGAGGGCTGGGGTGACGGGTCCGGTCCGAACGGAACCGGCCACGTCCTGTCCGCGGGCATGCCAACGGTCTACTGCCCAGATGTCGGCAGCCGGCTGACCGCCGTGCCGGACGCGGCCCGCTCGGACGTGGACCGTGAACTCGCCCTGCTGGACCGGCAGACGGCGGCGGCGTACCAGCAGCTCAAGCAGTCGGGGCAGGCGACCGGCCAGGACTCCGGCTCCCTGGACGACACGATCATGAACCCGCTGAAGGAGCAACGGGCCGCGGCGATCGGGCGGATCGCCGACGCCATCGACCGGGTGGGGGAGCGACCACAGGGCCTGGACGACCTGGCCGCCTGCACCCTCCGCCCCGCCGGTGACGGTGCGGGCGACGGCGCTCAGGCGGGCGCCACCCCGACCGGCGGTGCCCCGACCGGCGGTGCCCAGCAGACCGGAGCCGGTCAGGGCGGCAACGGGCCGGTCGTCTCCGACTACGCGGACATCACCTCCGTACCCCGCGACGCGCCGAACCCGCCCCAGCAAGGCGACGCCTCGCGCGGCAGCTTCACCTCCGACTGCGGGGTCAACGCGAACGGCCTGCGCAACTCCGACAACGTCATCGTCGCGCCCGGAGTCTCCAACGGCGCCCACCACTTCCACGACTACGTCGGCAACCAGGGCAACAACGCCTTCGCGAGCGACGACGACCTGGCGAAGGCCGGCACGAGTTGCGTGGACCAGGGCGACAGGTCCACGTACTACTGGCCGGTGCTGCGCCTGCAGAACGGCACGCAGGAGCGGGACGCCGGGTCCCCGGGCGGCGGCACGGAGGGCAACGCCGGCCAGATCGTCACGCCCAAGCAGGTCACGCTGACCTTCGTGGGCAACCCGCGCGACAAGGTCACCGCGATGCCGCGGTTCCTGCGCATCATCACCGGGGACGCCAAGGCGTTCGTCAACGGTCCCGGCAACGCCAACGCGTCCTGGAGCTGCACCGGTTACGAGAACCGGCAGCTCAAGGACAAGTACCCGCTGTGCCCGCCGGGCAGCGACGTGGTGCGCAGCTTCAAGTTCCAGAGCTGCTGGGACGGCCGCAACATCGACAGTGCCAACCACCGCACGCATGTGGCCTTCACCGCCCCCGACGGCTCCTGTCCGGCCGGCTTCCGCGCCATTCCGCAACTGGTGCAGCGCATCGTCTACGACGTCAAGGCGCCGAGCCTCCAGGACGGCGGCCGTACCGTGCCGCTCTTCGCCGTCGACTCCTTCCCCGAGCAACTGCACAAGCCCGTCACCGACCACGGCGACTTCATCAACGTCTTCGACGAGGACCTGATGCGCCGGATGGTCGACTGCATCAACTCAGGCCGCACCTGCGGCTCCGGCGGTGACGGCTCCGGTACGACTCCGGCGCCCACGGCGAGTTCCGGCTCCGGCACGACGGCCGCGCCGGGCGACGCTACGACGGAGCCGTCCGGCGGCACCACCACCTCCGCCCCGGCACCGGCATCCTCGGCACCGGCATCCTCGGCGGCCCAGCCCGGCGAGAAGCCGAGGACCGACGCGACAATCACACCGGCGCGCCCCACCCAGCAGGAACCGCCCGCCCAGCAGGACCAGCCCACCAAGCCCGCCCAGCAGGACCAGCCCACCAAGCAGCACCGCCCCGACCAGCGGCACCAGCCCGCCCGGCAGAAGAGCCCCACCACGCAGACCACGTCCGGCGAACCGGCACCGACCACGTCCCCGTCCGCGTCGGCGCCCGTACGGTCCACGCCCGCCCAGTCCGCTCCCGCGCAGGCCACGGCCGCCGGAACCGTCCCGTCCGCCACCGCGCAGCCCCAGCCGCAGGGCAAGCAGGGCGCGCTCGCGGAGACCGGCGCCCACCTGTGGCCCGCCGCTCTCGGCACCCTGCTCGCCCTGTCCGGCCTGATCATGCTGCTGCGGGCCAGGCGCCTGCGCTACTGACGTCCGCGACCCGGACGACGACCGTCGCGCCCGCGGCGGCCCACTCCCGGAGTGCGCCGCCGCGCACCGCGAACCGTGCGCCACAAGGCCGGCGCGTCCGGGTCCACCCCACCCCGACCTGCACTTCCGTCTCCCCTCCCGTTCAGGAGGCGCCACTGTGGACGGGGAGGAGTGCCTTGCAGTAGACCGTGGAGCTGTGCCGGACCGTCATGCCGAGGCCCTCGTACAGCGGGAGCGCGCCGGTGCCGGAGTGCGTCCACAGGGTGCAGACGGGCCTGCCCCGGTGGTGGAAGGCGCGGAAGGCCTCCCGCAGCAGCGCACGGGCGATGCCCCGGTCACGCTGGTCGCGCCGCACCGCGACCCGGTCGACGTACCCCTCGTCATGGTCCGGCACGTCCAGCGACAAGACCGCCCCGACCATCTGGCCGTCGAAGAAGGCCACCGGTGAGGCCGCCGGCAGGAAGGTGGCGCGTTCGACGGTGCGCCGGGCCCACTCCTCGTACGTCTTCCGCCGCGGCTGCCACTCGTCGAACGCGTCCTCGGTGAGCTGGTACGCGGCCTCGGCGTCGCCGTCCCGGAAGGGCCGTACGGTGATGCCCGCCGGCGGATCGGACACTTCCGGTTCGTCCGCCGGCGCGATCTCCAGCAGCCACTCGGTGACCAGCCGGGAGTACCCGCCGGCCCGCAGGAGCACGCTCGCGGCGCTGTCGCTGTCGGACACCGTCTGGGCGAGCCGGTCGCTGCCGAGCTCCCGGGCCCGGGTCTCGGTCCAGCCGAGCAGCGCACCGCCGAGACCCCGCCCCCGGTGCGCGGGGTGCACATGGACCCTGGCCCGCCGCCCCCGCACCCAGCCGAAGCAGGCCGTCTGGCCCGTGCCGTCGTGCACCAGCAGCGTGTCGGACTCCGGTCGTACACCCGGCAGGGTGAGCTCGGCGGCGATCCGGTCGGCGCCGGTCGTGGCGCGGCCGTCCAGCTCCCGCTCGCACGCGGCGACGAGGCCCCAGACCGCGCCCACATCGGTGGTGTCCGCTGGCCGGCACCGGTAGCCGGCCGGCAGCCACTGGGGGCGAGGACCGGACATGAGTGCATCCGCGCTGGTCACGGCAGCCCCTCCCGTCCTTTCCGTGCACACCCCCTACCCCGTGGCGCTCCCCGCCACGCCCGCCGTTTGCGACGGGCCGCGGGCGCACGGCAGGGTGCGGGGTGTGCCTACCTTGCTGATCGTCCATCACACCCCCTCACCCAACTGCCAGGCGTTGTTCGAGGCCGTCGTCTCCGGCGCCACGGCCCCGGAGATCGAGGGCGTCCGGGTCGTACGGCGGGCGGCCCTGTCCGCGACCGCCGCGGACGTCCTGGAAGCCGACGGCTATCTGCTCGGCACCCCGGCGAACCTGGGCTACATGTCCGGCGCGCTGAAGCATTTCTTCGACCAGGTCTACTACCCCTGCCTGGACGAGAGCCGGGGGCGCCCGTTCGGTTACTACGTCCACGGCGGCAACGACGTCACCGGTGCCGTCCGCGCCATCGAGGCCGTCACCACCGGCCTCGGCTGGCGTCGCGCGGCCGACGCGGTGACCCTCACCGGCGAGCCCCGCAAGGCCGACACGGAGGCGTGCTGGGAGCTGGGGGCCACCGTCGCGGCGGGGCTGATGCCGCAGGCGTGAGGGCCGGGCGTGAGGCCGCGCGGCAGGGGCGGGCCCGCAGGCGGCCACCCGGGTGACCCTCACGCCTCCGGCCGGACGGATCAAGGTGCGGGCCCCGGGTCCCTGGCCGACGATGGGACCGGGGCCGCGTCCCACCGATGCGGCCGAAACACGTCACACGTCGTCGTACGGCGTCGAGCCAGGGAGCGTCGGATGCGAGCGGACGGCCACGCACCCGGACGGTCCGCGCCGGACGGCCGGGACGTCGGCGCGCTGCTGCGCCGGTGCGCGCGGGACGTGGCCGACGTCGCCGAAGCCGTCCGCGAGGTGTCGGCCCGTACCGGTACCGCGCTGTGGGCGCCGCCCCTGACCGCCGCCGCGCGCCGTCGTCCCCGGACCGGCCTCGCCGCCCAGTGGGCGCTGCTGCGGGCCCTGACGCACAAGCAGGGCCTCGGCGCGTCGGCGGTCACCGCACCGGAGTGCCGGAGCCGGCTGCTCGGCCGCGAGGGCCTCGCCGCCGTGGTCGCCGTCGCCGCGCTGCGTCTCAGGATCGCCGCCGTGCTGGTCGACCACCCCGAGTTCGCCCGCGACCCGGGCATGCGCCGGCTGACGGCGGCCGTCACCGCCGACCGCGACCCGGAGGCCGTACGGGCCCTGCGCGCCCTGTTCCGGGACCGCGGTGCCCAGCGCGCCCTGTCCGGCCTCGCCCCGCTGAGGGCCGAACTGCTCACCGTACGCGCCCTGCTGAGGGAGGAGCCGGAGGACGACGGCACCAGTGCCCCTCACCTCGCGGCGATGGACGGGAGCGAGGGCGCCGCCGAGCCCGCCGACCTCACCGACCAGGAGAAGCAGTTCATCGCCACCGAGGGCTCCTTCCTCGGTTTCCTGCGCAACATCGAGGTGCTGTCCACCGACGGGCGCCTCCTCGTCCAGAACGTCCGCGGTCCCGACGGTGTCGTCCGCTACGTCGTCCAGGCGCCGGGCACCGCACCGGGCCGCCCGCGCAACGACTCCCCGCAGGACCACGTCGGCGCCTGGCGCCACCTGTTCACGACCCGCTCGTCCGGCACCCGTTCGGTCCTGGCAGCCCTGAAGGACTACGGCATCCCGCGCGGCGCCGACCTCGCGCTCATCGGGCACGGCGAGGGCGGGACCGCGCTGCTGAACCTCGCCCAGGACGACGGGTTCTGCCGCACCTACCGGGTGACGCACGTGGTCACCGTCGGCTCGCCGGCCGGCCCCGGAAGGCCCGCCGACCCGCGCACCTGGATCGCGAGCATCACCAACCAGCACGACCCCGTGCCCGCCCCGGACGGCCGGGGCACACACCCCGCCCCCGCCGCGGACCCGAACCGGTACGAGGTCGCCTACCCCGGGCCCACCCGCGCCTTTCCGCTGTGCCACATGCTCCGCGAGTACATCGAGCACCTGCGCACGGTCGTCCCGGAGGCCCGCGAGAGAGTCGACAAAGCGCTCGCACCGTACGCGGGCCCCATCGTGCGCACCCAGGCCTACCAGCCCAGGGACCGCGCCCACCCGCCCGAGGGCCACCCCTTCCTCACCCTGCCCACCAGCTCGGTGCCCACGACCGTCGGCCCGGTCGACGTACCGGTGCGCTCCTACGACTCCGCCGCCGCCCACCTCTGCTTCCCCGTCCCCGCCGACGCGGCGCTCGGCCTGCTGCCCGACGTCGCGTGGCTGACCCCGAGCCGGCTGGGCCGGCGGGCCCTGGCCGTGCTGTCGCTCTACGAGCACCGCTGC
Organism: Streptomyces sp. NPDC037290; assembly: GCF_055603245.1. NCBI lineage: Bacteria > Bacillati > Actinomycetota > Actinomycetes > Kitasatosporales > Streptomycetaceae > Streptomyces > Streptomyces sp. NPDC037290. Next base: position 482,390 of record NZ_JBVJVZ010000003.1, on the reverse strand, counting down.
ACCACGATCGGCCCGTACACCGAGATCGCCCTGTCCGTCCTGGTCGACGACCTGTGGCGGCCTCGCCCCCACGACGCCGCCACGGACCTGCTGCGCCGCGCCGACCTGCGGCGCACCGGACGTTACGTCCTCTCCCTCGCCGTCACCAGCGAGGAGGCCCGCGTGGTCGCCCGGGAGATCTGGGCCCAGCCCGCCATGCGGACCACCGCCGAGGCCGACCTGACGGGACGTGAGATCGACGTGCGGTCCCGGGACCTCGGGCTCGCCGTCAGGGGCCGGCTCGGGCCCGGCGTCCGCTGCCCGGAGGCCGACTGGGTCCTCTACGGCCGCCGGGGCGAGAGCACCGTACGCACCCTGGTCCGGACCCGGGGCAGGCCGCGGCTGCACCGCGGCACCGGTGTGCGGCTGCGCCTGGGCACCGCGGCGGCCGAACCCCTTGCCGGCCAGCTGCGCCGGCTCGGCATCGGCGCGGCCGGGCCCCTGTTCGTCCTCAGCTGCCCCCAGTTCACAGCCCATCGCAGCGCCGGTGCCGTCCTGCCGCGCTGACGTCCCGTACCCTGCCCCGTCGAGTGGGAGCCGCCATGGTGACCGAGTCCCCCCGAGCGACCACGGCCTCGGCCGACCAACTCCTCGGCCACGCCGCCACCTTGCGAGCCGACGCCGATCTCATGGACGGCTGTGCCCGTCAGCTGCTGGTCACCGCGGCCACGCTGTGGGGCTGCCCCGCGGCACCCGAGTGGAGCCGCCCCGCCCTGGAGCGGCAGGCCGCCGCGTGCAGCAGGGCGGCGGAGCAACTGCGCACGGCGGCCCGGGCGTTGGACACCCATGTGCGCGCCGGGCAGTGAGCCCTCGTACACGTCGGGGGCGCGCCGTTCGCCTCAGTGGATCCGTTCGGCCGCCGCGGGGTGAGGTGGCACGGCCGACAGCGACCAGCCGGTGTGGGGCAAGGCATCGGTGTCGCACACCCGGTGACCGAGCAGCACATGTCCGCTCCGGGGGTCCGGCACGGCCGACTGCGCCCGGGCCTGCCGGTCAGGGCTTGCGGGCCACCCCGACGTACACCGGCTGCTCCGCGAGGACCCGCATCCCCGGCTCGGGCTGCCAGCGCGTGGCCGGCACCACACCCGGCTCGCACAGGTCCAGGCCGTCGAAGAACCGGGTCACCTCGGCGAGCGAGCGTGCCTGGACCGGGGTGCCGCCGGCGCGGTAGACCGCCTGGACCCGTTCCCGGACCTCCGGGTCGAACTCGCCGCTGCCGTGGGACAGCAGCAGGTGGCTGCCGGAGGGCAGGGGGTCCAGCAGCGCGCGGACGATACGGTGCGGGTCCTGCTCGTCGGTGACGAACGGCAGCAGGGCGATCAGCGACAGGCCGACGGGCCGGGTGAGGTCCAGGTGCTCGCGGGCGTACGCCACGATCCGTTCCGGGTCCCGGACGTCGGCGTGCACATAGGCGGTACGGCCCTCGGGCGTGCCGTGGAGCAGGGCCTCGGCGTGCCGCAGAACGATCGGGTCGTTGTCCGCGTAGACCACGCGGGCGCTCGGGGTGACGGCCTGGACGATCTGGTGCAGATTCGGCTCGGTGGGGATCCCGGTGCCCACGTCCAGGAACTGGTCGACACCCTGGCGGGCGACGAACCGGGCGGCCCGGTGCATGAACTCGCGGTTGGCCCAGGCCGTGTCCTTGACACCCGGGAAGAGCTCCATCACCTTGCCCGCGGCCTCGGCGTCGACGGCGTAGTGGTCCTTGCCGTCCAGGTACCAGTCGTACATCCGGGCGGAGTGCGGCTTGCCGGTGTCGATGCGCTCCGGGCTGAATCCGGTGTCTGTCACGTCGGATCTCCGTGAGGTGGGGGGTGGGCGGCCCGCGGCGCCGGACGGGCGCGCGAGCGGATGGTCAGCGGCAGCGGGAGGCCGCCGTGGTGTCGTGGCGGTGCCAGACGGCGTCGACCACTCTGCCGTCGGGCAGGGTGTGCCGGGGCGGCCCCTCGTCGGCGACGAAGCCGGCGCGGGCCAGGGCCCGCCGGCTCGCGGTGTTCCCGGGCTCCGCGCCCGCCCGGACCGTTGCCAGCCCGGCATGGGTGTGGGCGAGCGCCGCGCCCGCGCGGAACAGCTCCGCGCCCAGACCCTGGCCGCGGCAGGCCGGCGCCAGCCAGCCGCCCATCTCGCCCGTGCGGTGCTCCAGTTCGAGGGCGCCGGCATAGGCGAGGTCGGACCTGCGCACGCACACCAGGAGCAGCGGATCGTCCGGGCCCGGTACGTACGGCTGCGCAAGCCTCCGGGGCACCCGGCGGCCGTCGTCGCCCGCGGGACGCCAGGAGAGCAGGGCCCTGCGGGTGCCGGGATCGGGCAGGATCTGGTCCGCCTGGGTGCCGAGCCAGCGCTGCGCCTCGGCGTCGGCGCAGGCGGCGAGTGCCGCCGCCACGTCGAGCCGGGTCCGGGGCGTGAACAGCAACAGCCGTTCGGTGGCCAGAGCGTGCCGGCCGGACACGGGTTCGCACCGCCCGGGCGCGGGCAACCCCGCCGGGGCCCGCCGCCGGCGGACCACAGACCAGACCATGCACACCCCCGACGGAACGTCCGCGTGGCGAACACGGAACCCGTACGACCCCGAGCCCCGACGGGTACGGACGCCCCGCACCCGCGGTGAATCTACCGGGCTTCGGGGGTGGGGGGGGTGTGGCGGGGGATGGTTTCGGGACGGGTTGGGTGCCGGGGCGGTGGGGAGGTGTTTCGGGAGGTGCCGGGTGAGGTGCGCGCCCGGTGAGGCCCGCGCGGGGGAGCCGAACGTGGATCGGCCGGGGGAACGTGGATCGGCCGGAGTGAGGGCGCGGGGCCGGTTCGGGAAGCTGCCCCGACCCCATGCCGCCTCATCGAGCGGTCGGGCTCAGACGGCCTGTTCCTGGGAGCCGGGCCTGGGGCGGGTACGGGTCCAGGAGGGGTCGGCGGACGGGGCGGGGACGGGTGCGGTGTGGTGCATGGGAATCCTTCGGACGAGGGGGACGGTCCGGGGCGGGCGGTGGGACGGGACGGGCCTGCCTGGGCTTCAGTCGTCGCCGGCCGGCAGCTCCGCCCAGACGACTCGGGCGGGCCGTTCGGCCAGCGGCGTCACGCCCCAGTCGAGGCTCAGCACGTCGACCAGGAACAGCCCGCGCCCGTGCTGGTCGTCGGGTCCGGGGCGGCGTGCCATCGGCCGTGCCGGGCCGCCCTCCTGGTCCTCGACCTCGATCCGTATCCGGTCCGCCGTGCCGCGCAGCCGGCAGGCGATCCGCTGCCCGGCCGTGTGGAGGAGGGCGTTCGTGACCAGCTCCGAGATCACCAGGACCGCGTCGTCCAGGGTGTCCGCCGGAACGTCCCAGGCGGCCAGCAGGTCCTGCACGACACAGCGGGCCGCGCCGACGGCCGCCGGCCGGGCCGGCAGGTCGAAGGCGGCGGCGGAGCGGCAGGGCGGGACCCCGGAGGCGAGCCGGTCGGGGCCGAGGGGCCCAGGGAGTCGACCGAGGTGCTCGCCTCCGGGTGGTCTGAGGACACCGGCCGGGACCGGCGGCCGATGCGGGTGGTCCCCGGTGCCCGCGCCCCAGCCCGGGTTGGCATCCGCCGGGTGCGTTCCGTCGGCGCAACCCGGTGCCGGGGGTGGCGGGTTGGGGCTGTCCGGGGTCCGGTGTGCGGAGTCGGCGCCGTCGAGGGCGTGCCGTGCCCGGTCGCCGATGTCCGGAACGGGGTGTGTTCCGTCGGTGGAACCTGGCGCCGAGTGTGCCCGGTCGGCGGTGTCCCGGGCCCGGTGCGCTCTGTCCCGGTCGGCGGGATCCCGGTGCGGGTGGTCGCCGGAGTCCGCGGGCTCCCGGTGCGGGGGTTTCCCGGCGGCCGGGAGTGGGGCCCGGGCCGGGCCGTTCGCGGATCGGTGCGGGTGGGGTACCGCCGGGAGGCGCAATGTGCCCGACGCCAGGGGCGGGCGGTGGAGCGGTTGGGGGAGGAAGGGCGGAGCCATCGCCGTACGCCTTTCGTCCGGCCTCGTGTGGGGGGCGGGTCGGGTCTCTGGCCGGCCGCTCGCGCAGCAGACGACAACCGCCTCCCACGAGGCCGTACTGCGGCCTCGTCTCCCCGAACCCGGCCGCGCCGCCCGCTCCTTGGTCGGCCGGAGCAGTGAGTCCACTGTGGCACCCGCCGACAACGCTCCGCAACCAGCAAGTTGAAATTTGCAAGTAGCCAAGTGCATGCTGCTTCGGCCGGAACGTGATCGAATGATTCAGGGAAGCGACCGTGTGCGACGGTGTCGCTGTGGCCTGGTGAGGGGGTGTGGGGCGTGACCGCGGAGACCGACTGGGGCGGTGCCCCCTCCGTCCTGCGCATGATCCTGGGCCGGCAACTGGAGGAACTGCGCACCCGGGCCGGCCTGAGCTACACCGAGGCGGGCGCCGCCATCGGGGTCAGCCACTCCACGATCCGCCGTATGGAGGCCGCCAAGGTGGCCCGGCTGCGGCTCGCGGACGTCGAGAAGCTGCTCCAGGTCTACGGCGGCACCGACCAGGAGGAGATCGACACCTTCCTGCAGTCCGTGCGCGAGGCCAACAAGCGCGGCTGGTGGCACACCTACCGCGATGTGATGCCCGACTGGTTCGCGGCCTATCTCAGCCTGGAACAGGCCGCGTTGCAGATCCGCGCGTACGAGAACCAGTTCGTGCACGGCCTGCTGCAGACCGAGGACTACGCCCGCGCCCTGCTCGCCGCGGACAATCCGCACGCCTCCGCCGACGCCACCGAACGCCGGGTCGCCCTGCGCATGCGCCGCCAGGAACTGCTGGGCCGCGAGGCGCCGCCGCGGGTGTGGGTGCTGATGGACGAGACGGTGCTGCGCTGGCCCGTCGGCGGACCGGAGGTGATGCGTGCGCAGATCGACCACCTCGTCGAGGTCAACCGGCTGCCCCATGTCACCCTGCAGCTCATGCCGTTCGCCAACGGCCCGCACCCGGCGCTGCGGGCGGGCGCCTATCACCTGTTCCGGTTCCGGGCCCGCGAACTGCCCGACATCGTCTACCTCAACGGCCTGGTCGGGGCCGTCTATCTCGACAAGGCCGACGACGTCGTGGTGTACCGGGAGGCACTGGACCGGCTCGGCGCCCAGGCCGCGCCCGCCAGGAAGACCGAGGCCCTGCTCGGCGCGATCCGCAAGGAGCTGTGACACACCCACCTGTTCGTACGCAAGCCCCCACCCCTCGACCAGAACGGGAGACACGGCGTTGCCCGACAACGGATGGCCGGCCGACCGGATCGACACCGAGAACGCCCACTCCGCCCGCATCTACGACTACATCCTGGGCGGCAAGGACTACTACCCCGCCGACAAGGAGGCGGGTGACGCCATGGCCCGGGAGTGGCCCGCGCTCCCGGTCCACATGCGCGCCAACCGCGACTGGATGAACCGCGCCGTGCGCTGGCTCGCCGAGGAGGCGGGCATGCGCCAGTTCCTGGACATCGGCACCGGCATCCCGACCTCGCCCAACCTGCACGAGATCGCCCAGGCCGTGGCACCCGAGTCCCGGGTCGTCTACGTCGACAACGACCCCATCGTGCTCACCCTCTCCCAGGGTCTGCTCGCCAGCGCGCCCGAGGGCCGGACGTCGTACATCGAGGCCGACTTCCGTGACCCGGCGGCCATCCTGGACGCCCCCGAGCTGCGCGAGACGCTGGACCTGGGCCGGCCGGTCGCCCTGACGGTCATCGCCATCGTCCACTTCATGCTCGACGCGGACGACGCGGTCGGAGTCGTACGCCGGCTGCTTGAGCCGCTGCCGTCCGGCAGCCACCTCGCGATGTCCATCGGCACCGCCGAGTTCGCGCCGGACGAGGTGGGCCGGGTCGCCCGCGAGTACGCGGCCCGCAACATGCCGATGCGGCTGCGCACCATCGACGAGGCCCACGAGTTCTTCGAGGGCCTGGACCTGGTGGAGCCGGGCATCGTCCAGGTGCACAAGTGGCGTCCCGACGGCACCGGTGAGAAGGACATCCGCGACGAGGACATCGCGATGTACGGCGCGGTCGCCCGCAAGCCCTGACAGGTCATCGCCGGGCCCCGACAGACCAGGGGCCGGGGTCCGCACCCACCTCCCGGACCCCGGCCCCGCCTTCGTACCTGATGCGAGGCGGAATGACCGAAAGCGCGCGGAAATCCGACCGGAATTCGGCACAACTTTCCGGCTGCCTCATGTTCCGTGAAAGGAGTGGGAAAAAGGCGAGAGAAGCGGAACCGGCGCGAGGGAATTGAGGTCTTAAGGTCCGTCGACGGCCGGGATCAGCCCGGACGTACCGAAACCGGGGGAATAAGTCACATGTCCGTTCGTAGCCGCAAGACACTCCTCACCGCCGTGGCCCTCACCGGCGGCCTCACCCTGGCCGCCGTGGCGCCTGCCCTCGCGGGCACCGGCGCGAGCCACACCACCCGCGCTGCCGCCGTGTCCTCCGCCCAGGGCGACCCGCGCAACGTCACCCAGCACGTGGCCGACTTCTACGGCGCCTACATCGACGCCGTCTGGTCCACCGACGACAGGTCCGCGGGCGACGCCGCCAAGGCGCTTCGGGCCTTCTACCTCTCCGCCGCCGCACAGAAGAAGGTGGCGGCCTTCGAGAAGAGGGAGCACGCCGACGGCATCCTCTTCGCGCAGAACGTGCCGGTGAAGTGGAAGGTGACCTACACCGGCTCCGGCGCCGGCCACGCCACCAGCCGGGTCACGCTCACCTGGAGCGACGGCGCGAACGCCGAGGTCAGCAGGATCGACGTCCAGTCCGACCTGAAGACCCTGAAGATCACCGACCTCAAGTCGGTCCGCTGACCGGGGGCGTGCGGCCCCGCCCCGCCCCACTCGGGGCGGGGCTCACGCCTGCCGTGGTCAGCCGTGCCGCAGGGCGTCCGTGCCGGGGACCCGGCCGTGGTGGCGGCGCCGGTCCACGGCCGTGCGGTGCAGCGCGATCAGCGCGGCGTCGTCACCCAGCCGGCCGCCCGCATGGGCGAGCAGATCGCGCCGCACATGGTGCATCAGCGCCTCGGGACTGTCGTCGGTCCAGTGCATCGCCCGCTCGGTGAGCGGATAGAACCGGCCGCGGGCGTCCCTGGCCTCCACCACGCCGTCGGTGTAGAGGAGCAGGGTGTCACCGGGCTCGAAGGAGAACACGTCCAGCGTGTGTTCGCTGTCGCTGTGCACCCCGAGCGGCGGTGACGGGTGCAGGCTCGGCACGGTGACGGCGTGGCCGGGGCTCAGCAGCAGCGGCGGCGGATGGCCGCAGCTGGTCATCACGGTGACCGGATCCCGGTCCGGGATCTCCACCAGCAGCGCGGTGGCGAACCGCTCGCCCTCCTCCTCCGGCGGTTCCATGTCCGCGGCGTACCGGGCGACGCTCTGCTCCAGGACGGCCGCCAGCTCCGCGAGCGGGATGTGCCGGTGCGCACTCTCCCGGAACGCCCCGAGCAGCAGGGCGGCCTCGCCGATCGCGGCCAGGCCCTTGCCGCGGACGTCGCCGATCAGGACGCGGACCGCGCCGTCGCACCGGGTGGCCGCGTACAGGTCGCCACCGATCTGCGCCTCCTCCTCGGCGGCCAGATACAGCGAGGCGATCCGCAGCGGGCCGATCTGCTCGGGCAGTGGCCACATCAGCACGTGCTGGGCGGCCTCCGCGACCGTGCGCACCTGGGCCAGCTGGGCCTGCCGCCGCTCCCGCAGGGCGCTGTAGACGACCAACAGCGCCGAGAGCACCGCGAGCGTGATGATCTGCACGACGTGGTTCGTGGTGCCGAGCCCGCCGTGGGTCACCCCGATGAGGATCTGAGCGGCCAGAGCGAGTCCCCCGATGGCCGCCGTGGTGCGCGGGCCGGCGATGGAGGGCGTCAGCGCGGGCGCGATCACCAGGGCCGGGCCGAGGTGGACGCTGTAGGGCGTCTGCATGTCCACCACCGTGATGACCAGGATGAGCGCGACCGGGAGCAACAGCAGCGGGTGTGCCGACTGCCACGGCTGCCGCGCGAGCGCCATGAGCCGGGGGTTCATGCCTACAGCGTGCTCCCGGGCCCGACGCGACGCACGTCACAGGGCAGGGAGCCGTACCAGGACCTCCTCCGCGCCCTCCCTCGCCCACGTCTCGACGCCGCCTCCACACACCGGTTCCCGCTGCCGGGCGACCGCCTGCCGAGCAGGGCCCGGCGGCTCGGGCGCTGCGATCCGCCGGGCGGCACGGCCGCTGCCCGCGTGCTGTTCCCGTGCGGCGGTGGTCCTCTGCCGAGCGCGGTCTTGGTGGCTTGGGTTGCCGGGAGCCGTCGGGTGGTGCGGGCGCTGTGGCGCCGGGAGCCGTCGGGCGCGTGTGCCGTTCCCGTTCCGTGGCGGTCCTCGTCGAGCGCGGTCCCGGCTGCCGGGGCGCCGCCAACCGCCGGGCGGTGCGCCGTGTCGGGGTGGTCGCGCCGGGTACCCGTAGCACCTCCGGGGCCGAACCGGCCGCCCTGGGGGCGCCGGGTGCCGTGAAGGAGAGGTCATGACACACAACGGGGAGGACACCGCACCCCTCCGGCGACCGGAGGTCACCGAACTCCGCCTCGCCCAGGACGGGCCGGAGCGGCCTGCCGCCTCCGCACCAGGACAGCCGGACCTGCCGCACGACCGCAGCCAGGCGATCCTCGAGGCCGCCAAGGAGATCGGCGCCCTCCTCAAACGCGCCGGCCACCCCTTCGCGCTCGCCGGGAGCGTCGCCGTCTACGCCCACGGAGGCAGCCGCTACCTCCAGCACGACGCCGACTTCTGCGTCCTGCCCGACGACGCCGAGACGGTCGCCGCCACACTGCGCGAGGCCGGCCTCGCCGTCCGCACGCCGCCCGAGGACTGGCTGCTGAAGACCACCTGCCGCGGGCAGAACGTCGACATCATCTTCGCCCTCGCGCACCAGCCCGTCACCAAGGACCTGCTGGAGCGCGCCCACGTGCTGCCGGTCGACTCGGTGCTGATGCCCGTCCTGTGTCCGACCGACCTGATCCGCAGCCTGCTCAGCGCCTTCTCCGAGCACTACTGCGACTTCGGTGCCGTACTGCCGGTCGCCCGGGCCGTCCGCGAGAAGGTCGACTGGGACGAGGTACGGGCGACCTGCGGCGACCAGCCCATGCCGGCCGCCTTCCTCTTCCTCCTCGAACGGCTGAACGTGATCGACCCCCAGGAGGGGCAGCCATGACCGACACGAGCCCGCCGCTCCCGCCGACGGCAGGCAACCTGGACTACCGCGTCGCCCACCTCGCCGAGCACCTGGCCGCCGGACCCCTCGGAGAACTGGGCGTACGACTGGAGATGCGCGGCGACGCCGTCCTGCTCACCGGCACCGTGCCGTCCGCCCAGTGCCGGGACGACATCTGCCACATGGCCCGCGAGGAACTGGCGGGGCACCCCGTCCACTGCGACCTGCTCGTCGCCGGGACCTCCTCGCCCGACCACGGAGAGGACCTGACATGATCCGCGTCGCGGCCGTCGGGGACATCCACATGGGCCCCGAGAGCCAGGGCACGCTGCGCCCCTCCTTCGAGACGCTGCCCGAGTCGGCCGACGTCCTCCTGCTCGCCGGCGACCTCACCCGGCACGGCACCCCCGAGGAGGCCGCGGTCGTCGCCCGGGAGATCAAGGACCTCGGTGTGCCCGTCGTCGCCGTCCTGGGCAACCACGACCACCACGACGAGCGGCCCGAGGAGGTCACCGCGATCCTCCGCGACGCCGGTGCCCACGTCCTGGAGGGGCAGGCCGTCGTCGTCGGCAGGGGTGGGACCCGGATCGGGGTCGCCGGGACCAAGGGCTTCGGCGGCGGATTCGTCGGACGCTGTGCCGGGGAGTTCGGTGAACCGCTCATGAAGGAGTTCGTCCGCTACAGCCGCCGGTGCGCCGACGGTCTGCACACCGCCCTGAAGGACCTGGCCGACCGGAACTGCGACGTGCGGATCGCCCTGACCCACTTCTCGCCCGTACCGGACACCCTGGCCGGGGAGCCGCCGGAGATCTACCCGTTCCTCGGCAGCTACCTGCTCGCGGAGGCGATCGACACCGGCGGCGCGGACCTCGCCGTGCACGGCCATGCGCACGCCGGCAGCGAGCACGGCATGACCAGCGGCGGCGTCCGCGTGCGGAACGTGGCCCAGCCGGTCATCGGCCAGGCCTTCCACGTGTACCACCTGCCGGGGGCCGAGCAGCACGCCCAGCCGTGACACCGCCGCCGACCGGGTACGGGTACCGGGTCCCCCGCATCCGTCAGGCGGCCGTGCCCAGCGCCTCGCGGCCGGTCACGTCGCCTTCCTTCGCGGCCACGGCCACCGGCACCAGGGCCCCGCGGCGCCGGACCAGCAGCCCCGCGCCGATCGAACCGGCGATCAGCAGACCACCGGCGACCAGGGCGCCGCGCGCACCGGCCCACTCCATGAGCAGGCCCAGCAGCGGCGGCCCACCGAGGCTCCACACCGTGCCGACGCTGCTCCACACCCCGAGCACCCGGCCGCGCATATGGGCGGGAGGGTCGGTCTGCAGGACCGCCGTGCCGGCGGTGTCGGAGACGGACTCCACCACGGCCATCGGCAGCACCAGCACCATCAGCACGGCGAGCGACGGCGACAGCCCGGCGACGGCCTGGAGGAGGGCCCCGGCCGCCGCGAGCAGACCCACGGTCCGCACGGAGGGCTTGCGCAGCCGGGCGCCGAGCACCGCACCGATGATGCCGCCGACCGCCAGCACCGTCGAGACGGTGCCGAAGGACCCGGCGCCGCCCGCGAGCGGTCCGGTGACGAGGACGGCGAGGGTGAGGCCGTAGTTGCGGCCGAAGACGGAGCTGATGCCGGTGATCCCGGCGAGGGCCATCAGACGGGGCCGGCGCACGAAGAACTTCAGCCCCTCCCGCACGCTCATCTCCGCGTGCTCCGGAGCGTGCGCCGGAGCGGCCGGTGCCGCCGCGGCCGCCGGCTCGCTCACGGACCCGTGTACGGGGCGCAGGAAAGGCACCACCGACGCCACGAACAGGAACGACAGCCCGTTGGCGGCGTACGCGGCGCCCGTACCGAGGAACCCGACGGTCACACCGGCGAGCGCGGTGCCGGCCAGCCGTCCCGCGCTGTGCACGAGGGCGCCCACACCGATCGCCGAGGGCACGTCCTCCCTCGGCACGAGATCGTTGCCGAGCAGCGCGCAGGCCGGGCCGTCGACGGTGGCAATGACGCCGGTCACGGCGGCCAGCACCAGCAGCGTCGGCATGTCGATCCGGTCCAGCGCCACCAGCAGCGCCGTGGTGAACGCGACCGCGCCGAGCAGCGCCTGGCTCACGGCGACCGTCAGCTTCCGGGGCCAGCGGTCCACGGCCGCGCCGCCCAGCAGGCTTACGAACAGCGCCGGCGCCGCCTGTACGGAGATCGACAGGCCGGTGGCCGCGGCGGAACCGGTGATGTGCAGCACGAGCAGGTTCTGCACGGTGAGCTGCATCCAGGTGCCGGCGTTGGAGACGAAGTTGGCGGCCGACCACCAGCGCATCCCGCGGTGCCGCAGGGAACGCCAGGGCGACCGCGAGGCGGGAGCGGAGTCGGACACGGACGAGGACAGGGCAGGAGCAGAGGACAAGGCGGGGTACTCGACAACCAGGGGGTGGGAGACGGACCGGCGGAACCCGTCGGGCCGGCTGCACTGCGCGGCCGGGCCATCCCCGGTCAGGGTCGCCGACCATGCTGGCAGACGGGAGGGGACAGGGGTCGCCCCACCGGCCGCCGAGCCGACGACGACAGCGTCAAAGGCCAGCGCTTCCAAGCCAGTTGGGCCGATCGTGGGCTTCCTCACAGGTGCCGGTCCGGCCGGGCTCGGGGCCTTGGTCACGCAGGCGTCAGCAGCCCGTGAAGTCCCGCGGAATAAGGCGCCTCATGTGTGACGAGCACCACGAACACCGCGCGACGCCGGACGACCCCGCTGCACCCGCGTCAGCAGCTCCCGTCCCTCCGCCTCGCCCGGCGGCCGTGGCGCGTTCTTCGTCACCGCGTCGGGGGCGGCCGTCGGCACCTTCCTGCTGCCGACGGGCCCGGACCGCTACGGCGCCCGGTTCGTGCTCCTCGTCGGCGCCGGCGTCCAGGCCGTCGGCGGACCGGTCTCCCAGTTCCTGGCCCCGGAGACCACGGACCGGGACCTGGCCGACGCGGCCCGTGAGCCGGGAGCTCGGCCCAGTGGGGCGGCAGTGTCGCCGTTGCCCCGGTCGGGCGGGCGCCCCTGAGGGGCGCGCGGCTGGGTCTGGGTGCGGCCGCGACGAGCGGCCGCACCCGGACCCGCGGACGCCGCACCGCGGATCCCGGCCCCCACGGCGGTCAGCGGTTGACGGCCCGCATCCCGGACTCGTCGTACCGCTCACCCGCCGCCTCCGGCAGCTCCGCGTCGATGCGGGAGAGGTCCTCCTTGGACAGCTCGACGTCGACCGCGACGGCGTTCTGCTCCAGGTAGGTGCGCCGCTTGGTGCCCGGGATCGGCACCAGGTTCTCGCCCTGGGCCAGCACCCAGGCGATGGCCAGCTGGGCCGGCGTCACGTCCTTCTCGGCGGCGATCTCCTTCACCTTCGCCGCCAGCCGCAGGTTCGCCTCCAGGTTGGCGTCCGTGAAACGCGGGTTGGCGCGGCGGAAGTCGTTCTCGTCGAGCTCGTCCGGCGAGGTGAAGCGGCCCGCGAGGAAGCCGCGGCCGAGCGGGGAGTACGGCACGAAACCGATGCCCAGCTCCCGGCACGCGGGCAGCACCTCGGCCTCCACGTCCCGCGTCCACAGCGAGTACTCGCTCTGCACCGCGGTGACCGGGTGCACGGCGTGCGCCCGCCGGATGGTCTCCGCGCTCGCCTCGCTCAGCCCGATGTACCGCACCTTGCCCTCGGCGACCAGCTCGCCCAGCGCGCCGACCGTCTCCTCGATGGGCACGTTCGGGTCGACCCGGTGCTGGTAGTACAGGTCGATGTGGTCGGTGCCCAGCCGCTCCAGCGAGCCGTGCACCGAGCTGCGCACATGCTCGGCCGAGCCGTCCTGCCGGCCGATCGTGCTCATGTCGCCGGGTACCGCGTCGTCCATGCGGTAGTTGAACTTGGTTGCGATCACGTACTCGTCGCGATGTCCCCGTATCGCCTCGCCCACCAGCGACTCGTTGGTCAGCGGGCCGTACACCTGGGCCGTGTCGAGGAAGTTGATGCCCAGTTCCAGGGCCCGCCGGATGGTCGCGACGCCCTCCTCCTGGTCGGCGGAGCCGTAGAAGGCGGACATGCCCATGCACCCGAGGCCGATGGCCGATACCTGGAGGTCCCGCAGACTGCGCTTCTGCATGTGTGTCCCAGCCTTTCCTGCACACGCGATCGTCGTCCGTACGGCACGAGGCCCTTCATCCATCTAGCGACGGATCGCGGCACCCGGCATCCCGTGGGGGAGGCCGGGCGCGGTACCCGCGTGCCGGACGTGTGTGACGCTACGAGTTGGAGCGCTCTCGAAGTCAAGGCACGCCTGGTCGGATCGTCACCGGGATCGCCGTGTCCGGTGCTGGAGCAGCCTTGTCCCGGAGGACGGATCCGAGGGGGTGGAGGTTCCCTCCCGGCCCTCGATTCCCTCCCCGCCCGCCTGTGGGTCTTCCCACACCCGCGCGTACCCGTAAGGGATCTTGACGCCCGTCTTCCGGCTCGCTGAACTGTCACCGATCGGGACGCCTGAAACGGGCGAACGCCGGAAAACGCCCCGCACGGTCTGACCACCGGAAGCGGGGTGAAAGGGGCGATGGACATGACGGGGGAGCCGAAGGCGTGCCGTGCCTCATGACGACTGACGGGCACGTCGACCGGTGGCGCTCGCGCCGCTGGTTACTCGCACGGCTCGTCCGGTTCACCGGGCGAACCCTGCGGGACGAGTGGCACGCCATCGTCGTCGACCCGGTCCGCTGCCTCACCCGGCGCGGACTGTCGGCGCTCCTGCTGGGTTTCGTCGCGGCGGTCGGCGTGGTCGTGTTCCACGACATCGCCCAGCACCCGTTCGGCGCGCTGTGGGTCCGGCGGCTCGGCGGCGTCACCGGGGACCTCCCGCTGTGGCTGTCGCTGCTGCGCACGCCCGTGTCGCTGTACGTCCCCGCGCTCGACCTGCCCGTGTGGGCGGGCCTCACCTCGCTGTTCCTCTCCTTCGCCCTCGCCGAACTGCTTCTGGGCCGGGCCCGGACCCTGGCGATCGCCTACGCCACCACCGTGGCCGGCACGCTCGCCGCCCGCGTGATGATCGCGCTGGGCCCCGGCTGGTGGGGCCTGGGACTGCCGCCCGCGTACGGCCATGTGCTCGACACCGGCCCCTCGGCGGCCGTCGTCGGCCTGTTCACGTACGTCGCGGTGGTCAGACGCGCACCCGTGGTGTTCACCATGACCGGCGGCTCGATGGTCTGGGAGTCCGTCGCCGTGCCGAACCTGGCCGGACGCGAGCACCTGATCGCGGTGGGCACGGCGCTCGTCCTCGGCCTCCTCCACGGCCGCCGCGCACGCCTACGGGCGTACGCACGGTCCCTCCTGCCGACCCGACACCGCGGCCGCGTCCTCACGGAGACTCGGCCCGGAGTCCGCGCGCCCGCCGAGTCCGGACACCACGGCCCGGTATTCGCAGACCCCCGCCCACGCGGCCGCGTGCCTGCGGAGGCCCGGCACGGTGGCCCGGCATCCGCGGAGTCCGAGCACGGCAGCCGCGTACCAGCGGAGGCCCGGCACGGTGGCCCCGCGTCCGCGGAGTCCGAGCACAGCGGCCGCGTATCCGCAGAGTCCGAGCACGGCGGCCGCGTGCCCGTCGAGGCCCGACACAGCGCCCCCGTGCCCGCGGAGCCCCGCCATGGCGCCCCCGTGCCCGCGGAGCCCCGCCATGGCGCCACCGCATCCGCAGAGTCCCAGCACAGCGGCCGCGTACCCGCGGAGTCCGAGCGCAGCGGCCCCGTGCCCGTCGAGGCCCGACACGGGCGGCCCCCGCCCTCCGGGCCGGCCGTGATCCCCGCGCCCGTGTCCGGGCCGGCCCGGGCCGTGGCCGCTCCGGTGCGGGCCGACCGCGCGCACGACGCGGCGATGACGTCCTCGGAACGTTGATCCCCCCGCCCGTGACTGTGGCGCCGGCCACCCCGCCGATGTGATGGTTTTCGCACGTCGACACGCGCGGGCACCCCCTAGGGTGTGCCGCGAGGTACGGCAGGGCGTGGCTGACACCATGGTGTTCGTCGCCGGCAGGGCAGCTGAAGGGAATCCAGGATGTTCCGCAAGGTGCTGGTAGCCAACCGTGGAGAGATCGCGATCCGCGCGTTCCGGGCGGGCTACGAACTCGGCGCGCGCACGGTCGCCGTGTTCCCGCACGAGGACCGCAACTCGCTGCACCGGCTGAAGGCCGACGAGGCGTACGAGATCGGAGAACCAGGGCACCCGGTGCGGGCGTATCTCTCCGTCGAGGAGATCGTGGCCGCTGCCCGCCGGGCCGGCGCCGACGCCGTCTACCCGGGCTACGGCTTCCTCTCCGAGAACCCCGAACTCGCCCGTGCCTGCGAGGAAGCCGGCATCACCTTCGTCGGCCCGAGCACGGCCACCCTGGAGCTGACCGGCAACAAGGCCCGCGCGGTCGCCGCCGCCCGTGCCGCCGGCGTGCCCGTGCTCGGCTCCTCCCAGCCCTCCACCGACGTGGACGAACTGGTGGGCGCCGCCGAGGAGATCGGCTTCCCGGTCTTCGTCAAGGCCGTGGCGGGCGGCGGCGGGCGCGGGATGCGCCGCGTCGAGGAACCCGCCCAGCTGCGCGAGTCCATCGAGGCCGCCTCGCGCGAGGCCGACGCCGCGTTCGGCGACCCGACCGTCTTCCTGGAGAAGGCCGTCGTCGACCCGCGCCACATCGAGGTGCAGATCCTCGCCGACGGCGAGGGCAACGTCATCCACCTCTACGAGCGCGACTGCTCGCTCCAGCGCCGCCACCAGAAGGTCATCGAGCTGGCCCCCGCGCCCAACCTCGACCCCGAGGTGCGCGCGCGGATCTGCGACGACGCCGTGCGCTTCGCCCGCGAGATCGGCTACCGCAACGCCGGCACCGTCGAGTTCCTCCTCGACCCCGACGGCAACCACGTCTTCATCGAGATGAACCCGCGCATCCAGGTCGAGCACACCGTGACGGAGGAAGTCACGGACGTGGACCTGGTCCAGGCCCAGCTGAGGATCGCCTCCGGCGAGACCCTCGCCGACCTCGGCCTCGCCCAGGACACCATTACCCTGCGCGGCGCCGCCCTCCAGTGCCGTATCACCACCGAGGACCCCGCCAACGGCTTCCGTCCGGACACCGGCCGGATCAGCGCCTACCGCTCCCCGGGCGGCTCCGGCATCCGCCTGGACGGCGGAACCACCCACGCCGGTACGGAGATCAGCGCGCACTTCGATTCGATGCTGGTCAAACTCACCTGCCGGGGCCGGGACTTCAAGGCGGCCGTCGGCCGTGCGCGCCGTGCCGTGGCCGAGTTCCGCATCCGCGGCGTGGCCACCAACATCCCGTTCCTGCAGGCCGTCCTGGACGACCCCGACTTCCAGGCGGGCCGGGTCACCACCTCCTTCATCGAGCAGCGCCCGCACCTGCTCACCGCCCGCTCCTCCGCGGACCGCGGCACCAAGCTGCTCACCTACCTCGCGGACGTGACGGTCAACAAGCCGCACGGCGAGCGTCCCGACCTGCTCGACCCGGTCACCAAGCTGCCCCCGCTGCCGGCCGGCGAGCCGCCCGCCGGCTCCCGCCAGCGGCTGGTCGACCTCGGCCCGGAGGGCTTCGCCCGTCACCTGCGCGAGTCGCCGACCATCGGCGTCACCGACACCACCTTCCGCGACGCCCACCAGTCCCTGCTCGCCACCCGCGTGCGCACCAAGGACCTCCTGGCCGTTGCCCCGGTTGTCGCCCGTACCCTGCCCGAGCTGCTCTCCCTGGAGTGCTGGGGCGGCGCCACCTACGACGTGGCGCTGCGCTTCCTCGCCGAGGACCCCTGGGAGCGGCTGGCCGCCCTGCGCGAGGCGGTGCCCAACATCTGTCTGCAGATGCTGCTGCGCGGCCGCAACACCGTCGGCTACACCCCGTACCCGACCGAGGTCACCGACGCCTTCGTGCAGGAGGCCGCCGCCACCGGAATCGACATCTTCCGCATCTTCGACGCCCTCAACGACGTCGGCCAGATGCGTCCCGCCATCGAGGCCGTACGCGAGACCGGGACCGCGATCGCCGAGGTCGCCCTCTGCTACACCGCCGACCTGAACGACCCCGCCGAGCGGCTCTACACCCTCGACTACTACCTGCGCCTCGCCGAGCAGATCGTCGAGGCCGGCGCGCACGTCCTCGCGATCAAGGACATGGCCGGTCTGCTGCGCGCCCCGGCCGCCGCCAAGCTCGTCTCGGCACTGCGCCGGGAGTTCGACCTGCCCGTGCACCTGCACACGCACGACACGGCTGGCGGGCAGCTCGCCACCTACCTCGCCGCCATCCAGGCGGGCGCCGACGCGGTGGACGGCGCGGTGGCATCGATGGCCGGTACGACGTCCCAGCCGTCGCTGTCGGCGCTGGTCGCCGCCACGGACCACTCCGACCGTCCCACCGGCCTCGACCTCGGGGCCGTGGGTGACCTGGAGCCGTACTGGGAGGGCGTGCGGAAGATCTACGCGCCGTTCGAGGCGGGGCTCGCCTCCCCGACCGGCCGGGTCTACCACCACGAGATCCCCGGCGGCCAGCTCTCCAACCTGCGCACCCAGGCCGTCGCCCTCGGCCTCGGCGACCGCTTCGAGGACATCGAGGCCATGTACGCCGCCGCCGACCGCATCCTCGGCCGCCTGGTCAAGGTCACCCCGTCCTCCAAGGTGGTCGGCGATCTCGCCCTGCACCTGGTCGGCGCGGGGGTCTCCCCGAAGGACTTCGAGGAGACGCCCGACAGGTTCGACATCCCGGACTCGGTCATCGGCTTCCTGCGCGGCGAGCTGGGCACCCCGCCCGGCGGCTGGCCCGAGCCGTTCCGCACCAAGGCGCTGCAGGGCCGGGCCGCGGCCAAGCCCGTGCCCGAGCTGTCCGCCGAGGACCGCGAGGGCCTGGCCAAGGACCGCCGTGCCACGCTCAACCGGCTGCTGTTCCCCGGTCCCACGCGGGAGTTCGAGACGCACCGGCAGGCCTTCGGCGACACCAGCGTCCTGGACAGCAAGGCGTTCTTCTACGGCCTGCGCCCGGCCAAGGAGTACGCCGTCGACCTGGAGCCCGGCGTCCGGTTGCTGATCGAGCTGCAGGCCGTCGGTGAGGCCGACGAGCGCGGTATGCGCACCGTGATGTCCACGCTCAACGGCCAGCTGCGCCCGATCCAGGTCCGCGACCGCGCCGCGGCCTCGGACGTGCCGGTGACGGAGAAGGCGGACCGGGCCAACCCCGGCCATGTGGCGGCGCCGTTCGCCGGTGTGGTGACCCTGGCGGTGGCCGAGGGCGACGAGGTCGCGGCCGGTGCCACCGTCGCCACGATCGAGGCGATGAAGATGGAGGCCACCATCACCGCGCCGAAGGCGGGCCGGGTGTCCCGGCTGGCCATCAACAGGATTCAGCAGGTGGAGGGGGGCGACCTGCTGGTCGAGCTCGCCTGAGCCGGGGCCGCACGGCACCAACGACGAGGCCCCGTGGTACCGGAAGGTGCCACGGGGCCGACGTCGAGGGCGAGGAGAGCGAAGGGACTGGCGTCGAATCTCATTGCAAGAGAAGGAGAAGGAAGCCCCTTCATGGCCTCGCCGCCGCCTACGCTAGCAGTCACTCCGGGATCAGGTCGCGCAGATTTTCCGGGGTGACGATCAGGGAGTCCGGGTGCAGTCCCTCCGGCCGTTGCAGGCCGAGGTAGGTGACCGGGCCGTCCGGCACCGCCGCCGTACCGTCCCACTCGGTCACGGTCGCGCCGCGCTCGGCCAGCAGCCCGGCGAGGTAGCCCACCGTGAGGTACTCCCGCTCGACGACGCCGCGCAGCAGTGTCGCCACCGACACCTGGTTGCCCTCGACCCGGTTGGCCGCCGGGTGTCCCTTGAGGTACAGGTGCAGCCACTTCGCGCGCCACCGGCCGTCGGCGCCGCGCAGGAACGCCAGCGGCAGCGCGACCCTGCCGGGCCCGCGCAGCTCCGACCTCATCCGCACCGTGCGCGGCTCGAAGGGGCGGCCGGCCTGCTCGGACTCGCGCAGCATGAACCCGAAGAAGGACTCCTCGACCTCCTCGAAGCCCTCCCCGGCATAGATGTTGACCTGCGGGACGATGAACGTGCCGCGCACGGCGCCCAGCCGCAGGTTGATGAACTCCGAGGCGCCGTCGGGTGCTTCGGTGATGTCGCCGGAGTGTTCGCCCTCGACGTCGGACAGGGCCGTCCAGGACAGCCAGGTGACCGTCTCGTAGCCGGCGTCGAGCAGCAGCGCCGACAGGTCGTAGTCGGTGCGCAGGCTGGTCTGCTTCCAGTACACGAAGAAGCGCAGCAGTTCGCCGTCGACGGGGGAGAGGGAGCCGCGCGGCAGCACGCCCAGGCCGGAGGCGGTCGCCTTGCCGCTGAGCGGGAGGGCCACATCGCGCATGTCCGGGTCCACCAGCAGCCGGTCCACCACCGGGAGCCGGCTGCCGATCTCGTCGTCGAGCACCGCGGTCAGCCGCTCGCGCTCCGGCGCCGGCAGGGGCGGTCGGGTGTCGTCGGTGACGCTGGCGCGGCCCCGCCGGCCCACGAACACCCGGCGGCCCTCACCTGACCCGGCACGGTTGTGCAGGTGCTCGCGCACCGACAGCAGCACCCGGCCGGACACCTCCGGGGCGGCCTTCTCGGCCGCGGCGACGACGGTGTCGCGTTCCTCCTGGGTGCGGGCCGTGCGCAGCAGCCGGTCCAGGGAACGGAACAGTTTGCCCGGCGCGGACCGCAGCAGCCGTACCGCCCCGGTGACGTCCCCGGCACCGAGCAGCTCCTCGACGCGGCCCTCGAAGGACGGCGCCCGCTGCTCACCGCGCGCGACGGCGAACACCTCGGCGGCGTGCGGCCACCGCGGGTGCTCGTGCGGGTGCAGCCGTTCCCCCAGACGCTTGAACGCCTCCCGGTGGGCCGAGACGTCCGCCAGTTTCGCGGGGGAGGCGGCGACGACGGAGTCCAGCCCCGCGAGCAGCGCACGCCGTACCGGCCTCGACAGCGCCCGGAACCGGGTGGGCTCCTGAAGGGTCACGTCACCGCCGGACAGCGCGCAGGCCAGGCGGAGCACGTCGGTGACGGTGTCCAGCAGCAGGCCGGCGCCCGCCCGCAGCCGTGCCCGGTTGACGACGGCCCGGTTCTCGCGCACGGGGACCGCCTCCGGCTGCGGCCCGGCCACGCATGCCCCGGCGAGCACCTCCAGGTCGCCGAGGCCCTCCTCGCCCAGCGGGGTGCTGCTCCCGGCCAGGGCCAGGTACAGCGCGGTGACCTCGTCGGCCGGCGGACCGCCGAGCTCCAGCACGGTCAGGCGGTCGCCCGCCGCCGGGATCAGCTCGTCGTGCCGGGCGAGCATCTCGGCGTAGGTGTGCTGGTAGCGGCCGTAGGACGGCAGGGTCAGCAGGTTCACCACCCCGCTGATCAGCTGCTTCAGCGTGCCCTCGCGGGTGGAGCCGTCGGCGAGCGCCCTGTCGATGCACCGCGCCCAGAACTCGACGGTGCCGGGGACGTTCGCCGGGAAGTCGGCGAAGTAGACATTGTGCTCGACATGGTCGCCGACCAGCTCACGCACCGTTGCCAGGGTGCGGACGGCGGTGTCGACGACGACACCCTCGGCCAGCGACGACAGGTGCACGAGGGCGGCCGCGGAGAGCTTGAAGCCCACCGACATCAGGGCGGCGTCGAACTGCCGCGCCGCCACTTCGCCGTGACCGGCGGGTCCGGTGGGGGCGGGGATGCGATGGGTGTGCCGAACGACCAGCTGTTCGAGGGTGTCGCGCATTGCGGCATGATCGCAGAGGCGTACGGGCCACCGCACCGAAATTCGGCCCGCCCGGGGGACGTACGCTTCCCCGGCGGGATCAGTCCCAGAGCGGGTAGGTCATGACCTGCTTGAAGGCGTCCGGCCGGGTATCGGCGTAGGTGAGGCTCATCCGTGTGTAGTGCTGCACGGACGGGTGCTTCTTCCATGCCTTGGGGTCGTCGAGACGGACGGTCACCCGGTAGCCGTGGAAGTGACCGGCCGCGCAGTACGGCTTGCAGTCGTTGACCCAGTTCACACCCGTGGCCGTCGCCCCGTCCGGGCTCCACTGTGTCCAGTGGAGCCCCATGAGGCGGCTGTTGCCGTCGCCGCAGGCCAGGATGAAGTCGGCCGGCCGGACGTTCTGGCGCCAGGTGCAGTCGACGAGAACCGGGCGCGGGGGGTCGGCCTTGTGGGGCGGGGTCGGCGGACTCGCCGAAGCCGTCGTCATGGCCGCCGTCAGCAGGGCGCCCGCCGCAAGGACGGCCGCCGTTCCCCTCACTGATCCGCGCATGGCCGCTCCCACCCGTCGTGCTGTGTCCGACCGCGTGCACCCGACGCTACGACCGTACGGCCGATTGCACCAGTCGCGCAGGTCGGGCCGCGTGTCAGCCGTCTTCGGCGGTGTTCAGCCGTGGGTGACGGTCAGGCCGTAGAACGCCACGCGGGCGCCGTTCGTGGTGCTGTCCGAGGAGGACTGGTTGTAGGAGCCGGCCTTGAAGTACTGCCTGTACGGCTGGAACGACGACGGGATGCCGTAGTGGGTGGTGGTGCCGTTGACGGTCAGGTCGATGGTGTCGCCGCCGGACACGGCGATGGTGTAGCTCCAGGTCCTGCCGACGGGCACGTGTCCCACGCCGTGCGGGGTCTGCCCGCCGGACGGTGAGTTCTCCGTGCCGAGGACGATGTCGCCGTTCGCGCGGTAGTACAGCTCCAGCAGCGGCTTGGTGGAGGAGCCGCCGCTGCCGAGGTGGATCTGCCCGACGCACACGTTCTCCGTCACGGACACCACCCGCAGGGTCGCGCTCATCCGGTGCGAGCCGGACAGGGCCCAGTCGGCGGCGCTGCCGTCGCGGTTCATCTCGCGCAGCTCGGAGCGGGCGTAGTTCGAGTTCGGCGTCGTCACGCCCTTCTCGGGCGCCCAGAAGGTCATCGCCCCGTCGCGGGTGTCGGTGTAGAAGTACGCGTCCTGGTAACCGCTCGCGCCCTGGAGCCGGGACGACGGGATGGTGGTCGGGTGGCCGGGGGAGCCGACCGGCTCCTGCAGCTCCCAGACCGACAGGTCGAAGTTGCCTCCGGGCGCGACATGCGGGTCGGCGGCGCTCGCGCCGGGGCCGGCGAGCAGGGTCAGGGCGAGGGCGAGGCCCGCGGTGATCGGCACCGCGCTGAGCCGGGAGCGGGTCATGTGGGGGGTCCCTTCTTCGGACCGGGTGTCGGACCGTGGCGGACCGCCGGATGCGTTCAGTATGATGAACGCTGAACGCATCCTTGGCCATCGGTGACCCGAGAAGCTAGAGGTCTGAACCAGACCCGTCAAGGGGTCAGCAGGCGCCCTCGTCCTGCCACGGCCCCCACTCCGAGGCGCCGGGCACCTCGTTCTGGGTCCACCACTTGGCCTTCCAGTTGTGGTGGTTGTACGAGACCTCGTTCCCCTGCGTGTACACCGCCGCCGAACTCCACGCCGGCTTGCAGGAGGTCGGGGTCGGGGTGGGGGTCGGTGTCGGTGTGGTGGTGGGCGGGGTGGCGCCGGCGAACCTCACCGAGTACGTGGCGAAGTCCCAGGGGTTCTGGGGGACGCTGGAGCAGGTGCCGGACGTACGGCCCCCGTTGTCGGGCGGGCTGCACTGCCGGTCGCGGTTCAGCGACCAGAACGTGAACCGGTCCATGTTGTGGCTCGTGGCGTAGTCCAGCACGGTCTGGAAGTCCGCCTGGGTGAAGTACTCGCCCGTGTCGCTGCGGCCGTTCATGCCGGAGAAGCCCTCGTGGGCGTACGCGGTCGCCTGGTCCCAGCCGAAGGTCGACTGCAGGATCGAGTTGAAGTTGGTCAGCGCGCTGGTCTGGCTCGCCGCCCCGTTGAAGCCGCCGTCGAACGGCATGATGGAGAAGTTGTTCGGGGTGAACCCCTGCGACTTGGCCTCCAGCAGCATCTGCTTGCCGAACCAGCCGGTGCCGTCCGCGGTGCCGGCCGTGGTCACGGATACGTACAGGCCCGGGTTGTTCTGCTGGAGGATCCTGGCCGCGCCGATCTCGTTCTTGATGGCCGCCGTGTTCTCGTACTCCGGCTCCTCCAGGTCGAAGTCGATGGCGTGCAGCCCGTACTTGCTGATGACCTGCTGGTAGGCCGCCGCCGTGGACGCCGCGTCGGAGCAGGCCTGGCCGAGCTTCGTGCCGCCGTAGCCGCCGATGGAGACCGACACGTCGCCGCCCTTGGCGCGGATCGTGCTGATCATCGACTGCACGGCCGTGTCCGAGGACACGGAGGCGGTGCCGCCCCAGGTCGGCGAGCAGCCACCGCCGTTGGGGGCGAGGACGAAGGCCAGCTGGAAGGCCTTGAGGCCGCTCGCGTCCATGATGGCGGCCGGGTCCGGCGGGTCGTTGTCCAGCGGCATCAGATACGGGGCGGCGGCGTACCAGCGGTTGCTCAGCGCGGTGGTGGCACCCGAGGCGGTGTTCGCGACGAGTGCGGTGGTGCCCGCGGCGGCGAGCGTGACGGCCGCCGCCGCGCTCAGACATGCCCGAAGAGGTCTCACTGCGTGCCTCCAGAGGGTGGGGGTGGGGAGGTCCCCGAACCGGGGAGCCCCACCCTCCGGGAGCTGTTGCGGTCACGTCAATGAGTTGGACTAGACCAACGCACGCTTTGGACTAGACCATACGATTCCTTTACCTCCCTTCGACCAGTCGCACACGGAAGGCCCGGTCCAGCGGCAGACTCGGTGTGGTGATCGTCGTGACACGTGTGGCCGGATCGAACGACCAGGCCGAGGCGGGCAGTTGGCGGCCGTCCAGGAGGACCCGGGCGGGTGCCGGGCCACCGTGCACGGTGAACCGGTAGCCACGGGCGTCCACCTTGCCGGCGTACTCACCCCTGCTCGCGCCCACCGAGACGGTCGTCCCCCGGCCGTCGGCGCGCACGGACACCTGCCGGGTGGCGGCCGCACCCCTGGTGAAGGCGCGGGTCACCCCGTCGTCCTCGTACAGGGTGTAGCGGCTCGTGCCGTGGGCCGCCGGATACAGGTCCCAGTCCAGCTCGTGCCGGTCCCGGGTCTGCCAACTCGTCGTTCCCTTCGGCCACATCGGCACGACCGCGCCCTCGCGCACGAACAACGGGAGCGTGTCGAGCGGGGCGTGGTAGCCGTTGACCGTCGTCGGGCCCTGGTAGGTGCGGCCGGTCCAGTAGTCGGTCCAGGTGCCCTTCGGCAGATGGATGCCGTCGCGGGTGTCGGAGTCCTGGTACACCGGGGCGACGAGGAAGTCCGGGCCGGACAGGAACTCGTACTTCGCCCGGTCCCCGAGGGTGTCCGGGTCGTCCGGGTACTCCAGCCACAGCGGACGCACGGCACCCACACCCGTCTTCGCCGCCTCGGCGGCCAGGGTGTACATGTACGGCAGCAGCCGCTCCTTGAGCTGCAGGTACTTGCGGTTGACGGAGGTGTACGGCTCGCCGTCCCGCCAGGGCTGCTGGTCGGCGGGCTTGCCGGTGGTGAGGTCACTCGCCCAGCCGTCCATGGTCATGATGGCCGGCAGGAACGCCTTCCACTGCAGGTCACGGGCGTACATCTTGGCGTCGTGGCGGTAGATGCTGCCCACGTCACCGGTGTTGTAGGAGATGCCCGACATGGTCGCGCCGGCGTACGTCGGGATCTGCCAGCGGATGTAGTCCCAGGACAGCTTCTGGTCGCCGCTCCACAGCACCCCGCAGCGCTGGGCGCCCGCCCAGGACACCGGAAGCCAGACGAAACCGCGTGCGTCGCTGTTGTCCTCGATGCCCTTCTTCGCGGCGTCGCACGCGTCCAGGGCGAACTTGTAGCCGTTGCCGACCCAGGCCACGTCCAGCTTGGCCACCCGCTGGCCCGCCTTGACCTGATCGGCCAGCTTGCCGATCCCGTCCTGGGTCCACAGGCCGAGCTCGGCGTGGTGGTCCTGCAGGCCCTTGGCGGTCTGCTCCAGGTTCTCGTACCCGCAGCCGTAGCCGTCGTTGACCAGCATCCAGCCGAGCGGCATCTGGTTCTGGGTGTACCCGTCGGCGATCTTCAACGCGTCCAGGGTGTGCCGCTCGCCCCGGTTGGCGTTGTGCAGATAGCAGTCCGAGTCGCCGGGTTCGAGCCCGTACACCGGGGGCATGAACGGCTTGCCGACCAACGCCGTGTAGGCGCCGATCACCTGCTTGGCGTCGCCGAGGAAGTAGTAGGCGTCCAGGCGCCGTTCCTGCTGGCCGGTGGTCACGGGCTGCCCGAAGGTGTAGACGCCCGGTGCGAAGGTGTTGCGGAAGACGCCGTAGCCCGCGCTGGAGAGGTAGAACGGCTGGGAGTTGTTGTAGCCGCCCTCGTCCCAGTCGAAGCTGTTGGACACGTACATCGTCCGCCCGCGGTGCGAGAGGCTGCCGTTCTGCTCGCCGCCGCCGAAGAACTGCTCGTCCGCGCCGCGGACGAGGCTCTGCCGCATGCCGCCGGTCGACCAGCGCAGCGGCTTGTCCTCCTGCCAGATCCGGGTGCGGTTGTCCGGCCTGTACAACCCGAAGCGCAGGGGGCTCTTGTACACGCGCAGGACGGCCCGCGGGGAGCGGATGCCGTAGTAGTCGCCCGCGTCGAAGGACGAGGTGTGCCGCTCCGGGGCGGGCTGCCCGCGCACGATGGCGGTGCCCGCCGGATCGCTCAGCGAGCCGGACGGGTCCGCCTGCAGCCGTAGCTGCCCCTGCGCCAGGAAGTCGGCCCGCGCGGTGAGCTGACCGGCCCTGACGGTGTAGCTGCCCCGGCCGCCGGAGAAGGAGGTGAGGTCACCGGCGTCCGTGGTGGCGGGCAGGTAGGCGGTGCCCGTGAAGGAGTTGTCGTGCACGTCGTACGGCACGACCAGTACGTGGTAAGTCCCCGAGGCCCGTGGGATCACCGTGGCCTCCGGGTCGGCGGTGCCCGCGCTGGACGCCACCTGCTTGCCGTGGTCGTCGTACACGTACAGGTCGAAGTCGTCGGAGGGCTTCTCCCACCTGACCGACAGCGGGACGCCGCCCTCCGGATTGTCGTCCCAGTAGCCGTCGGGCACCGAGACCGTCACGTCGAAGCGGTCGCAGACCTTGTTGTCCGGGTCGGTCGCGGCGTCCGGGCAGCTCTCGGTGCCCCCGCCGGTGCCCTTGGCGTAGACCGGGCTCTGCCAGCTGACGCTGCTGTGAGCGGGGTCGAGTACGGCCCCGGTGGCGGCGGCCCGGGCGGGTGCCGGGGCGACGAGCCCGGTTCCCGCCAGGGCGACCGCCAGGCCCAGCGGTACCCAGGCCGGCCACGGCACACGGTGACGCAGTCTTCGCGGTCTTTGCACGGCGGAACAGCTCCCCTCGCAGCACTGCGGACTGAGTGTCTTGCTGTGCGTGCACTTGCTCGGAAGCGCTCGAAATGAGCGTCAATCGAGCAACTTCAAGCAGGAAGCCTCGGGCTTGACGCAGGTTCATGTCAAGAGCGCGGACCCGTGACCCGGCCGGACGCGGGCCCCGGCGGAGCTTCGTGTACCGGGGGTTCACCACAGCCCCGCCGAGGAATGTTTTATGGCTGAGGAATCCCTTTACAAAGGGTTGTCCCCGATGTCCGCAGA
This sequence comes from Streptomyces sp. NPDC037290, assembly GCF_055603245.1. Taxonomy (NCBI): domain Bacteria; kingdom Bacillati; phylum Actinomycetota; class Actinomycetes; order Kitasatosporales; family Streptomycetaceae; genus Streptomyces; species Streptomyces sp. NPDC037290. The sequence continues at coordinate 455,611 of NZ_JBVJVZ010000003.1, read as the reverse complement.
CCCGTGGCGGATCATCCGTCGCCTGGGGCACCCTTGACAGTGTGCGTACTGTTTCGCGACGTTTGAGCAGTCGCGCACGGAGGGGATTCGGCGCACACCGGTACCAATGGCAGGACGCGCCCGGCGCGTCATGGGGGGAGCGGTCGCCCATGCGATCCATGAGCCATGATCCACACGCCTCACCGGCCTGTGCCGCCTCGGGCACACCGCTCGCGAAAGCTGCGGAAGGGCGGTCGAACTGAGGTGGAGATCACCATCCACAGACCCGGCGAGCTGACGCCCGAGCTGCGCGGGGCCTGGCACCGCGCGATGGACGAGTCACCCGAGTACGCCAACCCCTTCCTCGCACCGGAGTTCGCGATCGGCGTCGGCCGGTACCGCAGCGGTGCGCGGGTGGCGGTCCTGCACGAGCACGGGGAGCCGGCCGGGTTCTTCCCGTACGAGCGGGGCCCGCTCGGCACCGGACGGGCCATCGGGCTCGGACTGTCCGACTGCCAGGCGCTCGTGCACCGGCCCGGGGTCACCTGGGACGCCGGGCAGCTGCTGCGGGCCTGCCGGCTCAGCATCTTCGAATTCGACCATCTCGTCCAGGAACAGCGGCCGTTCGCGCCGCACGTCACCGGGACCTTCGCCTCCCCGGTGATCGACGTGAAGCCCGGCGACGGCGACTACCCGGAATGGCTGCGCGCCACCTATCCGGGCCTGGCCAAGACGACCCTCAAGAAGGAGCGGCGGCTCGGCCGGGACATCGGCGAGGTGCGGTTCGTCTTCGACGAGCGCGACCCGCGGGCGCTGCGCACCCTCATGCGGTGGAAGTCCGCGCAGTACCGCAGGACCGGCCGCATGGACCGGTTCTCCCGGCCGTGGATCGTGGGCCTGGTCGACCACCTCTTCCAGGTGCGCGAGGAGCACTGCACCGGAGTGCTGTCCGTGCTGTACGCGGGCGACCGGCCGGTCGCGGCCCACTTCGGCCCCCGGTCGAGCACGGTGCTGGCCGCCTGGTTCACCGCCTACGACCCCGAACTGCATTACTACTCACCGGGGTTGATGATGCACCTGAGGACCGCCGAGGCGGCCGCCCGGCACGGCGTGACGCTTGTGGACCTCGGGCGCGGCGACAAGGAGTACAAGGACTGGCTGAAGACCCGTGAACTGCGGGTCGCCGAGGGCTTCGCGGCCCGCGCGCACCCGGTGGCGCTGGCCCAGCGGCTGTGGCGCAGGCCGGTGCGCGGTCTGCGCAACACGGTGCTGGCCCATCCCGGGCTGCGTGATCCGGCCGACCGGCTGCTGAAGACGGCCGGCCGGCTGCGCACCCAGAGCACGGCGGCTTCCGCGGCCGCCGCGAAGAGCGGGCCTCCGGAGCGGTAATTACTGGCAGGTTCTCGTCAAGATTGTCTCAAGTGCGGGACGCTCTCGTGCCCGCGTGGTCGGGTCTCCTGCGTCAGCAGTACCGCTGCACCCGGGAGGTCCTTGGTGTCCCTGCCAACCCACAGAAGACGGTGGCTGGCCGTCTGCGCGCTCACCGCGTCCGCCGCGCTCCTCGCGATACCCCCGTCCGCCGCCTCCGGACGGGGCGTCAGCCCCTTCGGAGGCGGCACGCTCGGCCAACTCGCCAAGGCGCGCGAGCAGTCGGTGGGCACCGCCTCGCCGCGGGTGGCGGCGGATGACGACGACGGCAACGAGGCGGACGAGATAGCCGAGGGCGCGGACCAGTACGCCGAGGCCCGCACCTCACCGGGTGTCGTGTCACCGGGTGCGTACGGCGCCGCCTGGCACGATCTCACCAACCTCAGGAGGACCGGCGGCCGTTGGCACCACATCACCGGTCTGCCGTACGACTCCGACGACCCCCGCTACCGCGACATCGACTCCAACTCCAGCGGCGGCAGCGGAAACGTCACCGGCCGGACGGCGGCGCTCGCCGCCGACGACGACGGTTACGTCTACGCGGGCAGCGCCGGCGGCGGGGTGTGGCGCTCGCGCACCGGCGGTGGCCACTGGCAGCCCATCAGCGACCGGCTGCCCGCCCAGTCCACCGGCGCCCTCGCCCTCGACGGCTCGGGCCGGCTGTGGCTGGGCACGGGCGAGGCCACCACCAACGCCGACGCCTATCTCGGCAGCGGCGTCTACGTCCTCGCCCACCCGCACCGCGGCACCTTCTCCACCCGTAGCAGGGTCGGCGGTGACGAGCTGGAGAGCACCACCATCCACGAGCTGCGCTTCGGCGGCGACAAGGTCTGGGCGGCCACCAGCGAAGGCGTGTGGAGCCACTCCACGAAGAAGCTGAGCGGGCCCTGGAAGCTGGAGTTCGCACCCAACCCCGACTTCCTGCCCGGCGGTTCCGAGGCCCACGACCCGGGCGCCCCGTACAAGAACATCGCCAACGACATCGCCATCGACCCCAAGGACCCGTCCAAGGTGGTCCTCGCCGTCGGCTGGCGCAGCGGCGACGACTACAACGGTTTCTACACCAGGACGGGTGGCACCTGGACCCGGATCACCGGCGGCCTCGGCGACCTCCCGGCCGATGCCGACAACGTCGGCAACGTCACCTTCGCCCGCTCCGCCGACGGCTCCCGCTACTACGCCATCGACCAGTCCCCGGAGCAGCTGAACACCAACCCGGACAGCGGCCTGGAGGGCATCTACGTCTCCACGTCCGGCTCGCCGAACGGCCCCTGGACGAAGATCGCCGACTACAAGGGCCTGGCCGCCGACAACTCGGCGCTGACCACGGCCGGTTACATGCCGGGCGTGCAGGCCTGGTACAACCAGTTCCTCGCCGTGGACCCGGCGGACCCGCAGCACGTGTACGCGGGCCTGGAGGAGGTCTACGAGACCAAGGACGGCGGCGGCAACTGGTCCACCGTCGGCCCGTACTGGAACTTCACCTTCCCCTGCTGGAGCATCGACCCGGCCAAGCAGACCGGCGACTGCAACCCGACCACCCACTCCGACCAGCACGGCGTCGCGATCGGCCGCTACCACGGCAAGAGCTTCGTCTACGTCGGCAACGACGGCGGCGTCTACAAGCGCCCGGTGAACGGCGCGCAGGACGCCTCGGGGCACGCCACCGACTGGACCTCACTGAACGACGGCACCATCGACACCCTGCAGTACTACTCCGTCGGCATCGGCAAGGACCTCGACCACGGCGGCCTGTCCGTCACCGGCGGTCTGCAGGACAACGGCCAGTCCATCCTGCGCGCCAACGACAAGGTCATGGGCTCCGACTTCGGCGGCGACGGCGGCGACACCCTCACCGACCCCGCCAACGGGTGCGACATCGCCCAGGAGTACGTCTACCTCGCCGTCCAGGTCACGCAGAACTGCGCGGTGAACGACGGAAGCTGGACCAAGGACCCGAGCAAGGCCACCTCGTACGCGGTCGCCCCGCCCGACAGCGCCACCAGTGAGGCCCGCTTCATCGCCCCGCTCGCCGCGGACATGAAGGACGGCAACACGTGGGTCGCCGGCGGCCGGCACATCTGGGTGCAGACCCACGGGTACGCCATCCGCAGCGGCACGCAGTGGACCAGCGTCCACGACTTCGGCGCCGGCCGGGTCGCGACCGCCGTCGCCGCCTCCGGCGGGAAGATCTACGCCGCCTGGTGCGGCCCCTGCAACAACCAGGGCTTCGCCCGCGGCATCGCCGTCGGCAACGCGGACGGCACCGGCTGGCACGACATCAGCCTGCCCGCCGACGGCACGGTGCCCAACCGCTACCTCAGCGGCTTCGCCGTCGACCCGAAGAACGCCGACCACGTCTTCCTCGCCGTCAACGGCTTCTCCCGGCACTGGACCGAGGGCCCCGGCGCCGGCGTCGGCCACGTCTTCGAGTCCACCGACGGCGGCACCACCTGGAAGGACATCTCGGCCGACCTGCCCGACGTGCCCACCGACTCCGCGCTGGTGACGGCGGACGGCGGCCTCGCCGTCGCCACCGACCTCGGAGTCGTCTACCGGGCCCCGGGCCGCCCCACCTGGCAGCGGATCGGCAGCCTCCCGGCCGTCGCCGTGCTCCAGCTCAAGGCGAGCCCGGACGGCGGCACGCTCTACGCCGCCACGCACGGCCGCGGGATCTACACCGTCAAGGTGTGCGACCTGCGCTGACCGCCCCGCTGCACACGAGGGGTGACCCCCGGAGCTCCGGGGCTCACCCCTCCTGCGCGTACGGCACCACGCTCACGTCCAGCGTGAGGACCGGGCGTGCCGCGCCCGCCACGTCCGGCGCCCTGGCCGCCGCGGTGATCTCCGCCGTGCCGCCCCGGGTGCCCGCGCAGCGCAGGGTGGCGTGCCCGGTGCCGTCGGCGTCCACCCGCCAGCCGGACGCCACCACGAGCGCGGGCGCCGAACTCAGCACGCCCGTCCACCGTTTGTCGTCCAGGCGCGGCCGCAGCACGAGGGTCACCACCGTCCCGGGGCGCACGCACAGCCGGCGCCGGACCGGGTCGCCGGGGGCGACGGAGACGTCCGCACGCCCGGCGACGCAGCGCCCCGAGGACCCGGAGGGCGTGCCCGTCCCGCCGGGGGACTCCGGGCCGTGCGGGGCCTTGGAGGCGGCGGACGGCCCGGACGCGCCGGTACCGGAACCCGCTCCCCGCCCCGTCGGCGCCCCGCACCCCGCCAGTACGACGAGCGCGGCGATCGCACATCCACCGGCCCACCACCGCATGCCAGTACCTCCCGGCCTCCCGAGTACGCCTTCCAGGATGCCTCAGCCGCCGCGCACCGCCCGTCCGACCTCCGTGCGCAGCGTCACGAAGGCGGGCAGGCTCCTCGTGGTGAGCTGGTCCCGTTCGCCGGGCAGGCCGACCGGCAGGTCCCGGACGACGCGGGAGCCGGGGCCGGGGGAGAGGACGACGACGCGGTCGCCGACGTACACGCTCTCGTCGATGTCGTGGGTGACGAAGACGATGGTGGTGTCGTTCGTGCGATGGACCTCCAGCAGCAGGTCCTCCAGGTCCTCGCGGGTGCCCGCGTCCAGCGACCCGAACGGCTCGTCCATCAGCAGCAGCGAGGGCCGGCAGACCAGGGCGCGGGCGAGGGCGACGCGCTGCTGCATGCCGCCGGACAGCTCGCGCGGATGGCGCCGGGCGGCCCCGTGCAGGCCGACGCGTTCGAGGATCGTCTCGGCCTCGGCCCGGCGGGCGGCGCGTCCGAGGCCTTGGCGGCGCAGGGGCAGGGCCACGTTGTCGCGGACCGTGAGCCAGGGCAGTAGCGAGCGGCCGTACTCCTGGAAGACGACCGCGAGCCGTTCCGGTACGCCGGCCACCGGTGTGCCGTCGATCGTGATCGTGCCCTCCTGCGCGGGCAGCAGTCCTGCGATGCTGCGCAGCAGCGTGGACTTGCCGCAGCCGGAGGGCCCCACCACGCTGAGGAGCTGCCCGTCGGGCACGGTGAGACTGATGCCGTCCAGGACGTGCTGGTCGCCGAAGTGCCGGCTGACGGAGTCGAGGCGCAGCATCCCTCACCCGGCCCAGGGCTCGTACAGGGTGCCCGCGCTGCCGGTGACCCGCAGGTGCAGCAGGAAGGGGCCCGCGTCGGCGCCGAGGCGCAGAGCGTGGTCCAGGGCGGCCGGCAGTTCCTCGGGCTGTCCGGCACGGGCCGCCGGGCAGCCGAAGGACCGCGCGAGGCCCACGAAGTCGATGCCCGTGATGTCCGTCCCGGGGACGGGCGCGATGCCGATCCGGCGGCCCAGCGCGCGGACGGCCGCGTAGCCGCCGTTGTCCAGGAGGACGTAGGTGACCGGTGCCGCGTGCCGGACCGCGGTCCACAGCGCCTGCACCGCGTACAGCGCCGAGCCGTCGCCGACCACGCACACCACCCGGTGCCGGTCGGCGAGCGCCCGGCCGACCGCGAGCGGCAGGCCCCAGCCCAGCGCGCCGCTGCCCGTGGTGAGGAAGCCGCCGCCGGACTCGACGGGCACGCGCGTGTGGAGGGTGTCGCGGTGGCTCGGGGCCTCCTCGACGAGGACCCGGTCGCGCGGCAGCCGGGTGTGCAGCAGGTCGAAGAACAGCTCCGGGGTGATGGGCCCCTCGGCGCGGGCCGGTTCGGGGGCCGGCCGGGGCGGGGGCGGGTCGCGGTCGGCCTGCTTCTCCAGCAGACCGGTGAGCCGTCTCACGGCGGGCCGCAGCGTGGTGACGAGGCTGGTGCCGACGGGCAGCCAGGCGGCCTGGCCGGGGTCGCAGTCCAGGTGGAACAGCTCGGTGCCGGGCGCGAGCGGTGGGCCGCCGTCGGCCACGTGATAGGTGAACACCGGTGCGCCGAGAGCGACCACCACGTCGTACGGCGCGAGCCGGGCGGCCAGTTGACGGGCTGTCGGCGGCAGGAACCCCTGGAACAGGGGATGCGACTCGGGGAAGCCGGACCGTCCGGACAGCGGGCTGATCCACACCCCGGCCCTGGTCCGCTCGGCCAGCGCCCGGACCTCGTCCAGCGCGTCCTCGTCGTCCACGCCCGGGCCCACCACGAGCGCCGGGCGCGCGCAGGCCAGCCGGGCGGCGAGCGCGTCGAGGGCGTCCGGGTCGGCGGTGAACGCCGAGTGCACCGTGCGGGGTGTGACGGGCTCGGCGGGACGGTCCCAGTCGTCCTCGGGCACGGAGACGAGGACCGGGCCGCGTGGATGCGTCATCGCGATCCGGTACGCCTCGGCGAGCACGGCCGGCACGTCCTCGGCCCGTTCCGGCTGGCGGGCGGACTTCACGTACGGGCGCGGGAACAGGGCCGGTTCGTCGGCGCCGAGGAACGGCCGCAACTGGATGAGGGAGCGCGCCTGCTGCCCGGCCACGAGCACCAGCGGCACCCGGTCGCGGAAGGCGTTGAACACCGCCCCGAGGGCGTGCCCGACCCCGCCGGCCGAGTGCAGGCTGACGAAGGCGGCCCGCCGGGTGCCGAGCGCGTGCCCGGCCGCCATGCCGACGGCGACGGATTCCTGCAGGCCCAGCACATAGGTGAAGTCGTCCGGCCAGTCGCGGAACATCCGCAGTTCCGTGGAGCCGGGATTGCCGAAGACCGTGGTCATACCGGTGTCGCGCAGAAACCGCACGACCGCCTCGCGCACCGTGACCGTCGTCATGCCGTCCTCCCTGCGGACGAACCGGGGCCGACGAGCCGTTTCTCGACCGCCAGCAAAGCAGTGTTGAGCAGATACCCGAGCGCGCCGAGCAGTACCAGCGCCGCCCACACCGTGAGCAGGTCGGAGCGGGTCTGGGCGTCGGTGAGCGTGAAGCCGATGCCGTTGTCGCTGCCCGGCAGCAGCTCCGAGAACACCATCAGGATCAGGCACAGCGACAGGCTGAGCCGCAGCCCCGCGAAGATCCGGGGCAGCGCCGAGGGCAGGACCAGGAACCACAGCCGTTCGGGCGCCGTCAGCCGCAGCACGGCCGCCACCTGGAGCCGCAGCGGGTCGGTGGCCCGGGCGCCCTCGGCCGAGTTGACCAGCACCGGCCATACGGCGCTGAACACGATCGACGCCACCTGCATCGGCGTACCGAAGTCGAAGACCACGACGAACACCGGCACCAGCGCGGGCGGCGGTACGGCCCGGGCGAACTGGAGCACCGGGTTGCACAGCGCGTACGCCCGCCGTGAGCGGCCCACCGCGATCCCCAGGACGATCCCGGCGACGGCGGCGAGCGCGAACCCGGCCGCCATCCGGCGAAGGCTCGGCAGGACGGTGTCGACGGCGGCCGGGGTGAGGAAGAGATGACCGGCGGGCCCGGAGAACCACAGGTCGCGGGCGTGCCCGGCGATGCGCAGGGGCGGCGGGAAGTACACGCTGCCCTGCGCACGGGCGGCCGCCTCCCAGCAGGCGACGGCGACGAGCAGCACGGCCCAGCGCAGCACCAGGGAGAGTGCGGTGCGCCGCCTCACCGCCGCGTCCCCTGCCGCAACCGCCCTGCCGCTTCCCGGGGTTCCTGCGCCCAGGCGAACAACCGCCGTTCCGCCCCGACCAGTACGCCGTTGATCACCAGCCCCAGGGCCCCCGCCCACACCACCCCGGCCAGCACGTCCCGGGTACCGTCCGTGGCCGTCTCCGCCTGGGCGATGAAGATGCCGAGGCCCTGGCCGAAGCCGGAGAGGAGCTCCGTCGCGACGGCGAGGATCAGGGCGACCGCGGCCGAGATCCGCACCCCGGCGGCGATGAACGGGGCCGTGGCCGGCAACTCCACCCGCAACAGCACCGCGAGCCGCCCGAACCCGAAGGCGCGCAGGGTGTCCCTGGCCAGCGGGTCGGTCTCGCCGAGTCCGTAGACGGTGTTGAACAGCACCGGCCACAGTGAGGCGTACGCGATCAGCGTCACCTCCGTCTCCGTGCCCGACCCGAGGAGCAGCGACACCAGCGGGATCAGCGAGACCGACGGCAGGGGCCGCAGGAACTCGATCACCGCGCGTGCGGCGGCCTCCACGACCGGTACCGCGCCCAGCAGCAGGCCCAGCGGTACGGCGACCGCGCAGGCGAGCCCGAGGCCCAGCGCCCACGCCCGCAGGGTCACGCCGATCCCGTCGAGAAAGGCCGGGTCGCCCGCCAGCCGGAGGGCGCGGGCGAGGACGTCGGAGGCCGGCGGCAGGTAGCTGCGTCGTACGATCCCGGACCTGGCGACCGCCTCGCAGATCCCGAAGGCCGCCGCCGCGCCGAGCAGGCCCAGCAGCATCTCCTGACGCCGTGTCATGTCACCAGGAGCGGTGCCGGGTCGATGTCCTTCTTCAGCAGCCCCTGGGCGCGCATCAGCCGGATCAGCCGGCGCAGGGCGGCGGGGTCGGCGGTCGCCGGATAGGCGGGCAGATGGATCCGCTCGGCCTGGTCCGCACTCACCTTGGCGTACCTGGGGAGCTCCGTGCGTACCGCCCCCGGATCCTCGGCCGCGAGCCTGGAGGCCGCTTCGACGGCACGCCGGAAGCCCGCGGCGGCCTTCGGGTGCTTGGCGGCGAAGTCGTGCGTGGTGATGTATCCGCTGGCGGGCAGGCCCCGTGCCGGGCCCGATCCGGCGTCCAGCAGCACCCGTGCGCCCAACTCGCCCTGGATGGCGGTGTCGAAGGGCTCGACCGCGTGCGCGGCGTCCACCTGGCCCCTCTCCAGGGCGGGGCCCATCTGCGGGAACAGGAGCTGCCGGTAGACGGGCCGCCCGGCGCCCTGCGCGTCGAGGATCGCGTTCAGGGTCAGGGACTGGATGTTGTTGAGGACGGCGACGGCGACCTTCCTGCCCGCAAGGTCCTTGGGTGTCCTCAGCGCCGAGTTTCTGGGGACGAGGACGTCCATCATGTGCGGGGCGATCCGGACGCCCTCGGCGAGGATGCGCAGGTCCAGGGTGCCCTTCTCGTACGCCTGGAGATAGGTGACGTAATTGGCGCTCGCGATCACGTCCACCTGGCCCTTGAGGAGCGCGGGCAGCGCCTGGATGCTCTGCTGGACGGGCTGGATGCGCACGTCCAGGCCCTCCTTGGCGAACAGCCCGCGGTCCCGGGCGAGATAGAGGGCGGCCGAGTCGGTGAGCGGCAGCGCCGCCACGGTCAGCTGCTGCCGCCCGTCCGCGGAGGGCGACTTCCCGCCGCTGTCGCAGCCGACGAGGACCAGCGCCGCGGCGGCGACGAGCGCGGCGAGCCGTTTCTTTCCCGAGCATGACCGGCGTAAAGGCATACCGGCATGCCTACCCCTCCATTGTCATGATCGCTACAGATCTGAGGGGGATTTCGGGGTCTTTGGGGAAATGCGAACGGACCGGGGCGCGTCGCTGTCCGGCGATCAGCCGGCCGGCCGGAACCGCAACGCCGACCAGGTGTCGTCGACGGCGATCTGCCGCACGGGCCGCACACCGTGCTCGGACAGCGCGGCGGCCAGGGTGTCGCGGTTCAGGTCCGTCCCGAGCTTCCCGCCCTTCGGGTAGGCCACCCAGGCGAGGGCATCGCGCCGCGCGGCGGCGAGCGCGGCCTGCGCAGCCGCCCCGCGAAGGTCTCCGGAGGTGGTCACGAAGGCGATCACCGCATCGGCCGAGGCCGCGTCCCCCGCGGTCTCCGCCTCGACCTGGACGTCGGCGGGCTTGCCCAGTACCGCGACACTCTGACCGGACTTGATCTGCAGCTTGCTGATGACGGACACCCCCCGATCCTGCCACCGCAGCCGCGGCTGCGCACGCAGGGCGGGTTGGCTTCCGGCGTGCGGGCGGGAGGCCGGCGGTTGTCCCGGTCAGGCCGACGGGGTGGCGATGCGCAGGGTCGTGGGGGAGGGCGGGGGCGCGGTGTCGGCGGTGCCGGTGATGTCCGTCCACCAGTCCGCGCCGTCCTCGATGTAGCGCAGCAGCACGCCCTCGCGGATCGCCCACGGGCAGACGACGGCCCCGTGCAGCCCCATGAGTTTCAGCGCCGTGTGTCCGACGACCGCTCCGGCCAGGCTCTGCGCGGCGCGCGGCGCGGAGATCCCGGGCAGCTGGGCCCGCTCGGCGGCGGGCAGCGCGGCCAGGGTGCGGACCGCCTCGCGCAGGTCCCGGCAGCGCATGTCCCGCGGCACGAACGGGCCGTACCGCCCGGGCGCCGCCCCGCACAGCCGGGCCAGCTGCTGGAACGTACGCGAGCTGACCGCTGCGGTGCGCGGCCGCTCCCAGCGGATCCGCGAGGCCACGTCCCGCAGCTCATGGCGGATCCGGCGGCGCAGTTCCTTCAGCTCGGCCTGGCCCGGCGGGTCCTGGTCGCCGAGGTACTCCTGGGTCAGCCGGTTCGCGCCGAGCGGGAGGGAGGCGGCGAAGTCGGGCAACCGGCCCCGGCCGAAGGCCACTTCCAGGGAGCCGCCGCCGATGTCGAGCACCGCGAGCGGTCCGGCGTGCCAGCCCAGCCAGCGGCGGGCCGCGAGGAAGGTCAGGTCGGCCTCGGTCTCACCCGGCAGCGTGCACATGCGGATCCCGGTCCCGGCCGCGACCCGCCGCAGCACCTCCTGCCGGTTCGGGGCGCTGCGCACCACCGCGGTCGCGAAGGCCAGCGGCCCCGCCGCGTGCCACCGGCGAGCCGTGGCAGCCGCCGCGTCCACCGCCTTCACCAGCCGCTCCACCGCCTCGTCGGCGATGGTGCCGTCCGGACCGACGTGTTCGGACAGGCGCAGCTTCCACTTGACGGTGTGCACCGGCAGCGGAACGCCGCCGTCCACATCCGCGATCACCAGTCGAACCGTGTTCGACCCCGCATCCACCACGCTCACCCGCATGGCCGGGGAGTACCCAGTTCTCCGCTGACGACCCTTCGCACAGGGGGCGCGCCCGTGCACGGCGGCACGCCCGCGTGCTCCTCAGGGGCGGCCGCGGGTGCGTGGAGGCTCCTCGCGCGGGTTGCCCGCGCCCCTCGCCGTACGGCCCCTGTCCCCTCGCCGTACGGCCCCCGTCCCCTCGTCATACGCCCCTTGTCCGGATCTCGGCCCCCACCCCCCTGACAGGGCCGCCCCTGTCCTTAGATGGTCACCACCACTGGCGGCGCGAGGAGCGGCACTTGAGCAGGACGGACGCGACGAGGGTACTGGTGATCGGCGGCGGCATCGCGGGAACCGCGGCCGCGCTCGGCCTGGACCGGGCCGGACACGACGTCACCGTGTACGAGGCACACCCCGGCACGGCCGAGGACACCGGGGCGTTCCTGACCCTGGCGAGCAACGGCATGCGCGCCCTGGCCCAGCTCGACGCCACGGACGCCGTCACCGCCGTCGGTTTTCCGCTGACTTCACTGCGGCTGCTGGACAGCCAGGGCACCGAGCTGACGCACGCACCGCTCGGTGAGATGGCCGACCCGGACCTGCGCTACCGCTGTCTACGGCGCGACGAGCTGCACGCGGCCCTGCAGGGCGAGGCGGCCCGGCGCGGCATCCAACTGCACCACGGCGCCCGGCTGGTGGACGTGACGGAGGGCCCGGACGGCGTCACCGCCCGGTTCGCCGACGGCAACACCGACCACGCGGACCTCGTCATCGGCGCCGACGGGCTGAACTCCACCGTGCGCCGGATCCTCACGCCCCTGGTGCGGCCCACGTACGCGGGCCAGCGGGTCTTCTACGGCTACAGCGGTGCCGCGCCCGGTACGGACGGCACCGGCGTGATCACCATGGTCCGGGGCAGCGAGGCCGCCTTCGGACACGCGGCGTCCCCGACCGGACAGACGTACTGGTTCGCCCGCGTGAACACGGAACCCCTGCCCGCCGGCGGAGCCGCGTACCGTGCCCCGTGGCGCGAGGAACTGCTGCCGCTGCTGCGCAAGGACGCCACACCCGCCGCGGACATCGTCGCCGCGTCCCAGGGGCCCGTCATGGTCACCAACGCCACCGAGATGCCGCTCGGCGCCGTGTGGCGGAAGGGACGGGCCCTGCTCATCGGCGACGCGGCCCACGCGGCCTCCCCGGCGACCGGCCAGGGCGCCTCGATGGCCCTGGAGGACGCCGTCGTCCTCGCCAAGGCGCTGCGCGACCTGTCCGGCCACGAGGCCGCGTTCACCGCCTACGAACGGCACCGCCGCCCACGCGTGGAGCACAACATCACCGTCAGCGGCGGCATATCGCGCGGCACCCGCACCCCGTCCCGCCCGGCTCCCGTCGTCGCCCGCCCCACGGAGCCGGACGAGGCCCTGATCCGCCAACTGGCCTGGGACAGCCCGCTGTCCGCCGCCCCGCCCGAGCAGCCCTGACCGGTGCCCGCGCGCCGACGGCCGCGCGAAAGTGCAAGAGGCGGAGCACTGGAGTCCATTGCCGGGGAAACCGCCGGGCCGGATCGTTCCGTGCAACCGGCCCTTCGGCAACAAGGAGCACAGTTGCGACTCTTGAGCAGAGCAGGCGGCGCCGTGGCGGTGTTCTCGACGACCGCCGCCCTGGTCCTGGGCGGCGGCACCCCGTCCCCGGCGTCGGCCGTGACCCCCGCCGACACCACCTACACCGTGACCGTGGGGACCCCGGTGCCCTTCACCCACCCCACGGACACCCCCGCCAGCCCCTACCTCGACCGGGACGGCACCTTCCACTACCAGCAGTCCGCCGCCCTCTACGGCGCCAAGGACCCGCGCACCTGGGACTTCTACACCGGCAAGGACTTCGACACCGCCACGTTCGACAGGACCCTCAGCAAGGCGGTGAACCCCGCCAACCCGGCCGACCGCAACGACGACACCACCTGGCGCTGCAACAACAGCCCCACCGGCCGCGGGGCGACGTACGCACCGGCCGGCTCCGGCTACGCCCAGAAGAACTACTGCGACCTGTCCGGGACGTGGGTCGACCCCGACACCGGCGACTGGTACGGGCTAGTGCACAACGAGTTCACACCGCAGCCCTTCGGCGACGGACTGCACTACGACGCCGTCGACTACGCCGTCTCCACCGACCGGGGCCGCACCTGGACCGTCAAGGACCACGTGATCACGTCCCCGTACAGCACCGAGCGCGGGGACACGGCGGCCTTCCCGAACCAGACGTACTCCTACGGCGACGGCGACCAGCGCCTCTTCACCGACACCGCCTCCGGCTACTTCTACGTCTATTACGGCTCCCGGATCATCGACAAGAGCGGCGGCTGGAAGGCCTTCTACGAGCACGTCGCCCGCGCCCCGATCTCCGCCAAGATGGCCCCCGGCTCCTGGCGCAAGTGGTACGACGGCGCCTGGTCCCAGCCCGGCACCGGCGGCAAGGAGAGCAACATCGTCCCCGTCGACGCCGGCCACCCCACCGGCTACACCCCCGCCTCCGCCGAGTACGACCCGGCCAACACCGGCACCGCCGCCCAGCAGATCGCGGCCGGGAAGATGCCCCCGACCTCGCCGCTGTTCGTCATGAACATCGCCTACGACGCCCATCTCGGGCTGTACATCGGCGAACCGCAGGCCGTCGACCAGAGCGGCAACTCCCCGCAGTACCTCTACGCCACCGACGACCTGACCACCCAGAAGTGGCGGCTCATCGGGGACACCGGCAGCTACACCAACGCCTCCTGGTACCGCTGGTTCCTGGACGGCGCCAGCCGCACCGGCTCCACGATCGTCGGCAGGTCCTTCCGCTCCTACTGCGCCTTCGGCTGCTCGCACGACGCCTCCGGCGAGTACGTCGACATCACCGTCGACGCCGCGAAGCCCGCTGCCGCGCCCATGGACACCAGCAGGGCCTACCGCATCGCCGGCGGCGGCCGGATCCTCGCGCAGAGCTCCGGCGGCTCCGCCACCATCTCCCGGGCCGCTCCCACCGGCTCGGCCCGGGAGTCCTGGGTCTTCACCCCGACCGGCGACGGCGCCTTCACCGTCACCAACGCCGCGAGCGGCCGGCTGCTCGGCGTCGACTCCACGAAGAAGGCCGGCCGGGCCTGGGGCGCCAGGCCGACGGTCACGGCGGCACCGGGCGGCCGCCCGACCGTCGGACAGCAGTGGTTCCTGATCCCGAACGCGTCCGCCACCGGCACCTACCGCCTCGTCAACCGCTACAGCGGCCTCGTGCTCGGCCTGTCCGGCCGGCTCGCCGAGACCACCCCGCCGCGCAACTGGACGGACACCAGCGGAAGTCCGGTCGGCGGTGGACGCACCGCCGCCCAGCAGGTCCTGTCCCTCTCGCCGGCCGGGACGTACTGAACACCGCCGGCGCTGCGCGTATTCTGCGCGCATGTCGATCATCAACGGGGAATCCGACGCCCGCCTGGCCGTGACCGCGGCCCAGGCGGGCGCCGCCGTGGTCCGTGACCTCTACGGCAGCCGGCTCGAACGCCACGCCAAGTCCGCCGGTGACTTCGCGACCGAGGCGGACCTCGCCGCCGAGCGGGCCATCCTGGACGTGCTGCGCGCCGCCCGGCCCGACGACGCCGTGACCGGTGAGGAGAGCGGACGCTCCGGCGCCGCCGACGCCCACCGTCGCTGGCTCGTCGACCCCCTGTGCGGCACCCTCAACTACGCGGTGCGCACGATGCTCGCCTGCGTGAACGTCGCCCTGCGGGAGGGGGACCGCGTCACGGCCGCGGCGAGTGCCGACCCGTTCAGCGGTGAGGTGTTCTGGACCGACGGCGAGGCGGCCCGGCTCCACCGGGACGGCGCCGACGAGCGTCTGACGCCCCGGGCCGGATCGGCGCTGGTGGACGTCAATCTCGACCCGTCGTTCCCCAACGCCCCGGGTTTCCAGGGCGCCCGCCTCCTCGCCGACCCCGGCTTCGCCGAACGGTTCCGGCCCCGGGTGATCTCCAGCACCCTCGCGGTGGCCTGGGTCGCCGCCGGACGCAGGGCCGCCTACGTCACCGACGGAGACCTGCGCGACAGCGTGCACTTCGCGGCTGGCATCGCCCTGTGCCGGGCGGCCGGCTGCACCGTGACCGGGCTCCACGGCGAACCCGTGCTCACCGGCGCCGGCGGCCTGGTCGCCGCGGCCGACGCGGAGACCCACGCCGCACTGATCGATCTGATCAAGAACCAGACGCGGCAGGGCAGTTGACGGTGCTCTCGACGGGCGCCGCGCTGTCTGATGGGATGCCGGCATGACGCAGGCCCACGACCTCCCCGCCCGCCTCGGCCGGGTCCTGGACACCCGCCCGGTAACGCTCCGCGCGTGTGCGCAGGACTTCGGGCACATCGTGCGGGCCGAGCCGCTCGGCGTCCTGCGCCCGCGGTCCGCCACCGAGATCAAGGACCTGCTGGAGTCCGCCGGACCCCGGGGCGTCCCGGTGAGCGTGCGCGGCGGTGGCCACTCCCTGTACGGCCAGGGCCAGGCGGACGGCGGGATCGTGCTGGACCTGCGGGCGATGAACCGGATCGGTCCCGTGACGGACAGTCAAGTGACGGTAGAGGCAGGGGCGTTGTGGCGGGAGGTGCTGGCGGCCACGCTGCCGCACGGCCGCACCCCGGCGGTGCTCACCGACTACCTCGGCGCGGGCGTCGGCGGCGTCCTGTCGGCGGGCGGGCTCGGCGGTGCCAGCCACCGGCACGGCCTGGTCGCGGACCAGGTGCTGGAGCTGGAGGTGGTGACCGGAGCGGGGCGGCACCGGGTCTGCTCACCCGACCGGGACCCCGAGTTGTTCCACGCCGTGCTCGCCGGCCTCGGCCAGTGCGCCGTCATCGTGGCCGCCACCCTGCGCCTGGTTCCCGCACCCGACCGGGTGCGCCGCTACTGCCTGTACTACGACGATCTCAGCCGCTGCCTCGCCGACCAGCGGCGACTCGCCGAGGAGCCGCGCTTCGCCCATCTGGAGGGCCAGGCACGGCCGGCCGGCGAGCACGACTGGCAGTACATGATCGAGGCCGTGGCCCCGCACGACGGCCCGTACCCGCCCGACGACGGCACCCTGCTCGCCGGGCTCGCGCACGATCCCGCGGCCCTGGAGGCCGAAGACCTCGGGTACGGGGAGTTCGCCCATCGCGTGGACACGGACGAGGAGGTGCTGCGGGCGACGGGGGAGTGGCTGTATCCGCACCCGTGGCTCAATCTGCTGCTGCCGCTCGACAGCGCCGAGTCCGTCGTCCGCGCCGTACTCGCCGACCCGGCCTTCCGTGACCTGAGGAACACCGGCCTCGTCCTGCTGTACCCGGTGCTCTCCAGCCGGCTGCGCGCCCCCCTCTTCCGTCGCCCGTCCGGTCAGGTCCTGTATCTCCTCGCCCTGTTGCGCACCGCCCCGCCGGACAGCCCCGAGACGGCCGCGGCGATGGTGGCAGCCAACCGTGCGGCGTACGAACTCGCCCGGTCCCAGGGCGCGGTGGCCTACCCGGTCAACGCCATGCCCATGTCGGACGCCGATTGGCGGGAGCACTACGGCAGTTGCTGGCCGGTCCTCGCCGACGCCAAACGGCGCCACGACCCCCACCTCCTCCTGGCACCGGGTCACGGGCTGCGGTTCTGAAGGTTTTGGCTTCCGAAGGCTTGCCGCCCGCTTGTCTCACCACTTAAATCAAAACATGAACTAAGCCGTGGGGTCAGTAACTTGACCCATTCCACCGGGAGCCGCCCGATGACCCTCCGCATGACGAGCCGCACCAGACCGAGATTCCCGGGTGTCGCACTGGCCGCCGTGGCCGCCCTGCTCACCCTGCCCTTCGCCCACGCGCCGGCCGCCTCGGCCGCGGACCAGACCTGCGACACGGCCAACGCCGCCCAGGGCCGGCCCGCCACCGCGTCCTCCAGCGAGAACGCCGGCACCCCCGCATCCGCCGCCTTCGACGGCAGCACCTCGACCCGCTGGTCCAGCCAGTTCTCGGACCCCCAGTGGCTCCAGGTCGACCTCGGCACGGTCAAGGACCTGTGCGGGATCGACCTGACCTGGGAGGCCGCCTACGGCAAGGAATTCGAGCTCCAGGCCTCCGCCGACGGGCGGAGCTGGACCACCCTCAGGACCGTCACCGGCGCGAGCGGTGGCACGGCGTCGTACGGCGTCAGCGGCTCCGGCCGGTACGTCCGCGTCCACGGCACCGCACGCGGCACCGGTTACGGCTACTCCCTGTGGGAGGTCGCCGTGCACACCGCGAGCACCGGGACGGGACCGGTCCAGGGCGGCGGCGACCTCGGCCCGAACGTCATCGTCGTCGATCCCTCCACCCCGAACCTCCAGCAGAAGTTCGACGACGTCTTCCAGCAGCAGGAGTCCGCCCAGTTCGGCACCGGCCGCTACCAGTTCCTGCTCAAGCCGGGCACGTACAACGGCGTCAACGCCCGGATCGGCTTCTACACCTCGATCTCCGGGCTCGGCCTGAACCCCGACGACACGCAGATCAACGGGGACGTCACGGTCGACGCCGGCTGGTTCAACGGCAACGCCACACAGAACTTCTGGCGTTCGGCGGAGAACCTCGCCGTCAAGCCGTCGAACGGCACCGACCGCTGGGCCGTCGCCCAGGCCGCACCCTTCCGCCGCATCCACGTCCAGGGCGGCCTCAACCTCGCCCCCGACGGCTACGGCTGGGCCTCCGGCGGCTACATCGCGGACTCGAGGATCGACGGTACGGTGGGCCCGTACTCCCAGCAGCAGTGGTACACCCGCGACAGCTCCGTGGGCGGCTGGACCAACGGCGTCTGGAACATGACGTTCTCCGGCGTCCAGGGCGCCCCCGCGACGAACTTCGACAGCGGCCCGTACACCACGCTGGACACCACCCCGGTCTCCCGCGAGAAGCCGTTCCTCTACCTGGACGGCTCCTCCTACAAGGTGTTCGTCCCGAGCAGGCGGACGAACGCCCGCGGCGTCTCCTGGCCCCACACCCCGGGCACCTCCCTCCCGCTCGACCAGTTCTACGTCGTCAAGCCGGGCGCCACGGCGGCCACGATCGACGCCGCCCTCGCCCAGGGCCTCAACCTCCTGTTCACGCCCGGCATCTACCACCTCGACCGGACCATCGACATCACCCGCCCGGACACCGTCGTCCTCGGCCTCGGCCTCGCCACGCTCGTCCCGGACGGCGGCATCGACGCCCTGCACGTGGCGGACGTCGACGGCGTGCGCCTCGCCGGCCTCCTCATCGACGCCGGACCGGTCAGGTCCGACACCCTGCTGCGGATCGGTGCCCCCGGCTCCACCGCCGACCACTCCGCCGACCCCACCACCCTGCAGGACGTGTTCATCCGCGTCGGCGGGGCCGGACCCGGTCTCGTCACCGACTCGGTCGTGGTGAACAGCAACGACGTCGTCATCGACCACACCTGGATCTGGCGTGCCGACCACGGCAGCGGCGTCGGCTGGGAGACCAACCGCGCCGACCAAGGCCTGCGGGTCAACGGCGACGACGTGCTCGCCACCGGCCTGTTCGTCGAACACTTCAACCAGTACGACGTCTACTGGAACGGGGAACGCGGCCGGACGATCTTCTACCAGAACGAGAAGGCGTACGACGCCCCGAACGCCGACGCCGTCACCCATGACGGCACCGTCGGCTACGCGGCCTACAAGGTCGCCGACTCCGTCACCACCCACGAGGCCTGGGGCCTGGGCAGTTACTGCAACTACACCGCAGACCCCTCGATCGTCCAGGCCCACGGCTTCCAGGTGCCGGTGACGAGCGGCGTCAGGCTGCACGACCTGCTGGTGATCTCCCTCGGTGGCAACGGCCAGTACGCCCATGTCGTCAACAGCACCGGCGCGCCCACGTCGGGAACCAGCACCGTCCCCTCCAAGGTGACGTCGTTCCCGTGACCCGGGACGCGCCCCACTCTCAGCCGTCGTACAGCGTCGTGCGCGGAGCGCGCCGGTAGGCGTCGCGGTACAGGGCGGCGAAGCGGCCCGGGTGGTGGAAGCCCCAGCGGGCGGCGATCGCCGTGACGGTCTGACCGCCGCCGGGGTCCGCGGCCGCCAGGTCCTGGTGGGCGTGTGCGAGCCGGACCCGGCGCAGATGGGCCAGCGGGGTGGTGTCCAGGTGCTGCCGGAAGGCGTACTGCAGGGCCCGTACGGTCACATGCGCCGCCGCGGCGATCTCGGCGACGGTCACCGGCTGATCGGCGTGGTCGTCGATGTAGGCGAGCGCACGCCGCAGCACGGCCGGATGCGCGTCCCTGCGGTCGGCCGGGGTGGGGCCGGGCAGGGCGGTGTTCGGGAACGTGTTGAGGACGCTCGCCGCCAGGTACTGTGCGGCCGTCGCGGCGACCAGCGGCTGATCGGCGGTCTCCGGGTCGGACAGCACGTGATCGCGCAGATGGCCGATGGTGTGACTCAGCCGTCGGGCGGCGTCCGCCGAGTGCGGCCGGTGGCCCGTCAGCCGTACCGGACCCGAGGCGTCCGGACCGGCGGCCACCTGGGTGAGCAGCGCCGGGTCCAGCATCGTGATGGTGTAGCGGGCGTGGCAGATCCGCCCCGCGTACGGCAGGTCCGGCGGCGCGAGCAGCACCACGTCCCCCGGCCCGAAGGCGTCGTCCTCGATGCCCTGGAAGCCGTGGTCCCGCACGGTGCCCTCATGGATCACGCACAGGCACACCCGGCCCAGCGGGGTCACCGAGTAGCTCATCTCGAAGTCGAGCGCGAGTTCGTCCACGCTCACCGGGGCGATGGCGCTGCGCCGGACCTGGGCCCGGCCGGCCTCGGGCGTGCTGCTGCCGATGCGCATCCGGGCGTAGGCACGGCTGAGGAACTCTTCCGTCGCCGCCAGATCGGCGCTGTCGAAGGTGAGCGTGTCCATGCGCCCCTCCTGCCCCGGAATCCTCCGACCATGTAACGCCTGACCTGGTGTTCTTCGTTTTCTGTACGGGTGGGGGCGATGTCCTTCGCCTGGTGGCTGGCGCGGGCCGGGCGAGCTGCGCAGGGTGAGCGGCATGATCGGACGCGACGAGCAGGCGGACCAGTTGGCGGCACTCCAGGAGGAGGTGACCCAGTTGCGCCGGGCCGTGGTCTCGCACGCCCTGGTGGACCAGGCGATCGGCGTGGTCATCACCGCCGGCGGACTGCGGCCGGACCAGGGCTGGGAGGTGCTCCGGCAGGTCTCGCAGCACACCAACGTCAAACTCCGCGAGGTGGCCCGCTGTGTGGTGCAGTGGCCCGCCGGCGGCAGGCTGCCCGACGCCGTCCGCCGCGCTCTGTCCGAGGCGGTGGCCCGCGCACGGGACGCGGAACGCTCAGCACCCGAGGGAGAGCCCGGGGGCAGGGGTGACGGCCCGGCCGTGATCTGCGGCTCGGCCCACTGAGGGCCCGGGGTTTCGAGTGTGTGCCGGGTGCAACACGGAGGGTGCGGAACCGACCGGCTCAGGAGGACAGTGATGGATCACTCGCGCGCCCCCGTACTCGAGGCCCTGGAGGAGTTCCGGCGCCGCGGCGACGTGGTGTTCGGGCCGCCGGGACACAAACAGGGCCGCGGTACCGATCCCCGGGTCGCCGCCGTCCTCGGCCTCGACGTCTTCCGCTCGGACGTGCTGACCCTCAACGGCCTCGACGACCGCCGGGAGTCCCAGGGGGTACTGGAACAGGCACAGGAGCTGATGGCCGACGCGGTCGGCGCCGAGCACGCCTTCTTCTCGACCTGTGGCAGCTCCCTGTCCGTGAAGACCGCCATGTGCTCGGTCGCCGGGCCGGGGGAGAAGCTGCTGCTGTCCCGCAACGCGCACAAGTCGGTCATCGCGGCGGTGATCATCAACGGTGTGGAGCCGATCTGGGTCCACCCGAAGTTTGACGCCGAACGGCACATGGCCCATCCGCCGGAGCCCGACGACGTCCGCGACCGGCTGCGCGAGCACCCCGACGCCAAGGGCATGCTGCTGATCACGCCCACCGACTGGGGTACCTGTGGCGACATCCGGGGCGTCGCCGACGCCTGCCACGCCTACGACGTACCGCTCATCGTGGACGAGGCCTGGGGCGCCCACCTGCCCTTCCACCCGGACCTGCCGGCCTGGGGCATGGACGCCGACGCCGACCTGGTCGTCACCAGCGTCCACAAGATGGGCGGTGCCATCGAGCAGAGTTCGGTGTTCCACCTCCAGCACGACCGGGTGGCGCCCGAGGTGCTCAAGCAGCGCGAGGACCTGCTCGGCACCACCAGCGCCTCCTGCCTGGTGTACGGCGCCCTGGACGGCTGGCGGCGGCAGATGGCCGAGCAGGGCCACGAGCTGCTGGAGGCGGCCGTCCACCGGGCCGAGCGCATCCGGGCGGTGCTGCGGGAACTGCCGGGGCTGCGGGTGATGGGCGGCGAGGTCGTCGAGGAGGGCCTGGCGGCCGAGTTCGACCCCATGAAGATCGTCATCGAGGTCCGGGACCTCGGCATCAGCGGCATGCAGGCGGCCGAATGGCTGCGGGCCCACCGGCATGTCGACGTGGGCGGCTCGGACACCTGCCGGATCAGCGCCTCCATCACCCACTCCGACGACGACGAGACCGAGAAGATCCTCCTCGACTCCATCAGTGCCCTGGTGGAGAACGCCGGCTCCATCGAGCGGCGGCCCGCCGTGCGGCTGCCCGAGCCCCGCGCGCTCGAACTCGAACAGGCCGTCCTGCCGCGCGAGGCGTTCTTCGGGCCCGCCGAACAGGTGCCCGCCGAAAAGGCCGTGGGCCGCATCGCCGCCGAGATGATCAGCCCCTATCCGCCGGGCGTCCCCGTCGTCGCACCCGGCGAGGTGATCACGAAGGAGGTGCTGGATTACCTGCGCAGCGGAGTGGAGCACGGCTTCCTCATCGCCGACGCGGCGGACCCCTCACTGAAGACGTTGCGGGTCACGGCCCGCCCGTGACCGGTCCCGCCCCGGCCCGCTCGAACTGCGGGGAACGGGGGCACCGCCTAAGGTGGCGGTGCGGGCGGCCGGGTGCTTGCCTGCTCGGGTCAAGAAGCCGGCCCTCCTGGCGAAGACACCCTCGGCAGGGGGCACTTGGTCCTGCTCGACGGTCCCCGGGTCCGGACGAACGCGTCCGGCGGGCCTGCCGTCCCGGCTACTCGATGGGAGACGGCCCGACTTCACCCCGACCGGAGATCCTCCGTGATTCCCGGTTTCGGACGCACCGGCCCGGGGACCTCGCTACGAGGGCCGCGTCGACCCCTTTTCCCTGATCTGTTCGTGTCTGTCGGCCGTGTGCCCGGGTGTGGCCACCGCGGGTCGGGCACCCCGCCTCGCCGGTGCCGGTCCCGCCCCGTGACCAGCGAAGGAATGGTGGAGATGAGCGAGACGAACCCCTTGAAGCGAGCGGCGGACAAGGTGACGGACGCCCTGCACGGTGGTGGCGCGGGCCCGGAGGAGGGGATCCCCGGCAAGCCCGGTCCCCGGACGCCGCCGGTCGCCGAGCCGACCGAACCCCATGAGCCGTTCCCGCCCAAACCCGACCAGACCGGCCCCGACACCGTCTCGCCCACCGGCCAGCCCACCGGCGCCGACCAGGCCCGGATGGCGCAGAGCGGCAGCTATCTGACCAACGCCCAGGGCACCCGGCTGTACGACACCGACCACTCGCTCAAGGCGGGACCCCGCGGCCCGGTGCTCCTGCAGGACCACCACCTGCGGGAAAAGATCATGCACTTCGACCACGAACGCATCCCCGAGCGCGTGGTCCACGCCCGCGGCGCCGCGGCGCACGGGATCTTCCGCAGCTACGGCACGGCCGCGAACGTCACGAAGGCGGCCTTTCTCGCCGAGGACGTCGAGACCCCGGTGTTCGTCCGCTTCTCCACCGTGCTCGGCTCCCGGGGCTCCGCCGACACCGTCCGGGACACCCGCGGCTTCGCCACGAAGTTCTACACCAGCGAGGGCGTCTTCGACCTGGTCGGCAACAACATCCCGGTCTTCTTCATCCAGGACGCGATCAAGTTCCCGGACGTCGTGCACGCCGCCAAACCGCACCCGGACCGGGAGATCCCGCAGGCACAGAGCGCCCACGACACCTTCTGGGACTTCGTCACCCTGCACACCGAGGCCACCCACCACACCCTGTGGAACATGTCCGACCGGGGCATCCCGCGGTCGTACCGCACGATGGGGGGCTTCGGCATCCACACCTTCCGCCTGGTCGACGCCGCCGGCGGGACGACACTGGTGAAGTTCCACTGGAAGCCGAAGCTGGGCGTGCACTCGCTGGTCTGGGAGGAGGCGCAGATCATCAACGGCGTCGACCCGGACTTCCACCGCCGGGACCTCGCCGACGCCATCGAGGCAGGCGCGTACCCCGAGTGGGAGTTCGGCATCCAGACCTTCCCCGACACCCCGGACCAGACCTTCGAGGGCATCGACCTGCTGGACCCCACCAACATCGTCCCCGAGGAACTCGCCCCCGTGCAGCCCATCGGACTGCTCACCCTCGACCGCAACCCCTCCAACTTCTTCGCCGAGACCGAGCAGGTCGCCTTCCACCCCGGCCACCTCGTTCCCGGCATCGACATCACCGACGACCCCCTGCTGTCCGGGCGGCTGTTCTCCTACCTGGACACCCAGATCACCCGCCTCGGCGGCCCCAACTTCGCGCAGATCCCGATCAACCGTCCGCACGCCCCCGTCAACGACATGCTGCGCGACGGCATGCACCAGACGGCCGTGCACCGGGGCGCGGCCCCCTACCGGCCCAACTCACTCGACGGCGGCTGCCCGTTCACGGCAGGCGCCGACGCGGGCGCGTTCGTCGAGGCTCCGGTACGGGTCCCGGAGGCGGCCAAGGTCCGCGAGGCGCCGGCGTCGTTCGACGACCACTTCAGCCAGCCGCGCCGGTTCTGGCTCAGCATGAGCCCGGTGGAACGCGAGCACATCATCGGCGCCTACACCTTCGAACTCGCCAAATGCTACGAACAGGCCATCAGGGAACGGGCCTTGCAGGTGCTGGCGAACATCGACCCGGAGCTGTGCGCGGGCGTCGCCACCGGCCTCGGCCTGCCCGCCCCGCGGCCCACCGTCCCCCTGGCCGACGTCGCGCCGAGCCCCGCCCTGTCCCAGGTCGGGCACACCTGGCCCACCGACGGCCGGATCATCGGCATCGTCACCGGCCCCGATGGCGACCTGGACGGCGTACGGGCCGTACGCCAGGAGGTGCTGGACGGCGGCATGGTCCCGCTGATCGTCGCACCGACGGGCGGCACCCTCGGTTCCGACGGGGACGCGCTGAGCGTGCAGCGTACCTATGCCACGGCACGGTCGGTGGAGTTCGACGCCCTGCTGGTGGCCGGCACCCCCGGCGTCGGCGCCGACGCCTACGGCGCCCGTGACGCCAAGGCGGGCCTGCCCACCGCCCAGGAGGGCACCCCGGATCCGCGGGTGGGGCTGCTGCTGGCGGAGGCGTACCGGCACGGCAAGGCCATCGGCGCCACCAAGGGGGCGCAGAGCGCGCTGGAGGCAGCCGGCATCCCCGTCGACGCGCCCGGTGTGATCGCCGGCGACGGCGCGACGACGGTCCTCCAGGAACTCGTCCAACTGCTCGGCTCGCACCGGGTGTGGGACCGCTTCCCCTCCACCGCCTGACGTGAGCGTCAGCCGGTGACACCCTTCGCGGGGGGGGGGGGGGGGGGGGGGGGGGGGGGGAAGGGGGGGGGGGGGGGGGGGGGGGGGGGGGGGGGAGGGGGGGGGGGGGGGGGGTGTTTGGGGGTGTGGCATTAGACTG
>NZ_JBVJVZ010000003.1:312578-430648 GCF_055603245.1 Streptomyces sp. NPDC037290 | reverse complement strand
CCGCCCCCCCCCCCCCCCCCCCCCTCCTCCCCCCCCCCCCCCCCCCCCCCCCCCCCCCCCCCCCCCCCCCCCCCCCCCCCCCCCCCCCCCCCCGCGGCCGTCAGGTCCCGGCGGTGCGGCAGAGCAACAGGCAGATGTCGTCGTCGTGTTCGGAGTCGTGCAGCATCGGCTTCAGCAGCGAGTCGGCCGCCGACTCCAGGTCCTCCAGCTCGGCCGCGCCGAGCGCGCCCATGGCCCCCGCCAGCCGCTCGATGCCCGCGTCGATCCCGGCGGACCGCCGCTCCACCAGGCCGTCCGTGTACAGCGCGAGCGTCGAGCCCGCGGGCAACTCGACGAGCTGCTCCTCGTACTCGAAGGGCACCGGGACGCCCAGCATGATCCCCGGCTTGGCCTCCAGCACCCGCACCTCGCCCCCGGGGCCGCGCACGACGGCCGGCGGATGCCCGGCGGACGCCCACAGGACCCAGGGGTCCCCGGGCGTGAACCGGGCGACGGCACAGGTCGCGTACAGCTCCGGCTGCTGGTGGCGGAGCATCCGGTGCAGCAGGGTGAGGACACGGGCGGGCCCGTTGCCCTCGACGGCATACGCGCGCAGGGCGGTGCGCAGCTGGCCCATGATGACCGCCGCCCGCAGTCCGTGCCCCGTGACGTCCCCTATCACCGCCAGCACACTCCCGTCGGGCTGCGGGAAGGCGTCGTACCAGTCGCCGCCGATGTTCATCCCGTGCGTGGCCGGCAGATAGCGCGCGGCCAGCGCGAGGCCCGGCGCTGCGGGCAGCTCGGTGAGCTGGGCACGCTGCAGCTCCTCGGCGACGTTGCGGTGCTGCTGGTACTGGCGGGCGTTGTCCAGCGCGATGCCCGCCCGCCGGGCCAGCTCGACCAGCATCACCGTGGTGTCCGGATCGAAACGGTCGCCGTGCGCGGCCAGGGTCAGCACGCCCTGCACCGCACGCGCGCCGAGCGGCAGACACAGCAGCGGCCGGTCCGGGGACAGGGCCGAGGCCGGCAGGTCGTCCACACCCGGCAGTCCGCCCGGGCGCGGGCCCGCGTGCTGGGGCCGGCCGGTGCGGGCCGCCGTCACCGAAGCCGCCGCCCGCTCGGCCGGGGGCGTCCGCTCGTCGTCCACGAGCCACACGTCGACGTGCCGGGCGTACTCCGGGACCAGTAGCTGCGGCAGCCGGCGCAGGATGTCCTCGTGGTCCAGGGAGGCGTTCAGCGCGGCGCTGGCGTCGGCGAGGAAGGTCAGCTGCCGGCGGGCGTTCTCCGCCTCCGCACGGGCCGCCCGCTCGGCGTCGAGCAGCTCCCTCTGTGCCAGCGCCGCCGCCTCCAGCTCGGCGTGCAGGGCGAGCACGCCCTGGTTGGTCTGGTGCAGCTCCTCGCGGTGGAAACGGACCAGCTTCTCCGTCTCCGCCAGGTGCGTGAGGACGGCGGCCGCGTCCTCGTCGGCGTCCAGGACGGCCTCGGCGAGCCACGCGTCGTCGAGGTCGGCGGGCCTCGGCAGCGGCCCGGTGACCGGGGTGGGGCAGGAAAGGGTGTACTGCCACGGGTCGGGCCCGCACAGCTCCACATCCAGCGTTCCGTCGTTGTGAGCGGTCACGGTCAGCTCCACGCGGGCGCCGTCCCGGCAGCGCCGCAGCCGGGCGCCGAGCGCGGTCAGGAATCGGGCGCGGTCGAGCGCGGGCACCGCGGCGTCGGCGGTGAGCCGCGCCAGCAGGGCACGGGCGCGGGCCGCGTCCGTGGCACCGGCGAGGGTCCAGGTGTCAGAGACGGCTGTCATGGATGCTGGTCCGGCGGTCGGGGGCCAGTACGGCCACGCTGGTGTCGTCACGTACGGGGCGGGCGGGACTGCCCGCGTCGCGCAGGACGGCAGCGGCCAGCACCGCGGGATCCTGGGCGAGCAGCCGGGGGTCCTCCGGCGGTGTCCAACGGCTGGGCAGCCCGTCGCTGTGCACGACGAGCAGGCTGCCCGGGCCCCACGGCAACCTCCGCATGGGAAGGCGCGCCGGGAAGTACGCCCCGACGATCCCCGGATGGGAGACGAGGGACGTCCAGCCGTCCCCGGTCCACAGCCGGGCGCCGAGGTTGCCGACCCCGGCGAAACAGAGTTCCGCCCGCTCCGTGTCCAGCTGGGCCACGGCGACCGCCGCGCCCCGGGTGGGCCGCAGCGCCGTGTGCAGTCGGCGCAGGAGGTCGACGGGTGGCAGGTGCGCTCCGTGCCGCAGCTCCGTCACGGCGGCGGTGGACGCGTGCGCCGCCTTCGGGCCGTGCCCCAGCCCGTCCGCGAGGAGCAGGGTCAGCAGGGGGCCGGAACGCGCCCAGCTCCAGGCGTCACCGCACTGCTCGGCCCGGGCCAGCGAGACGGAGATCCCGCCCGCAGGCGCCTGTGCCTGTGCCGTGGGCGTCTTGGACCCGGCGTGCTCCGGGTCGATCCTGGCCGCCGCCACCGTGCCACGGCCCGGCGCGCTGTACAGATGGAAGGCGTCGGCGCTGCGCAGACAGCTGCCCAGACCGGCGCCGAGGGAGACCCCGGCGGTGGTGTAGCCGTCCCGCAGCGCCGCCGGGACATCGGCGATGCCCGGCCCGTGGTCGAGCGAGAAGAGCTGCACCGACACACCCGGACCGCCGCCCGGAGGCCCCACGAGATTGACCACCATGCGGCCGCCGCCCGCGTGCTTGAGCAGATTGGTGGCCAGCTCGGTGGCGACGAGTTCGGCCGCCGCGGTCCGCAGCGGGGCGAGGTCCGCGTGCGCGCACGCCTCCCGGGCGGCCGTCCGCGCGTCCCGCACCCGCGTGGAGTCACCCACCGGCACCTCCCAGACCCGGCTCATCCCACCCCCGGACGCGACGAGGGAACCTGCGCCACCCAGGCGACAGCCGTGACGGTCGTGCCCCGGCCGGGCTCGGTGTCCACGGCGAACTCGTGCACCAGCCGCTTGGCGCCGCTCAGCCCGAGGCCGAGACCGCCTCCGGTGGTGTAGCCGTCGGTCATGGCCAGCTCCAGATCGCGGATGCCCGGGCCGTTGTCGATGAAGCACATCCTCAGACCCCGGCTGCGGCCGTTGTCCAGCGGAGTGATCTCCGCCCGGCCGCCACCGCCGTGCACCAGCGTGTTGCGGGCCAGCTCGCTCGCGGCCGTGACCAGCTTGGTCTGCTGGACCAGCCCGAAACCCAGCTGGGCCGCGCACCGCCGCACCTGCTGCCGCACCCACGCCAGATCCGCGTCCGAGCCGATGGGCAGGCTGGTCGCGGAAGCCTGGCCGGACGCCTGCATCATGTCCCCCTCTGAGCCAACAGTTCCAGGGCCCGGTCGACGTCGAGGGCGGTGACCAGGCCGGGGAGGGTGAGCCCCAGCTCGACGAGTGTGATCGCCACGGCGGGCCGCATCCCGGCCAGCACCGTACGGGCCGCCAGCAGCCGGGCCGTGGAGGCGATCTCGGCGAGCACCCGGCCGAGGAACGAGTCGACGACGTCCACCCCGGAGATGTCGAGCACCACGCCGGTCACCCGGCTGGTGGCGATGCGGCTGGTGATGTCCTGCTGCAGCTGTTCGGCCATGCCGTCGTGCAGCTCGCCCTGGAGCGAGACCAGCAGGACGTCGCCCAGCGCGAGCACCGGGACCTGGGCCGGCCGACCGGGAGAGGGCTGGCTCACCGCGCGCTCGCATCCGCGTCCGCGCGGGAGACCTCGATGCCCTGCCGGCTCAGTGCGTAGGCGAGGGCGTCGGCCAGCGAGGCACGGGTGAGCACCGAGCCGAGGTCGATGCCCAGCTGCACGATCGTCTGCGCGATGGCCGGACGGATGCCGGAGACGATGCACTCGGCGCCCATCAGCCGCGCGGCGGCCACCGTCTTCATCAGATGCTGTGCGACGAGCGAGTCGACCGTGGACACACCGGTGATGTCCAGGATGGCGAACCGGGCGCGCTGCTCGACGATGGCCTCCAGCAGCGACTCCATGACGACCTGGCTGCGGGCGCTGTCCAGGGTCCCGATCAGCGGGACGGCAACCGTGCCCTCCCACAACTTGATGACCGGGGTGGCGACTTCGAGCAGCTGCTGCCGCTGCCGCTCGATCAGCTCCGCGTTCGCGTCGAGGGCCGTCTCCATCACCACCAGGCGCAACGTGCCGAGCAGCAGGGTCAGCGCCAGCACGCTCTCCTGGGCCCGTGGGGCAGCGGGGTCGGGGAACTCCTCGCGCAGCAATTCCACGACGGGGACCCGCAGTCCGGCGACCTCGTCCGCGATCTGGGACGGAGTCGAACCGGTGAGGGCCCTGGTCTGCGTCATGCGTCCCAACTGGTCGCGCACCGGCCGGAAGCCGGGGGACATGATGTCCTCCAGGCGTCCGCTCACCGCCACCTCGGACAGGGCGTCCACGACGGCCTTGCACGCCTCCACCGCCTCGTCGCGGGAGACGGTGAAGACCGTGCGGAACAAGGGGGCGTCGGCCCAGCGCTGGGCGATCTGCTCCCGGCGCCGCTCCAGGAAGGAACTCACCGTCTGCGGCGCCGATGCGGCCGCGTCCTGCTCCGGCACTCTCATTCTCTCCTCTCGCACAGCCAGGACCCGCCACCCGTCGGCGGGCCCCGGGCCGATCATTGCCGTCCAGCAACGATAACGGTCCGTTTCCGGCCGGACCAAACCCCTCCGAGGAACGTCCCGACATGACCAACTCCGTTGATTCCTAGGTGACTTGATACATGGCGGACCGCTCAGGGAATCCCGGCCGGAGCAGCCGGACGAACCCTTCTAGCGCCCCGGCGGACGTCGTCCCAGAGCCTGCGAAAGGGGGACCACACCGCGCCCCCGTCGGCGAGCCGACCTGCGCGCCCCCAAGGAGAGCGAGCCGGCGGCCCTGCTGGATCGCCGCGAGCCGTTCCGCGCCACCGCGGCTCCACGCGCTCCGGGCGTCCTGGGCCAGGAGGCGACGGAGCCGGACACCGGGGAGGCGCCGACGGCGCGGAGGGCGCTGGAGATCCCGGAGATCCCGCGGGTGGATCCGGGTGAGGGCCCGGCGAACGACCCGGCCGGGCCGGTGCGCGCGCAGGCCGCGGGACCGTGCGCTTCGGCGGACCCGGGGGCGGGTTCGGGGCAGGACATGGCCCACGTCTCGGACGTGGCGAGTGCGGCGGCTGACCCGCGCCCGCGGAAGGACGCGGCGGGCAGGGATGCCGGTTCGGGTGCCGGACGCGGCCAGGCGGCGTCCGCCCGTGCCGCCGGGCCCGGTGCCGTGGGGCGTCGGGCGGACACCTCGGTGGCCGACCGTCGGTACACCCCGTTCTCGTTCCCGTGCACGTCGACACAGCTCCTTCGTTGCGCCAAGCGGTGTAAGCCCGGCGGCGGACGCCCCCGGGCCTGTGTGACGGGCCGACTACCCCGAATCACGCCGGACTCTCCTGGCTGTTGCCGACGTCACCCGTGCGTGCGACCAGGTGGGAACTCCGTGCACCCCTGGGACGGGTGCGGACCACCCCGGGACGGGCGGCTCAACGACCGGTGGAGCAACACGGGACCGGCCGGGCGGGGCGGCGGAACAGCGCCGTCCAGAGGAACTCCTCGCCGAACAGCGGCGAGTCCGCCGGCTGCCGTCGCATGGCGCGCAGTTCGATCTCCTCCAGTCCGGAGAAGATCCGGCGCAGGGACTCGGGCGTGTAGGCGAGGCCGCCGCGCAGACCGGGCTCGCGGTAGAAGGCCGCGTCGGGAAGTTCGGATCCCATCCGCCCGGCGGCGAAACAGGTGAGCACGAAGTGGCCGCCCGGTGCCAGCACCCGCTCCAGCAGCGCGAGATGGCTGACGCGGCGGTGCGGTGGCAGGTGGTGGAAGCAGCCGGAGTCGTAGACCAGGTCGTACGGGCCACACAGCTCGGCCGTGGCCCCCGTGCTCAGGGAAAAGGCGTCACCGCGGAGGAAGCGCACGGCGCCCCCGGCCCGGGCGTCGCTTCCCACGGTGCCGAGCCCCGCCTCCCGGGCGCGCTCCTCGGCCCATGCGATCGCTGCGGGGGAGAGATCGACGGCGTCCACGCGGAAACCGTGCGCCGCCAGGTGCAGCGCGTTACGGCCGGGACCACAGCCCAGGTCGAGGGCCCGGCCCGGCACGAGCAGACCGCGGTCCAGGTAGGACACAAGGTTCTCGTCAGGCTTCGCCTCGAAGAACGGCACCGGTCTGTCCCGGTCCGCATAGAAGCCGTCCCACCAGGCCGCCGCGCCCTGCGTCCAGCGGTCGGCCTCCGGCGCGAACAGCCCGTCCAGCAGCCGCAGCACGTCCTCCACCGTACGGATGTCCCGGTCCACCCGGCCCCCTTTCCCGATGCGCAGAACCTAGGGGCGAGGACGGCGGAACACCAGGTCGCCGCGTGCGGCCCGAGGGCACCGCAGCGCGCGTGGGGGGACGGGGCAGGGAGGCCGGGCACCCGGTCCCGGAGGCCGGCCGCGAGGCCTTCAGGGCCACACCGCACAGCGACACGCGGCACTCCGCGGCCGAGCCGAGGCCACTTTTCCAACCCGCCTGTACAGGTGCCTCAGACACACGTGCCTCGGACAGGAGCCCGGGGCCGGCTCAGTCCCGCGACGCCGCGGCCGCTTCCTCGCGGCGTGCCTGGACGGGGGCCGGCTGGGCAGCGGGGCGGCGCCGTCGGCGCAGCAGCAGGCGTCTCGCCGGGCGCTCCACCCCCTCGTACAGGATCCACGACAACCCGAGCGACAGGGAGAACGCGACCGCGGTGACCGCCACCCCCGCGAGCAGCCCGAAGTGCGGCTTCGACCCGAGCAACTGGGTTCCGGCACGCAGCACCAGCAGATGGATCATGTAGAAGGCGAAGGACAGTTCACCGAGTCGTACGAGCCGGCGGCGGCGCCACAGCGAGGGCAGCCCCTGGACGTCCGCGACCGCCGCGGCCGGGATGAGCAGCGTGAACCCGGCGATCGTGCAGAGGGTGGCGGGGTAGCCGGGCGTGACCTGCGGGACGAGGAAGTAGCCGATGATCGCCAGGGCGAGCGACGCCTCGAGACCGGGCCCGCGCCACCGCCCGAGGAGTACCAGCCGCGCGGTGACCGCGCCGAGGACGAACTCCGGCAGCCGGGCCGCGGGGAACGAGTAGAGCTCGTACGACCACCAGTGGTGGGCGTCCGCCCAGGCCAGCAGCACGACCGCCGCCACCGACAGCGCGCCCAGCGCGGCCGAACCGCGCGCGCCGAGCCGGCGCAACAGCAGGATCAGCAGGGGGAAGGCGGCATAGAAGAACGCCTCGCAGGCAAGGGACCAGCTGACCGGGTTCAGCGTCTGCCACCAGGGGCGCCACCAGGAGTGGAGCAGCAGCAGGTTGGACAGGGCCTGTTTCGGTGTCGGTCTCGGCTGGTGCGCCAGCGAGTACGCCATGACCATGGCGACCGCCAGCGTGACGAG
This sequence comes from Streptomyces sp. NPDC037290, assembly GCF_055603245.1. Classification (NCBI taxonomy): domain Bacteria; kingdom Bacillati; phylum Actinomycetota; class Actinomycetes; order Kitasatosporales; family Streptomycetaceae; genus Streptomyces; species Streptomyces sp. NPDC037290. The sequence continues at coordinate 423,248 of NZ_JBVJVZ010000003.1, read as the reverse complement.
GTGCACGGGGTAGACACGCGCGATGCGCCGCCGCCAGAAGGCGAGCGCGCGGTCGCAGGGCCGCGCCGACCAGGTCAGGACGAAGCCGGAGAGCACGAAGAAGAACGACACCCCGGTGGCGCCGGCGCCGAATCCCCAGGTCACGAGGTGGCCGCCGGTGCCTCCGAAGTAACCGAAGTTGTTCACGTGCAGCCCGAACACCAGCAGCGCCGCCATCCACCGCAGCCCCGTGAGGGACGGCAGCGAGGGTGTGGCGGCGGCCGGGGAATCCCTGGCGGCCGCGTCGCCGGTACGGGTGGGCGGCGTCGTCCGGAGCTCCCGGGTCGTCGCCGTGGTCATCGAATCACCTGCCGCAGAGGGTTGGCTTGGGGCATGAAGGGGTACCTTGCCCGTTCACCCCTGGTCCATCACTTCACATGGCAAACATCACACTGCTGCCGAACGACGGACCCCGCCTGATGCCACGGACGGGCGGGCCTGGTGCACCCGTACGAGTGAGGCTACTTGCACGGCCTTGATCGCCTCGCCCCGGCCCCCGCGTGCGACCGGGTGACCGTTCCCGCCGGCACCGGGCAGAGCGTACATCGGCGGTGTTCGCTGTTGCGACGACTCGGCCAACTCGGCTCAGCCTCGGACTCGTTGGACCCCACATTCGTCGTGCGGGGCACGAGCGGGCCGCCGCCGGAGTGAATCCGGTGACGGGAAACCGAACCGCACCCAAGCGGCGTATCCGGCAACGGCCTTGACGAGTTGGCCCCGCGTCATCCTGGGCCTGCCGGGCCAGCCTTCATGAGTTCTCGCGGACTTGTCCCAGGTCTCATCCCCCTCGACGTCGCTGCCGCACCGCAACTGGATGTCGCGGGTCAGGACCTTGTTGACGGCATCGGCAGGCTGACAGGACGCGACCATGTCTGTCCATGCCTCAGACCGTCGGGTCCCAGAGTCCGCCCGCCTCGCCGCGGGCAAGGTGTTCGGCGTAGACGCCGACCTTCCAGGCGATGACTGAGCGACACTCCTCCAGCGCCTGGATCTGTGCCTCGACGCGCTGCTGATGTGCATCGAGGAGCTGCAGCCGTTCTGCCTCGTTGCCCGGGCCACGCCGTACCAGTTCGGCGAACCGTTTGAGGTCGGCCAGCGGCATGCCGGATTCGCGCAGTCTGACGCAGATCAGCAGCCAGTCGACATCGGCGGTGGTGTACCGCCGCCGCCCGCCCGCGGTGCGCTGGACCGGTCCGACCAGCAGGCCCTCGCGCTCGTAGAAGCGCAGTGCGTGCACGCTGAGTCCGGTCCGCTCGGCCACCTCGCCGATGCTCAGTGGTTCCGTACGCGTTTCGGCAGTCGCCATGCCGCCCAGCCTAGGACTTGATCTAGACCTCGCTCCAGTTTCTAGCGTCGTCGGCATGACCATCAGTGATCAGCAGCCGCTCGGCTCGCCCTTCTCCGACACCGGCACCGCCGAGGACGTCACCGCCGGCCTCGACCTCTCCGGCGCAACCGCCCTCGTGACCGGGGGCTACTCCGGACTCGGTCTGGAAACCACCCGAGGCCTGGCGGCCGCCGGGGTCCGGGTCGTCGTTCCGGCACGCCGTCCCGGCCTCGCCCGCGTCGCTCTCGCAGATGTGGACGGTTGCGACGTCATCCCCATGGATCTGGCGGACCTCGACAGCGTGCGCGCCGCCGCCGCACACATCAGTGAATCCCTCAGCAGGCTCGATCTCCTTATGGCCGTCGCCGGCGTCATGGCCACCCCTGAGCGACGCGTCGGGCCGGGCTGGGAAGGCCAGCTCGCCGTCAACCACTTCGGACACTTCACCCTCGCCTGCGAGCTCTACCCGCTCCTGGCCGCCACCGGCGGTGCGCGCGTCATCGTCAACAGCTCCGCCGGGCACACCTTGAGCGACATCCGCTGGCACGACCCGCACTTTCGCACCGGCTACGACAAGTGGCTGGCCTACGGCCAGGCCAAGACCGCCAACGCCCTGTTCGCCGTGCAGTTTGACGCCCTCGGGCGCAACGACGGCGTCCGGGCGTTCGCTCTCCACCCAGGCAAGATCATCACCGGCCTCCAGCGGGAGATGACCCTCCAGGAACAGGTCGAACGTGGATGGGTGGACGAGCACGGCAACGTGATCGGCGCCGACTTCAAGACACCCTCCCAAGGCGCTGCCACCGGCCTGTGGGCCGCCACCTCCCCGCTCCTCGACGGCCGCGGCGGGCTCTACCTCGAGAACTGCGACGTCGCGCGCGTCTCCGCCCCCGCCGCGCCCATGGACGACGACGGCGTCCGCGCCTACGCCATCGACCCCGACGCAGCAGCACGGCTGTGGGAGCTGTCCGTCGCGGCGACCGGCGCTGCCCCGGTCAGGCGATGAACCCGTGCTCTGCGTGCGCCGGGCCACGCACCTGTGCGGCACTCGGCGCGGGACGGAAGCCTGGCCTCATCGCGGCCGACCCGGGCCGGCTCACCCGGCGATCCGCTGTCGCCGGAGTCGGAGGGAAGGTACGAATCCAGTGCCGCGTCAGGCAACGTTCGCCATGCCTGCCAGACAGCTCCGGTGATCGTCAGACTTGCGCGGGAGCAGGACTTCCCCGGCCTCCTTGGCTTGGCAGCTCAGGTCGAGCACTGGTTCGGCCCGATGGTGGGGAATCCTGGTTTCGAAAGCGCCGTGGACAAGCACATTCGCCGGTCCACGGCGCTCGTCGCCGTCTCAGGATCGGATGTCCTCGGCGGCCTGCTGTTTGGCAGCAAGGCCCCGACCTACCACGTCCACTAACTCGCCGTCTCGGAGAAGGAACGCGGGAAGGGGGTCGGTCGTGCGTTGATTGCTGACGCGACACGCAGGTTCGTGCGCGGTCCGGGCAGCATTGAGGTGATCACCTTCGGGGCCGACCACCCCGGCGCAGTCGCCAGCGGTGCACGCGTCTTCTACGAGCGCCTCGGTTTCAGTCCGGCCGAGGCCGCCGATCCGGGCCCGGAAGGCGGTTCACGGCAGGTCTATCGCCGGTCCGTCCTCTGATGCAGGCAACGTTCACCCCGTTCGCGACCTCGCGAAGGCGTTCGTCGGCGGCGTGCTTGTTCCGCCGGATGATGTGGCGGCGGATCATCGGGCGGTGCGGGCCGGTGCCCCTCTCGCGCAGGGTGTCGCCGTGGCGGCGCTTGAGGCGGGGCTCCGCATACAGGGACGCGGCCATCGGAAAGGTCTGCTCATAGAAGAGCGCTGCTTCATGAGCGATGTCCTTTTGAACGAAGGCGTTCGAGCAGTGAACCGAGCTTCGGCTTCTGGTCCATGCGCGCTCCAACAGGCTTGACGCGGGAGTGAGTACTCACTCACCATAGGACAGGGGTGAGTGAGTACTCACCCACCTAACGTTCATCCGCCACTACGACGGGGTCCGGCCTCGGTGCCGTGGGACAACCGACAGTGAGAGGAAGTGCCGAAGATGGCCAAGCTGCAGAGCCTGGACCCGAATACGCAGATGTTCGCGCAGTTCAAGGAGAGGACCGGGCCCATCGTCCTGGCCAACACCTTCTTCGTCCCGAAGGAGACGAGTGAAGCTTTCCTGACCCTCTTTCGGAGGCAGGCGGAGTTCATGAAGGCTCAGCCGGGATTCGTCTCCCTGCAGATGCACAAGGGAACGGCGGACAGTCAACTCCTGATGAACGTCGCGGTATGGGAGTCGACGGAGGCGCTCGCCACGGCGTTCGCCAGTCCGGAGTTCCAGCGCATGGCGGCCGAGTTCCCCGACGACATCGTGTCGTACCCGCACATCTTCGAGCAGATCGACGTATGACATCGACGTATGACACGGCAGCCGCAGCGCGGTGAAGAGGAGCCACCATGACCGTGGAACTGAATCACACCATCGTCCCGGCCCGGGACCCGCAAGCCTCGGCGCAGTTCCTTGCAGACATTCTCGGCCTGAGAATCGATCCGCCGGTGGCACATTTCACGCCGGTCACGCTGGCCAACCAGGTCAGCCTGGACTACGACCAGTTGGACGACTTCGAGCCACACCACTACGCGTTCATGGTCGGCGAGCAGGAGTTCGACGCCGCCCTCGCCCGCATCCAGCAGGGCGGAATCACCCACTACGGCGATCCCGCATGCCAGGCAATCGGGCAGATCTACCACAGCAAGCACACCATAGGCCGCAGGGGCACCTACTTCCGTGACCCCGACGGACATCTCATGGAAATCCTCACCCCGGGCGGCGCCGGGTCGTGAGACCGATGGCGGCCCAGCGGGTCATGGCTTCGCTGGTGGAGGGGTCGCGTTCGTGGTCGCGACCGACGTGACGTCACCGGTCGACCTGACGCTGCTGCACGAACAGCTCTCCGGGCAGCCGGCCGGTCCTGGCCGTCGACGTGTCACCGTGGCTGCGCATCGGGCGCGCCAGAGCGGCTCTTCTGCCGCGTCCACGGGCATGACGTGCGCTCCAGCGTGCCCGTGATGCGGGGCCCCGCAGTCAGTCCGTCATGGTCTACCTGCTGACCAGCCGGCGCCCGCGGCCCGGCGGCGCGCGGTCCGTCCGGGCGGCGGCCAGCCGTTCCGCTTCGGCCGCAGTGGTCTCGGCGTGGCGCCGGGCCTGCCGTACGGTGCGGTCGGCCTCCCGGGCCCGGTCGCGTGCCGCCATTTCGTCGGCGCGCGCCCGCCGCTGCTCCTCCTCGGCGCCCCGCAGCTCCGCGCGCAGCTCCCGTACGCGCTGCCGCGCCGCGGTCGCCCGGTCGCCGGCCTCCTCCGCTTCCCGTTCGGCGGCCCGGGCCTCCGCCTCGCGGGCGCGCAGAACCCGTTCGGCGTCGCGGGCGGCTGAGCGGGCCTCGTCGAGACGCCGCCGGTGCGCCAACTCGTCCTCGCGCTCCTCGGTCCTGCCGCGCTTCCTCCCCGCACCGCGCCCGGCGGCCCCCTCCCCTTCGTCAGGCTGTTTCGCTCCGGTCACCGGCGGGACGGCGGGACGACGCGCGAGGACACCCTCGTCGGCCTCCGGAAAACCGAACGTGGAGCTGAGCGGCTTCACGAGCCGCCCCGCCGCCCACTCCCGCGCGGCCCGCGGATCGGCGAGCACGGCGTGCAGGGTCTCCTCGACCTCGCGCTGGACCTCCTCGCCCACCGGACGCCCGGCCTGCGCCGCCAGCCGCCTGGCCTGCCGCCCGAGTGCGCCGATCACCTCGCTCTGCCGACGGGCGAGCCGGCGCAGCTGCGCACCGTCCAGTGCACGGTGGGCCCGGCGCAGCTCCTCGCCGAGGGCCAGCAGCGGCTCCACCTCCTGCCGCTGCCGGTGTACGAGCAGATTGCTGGCCCAGGCGGCCAGGCTGGGCCGCCGCAACGCGCCGATCTTCTTGGCGAGGGCCTGGTCACCGGCCTTGCGGGCGTCCAGGGCACGGCGGTCTCGGGCGGCGACGAACTCGTCCGGCCGCAGCCCGTACAGCTCGTCGGCGACGGCGTCCAGGTCCACCGGCGTCCCTCTCGACGGTCACCTCGGGGTCGAAGTCCGAGTCTCTCATTCTGGGTGGGTCATGTGCCTTCTGTCGCGGTTCATCCGTGTGAAGCCGTGCGGACGACGAGGGGCAGGACCGTCGGCGCCGGAACTTTCGTCGCCGGAACCGCACCCTTCGGCGGATGACGGTCACCCTTGGGCACCGCGCCGTAGACCGTCGGCGGACGGCGCCGGTCCGGGTGGGCCCGGCAGGGTGGACCCTATGCAGAGGACCAAGGGGATCAAGCGTGCGCAGTTCCTGGCCGGCATGGCGTCCGCGGGCCTTGCCGCGACCGTGCTGCCGTCGGGCCGGGCCCGCGCCGCGCAGGGCGGACCGCGCCCGGCACCGGACAGCGGACTGCGTCACCACGGGGTCGTGTACACCGTGGGGGAGGGGGAGACACCGGGTACGGCCTTCAGCGCGGCCCGGATGCGGGAGGACATCCGGGTCATCCGCGACGAGTTGTACGCCGACACCGTCGATGTGACGGGCGACGGAGTCGAACGGCTCACGTCCACCGCCGCGGAGGCGGCCGAACGGGGGCTGCGGGTCTGGCTCCAGCCGACCCTCGGCGACGTCCCGGAGCGGGACATCCTGGAACACCTCGCAGAGACCGGCCGGTTCGCGGAGCGGCTGCGCCGGCACGGCGCGGTCGTGGACCTCAGTGTGGGCTGCGAGTTCTGGCTGTTCGTGCCCGGGATCGTGCCCGGCGACACTGTGTTCGAACGCATCCGGAACCTCCTCGACGGCACGGTGGACCCCGTGGCGATGCAGCGCCGACTGGACCGCTTCACGGCGAAGGCGGCCGCGGTCGGGCGGTCCGTCTTTGGCGGCCGGCTGAGCTACGCCGCCGCCCAGGACGACGAGGTCGACTGGCGCCTGTTCGACATCGTGGGCATCGACTACTACTCGTACTTCCCCCACCGGGCCGACTACGTAAGGGAGTTGAGCCGCTATCTGCGCTGGGGGAAACCGCTGGCCATCACCGAGTTCGGCACCTGCGCCTACGTCGGGGCGCCCAAGACGGCCGGCATGGGCTGGGACATCGTCGACCGCGACAAGAACCCCCCGGAGATCAAGGGCGACCTGGTCCGCAGCGAGCGCACCCAGGCGGCCTACCTGATGCACCTGCTCGACGCCTTCTCCTCGATGGACCTGTACGCGGCCATGGCCTTCGAGTTCGTGACCCCCGGCGCCCCGCACCGCCCGGGCGACCCACGCCACGACCTCGACCTGGCGAGCTACGCCATCACCAAGACCATCAAGGACCGTCCGGACGACCCCGCCTCGGGCTGGCACTGGGCACCGAAGGAGGCTTTCCACGCCCTGGCCCGCCGCTACCGATCCGCCCGGACCGCCGGCGGGCACACCGGCTGACGGCACCTCCGGGGAGTGTGAACCCGCCACCCTCGCACAGGGCGGCGCGGACAGGGGTGGTGGGGGCGCGGATCTCGTCGCCCGTGGACAGGGGCCCGAAGGGCTTGGCCGGTCATCGCCGCGAGGGCGGTTTTCGACACGAGGGCGAACTCCGCTTCCCCGGCCGCGCCGCCCCGACCGCCGCACCGCCCCCGACCGCTCGCCGCCGCCATGCCGTCCTCGACCGCTCGCCGCCGTGCCGCTCCTTGACCGCTCGCCACCGCCGCGCCGCCAAGCGCGGCCAGGGCTGCTCGGGCCGGATCGAGCCTGCGAGGCGGCCGGCCCGGCCCAGGACGCATGTTCTCGGTCGGGCGGGGCGGCGGGGACCGGGGCGCGGTCAGACGGGTGCGGGCGCTCGGGCTCACCCGTTCGGAGGATGGTCCGGCTTGCCGCGCGGTCGTCGTCGGTCCGGGGCCACATGATGCGGGCATGCCCCGGACCGTCCCGCCGAGCCGCGCCGCGACCGACCGCCGTACCCCCGCCCTCACGCCACCGGTCAGGGCGAGGCGGAGTCCGGCGCGACGGCGAACGCGAAGGCATACGCGTGGGCAAACCTCGGGGCGGGTGTCGCACAGGACCGGGGGATGGCCGGCGGGCGACGGCACGCGACCAGAATTGCACTGTTCGTTTTCTTGAACCCTTCGTGTTTATGGGGGTAGGTTCCCCCTCATGCCCGCCTCCCCGCCCCCGACCACCGCCGACGAACTCCGCGGTGCCGGCCTGCGCGTGACGGCGGCCCGTGTCGCGCTGCTGGAGACCGTCCGGGCGGGCGACCACCTCGGCGTCGAGGCGATCGCCTCCGGGGTGCGCGACCGCGTGGGCCACATCTCCCTGCAAGCCGTCTACGAGGCCCTTCACGCACTCACCGCGGCGGGTCTGGTCCGCCGTATCGAGCCGGCCGGTCACCCGGCCCGGTACGAGGGGCGCGTGGGGGACAACCACCACCACCTCGTCTGCCGTTCCTGCGGCGCCGTCGTCGACGTCGACTGCGCGATCGGCGACGCGCCGTGCCTGACCGCCTCCGACGACCGCGGCTTCACCATCGACGAGGCGGAGGTCGTCTATTGGGGCCTGTGCCCCGACTGTTCCACCGGCCGCAGTTCCTGAGCACCGAGTTCCGCACAGTTCGGAAGGATTGCCATGACTGAGAACCACGACGCGATCGTCACAGACGCGAAGGCGGAGGGGGCGAGCGGCGGTTGCCCCGTCGCGCACGACCGGGCCCTGCACCCGACCCAGGGCGGCGGCAACCGCCAGTGGTGGCCGGAGCGGCTCAACCTGAAGATCCTTGCCAAGAACCACCCCGCGACGAACCCCCTCGATGAGGAGTTCGACTACGCCGAGGCGTTCCGGAGCCTTGACCTTCCGGCCGTGAAACAGGACATCGCCGAGGTGCTCACCACCTCGCAGGACTGGTGGCCGGCGGACTTCGGCCACTACGGCCCGCTGATCATCCGTATGGCCTGGCACAGTGCGGGCACCTACCGCATCAGCGACGGCCGCGGCGGTGCCGGCGCCGGCCAGCAGCGCTTCGCGCCGCTGAACAGCTGGCCCGACAACGGCAACCTGGACAAGGCCCGCCGGCTGCTGTGGCCCGTGAAGAAGAAGTACGGCCAGAAGATCTCCTGGGCCGACCTGATGATCCTCGCCGGCAACGTGGCCCTGGAGTCCATGGGCTTCACGACCTTCGGCTTCGGCGGCGGCCGCGAGGACGTCTGGGAGGCGGAGGAGGACGTCTACTGGGGTCCCGAGACGACCTGGCTGGACGACAAGCGCTACACCGGCGACCGCGAGCTGGAGAACCCGCTCGGCGCCGTACAGATGGGCCTGATCTACGTCAACCCCGAGGGCCCGAACGGCAACCCGGACCCGCTGGCCGCGGCCCGCGACATCCGTGAGACCTTCCGCCGTATGGCGATGAACGACGAGGAGACCGTCGCGCTCATCGCCGGCGGCCACACCTTCGGCAAGACCCACGGCGCCGGTCCCGCCGACGCGGTCGGCGCCGACCCCGAGGCCGCCGGCCTGGAGGAGCAGGGCTTCGGCTGGCGGAGCACCTACGGCACGGGCAAGGGCGCTGACGCCATCACCTCCGGCCTCGAGGTGACCTGGACCGCCACCCCGACCCAGTGGGGCAACGGCTTCTTCGACAACCTCTTCGGCTACGAGTGGGAGCTGACCGAGTCCCCGGCCGGCGCCAAGCAGTGGGTCGCCAAGGACGCCGAGGCGATCATCCCCGACCCGCAGGACCCGTCGAAGAAGCGCCTCCCGACGATGCTCACCACGGACCTGTCGCTGCGCTTCGACCCGATCTACGAGCCGATCTCGCGCCGGTTCCACGAGAACCCGCAGGAGTTCGCGGACGCCTTCGCCCGCGCCTGGTACAAGCTCACGCACCGTGACATGGGCCCGAAGTCGCTGTACCTCGGCCCGGAGGTCCCGGCGGAGACGCTGGTCTGGCAGGACCCGCTGCCGGAGCGCGAGGGCGAGCTGATCGACGACGCCGACGTCGCGACCCTGAAGACCAAGCTGCTCGACTCGGGTCTCTCCGTCTCGCAGCTGGTCAGCACCGCCTGGGCGTCCGCCTCCACCTTCCGTGGCAGCGACAAGCGCGGCGGTGCCAACGGCGCCCGTATCCGTCTGGCCCCGCAGCGCGGCTGGGAGGTCAACGAGCCCGACGAGCTGGCCCAGGTGCTGCGCACCCTCGAGGGGATCCAGCAGGACTTCAACGCCTCCTCCGGCGCCAAGCGGGTCTCGCTGGCCGACCTGATCGTCCTCGGTGGTGTCGCCGCCGTGGAGAAGGCCGCCAAGGAGGGCGGCTTCGAGGTCCGGGTGCCCTTCACGGCGGGCCGGGTGGACGCGTCCGAGGAGCACACCGACGCCGAGTCCTTCGAGGCGCTGGAGCCGACCGCGGACGGCTTCCGCAACTACCTCGGCAAGGGCAACCGCCTGCCGGCCGAGTACCTGCTGGTGGACAGGGCGAACCTGCTGACCCTGAGCGCGCCCGAGCTGACGGTGCTCGTCGGCGGTCTGCGCGTCCTGGGAGCCAACTACCAGCAGTCCCAGCTCGGCGTCCTCACCAAGACGCCCGGCGTCCTCACCAACGACTTCTTCGTCAACCTGCTCGACATGGGCACGACCTGGAAGCCGACCTCCGAGGACCAGACCACGTTCGAGGGCCGTGACGCCGCCACGGGCGAGCTGAAGTGGGCCGGAAGCCGCGCCGACCTCGTGTTCGGCTCGAACTCCGAGCTGCGCGCGCTCGCCGAGGTCTACGCGAGCGACGACGCGAAGGAGAAGTTCGTCAACGACTTCGTCGCCGCGTGGGTCAAGGTCATGAACCTGGACCGGTTCGACCTGGTCTGAGCACCGCTTCACGGGCGTCCGGCCGACCCGCACGGGTCGGCTGGACGCCCTTTTCGTGCGCCGGGGCAGGCTCTTCTCCGCACAGAACTGTCACGGATGATCTACAACAGTCACAGATGATCCACAGCGGAAACCCAGGGTCTCCCGGCTCTGTCTCACTCGGTACGTACCGGCAAGGGAGCCGGTCGAACCACGTACACCGGAATCGGGGGACCTCATGCACCACCGCAACACCATCCGCCTCGCTGCGTCGGCGACGGCCGTGATCGCTGCCGCGCTGTCGCTCACGGCGTGCGGGCCGGGAGACGGCGACGGGCCGGCCAAGACGTCGTCCCCGGCCCCGGCCTCCGCCGCCCCCTCCCACGGCGCCCCCACCACCGCGGGCACCGGCTCCACTCCCCCGTCGGCCTCGGGAACCTCCGGCGGCGGCACCTCGACCGCCTCGGCCGCCCCGGTCTCTCCCGCGTCCCACACGTCGGCCGCTACGGTGCCGACGTGTTCGGTGTCGGCCCTGAACGCGACGGCCCTCCAGGGGCCCGACAACCGGGTCGGCACCGGCACCGGCTCGGCGATCATCGAGTTCACCAACGTCTCCGGTCACGCGTGCACCCTGCAGGGCCACCCGACGGTCGCCGGTGCGGGCAACGGTTCCCCCGAGCACAACAGCCCGCTGAAGGTGACCCCCACGGGCGCCGCCTCGGCCGTCCGCCTCGCACCGGGCGGCAGGGCATGGGCGAAGCTGACCTTCGTACAGGTCCAGGGCGAGGGTGACGGCTACTGCAAGTCCGGCGCGAAGCCCGCCGTCTACCCGACGCTCGTGGTCGGCCTGCCCGGCTCCGGGGCACACCAGGTCGCCCTGTCCGACGGTGAGTTCGCCGAGTGCGACAACACCGTGACCGTGACGGCGGTCTCCGCGGCGAAGCCCGCCTGACCCGCACCTGACCGGTGGCGGCCGCGACGGAGAGCCCGGCCCCGGCCGCCCACCGCGCCCGTGCGATTCCGCCAGGCGCCGACGGGCTGCCGGCGGGCCTCCTCCCCGTTGCGCAGGGGAGGAGGGGGCGGCGCGGGTACGTCGCCTGCCGCCGGCCTCGGCGGTCAGCGGCCCGGAGTCGCCGCCCCCGCCCGCGCGTACCTCTCGTCCAGGCCGCCGGACGGGGCGCCCGCGACACCGATGCCCGCCACCGGGGCACCCCGGGCGGTCACCGGCGTGCCGCCCGCCAGGCGTGAGCGGCCTCACCTCCGCAGCGCTTCGAACGCCTCACGCCCCGCACCCCCGATCGCCAGGTCGACATCCGCCGCAAGGCCCGCGCAGCGCCCCGCACGGGACAGCGCGGCCATGGCCACCCGGTCCCCCGACTCCGCCTCGACCACACCGATCTCGTGCCGCAGGTGCAGGAACGTCCCCGTCTTGCCGCTCCACCGCAGCGTGTCCGCCCGCAGCTCGCCGGCCAGCCGGTGTGTGAAGACCTGCAGTCCCATCAGCCGCCGCAGCTGCGCCGTCGCCGCGGGAACCGAGACCTCATCGCACCACACCCGCCGCAACAGCCTCACCAGCGCCGCGGCCGACCCCACGTTCGCGGACGCCGGGTCCAGTGTCCCGATGGTGTGCCGACCCGTCCGCTCGTCCCGTACGGCCAGTTCCAGCGCGAGGGAGAAGTCGTTGCCCGCGGCACCGGCGGCGCACTCGTACATGTGGTTCATCCGGTGCCGCATCCGGATGTCCCCGCACCCCCAGTCACGCAGCCGCGCGTCCACGTCCGCCACCGGAACCAGGTCGAGCAGGGCGTCCGCGGCGGCGTTGTCGCTCACCGACAGCATCTGCAGGAGCAGGTCGCCGACGGCCACGGTCGCCGGGTACCGGAACGCCCCGAGCCCGGTGGGACCGACGCTGCTCCCGGCCGGGTCGATGGTCACGGGGTGCGCGGGGTCGAGGTTCCCGGCCGCGATCCGGTCCAGTACGACGAGGGCGAGCGGAACCTTCACCACCGACGCGAGCGGCAACAACTCCCCGACGTCGAAGCCGAGTTGTTCGCCCGTGTCGAGGTTCAGGGCGAGGAAGGAACCGCGCACCCCGAGGGCCGCCCAGTCCGCGGCGATCGCCTCGGCGACGTCCAGGAGGGCGCCGTCGTCGCCGAGGTACACCGGATGGTGCACCGGGGCCGCGCTCATCCGCGTGCCGCCAGCCGCGCCGGGGCGTCCTCGACGCCGGTCCCGCCGGACGGCGCGCCGGGATCGACGGGAGCGGCGCCCACGGCCGACACCAACAGCGGCGCCAGCCAGTCCGGTACGACCGCCGCACCGGCCCGGTCCGGGGCGGCGCCCACGTCGTACCCCCGGTGCAGCGACCGGTCGCCCAGCGGCGCCCACCGTGCCCCGTGCTGCCGGGCGAACGGCTCGGCGCACAGCAGCAGCGCCCGGCCGGCCAGCGTCTCGGCGAGTGCGGTGGCCGCAGATCCGGCCGGCCGGAACCGGCCCGGGGGCAGCCCGGCCCGGGCGACGGCACGCTCCAGACGGTCCTCGCACGCGGGCATGTGATCCTCCGGCAGGGTCAACACCGGAAGCGGCGCGGCGGGTTCGGCGCCACGCGGACGGCGTGGCCGCAGGTCGTCCAGGTGGACCGCGCGCCGCGCGCCGCCGTACGCCGGAAGCCGCTTCCCGCCCGTCGCTTCGGGAGCCGACGCGAGGCCCAGCGGCACCCGGAACGCACCCCGTTCGGGGAGAACCCGCACGAGCGCGTAGGAGAGCGAGCCGTCGGCCAGCCCGGAAGCCCGTTCCCGCGGCGGCAGTTCACACATGGCGAGGGTGACGTCGCGATCGGCGCCGGCACGGATCACGCGCGCCAGTGCCGCCGGAGCGCAGTGCGCGGGCACCCCGACGGCCCGTATCCGCGCCCGCCCCGCCGCACCGGCGGCCTGCCGCAGCCGCTGGGCCCGGTCCAGTACGTCCCGCGCGTACGGCAGGAGCAGTACCCCCAGCTCCGTGGTCGTGATCCGGCGCCGGGAACGGTCGAAGAGCAGGCCGCCGAAGTGCTCCTCCAGCGTCTTGATGCGGCGGCTGAGCAGCGGTTGGGCGATACCGAGCCGGTCGGCCGCCCGGGAGAAGCTCGCTTCGTCGGCCGTCGCGACGTACGCGTCGAGGTGCGCGAGGAGATCCATCCCGCACTTATATCAATAAGTAATCCGGTGCGTCCGAGGATCCAGGCGAGGGGGTCTCGTGGCCACGGTTTGCCGCTGGTCGTTTGACCGGTGCAAGCGCCCGCCGCCTGGCTGGCATCCCTTCAGGAGAGATGGTCGAGTGCGGTGAGGATGTCGGCCGGCTCGGCGCGGCTGGTGTAGTCGGTGTTGACGAAGGCCCAGCGGATCAGGCCGTCCCGGTCGATGACGTAGGTGGCGGGGATGGGCAGGGTGCGGGCGTGGCCGGCGTTGGACCGGTGGAGGTCGATGCCAAGGCCCTCGTAGACGGCCGCGAGGTCCTGCGGCAGGTCGAAGGCGAGGCCATATCGCCGGGCGGTGTCGCAGCCGACGTCGCTCAGCACGTCGAAGGCCAGCTCGTTCTTGTCGGCGAAGGACAGCGACTCGTCGGGCACCTGCGGGGAGACGGCGACCAGGCGGGCGCCGTGGGCGGTGATGGCGTCGTGGTGTTGCTGCAGGGAGCGCAGGGCGATGTTGCAGTACGGGCACCAGGATCCGCGGTAGAAGGTCAGCACCACCGGACCGTCGGCGAGGAGTTCGTCGAGGCCGACGGAGCGTCCGGTGGCCGAGGGCAGGGTGAAGGAGGGGGCCTTGGCTCCCTCGGCCAGGGCACTGCGCGCCTGCCCGGACACGGCCAACTCCCGGGCCGCGCGCTGCATGACGGCGCGGACGTCCGCGGGGATCTGCTCCTGTCGGCTGTCGAAGAATGCTCGCAGCTCGGCGTTGACGCTCATCGGGTCTTCCTTCCCTAGATCCTGGAACGGCCATTCCAAGATAGGGGGTGGAGCCCGCACCGCGTCAACGCCTCGGGGGATATCCTGGAACTCTCATTCCAAGATGACGGGAGTGGTCATGCCGGACGTCAAGCACTTCGACCCGGACGCAGCCTTGGACACCGTGGTCCGGCTGTTCTGGCGCCAGGGCGTCGCCACGACGGGTATCCAGGACGTCGTGAACGCGACCGGGCTCAACCGCTCCAGCCTGTACGCGACGTTCGGCGGCAAGCAGGAGCTGTACCGCGCCGCCCTCGAACGCTACGTCGACAGTCGTTCGCGACCCGCTCTCGGCAAGCTCGAAGGGGACGGCCGGGGACTGCCGGCCATCGCGGAGTTCTTCACCGGGCTGATCGAAACCCGCTGTACCGGCGAGTACGCCCAGTGGGGCTGCATGGTCTCCAACGCCCACGCGGGCACCGAGAACCGCGACCCCGAAGTCCAAGCCATCCTCGACCGACAGCACGAGCGACTGCGCGACGCCCTCCACACCGCTCTCGTCTCGGCCCAGCGGCAGCAGCAACTCGCCTACGGCACCGACCCGGACACCGCGGCCGACGTCCTCGCCCTCCTGGCACACGGCGTGAACCTGCGCTCCCGTGCCGGAGCCGACGCGCAGCAGCTGCACACAACGGTCGCGGCCGCCATCGCCGCGGTGACCGGCACGACACGGGCCTGACGCCGACCGGCGGGTTGATGCCGAAGTAGCGGGCCGACGATCGCCTCGGCTCCGTGGAGAGGCTGCACCGCGTCTTCCGGCGGCGGCTGGGCATCACCCCGGCCGAGTACCGCCGCCGCTTCCCACTCACCTACCCCCACCTGCACCCCCTGCCGCCGGCGTGGCCGATGCGGCCGTGGGTGTACGTCTGCTCCACTGGTCGGAGAGGCGGCTGTGCATATCAATAAGGCATAGCACCTTCAAAGTTCACTCTTGGACATGAGTGGAGTCCGGCTGCTTGTCTGGTCCCGCCGAAGATCCACGGACCCGATCACGGACGACCAGGAGGACTGTGCTCATGACCAGCCCCGACCGCCCCGGCCCCGAGCCCATGGCCCGCCGTGGCCTGTTCAGGGCGGGCCTCGCCCTCACCACCGCGGCCGTGGCCGCCACGGCCGTCTCCGGGTCCGCCGCGGCGGCTCCCGGCACGGAACCGGCCGGGGCGGTGGACGAGTTGACCGAGCTGGAGCAGCGGCACGGTGCCCGGCTCGGCGTGTACGCGCGCAACCTCCGCACCGGCCGGACCGTGGCGCACCGGGCGGGGGAGCGGTTCGCGATGTGTTCGACGTTCAAGGCGTTCGCCGCGGCGGCGGTGCTGCGCGACCACGGTGACTGCGCGCCGCTGGACAAGGTCGTCCACTACCCGCCGCACGACATCATCTCCAACTCGCAGCGCACCGCGGAGCACGTGGACACCGGTATGACGGTGGCGGAGCTGTGCGCGGCGGCGATCCAGTACAGCGACAACGCGGCGGGCAACCTGCTGCTGCGCGAAATCGGCGGTCCCTCCGGGCTCACCCGCTTCTTCCGGTCGCTGGGGGACCGGGTGAGCCGGCTCGACCGGTGGGAGACGGACCTGGGCAGCGCGATCCCCGGGGACCCGCGGGACACCACGACCCCGCAGGCACTCGGCCGCAGTTTCGAGCGGCTCACCCTGGGCCGGGCGCTCGCCCGCGCCGACCGGGAGCGGCTCGTCGGGTGGCTGAAGGGCAACACGACCAGCGCGGCACGATTCCGCGCCGGACTGCAGCGCGACTGGGTTCTGGCGGACAAGACCGGTACCGGTGACCACGGGACGGCCAACGACATCGGCGTGGCCTGGACGACCCGGAGGACACCGGTCCTGCTGACCGTGCTGTCGGCCAAGAACGCCCGGGACGCACCGGCGGACGACGACCTCGTCGCGCAGGCCGCGCGGATCGTGGCCGGCGTCCTCGCGCCGGGCGTATAGAGGAGCGAGGGTATTCACGCCTCGCGGCGGCCTTCGCGGGGAGGGCCGTGACGCCGTAACCGCCGCACGACGGCCGCCGGGCGGGACGCCGCCTGTGAACGGCGTCCCGCGCCGAGCGGGCCCGGACGGTTACGCCGGCAGGCCGCCGTACGGGACGGTGATCAGCTCCATCGCGTGGCCCACCGGGTCCAGGAAGTACACGCCGCGGCCGCCGTCGTTGTGGTTGATCATGCCGGGCTGCTTCTGGTACGGATCGGCCCAGTGCGCGATGCCGCGCTCGACTATCTTCGCGTACGCGGCGCCGAACTCCTCCTCGGAGACCAGGAATGCGTAGTGCTGGGGTGTGATGTGCTCCTCGGGGGCCGTGGCGAAGTCCAGGGTGACTCCGTTGCTCAGGGCGACCGCGACGAACGGGCCCCATTCCCCGGCGATTTCAAGACCGAGCAGCTCGGTGAGGAACTCCGCGGACTCCCGGTTGTCCCGGGCGTGGACGATGGTGTGGTTCAACTCGACGGACAAAGGAATGCCTCCAGGGCATGTCCTGGCACCTCCATGCCTCACCCGGCCGGTGACCGGCACGCGATGCCTCTTCGATCGTAACCACGGAGCCGACGGCGCGTCGACGGCGTTTCCCGGCCGGTCAGCCGACCGGATCGCCCGGGGCCACGCGGTGCGCCTCCACGTCCGCGGCGCCGAGCAGGTCGGCCACCAGCTCGGCCGAACCTCCCACGTAGGTGCTGGTCAGGTCGGTGTCACCGCCCAGACATCAGGCCGGGTGCAGGATCCGGGCGTAGGCCTCGAAGCCCGGCCCGCGCACGCCCGCCACCGTCCCGAAGGCCCCGCGGCCCGGCGCGGACACCGTCAGTCACTGGGCGGCCGAGAGGTCGTGGGTACGGACGTGCAGGCGTCCGTACCCCTCCGGAGCAGGGGCGCGGTGAACCAGATGGAAGTCGTACAGCCGCCCGGTGTGCCGCGCGGTGCGGGCCGGCACCGACCCGGCCCGCACCGCGGACGGCCGCCGTCAGTCGCCCCGGTGTGCCACATGTCCGCCGGTGACCGTCAACACCACCGGGGATTCGGCGAGTTCGTCCTCGGGCGCGTGGACGGGATCCACCGTCAGCGCGGTGAGGTCGGCCCGGCAGCCGGGCGTGACACGGCCGGCGAAGCGGGACTCGCCGGCGGCGGCCGCCGCGTGACTGGTGCAGCCCTCCAGCGCCTGCAACGGCGTCAGGCCCGGCCGGTGGGCCGCGGCGCCCTTGGGCCGGCGGGCCGTCGCCAGCACGGCCCGGACGTCGTAGTGCGCGATGGGCCAGTCCGAGCCGAGGGCGAGCGTGGCACCCGCCTCCCGCAGATCGCGCAGCCGCCAGGCACGCCCGGCCCGGTCGCCGCCCAGCCGGCGGGACCACTCGTCGGTGCCGTCGGTGCGCGTGTACCCCGTGTGCGGCGGCTGCAGTGAGGCCGCGACACCCAACTCGGCGAAACGGGGCAGGAGTTCGTCGGGAGCGGTTTCGATGTGCTCGATCCGGTGCGCCCCGTGCCCGCTCGGCCCGAGGGAGGCGACGGTGTCCAGGACGTGCCGTACGGCCGCGTCCCCGATGGCGTGCGTGGCGGTGCGCACGCCGGCCGTGTGCAGCGCACGGACGGCCTCGGCGTAGGCGCCTGGGTCCGGCCAGAACGCGGCGGTGCCCCGACCGTGGCAGTCGGGACGCTCCAGCCAGGCCGTGCCGCCCTCGACGGTGCCGTCCATGAAGAACTTGACCCCGCCGACCAGCCAGTGCCGCCCGCCCCTGCCCTGCACTTCGACCAGCTCGCGCAGCTCGTCCGCGTCGGCGCCCGGCATGCACCAGGGCGCGAACCGCAGCCGCACCGGCAGGACCGTCTCCCGCGCCACCGCCTCCACCAGGTCGAGGTCGCCGCCGTCCATCACATGGGCCCCGGTGAGGCCGGTGGCGGCCATCGCGGACAGCAGCCGAAGCAGCCGCGCCCGCCGCTCGGCGTACGACGGCCGGGGCGCGACGTCCGCGACCAGGTCCATCGCGGCGTGCTCGACCAGATGGCCGGTGGGGCGGCCCGAGGAGTCGCACACCACCTCCGCACGCTGGGCGAAGACGAGTGGACCGGTCACTCCGGCGGCGGCCAGCGCGGCGCCGTTGGCGAGGGCGGAGTGGCCGTCGTACAGGCGCAGGAAGGCCGGGGCGCCGTCGAGTACGTCCGCGACCAGCTCGTGGTGGACGGGGCGGCCCTCGAACGCGTTGTGGTCCAGGCCGTAGCCGATCACCCAGCCCTCGATCCGCTCGGCCCGGGCGAGTGCCGCGCGCAGTGCGGCCAGACCGGTCACGCCTGACAGGTCCGTGCCCGTCGCCATGTCCAGCCCCCACACCGGATGGCTGTGCGCGTCGACCAGGCCGGGCACGAGGTGCGCGCCGTGCAGGTCGACGACCTCGGTGCCGGGGCCGCACCAGCCCCGTACGTCGTCCGCCCCGCCGACCGCGGTGATCATCCCGTCGTGCACGGCTACGGCGGAGGCGGTGGGGCGGGCGGGCTCGAGGGTACGGACCCGGGCGCCGACGAGGACGAGGTCGGCAGCGGTCATCGAGTCGACTCCTTTGTGTGTAGGGGACGTTCAGGTCACTCGGCGAGCACGGCCGGGGCGGTGTCCCGGCCGGCGTCGGTCTCCTCGTCGGGGTCGGTGGCGAACCGCGCGTAGACGTCCGGGCGGGAGCGGCGCAGCCACCACGCCAGGGGCAGGCCCAGCAGGAAGACGGCCGGTGCCACCGTGACGAGGAGGACGTTCACGGCCCAGGACGCGCCGGTGAACAGGTCGATGTGGGTCACGACCAGCCCGATCGCGGTCGTCAGCAGGACGGCGGCCAGGACCGGCGCGACCACCGTGCGCACCGGGCCCTCCGTGTGACGCACCCGGCAAAACCAGCACGGCACGGCGATCGCGGCGAGCAGCTGCAGCAGCAACAGGCCGATCATTCCCGGGGTGTTCACCCACAGCAGCAGCTGCTGGTAGGGATCGGCACGAGCGGCCCAGAACGCCAGGACGACCACGGCACCGAGGACGGTCTGGGCGACGCCGGCGACGTACGGGGAGCGGTGTCGCGGGTGGACCCGGCCGAGCCGGCGGGGCAGCACGCCCTCCTCGGCCAGGGCGAGGACATAGCGGTTGATGGCGTTGTGGAAGGCGAGAAGGGAGGCGATGACGCTGGTGACGATGAAGATGTGCATCAGATCGGCGGCCCAGCCGCCCACGTAGCGGGAGATCGCCGTGAAGAACAGGCCGGCCGGGTCCTTGCCGGCCGCGCGCACGACCTGGTCGTCGCCGAAGGCCTGCACGGCGATCCAGACGACGAACGCGTAGAACACACCGAGGAATCCGACCGCCGCATAGGTGGCGCGCGGGACGGTGCGTCCGGGGTCGCGGGCCTCGCGGCGGTAGATGACGGTCGACTCGAAGCCGGTGAACGCCGCGAAGGCGAAGGACAGGACGGCCGCCATGCCGGGCACGAGCACGTGGACCGGAGCCAGTGAGGCCAGGGACAGCCCGTGCGCGCCACCCTTCACCAGTACTCCGCCGGCGAGCAGCACAAGTATGCCGGTCTCGGCGACGAGCAGGACACCGAGGACCTTGGCGCCGAAGTCGATCGAGCGGTAGCCGCCGTAGCCGATCAGCAGCAGGCCGGCCAGCGAGACGGGCAGCCAGGGGACGTCCACGCCGGCGAGGGTGTGCAGGGTGTCGCGGGTGGTGGTGGCGATCAGGCCGTAGACGCCGATCTCCATGCCGTTGTAACCGATCAGGGCCAGCAGTGCGGCCCCGATGCCGACGGGCCGCCCGAGGCCGCGGGTGATGTAGGCGTAGAAGGCGCCGCCGCTGGTCACATGGCGGCTCATGGTGGTGAAGCCGACGGCGAAGACCGCGAGGGTCAGGCCGGCGAGGAGGTAGCCGACGGGTGCGCCGATGCCGCCCAGCAGGATCGCGAGCGGAGCGACCCCCGCCATGACGGTCAGGGGCGCGGCGGCGGAGACGACGAAGAAGGCGATGTCGGCGGTGCCGAGCGAGCCGGAGCGGAGGCCGGCCGCGCCGGACGGCGCTCTCTCCTCCGGGGGTTCGGCGGGGGACACGGACATACGGGGAAGCCCTTCTGGCGGCGGAGGGGAGGGGGTCCCGGTGTGTGGGGCAGCCGGGTTCGCGGCGCCGGCGGACCCGGCTCGGGGTGGGCCGTCCATGCCGGCGTCTCCGGGCGCACGGAAGGGATGGCAGGCACCCGGAGACGTAAACCTAAAGGCTTTCGGTTTTCGCAATGTAACCTGCCGTTGGGCATCCGGGAAGACCTCAGGGAGAACGCTGACCATGGGACGGCCGCGCACACCGCTCCTCGACCGCGAGCGCATCACCACCACCGCGCTGCAACTGGTCGACGAGACCGGTGACTTCAGCGTCCCGCAGATCGCCCGGCGGCTCGGCGCGCAGACCGGCTCGGTGTACCACCACGTGGAAGGCCGCGACGGCATAGTGGAACTGCTGCGGGAGCGCGTCTGCGCGGCGATCGACCCGGGCACCCTGGAGCTGACCCCGTGGGACACGGCCCTGGAAGCCTGGGCCCGCTCCTACCGCGCCGCGTTCGCCGCCCACCCCCGGACCATCCCGCTGCTCATGACCTCGCCGGTCCGTGCGCCCCGGGTCCTCGAGCAGTACGAGCGCGCGGTGAGGCTCCTGCTCGACGCGGGCTTCGGCGCCGCCGGGATCATGCCGCTGGTCATCGCGCTGGAGAACCTGGTTCTGGGCTCCGCCCTCGACCTCGCCGCACCGGAGACCATGTGGGAGCTGACGGAGCACACGCGCACCCCGCATCTGGCGGAGGCGCTCGCCGCCGTGGGTGAGGGCCGCGCCGACCGCGCCTTCGAGGTGGGCCTCGCCGCCTTCATGAACCACGCGCGCGCTCTGGTGAAGGACGCCGACCGCTAGCCCTCCGGCGGGCGGTCCGGGGCGGGTTGCGGCCGGTTTCCCAGTACCGCAAGTAACATGATCACCTTGGTTCCGGGTATACCAGTCAGTCAACTTTGGCGCCGTCCCAGGACGCGCCCTGCCCGGAGATGTCGATGTCTTCTGTCAACGACGCGTTGGAGAACGCGCGCCTCACCTACGAGCAGCACATGCGGACCTGCCGTCAGTGCCACGCCGACGGCGCGGCCTGTGCCGTGGCCAAGCACCTCCTGCGGATCTACAACCTCGCCCGCCGGGACCGCATGCGCCAGGGAGGGCAGCACGCGGTGACCGACTGACGGCAGCACGGCGCGCGCGGCCGCGCGCCTTCCACCCAGGCTACCCGCTGCCGTGAGCTCAGGCCCCGGCGTACAGCGCCGCCGCGTTGGGGCGGGGTGGCGGGGTGTGCCGGGCCGCGGGGCCCTTCGCGAACGTGCGCAGGACGTTCTCCGTGGTGCGGGTGACGAACGCGCGGGTACGGGCGTCCATGCCGTGGTCGCGCCCGAACATGCCCGTGCCGGCCACCAGGCCCTCCACCCAGCGCATCGTCCCGGTCGCGAACACGCCCGCGCCGCCGGCGGCCGTGTAGTACGCCGAGTCGCTGTGGCTCGGCCTGCCCCCGCAGACCAGCGCCGAGTGCGCGGTGATCTCCAGCGGGCCGGGGGTGGGCGCTCCGGGGGTGACCCGGTCGTACTCGACACCGACGAGATGTGCGAAGGCGTCGCCGGAACGTACGCCGGTGCCGTCGTACAGCCAGTGGCCGGCGGTGTGGACGACATAGGGGGCGTCGACCGGATAACCCTCGTAGAGCACCCCGGTCAGCGACGACTCGGGATCGGCGGCGGGCGGGAGCCGGTAGTCGGTGGTGACCAGGGCCGGCTGTGAGCCGTAGCAGGGGTCGGCACGGTAGGCGGTCTTGTAGCAGACCACTGTACGGTCGTCCGCTCCTTCTCCCGCCTCCAGCCGGATCCGGCGGAAGCACGTGTTCGCGCCGAGAAAGGCGATGTTCGTACCGGCGTCGCGGGCCGCGGTCACATGGGCCCGCTGCTGGGGCGTCCAGTACTCGTCGTGGCCCAGGCAGACCACGGCGTGCGCGCCCCGCAGCACTCCGGGGTCCCGGTGGACGTCGACGCCCGTGCTGTAGGCGAGCGGGATGCCCAGACGCTCGGCCAGCACCACCAGTGCCCACTCGTAGACCAGGAACTTCTCGGCGCCGTCGCCGTCGTAGGGGCGGTCGAAGCTCACCGCGAGGGAGCGGGTGTCGTACGCCCCCGAGGCGCCGGCGTAGAGGCTGCTGCCGCCCCAGCGGTTGTACGCCTGCCAGGTGGCCGGGGCGTGCAGCAGGACGGTGCGGCCCGCGCCATCGGCGGAGCGGACGATCAGCGGCACGTACCGCTGGTGGCCGGTGTCCGCCTCCAGCCGCAGCAGATAGGCGCCCTCCGGCCAGCCGGAGGTGTCCACGGGCAGCGTCCTCGGCCAGTCGGCGCGCACGGTCCGGGTCGCGGGCAGCACGCGCGGGGACGGCCGGGCCCGGCCGGATACGCGCTCCGACGCCCAGACCCGGCGGGCCTGCCGGCCGCCGTACCAGCCGACCCGGAACGCGGACACGCGGAAGGAGGCGGCGGTCGTCGACACGTGCAGCCCGAACGTCTCGCCCGGACTCACGCTCACCCGGTCCGAGTAGCCGGCCACGGCGTCCGGCGGCCCGGTCGCTCCCAGACGCCAGCCGGCGGTGCCGGGCGCGTCCTGCTCCGCCTCGGGCCGCAGCCGCCCGTCATGGCCGGGCTCGACGTGCCGCCGCGACGGCGCAGCCGTGCACGCGGCGGCCGTGCCGAGGCCCAGTCCGGCACACAGGGAGAGGAAGCGCCGACGGCGAAGGCGGCCCGGGGGCGAGGTGTTCTCCAGGAGCGGGACGGCTTGTGAGGACGTGGTGCCGTCGTGGGGGACGGCGCCGGACGATGGTGGGGTGCCGTTCGTCGGGGCGGTGCCCTCGGGCGGGGCGGGGCCGGGTGCCGGAGTCACTTCACCTCCCGGGTGCCTGTGCGCTCCAGCGTCCCGGCGTCCGGCCGCCCGCCGCAACCCCGGCCACGGCCCGAAAGGCCGGCTCCGATGCGGCGGCTCCCGGCCGGCGAGGACCCCGCGTCGCACGGCCGTCCGGGTGACGGGGTCAGGTGCGGAACCCGATGTGCACGTGGTCGTGGTGGGTGGCGTCGCTGAAGAACTGACCGGCCGTGCCGCCCGGCAGCAGCAGGGGACCGCCCACGTTGTACGCCCCCGCGGCCGCCGCGTCCCGCATGAACCGCTCGATCAGGCCGCGCGGCGTCACCGGGTCGACGACCGCGTGGCCGTCGATCCGCCACACGTCGAAGGCCCGGCCGCGCGGATGGTCGCTGGGCCGGCTGGTGCCGAACACGTCCAGCGGGTGCCCGGAGCGGACGACGCTCACCTCCAGCCGGTACGTCCGTGCCAGCGCGAGCATCGCGTTCGCCACGCTGCTGTGCACCTGGCCGCTGCGCAGGTCCGCCGCGGCGGCGGGCGGCAGCACGATCCGGTCCTCGGCCAGCACCCTCCGGACGTCCGGCGCGAGCGACCGGGCGGCCGCTCCGGGGTGCGCCGGATGCAGGGCGTCGACCGTCCAGCCGCGCCCCGACCGGGACAGGCGTACGTCGACGGTCGTCCCGCCGGCGCTCACCGTGCCACCGTGCCGGGTCCACTGCCGGCACACCACCAGCACGCTGGCGGAACGGGACAGGATCCCGCCGTACTGCGCGTCGACGACCTGCAGCGCCGCCCGGTCGGCCGTCGGCAGCAGCGGTCCGGCCTGCCCGACGAGGGCCGTCGGCAGGCCGAGCGCCACGACCCTGGCCCGTGCCGCCGCCACTCCACCGTGCCCGTCGGCCCAGGCGCCGATCGCCTCCACCAGCTCCACGGCACGCAGCTTGGCCGCCGGCTGGACCTCCGCGGATGTCGGCCGCCAGGGCGTGGTGCGCGGCAGAGCGGAGGAGGCGGGCGTCGGGGGCGGCGCCGACGTGCGGGCCGCGGAGCCCGGGAACGTGCGGGGGAGCGGAGCCGTACGGCCGGAGCACCCCGCCATGCCGAGCGCGGCACCGGCCAGGGCGCCCAGCACGGCACGGCGGCCCGGCGGGACAGTGGCGGGCGCACGGGTGCGGGTCATACGGCCCAGTGTCCGCCCAGCGGCAGAGCGCGGGCGTCTCCTGGTCAGAACGGCGGTTCCTCGAGGATGCCGAGCAGGGACTCGGAGCTGCGTTCGGTGCCCGCGGTCCGGCCCGACGGACCGGGGAACGTGCGGCCCCAGGACGCGGCCCGGCTCAGGGCGCTCAGACGCCAGGCGAGACGTGCGGCGCGGCGCAGGTCCGCCGTCGTGCGGCCGGTGCCCGTCCAGGGCTCCAGATAGGCGTCGAGCAGCCGGGCCCGCACCTGCGGCCCGTACCGCGCGCGAGCCTTCTCGACGGGGATCCGCAGGCTGCAGAAGGGGTGCGACACGACGGCGTCGCCCCAGTCGAAGAAGACGAACCGGCCCGGTGCCGGACGGAAGAGCTGGCCGTCGTGGAGGTCCGCGTGGTCGAGGGTGTCCTCGACGCCGGCGGACGCGAGTTCGGCGCTCCAGTCGGCGAGTCGGGGCCGTAGCCCCTCCAGCCGGGCGCGCGCCTGTGGGTGCAGTGCGGTGGCCCGGGTGAGCAGTCTGTCGAACTCCCCGGGCAGGTCGGGGGTCCGGGCGGAGGGCACGCCCAGGTGCTCGATCTCGCGGGCGTGGGACGTCACGGCCCGCTGCAGGCTCGCGTACTGGCGCAGCAGGTCCTCCCAGGTCCGAGGCTCGACCGGCTCCCTGGCGAGCACGTCACGGAAGAGTTCTCCTCCGTCGGGCAGCAGTACCCAGGCGTGCTCGGTGTCCACGGCCAGCGGCTCGAGCACCTGCTCCGGCACCCAGCCGGCCAGCGCGGCGGTCAGCGGGCCCTCGAAGGCGCTGGCCGGCGGATTCGCCTTGAACCAGACGGCCTCCCGTCCCTCCACGGGCACCCGCACCAGCACGGACCACGGCCGCAGCCGCACTCCGAGGTCACCGTCCGCGCGCAGGCCGCGTGCGGCCAGTTGTTCCGCCACCCAGTCGAGGGCCGCGGCCCGCCAGGAGTCCTGCTCCCAGGGAGTCGGCGCGTACTGGTGGGTGCTCCGGTCCACGACGATGGAAAACTCACCTCGCATCGCGCCATCCCATCACCGCGGCCGCGGACCGACCAGCCGTTTTCCCGCGCGGCCGCCGCCGGCGGGCCGGGCCGGTGACACGACTGCGCCCCCGGGGGTCGTCCGGGGGCGCGGTCCTCTGGGGTGGCTCGGGATCAGGCCGTGCCGTGCTGCTTGCGGCGCAGTGTCAGGTACGTGCCGGTCGCACCCGCGGCCAGCAGGGCGCCCACGCCGAGGCCGACCGGCAGGGCCGGGGAGCCGGAGGCGTCGGCCGAGGCGGCCGTGTTCTGCATCGCCGGACCCGGGGTGATGCTCGTGGCCACCGGGGCGACGTGCCGGATCGGGCCGACGTGCCGGACGGAGCCGTCGGAGTTCAGCAGCACCTGCTTGTTGTTCGGGTGCCGGAAGTCGAACATGCCCGTCAGCGAGCCGGCCGTGGCGTCGAAGGAGTGGTCACCGATCCGGGCGGTGTGCCAGTTGTCCTCGATGAACCGGGTGATGGACGCCTGGTTCGTCAGGGTGTGGTCGACCTTGTTCACCTTGCTGTACGGCGAGATGACCAGCAGCGGCTGACGGGTGCCGGGGCCGCAGCGGTCCGCGTAACCGCCGGTCGCCTTCGGGCCCTTCTGGCAGGCCGGGCTGTCGGTGGCCTTGCCGTTGGAGCCGAGCGAGGTGTCCGTCGAGCCGTTCCGCGGAACGACGTAGGCGTGGTCGTACCAGCCGTCGGAGTCGTCGTAGGCGACCACGACCGCGGTGGACTTCCACTGCGGCGAGCTCTGGATCGCGTTGATCTGCTGGACCAGGAAGTGCTGCTCGTCGACCGGGTCGGAGTAGCCGGCGTGGCCGTCCTGGTACGAACCGGCCTTGACGAAGCTGACGGCCGGCAGCTTGCCCGCCTTCAGCGCGGCGGAGAAGTCGGTCAGGTCGTAGTTGTGGTTGGCCCGGCCGTTGTGGCCGATCTCCGAGACGGACTTCGGGGCCAGGTGGTGCGGGTTCGCCGTCGACTTGTAGTACGCGAACGGGTTGTGGTGCGGGCTGTAGTCGGTCACGGACGCGCCGCCCAGGTTCGTGTGCGCGGTGTCGCACTTGGCGTACGAGCCGGACTGGCCGTTCCACGCGGTCGACGGGCGGAAGCCGCCCTGGAACCAGCCCCAGCTCACCTTCCTGGCGTTGAGCAGGTCACCGATGTTCCTGCCCTGCATCGACGCGAGCGCGTTGCTGCTCGTGTGGTCCTTGCCGGAGCAGTCGTCGAAGGCGGGGTCGGGGTCGTTGATGACGGTGCCCACGCCCTTGCCGTCCGGCGACTTCACCGTGTACGGGTCGGGCGTCGAGGTCTGCTTGCCGGTGACCGGGTCGACGGAGACGACCCCGTGCGTGTTGCCCGAGACCAGGTTCAGGGCGCCGGGTGTGGAGGGACCGTAGTTCGAGCTGTAGGACCGGTCGCCCAGGGAGTAGTGCTGGGCGTAGTTCCACAGCCCGGTGACGGTGTTGCCGTCGTAGTAGTCCATCGCCAGGCCGGGCTCGCCGAACAGGCCGCCGCTGCACTTGTCGACCTCGGTGTTCTGCACGAACTGGTCGGCCTTGCCGCCGTTGTAGGCGTATTGCTCCGGCCCGTAGGAATGGTTCTGGTCGCACGTCATCGCCTGCGACGGGGACAGCCGCTTCGGCGCGTACTGGTTCGGGTTGTTCTTCAGCAGCCCGGCGTGCGCGAGGGTGTCGATGTCCTTCGGGGTGTTCTTCGACGCGGTGAACTTCGTGCCGTCGGTGTTGGCGGCCTTCGGGTACGTGGCGAAGTAGTGGTCGAAGGAGATGTTCTCGTCGAAGAGCACGACGACGTGCTTGACGGGCGTGGCCGTCGAGGCCTGGCCCGCGGACACGGCCGCCCAGCCGGGCGCGTTGCTGCCGAGCGCGGTGAGCGCGGCGGCGCCCGCGAGCGCGCCGAGAGTCCGCAGCGCGGCTCGTCTTCCTCTGCTGGCCATGGTGGTCCACCCCTCCGGGACTGAACGTTTGTGCGTCGTACGAGCAGGCATGCTGCGACCGTCGCCGGTCGCGACTGCGGAGCCATGATGACCTGCGGGTGAACACCGGGTCAGGGATGCTGGGGTAAAACTTGACGGTGTGTTGACCCGGCCGGCCGCCGAGTTGTCCGGACAGGTTCAGACGAACAGGGCACGCCCGTACCAGTCCGACGCGTTCCGTACGCCGGGCAGCGCGAAGAAGTAGCCACCGCCGAACGGACTGACGTAGTCCGTCAGCGGCTCGCCCGCCAGCCGGTGCTGCACGGTCTCGAACTGCCGTGTGGGGTCCTGCTGGTAGCAGGAGAACAACAGGCCCATGTCGAGGTTGCCGTTGGCGTCCATGCCCCGGTCGTAGTTGTAGGCGCGGCGCAGCAGGCGCTGGTCGGCGGTGCCGGGCGTGCGCGGGTTGGCGAGCCGTATGTGCGCGTCCAGCGGGATGACATCGCCCTTGGGGTCGTCGGCGTACTTCGGCACGTCGTCCTCGTGGTCGCCGTCCAGCGGGGCGCCGGAGACACGGGCGCGGCCGAACATCCGCTCCTGCTCGCTGAGCGAGACCCGGTCCCAGAACTCCACCAGCATCCGGATCAGCCGCACGACCTGGTAACTGCCGCCGACCGCCCACTCCGGTTCGCCCATGCCCTTGCCCACCCACACCAGCCGGTCCATCTCCTGGGCGCTCGACGCATCCGGGTTGGCGGTGCCGTCCTTGAAGCCCATCAGATTGCGGGGCGTGCCCGAGGGCCGGGGCGGGCTGGAGAAGCCGTCCAGTCGCCAACGGACCTGCAGGGCGCCCCGGGTGTGCCGGGCGATGTCGCGCAGCGCGTGCAGGGTGGTGTCCGGCTCGTCGGCGTGCAACTGGAGACTGAGGTCGCCGTGGCACCAGTCGGCCCTGAGGTCGTCGTCGGGGAAGGCGGGCATGGCCGTCAGCCGCCGGGGCTTGAGCGCG
Organism: Streptomyces sp. NPDC037290; assembly: GCF_055603245.1. Lineage (NCBI taxonomy): Bacteria > Bacillati > Actinomycetota > Actinomycetes > Kitasatosporales > Streptomycetaceae > Streptomyces > Streptomyces sp. NPDC037290. Next base: position 394,923 of record NZ_JBVJVZ010000003.1, on the reverse strand, counting down.
GCCAGCCCGAAGCGGTCGTCGAAGAGCGAGGCGCCGATGCCCACGGTGACGGCCAGTTGACCCGGGGGCAGCGGGTCACCGAGCACGCCCGAGTCGGCGGGCGGACCGGTGATGCCGGCCGGGGCGGGCGTCCCGCCCGAGGTGAGGAAGCGGGCCCGGTCGGTGAGTGTGCGCAGCACGTCGGTGAGTTCCGCGCGGCTTGCGGCGGTCACGTCGAGGGAGGCGAACACGCAGGCCCGTCGGGGGGACGCGATGGCCGACGCCTGGTGGACGCCGTGGAAGGGAGCGATCGTGGGGGCGGTACCGGACGTGCCGGCCGGAGCGGCGGCGCTGGTGGCGAGGCCCGCCCCGGCGAGGGCGGCACCGCGCAGGAAGCGGCGCCGGCCCAGGCCCTCGGATCGTTCGGCGGCGCTCACACCGTCCTCCGCGGGTCGCACAGGGTGGCCACCGACGCCAGCCGCTCCACCAGGTCGCCGAGCACCGCGTTGATCTGTTCCCGCCGGGCGCGGCTCAGACCGTCGAGCGCGGTCCAGCGACCGCCGTGCCGGAAGCCGTCGAGGGTGTGCTGGGCTCGGTCCAACTCCTTGTCGAGGACCGGTAGTTCGGCGTACCGGCTGGTGAGCAGCGGGCGCAGCCGGGACAGCACCTCGCGGGTGCCGTCCAGGTTGGCGCGGGCGGTGGCCAGGTTGCTGCCGCTGCCGTAGTCGGTGCGGCCGGTCAGCTCGAACTGCACGGTGTTCTCCAGGATCTCGTGCGCGCGCAGACCCAGCTGGGCCGGGTCCATACGGGTCTGCGACCAGCTGTCCCGCAGCCCGGTCACCGCCTTCGCCAACGCCGCCGCCGGGGCGCGCAGTCCGCCGGCCGGCTCACCGTGCCACAGCCCGTACTCGACGCGGTGGAACCCGGCGAAGCCCTTGTCGTGCACCCCGCCGGGCAGGCCGGCGTCGGTGCCGTTGATCTCGCCGTCGGCGTCCCCGAAGGCGTCGTACGCCGCCCCCAGCCGCTCGTACGCGAGATGTGCCGGCAGCCAGGCCGACCGGGCGGCCGCGAGGTCACCCCGGTCGATGGCGTCCTTGAGCCTGCCCGTGAACCGGACGGTGTCGTCGAGGCCGGCGCCGACCCACTTCTGGTAGGCGAGTGCGGCCGGGATCAGGTCGTGCTGGGTCACGGGTGCGGCGCCCGGACCCCGCACGCCGCCGGGGATGTGCACGCTGGGCCCGGTGACGGCGTCGGCGTCGTCGGGCACGCACTTGAAGGCGTACGTCCCCCGGCCCAGCCGGACGGTCAACTGCCGTGTCGTACCCGGCCCGATGCCCTCCACCTCGCCGAACACCACCTGGCTTCCCGGGTCCTCAAGGAAGACCTCCGCGGCGCCGTCGGAGGAGTTGTGCAGGTCGAAGGTCCGCACCCCGGGCTCGGGCCGGGTCCAGCCACGGCCGCAGCGGCTCTCCGACACGTCGATGACGGTGTGCCCCGACGGGGCGCCGGCGGCCCGGCCGTTGCGCGGGCCGCCGGACGGGACGGCCGGCAGTGCGCCCGCGAGGGCGACGGCGAGGACCACGAACACGGCGGGGGCCGTCCGGAGCCGGACGGACCGCGAGCCGAGGCGAGGCAACGGCATGGCGAGCCTTTCCGGGACGACGTGAGCAGCGGCCTCATGGTAGGCACCACTCCGGATCCGAACAGCCGTCCCAGGACTTCGATGACCAAGATTTCTCCCGGGGTTCACCAGCAGGTGACCGGGCGCCCTCGAGGTCCGGCGCGCCGCACAGAGGGGGCCGGTTTCAGCGCACCGGGAAACCGAACGTGTAGCCCTGCTGCTTCAGCCACGGCAGCAGGGTGCGCAGCGCGGCCACGGTCTGCGAGCGGTCGCCGCCCGCGTCGTGGAACAGGATCGTCGGCCCGTTGGCCAGCTCGCGCTGCACCGTGGAGACGATGGCGGCGGTACCCGGCCGCTCGAAGTCCTTGGAGTCCACGTTCCAGCCCAGCGGCCGCATCCCGTGCGAGGCCGCGAGATGCCGGCTGTACGGGGTGAAGGCGCCGCCCGGAGCCCGGTAGTACAGGGGCCGGACACCACCGGACGCCTGGGTGATCTGCCGCTCGGCCTCCAGGATCTGCTGCGACTGGTAGGCCTCGGGCTTCTTGTCCATCGTGGTGTCGTGCGACACCGTGTGGTCGCACAGCCGGTGCCCGGCCGCCACCACCTGCCGGACCAGTTCGGGATGCGCCTGGGCCTGCGGGCCGATCATGCAGAACGTCGCCTTCACGCCGTTGGCGCGCAGCAGTTGCAGCACCTGCGGGGTCCAGACCGGGTCCGGGCCGTCGTCGATGGTGATGTTGACCGCGTGCGCGCCCCCGTCCGAGGCGTGGGCGATGTCGGCGGACACGGGCGCCGCCTTCGGCGCGGCGTGCCGGGGCGCGACGGCCGCCCCCGACGAACCGCCGCCGGGCTGGCCCGCCTGCGCGGTCCACACTGACGTGGCAGCCGCCAACGCCGTGACCCCCACCGCGGCCGCGATCACCCGACCGTGCCATCCCCGCCCGCCATGCCGCGCCATGCCCCGCCCCGTTCCGTGCGTGTCCCTGTGTTCTTGTGCACCTGCTCCCTGTGCACCTGTCAGGACGGCCGGGGTTGATCACAGGCTCCGGCTGTTACAGATCACGGACAATTCCGGGGCGCTTCCGCGACAGAACGCTCCGTTCCGTGGCCCGAGGGGGCCGGAGCGGAGGACAGCGCGCGCATCGGGGTACCCCGTGTCGTACGACCGACGCAGTACAACGGCTCAGGTCCTCAGGACGGGGTGATCCGGATGCCGTCACCAGGAGCGCGCACGTACGACACGACCGGCGGGCCGCCACGGCCCGAGTCCCTCACGAGGATCGTGCTCAGGCCGTTGGCCAGCAGCCTGCCCCTCGGCTTCTTCGCCTTCGGCACCGGAAGCATCCTGCTCAGCGCCGTGCAGTTGCAGTGGGTGCCCCTGGCCCAGAGCCGCCCGCTGATGCTGCTGGTCCTGGTGTTCGTCGTGCCCCTGGAACTGCTCTCCGGGATCTTCGCCTTCCTCGCCCGTGACGGCGGTGCCGCCTGCGGCCTGTGCGTGCTGGGCTGCGCCTGGGCGGGCAGTGCGCTGGTCACCCTGTCCGGGCCGCCGGGACGGCCCAGCCCCGGACTGGGCGTGTTCCTGCTGAGCGTCGCCCCGCTGATGCTCGTCCTGAGCGCCGCCGCGGTCGCCGGCAAGCCGTTGTTCTCCGCGCTGCTGCTGGTCGGAGCCTGCCGTTTCGTCCTGACCGGCATCCACGAGGCCGGCGGAGCGGCCGCCCTGCGCACGGCGGCCGGCTGGACCGGCGTGGGCCTGGCGGCCTTCGCCCTGTACGGCGGCTTCGCCCTGCTGCTGGAGGACACCGCCCAGCGCACGATCCTTCCGCTGGGCCGCCGGGGCCGCGCCCTCACATCCCTGCAGGGCGACCTCGGCCACCAGCTGGAGCGGGCGGAGCGGGAGGCGGGCGTACGACGGCAACTCTGAGCGCCGGTGCCGCCGGTCAGCCGCCGGGGGCGTCCCGCGACGCGCTACGGTGCCCGGATGGCCCTCTACCCCGAGATCGAACCGTACGCGCACGGCATGCTCGACGTGGGCGACGGCAACCACGTCTACTGGGAGACCTGCGGCAACCCCGACGGCAAGCCCGCCGTCGTCCTCCACGGCGGACCGGGATCGGGGTGCACCCCGTACCCGCGGCGGCTGTTCGACCCGGCCGCCTACCGGATCGTCCTGCTCGACCAGCGAGGCTGCGGCCGGTCCACCCCGCACGCGAGCCGCCACGACACGGACATGAGTGTCAACACCACGGCCCACCTCATGGCCGACCTGGAACTGCTGCGCCGCCATCTGGGCATCGCACGGTGGCTGGTGTGGGGCGTGTCCTGGGGGTCGGTGCTGGCGCTGCGGTACGCGCAGACGCACCCGGGCATCGTCTCCGAGCTGGTGCTCACGGGCGTCGCCACGGGGTCGAACGCCGAGGTCGAGCTGCTGACCCGGGGGCTGGGGCGGATCTTCCCGGACGCCTTCGAGCGGTTCCTGTCCGTGCTGCCGGCGAACGCACGGGACGGCAACCTCGCCGCCGCCTACCACCGGCTGCTCGAATCCCCCGACCCCGAGGTGCGGGAACGGGCCGCGCGGGGCTGGACCGACTGGGAGACGGCCACGATCCCCGCGCCGCCGCGCTCCGTCGCCCGCTACGAGGACCCCGCCTTCCGCCTGGGTTTCGCCCGCACCGTCACCCACTACTGGGGCAACGACCACTTCCTCGGCGATGGCAACGACGAAGGGGTGGTCCTGCGCGACGCACCCCTGCTCAAGGGCGTCCCCGGCACCCTCGTCCAGGGAAGCCTCGACTTCGGGAACCTCCTCGGCATCGTGTGGCGCCTCCAACAGGCCTGGCCGGACAGTCAGTTGGTGATCGTGGGCGACGCCGGGCACAGCGGCGGGGCACCTGGCACGGCGGAGGCGCTGGTGGCGGCGACCGATCGGTACGCGGCCCGCGCCTAGCGCCGTCCGGCGGATCAGGCCGGCTCCGGGCAGCGGCGTCGTGTCGGCGCAGGCGGGCGTGCCATGCCCCGCGACTCCGGCATGATCCGCCGGACAGGCCCAGGTCACGTCCTGCGGTGCGGGGCGCGCGCTGGAAAAAGGGGGGGCGAGGGCGCGGCGGCTGTGGCAGCGTGACCGGCCGGAAGGACCCCGCCGCGTTCGGGACGCCGGCCGGCCCGGCGGTGACCGGCGCCTGCCCACAGGAGCGTGCGATGACGACACCACCGCCCCGACTCGTGCCGCTGCTGGCCCAGTTCGACCTCGGCTGTGAGCGCCTGGTGCACCGCCTGGCCGGCCCCGTGGTGGACAGCGGCGACGGCGCGGACACCGAGGTCGAGCCGATGACCGACGACGAGTACTTCTGGGAGCCCGTCCCCGGCTGCTGGTCGGTCAGACGACGCGTGGACGGGCCGGGACCGCGGGCGGTCTCGCTGGACGGCGCCGGCCCCTGGGGGCGGGACGCCGCGCCGTTTCCGCACCCCTGGCCGCCGCCCGTCACGACCCTCGCCTGGCGCCTGAGCCACCTCACCGAGATGCTGTCGCTGCGCGCCGACCACACGGCCGGCAGTCGCTCGGCGACCCGGGAGGCCCATCCCGTGAGCGGGGACGCGGCCGGTGCCGTGGCTGCCTTCGCGACCGGCGCCGCCGCCTGGCGGCGGGCACTGCTGAGCGCCGACGACGCGGCACTGGACACGGTCGGGTACTGCACCTACCCGTACGGCAGCGACGCCGAGGAACCCTTCCTCGACATCGTGTGGTGGGTCAACCAGGAAGTGCTGCACCACGGAGCCGAGATCGCCCTGCTCCGCGACCTCCACCGGGCCGGGCGGCGGTCCTGACGGCCCTGGCCGGCTCACCCCCGGGCCAGGGCCGCCCGTACGATCGCCGCGGCCGCCGTGCCCGCCGCTCGCACCGGCGCGGTGCTGCGCGCGGCCCGGCCCAGCATGAAGGCGCCCTCCAGCAGGGCGATGACCGAGCCGGCCGTCTCCCGGGCGGCCGGCTCGGGCATTCCGCCCTGGGCGTAGTACGCGGCCAGGTGCTCGATCCAGCTGTCGAACACCTCCGAAGTGGCTTGCCGCAGGGCCTCGTTGGTGCTCGCGACCTCCAGTGCGACCGTCGCGATGGGACACGGGTCGGCGAAGTCCAGCTCGGCGAGCGTGCCGGCCGCGGCGTCGAAGGCGTCGGCGGTGGCCGCGGCCCGGTCCTCGTACGGCGTCATCAGTGCCGTGATGAGCCCCAGATAGACGCCGCCGGAGGTGCGGATCACCTCCTCGCCCAACTGGGCCTTGCCGCCGGGAAAGAAGTGGTAGATCGAGCCGAAGGGCGCACCGGCGGCCTCGGCGATCTGCTTCATCCCGGTGCCGGTGTACCCCGAGCGCCGGAACAGTTCGGTGCCGGCGTCCAGGATCCGCTGCCGGGTCTCGTGGGTGCTGGTGGCCTTGCCGTCGCTCATGGGGGGCACCTCCGGGGCGGCCGCTGTTGCCAAAGGGTGTTCGGCGCCTATTCTGTCACTAGAACGATCTATCTAGAGGTCCCCGAGCGACTCGCCCGGTGGCCGGACGGGGCGGAGGCGGGCATGCCGGAGGTCGAGCTGAGCGCGGGCACCATCGACTACCAGGACACGGGAGGCGACGGCCCCGCCGTCCTCCTCGCCCACGGCCTCGGCTTCGACGGGTCGGTCTGGGACGAGGTCGTGTCCGCCCTGCGCCCCGACTTCCGCGTCCTGGTCCCCGTGCTGCCCCTCGGCAGTCACCGGCGCCCCATGCGGCCGGACGCGGACCTGTCCGCGCACGGCATCGCCGGCCTGCTGGCGGAGTTCATGGACCGCTTGGACCTGCGGGACGTCACCCTCGTCCAGAACGACACCGGAACGGCCCAGCTCCTCGTCGGCGTGCGCGACGAACGCATCGCCCGGCTCGTGCTGACCTCCTGCGAGGCCCTGGAGAACTACCCGCCCGGCATCCAGGGCCGGATCCTGTACGCGGCGAGCAGGGTTCCCGGCGGTCTCTTCCTCCTCCTGCAGTCCTTCCGCTTCCCCGCGCTGGCCCGCATGCAGACCTCGCTCGGCGGCATGGCGAAGACGCGGCTGCCGAAGGAGCTCATCGCACGGTGGTACGGTCCGCTGCTGACGAACCGTCATATCCGGCGTGACTTCGCGAAGTTCTGCCGTACTACCCGGAAGGACTGCTACCTGGAGGCGGCCCGGAACCTCCCGGGGTTCACCCGCCCGGCTCTGGTCGCCTGGGGCGCCGAGGACCGTATGATGCCGCCCGCGACGGGCCGCCGCCTGGCCGGACTGCTGCCGAACGCCCGCTATGCGGAGATCCCCGACGCCCGCACCCTGGTCCAGTTGGACAACCCGGCCGCTCTCACGGAGGAGATCCGCCGTTTCGTCAAGGACCACCCTCTGCCCGGGGAGGCGTGACGGGCCCGCCTGCGGGGGCTCGTCACGTCCCCGCCGGCGCAGCCGCCGTCGGGCGTGCGGACGAGCCGGACGGCTCCGCCGCTCCGTGCGGCTCGCCTCCGAGCGCGAGCGTGCCCTGCCGGGCAGTCCCGGCAGGGGCGGCGCTGATCCTCAGCGGCTCGCTCGCTGCGCGGCCACGATCGCCTTCACGGTCGGCTCCGCCCCCGCCAGCCGCTGCACCCGCTCGGCGAAACCCGGGAACTGCGACGCGACCTTCGTGAGGAACCGCAGCTCGGGCGGCGCCACGTTGATCTCGGCGACATCGCGTTCGATCGCCCGCGTCACGCCCCTGCAGACCCGCTGCGGGGAGACGGTGCGGACGCCGCCGGGTGTGGACGAGCCCGTCTTCGCGAACATGCCCAGATCGCGTACGAAACCCGGCTGGACGATCGAGACGCCGACGCCCGTGCCGTGCAGGTCCTGGCGGAAGGCCAGTGAGAAGCCGCGCAGCCCGAACTTCGTCGCGGTGTAGAGGGACGAGGACTTGGTGGCCGCCATCCCGGACAGTGACCCGACGAAGCAGATGTGACCGCGCCCGGCGGCCACCATGCCGGGAGCGAGCAGCCGGGCGAGCATCGCGGGGGCGCGAAGGTTCACCGCGAGGGCCCGGTCGATCTGCTCGGGGGTGTAGTCGAGGACGTCGCCGCTGGAGGGCAGGGCCGCGTTGGCGATCAGGATGTCGGTGTCGGCGGCCTCCTCGGCCAGGCGGCGCACGTCCTCGGGGTCGGCCAGATCGGCCGGGACCGTCCGGGCGCCGTAGCGGCCTGCGAGGGGTTCCAGCGCCTCGGGCCGCCGGCCGGTGAGGACGAGACGGGCGCCGCGAGCGGACAACTCGGCGGCGAGCGCGCCCCCGATGCCGCCGGTGACGCCGGTGAGCAGAACGGTTGACCCGGCAATGTCCACGACTACCACCCTCCAGTCCTGTTCGTTCGAACGAACAATAGGGAGCATGGACCGCCCTGTCCACCCGGAGGGGAAACAGGGATGGAAGAATGCACGCCATGCCGCATGCCGCCCACTCCGCGCCGACGCGCCAGCGCATCATCACCGCCGTCCTGCGGATCATCGGCGAGGACGGAGTCGCGGCGGTCACGAACCGGCGGATCGCCAAGGAAGCGGGCGTCTCCCTCGGTTCGGTCACCTACCACTTCGAGACCCAGCACGAGCTGCTGCGCGAGAGCCTGCTGCACTTCGTCCGCGAGGAGGCACGGCACTTCACCGAGCTGGCCGAGCAGTGCCAGGAGGGCCTGGGTGTCGAGGACGCGGCGTCCCTGGCCGGCCAGGTCGCCTGCGGCTCGGCCCTGGACAGCGCCCACCTCGCACCCTTCGAGCTGTACCTCCACGCCGGACGTGACGAGCGCCTGCGGGAGGCGGCGGCCGAGGCGTTCCGGGCCTACGACCTGCTCGCCGCCCGGATCCTGACCGCGCTGGGCGTGCCGGACGCGGAACGGCTGGCCGCCACCACGGTCGCCCTCGTGATGGGCCTGCAACTGCGGCGCCTGGCCACAGGCAGCCCCGCCGACGACCTGGTCGACGCCCTGCTGCTGCTCGTGCGCGGGGGCGCCGACCGCTCGGTCACGGCCGGCTCAGGGGAGCCGGCGGCACAGTAGGGCGTCGGGCCCCGGGCGGCTGCCCACCCGGGTGGTGAAGGCGATTCCGGCCGCGTACTCGCCGTCGGCGCACTGGCCCTTGTAGTCGCCGTACGCGAAGTCGCCGCCGGAAGCTGCGGCGGGACGGTTGTCGGACCGGTCGAACCACACCGTGCGGCCCGCTCCCGCGAGCGGGCTCCTCGCGGGTACGCACAGGGCCGCCGACACCCGCTCCCCGCGGGCGCTGTACCCGATCAGGAAACCGCCCTCGGGACACTGCAGCTTCGTGTACCCGGACGCCCAGTCGCCGCCCGCCGGGACGTACCGCTCGTCCGTGACGACCGTCTGGCCGCCCGAGGCCGCCTGCAGATCCCCCGGCCCGCCGGCCGTGCCGTCGGTGCACAGGCCCCGGCCGCCGGTGTGGCCGAGACCGATGAGCCGCAGCCCGTCGGGGCACGCGGCCTTGTACGCCCCGGGATCCCAGTCGCCCGCGGCCCGCACGCGCAGCGACTCCACCGCGTCGCCGTGGTCGAGGGAGAGCATCCGCCAGACGGGAGCGGCGGCCACCGGACCGGTCCGGCCCGGCGCGCTCATCAGGTGCCGCCACGCCGTGGCGCGCCAGTCGCCCGCGTCGAGGACGCCGGAGCGGTGGCCCGTCTCGTCGTACTGCAGCAGCGCCCAGTCGTCGTGGCCGGTGAAGCCGACGAGCGGCCAGAAGGCGAAGTCGGTGTCGTGGTCCGCGAAGTAGTCGGTGATGTTCCCGAACCAGGTGCGCGCGACCGGCTTCGTCTCGCCCGCGCCGATGCCGAACTCGCTGACCCAGACGGGTGCCGTGTGATGCCGGCCCGTCTCCTCGACGAAGAACGCCTCGTCCTGGAGCGCCGCGTACAGGTCGTCGCGGGACAGGTCCTGGTAGCGGGCGTCGTGCGTCTCGCCGGTGCCCGTCGCGCCGCTGTGGTGCGGGCCGGTGTAGCCGTAGAAGTGCGCGGAGTACACGAGTTTGCGGGCGTCGACGAGGGTGTGGGAAAGGGTGCGGGCGGGGGTGAGCACGGGCCGGCCGTGCGGGAGCCCGTCCACCGGGATGCCGGTCCAGTTGATGCCCTCGATGACGATGAGCAGACGCGGGTCGGCCTCCGTCAGGATGCGGTCGGCGGCGAGCTGGGCCGCGGCGTACCAGTCGTGGCCGTCGCCCATGCCCCAGTTGGGGTCGTCCAGCACATCGCGCCGCACCTCGTTGTACAGATCGGCGCCCACCACGCCGGGGACACCGGCGTAGCGGCGGGCCATGAGGACCCAGTCGTCGGCCCACTGCTGCGTCGTCTGCGAGCTGTTCCAGCGCTCGTTGCCGTCGATACCGCAGCACCAGCGTGAGGTGTTGGTGTGGTTGTTGAGGATCACGGCGAAACCGCTCGCGCTGAGCGCGTCGACCACGGTGTCGTAGACCTCCAGCGGTGTCCTGCCGCGCAGTTGGGGATTGGCGGCGACAGCGTCGTCGGGGACCGGGGTCGTGCTGTGGATCATTTCGTTCGAGAACGGCAGCCGGATGGTGTTGATCCCCAACTGGTGGAAGTCGGCGAGCAGTTGGGGCAGGGGGACGCGGTCCAGGCCCAGCGGGATGCCGTGGGAGTCCTGGCCGGCGTGGTGGTTCGCGGGATCGGTGATGCTGCCGCTGCCCGTCCAGGAGCCCTGTGCACCGTCCCAGTTGGCGCCCTTGAGCCGGAACCGCCGGCCCTGGCTGTCGACGATGTAGCGGCCCTGGGTCGACAGCGGGGCGGACCAGGAGGCCGGGGCGGTGGCGCCAACCACCGCCGGTGCCGGGGAGGTTGGTGCGGCGGCTGCGGTGGAGGTGGTGGCGACGAGCAGGAAGCCCGCCACTGCGACGGTCAGGCGCAGGGCGGCAGGGGCGATCGGCATCGGGAGCCCTTGACTGTAGGGGGTGGGGGAGTGGGGCTACCAGGGTGACGACGTCGGTCTGGTGGGCGGAGTGTCCACCACGGGACACGGTTCGGGGAAGAGGCCCGGCCTACAGGGCCCGGGCGACGAGCAGGGCCACGTCGTCGTGGTCGTCGGGGTGGCGCAGCCCGTTCAGCAGGACGTCGCAGGTCTCCTCCAACGGCCGGCGCGGCTCGTCCAGGAGATCCAGCAGGGCGTTCAGCCGGTCGTCGATCGGATGCTGCCGGGTCTCCACGAGTCCGTCGGTGTAGAGGACCAGCACATCGCCGGGGCGCAGCGAGACGCCGGTCGTCTCGAACCGTACGCCGCCGACGCCGAGCGGTGCCGCGGCCGGCAGGTCCAGCAGCCGCGGCGCGGCGCCGGGACGCGCGAGGGCGGGCGGCATGTGTCCGGCGTTGGCGATGCTGCACCGCCCGGTGCGGGGTTCGTACGCCGCGTACAGGCATGTGACGATGTAGTGCTCCAGATCGCAGGTGATCTTGTCCAGGTGCTGGAGGACCGCGCCCGGGTCGAGGTCGAGATCGGCGTAGGCGCAGGTCGCGGTGCGCAGCCGGCCCATGGTGGCGGCCGCGTCGATGCCGTTGCCCATGACGTCACCCACCACCAGGGCGGTCTTGTCGTCGGCCAGCGGGATGACGTCGTACCAGTCGCCGCCGACCTCGCTGGTGGCCTGCGCCGGCTGGTAACGGGAGGCCAGTTCCAGGCCCGTGTGGTGCGCCGAGTGCTCGGGCAGCAGACTGCGCTGCAGGGTGAGGGCGGTGTTGCGGACGCTCTCGAACCAGCGGGCGTTGTCGATGGCGACGGCGGCCCGGCCGGCGAGTTCGGTGGCCAGGACCACGTCGTCCTCGTCGAAGGGCGCCGGATTGCGGGTCCGCTTGAGATCGAGGGCGCCGAGCACCTCGCCATGGGCGATCAGCGGCACGGCGAGATACGAGTGGACGCCGGCCTGGCCCAGCAGGGCGCCGGCCGCGGCGTCCCGGGCGATGCGCGGCAGGTCGTGCGGCCCCACGTGGCGGACCAGGACCGGCCGCCCGGTGTGGACGCACAGGGTGACCAGCCGGTCACTCTCGTAGGCGGCGAGATCGCCGGGAGGATCGGCGGCGCGCACCGCGACCGTGGGATGGGCCGCTTTCAGGGCCAGGGCGCGGAAGAGCTCCGGGCCGCTGTCCCGTCTGCGCAGACGACCGCAGGCCAGGGCGGAGTCGAGGACGTCCACGGCGACCACGTCGGCCAGCGCCGGCGCGGCGATCTCGGCCAGTTCACGGGCCGTCTGTTCCACGTCGAGCGTGGTGCCGACCCGCGCGGAGGCGTCCGCGATCAGCGCCAGGCGCCGCCGTGCCCGGTCGGCCTCGGCCGCCGCGCGGTGCCGCTCGGTGACGTCGACGACCGAGGCGGCCGCGCCCAGGACCCGCCCGCCGGGGTCCTCCAGCCGGTAGAAGGAGAGCGACCAGGCGTGCTCGCGGCCGGGATCGGCCGAGGGGCGCCCGACGTGGTACTGGTCCAGCAGCGGCGTACCGGTGGTGAGCACCTGGCGCAGGGCGGACTCCACGGTGTCGACGTCCGGGAAGGGCAGGGTCTCCCGCAGACGGCGGCCGATGTGGTCCTCGGCGGGAATGCCGTCGATCCGCTCCAGCGCCGGATTGGCCAGGAGATACCGCAGGTCGGGGTCGAGCAGGGCCAGACCGATCGGGGACTGGTTGATCAGCTGCTCGCACAGCGCCAGATCCGTCTCGACGCGCTGGAGGAGGGTGTGGTCGGCGGCGATCCCCAGGGCGTAGACGTCCCCGAGGTCGTCCAGCAGCCGCATGGTCCGGAACTCCGTCAGCCGGCTGCTGCCGTCCTTGTGCCGGATGGGAAAGGTGCCGGCCCAGCCCCGGCCGGTCTCCAGCACGTCCGTGAACAGACTCACCACGGCCTGCAGATGTTCCGGATGGATGAGCAGACGCGCGGCGTGCTTGCCGAGGGCCTCCTCCGAGGAGTAACCGAAGAGCTCCTCGGCCTGCGGCGTCCAGAAGACGATCCGGCCGCGGGTGTCCAGGGCCACGGCGGCCACGCTCAGCACGTCCAGCAGGCCGGTCGGCCGCGGGAGCTGCGAACGGTGCTCCTCGCTGCCGGCTTCGAAGGATTCCACTGCCATACCTGCTTCACCTCCACCGGCCGGGCACGTGCAGGCGCTGACGACCGGTACCCCCATGGTCCCTCCGGCCTCGGCCCGGCCCAACCGCACGACGGGGTGTGGACTGTCCGGCCCTGCACATCATCAGACAAACGGGCCCATAGTGGTGTATGGGTGGAACTGATGGAACCAGCGCGAAAGGGCTTCCCGGCGGCCACACCCGGTGAAGCGGGTGATCTCTTCGACGCGTCCACCGACGCTGCCGCGGTGATTTCGGTACACGGCGTGGTGGTCGGCTGGACCCACAGCGCCGAGGAACTTCTCGGTCACGCGGCCGCGGACGTCGTCGGCGCCCGCGCCACGCGCCTGCTGGCCATGCCCGAGGACCCGACACGGCTCGCGGGCGTCGTGGAGCGGTGCCGCGCCGGAAACGGCTGGAGCGGGCAGATCGCCGTACGGCACCGTGACGGCCGCTGTCTCGATCTGCAGCTGCGGGTCTCGGCGTCGTTCCGCATGGGCGACACCGAGTGCTTCCTGGTGTCGGCCCGCGATCAGCGGCAGCGGTGGACCATGGGCCAGTCCGTCCTGGACGGGTTCCTGACCCGCTCGCCGGTCGGGATGGCCGTCGTGGACACCGAGCTGCGGTACGTCTGGCTGAACGAGACCCTGGAACGGTTCGGCGGGGTCCCCCGTGCCGATCGGCTCGGGCGGCGGCTCAGCGAGCTGCTGCCCGGACTGCAGGCCGAGGCCCTGGAGAGCCTCATGCGCAAGGTGCTCGCGACGGGCCTTCCGGTGAACGACTACGAGTACGTGGGCTGGAGCTGGGCCGATCCGCACCGCCAGCACGCCTACTCGACCTCGTTCTTCCCTCTCGTGGACGCCGACGACACCATCACCGGCGTCTGCTACATGGTCCAGGACGTCACCGAGCGGTGGAACGCCCGCCAGGTGCTGACCATGGTCAACGAAGCCGGCACCAGCATCGGCACGACACTCGACGTGACGCGGACCGCCCAGGAACTCGCCGACTTCGCGGTACCCCGCTTCGCGGACTTCGTCATCGTCGACCTGCTGGAACCCGTGCTCAGCACCGAGGGCCACGGAGCATGGCTGACCGACGCGGGACCCGCGCACGCCCGGCCGGTGATGCGCCGCGCCGCGATGCGGTCGGTGCGCGAGGGCTGCCCCGAGGCCGTCGTCCAGGTCGGCGACCGGGTCGACTTCCTTCCGCCGCCCCACGACGGCAACCTGCTCATCGAGGGCGAGCCGCTGCTCATCCCGGTCCTCGACCCGGCCGACGAGCTGTGGGTCACCCGGGAGCCGGTGCGCGCGGCACGCATCCGCGAGTTCGGCCTGCACTCGCTCATCGCCGTACCGATGCGGGCGCGGAACACCGCCCTCGGCCTCACCACGTTCGCCCGGTCCCTCAACCCGGTCTCGTTCGGGACCGACGACGTCCTGCTGGCCCGGGAGCTGGTGGCACGCGCGGCGGTGTGCGTCGACAACGCCCGCCGCTATACCAGGGAGCACACGGCGGCGGTCACCCTGCAGCACAGCCTGCTGCCCCCGGCCCTGACGGGCGGCACCGCGCTGGAGGTGGCCTCCTCCTATCTGCCCGCCGACCCCTCGGGCGGTGTCGGCGGCGACTGGTTCGACGTGATCCCGCTGTCCGGCGGCCGGGTGGGCCTCGTCATCGGCGACGTGGTGGGCCACGGCATCACCGCGGCGGCGAGCATGGGCCGGCTGCGCACGGCGGTGCAGGCCCTCGCCGCCATGGACATGCCCCCCGACGAACTGCTCGCCCACCTCGACGACCTCGTGCTCCGGCTGAGCGACGAGGAGACCGCCGCCGGCGCCGCCGCCCGGAGCACCGTCATCGGCGCGACCTGCGTCTACGCCGTGTACGACCCGGTCAGCAGACGGTGCGCGATGGCCCGGGCCGGACACCCGCCGCCCGTCGTCGTGGCGCCCGACGGGCACGTCTACTTCCCGGAGATCCCCGCCGGGCCGCCGCTCGGACTGGGCGGAATGGCCTTCGAGGCCACCGAGATCGAACTGGCCGAGAACAGCCTCTTCGGCCTCTACACCAACGGTCTCATCGAGGGAGGCGACCGCGACCTGGAGCGCGGCATGTCCCGGCTCGGGGAGGTGCTCGCCCACGTCGGCGGGGACCTGGAGGCGCTGTGCACGTCCACCGTGCGGCAGCTCGTGCCCGTGCCGCAGCCCGACGACATCGCGCTGCTCCTGACGCGCACCCACGCCCTCGGCACCGACCGGGTCGCCTCCTGGGACGTGCCCCCCGACCCGGCCGCCGTCGGCGTCCTGCGCGCCCAGGCAACCCGCCAGGTCGAGCAGTGGGGCCTGGGCGAACTGGCCATCACCACCGAACTCGTCGTGAGCGAACTCGTCACCAACGCCATCCGCTACGCCACACCGCCCATCCGGCTACGGCTCCTCCGCGACACCCGCCTCACCTGCGAGGTCTCCGACGCCAGCAGCACGGCCCCCCGGCTCAGGCACGCCCGGATCACCGACGAAGGCGGGCGGGGGCTCTTCCTGGTGGCCCAGCTCACCCAGCGCTGGGGCGCCCGGTACAGCGGCGACGGCAAGGTCATCTGGGCCGAACAGGAGGTTCCGTGAGCCCGGATTTGCCTTCGAGTGGACTCCAGCATCCAGACTGTCGGTGACGGAATCCGTACCGAGCACAGGACAGGACGGCGGCAGCCGATGGCAACCACCAGCAGGGCGGAGCATCCTCTGCCGTACGACACCTACCGTGAGGCCATAGCGCGCGAGACCCTGCGCTTCGCCGAGACGGTCAGGGGCGCCGATCCGGCGGTCGCCGTGCCCTCGTGCCCCGACTGGACCCTGGCCGACCTCGCCCGCCACGTGGGTTCGCTGCAGCGCTGGTTCGGCACCCTGCTGACCAGACAGGTGCAGGAGCCTCCCCGCAGCCGCGACGTCGAGCTGGGGCTGCCCGAGAACCCACGGGACTATCCGGACTGGGTGGCCGCGGGGGTGCCCGGTGTGGCGGCCGTCCTGCGGGACACCGATCCCGAGGCGCCGATGTGGGTCTGGGGCGAGGACCGGCATGCGCGGTTCTGGGCCCGCCGGATGCTCTTCGAGACACTGGTGCACCGGGTGGACGCGGAGCGTGCCGTCGGCCTGCACTCCGAACTCGACCCCGAGCTCGCGGCGGACGGCGTGGACGAGTTCCTCGTCAACCTGCCCTACGCGGGCCTCTTCGCCCCCGGCGTGACGAAACTGCGCGGCGACGGCGAGACCCTCGCGTTCCGGTGCACGGACGCCGACGGCGTACCGGGCGAGGAGTGGCGGGTGCGGCTGGACGCGGACGGTTTCCGCCCGGTGCCGCGGTCGGACCTCGCGGCAGGGGAGGCCGAACCCGCAACGGCGGCCGTGCGCGGGCAGGCAGCCGATCTCCTGCTCCTTCTCTACGGACGGCGCTCGTACCAGGACGCCGCCTTCGACGTCTCGGGGCAGACCGCGGTGCTGGACAACTGGTTCACCCACACCGCCTTCTGACACGGGCCGCGCTCAGTCGGCCGGCGGCGGGGCCGGCGGCTGCTCGGGCAGCAGGCAGACCGCGAGGGCCGCGGTGTCGTCCTGCAGTCCGTTGCGGCTGTAGGCCAGCAGATCGTCGTGGAGCCGTGCGAGCAGCTCCTTCGGCGGCAGAGGACCCCAGGAGCGCAGGCGCTGCAGCAGCGGATAGAAGGTGCCGGCCGCGTCCCGCGTCTCCGTGACGCCGTCCGTGTACAGCAGCAGCTGCTCGCCGGGCCGGAACGGATACACCTCGAGGCGGAACGGGTCCTCGACCAGCATGCCGAGGTTCAGGGGCGGCGCCGGCCGTTCGCTCTCCAGTTCGCGCACCTCACCGGCCCGCAGCGAGATGGGCGGAGGGTGGCCGCAGTTGACGATGCGGACGAGCCGGCCGTCGGCGGGGATCTCGGCGAAGACGGCGGTGACGAACCGTTCGCTCGTCTCCGTTCCACCGAGCTGCGTCGCCCTGCGGCTCATGCTCGTGTCCACCCGGCCGGCCAGAGCGGGCAGCTCGGGTTCGTCGTACGCCGCCTCGCGGAACGCCCCGAGCAGCGCGGCGGCGGTCTCGACCGCCAGCAGTCCCTTGCCCCGGACGTCGCCGATGACCAGGCGGACCCCGAACCGGGTGGGGACCGCCTCGTACAGGTCGCCGCCGATGCGCGCCTCCGCGGCGGCGGAGAGGTAGAGGCTCTCCAGGCGGAGGTGGCCGATCCGGTGCGGTACGGGGCGCAGCAGGACGCGCTGCGCGATCTCCGCCACGAACCGCACGTCGGCGAGGGTGCGTTCGCGCCGGGTCCGGTGGGCGGCCAGGATCGTGCCGAGGCCGCCCACCAGGGCCGTACAGATGTAGGACGCGACGTAGTGACGGTCCCACAGGTAGCCCACGGACCGGCCCGCGCAGCACGGGGTGCCGGCCAGCACCCCTTCGAGGCCCACGGCGAACAGAGCGGCGATGCCGGTGACCAGCGGGCCGTGCGCGAAGGCGGCCACCAACGGCACGGCGATCAGCACGAAGCTCACCGGCCAGTCGACGGGCGTGGCCGGCTCCAGCAGCAGCACGGCCGCGACGTACAGGACCGGGAGCCAGCGCAGCCACGCCGGGGGAGCCGGCAGCCGGGGCCGGGGCACCGAGCCGTCCTCCGGCTCCCGGCCGGTCCGTTCGTGCGTCACCCGACCAGCCTGGTGCGCCGTGCCCCCGTACCCCGGTCATTGCTCCACTCAACGGCATGTTCCGGAGCCGGCCCACGGGGTCAGCCGCGGCCGAAGCCGATCGCGAAGACGTGCAGGCCGCCGGCGGCCACGTCGGACGGCAGGCGCACGCCGCTCACCGTCCTGCCCGGACTGAGGGCGACGGGCGTGGTGGCGAACACGTACGTCCTGGTGCTGTCGGCCGCGGTGCCCGCGTGGTTGCGGTACGGCGTGGTCACCGCGACGGTGTTGTCGGCCAGCGGTGAGGCGGCGCCCGCGCTCAGCGTCCAGTCGGAGAGACCGAGGGGGACGGACTGGGTCGTGCCGTCCGTGTAGAGGACGGTCGCGGTACCGGAGACCGGGCCGTTGTTGGCGGCGCCCAGGAAGGAGATGCTGCCGGAGCCGGATGCCCGTACCGTCTGCCCGTTCGCCTCGTAGTTGTCCGCCGCGCCGGCCGGCACCGCGGGCCAGGTGAACGTCACGCCGTTGGCGGTGACCTTCGAGCCGGGGGTGACGCCCGCGCCGGCCAGGGCGTGCGCGGAGTAGCTGTAGCCCGCGCCGTCGAAGTTCGCCGAGGCCGCGGCGGTGTCGCCGGACGTCCCGACGTCGCTGTAGCCGGGCGCGCCCGGGTAGGAGCGCGGGGCGGCGGAGGGGGCCGAGGCCCAGGAGGTGTTGGCGGCGGTGCCGAGCACGTAGCCGAGGGTGCCGCCACCGGTCAGGGCGCCGTCGGGCGCGTGTGCCGCGTCCCAGGCCTTGCCGTTCCACGTGGCCGACTGGACGTACGGGGCGTCGTCCGCCGCGCCCGTGCCGTTCACCGTGAGGGTGCGGCCGGACGGGAGCGTGATCACCGCCTGGGGGAAGAGCGGGCTGCCCAGGGCCAGATCGGCGGTGCCGGGGGTCTCGGGATACATGCCGAGGGCGGACCACACGTACCACGAGCTCATCTCGCCCAGGTCGTCGTTGCCCGCCAGCCCGGCCGGGCCGGCGCTCCAGATCTGGTCCTGGACCTGCCGGACGACCTGCTGCGTCCGGTACGGGCGGCCGATGTAGTCGTACTCCCAGGGAATGTCCAGGCTCGGTTCGTTGCCCAGATCGGTGTGGCCGCCGGCGCCCGTCAGGGAGGACAGGTCCGTGTCGAGGTACGTGGCCATGGCGGCGTCACCGCCCAGGTCGGTCGCCAGCCCGTGCAGGTTGAACGGCACCATCGGCGTGTACTGCCAGGAGTCGCCCTCGACGAAGTTCTTGCCCGAGGTCGGTGAGAAGCCCGCGGTCCACGTGCCCGAGGCGTCGCGCGGCCGGACGAAGCCGCTGCCGTGGTGGAACAGGTTCTGCCAGTCCTGCGCCCGGTTCGCGAACCGCTGCTGGTCAGCGGTGTGGCCGAGCGCACCGGCGAGGGCCGAGACGGCGAAGTCCGCCGAAGCGTACTCGAGCGTGGTGGACGCCGGGCCGTAGAAGTTGCAGCAGCCGTACTTGCCGTTGCTGGGCAGCCACCCCAGCTGCTCCAGGTAGGAGAGCCCGGGCCGGTTGTCGTTGGGGACGGTGGCCTCCGCGGTCAGGCCCTTGAGCGCGGTGGCGGTGTCGAAGTTCCTGGCGCCGAAGGCGTAGTAGTCGGCGATGATCTCGTCCGCCGGATCACCGACCATGACGTAGGTCTCTCCGTTGTTCTCCGACCACTTGGGGAACAGCCCCGTCTGACGGTAGTCGTCGACCATCGACTGGGCGGTGTCGGAGGCGGTCTGAGGGGCCACGAGGGCCTCGAGCTGGGCCTGCGAGCGGTAGACGTCCCAGCCCGAATAGTTGGCGTAGGCGGCTGTGTGGCCCTGGTCGACGGTGTGGGTCCTGCCGTCGAAGCCGGGACAGCGGCGGTTGGTGTCGCTGATCACGTTCGGATGCAGCAGCGCGTGGTAGAGCGCCGTGTAGAAGACGGTCTGCTGGGCGGGCGTCCCGCCGGCGATCCGCACCCGGCCGAGGAGGGACTTCCAGGCGCTGTGCGCCGCGGCGCGGACGGTGGACAGGTTCCAGCCCGGGTTCTCCGCCCGGCGGTTGGCCGCCGCGTCGGCGGCCGACACATAGGAGATGCCGACCTTGGCCTGAACGGCCCGGTGGCTGGTGGTGTCGAACGTGACATAGCCGTCGGAGCCGCTCGCCCGGGGAGCGAAGCCGCGGGGTGCGCGGGGAACCGTGCCGTGCAGCACCGGCTTGTTCGGGGCCTCGGGGGCGTTGGGGGAGGCGGAGGTCCGGGGGGTGGTGGGCGTGGCGGCGGCCGGCGCGGTACCGCTGTGGCGGAACGGCTGGTCGAAGACCATGTCGTAGTAGACGGTGTAGGAGTTGCCCTCACCGCAGAAGTTGCCGCTGGTGACCTTGCCGCGCACTTCCGCGTCGTTGACCACGTCGAACTGCGCGGCGCTGTCTCCGTTCTGGCTGCCCGTCAGTTTGAACAGGAGGTTCGCCCGGGTGCTGGACGGGAAGGTGAAACGGGCCATTCCGCTGCGCGTGGTGGCGGTGAGTTCCGTCTTCACGCCGTTGTCCAGGGAGACGGTGTACGAGCCGGGAGAAGCGGACTCGTTCGCGTGCGAGAAGCCGACCGTGGCGCCCGTGTCGAGCGTGCCGACGGTCGGCAGGACCGGGATGTCCCCGGCGGCCCGGCAGCCCGGTCCCGCGATGTGGGTCAGGCCGAATCCGGTGATGGCGGAGTCGCCGTACTCGTAGCCGCCGCCGTCCGGCCGGTGCGGGCTGGTGTCGGGGCTCCACTGGACCATCCCGAACGGGGTGTCGGCGCCCGGGAAGTCGTCGGCGGCGTGCGTGGTCCCGATGAAGGGGTTCACGAGAGAGGCCGGGTCGGAGACCGGCGCGAGGACTCCGGGACCGGCTTGGGCGGGAGCGTAGGCGGCGCCCACGACCAGGGCGCCGGCGGCGAGCACGGACAGAAGGCGGAACGGCACCATCGTGACCATGTCCCTTCGACAACGTTGTCCCGAAAACTGGTCCCTCCGGCCCCTGTTGTCAAGGACGCGCGGTACAGAACCAGCCGTCCGTCTGACGTGACGTCATATCCCCAAGTTCTCAGCAACATGGCGCAAGGTCAAAACTTTTCATAAGCCAAAAGCGACAAATCTTGACGGCTGCCACCACTCTGCGTACGTTCCGCAACGGCCGCCCGCTGCTCCAACTCGCCTGTCCCGAGCCGCACTCACCCCCTGAGGAGCCCAGCATGCGTGCAAGCCCCAGACCACTCGCGTCGCTCCTGGCCGTCATCGGCCTCGTCCTGGGCGCGCTGCTCGGTCTGCCCGGACCCTCACAGGCCGCCGGTGCCCTGCCGTGTGACATCTACGGCGGCGCCGGGACCCCGTGCGTCGCCGCGCACAGCACGGTGCGCGCCCTCTTCGCCTCCTACGACGGCCCGTTGTACCGGGTCACCCGCGCCTCGGACGGAGCCGGCGCCGACATCGGGCTGCTGTCCCCGGGCGGCTACGCCGACGCGGTCCGGCAGGACAGGTTCTGCGCCGGCACCACCTGCGCCATCACGAAGATCTACGACCAGACATCCCGGCACAACGACCTCACCCCGGGTCCGGCGGGCACCTCCGGGATGGGCGCGGACCGCGGCGCGGACGCCTCCGAGATCGCCGTCACGGCCGGCGGGCACAAGGTGTACGGCGTGTGGATCTCGCCCGGAGTCGGCTACCGGTACACGGGGGCCGCCTCCGGTGCCGCCGTGAACGGACAACCGGAGGGCGCCTACATGGTGGCCAGCGGCACCCATGTGGGATCCGCCTGCTGCTTCGACTACGGCAACGCCGAGAGCACACCGGCCGACACCGGCAACGGCCACATGGACGCGGTCAGCCTCGCGACCACCTGCTACTTCGCCCCGTGCACCGGCGACGGGCCCTGGGTCGAGGCCGACCTGGAGAACGGCATGTTCCAGGGCGACAACGGCACCAACACCGCCAACCGGGGCAACGGCAGCACCTTCGTCACGGCGGTGCTGAAGAACAACGGGCGGACGCGGTACGCGCTCAAGGGCGGTGACGCACAGTCCGGAGCGCTCACGACCTGGTGGGACGGCGCGCTGCCGACACGGGGCGGCTATCAGCCCATGCAGCAGGAGGGCGGCATCATCCTCGGCACGGGCGGTGACAACAGCAACTGGAACATGGGCACGTTCTTCGAGGGCGTGATGGTCTCCGGCTATCCGACCTACGCCGGCGAGACGAACGTCCCCAACGGCCCGCAGGGCACCGTCACCGGCCCGGGCGGCACGTGCGTCGACGTGGCGGCCGACGACACCGGCACCGACGGCACGGCCGTACAACTGTGGACCTGCCAGTCGTACGCGGAGGACCAGCACTGGACGCACTACGCCGACGGGAGTCTGCGCACGCTGGGCCGGTGTCTGGACGTGGAGGGCAACGGGACGGTGAACGGTGCGAAGGTGGAGTTGTGGGACTGCAATGGTGTGGGTGGGCAGAAGTGGGTGCAGCAGGGTGATGGTTCGCTGCTGAATCCGCAGTCGGGGCGCTGTCTGGACTCTCCCAGTGGGGCGACCGCCAACGGGACGCGGTTGCAGATCTGGGACTGCAACGGCTCGCCGGCCCAGAAGTTCTCGGTGGACGGGGGCGCCCCCGTCGCGGGCCCGGGCGGCACGTGCGTGGACGTGGCGGCCGACGACACCGGCACCGACGGCGCGGCCGTACAACTGTGGGACTGCCAGTCCTGGGCGGTCGACCAGCACTGGTACCACCGCGCCGACGGGAGTCTGCGCACGCTGGGCCGGTGTCTGGACGTGGAGGGCAACGGGACGGTGAACGGTGCGAAGGTGGAGTTGTGGGACTGCAATGGTGTGGGTGGGCAGAAGTGGGTGCAGCAGGGTGATGGTTCGCTGCTGAATCCGCAGTCGGGGCGCTGTCTGGACTCTCCCGGTGGGGCGACCGCCAACGGGACGCGGTTGCAGATCTGGGACTGCAACGGCTCGCCGGCCCAGAAGTTCCGGCTGAGCTGACCGCTCAGTGGGCCGAGTGCCCGTCCACGGGCAACCGCAGCCGGAACAGGGCCCCGCCGCCCGGGGCCTGGTGGGCGGTGAGTTCGGCGTGGTGGGTGTGGGCGATCTGGCGGGCCATGGCCAGGCCGAGGCCCGAGCCGGGAAGGGCACGCGCGGCTCGGGCCCGGTAGAAGCGGTCGAACACATGAGGAAGGTCGGCCGTGTCGATGCCCGGGCCGTGGTCGCGGACGGTGAGCTCCAGACCGTTGCCGGCCGCAGACCGGTGCGCCGCGACCTCGACCGGACTGCCGGGCGGGGAGAACTTCGCCGCGTTGTCGAGCAGGTTGGAGAACAGCCGCGTCAGCCGGCTCGGCACCGCCGCGGCCAGGGCGGACGCCGCCGAGGGGCCGGTGTCGAGGACGAAGGGCACGTGGGGCCAGTGATCGCGGGCCGCCGCCACCGCGTGCTCCAACAGGGCGGCCGGCCGCACGGACTCCAGTGCCTGCTGCGGCTCTTCTTCGCGGGCCAGGTCGATCAGGTCGTTGACCAGGGTGGTCACCTCCCGCAGCTGACGGGTGAGCGCACCGGTCGCCCGCTCGCGCTGACGCGCTGTCAGCTGTTCGGCACGCAGCAGGATCTCGGCATTGGCACGCAACGCCGTGAGCGGGGTGCGCAGTTCGTGCGAGGCGTCGGCGACCAGGCGCCGTTGCGCGGCGAGCGACTCCTCCAGGGCGTCGAGCATGGTGTTGAAGCTGACGGCGAGCCGGGTGATCTCGTCCTCGCTGCCCCGGGGCTCGGGCGGCACCTCGATCCGGAGCCCGGCGTCCCGCGTGGCGGTGATCCTCTCCGCGGTCGACGTCAGCCGGGTCACGGGGGCCAGCCCCGAACGGGACACCCAGTAGCCCAGCAGCGCCGCGACCGGAACACCGGCCCCGCCGATCACGGCGAGCAGCCCCGCGGCCTGTAGCTCGGCGTGCCGCACCCCGTCGGAGCGGAGCGCCACCTGCATCGCCAGCCCCCGACGGGCCGGCGTGGTCAGCACCCGCACCGGATGACCGTCCACCGACGCCGTGCTGTAGTACGGCGCCCGACGGCGGCCGGCGACCTCACGCACCGCGGCCGTGACGGGCAGCAGATAGGGCTGGCGCGGGTCGTCGGCCGAAGCCTCCGGCACCAGTTGGGCGCAGGCCGGCGCGGCCAGGTACTGGCACTCGCCGGCCTGCACCCCGGGACCGTTCTGCTGGTGCTGCTGGATGGCCAGCGTCGCCGCCTGCGTCAGCCGCAGGTCGAACTGCCGGTGCAGGGTGTAGACCGTGACGGCGTACGCGCCCGCGCACACCGCCAGCGCCACGCCGGCCACCGCGGCCGACGCGGTCAGGGCGAGGCGGCGGCGCAGCGGGGGGCGGGCGTGCCGGCGTGGCCGTGTCACCGCTCGTCCAGGCGGTAGCCGACACCATGCACGGTGTGCACGAGCCGCGAGGCGCCGTCGGCCTCCAGTTTGCGGCGCAGATACCCGATGTAGACGGCGAGCGAATTGGAGTCGGGCCCGAGGTCCCGGCCCCACACCCAGCGCATGATCGTCTCCCGCTCCAGTACCTGCCCGGGGTGGCGCAGCAGCAGATCGAGCAGGCTCCACTCGGTGCGGGTGAACTCCAGCCGCCGCCCGCCCCTCTGCCCCGTGCGGGTCTGCGGGTCCATGACCAGATCGGCGAAGCGCACATGCGCGGACGGGGCCGGCTCGGCGGGACCGGCGCGGCGCAGCAGGGCGCGCAGCCGGGCCGCCAGCTCGTCCAGTGAGAACGGCTTGACGAGGTAGTCGTCCGCTCCCGCGTCCAGTCCGTCGACCCGGTCGCTGACCGCGTCGAGCGCGGTCAGTACCAGGATCGGCGTACGGTCGCCCAGGGCCCGCAGCTGCCGGCACACCGCGAGCCCGTCCACCACCGGCATCATCACGTCCAGCACCAGGGCGTCCGGCTCCCAGTCCGCCACGGCCGCCAGGGCCGCGTGTCCGTCGGCCGCACCGCGGACGGTGAAGCCCTCCAGGGCCAGCCCGTCCTCCACGGCGGCGCGTACCTCGGGATCGTCGTCCACGACCAGCACGCGCAAGGCTCCGCCGGGGGACACGTCCTGAGCTGCGTCGTTCATGGGGTCCAGCCTGCCAAAAGGTGCTCTTAACAGCCTCTTAGAACAGGCCGGGACCCTGCCACGCGGGGGCCGCCTGCGGCCGCTGCGCCCCCTGGCGTGGCATCAGAGGATGTCCTCCTCCTCCGGTACGACGACCTGGTCGATCAGCCGCTGGATCCGTTCGCCGGGCAGGGCGACCGCCATGGCCCAGTAGTAGATGACGAGGCTGAACACGGCCACGACGCCGATGTCCCACCACAGCGGGAACCAGGGGTGCTTGAGCGGCCCGAAGTCGCTGAGGTAGACGATCAGCCCCATGCCCACCAGGTAGACCGGCAGCCACTGCGCGGCACGCATGTCGAGCTGGGGAGTGATGGGGTTCATCTTGAACAGCCGGTTGGCGACCAGGATGACGTAGCCGAGCAGAATGGCGACGCCGAGCTTCCAGTCGGTGGTCCAACCCGACCACAGGATCAGCAGGTTGGCGACGATGAAGGCCAGCGGTGACATCCAGCCGCCGCCGGGCAGCCGGTAGGGCCGGTGGGCGTCGGGCAGCCGGTTGCGGAACACCCCGAAGGAGAGCGGGGCACCGGCGTACATCAAGACGCTGGCGCTGGTGATCAGGCCGACGAGGGACCGCCAGCTGGGGAAGGGCAGGAAGCAGATGCAGCCGATCACGAAGGCGGTGATCAGGCCCACCCAGGGAACACCGCGCCGGTTGGTGGTCTCGAAGACGGAGGGCACGTAGCCGTTGCGGCTGAGGCCGTAGGAGACCCGGGAGGAGCCGGTGATGTAGATCAGACCGGTGCCGGCGGGCGACACCACGGCGTCGAGATAGAGGACCGTTGCCAGCCAGCCCAGGCTGATGAGCGTGGCCACCTGGGCGAAGGGACCGCTCAGCGTGGTGAACGCGGAGTTGGCCCAGTGGCTGCCGATCTGGGAGGCGGGCAGCGCGGCGAGGAAGGTCACCTGCAGGAGGATGTAGATCAGGATGCCCAGGATGATCGACCCGATGACCGCGCGCGGGATGTCCCGCTTGGGGTTGGCGCTCTCGCCGGCGAGCTGGTCGGCCTGTTCGAAGCCCAGCAGGGCGAAGATGATGCCGCTCGTGGAGACGGCGGACAGGATGCCCTTGGCCCCGTACGGGTCGAAACCGTCGGCCGCGGTGAAGTTGCCGGTGTGGAACTGGGCGATGGCGAACACGAAGATCGTCAGCAGCGGGATGCCGACCTTCCACCAGGTCGCGGCGCTGTTGGTGCGGGCCAGCAGCCGGATGCTGAGGAAGTTGATGGCCGTGATGACCGCCATCAGGCCGACGGCGACGGCGATGCCGGGCGGGGTCAGGACGTGTTCGCCGCCCTTGACCTTCTCCCAGCCGCTCGCCCACGAGTAGTGCTGGCCGTAGGTGATCATCGCCAGCACCTCGATCGGTGCCACCGTGGCCGCCTGCAGCCAGGAGAACCAGCCGAACGACGCGCCGGCGGCGCCGCCGAAGGCGTAGTGCGGGAAGCGGGCGGTGCCGCCCGAGACCGGATACATACCGCCGAGTTCCGCGTGGACCAGCGCCAGGATCAGGATCGCCAGGCCGCCGATGGCCCAGGAGATGATCGCCGCCGGACCGGCGGCAGCCAACGCGCCCTGGGCACCGAACAGCCAGCCGGAACCGATGATGGAGCCTTCCGAGGCCCAGACGAGTCCGATGAAGCCGATCTCGCGCCGTAGCCCGGGTTTGTGGGCCTTGGGACCCGCTTCTGACACGGCCATGGTGTACACCCCCTCGCTAGGGTGATGTTCATCACTATCGTGCCACGGTGACACGGGCATGGCACCGAACGTGCACGCACGGGTTACGGCCGCCCCCGGCCCGCCCGTGAAGCCCGCGCTCGGTCAGGAAACATGGGGTGCGTGTGGTCCGGCCGGCGGGGCGCCGGTGACCGCCGCCCGGTACAGGGCCTCGGTGGCGGTGCCGAAGTAGGCGCTGTAGGAGATCTGCGGGGTGTTGCCGCCGGTGTGATAGCCGCCGATCACACCGATGACCGCCCAGCCGCCGGGCCGGGGTACGAGCATGGGGCCGCCGCTGGTGCCGCCCACGAAGGCGTCGCAGGCGATGCGCGGGAACGTACCGGGGTCCGCCGGGTCGTCGCTGTCCCACCTGGTCGTCCAGCTCCAGCACTCCAGGGGCTTCTCCGCCCCGGCCGGGTAGCCGATCATCCGCACCGGGGCGTGGTGGTAGCCGGTCCCGGTGAGCAGCCGAACCCCGCCGACCGCGTCCTCGATGCGTGTGCCGTCCTCGTTGGGCTCGGTGACCGCGAAGGCGAAGTCGTACCCGGCGCCCGTGTGTTCGCCCAGGTCGTAGTACTGCTGCGGGACATAGACGCCGTTGGTGCGCACCGGGAAGATCCCGAAGGGTTTGCCGGCGTCGTGGTACTGCGGGACGAAGGCCAGATGACGCGCGGGCTGGGTCCCGGCATACCCCTTCAGACAGTGGCCGGCGCTCAGGACCAGGTCGTGGCCGGGGCTGTGCACGACGGATCCGCTGCAGGTGCGGCCGGTACCGGCGGCGTCCGTCCAGAAGAAGGTGCCGGCCTGGGGGATGCCGTCGAAGCTCCGGCTCGGCGGGATGTACTCGCCCGGGCGGGGGCCGTCCACCGCCGGGCCGGCGCCGGGCGCGGTCGTACCGGGCTCGCTCCCCTTGACCGTGTCGGCGGGCAGGGCGTCCGCCATCCGGGCCGGGGTCCAGTAGGCGTCGAGCCGGTGGGCGAGCGGGTTCGGGCCGGCCGTGGGACTGCCGGCGGAGGCCGTCGTGCTGTCGGCGGATGCCGCGGTGGTGACGCCGGCACAGAGCAGCAGGGCTGCCGCGCAGACGGCGGCGTAGCGCGCGATCCTGGTCCCGGGTCCCATCGGTTCCCCTCAGAACGGCCACAACTGACGGCCCACCATAAGCCCGCGGCAGAGGACTGCACAGCGTCCGCTGCCGCAATTCGGCGTTTCGGCGGGAGCCAACCTCTCACTCAGCCCTGTGCGTTCAGGGCATGGGGCGCAGTCGGGGGAAGGGGCGGCACCTGGCGGCGTTCGCAGGTGGGCCGCGCCGGCCGGAAACCCCTCGGGACACTCATGGGTGCCAAGGCCGTCGATGACCGGTTCCTGCCGGAGGCGCGGTGCCTGCTGTGGCACACCGACCCGCCGTCGGCGGCCGTCGGCGACCGCCGCGGCCTCCTCGACGCCGGCGTGATCACGCGGCTTTTCCGGTGGCGCACCGGCGAGATCCCGGCCGTGTTCCGGGCACGGGCCCGCGGCATGACTGAGGCGCGACCCCCTGGGTAGACGCCCCTACCGGCCATGGGAGGCGGTTCGGCGGCCCCCGCCACGGGGGACGGGACCGCCGGTCATGGACCGCCCACGCACGGTCATGGGCCCTACCGGAAGGAGAAGGCCATGAGGAAGCTGATACGGAACGGGGGTGCGGCCGGCGCCGCCACCATGGTGGTCGCGGGTGTCCTCCTCGCCACCGGCGGCTCGGCGGCGGCCGCTCCCAGGCCGACCGCACACGGTGCCGCCGGTACGGCGGCGGTGCACGCCGGTCCTCGCACGCCCTGCCGCAGCGCCCAACGGGCCGATCCCTGGGTCGCCGGCCAGCTGGCGTGGTTCGACCCTGCGGCTCGGCATCGTCTGGCGGTGTACGACCCGTGGGTCAAGGACCAGCTGGCGCGCTTCGCATCTCCCTCCTGTTAGTGCCGGTGCCACTGCCCCTCTCACCCGCAGGGCCCGGTGATCACTTCACGAACACCATGTCCGGATACCTCTTGGACGGGCCCTCCAGCAGCCGTCCGCTGCGGCCGCGCAGCCAGTGGTCGAAGTAGGCGGCGACATAGGCCTCGTTGGTGCGTATCGCGGTGGCCGGGTCGATGGTGCCGATGTCGTCGGTCCGCTCGCAGGGCGGCAGGTGAAGCTGTGGCACGAGCGCCTCGGCGTCGGTGAAGGAGGCGTGCTCCGAGCCGAGCAGGGTGAGCTGACGGTTCCACCCCGGGGTGTGGGTGCGGAACGCCTGCCAGCCGGGCCCGGTGTCGGTGTCGCCGTCCTTGCCCATGAGCAGGAGCGGCCGGTCGAGGCCGTGCTGGGCGACCGGCATCAGCGAGCCGTCGTAGTTGGTCAGGTTGCCGTCCATGTCGATGCCGGCGGTGATCCGGTGGTCGGCGTCCATCGCCAGCGCGGCCGCGGCGCCGCCCATCGAGTGGCCGAACATGCCGACCCCGGCCAGATCCAGCGCCCCGGCAAGGCCTTCCGGCAGTGGCTGTGCGTCCGCGTCGGGATTGCGGCCGCGGTTCAGCTCCTGGAGCTGGTCCAGGACGAAGCCGGTGTCGGTGACCCGGACGGCCAGCGCCTTGCGCAGGAAGGCGTCGACACCGTCCGACGGTAGCGACAAGGTGGCCAGGGAGCCGTCCGGGAACTGGACCTCGGGCGACTCGTAGGTGTTGTCGATGGTGACGACCGCATAGCCGCGGGCGGCCAGAGCGGCCGCCAACGCGGTGCCCCAGGTGCGTGGTTCGCCCAGTCCCGGGGAGTACAGCACCACCGGCAGCCTCCCGCCGTGCCCGGCGGCCACGGGAGCGCTCCGAGCGACGTGGGTGACGGTGTGCGCCCAGTCCGCGCGGCCGGCCGGGACGTGCAACCCGAGGTACCCGTTCGCCGTGACCTCGTCGAAGTGGGCTGCCGCCGCCGGCAGCATGTACGGGGCGGCAGGACGCCCGGCCGTGTGTGTCGTGGGGTAGTACACACTGACCATCACCTCGCGCCTGTTCTGCTCGGAGTGCCAGGGGTCGGACCGTGAGCGGTCCACCAGGTGAAGGTCCACCTCGCCGACCCGGTACGGGCCGGTCGGGGTGGGAAGGGTGAGCGGACGGGAGGGCGATGACGTGGCCGGGCCGGTGGGGGTGGCGCGGGCCGACGCGGCGGCCGGCAGGGCGGCGGTCAGCGTGCAGAGCGCGGCGACGGCGCAGGCGGTGAGCGCTCGCCGCCGGGCGCCCCGGCGGCGAACGCGCGGGAGATGACTGGTCATGGAGCAAGCCTGGCGGCTCGTCGGCTCTCCACACATCCGGGGAACCCCCCGATCTTGCCCCTCAGGGTATCCGTAGGGGTTCCGGGAGACCCGTACCAGGAGCCGGGTGGCCCCCGGCCGAACCAGGCGATCCGCGCGAGGAGTTGGGCGTGTCACAGACCAGCGGGGCACAACCGGTGCTTCTCACCGCCCTTGAGCACCGCGTCGACGCACCCGGCGGGCAGCCCGTCATGGGAAGTGGCGGAGAAGTTGGCCGTCATGCTCAGCACCCCCTTGCCGAACGTGGTGCGCTGCACGAGACCGTCGTCCGTCAGCCGGCGGAAGCCGGTCAGCGGCTCCGTCGCCGCTGCCTTGTGCAGGGGCTCGAAGTACCGTTGCAAGCGGGCGATCTGCCCGCCGTGGCGGTCCAGCTCGGACTGGTCGAGGACGAGGTTGAGGGGCACGTTGTACAGCATCGCGAGCAGGGCGCGGGTGCGGCTCTGGTCCGGCAGCTTCGACCATGACAGCTCCCAGCGCTCGGTGCTGATCACCGAGTCGTGCAGGACCGTCTGGTAGAGCGGCACCCGGTACCTCGGGTCGTACATGGCCTTCGCGAGGTCGGCGGGCAGGTGCACGGGCTTGAAGAAGACCCCCGGCGCGTGGGCGGGCGCGTAACCGCCCCAGGTCGCGCGGTCCCTCTCCAGTTTCCACAGCCGGTCGTCGACCGGTGTCCCCGAGCCATGGCTGAAGGACAGCACTCCGTTCGCCCAGGACCCCGCGCTCTCCGACCCGAGCACCAGCCTGCGGTCGCCGGACAGCCACGCCATGCGCGCGATCCTGTTCCGGCGGTCCTGGGCCTTCGTCATCGGGTGCGCGGCGGAGTGATCGGCGAACAGCTCACCCGCGGCGTCGACATCCAGGAAGTAGCTGGTCGCGCCGCCCGCGGTCATCTCCCTGGTCCGGTCGGCCAGGTAGTGCCGGGTGGGCTCGGCGCGTCGGAGCGCCTCGGAGCTCACGTAGCAGCCGCGGCCGCCGAAACCCGAGACGATCGTGCCGTCCGCACGGCGTACGCAGGCGGCCTGCCACACCGGGGCCGGCCAGCCGAAGACGGGGGTGTCGGCCGACGCCGGGTCCTGTGCGTTGGCCCAGGAGTCGTAGGGTCCGACGAGATAGCCGGCCTGCCGGGCAAGGCGCGTGGCCTTCGGGTCCATGGGGGCGCCGTCGGCGTCGTACCCCAGCCACATCCGGTCGATCCCCAGCTCCCGCAGCCGGCGTACGCCCTCGGCGGTGCGTGCCTGGCCCCAGGTGTAGGCGTGGAACGCGCCCACCAGCCTGGCCACCTCGGGATTGCTCGCGATCTTCTGACGCAGCGTCGTGATGCCACCGTGGTCCTGGAGCCAGGCGCGGTAGTCGCGCGCCGCCGCAACGGGCGAGCCGTCGGTGAGTGCGAAGGTCACGGTGTAGCTGCCCGTGTCCTGTTGTGCCGAGAACGCGTGCTCCGCCTCGGTGTGCAGACGGCCGCCGGAGGAGACGAACCTGAGCGTCGTGCCGATGTCCGACTCGACGATGTAGCTCACGCCGTGCCGTCCGGACTGGCTGGTGCCCCAGAACGGCATGGTCAGGCCCCCGGCCATGTCGGCCTCGGTGCCCGCCAGGCCCGCGGACGCGGAGTTCCACCACCGGTCGGCGACCGGGACGGACAAGCCCTCGCCGCGCGGGACCTGCAGCTCCTGGGTCGTTCGGTCGGTGCCGGAGACCGGCCAGGTCAGGCTGGTCTGCCGAGCCGAGCGCACGGTGACGGCCAGGCGCCCGTGCGGCGCGGACGCCGTGACGGTCAGCCCCCTGTCGCCGTAACCCCAACTGGCCTCCCCGCCGCGGACGGTGACCTTGCCGGGCGCGCCCAGATCACCGGATGCCGGTGCCGAGAGCTGCCAGGCGCGGCCGTCGTCCGCTCGCGCCCGCACCGCCAGGGACGTGATGTCCACCGTGGCGCGGCCACCGTCGACCGGCACGGAGAGCTGGTTGCCGTGCGCTTCGATGCGCCGGTCCCCCTCGGAGGTGCCGAACGCGACGGCCGTTCCGGCCACACCGATCATCAGGAGCGCACCGCTCAGCGCGATGATCTTCGTCTGTGTCTTCGTCTTCTTGAGTTTCCTCGCCTTCACGGCCATGGAATCTCGCGGCCGAAGATAAGAGAGATGTGAGAGCCGACGGCGCCGCCCCCTTCCAGAAGCGGGCATCCGGTGCGGCCGCAGCGGTGACGACACTCGCGAGGTCTGCTCCCGGACCGCGCGGACTTCGAGCTCTGCAGGCCGGTGCAGGCCCACCGCTGCCGAGGTGCACGCCCGTCGCGTCGTGAGGCGAGGAACGGGGGCTCAGCCGCCGCTGGTCGCGCAGTGTCCCGTACCTCTCACGGGGCGGTCGCGGCGCAGGATCCGTGCCTCCCTGGGCAGCAGCCGGGGGCCGGCCACGATCAGGACCTCGCACTCGGCCCGGGCCGGTACGTGCCGGTGTACGGGCCTGCGGTGCAGCCCGGCCAGCGGACCCCGGGGTCTGGCCTTGCCGATGACCAGCAGGTCGTCCGGGGACGACGCGATGGAGCACAGCACCGGCCCCGCGGGCCCCCTGACGATCCGCCGTACGATGCGAAGGTCGGCCGGCGGCCCGCCGCACGCCAGCTCGAAGACCCGGTCCAGCAGCCGCCGCGCCTCGTCGGACCACAGCCGGGCCCAGGACGGCTCCGGCCTGCGTCGGTAGAGCGCATCGCCCTCCGGCGGCTCCCAGGCCCGGACGGCCACCAGCGTGCGGCCGGTTCTGCGGGCCTCCAGAATGCCGCGGCGCAGGGCGGCCAGGCCGGCGAGCGAGTCGCTCACCCCGACGACCACAGCCCCGGCCGGTGCGCCTCCTGACGTTCCCCGTGGTGCCATGACGCACACGTTAGGAAGCCAACACCGCCCCGGCAAAGTCCAATGGACGGAAAGTGGCCTTCCTTGCCGTCCGCTGCGAGGCGCCGCGGCTCAGGTGCGCTTCTCCGGACCGCCATTCATCGTGCCGCCTTTCTCCTGACCGCGCTTCTCGGGACGCAGGAACGTGTTCCAGCCGCCGTCCGGCTTCTGGCCGACCTCGAGGGTGCGCAGTTTCGCGAGGATCCCGGGGTCCTGGGCGTCCAGCCAGTCGACGAACTGCCGGAAGGAGACCAGGCGCACATCGTCCCAGCCGGCGATCTGCCTGAGTGCCTCCTCGGCCGCGTCCATGTAGATGCCGCCGTTCCACTCCTCGAAGTGGTTGCCGATGAACAGCGGCGCCCGGTTCGTCTCGTACGCCCGCTGGAAGCCCGCCACGTAAGCCTGTGCCGCCTGCGCGCGCCAGTAGGGGTAGTTGTAGGAGGGCGCCCGCGTCGAGTTCTTGGACTGGTTGGCCATCATGTTGTAGTCCATGGACAGCACCTCGAACCCACGCCCGGGGAACGGGATGCTCTGCAGCGGCAGGTCCCAGACGCCGTCCCGCTTCCTCGGCCAGCACTGCAGCCCGCCGGGTGAGGAGGCGTCGTAGCGCCAGCCCAGTTCCCGCACCACCGGCAGCAGGCTCGTCTGCCCGAGCAGGCACGGGGTGCGACCGCCCACGAGCTCCTTGTCGTAGTCGAAGGGGAGGGGCGGATCGTCGTGCCAACCGGTGTGGGTGCGCCAGCCCTTGACGAAGGCCCGCGCCTGCTCCACCTCCGAACGCCACTGCCGCGGCGTCCAGTTGGCAACGGAACCCGGGCCGACGCAGAAGTGCCCGTTGAAGTGCGTACCGATCTCGTGGCCGTCGAGCCAGGCCTGGCGCACGTACTTCAGCGTCGCCCTGAGGTGTTCGCCGGTCAGGTAGCCGATGTCCGAGGCGCCGACCGGGTTGTTCGGCGGATCGTAGAGCCGCTTCTTCTCCTCCGGCAGGAGATAGAGGCCGGACAGGAAGAAGGTCATGTGCGCGCCGTGGGACCGGGCCAGCTCCAGGAAGCGCGGGAACAGGCCGGTGCCCAGCTCGCCGGCGCCGTCCCAGGAGAACACCACGAACTGCGGCGGAGTCTCGCCGGGTTCGAGGGGCCTGGGCGGCGCCGGCTGGTGGGGCTGCCGTCCGGTGTACGACGTCGATCCGTCACCGATCAGCCGGGGCGGCCCCTCCAGGGGCACCGCACCGTCCTCGTCGGAGCCCGCGCATCTGACCAACGAGGCGGCAGCCATACCGATGCCGGCGCCGAGACCGAGGCGAGCCACGCTCCGGCGGCTGATTCCACTCATGGCCATTCCAACCCGCGCCCCGTCGCCACGCCCGGTGCGCCACCTCGGCCGACACTCCCAACACCTCGCACCATAGAGCTGATAAAGGTATAAAACGGCTAATTTGGTGCGGTGTGGCGTGCAAAGGGATCGCCGAGCGCCGCTCGCGTCACCCGGCCGGCCCTGTGATGCCGGACGCCGGACCGTCCTCGCGGCGTCGCGCGGTTCAGCGGAACGCCGCCACGTTGCGTGCCGCCCACGCGTAGAAGGGGGCCGCGGGCCGGCCGAGCAGACGCTCCACGGCGCCGTCGACCGCCTGTTCCTCTGGGGTCGGTGTGCCGAGGACGGCGAGCGTGCCCTCGACGACGGCCGGCGGCATGAACCGGATCATCTCCGCGTGGGCCTCCTCGCGGCTCTGCTCGACGAAGGCCACCGGCTCTCCGAGCGCGGCGCCGATGGCGGCGGCCCGCTGTCGTGGAGTGGTGGGTTCGGGGCCGGTCAGTGTGTGGACGGCGCCGTCGTGTCCGTCCCCGCGGAGCACGGCCGCCGCCACCGCGGCGACGTCGTCCGGGTCGACGAACGGCAGCCCCACGTCGGCGAAGGGTGCCGCCGCGGTGCGGTGCCGGCGCACCGGCTCCGCCCACGCCAGCGCGTTCGAGGCCAGCCCGCCCGAACGCAGCACGGTGAACGGCAGCCCCGACTCGGCCACGGCCGCCTCGAAACGCGCCGCGTGCGCGTACGCCGTGGGCCTGGTGCCCGCACCCTGCGAGGACAGCAGTACCACCTTCGCCACTCCGGCTGCGGCGGCCCGCTGCAGGACGCCGGCCGGATCCTCGCCCGCCACCAGCAGGAACAGTGCCTTGGCGCCCTCCAGTGCGGGAGCGAGGCTCTGCGGGTCGCCGAGGTCGGCGGCCACGGCCCGGACTCCCGGTGGTACGTCGCCGGAGCCGATGTGCCGGGCGACGGCCGTCACCCTCTCCCCGGCCCCGGTCAGTGTGGCGACCAGGGCCCGTCCCACGTTCCCCGTGGCACCCGTGACAACGATCATGGCGATCTCCTCGACTTAGTTAGTTGACTGACTAAGTGGGGACCTTAGTCGGCGGAGTCGCCGGTTGTCTATCCTTAGTCAGGTGACTGACTCAGAATCCGCCGCCTCGACCGCGACGCCGAGGCGTTCCAGCCGGGGCGGCAAGCGTGAGCGCCTGGTCCGGGCGGCCGTCCAGGTCTTCCATGAGCAGGGCGTGGAGAAGACCACCCTCGGTGACGTCGCCCGCGCGGCCGAGGTGCCGCTCGGCAACGTCTACTACTACTTCAAGACCAAGGACCAGCTGGTCGAAGCCGCGGTGGACGCCCACTGCGAGCAACTCGACGTGCTCACCACCCGCTTGGACACCCTCCAGGACCCGGCCGCCCGGCTGACGGCGCTCGTCGCCGGCTGGGTCGACCAGCGTGAGACCGCGGCCCGTTTCGGCTGCCCCTTCGGTACCCTCGCCACCGAGCTCGACAAGCGCGACGACGGCCTGGACCGGGCCGCCGCGAAGGTCATGCGGGCCCTGCTCGACTGGGTGGAGTCCCAGTTCACCCAGCTCGGCCGTGCCGACGCCGCCGCACTCGCCGTCGACCTCGTCGCCGCCTACCAGGGCATGTCCGTCCTCACCAACACCCTGCGCGACCCCGGTCTGATGGCCGCCCAGGGTGCGCGCCTCCAGTCCTGGATCGAGGCCATCGCGGGGCGGTAGGAGGCGCGAGAGCCGGGACGTCAAGCAGCCGGGTGCCGCTGTTCGGCCGCGACCGGCACCACGGTGATGTGCTGGACGGCCCGGCTGAGCACCACCACGCCCGCGACGATCAGCAGGGCGCCACACGCCTCCGGTACGAGCCACCAGCCGGTGCGGATCCGCTCCCCGAACAGGGTCATGCCGAGCGTCAGGCTGACCATCGCGTCGCCGATGGTCAGCGCGGGCTGCGCCGCGGCCAGCGGCCCGGCCTGGAGCGCGTTCTCCAGGAGGATCACGGCGGCGACACCGGCGAGTGCGAAGCCGTACGTCTGCCAGGACCGCAGAAACGCCACGAAGCCGTGGTCGGCGAAGGTGCCGGAGGCCGACTTCAGCAGGGCGGCGGTGAGCGCGTTGCCCGTGGCGGAGGCGGCCGCGAGCAGTGCGGCGCGGCGGGCCGGCGAGCGGTCCTGCCGGGCGAGCAGAACGGCCACGGCCATCCCGCCCAGGCCCAGGCTCAGGGCCGGGACCCAGCGGGTGAGGGGCGCGTGGTCGGTGGCGCCGTGCGGGGCCGCGGCGATGAGCAGGACGGCGAGGCCCACCACGCAGCCGCCCACCCCCCACCACCCGGAGCGGGGCAGCCGTCTGTGCATCAGCGGGGCGGCGACGAGCAGCGCGAAGGGAAGCTCCAGGATGAAGAGCGGCTGGACGAGCGCCAGCGGGCCGTTGACGAGGGCCAGGCTCTGGAACAGCGCGGCGCAGACCACACCGCACATGCCGATCACCCAGAAGGGCCGGCGCACCAGCTCCGCGAGCAGCTTCAGCCCGCCGCGGCTGCTCGCGGACGCGGCCCTGCGCTGGAAGGCGGTGCCCACGGCGTTGCTTGCGGCTCCCGCGACGGCGAACGCCGCGGCCAGTTCGATCACGGCCGTCTCCTGCCCTCGGGAGGCCTCCCGGAGGAGCTTCGGGTCCTTTCAGCCTACGGACGGCGGCGCCGGGGCGCCGGGTCCGCGCACCCACCGGACGGCCCCGCCCGCCGGTCGGCGAGCGGGGCCGTCCGGCGCGGTGGGTCAGCTCAGGGTCAGGTCGTCGGCGTACACCGCGCCCTGCCCGTACCAGCCGTGCACATACACCGTGACCGTGCCCGAGGCGCCGGTCGTGAAGGGCACCGTCAGCTTCGACCACGACGAGGACGGGGTCCAGGAACTCGCCGTCGCGTCACCGCTGACGCCGAGGTAGGCGTACGGGCCCCGCGCCCAGCCGCTCAGCGTGTAGGAGGTGTGGGGCTTCAGGGTGAGGGTCTGGGCGCACTGGCCGGTCTGCGAGGCGGAGGGCACGGTCTTCAGCGCGTGCGTTCCGCCGTGCACCGGGGAGGAGACCACCGCGGCCCCGCTGTCGCAGGCCCACGGTGTGAGCGAGCCCGTCTCGAAGTCGCCGTTGCCGAGGACGGCCGTGCCGCCGGAGCCCCTGACCGTCAGGGTGAGCGTGGAGCTGTGCCGGGTCGAGCCCGCGGTGCCCGTGACGGTCAGGGTGTAGGTGCCCGGTGCCGTGGCGGCACCGGTCGTCACGGTGAGCGTGGAGGTGCCGCCCGCGGTGACCGAGGACGGGCTGAGGGAGGCGGTCGTCCCGCTCGGGGCGCCGCTCACCGTCAGGCCGACCGTCCGTGCGCTGCCGGAGGTCACCGAGGTCCGCACCGTCGCGGTCGTACTTTCGCCGGGGTCGACCGAGGCGGTGGTGGGGGAGAGGGCGACGGAGAAGTCGTCGGCGGGCGGGGTCGTCGTACCGCCGGTGAAGGGCGCGAAGGTGTGGGTGAAGTACCAGGTGTCCTGGGCGATGCCGGAGCAGGTGTCGGAGGCGCCCGAGCCGGGGCAGCCGCCGTTGTCGCGCTGGAGGGCCCAGAAGGACAGGGTGTTGACGCCCTTGGCGACCGCCCAGTCGTACACCGTGGTGGCGTCGGCGGTGGTGAACGTCTCCGCCGGGCCGTAGTCGTCCACGCCGGGCATCTCGGTGACGCCGACCGTGTTCCACAGCTGGGTGTCCGACAGGTTCGGGTACAGCTCGGCGAGCTGGTCGTGCAGTCCGCTCGCGGCCGTCTCGGTGTCCGTGGCCATGTGGTGCGTGGCGCCGTCGTAGTAGTCGAACGTCATGATGTTGACCACGTCGATCCTGGCGCCCGCGTTCTTCGCGCTGCGCAGCACGGCGAGGCCGCTGTCGGCGAGCCCGGTCGTGGTCGTCGGCAGCGTGTAGGAGAACTGCACCGCGCGGCCGTTCGCGGCGGCCCAGTCCTGGACCTTCTTGATGGCCTGGTTGCGGCGGTCGATGCCGGCCGTGTTCGTGAGGGAGTTGTCCTCGACGTCCATGTCGAGCCGGGAGACGTCGTAGGTGGTGATGATCTTCTCGTAGGCGGCGGCGATGGAGTCGACGCTGGTGCAGCTGTCGGCGATCTCGGTGCCGCCGTCGTCGGCCGCGTATCCGCCGAGGGAGGGGATCACGTCGCCGCCACGCGAGCGGATGGTGGCGAAGTCGGCGCCGAAGACGGAGGAGTCGACGGGCGTGCTGGTGGCGCCGTTCCAGTAGGGCGTGCAGGAGCCCTTCTTCTCGGTCTGCAGGAAGGCCATGGTCAGGTACTTGGCGCCGGAGGCCTGGGCGAGCGCGGCGGGGCTGTCGCCGTTGTAGGCCTCGAAGTAGGGCGCGAAGACATGCGTGGGCAGCGGGGTCGCCGCGTGCGCGGTGCCCTGGGTTCCCAGGGCGAGCCCCGCCGAGGCGGCCAGCGTGGCCAGGCCTGCGAGCAGGGCGCGTACGGGTCTCGGACGTGTCATCGGGTACTCCCGGATGGTGAACGGCGCTGTGCGGCCCGGCCGGGCTATTGGTCTAGGCCATGATTGGTCTGGACCAAACGTCGGTCAAGGTGCGGGAGCTTCCTTTTGCGTGTTCATGAGGGAGTCAACCGGCGGGACACCGACGGGAGTTGGCGCCGGCTCAGGTGGCCCGGGTGCCGCCTCCCCTGCGGATACGGCCCAGCAGATCCCGGTGGTAGGCGGCGAGTTGCCCGGCCGGCACGGGCGCGGGACCGCCTGCGAGGGTGTACCAGGTGTCACTGCCGGAGTGCTGGATGGCGACGCGCACGCTGTGGCCGTCGGACAGCAGGATGGTCGCGACGGTCAGGTCACCGGTGATGACGCCGACCTCGTCGGTCATCGCTCCGCCGGGACCGGCGGTGACCCGGTCGACGTACCTGTCGATGCTGGGCGGGTTGCTCATGGGGCGCAGGCTTTCATCAACCCGGCCGGGCAGCCCCGCGCCGCGCAGGTGGCGCCGTGTGTGTCCCCGTGTTGGGTGCGCGGC
The DNA here is from genome assembly GCF_055603245.1 of Streptomyces sp. NPDC037290. Classification (NCBI taxonomy): domain Bacteria; kingdom Bacillati; phylum Actinomycetota; class Actinomycetes; order Kitasatosporales; family Streptomycetaceae; genus Streptomyces; species Streptomyces sp. NPDC037290. The sequence goes on along the minus strand of NZ_JBVJVZ010000003.1, from coordinate 356,016 downwards.
CGGGGCCGGCGGAACCGGCAGACCCGTCAGCCGAACAGGGGGAACCGATCCGCCGCCGCACCCAGGGCGGTCCGTTCGGCGTCGGTGAGCGCGGCGCGCCCGGTGCCCACGCGCGCGTAGTGCTCGTCCGTCCATTCCGGAAGGCCCGGTCGTCCGAGCAGGCCGTCGAGCGTGGCACGCACCGCCGCCAGCCCCTCGGGCGCCGGTCCCGGCGCGTCCGGCAGCCGGACCGTGAGATCCAGGTGGTGGACGGTCGCCTCCACCGCCAGGGTGCTCAGCAGGTCTCCGGCCGTCAGCACATGCCCCTGGGTGGCGACGTGCTGTGCGGGGTCGGCCGCCTCCGCTGCGTGCGCGGCCGCCGCCAGGGTCTCCAGGTACAGGCCCTGGAGCTGACGGAAGTCCAGGAACATGCTGCCGTTCACCCGCACCCAGCGCCGGCCGTTCGCCGCTCCGACGGTGTCCGGCCGCCAGTCCTGCCAGTAGCTCACCGCGTCCCGGTCCACCGGCTCACGCGCCGGTGTGTGCAGGGCCACGAGGGCGCGCTGGGCGTCCGTCACGCAGTGGAAGACGAGGTCGCGGACCGCCCAGCCGGTGCAGCCGGTCGGCAGCCACGACTCCTCGTCACCCAGGCCGGCGACGACGGCCGAGGCCGCCTCGTACGCCGCGCGCACCGCCCGTGCCGGGCCGGCGGCGTTCCCCGTCCTCATGCGTCCCCCCGTTCGTCCGCCGTGCAGGCTCTCACACCCGGCTCGACGTCGCCGTGTCCGCGGACAGCCGCTGGGCGACGTAGATCGGGATCACCGACAGCAGGACGAGTACCGCGGCCACCACGTTCACCACCGGGGCCTGCTGCGGCCGGGTCATGTTGTCGAAGATCCAGATCGGCAGCGTCTCGATGCCGGGTCCCGCGGTGAACGTGGTGACCACGATCTCGTCGAAGGACAGGGCGAAGGCGAGCAGCGCGCCGGCCAGCAGCGCGGAGCGGACCAGCGGGAAGGTGACGTCGGCGAAGGCACGGAAGGTCGTCGCGCCGAGATCCATGGCCGCCTCCTCGTACGAGGCCGCCGTACGGCGCAGCCGCGCCACCACGTTGTTGAAGACCACCACGATGCAGAACGTGGCATGCCCGACGATCACCGTGAAAAGCCCGAGGCCCACCCCGAGCGGCTCCAGCACCGTGCTGAACGCAGAGTTGAGGGCGATACCGGTGACGATGCCGGGCAGCGCGATCGGCAGCACCACGATGAACGACACCGTGTCGCGGCCGAAGAAGCGGTGCCGGGCCACGGCGAACGCGATGAGCGTGCCGAGGACCAGCGCGATCGCGGTCGCCCCGAGCCCCGCCTTCACGGACACCCACAGGGCCTGCCGGGCACCGGAGTTGTGCACGGCCACCGACCACCAGTGCAAGGTCAGCCCCGGCGGCGGCCAGCTGGCGCTGCGGTCGGGACTGAGCGAGTTGACGAGCACGAGCAGCAGCGGGACGTAGATCACCGCGAAACCGAGCACGGCGCCGGCGCGCAGGGCGATGCGCGCGGTGCGGCTGAGATGCATGGCGCTCTTCTCCTGAGGGTCCTACAGGCTGTTGAGGGCGCCCGAACGGCGGATCGCCAGCAGGTACAGCACGATCACGACGACGGGGACGGTGCCGAGGGCGGCGGCCATGGGCAGGTTGAGTTCGATGTTGGAGTACACGAGGTTGCCGATCAGCTGGGTCTTGCCGCCGACGATCTGCACGGTGATGTAGTCACCGAGGCTCAGCGAGAAGGTGAACACCGAGCCGGCCGCGACCGAGGGCAGCACCATGGGCAGGACCACCGACCGGAAGGTCCGCCCCGCCCGCGCCCCGAGGTCGGCCGAGGCGTCGAGCAGGCTGGCCGGGAGCTGTTCGAGCGCCGTGTGGATCGGCAGGATCATGTACGGCAGCCACAGGTACGTCAGCGTCAGGACCGTGGCGGGCAGGCCGAAGCCGGGGCCGCTCAGCCCGAACGGAGCGAGCATCCAGTCGGCGAGGCCGCCCTGGGACAGGATCAGCCGCCAGGCGTACACCTTGACCAGGTAACTCGCCCACAGCGGGGTGAGGATGGCCACCACGAGCAGCGGGCGCCACCTGGGCCGGGCCACGCGTGCGGTGTAGAAGGCCACCGGAAAGGCGATCAGCGCGCACAGCACGGTCACCGCGAGCGCCACGCCGACACTGCGCAGGATCACCTCACGGAAGACGGGCGTGGTGAACAGCTCGTGGAAGTTGTCCGTCGACCAGACCTTCACCACCTGGGAGGTGAAGGAGTTCGTGGTCCAGAACGCGGAGACGAACAGGACCGCCAGCGAGCCGAGGTACAGGACGGCGAGCCACAGCAGCGGGGCGGAGAGCAGCAGGGCCAGCCGCAGCCGGGGTCTGCGGTGCAGGCTTCCGGCCAGCCGCCGGACGGTTCCCCGGCCGGCGGCGGTCGTCGCGTCGGTCGTCACGGCTCAGCCCTTGATCTCGGTCCAGGCCTGCACCCACTTGGCGTACGGCACGCACGTGACGTCCTTGCGGCCGTCCAGGCACTGCTCGATGGGCGTGTTCCAGAAGGCGATCCTCTTCCAGTAGCTCTCGTCGGCCGCGTGGAAGACGGTGCAGAAGTTCTTGTCGCTGGTCTCGGCGCAGGCCTTGGAGTTGGCCGGGGCCTCACCGAAGTACTCGGCGACCTGGGCGTTGACCTTGGGCGAGACGATCCAGTTCAGCCATTTGTAGGCGCAGTTGGGGTGCTTGGCCTTGCTGGAGACCATCCAGGTGTCGGACCAGCCGGTCGAACCCTCCTTCGGCACCAGCGCCTTGACCTTGGCGCCCTCGGAGGACGCGAGGTTGGCGATGACCTGCCAGGTGGTGCCGACCACCGAGTCACCGCTCTTGAAGGCGGAGACCTCCTTGAGGTAGTCGCTCCAGTACTCGCCGACGTCCTTGTTCTGCTGCTTGAGCAGGGCGACGGCCGCGTCGAACTGCTTCTGGTCCAGCGCGTACGGGTCCTTGATCTTCAACTCCGGCTTGGTGGCCTTGAGATAGAGGGCCGCGTCGGCGATGTAGATCGGCGAGTCGTACGCGGTGACGTGCCCCTTGTACCGCGCGGCGTCGTCGAAGACGGCGGACCAGGAGGTGGGCGCGGGCTTGACCTTCTGGGTGTTGTACATCAGCAGGTTGGCGCCCCGGCCGTGCGGGATGCCGTACATCTGGCCCTTCACCGAGTTCCAGGCGCCGTTCTTCAGCCCGGTGAAGATGTCCTTGTAGTTGGGGACCAGCGCGGTGTTGACCGGGGCCGCGTCACCGGAGGCGATCAGCCGCAGGGAGGCGTCACCGGAGGCGGAGACGGCGTCGTACTCGCCGGTCTTCATCAGCTTGACCATCTCGTCCGAGCTGGCGGCCACCTTGGAGTGGACCTGGCAGCCCGTCTGCTTCTCGAAGTCGCCGACCCAGTTCACCTTGGGGTCGTTGGAGCCGTCCTCGACATAGCCGGCCCAGGCGATCAGATTGACCTGGCCCTCCGTCTTGCCGAGCTTCGTCGGGGCCTTGAGGTCGGGCGGGTTGAGGCCGGTGGCGGACGAGCTGCCCGAGCCGGAGGAGTCACAGGCGGCGGCGAGCAGCAGCGCGGCGGCACAGGCCGCGGCGCGCAGGGTACGGGTGGGACGCACGGCGTTCTCCATGGGGACGTGAGGGGCGGGGGAGAGGTCAGGAGGGCAGACGGACGGCGTGCCGGCGATGCCACGTCAGGCGCACCCGGGTGCCGCGATAGGCGGCGACGTCCTCGGAGGAGGTCTCCAGGTTCTGCTGGAGCGCGGTGAGTCGCCCGCCGCCGTCGAGGTCGACCAGGAAGCGGGTGGCGTCGCCGAGATAGACGACCTCGGCGACGGTTCCTGTCGCGGTGGCGTGCTCCGGCTCGTCCGCCTCGGCGGACTCCTTCATGACCCGGATCTTCTCCGGCCGGATGTTGTAGGTGCCCGGGGTGCCGACGATCCGGTGGGCCCGCTCCCCGTCGAGGAGGTTCGAGGTGCCGACGAAGGAGGCGACGAAGCCGGTCGCCGGGCGCTCGTAGATCTCCGCGGGCGTGCCGACCTGGGCGATGCGGCCCCGGTCGAAGACGGCGATGCGGTCGCTCATCGTCAGGGCCTCCTCCTGGTCATGGGTGACGAAGACGAAGGTGATGCCGACCTCCCGCTGGATCGCCTTCAGTTCGACCTGCATCTGCTCGCGCAGCTTCAGGTCGAGGGCGCCGAGGGGCTCGTCCAGCAGCAGCACCCGGGGCCGGCCGACCAGGGCGCGGGCGAGGGCGACGCGCTGGCGCTGGCCTCCGGAGAGCTGGGCCGGGCGCCGCTGCCCGTAGCCCTCGAGGCGGACCTCGGCGAGGGCCTTGCGGGCGCGGACCAGGCGTTCGGCCTTCGGCACCCTGCGGACCTTCAGTCCGTAGGCGACGTTCTGCTCGACCGTCATGTGCGGGAAGAGGGCGTAGTCCTGGAAGACCGTGTGCACGTCCCGCTCGAACGGGGCGAGGCCGGTGACCTCCTGGCCGGCGAGTTCGATCCGGCCCCGGTCCGGTGTCTCGAACCCGGCGACGAGCCGGAGGACCGTCGTCTTCCCGGAGCCGGAGGGACCCAGCATGGAGAAGAACTCCCCGTCCCGTATCTCCAGGTCGACCCCGGCCACGGCGGTGGTCTCGCCGAACGACTTCCGCAGGTCCTGCAGCCGGATCGCAATTCCCTCCATACGGGAACCTTTCTGGCGCGCTGTACGTTGAACCGCTTGACGGCAAACATATGAAGTCATAGTTCTAAGCTCAAGGTCCCCTTGAGGTAAAGCTTGAGTCAATGCACGAGGTGGTGACCGTGAGCCAGCACGAGATCGAGGGCGGCGCCCGCAGGGCCGTCTTCAGTCCGGTGGACAGCCGGGCCCGGGTGGACGCGGTCGTCCGGCGTATCGGCGACGCCATAGAGCTGGGACTCCTGGCCGACGGCGAGCAGCTGCCCGGCGAGACCGAGCTGGCCGGCCAGCTCGGCGTCTCCACGGTCACCCTGCGCGAGGCGCTCATGGCCCTGCGGCAACAGGGCCTGGTCACCACGCGCCGGGGCCGCGGCGGCGGCAGCTTCGTCTCCCTGCCCGAAGTCCCCGCCGACGACCGCCTCAAGGCCCGGCTGCGCGGCTGGAGCACCGAGGAACTGCGCGACCTGGGCGACCACTGGGCCGCCCTGTCCGGCGCCGCCGCCCGGCTCGCCGCGCAGCGCACCGAACCCGAGGACCTGCGTCAACTGCGCCGCACGTCAGAGGAGTTGACCCGCGCGGCGGACGCGGCGGCGCGCAGCCGTCTGTACGGCCGCTTCCACGTCGAACTCGCCGCGGCCGCCCAGTCCGCCCGGCTCACCCGCGAACAGGTCGCCCTGCAGCGCGAGATCGGCGCACTGCTGTGCCTCGTCCTCGCCGACGACGCATATCGTGAAGAAGTTGCGGACCGTCACCGCTCCGTGATCTCCGCCGTGCAGGATGGGGCTCACGAAACGGCCGGCACGCTGGCCGAGCGGTGCGTCAGGGAGTCGACGGCGCGACTCGTCGCCGTACGTCTCACCCTCTGACCGTGCCACGTCCGGTTCCCGTGCGCTGGAGGACACCATGGGCTGGAGCCCCGGGCTCGCCACCCTCGACACGGAGCCGGAGACCTGGGTGGCCGCGCAGGTCGGCGGTGCGCTGGAAGCCGTCTTCGAGACCGTCGCCGCCACCCGCGCCGACACCGAGGCCCTGCTCGACCGGGCGGCCGCGCAGGACCGGCCGCCCGCCAGCGCCGACCTCGCCGCCCTCCGGCCCGGACTGCACCTGCACCTCACCCGCGAGGAACTGGTCTCCGGCGTCGGATTCGTTGCGGCCCCCGGTCTGCTGTCCGACGTACCCGCCTGGCTGGAGTGGTGGCAGACGGGCGCCGGCGGTGACGTACGCCCGCTCGTGCTCGACCTCGATCCCGGCCAGTCGGCGTACTCCGACTACACGCACTGGGACTGGTTCGCACTGCCCCGTGACACCGGGCGCCGGGCGGTGGCCGGACCGTACGTCGACTACCTCTGCTCCGACGAGTACAGCCTGACCCTGTCCGAACCGGTGCTGCTGCAGGGCCGGTTCGCCGGGGTGGCCGCCGCCGACGTCTACCTACGGCACTTCGAGGCGGCCGTCCTTCCGCTGCTGCGGCGTCTGCCCCGCCCCGCCCACCTGGTCAACGCCCGGGGCCGGGTCGCCGCCTCCGCAGACCCCACCCATCTGGCCGGCTCCCTCACCAAGGGCCCGGACTTCGGTGAACTGCTCGGCACGGCCCGGCCCGGCACGTACGACACCCTGCGCCTGGTGCCGTGCCGGGGTGTGCCGCTGGTACTGGTGCTGGCCTGAACCGGCGGCCGGGCCGGTTCCGGCGGTGCCGGTCCGCCGCGCGGCCCAGGTCGCGGGACGGGTGTGCCGGTGCCCGCCGAGTGGTCGGGCGGCTCAGTCGTGCTTCCGGGCCCGGTACGGTACGCGGGCCAGTTCACGGATGTCGCCGGTCGTTCCCCACTCGTTGCCGCCGAGCCGGGAGAGCGGCCGGAGCCGTCCGATGTCGGGCCGGCCGTCCACCAGCACGTCCTCGTCGACGGCGGCGTGCACCACCCGGCCGAACACCACCGTCGAATCGCCCAGGCGCAGCGTCGAGTGCAGTGTGCATTCGAGCGCGACCGGAGACGCGGCCACGCGCGGCGGCCGCACCCGCAGCGAGGCTTCCCGCGCGATGCCCACGGCGTCGAACTCGCCCCGGTCGCGGGGGAAGTCGGTCGCCGTCGCGTTGATCTCGGCGAGGAGCGGCTCGGGGGCGAAGTTCACGACGAACTCACCGGTCTCCTCGACATTGCGCAGCGAGTCCTTCCGGCCCACCGAGGTGAACTGGACGACCGGCGGATCGGTGCAGGCGACGGTGAAGAACGAGTGCGGGGCCAGGTTCGCCGTCTCGCCGTCCGCAGCGAGGGTCGAGACCCAGGCGATCGGCCGGGGGACGACGACGGCCGTGAGCAGGCGGTAGAACGCTCCGGCGCCCATCGAATCGGGTGAGTGGTCGACGCGCATGACAGCACGCTAAGCGGTACCGCCGCCGGCCGTGCCACCCACCCCACCATTGATCATCAACGACCGTCGCCCTAGGGTGCGAGGGCAGCCGCACAAGGAGCCCGGTAACCATCAGCTCGTACCCCACCCCGCGCGCACGCGCCGCACTCGCTCTCGGCCGGGGACTCGGCACCGTACCCGCCCCGGGGCTCGTCCTCGGCGGAATCCTCGGCCTGCAGGGCGGAGCCGCACTGACGACCCGGCTCTACCCCGCCGTGGGACCGGCCGGCGTGGTGACCCTGCGGCTGGCCGTCGCCGCCATCGTCCTGACCGCTGTGTGGCGGCCCCGGATCCGCGGTGACCGGGCAGGCCTCGGTATCGCGGCCGTCGCCGGAACGCTGCTCGCCGTGCACCATCTCGCGTACTACGAGGCGGTCGCCCGGCTGCCGCTGGGCGCCGCCACCACCCTGGAGTTCCTCGGTCCCTTCGCCCTCGCCCTGTGCGGCTCGCGCCGCGCCCCCGACCTGCTGTGGGCGGCCCTCGCCGCGACCGGCGTCGTCCTGCTCAGCCGCTCCGGTACGGCCCTGGACGCCGCCGGCATCATGTGCGCCACCGTGGCCGGTTGCTGCTGGGGCGGATACATCCTGATCGGCAGACGGCTGGCCGAACGCCTCCCCGACGGCCGCGGTCTCGCGCTGGCCGTCACCTGGGGAGCGCTGCTCAGCCTTCCCTGCGGCATCACGCAGGCGGGCACCCGCCTTCTGGACCCGGGCACGCTCGCCCTGGCCGCTGCGGTCGCCGTCCTTTCCAGCGTCGTTCCCTACACCGCCCAGCTGGAAGCCCTGCGCCGCCTCACGCCGCGCGTCTTCGGGATCCTCACCAGCCTGGAACCGGCCATCGGGGCCCTGATCGGCCTGTTCTTCCTGGGCCAGCACCTCGCCGTCGCCCAGTGGGCGGGGGTGGCGGCGGTGGGGTTCGCCTCGGTGGGGGCGACGCGCACGGAGGCGGCCCGCACCTCGCCGGACATCCCGGCCGGCCGGCCGGGCCCGTCGCCCCCCTGCCGCCACCGCTGAGCCCTTCCGTCCGCGGACCCGGGGTTGCACACCCCGTGCGCGGGCGACCGGCCCGGGCACCCTCCTCGCGGCGGCGCCCGGGCCGGGATGCGCCGGTCAGGCCGCGAGGCGCTCCGCGAGCTGCTTGGCCTTCGCGGTGGCCTCCTCGAAGGCGCGGTCGCGGGAGGCCTCGTACAGCGGGACCAGCTCGGCCATCGCCGGGTTCTGCGGGGCCATGGTCAGCTCCGGGACGATGAAGTCGACGTCCAGGCCGAGGGCGTCGGCGAGGACGGCGGTGAGGTAGTTCTGCACGTACTCGTACCCCTCGCGCGGGGTGCCGGGTCCGTACGCGCCGCCCCGGCTGGCGACGACGGTCACCGGAGTGCCCTTGGCGGACGGGGCCTCACCCGCGGTACGGCCGATCAGGATGACGTTGTCCAGCCAGGCCTTCAGGGTCGAGGGAACCGAGAAGTTGTACATCGGGGCGCCGATCAGCACGGCGTCGGCCTGCTCCAGTTCCTCGATCAGCTGGACGCGCTCGGCGAAGGCCGCGGCCTGCCCGGGCGTGTGCGAGGCCGGGTCGGCGAAGCCGGCGGTGTGCGCGTCGGCGGTGATGTGCGGGACGGGCTGTGCCGACAGGTCGCGGTAGACGACCGTGCCGTCGGGGTGCTGCTCCTGCCAGTGCGCGCGGAAAGCCGCGGTCACGGCGCGCGAGGCCGAGGCTTCGGCCGGGAGCACGGACGAGTCGATGTGCAGCAGGGTGGCCATGGTGACTCCGAAGGGGTGCAAAAGGGATAAGGGGTTGCGCACCCCGGCGGTGGGACGCCGCCGGGGTGATTTTTCGTACTGGACTATCTCTAACACAGGAGCTTACTTTTTTTCACCTACGACGGGGTAGTACCCTGATCGCATGGCGGCGGACGTGACCCACGACAGTGCGGCGTGCAAGCGGGTGGACGATGGCATCACCCGGGTCTTCCAGCTGCTCGGAAAGCGCTGGAGCGGCCCCATCGTGGCCGTCCTGGTGGAACAGCCCGCGCATTTCGCCGACCTGCGCCGGGCCGTCCCCGGCATCAGCGAGCGCATGCTGTCCGACCGGCTCGCGGAACTCGGCGCGGCCGGGCTGGTGCTCCGGGAGGTCGACGAGGGCCCGCCGCTGCGGGTGTCCTACCGGCTGACCGAGGCGGGGGCCGCCCTGGAGCCGGCGCTCCAGGAACTGGCCCGGTGGGCGAAGTCCCACCTGCCGGACGCCCCGGCGTGTCCTGGTATGGAGCGCTAGGTGTATTGACCTGCAGCGTTGACCCGCACCGGCCGCACCTTCGGCGGCACGGGCATCCCGCCGCAGCTGACCGAACGGGTCTTCATCCGGGAGGAGTTCGCCGAGAAACCGCGACTCCGCCTTCGACCGCGCCGTGAACCTCCTGGGCCGCTGAGCCGGCTCAGTCCACCGGCCAGGTGTGCACCGGGGCGTTGAGGTGCATGTAGTCGATGTACAGCTGGGTCATCCGGCGCAGCACCTCGTGCCGGCCGGCGTGCGCGGTGGCGTCGAGGTGGTGGAACGTCTCCTTCTGCCACACGGCACCGTTGCGTGCCGTCACACAGCGCTGCTCGATGATGCCGAGCAACGGCTCCCGCCACGCGTCGTCCATGCCGGAGTGTTCGAGGCCTCGGTGCGCCAGCGGCAGCAGCCGCCGCAGGACCAGTTCCGGCACCGGTACCTCGCCCATCCCGGGCCAGTACAGCAGGGCGTCGATGCCGTGCCGGGCGGCGGTGTGCAGGTTGTCCTCGGCGGCCGCGAACGACATCCGCGACCACACCGGCCGGTCCTCCTCCACCAGGGCACGGGTCAGCCCGTAGTAGAAGGCACCGTTGGCGAGGGTGTCGGCCACGGTCGGACCGGCGGGCAGGACCCGGTTCTCCACCCGGATGTGCGGGACGTCGTGCGAGACGGCGTACACCGGACGGTTCCAGCGGTAGATCGTGCCGTTGTGCAGGGTCAGTTCGCCGAGTTCGGGGATGTCCCCGCGGTCCAGCGTCTCCACCGGGTCCTGCTCCTCGCACAGCGGAAGGAGAGCCGGGAAGTAGCGCAGGTTCTCCTCGAAGAGGTCGAAGACGCTGTTGATCCACCGCTCCCCGAACCACACCCGGGGCCGTACGCCCTGCACCTTGATCTCCTCCGGCCGGGTGTCCGTGGCCTGTTCGAACAGCGGGACACGGGTCTCGTGCCACAGCTCCTTGCCGAACAGGAACGGCGAGTTCGCCGCCAGCGCGACCTGCACCCCCGCGATGGCCTGTGCCGCGTTCCAGTAACCGGCGAACTCCTCGGGCGAGACCTGCAGATGGAACTGCGTGCTCGTGCACGCCGCCTCGGGGGTGATGGTGTCGGCGTAGGTGCGCAACCGGTCCACGCCGTCCACCTCGATGCGAAGGTCCTCGCCCCGGGCCGCGAAGATCTGGTCGTTGAGCAGTTGGTAGCGAGGGTTCTCCGACAGGGTCTCCTCGCCGATGTCCTCCTGGCGCAGGGTGGGCAGGATCCCGATGATGATCAGCCGGGTGCCGATCGTCCGGGCCCGCTCGTCGGCGTGGTTCAGTGCGGCGCGGATCTCCGACTCCCACGCGTCGGGGCCGCCAGCCGTCAGCCGCCGGGGCGGCACGTTGATCTCCAGGTTGAACCGGCCCAGCTCGGTGGACCAGGCGGGGTCGGAGATCGCCTTCAGCGCATCGGTGTTGCGCATCGCCGGCTCGGCGTCGTCGCCGACCAGGTTCAGCTCTATCTCCAGGCCGACCTGCGGCCGCTCGGCCTCGAACCGTGACTCGCGCAGCATCTGCGCCAGCGCGTCGAGGCACTTGTGCATCTTGATCCGGTACCGGCGGCGGTCCTCGCGGGTGAAGACGAGCGCCGGGACGTCGCGTCCCATCGGCCCTCCAGGATTCCCCTCGTCGCAGACCTCTCCACCCAGAGTCGCACCATCACGTGGGCCTCACCACGCGCGGCCCCCGGCTGCCCCGCGGCGGGCGACGGTCTCCGCGATGAGTAGGTGCGGTACCCGGGCCACGGGGTCGTGGTGGCTCCCCGCGGCACAGGTTGCGAAGATGGGGCCCATGACCAGCTCGCACGGCGCTCGCCGGCCCACGATCGCCGACGTCGCCGCGGCGGCGTCGGTGTCGCGGACCACGGTGTCCCACGCCCTCAACGGCATCGGCAAGGTCGACCCGCGGACCCGGGAACGCATCAAGAAGATCGCCGCCGAGCTGGGCTACCGGCCCAACCTGCGCGCCCAGCGGCTGCGCCGGGGCCAGGCCAAGGCCATCGCGCTGGCGTCCTCGATGCCGTTCGCAGTGGCCGGCGGTCCCTCGCGGCTCGGCTTCTACATGGAGGTGGCCGCCGCCGCGGCCGAGCGGGCCCTCGTCCACGACTACGCCCTGGTGCTGATCCCGCCCGTGCAGTCCGGGTCGGCGCTGTACTCCGTCGACATCGACGGCGCGATCGTGGTCGAGCCCGAGGCGGACGACGCGGCCGTGGCCCAACTGCGCGAGCGCGGACTGCCGTACGTGGCGCTGGGCCGGCCCACCGCGCCCGACGACGACGCCCCCTACGTGGACCTGCACGGCGGCGGCGTGGTCGAACTCCTCCTGGACCATCTGCGGGAGCAGGGCGCCCGCAGCCCCGCGCTCATCGTCGGCGCGGGCACCCGCCACTCCTCCGTCGACGCCCGCGCGGCCTACGAACGGACCGCCGCCGCGCACGGCTGGCCGCCGATCGTCGCCACCGCCCCGGAGGACGGCGGCGAGCAGGCGGGGTACGACCGCTGCGCCGCGCTGCTCGCGGAGCACCCCGGCACCGACGCGCTGTGCGTGCTCGTCGACGCCTTCGCCGTGGGCGCCGTACGGGCGCTGAGGGAGACGGGACGCCGTATCCCCGACGACGTCATGGTCGTCACCCGGTACGACGGACTGCGCGCCCGCACCTGCGAACCGCCGCTCACCGCGGTCGACTTGCGTCTGGACCGGGCCGCCGCGGACGCGGTGGAGCTGCTGCTCGCCCGGCTGGGCGCGCGACCGGCCACCGGCGCGGCCGACCCGGCGGACACCGAAGGCGAGGTGTCCTCCGGGGAGCCCCGGCTGGTGCCGCGCGCCTCGTCGCTGCGCCACCCGCCGACCGCGACCGGCGGGCCACCCCCGACCATGGGTACGGAGTAGACCAGGTCAGGTCCGCCGGCAGACGCGGACCCGGTCTGTCCGGCAGGGCGGTGTCACGTCCCCGCCATCAGTACCACCCCCGACACCAGGGCGAAGACGAGGACGAGGGCCCGCATCCGCTTCGCGTCGACGCGCCGGTGCACGAGCCGGCTCAGCCAGGCCCCCGCGGCGAGCGCGGGCAGGAGCAGGAGTGCCCAGCCCATGTCGGCCGGACGTCCCCGCCCGGTGACGAACAGCAGGAGGAGTGAGGCGACTTCGCCCACCAGGAAGCAGGCGGCGACCGTCGCCCGCAGCTCGCCCGGCGGCCGGTGCTGGTAGACGAGGGCGAGGGGCGGGCCGCCCACTCCCGTCGCGGTCTCGGTCAGCCCGGTGACGACACCGGCCCCCACGTAGGCTCCGCGCCCGGGTACGAACGACGGCACGACGAGGCTCACCACGGCCGCCAGTACCGTCGCCGCGCCCACGACGGGTCCCAGGGCGCCCGGGGGGATCGCCCAGAGCAGTGCCAGACCCGCCGGCGTCGCGGTCAGCCGCGCCGCCGTGATCCACCGGGCGCCGCGCAGATCGAGACTCTGCCGCTCGCGCCAGGCGACGTACAGATTGAGCGGGATCATCGCGGTCAGCACGAACACGGGCAGCAGCGCCGGGTCGAGCAGGCCGGCGACGGGCGCGACGATCAGCGCGAACCCGAGACCGCTGGCACCCTGCACGAACGCGGCCGCCGCGACCGTCAACGCCAGCACCGCCAGCGTGCCCCCGCTCATCGCCGGCCACCGGGACAGGACGTGGGCTCCGCGGGAGACGGGGTGGGGAGGACGGAGCGGTGGGCATGCTCATGAGGCGACGAAACCGTGGCCCCGTCCCCCGTCGCGAGCGTGGTGGGCGAGGGCGGGGAGGCGTTGGCCGCCGCCGTCCGCTGCCGCGCCGTCACCGACGTCGGGTGGGCCCGCGTCACCCCTGCGCGGCCCACCACGCGTGGCCCCAGTTCGGCGGCCCGTCGGACCAGTGCCGGACCGTCCCAGTCCGGCGGCCAGCCCTGCCACAGGCGCAGCCGGCCGGCGACGAACACGGCGGTGAGCTGGTCGCGGTTGCCGCGCCGGACCAGTTCCCACGGCAGGTCCCAGGAGGGCTGCATCTCCGGTCCGCCGACGTCCACCAGCAGGAAGTCCGCGGCGGCACCGGGCACGATCCGGCCCGTGCGCCGGCCGAGGCCGACCGCGTCCGCGCCGCCCGCCGTGGCCCGCTCCAGCCAGGTCCACCCGGCACCGCAGGAGGAGTCTCCGCTGGTCAGGCCGTAGGTGAGTCGCTGAGCGAACTCTGCCGCGTCCGTGAGCCGGAAGCCGTCCCCGCGTGTCCCGTCGGTGCCGAGCCCGAACCGGACGCCGCGCTCGGCGAAGGTGACCGCGGGGGCCACCGCGTTGCCCTTCCACGCGCTGGCGACCGGGTTGTAGCTCACCGCCGTGCCGCTGTCCGCGAGCAGCGTGACCTCGGCGGGAGTGAGCAGCGTCGCGTGCGCGGCCAGCAGCTGCGGTCCCAGGGCGCCCACATGGTGCAGATACTCCAGGGGCCGCAGCCCGTGCCGGACGAGGGAACGCTCGACGGCGACGAGGTGTTCGTTCACGTGGATCTGTACGACCGCGCCCGCGTCGGCGGCGAGCCGCGCCGTAGCGGCCAGTGTGGGTGCGGTCGCGGCCTCCGGCACGGACACCGCGAGTGAGGGATGCACCAGGTCGTCGGCGTCGTAGCGCGCGAGGTGCTGCTCGGCGGCGGCGAGCACGGCCCGCGGATCCGCGTCGTCGCCGGTGCCGTCCGAGGCGTCGTTGCAGACCAGCCCCAGCACGCAGCGGATGCCCGCGTCACGCGCGGCCGACGCCAGCACGTCCACGTCCACCGCGGCCCGGGTCCCCGCCTCGGCGACCGTCGTGAAGCCGCCCCGCAGGGACTCCAGCGCGGCCAGTTTCGCGGCGACGTACGCCGACTCCTCGTCCAGAGCGCGCTCCAGCGGCACCCACACCCGGCGGAAGATCTCCGACGGTTCCCCGAAGGCGAGGGCACCGCCGAAGCTCTGCGTCAGATGGTGGTGGGTGTCGACGAAGCCCGGCATCAGCACATGTCCGGGCAACCGGACGGGCGTCAGCGACGGGTGCGCACGGACGATCCGCTCGACCGGGCCGGCATCGTGGAACACGCCGTCCCGCACGACCACCGCGTGCAGTTCCAGCGGGCCGTCGGGGGTGAGCGTCACGTCGGGGACCAGCAGCAGCGCGTCATGGCGGAGCCGGTCGGGGGGCAGGCCGGTCATGGTTCTCCGTTGTTCGTCGTTCGGGCGTTCGTCGTGCGAGAGGGGGCCGTGCGGGAGGTCAGGCACGGGTGGCCCGACCCGGCGCCTCGGGCGGCGCGACGGCGCCGGTGGTGTCCGCGGAGTGCCGCCCCAGGTGGTGGAAGAGGACGTTGAGGACGGCGGCGACGAATGCGCCCACGGCGACCCCGCTCTCCAGGAGGATGCGCACGCCGGACGGGAATCCGGCGTACACACCGGGGACGAGGATCGGCAGCAGCCCCAGCGCGAGCGCGACCGCGCAGGTCATCGTGGCCGTGTGGTCCTCCAGCCGGGCCCGGCCGAGCATCTGCACGCCGAGGACGGTGATCACCGCGAAGACGACCATCGCGGCGCCTCCGACCACCGCCGACGGCATCACGCTGATCGCCCGCGCGACGGGTGTCAGAAAGCCGAGGACGACCAGGATGAGGCCGGCGGCGGCCGTGACGTACCTGCTGCGCACGCCGGTGACCCGGACGATGCCGATGTTCTCCCCGCTGGTCACCATCAGCGGCAGCCCGAAGAAGCCGCCGAGCAGGGAGGTCAGGGCGTCCCCGCGGACCGTGCGCGGCACGTCGGTCCGCACGTCGATGTCCTTGCCGACCGCCTCCGCGTTGATGACGGTCTGCCCGGTCGCCTCCGCCATGGACGCGAGGCTGTAGAGCAGCAGCGGCAACGCGGCGAGCAGGTCGAAGACGGGTGCGCCGAACGGCAACGGCCGTGGTACGCCCACGAGTTGGCCCGACAGCGCGGAGCCCAGGTGGGCCTGCCCGAGCGCGAAGGCGAGGGCGGTGCCGGCCGCGAGGCCGAGCAGAACGGCGAGTTGCCGCAGGATCCCGCGCAGCAGCCGGGTGAAGACGACGATCAGGGCGATCGTGGCGAAGGCCGGCCCGAGGCGGGCGGGATCGGCGAAGCCGGGCGTGCCGGGCTGCCCGGTGACCAGCAGCGCGCCGACCTTCACCAGGTTGACCCCGACGATCACGATCATCGTGCCGATGACCAGCGGCGGGAAGAATCTCAGCAGGCGCGCGAACAGGGGCAGTGCCAGGAAGGTGAAGGCGGCGGTGAGCAGTACCGCGCCGGTCGCCGTGCGCAGTCCGTGCTGCTGCGCGATGGACAGGAACAGGATCAACGGGGCTCCGCCCGGCAGCATCACGAACGGCAGCCGTGGCCCGAACTTCCAGGGGCCGAGGGACTGCACGAGCGAGCCGATCCCCGACAGCAGCAGGGCCGCCGAGAGCAGGTCGACGGTGGTGCCCGGGCTGAGCCGGAGGGTGGCGCTCATCAGGAAGATCGCGGAGATCGGGGTCGCCGCCATGACGAGGACGTGCTGCACGCCGAAGAGCAGGATCCGCCCGAGGGGGCGGGACTCGTCCACGGGGTGCACCGCACCGGCGACGTCAGCCGGCGCGGAGGTGGGGTGGTCGGGGGGCAGGGGAGTGGGGTCGGCGGGATGTACGGGACTGGACACGCGCGGGCTCCGTTCGGCTCGCTCGGCTCAGGCCTCGACGATCCGGCCGTGGACGGCGGCCAAATCGATGTGGCCAAATCGATTTGGCCGCCAGTATGGAGCCGGGGATGGGGGTCGGTCAAGGGGCTGGCGGCCACGTCGAGGAGGGGCCGGCCACGTCGAGGAGGCGCCGGGCAAAAGGGACCCCGCGCCGGCGCGGCCCCGGCCCGGAGACGGGGTGCACGGGCGCGGTGGGGCGAGCGGATACCGCGGTTGCGGCTGCGTCGTGATAGGTGTGCCGGAGATCCTGGGGATCAGGCGTTCTTGCGGGCCACGCCGCCGTAGAAGCCGATCTCGGCGGAACGGGGCGAGGGCGGGGCGTCCGGGCGCCAGAACGGGACCTGTGCCAGCCCCGGCTCGACCGGCTCGAAGCCGTCGAAGAACCGCTCGATCTCGGCACGGGAGCGCAGGTTCAGCGAGGCGGTGGCCTTGTGGTAGACGGCCTGGGCGGCCCTGCGGTCGGCGAAGTCGCCCGTGGCGTGCGAGAGCACCAGCAGGCTGCCGGCCGGCAGTGCCTCGCGCAGGGTGGCGACGATCTCGCCGGGCCGCTCCGCGTCCGTGAGGAAGTGCAGGACGGCCACGAGGAGTACGGCGACGGGCTGCTCGAAGTCGATGATCCTGTGGACGTCGGGGTGCTCCAGCACGGACCGTGGGTCGCGCAGGTCGCCGAGGACGATGCTGGTCGTGCCCGAGCGGCTGAGGAGCGCGTTGCCGTGCGCCGCCACGATCGGGTCGTTGTCGACATAGGCGACGCGTACGTCCGGGGCCGCCTCCTGGGCGACCTCGTGCACGTTCGGCGAGGTGGGCAGCCCGGTGCCGATGTCGAGGATCTGCCGCACCCCGCTGCCGACGGCGTACCGGACGGCGCGGTGCAGGAAGGCGCGGTTCGCCCGGACCCCGATGCGCACCTCGGGTGCCGCGGCGGCGAGTTCGTCGCCCGCCAGCTGGTCCACCTCGTAGTGGTCCTTGCCGCCGAGCAGATAGTCGTAGATCCGCGCGGGGTGTGGCTTGCTGGTGTCGATGTGCACGGACTGGACGCCGTCCTGTGTCACGCTGAGCTCCTCTCGGTGACCGTCACGGCCTCGGGCCCCGCACACGGCCGGCCATGGTTTTCCCTGTCAACTGCGGAGTGGGCGCCCGTAGTTCCCGGAGGGGTTCCCAAAGACCGGTGACGCATCAGCGGCCGCGCCAGGCGGTGCGGGGCGGGGCGGGCCGGCCGCCGGGAGGCGCGCCGAGGTGCCCGTGCGGCATGTGCGCGTCACCCGGCCGGACCGGCTCCGCTGGCCTGTGGGCGGCCGGCGTCGGAGGGTCGGTAGCTAGATCGGTGAGTCGAAGTCACGTCCGACCGGTCGTCGAGTCGTCCCCCTGTGTCTGTGACGAGGCGGGCCGGCCCATCGGGGCGGGGAACGGTGAATCCATGCGCTCGGTTCGTTCCCCGCCCCACCCCCTTCCGTCCCGGCTCCGGACCCGGGCCCGACCGCGCCCGGCCCGGATCCCGCCGTACGGCCCCGAGCGGAGCGGTGCCCCGGCGCTCAGTGCCCGTCGGGCATGTCCGCGCGTTGCCTCCCCGGAGCGCGCCGGCCGCCGGAGACGCGTTCTCCGGGTCGGTGACCCGGGAGCGGAAGTCGTCGGCGTCGTCGCTGTCGGCCACGGTCTGCGCCCAGTCGGTGAACCCGCTCATGAACTCCCGGTAGTTGTGGGTGGCGCAGGCGAGGGCGACGAACGAGCCCTCCTTGCCGATCGCCACCAGACCGACGAACCGGTCAACGCCGCGACCCGTACTTGCGCGTCGCTCCGGTCACCGGACGACCGGGCGGCGAGGACGGCTCGCACGGACGGTCCCCGCCCCTTCCAGGCCTCTCGCTCGTGCGCTTGTGCTTCGAAACCGATCGGTTTACGGTGGTGGAAACCGATCGGTTTCCCATGGGGAGATGAACATGACTTCGATCAAGGACTCCGTCGTACTGGTCACCGGCGGCAGCCGTGGCCTGGGCAAGGCGCTGGTGGAGGAGCTGTACGCGCGCGGAGCCGCCAAGGTGTACGCCACGGCTCGCGACCCGCGCACCGTGACCCACCCCGACGCAGAGCCGCTCGCCCTGGAGGTCACCGACCCCGCGTCGGTCGAAGCCGCGGCGGCACGGGCCCAGGACGTCACCATCCTGGTCAACAACGCCGGCGTCTCGCTCGGTGCGAGGTCCTTCCTGGAGGCGCCCCTCGACGACGTACGCCGCGAATTCGAGATCAACTTCTACGGTCCACTGCTGCTCACCCGGTCCTTCGTTCCCGTCATTGAGCGCAACGGCGGCGGACACCTCCTCAACGTCCACTCCGTGCTCTCCTGGCTGGGTGTCGCCGGCTCCTACAGCGCCACCAAGGCCGCCCTGTGGTCCCAGACCAACTCCCTGCGCCTGGAACTGCGTCCGCGCGGCATCGCCGTCACCGGGCTGCACGTCGGCTACATCGACACCGACATGGCCTCGGACGTCGACGCGCCCAAGTCCACTCCGGCGGACGTCGCCGCTCAGGCGCTGGACGGTGTCGAGGCCGGGGCGTACGAGGTGCTGGCGGACGACCTCACCCGGAGCGTGAAGGCGGGGCTCTCCGGAGACCTGGCGGCGCTGTATCCGCAGCTCGCCGAGTAGCGAAACCTCACCGGCCACAGAGCCTCACCGGCCACAGAGCCTCACCGGTCCCAGAACCTCACCGGTCACAGCCGTCACAAGCACCGGCGTTTCGGCCACTCGCCACCACCGCGGAGGCCTTGCACCACTGCGACCGCGCGTTCGACGCCCCCGGATTCACGGGGCCGCTCTTCGTCCGGAAACGCGTGCGTTCGATTCGCCCGCGCCCTCGTTGAGCCTGGCACCGCCGGACCACCCAGGTGCGGTGCCGACCCGAGGGAGGGACGCAGGTGACCGTGACCGACGCCTCGACAGAAGATGCCCCGCCGCCCCCTCCACCGCCGGCTGCGATCACCTACGAGGGCAAGTCCGGCAAGAACCCCCTGGAGGAGGCCAGTTTCCGGAGGATGTGCGGGCGCCTGCCGTCCGTGCTGCGCCGCACGGCGAGCATGGCGTGGTCCGTCGACCGGACCGGTGTCGTCCTGCTCCTCGGCTGCCAGCTCCTCACCGGCGTCGCGGCCGCCGTGGTCCTCGGCTGCACCGCACAGGCCATGACCCACATCCTCGGCGCGGGCCCCGTGTCCGAACGTCTGCGCGGGGCCCTGCCCGCCCTCGCGGTCGTCACGGCCGCTGCGGCGGTCGGCCGGATCAGCAGGGCGCTGGCGGCCTACGCCGACGGGCGGATCACTCCGCGCCTGGTGACCGAGGCCGACGTGGCGCTCGTCTCCGCCGTCTGCCGGGTGGAGGCCTCCGCCCAGGCCGAGGACGGGTTCGCCGACCGGCAGGAGGCCGCCGAGGTCGGGGTCACCCGCACCACCACGATGGTCAAGGACGCGCAGCAGTTCCTGGCCTCGCTCATCCGCATGATCGCCGCCGGCGGGGTGATCACCGCTCTGCACTGGCTGATGCTCCCGCTGTTGCTGTTGGCCGTCCTCCCCGCGGGGCTCGGGGCGGTGCTGTCCGCCCGCGTCGACTACGAGACGCACTACGCCAACGTCGGCGACCGCAACGTACGCGGCATGATGCGCTGGTGGGCCACCTTTTCGCGGCACGGCGACGAGGTCCGCGCGAACGGCATGACCGACTACCTCGTCTACTGGTACCGCGCGCTGTCCGAGCGCATCGACCGGCGCACCCTGACCGCCGCGCCCCGCATGCTCCGTATCGTCCTGGCGACCTCTGCCATCGGCGGTGCGTTCCTGCTCCTCACCTGGGCCGCCCTCGCCTGGCTCGCGATGACCGGGAGGGTCGCGCTGCCCGTCGCCGCGACGGCGGTGGTCGCCGTGCAGGCCACACTCGCCGCACTGTCCCAGTCCGTGCAGTACGGCGCCGCGATGTTCCACACCTCCCTCTACCTCGCCGACATGCGTTCCTTCCTCGACATGGCCGCCGAACGCGCCCCGAAGCGCGGCCAGTTGCCGATCCCCGACCAGGTCGAGGAGATCCGGCTCGAGGAGGTCGTGCACCAGTACCCCGGCAAGGACGAGCCCGCGGTGGACGGCGTCTCGCTCACCCTGCGGCGCGGTGAGATCCTCGCGGTCGTCGGCGAGAACGGCTCCGGCAAGTCCACGCTGACCAAGCTCATCACCGGCATCCTCCTGCCGGACAAGGGACGTGTCCTGTGGGACGGCGTCGACCTCGCCCGCGCACGGCCCGACTCCGTGTGGAGCCGCACCGCGCTCGTCCCGCAGAACTTCGCGTGCTGGCCCTTGCGCGTGCGGGAGAACATCACGCTCGGCCAGCCGCGGACCCACGACGACGGACCGGTGTGGGAGGCCATCGACGCCGTCGGCATGCGTGAGGCGGTCGAGCGGCTTCCGCACGGGCTCGACACCCTGCTCGCCCGCGAGATCTTCGGCGGTGCCGAGCTGTCCGGCGGCCAGTGGCAGCGGCTGGCCTGCGGCCGCGCGCTGTACCGCCGTACCCCGCTGCTCATCCTGGACGAGCCGACGTCCCAGATGGACCCGCGCGGCGAGCACCAGATCTTCCTGGAGATCAAACGCATCGCGTCGCGGCGCATCACCATCGTGGTCACCCACCAGTTGGAGAACACCCGCCTCGCGGACAGGATTCTCGTCCTGCGGGGCGGCCGTGTCATCGAGCAGGGCAGCTACGACGACCTCGTGCGCGCCGACGGCCTCTTCGCCGAACTCGTGGCCCTGGCCAAGGACCGGTGACGCGGCGGAGAGGGGCCAGGGCGGGGGCCGGACCGGGAAGACATGGCCCGAACCGGGGGAAGTGTGGCCCGGACCGACGCGGTGTCGGCCGGGGCCGCCCCGATACGATCATGATCACGCTGACGGAGAAGTCCCGCCCCGGCCCGCCCCGGCGCCGTGGCGTACGGGAGGGGACCACACCGACGAGGGGAACCGCACGATGGAGTACGTCAAGCTGGGCACGAGCGGCCTGGAGGTCTCCCGGCTGGCGCTGGGCTGCATGAGCTACGGCGTCCCCGACCGGGGGCCGCACCCGTGGACCCTGGACGAGGACGCCGCCCGCCCGCTCATCCGCCAGGCGCTGGACGCGGGCATCACGTTCTTCGACACCGCCAACAGCTATTCCGCCGGCACCAGCGAGGAGATCGTCGGCAGGGCGCTCGGGGAGATGGTCCGGCGCGAGGACGTCGTGATCGCCACCAAGGTCTACTTCGCGGTGGACAACGGCGCGGCCCGCAGCGACCGTCCCAACCGTTCGGGGCTGTCCCGCAAGGCGATCATGACCGAGATCGACCACAGCCTGCGCCGCCTCGGCACCGACTACGTCGACCTCTACCAGATCCACCGCTTCGACCCGTACACCCCGGTCGAGGAGACGATGGAGGCGCTGCACGACGTGGTCAGGGCGGGCAAGGCCCGCTACATCGGGGCGAGTTCGATGTACGCCTGGCAATTCGCCAAGCTGCAGCACACCGCCGAGCGGCACGGCTGGACGGCGTTCGTGTCCATGCAGAACCACTACAACCTCCTCTACCGCGAGGAGGAGCGCGAGATGCTGCCGCTCTGCGCGGACCAGGGCGTCGGCGTGCTGCCGTGGAGCCCGCTCGCCCGCGGCCGGCTCACCCGCGACTGGGACGCCGCCAGCGTCCGCAGCGAGACGGACGCCTTCGGCCGGACGCTGTACCAGCCGGAGGACAAGCGGATCGTCGACACCGTCGCCGCGATCGCCGCACGCCGTGGCGTCCCGCGTGCCCAGGTGGCCCTGGCCTGGGTCGCATCCCGCCCGGGCGTCACCGCGCCCATCGTCGGGGCCACCAAGCCCCATCACATCCCGGACGCGCTCGCCGCGCTCGACCTCCGGCTCACCGACGACGAGGTGCGGGAACTCCAGGAGCCGTACGCGCCGAGGGGGATCAGCGGCCACTGAGGCCGACCGCGCGACGCCACCCCGTCGCCCGTCCGGCCCTTCCCTGGACAGACGGGCGGCGGGGTCCTTAGAGTTCTTGTCCAGGAATGGAAAATCAATCCAAGCGCCCGCCGTGCACGGTGCGGGACGCGGACGGCAGAGGAGACCGCCATGGCCGCCGCTCCAGGCGTAACGTTCGACGACGTCCGTGCGGCCGCCGCGCGCATCGAAGGCGTCGCCCACCGCACCCCCGTCCTCACCTCCCGCACCCTGAACGCCCTCGCCGGCGCCGAGGTGTTCATCAAGTGCGAGAACTTCCAGCGGGCCGGCGCCTTCAAGATCCGCGGCGCCTACAACGCGGCCGCCCGGCTCACCCCGGAGCAACTGGCCAAGGGCATCGCCGCCTACTCCTCCGGCAACCACGCCCAGGCCACCGCCCTGGCCGCCCGTGAACTCGGCACCAGCGCCGTCATCCTGATGCCCGAGGACGCCCCTCGCTCCAAGCGCGAGGCGACCGCCGGATACGGTGCCGAGATCGTCACCTACGACCGCTACACCCAGGACCGCACCGCGCTCGGCACGGCGCTGGCCGAGGACCGCGGCCTCGTCCTCATCCCGCCCTACGACCACCCCGACGTCATCGCCGGACAGGGCACCGCGGCCCTCGAACTCCTCGACGAGACCGGCCCGCTCGACGCCCTGGTCGTCCCCGTCGGAGGCGGCGGTCTGATCGCCGGAAGCGCCACCGCCGCCAAGGCCCTGCACCCCGGCATCCGGGTCGTCGGAGTGGAGCCGGAGGAAGGCGACGACACCAAGCGCTCCCTGGAGAGCGGCGCCCGGGTCACCCTGCCCGTGCCCCGGACCATCGCCGACGGGCAGGCCCTGCCCACCCCCGGCGAGATCACCTTCGAGATCAACCGGCGCCTGGTCGACGCCATCGCCCTGGTCAGTGATGCGGACATCGTCGACGCGATGCGCTTCGCCTTCGAACGCCTGAAGATCGTCCTGGAACCCAGCGGCGCCACCGGCCTGGCCGCACTCCTGGCCGGCCGTGTCGACAACCTCCCGGCCCGCGTCGGCATCATCGCCTCCGGCGGCAACATCGACACCCGGCGGTTCACCCAACTCGTCGGCGACTGAAGGGAATTGAGGCACCGCGCAAGCCGAGCCGCCCAGCGGCCGGGCCGGTCGTGACAAGCGCCCACCGGTCCGTGACCGTCGTCGGACCGGTTCGCCCGCATGCCGGCGTCTGCCGGCCGGCCGACGTCACCGGTGGCGAAGGCGCCGCGGACGCGCGGCCGTCCACGTCGCCGGTCCGAGACGCCGCCCGCCGACCGGGTCACCGCAGTCCGACATCACCGACGCACACGCCACATTTCCCCCTATCGCGCTGCAAATTGTGTCTTATTACAGCCATGCACACACCTTCGCGGCGTACTCTGCTCCGTGCCCCGCTCGCTGCCGCCGGCGTGGGACTTCTGCCTGCCCGTCCCGACCTCGTTCTCCGCCCCGACCACCGCCCCGAGGGGACCACACTCGGCGCGCCCGGCTTCGGCCCGCCGGGGCCCGGGGCGTACGTCGACCCGTCGGGTCCGGAAGTCCTGGCCGCCGAGCGGAAACGCGCCTCCGGCGGCACCGTGCGCAGCCTCGGGTTCACCGCCCGCCCGGCCACGCTGGACCTCGGCGGGCGGATCGTCCGCAGCTGGGCCTACGACGACACGCTGCCCGGCCCGGTGGTGCGCGTCACCGCGGGTGACGTCCTGAGTCTCACCCTCGCCAACCGGCTGCCGGCCTCCACCACGCTCCACGCACACGGAGTGCGCCTGCGCAACGACATGGACGGCGTTCCCGCCGTCACGCAGAACGCCGTCCGCCCGGGCGCCGACTTCACCTACCGCTTCACCGTCCCCGACCCGGGCACCTATCTGCTCCACTCCCACGTCGGAGTCCAGCCCGACCGTGCGCTGTACGCCCCGCTCATCGTCGACGACCCCAGGGAGCCCCTCTCCTACGACAAGGAATGGGTCATCGTCCTGGACGACTGGGTCGACGGCGTGGACGGCTCCACCCCGGACCGCGTGCTCGACCAACTCCAGCCCGGCGCGGGCACCTCCATGGCACACGGAGGCATGGCCATGGGGCCCGCGCGCAGCGGCCTGCCGACCGGTCCCTCCCGGGTGCTGCGCACCTCGTACAGCCGCATGCTCAACAGCCCCGGCGGCAGCGTGGCCTATCCGTACTATCTCGTCAACGGCCGGCTGCCGGACAACCCCGCGGTGTTCCGGTGCAGCCCGGGCGACCGTGTCCGGCTGCGCATCATCAACGCGGGCTCCGAGACCGCCTTCCGGGTGGCGCTCGGCGGCCACACCATGACCGTCACGCACACCGACGGCTATCCCGTGGAGCCCGAGGAGACCGACGCCCTCCTCGTCGGCATGGCCGAGCGGTACGACGTCCTGGTCACCGCCGAGGACGGCGTCTTCCCCCTCGTCGCACTCGCCGAGGGCAAGAAGGGCCAGGCCCTCGCCGTGCTGCGCACCGACGGCGGAAGGAGCATCCCCCCGCGCAACGTCCGCCCGGACGAACTGGAGGGGAGGGTCGTACCCGCGCGTCGCCTCGCACCGGACGAGTCCGTGGCGCTGGACGACCGCGACCCCGACCGTGAGCTGCGCATCAGGCTAACCGGCGG
Source organism: Streptomyces sp. NPDC037290 (assembly GCF_055603245.1). Taxonomy (NCBI): domain Bacteria; kingdom Bacillati; phylum Actinomycetota; class Actinomycetes; order Kitasatosporales; family Streptomycetaceae; genus Streptomyces; species Streptomyces sp. NPDC037290. The sequence continues at coordinate 331,204 of NZ_JBVJVZ010000003.1, read as the reverse complement.
CATGCGCAGGTTCGACTGGGGCTTCGACCACCAGCCCTACGACCCGCGCAGGCGCCACCCGGTGCGCGCCGGTGAACGGGTACGGCTCACCCTCATCAACGCCACCGACATGTGGCACCCCCTGCACCTGCACGGCCACACCTTCGCGGTCACCGGCCTGGACGGCGTGGGAACGCGCAAGGACACCGCGCTGGTGCTGCCCCACCGCAAACTCGTCGTCGACTTCGACGCCGACAATCCGGGCCTGTGGATGCTCCACTGCCACAACCAGTACCACTCGGAGAGCGGCATGATGACGGTGCTCGGCTACCTCAGGTGACCGGCTGATCCGAGGCCCAGCGGCCCACCGCCCGGAACGGGCCGCTTCTCCTGCCCGGCGCGGGTGCGCCTTCCCGCGCCGGGCACCTGCGCGCCCACGGGTACGAGGGGCACCGGCCGGAGGTGCCGAGCGGCGGAAAATCGCATGTGCCGCTCAGGGCACGTCAGTTACCGTGAGGGCATGTCGACGCCCCGAATTTCCTAGCTGAGGACCCGCTTCCACGCCAGAAGTGTGTCCTCTTGCTATTTCGGAGCGTTACCCATGATCACCGCCCGTGATGTCGAGCTGCGTGCCGGCGCGCGCCTGCTCCTGACCGGTGTGTCCCTCACCGTCTCCCCCGGGGACCGGATCGGTCTTGTCGGCCGCAACGGCGCCGGCAAGACCACCCTGATGACCGCCCTCGCCGGACGGTCCCGGCCCACCGCCGGCACGATCACGCACACGGGGCCGGTCGGCTTCCTCGCCCAGGACTCCCGTGCCGCCGACCCCGTCACCACCGTCACCGACCGGATCCTGTCCGCCCGTGGCCTCGACACCGCCCTGCGCGACCTGCGCCGGGCCGAGGCGGCGATGGCCGACGCCACCCGTCCCGCGGCACTGGAGCGGGCGATGAACGCCTACGCCCGCGCCGACGCCACCTTCCAGGCGGGCGGCGGCTACGCGGCCGAAGCCGAGGCCGCCCGCGTGGCGGCCGGGCTCGGCCTGCCCGAACGGGTCATGGGGGAGCCCGTCGGCGCCCTGTCCGGCGGACAGAAACGCCGCGTGGAACTCGCCCGCGTCCTGTTCGCCGCAAGCCACGGCACCCTGCTGCTGGACGAGCCCACCAACCATCTCGACAGCGACTCGCTGACCTGGCTGCGCGGCTTCCTCCGGAGCCATCAGGGCGGCCTACTGGTCGTCAGCCACGACATCGCGCTGCTCGCCGACGTCGTCAACCGCGTCTTCCACCTGGACTCCGGACGGGCCGCGATCGACGTCCACAACACCGGCTGGAGCGCGTACACGACCCGACTCGGGACGGAGGAACGACGCCGCACCAGGGAGCGGGCCGGTGTCGAACGCAAGGCGGCCGCCCTGCACGCGCAGGCGGACCGGATGAAGGCCCGCTCCGCCACCGCCACCACGGCCAGGAGCATGGCCCGCCGCGCCGACCGGATGCTGGCCGGGCTGGAACCGGCCCGGCGCACCGAGAGGACCGCACGGATCCGGCTGCCCGAACCCGCCCCCTGCGGGCGGACACCGCTCGGCGCCATCGCCCTGGCCAAGTCCTACGGCGGCCACCGGGTCCTCGACGGCGTCGACCTGGCGGTGGACCGGGGCAGCCGCATGGTCGTGCTCGGTCCCAACGGCGCCGGCAAGACCACCCTGCTGCGGATCCTCGCCGGCGCCGAGCAGCCGGACACCGGACGCGTGGTGCACGGGCACGGGCTGCGCCTCGGCTACTTCGCCCAGGAGCACGACACACTCGACACCGGGCGCACCGTCCTGGAGAACCTGCGCGCGGCCGCACCGCACCTGGACACCGGTGAGGCACGGCGGGTGCTGGGCGCGTTCCTGTTCAGTGGCGACGACGCCGACAAGCGCGCGGGTGTCCTCTCCGGTGGCGAACGGACCCGGCTCGCGCTGGCGGGACTGGTCCACTCGGGGGCGAACGTCCTGCTGCTGGACGAGCCGACCAACAACCTCGACCCGCTCTCCCGCGACGAGGTCCTCGCCGCGGTCGGCTCGTACCCCGGCGCCCTCGTGATGGTCACCCATGACGAGGGCGTCCTCGACGCCCTCCGCCCCGAGCGCGTCCTGTTCCTGCCGGACGCCGACGAGGACCTGTGGAGCGAGGACTACCGTGAACTGGTCCGCAGCGCCTAAGAGCTCGACAGGTTCCACCCGGTCAGAAGTGGGTGCCGCCGTCGACGCGGATCTCCGTGCCGGTGATGAACCTCCCGTCCGCCGAGGCGAGCATGGCGACGACCGACGCCACCGTCTCGGGACCGGCGAAGCCCTCCCCGAGCGCCGGTGACAGCTTGGCGAACAGGGTCATGTCGGCGTCCTCGGGCAGCCCCGGCCCGGTGCTCTGCCCACTGGCGCCGCTGCCGTCGGTCATGCCGGACGAGATGGAGCCGGGCTGGACGGCGGTGAACCGGATGCCGTGCCGGGCGTACTCGGCGGCGAGGGCGTGCGTCATCGACTGGATGCCGCCCTTGCTCGCCGCGTAGGCCGCCATGTAGGGGTGCGCGAACTGGGCCGATGTGGAGCTGAAGTTGACGACCGCCGCGTCCCGGCCCGCCAGCAGCGCCGGTATGGACTCGCGGATGACGAGAAAGGTGCCGACGACGTTGACCTGCAGGATGCGGTTGAACTCCGCAAGGCTCGTCTCGTGGGTGTGCGAGGAGCGCAGGATCCCGGCCGCGTTGACCAGCACGTCCAGTCCGCCGAGCGTGGCGGTCGCGGCGGCGACCCCCTCGCGTACCGAGGTCTCGTCGGCGACGTCCACGACCAGCGTGGTGAGGCGGTCCGCGTGCGCGCCGGCCTTCCCGGCCGTGTCCCTCAGGCCCCGCTCGCTCACGTCCGCGGCCACCACGGTGCCGCCCTCGGCGAGCAGGCGCAGCACGGTGGCCTGGCCGATGCCCGATCCGCCCCCGGTGACGAGCGCGCGGCGGCCTTCGTAGCGGTTCATGTCTTCTCCTCCTGTGCTTCACGTTACGCCTGGGTGGCACATCTTGCCATCACGGCAACATGTGTCACGCACCTCGTCGGGGCCGTACTCTTTCTGGGGTGAGCACCAAGCCGCCCTCCTCCTTGACCGAGCGCCGCAAGGCCGCCACACAGCTCGAGATCGCGCACGCGGCGGCGGAGCTGTTCGCCGCGAGGGGACCGCACGCGACCACGGCCGAGGAGATCGCCCGGCACGCGGGTGTCGCGCTGCGGACCTTCTACCGCTACTTCCGCTCGAAGCAGGACGCGGTGAGTCCGCTGCTCGCCGATGGGGCCGACCGGTGGCGGGCGCTGCTGGAGACGGCGGAGCCGGGCACGGACCTGTCCCGGGCGCTGGAGAGGGCGGTGGAGCAGTCGTTGACGGCACCCGACCGGGAGGCCGCCCGGGCGCTGCTGCGGACCCGAGGGCTGCTGCGGGCGGCGGCCGACGACGCCGCGCTGCGCGCGGTGTGGTACCGCGTCAACCAGGAGTCGGAGGAACGGCTGGTGCCGGTCGTCGCCCGCCTCGCGGACGGACGTCTCGAGGCGGTGCAGGTACGCCTCGTGGCGGCGGCGGCCACGGACGCGATCCGGATCGCGCTGGAGACCTGGGCCGACACGGAGGCCGGGGTCACGGGCGAGTCCGCACCGGCCGCCCTGGCGGTCCACTGCCTGCGTCAACTGGTCGGCGGAATGGGCGCCTTGGCGCCGGACGGCGACAGCCAGGGTTAGCCGGCGGGCGCCTGCCGGGTGGACCGGGGGCCGTGCGGCCCGGCGACGGCGGCCCGTTGTCAGTGGTCGCCCCTACGGTTTGATCAGTGAGGACCTGCCGGAACGGCCGCGGGTCCGCCCTGGGGAGGGGTCTGCCATGACCACGGCGTCCGCGGTGTCGACGACGTATCTGGAGCTGTCGCAGGAGGGCGACGGCGCCCACAAGCTCTACGAGGTGACGGTCGACGGCCAGGTGGTGACGGTGCGGTACGGAAGGATCGGCGCCGCGGGGCAGACCCAGACGACGACCTTCCCGACCGCCGAGAAGGCCAAGGCGGCAGCCGCGAAGAAGGTGGGCGAGAAGGTCCGCAAGGGCTATGCGCCGGCCGTCCAGGGGCAGCGGGCTCCGCGCGCGGTGACCCGGCGTCAGGTCAGCTCGGCCCCGTCCACCGCGCGTGCGGTGGCACCCGTGCTGTGGCGCTTCCGCACCGGCTCCGCCGCCTTCGGCATCCATGTCGACGACGAGCACTGCTGGGTGGGCAATCAGGCCGGCGATGTCTACACCCTGGGCCACGACGGCTCCGTCCTCTCCCGGTTCAGCCTGCCGGACGGAGTGAAGTGCCTGGTCGCCGACGACTTCTGGATTTACGCGGGCTGCGACGACGGCAAGGTCTACGACCTCTCCTCCAAACTGCCCTTCGCCGCCTACGACATCGCCGCCGACGTCGACATCTTCTGGCTGGACATCCACGAGGGCGTCCTGAACGTCTCGGACCGCGCCGGCCGGCTCACCGTCATCGACCACGAGGACGAACACCAGTGGGCCCGCCGCAGCCAGGGCGAACACGCCTGGATGGTCCGCGCCGACGACCAGGCCGTCTACCACGGCCACCACAGGGGCGTCACCGCCTACGCGCCCGACGGCGGCCGCGAGTTGTGGCACACGGGCACCAGCGGCAGCGTGCTGTTCGGCTGGCAGGAGGACGACGCCGTGTACGCGGGCACGGGACACCACGTGGTGCAGCGGCTGGCGAAGGCGACCGGCGCGATCGAGGCGACGTACCGCTGCGACAGCGCGGTCTACTCGTGCGCCACCTCGCCGGGCGGCCGGTTCGTCTTCGCCGGGGACGCCGCGTCGTCCGTCTACTGCTTCGACCAGGACGGCACGCGTCTGTGGAAGCTCGGCACGGGCGGCGGCTCGGCGCTGTCGATGCAGTACCGCGACGAGCGGCTGTACCTGGTGACCACCGACGGTTCGCTGGTGTGCGTGGACGCGAGCGAGACGGCCATCAGCGCGGCCCAGCAGGGCTCGGTGCCGGTGGCGCGGGACGTCAAACTCGCCGCCGCCCTGCCGACCTACGCACCCGCCACCGCCGTGGCCGCGGTGGCCACCGTCGCCCAGGCCCCGGCCGGGGCCGTCGTGGTCGAGTGCGTGCAGGACGGCGGCCGGCTGCGGGTGCACGTGGTGTCCGAGGGCTACGAAACCTCCTGGAACGTCCAGTTCCCGCGCGCGATACGCCAGCCCGGCGCCCGCTACGTCGTGGACGCCCTGCACCCGGCGGCAGGCGGCTTCTACCGCGTCCGCGGCGACATCCGCCGCCTGCTCTGAGACTCCCGCTCCCTTGCCGCTCCGCCTCGGGGGCCGCGCCGGGTGCGCAGGGGCGCTTCCCCCGCCTGCCCGGCGGGCCCACTGCCCGGCCGGCCGCCTCGGAGACATACTCCGGCTGCCGCAGCCGGCGATGCCCGCCGCGGCGAGGCGCCGGCGTCACCCGGGCCATCCGGGCGTGCCCCTCAGCGCAGCGCCGCTCCCGCCTCCGCCAGCACCTCCCGCGCCACGGCAAGCGCCTCGGCCCGGTCTGCGGGCACCAGACCGATGCGGGTACGGCGGTCCAGGAGATCCGACTCGTCCAGCGCGCCCTCGTGCAGGACCGCCCACAGCAGTTCCGCTCGGGTGACGGGATGGCCCGGCAGCACCGGCTCGGCCAGGGTGGGGTCCTGTGCCGCGAGGGCGTGGACGGCCTCGGCCTCGGCGCCGTAACGGCGGACCAGGCGCGGGGGTGCCGACAGGGCGCGCAGCCGGGCGGGTGCGGCGGCGCCGACCAGCGGCAGCGCGGCGGTGGGGGAGGCGGCGGCGGGAAGGCCCCGGGCCGCGGTCGCGGCGTCCACGGCGTCCTGGGCCATCCGCCGGTAGGTGGTGAGCTTGCCGCCGACGATCGTCGTGACGCCGTCGGGCGACGTCAGCACCGCGTGCCGGCGGGAGATGTCGGAGGTGCGGGCCGGTGCGCCGGCGCGGCCGTCGTGCCCGGACATGTCCAGCAAGGGGCGCAGTCCGGCGAAGGCGCCGACGACCTCTTCCCGGGCCACCGGCGCGTCCAGGGCCGATCCGAGCACGTCCAGCAGGAAGCCGATGTCCGTCTCGGGCACGTCCGGGACGTCCGGGATCCCGCCCTCGACCGGCTCGTCGGTCAGGCCGACGTACACCCGGCCGTCACCCTGCGGAAGGACCAGGACGAAGCGGTTGGTCTCGCCGGGGATCGGGATGTGCAGACCGGCCGGCAGGGCGCCGAGCCGCTCCGAGCGCAGGACCAGGTGGGTGCCGCGGGACGGCCGGATCCCGATGCCCTCGACGAGTTCTCCCGCCCACACCCCGGCCGCGTTGATGACGGCGCGGGCCCTGATCTCGCCCTCCTCGCCGGTGAGTTCGTCACGGATGCGGGCGCCGGTGCCGGTCAGCTCCAGCACCCTGACCCGGGTCAGCACCCGTGCGCCGTGCGCGGCGGCGGTCCTGGCCAGCGCGGTGACCAGCCGGGCGTCGTCGGTCACCTTGCCGTCCCAGGACAGCAGTCCGCCGCGCAGTCCGGCCGCGCGCACCGACGGCGCCAGGTGCCGGGCCTCCGTCGCCGACAGCCGGCGGGGCGCGGGCAGCACCTGGCGCGGGGTCCGGGCGGCCAGCCGCAGCACGTCCCCGGCCCGGAACCCGGCCCAGGCCAGCGAGGCCTGGGACTTGGACACCAGCGGGGTCAGCGGCAGGACGAACGGCTGGGCGGACACCAGGTGCGGAGCCGTCCGGGTCATCAGCACCCCGCGTTCGACCGCGCTCTCGTGCGCGACGTCGAACTGCGCGGAGGCCAGGTAGCGCAGTCCGCCGTGGATCAGCTTCGAGCTCCAGCGGGAGGTGCCGAAGGCCAGGTCGTGGGCGTCCACCGCGACCACGTCCAGCCCGCGGGCCGCCGCGTCCAGTGCGGCTCCGGCCCCTGTGGCGCCGAGGCCGACGACCAGGACGTCGGCGACCCTGCCGTCCGTGGCCTCGGCCAGTTCCCGACGGCGGCGGTGGGCGCTGAGGGACGAGCCGGAGTCGGCCGTGGTGTGGGTCATGGCGTGAGGGTCCTCTCCAGGAGGGTGCGCAGCTCGGTGAGGAAGGCGGCGGAGTCCAGCTCCGGATCGTCCTCGTCGGTCATCGTGCGCAGGGACAGGGTGAAGGACTGCACGGTCAACAGCAGGGCACGTGACTGCCGTTCGACATGACCGGCCCGTACCGAACCGTCCGCGTGACCCGCGCGCACCGCGTCGGCCAGCAGCCCCAGCAGCGCCTGCTGGCTGGCTCCGCGCCGGTCGAGCACATACGGCAGCAGCAGTTCCGGATCGACGTCGACGATCTTGCGGAAGAGAGGGTGTGCCCGGAACGCCTCGACCCCGGCGACCAGCCCGTCCACGATCCGGGTGCGGGTGTCCGTGCCGGCCGCGGGCTCGGGGATCGCCCGGGTGGCCACGTCGATCCACTCACGGGTCATCAGATCGCCCACCAGCGTGCGCAGGTCCGGCCAGCGCCGGTACAGGGTCATCCGCGACACGCCGGCGCGGCGGGCCACGTCGGCGAGGGTGGTGCGGCGGACTCCGACGGCCAGCACACAGTCGCGCACCGCGTCGAGCACCTGATCGTTGTCCGAACCGTTGTGACGAATAGGCGTCATGTGTCACAGTGTAACGCCCCGGGCCGGACACGAGCAGCACACCGTCGCTCCGGGGGCGGCCGCGGGGCCGTCGCGTGAACCGAGCACACCGACCTGTGAGGACGACCGTTCAATGGACATGCTGTGGAACGGCTGGGGCGACCCGGCCAAGGCGGCACCGCTGCCCGACTCGGTGACCGGACTGCTGCGCGACCTGCTCGGCGTCAAGCCCCGCACCACCGCCGCCCTGACCCTGGAGGACATCCGCCTGCCCGCCACCACGGCCGGCACGGCCGCCCTCAAGGAACTCGCCGAAGCCGTCGGCGGTGACGTCCACGTCCGCACCGACAGCGAGAGCCGCATCCGCCACACCCGCGGCAAGTCCACGCCCGACCTGCTCCGCGTCCGCGCCGGGGACTTCTCGGACGTTCCGCAGGCCGTGGTCCTGCCCGCGTCCCACGACGAGGTCCTCGCCGTGCTGCGCGCATGCGCCGTGCACGGCCTCGCCGTCGTCCCCTTCGGCGGCGGCACCTCGGTCGTCGGCGGACTCGCCCCCCAGCGCAGCGCGTTCATCGCCCTGGACCTGCGCCGCATGAGCGGCCTGCTCGACCTGGACCCCGTCTCGCGCACCGCCGTGCTCCAGCCCGGTCTGCGCGCACCCGAGGCCGAAGCCCTGCTCGCCGAACACGGCTTCACCCTCGGCCACTTCCCGCAGTCCTTCGAATGGGCCACCATCGGCGGCTTCGCCGCGGCCCGCTCCAGCGGCCAGGCCTCCGCCGGCTACGGCCGCTTCGACGAAATGGTCCTCGGTCTGACCCTCGCCACACCCGAGGGAACGCTCGAGACGGGCCGCGCCCCGCGCTCGGCCGCCGGACCCGACCTGCGCCAGCTCGTTCTCGGCTCCGAGGGCGCCTTCGGCGTCATCACCTCCGTGACCGTACGGATCCGCCCGCTGCCGCAGGAACGGATCTACGAGGGCTGGCGGTTCGCCTCGTTCCAGGAGGGCGCCGCCGCGCTGCGCAGACTCGCCCAGGACGGGCCCCGGCCCACCGTGCTGCGGCTGTCCGACGAGACCGAGACCCTCATCGGCCTGGCCCAGCCGGACGCCATCGGCGGCCACCTGGGGCAGAGCACGGCCGGCTGCCTCGCCATCACCGGCTACGAGGGCACGGCCGAGGACACCGCGCTGCGCCGGGAGCAGGCGGCGGCCGTCCTCACCGCCTGCGGCGGCACCCTTGTCGGAGCAGAACCGGGCGAACGCTGGGCCCACGGACGCTTCTCGGCACCGTACCTCCGCGACGCCCTCCTCGACGTCGGCGCCTTCGCCGAGACCCTGGAGACCGCGGCCTTCTGGTCCCGGATCCCCGACCTCTACACGGCCGTCCGCACCGCGCTCACCGACACCCTCACCGAGGCCGGCACCCCGCCCTTGGTCATGTGTCACATCTCCCATGTCTACGAGAACGGCGCCTCCCTGTACTTCACGGTCGTCAGCGCCCAGGGCGAGGACCCGGTGGCCCACTGGACGCCCGCCAAACATGCGGCCAACGAAGCCGTCCTGACCGCCGGCGGCACCATCTCCCACCACCACGGGGTCGGCACCGACCACCGCGACTGGTACGTCCGCGAGGCCGGACCGCTCGGCATCTCGGCCCTGCGCGCCGTGAAACGCCGCCTGGACCCCGAGGGCCTGCTCAACCCCGGCGTCCTGCTCCCCACCGACTGACCCCACACGACTCATCCACCAGGTCCGGCCGACCCACCAGATCCGCCTGCTTCGGAGGCACACCGATGCGACAGTTCACCGCCGTCGTCAATCCCACCGCGGGCGGCTCCACCGGGGCGGCGACACTGCTGCACCTGGCCCGGCTGCTGCGCGAGGCGGGAGCCGAGCTGGAAACGGAGTACAGTCACAGCCTCGCCCACGCCCAGGACATCGCACGCCGCGTCGGCGAGCGCGGCCGAATCGTGCTGGCCGTGGGCGGCGACGGGATCGCCGGCGGCATCGGCGGCGCGCTGAGCGGCACCGGAACCGTCCTGGGCCTGGTACCCGCGGGACGCGGCAACGACTTCGCCCGCGCCCTGAAGCTGCCCGCCGACCCCGCCGCACTCGCCGACATCCTGCTGCACGCCGAGCCACGACCCGTCGACACCGTCGAGGTCGAGTCGGCCGTGCATCCGCGCACCGTGGTGCTGGGCAGCGTCTACGCCGGCGTGGACGCCGTGGCCAACCGGCACGCCAACCACGCCCGGCTGCTGCGCGGCGCCGCCTCCTACTACGCGGGCGGCCTGCGCGCCGTCACCACCTGGCGGGCGGCCGACTACCGTGTCACCGTCGACGGCGAGGAACACACCCACCGCGGCTACACGGTCGTCGCCGCCAACTCCCCTTACTACGGCTCCGGTCGGCTCATCGCCCCCGACGCGCGCGTCGACGACGGACTGCTGGACGTGGTGATGATCCGCGAGGCACCACGCAGGCTCTTCTTCGCCCTCATGAACGAGTTGAGGACGGGCGGCCACATCCACCGCCCCGAGGTGCGCGTCCTGCGCGGCAGGGAACTGCGCATCGAGGCGAACCGGCCCGTCCCCTACGGTGCGGACGGGGAGGTCGACGCCACACTGCCCGTCACGGTGCGGGTCCGGCCCGCCGACCTCCCGGTGCTGTACTGACCACCCGCTCACGGGAGATGACACGGCGTCGGTGCACGAGCGGCCGGACCTGGGTAGGGGAGGGGGGTCCGGCCGGGCGCGCCGGGCGGAGGGTGGTCGGTCATGAGGCTGGAGCCTGCCGAGGGCGTGGTGCAGGCGGTCGTCCTGTACGACGGACGGCTGCTGCTGGTGCAGGACGGCGGCGGATGGACGCTGCCGTCGGGCAGCCCCCAACCGGCCGAGTCGGCGGAGGCCACCGCGGCGCGCGTCGTCTACGAACTCACCGGCTACCTCGTCGACGGCACCGAGTCACTGGCCCCGCACGACACGGCTCCCGCGGACGGGGCGTCGGCGGTGGTGTGCCAGCTGTTGAGCGAGTCCCCGTCGGACGGAGCCGCCCTGGCACCGGAGCGCGTGTGGTGGGCACCGATCCCCGAGGCCGTCGGCACCGCGCTGCCGCCGGCCGTACGCGAGTACCTGCGGGGACACACCCCCGTGTGAGACCTGCCGGGCCTGCGGTCAGCGATCCGCCGCCGGGTCCGTCGTGCGCGCCAGAAACCGTTTCCGGTCGACGATCGCCCGGTCGATCTCACCCGTCGCGACCTCCCGGCCCGAGCCGTCGACGGCGCGCACCGCGAACGTGAGCCGCCGGCCCGCCACGCAGGCGGCGGGCTCGGCGCTCACCTCCACCCGGCCGCCGACCGGTGTGGCCCGCAGATGCCGGACCCGCACCTCCGTGCCGACGGTGGTCTGGCCGGACCCGGTGAAGGGGGCGGCCGCCCGCACGGTGGCCGCCTCCATCCACGCGATCAGCCGCGGGGTCGCCAGCACCGGCACATCACCGCTGCCCACCGTCACCGCCGTGTCGGCCTCGGTCACCTCGTGGCGCATACCACCACGCTAGGGCCTGCCTGGCGGATCCTCTCGCAGACGCGGGGTCCGGCACGCACATCTACCGCGTTGTCGTCGGTTGCCGACGCTCCGCGGGACGCCCTCATCCGCCTTGCGGCTCCACGCCGGCCCCCCGCTCACCGGCGCCTCCGGCCTGATCCGCCGGACAGGCCCCGGCGCCGGCGGGCCGGGCGCGCAGCACGACGGCTCCGCGGCTCAGGGCGGCCGTGAAGGGGTCCGGTGCGCTGCCGGAGGCACGTCACCCCTGCGTCCGGCAGCCGAAGGCCCGCGTACGACCTGCCGGGTCGGCGGGCCGGCGGCATGCTGGAACGACTGGGTTTCCAAGGACCTCATGAGGAGGCGGACTCCCGTGGCCGAACCGCAGCCCGTCGTCGTCCCGCCGGCCAGGGCGGCCGTGTTCCTCGTCGCGACGATCGTGCCGGGCGGCGAGGAAACCGTCCGCGACCTGCTCGAGGACGTCTCGGGCCTGCGCCGCTCGGTGGCCTTCCGCGCGCCCGCCCAGCAACTCAGCTGTGTCGTCGGCATCGGATCCGACGCATGGGACCGCCTGTTCAGCGGGCCGCGCCCCCGCGCACTGCATCCCTTCGTGGACCTGGAGGGCCCACGCCATCGAGCCCTCGGCACCCCTGGCGACCTCCTCTTCCACGTCCGTTCCCAGCGTATGGACCTCTGCTTCGAACTGGCCCGGCTGCTGGGCGAGCGGCTGGAGGGAGGGGCCACCGTGGTCGACGAGGTGCATGGTTTCAAGTTCTTCGACGAACGCGATCTGCTCGGTTTCGTGGACGGCAGCGAGAACCCGGAGGGGAGGCTCGCGGACGACGCCGTGTTCATCGGCGACGAGGACGCGGACTTCGCCGGAGGCAGCTATGTGATCGTGCAGAAGTACCTGCACGACATGGCGGCCTGGCACGCCCTGCCGGCCGACGAGCAGGACAAGGTCATCGGCCGTACCAAACTGGCCAACGTCGAGCTTCCCGACGAGGTGAAGCCCGCCGATTCCCACGTGGCGCTCACCACCGTCACCGACGAGAACGGTGACGAACGCAAGATCGTACGGGAAAACATGCCGTTCGGTCACATCGGCACAGGAGAGTTCGGCACGTACTTCATCGGTTACGCCCGTACCCCGGACGTGACGGAGGAAATGCTGAGGAACATGTTCCTCGGCCGGCAGCCGGCCCGGCACGACCGAATCCTCGACTTCTCGGTGCCGGTCACGGGCGGCCTCTTCCACGTACCCACGGTCACCTTTCTCGACGACCTCCCCGCCGCCCCGCACGGCTCTGATCTGTGACTCAGCGTTACCGGAACGGCAGGGCGCGCCTTCCGTTTGCGGTGCGGTGCACCGCGCGATTCAGTGATTACGGACCCTGGAACAACGACCCCCCGAAGTGCTTGCCCCCGCGCCCAGGAGCTGTCATGTCGATGTCGTTCGGTGCACCGTTCGGTTCGTCGGATCCCTTCAGTGAAATGTTCAGCCGATTCTTCGGGATGTCGCCGGCGTCGTCGCCTCCCGCGGTACAGCGTGTGCCCATAGGCCGGCTGCTCACGGAGTCGTCGCAGGAACTGCTGAACCTGGCCGCGCAGCGGGCGGTCGAGGACGGAACGTCCGACCTCGACACGGAACATCTGTTGTGGGCGGCCACGAAGGTCGAGCCGTCCCGGAAGCTGCTTTCCCAGGTCGGCGTCGAACCAGACACGCTCGCGGCCGAGATCGCCAAGATCCTCCCCCGGGAGTCCGGCGAGCCGTCCTCGCAGCCGGGCCTCACCCCCGCGGCCAAGCGCACGCTCGGTGCCGCCTACGCCCATTCCCAGGCGGCCGGCGTGTCCTACATCGGCCCCGAGCACATCCTCAGCGCCCTGCTGGGCGACAGCGACACGGGAGCCGCCAAGCTGCTGCGCGCCGAGGGCATGGACACCAGGAAACTCACGGACCTGACCGAACAGGCCGCCCGCAGCGACGCACTCCCCACGGAACGGAAGAAGGCGCCGGCGACGACACTGGACGAGTTCGGCCGGGACCTGACGGAGGAGGCCAGGGCGGGGAAGCTGGATCCGGTGGTGGGGCGCGGCGAGGAGATCGAGCAGACGATCGAGATCCTGTCGCGGCGGTCGAAGAACAATCCGGTGCTGATCGGTGAGCCGGGCGTGGGCAAGACCGCGATCGTGGAGGGGCTGGCGCAGCGGATCGTGGCCGGTGAGGTGCCCGACACCCTGAAGGACAAGAGGGTCGTCGCGCTCGATCTGTCGGGGATGGTGGCGGGGGCCCAGTACCGGGGACAGTTCGAGGAGCGGCTGAAGAAGGTCATCGAGGACGTCCAGGCGGCCAAGGGCCAGATCATCCTGTTCATCGACGAGTTGCACACCGTCGTCGGCGCCGGCGCGACCGGCGAGGGCTCGATGGACGCGGGCAACATGCTCAAGCCCGCGCTCGCACGCGGAGAACTCCGTGTCGTGGGGGCCACCACGATCGACGAGTACCGCAAGTACGTGGAGAAGGACGCGGCGTTGGAGCGCCGCTTCCAGCCGGTGATGGTGCCGGAGCCGACCGTGGAGGAGACCGTGCAGATCCTGGAGGGGCTGCGGGACTCCTACGAGGCGCACCACCAGGTCCGGTTCGACGACGCCGCGTTGGCGGCGGCCGCGGAGCTGTCCGACCGCTATGTCACCGACCGGTTCCTCCCCGACAAGGCCATCGATGTGATGGACCAGGCCGGTGCGCGGGTACGGCTGCGCAGCGCGGGGCGTTCCACGGAGGTCGTCAGCCGCGAGGACCGCATCGCCAAACTCCGCCGTGAGCTCGAACAGGCCGTCTCGGTGGAGGACTTCGAGAAGGCGTCGGAGCTGAAGCGGGAGATCGCCGAGGTGGAGGGCGAACTCGCCGGCATCGAGGAACGCCGGGAGGGCGTCGTCTCCGTCACGGCCGCGGACATCGCCGACGTCATCTCGCGCCGCACGGGCATCCCCGTCTCCCAGCTGACGGCGAGCGAGAGGGAGAAGCTGCTCAGGCTCGAGGAGGAGATGCACGCCCGGATCGTCGGCCAGGACGAGGCGGTCACGGCCGTGTCCCAGGCGGTGCGCCGCAACCGCGCCGGCATGGGGGACCCGAACCGGCCGGTGGGCTCCTTCCTCTTCCTCGGTCCCACGGGCGTGGGCAAGACCGAACTCGCCAAGACCCTCGCCGCGCTGCTGTTCGGCGACGAGGACCGGATGATCCGCTTCGACATGAGCGAGTTCCAGGAGAAGCACACGGTGGCCAGGCTCGTCGGGGCCCCTCCCGGATACGTGGGGTACGAGGAGGCGGGCCAGCTGACGGAGAAGGTGCGCCGCCAGCCCTACAGCGTGGTGTTGTTCGACGAGGTGGAGAAGGCGCACCCGGACGTCTTCAACACGCTGCTGCAGATCCTGGACGACGGCCGGCTCACCGACGCCCAGGGCCGCACCGTCGACTTCCGGCACTGCGTCATCATCATGACGTCCAACATCGGCGCGCACCGGATCCTGGACCACAAGGGTGATGTGTCGGAGCTGAAGGACGAGCTGATGGAGGATCTGCGGGGCAGGTTCCTGCCGGAGTTCCTCAACCGGATCGACGACATCATCATCTTCCACGGGCTGACCGAGGACGACCTGGGCGAGATCGTGGACCACCTGCTGGACCAGAGCAAGCGCCGCGTCCACGCCCAGGGCATGACGCTGGAGGTCACCGAGGCGGCCAAGAAGCTGCTCATCGCCCACGGTCACCAGCCGGAGTTCGGTGCCCGGCCGCTGCGCCGCACGATCCAGGCCGAACTCGACAACCGCATCGCCACCCTCCTGCTCAGCGGCGAGGCCGGCCCCGGAGACACCATCGTCGCCGACGTACAACACGACTCACTGCACTGCACGGTGCGCAAGGGCAGCGGCTCCGGCGACTAGGTCGTGTCCGGCGGCGGCGGATCAGGCCGGCTCCGGGCAACGGCGTCGTGTCGGCGCGGGCGTGCCATGCCCCGCGACTCCCGCATGATCCGCCGGACAGGTCCTGCGGCCTGTCACGGCTGACCGTCTCCGATCGACACCACCACCGCGCTCGACGGGCCGTCCGGTGTGTCGAAGTGCACCGAGTCACCGGCACGGCGTCCGAGCAGCGCGCGGCCGAGGGGGCTGTCCGAGGTGACCAGGTTCTGGTCGAAGGCCTCGGCGGCCTCGCCGATCTGCAGCGTCTCCTGCGTGCCGTCCGTGAAGCGGACCGTGACCGTGCTTCCCACGCCGACCTCGTCCGTGGGGGGAGGCCCGGCCAGCTCCGCTTGGCGCAGCCGCTCCGTGATGGTCTCGATCCGGCGGTCCAGCCGGTCGAGCTGAGCGGCACGCCGCAACTCGTCGGCCTGGTCCGCCTGATCACCCACATCGGCACTGTCGTGCAGCGTTCCGGCGACGAGCCGGCGCTCATCGCGCAGATCGGCGAGCTCCTGCTCCAGCGCCTGACGGGCCGTGGCGCTGATCGGCTTCGGGTCACCGGCCATTCCGGCTCCTCTGGTCCAGGGGAGGATATGCGCGAGTCGGGCATTTTTCGCATCGTATCAACGGGCGCGGTGAGTGGAGAGGTGATCAGTCCGGAGGTAGCGTATTCATGGATGGTCCGTATGTATCGGCTTCCTTTCGAGCAGGAGGTTCCCATGTCCTCGAAGCGGCGCAGGAAGAAGAAGTCGCGACGCGGCCACGCCGCCAATCACGGGAAGCGCCCCCAGTGCTGACGCGCCGGCCCTATGCCTGCGACTCCCTGGCCGCCGAGGTGAGGGACATGTCCGCGTAGCGGTCGCCCGCCACCTGGCTGGCGATCGGCTCCAGCAGGGCCAACTCGTCGGCGCTCAGCGTTATCCGGGTGGCCCCGGCGTTCTCGAGCAGGCGGCTGCGCTTGCGGGTCCCGGGGATCGGCACGACGGTCAGACCGTGCACCTCGGCCCGCTGCTGCACCCAGGCCAGAGCGATCTGCGCCGTGGTCGCACCGTGCTCGGCCGCGATCTTGTGCAGAGGGGCGAGGAGAGCCGCGTTCGCCTTGGCGTTGTCGCCGGAGAAGCGGGGCAGCAGCTGCCGGAAGTCACCGTCGGCCAGTTCCTTGCCGGCGTCGGAGAACGACCCGGTCAGAAAGCCCCGGCCGAGCGGCGAGTACGGCACGAAGGCGACCCCCAGCTCGGCGGCGGTGCCCACCACACTGCGCTCCACGTCCCGGCTGAACAGCGACCACTCCGACCCTCGCCCAAGCGGTCCTCGGCCGAGCGTGGGGACCCCCATCTCGCCGCCGCGCACCACCCGCCGCAGCTCGATCAGCGACTGTAGAAGCCCAGGGCACCTGAAGCCCAGGGCACCCGCGACCAAGGCCCAGACCGGCGACACGCTGATCAGCGGCAGCACCGGTGGGCGCGGCGCGGCCGGCGCAGATCGGCGAGCCTGCCGGGCTCGTGGACCCCCGGGCGCGGGGCGAAAACCGCGGGCGCGGCGTGCCTGAGGCCCGACGGCCACGCTGCGTGGCCGCGGCTCAGGGATAGATCTTCTGCCGCGCGGCGAGCATGGCGACGAACTTCTCGATCCGCGCCGCCCGGGTCGCCGGCTTCCTGGCGTCCTGGATCCGGTAGAGGATCGCGAACCGGTTGCGGCTGTCGAGGACGGCGAAGAAGTCCCGCGCCTCCGGGGCGGCCGCGAGGGCGGCCTGGAGGTCGTCGGGCACCGTGGCCGCGCTCTGATTCGCGTACGCCGCGTCCCAACGGCCGTCCGCCCTGGCCTTCTCCACCTCCCGCAGGCCGGCCGGTCGCATCCGGCCCCGCTCCGTCAGCTCGGTGGCCTTCCGCCTGTTCACCATCGACCACTTGCTGCCCTGCCGGCGCGGGGTGAAGCGCTGCAGCCAGTGCTGCTCGTCCAGCTTCTTCTTCTGCCCGTCGATCCAGCCGAAGCACAGAGCCGACTCCAGTGCTCCCGCGTAGTCGACGCCGGCGATCCCGGAGTCCTTCTTCGGGATCTTCAGCCAGACACCCCGTACACCGGCGTGATGCTCCTCCAGCCACTCCTCCCACGCCTCCTGCGAGGCGAAGGCCAGGACCGGATCGGCCGCGTCCCGTGCTCCGTCCGTCTGCGCTGCACCCGACATGCGCCACATCCAAACCCACCCCGGTGGTGCGGTCAATCGGACGGTACGGCCGATCCCCGCGAACCCCCGGGCTTGAGGCGGCGCGGCCGGGTTACCCGAGCGGCATGGCGAAGCTGCATCTTTCCCGGCACCACCACCACGGCGGCGACCCGACTCCGGCCCCGCGCGCACCGGCGCCCGAGGAGGCCGGCCCGGACCAGCAGATCGAGCGGGCAGCCCCCGACACACCGGCCGAGCTCCCCAAGCGGGCATGGGGCGCCGTGCTCAGGGGCTCCCTGCGCGAGTTCCGGGACGACGAGCTGACCGACCGGGCCGCAGCCCTGACGTACTACGGCGTCCTCGCCCTGTTCCCGGCGCTGCTGGTCCTCGTGTCACTGCTGGGCATCGCCGGCAGGTCGGCCACCGACAAGGTGCTGGCCAACCTCAGGCACCTCGCTCCCGGCTCCGCCCGGGACATCATCACCAGGGCCGTGGAGCAACTGCAGAACAGCGCCGGCACTGGCTCCGTGATGGCCGTCGCCGGCCTCGTCCTGGCCGTCTGGTCGGCCTCCGGCTACGTGGCCGCCTTCATCCGCGCCGCCAACGCCGTCTACGACATGCCGGAGGGCCGCCCGGTGTGGAAGATCCTGCCGGTGCGGATCGGCGTCACGGCCGTCCTGATGGTCCTCGCCGTGGCGAGCGCGCTGATCGTCGTCTTCACCGGCGGCCTGGCCCGCCACGCCGGTCAGGCGCTGGGCGTCGGCGACATGGCACTGACGGTGTGGTCGATCGCGAAGTGGCCGGTGCTGGTCCTGCTGGTCACCGTGATGATCGCCATCCTGTACTGGGCGACGCCGAACGCCAGGGTCAAGGGCTTCCGGTGGATCACCCCCGGCAGCGTCCTCGCCCTGGCGATCTGGATGATCGCCTCCGCCGGGTTCGCCTTCTACGTCGGGAACTTCGCCTCCTACAACAAGACCTACGGCACCATGGCCGGCGTCATCGTCTTCCTGGTCTGGCTGTGGATCAGCAACCTGGCGATCCTGCTGGGCCTCGAGTTCGACGCCGAGACGGTACGGCAACGGGCCGTCGCCGGCGGGCATCCGCCCCAGGCCGAGCCCTACACGCAGCCTCGCGACACCAGGAAGTGGGACGAGGAGGACGTACGCCGGCTGAACGAGACGTGAGGCCGGTGGGGGGGGGGGGGGGGGGGGGGGGGGGGGGGGGGGGGGGGGGAGAGGGGGGGGGGAGGCGGACGGTACGATGATGGATCGCCAGACGCGCCGAACAT
>NZ_JBVJVZ010000003.1:0-312568 GCF_055603245.1 Streptomyces sp. NPDC037290 | reverse complement strand
ACCCAGACAAACAAAAGGAGGGCAGCAGCAGGTCCCCCTCCCCCCCCCCCCCGCCCCCCCCCCCCCCCCCCCCCCCCCCCCCCCCCCCCCCCCCCCCCCCCCCCCCCCCGCCCCGGTCATGCCGCGTACCCACCGTCCACCGAGAGTTCCGCGCCCGTCACGTACACCGCGTCCGGACCCGCCAGAAAGGCCGCCGCCGACGCCACCTCCTCGGCCGTGCCGAAGCGGCCGAGGGCGGTCATGGCTGCCTGCCCGGAGGCGAACGGCCCGTCCGCGGGGTTCATGTCGGTGTCGGTCGGGCCCGGGTGCACCACGTTCGCCGTGATCCCGCGCCCGCCCAGTTCGCGGGCCAGCGCCTTCGTCAGCCCGACGACGGCCGACTTGCTCATCGCGTACAGCGTGGCACCCGGGCCCGGCGTGCGCCGGGTGACGCAACTGCCGATGGTGATGATCCGTCCACCGGGTGCCATCAGTGCGGCGGCGGCCCGGGAGGCCAGGAACACCCCGCGCACGTTCACGGCGATCAGGCGGTCCACGTCGGCGAGCGACATGGTCTCCAGCGGCTGCATCAGTCCCGCGGCCGCGTTGTTCACGAGGACGTCCAGGCCCCCGAGTGCCTCGGCCGCCCGGTCCACGGCGCCCGCCGCCTCTGCCGCGTCCGCGGCGTCGGCACGCAGGGCCACCGCCCGTCGCCCCAGCGCCTCGACGGCCCGCACCAGGTCCTCCGCCGCCTCCTTCCCCCGCACGAAGGTCACCGCCACGTCCGCACCCTCCTGCGCGAGCCGCAGCGCCGTCGCCGCACCGATGCCCCGGCTGCCGCCGGTGACCAGGGCCTTCTTACCGTTCAGGGTCGCCTGTGTAGTCATGCGTCCATCTCACCGGCGGGACACGAGCGACGCTGGCGGCGAACGGACCTCGACCTGGCGGCTGTACGTGCCGTCCGCGGCCCGCGTATGCGTGCGTGACCGGGCGTTGTCAGTGCCGGGCCGTAGGGTGCGGAGCATGGCCCGTTCCTGGAGGCGATGGGGGTAATGATGCGCAGGCCCGTCGAGGGAGAAGTGCACGTCCACTACGGCCAGCTCTACGTCGAGAGCGATCCGGACAGCTGCGGCCCGGACCTCGCCGAGGCGTTCGCCGGCCAGTCCTCCGGTCTGTGCGGCGCTGCGATTCCCGGCACCCTGTGGCTGACGACCGGACTGCACACGGGCGACGTCGGCTTCACCGTCGAAGTGCACGACGAGGCCCCGCCGTTGGACCCCGGCTGGGAGGACGTGGTGGAGGTGCCCTTCCGCCCCGTCTCGGACAGCACCTCGCTCGTGCTGTGGGGCGGCGAGGGCTCCTGGGAACTGGGCCTGGAGCAGACCGACTACCGGATCCGCTATTGCGCTCAGGGCATGGACGCGGCACACGAGGAGGACACCCGGCTGGACGGCGAGCCACAACTGGACCGCTATCTCCTGCAGTTCTGGCCCGCCCCGCCCGCGCCGGACCGTGTCGTGCGGCAGACCTCGGGGATGGCGGCGTACTGGCACGACTACGCCCGCACGCTGCCACCCCCTCCCACCCCGGCCGAACGCGCCGAGGCCGAACGCCAGGCCCGCCTCGCGCAGGAACAGGCGGACCGGGAACGCGAACTGGCCTACGAGCGCTGGGCGTGGGGAGGCCGGTCGCCGAGCCAGGCCTTGCGCGGCGTCGGCGGCAACGTGAGCGGCCTGCTCCGCTTCGACGCGGCGCTCGTGCACGCCATCGACGCCGCCGGCCCCGCCACGCAGCGCGCGGTGGCCCTGCTGGCCGCGCGCCGCGCGTGCGGGGCGGCGGGTCTCGCGGAACTGGACTGGATCGACGCCGGACTCACCGCCGTCACCGAGGGGCGACCGCTGCCGCCGCCGCTCGACGACGAGTCCGTGGTGTGGCAGGCCCTCCACGCCGACCCGAGGGTCCCCGACAGAACCGTCGGCCCGGCCGTGCCGCCCGAGCGTCCGCCCTTCGAGGCGCCGCTCGCCCGGGGCGAGGTGTCCCTGCCGATTCCGGTGCCCGATCCGACCGCGCTGATCGTGGGGCCCGCGGCCGACTGGACACCGTCCCCCGCGCCGTCCGAGCCGCCGACGGACGAGTCCGCCGAAGTGGTGCGGTACACCGTGCGGGTCACCCTCGGCGAGCCGGATTCCTCCCTGCCCATATCCCAGCCGCACATGGCCGTGCCCGCGCTGCTCGCCGCCGCCGACCCTGACCCCCTGCAGGCGGCCCTGGACGCGGTGTACGCGGGCATCACCACCTATGGGGAGGACTACCCCGCCCTCCTGCGCGAGGTCTGGTCGGTGTGCGACGGCGGCCTCGCGTAGCAGGCGGCTCATTCCGGAGTGCCTGCAGCCGCCGTGGTGCGCCCGGGGCACTCCCGTCACTGCGGTGAGGGCGCGGAGCGGGTGCGTCGGTGGGCCGCGACCCGCTCGCGCGTCGCGCAGCGCCGGGAACAGTAGCGGCGTTCGGGGCCGGGCCCCTGGGTGACGAAGACGTTCCGGCAGGCGGCGGACGCGCAGGCTCTGCCGGGCGGGAGCTGGCGGTCCCAGACGAGAACGGTCAGGGCCAGGCAGGACGAGGCGAGGAACCACTCGGCCCAGGGCGCGTCGTCGTCGTGGTCGAGGTGGGGGTGCCAGGGCGTGCCACCGCCGTGCGAGGTCAGGCGGAGCGGCCCGGTGTGTGCGCGCAGCAGGCGGTTGAGGGCGACGGCGGCGTCGTCGGCGTGCTCGGCTGCGAAGACCTCCCGCAGCCGGTCGGCGGCCTCCCGCATCCCCGCGACGTCACGGGCGGTGAGGTCCACGGGGCCGCTCTCGCCGTATGCGCGGAGCACCTCCGCCACGTCGCCGGGGTCGGGGCGGTCCGCGGCGAGGGCGTTGACGAGGGCGGCGGTACGGCGAGCCATGGTCAGGACGGAGTGCCGGGTGGACCAGTCGCCGGCGGCATCTCTGGAGGACACCGGCGCACTGTAACGCATATTGTGAAGATTTGAGTTACCTCCGTAACGTCACCATAGTGATAAGGCGTTACGCGATGGCCTCCTATCTCGCGGGGGCGGTGATGGCACGCGCCGGGGACGAGATGTCCGGACCGGCGCTGATGCTGGCGGGATACGCCGCCGCCGGGTCGCCGTCGGAGGCGTCGGCGCTGCTCGCGGGCATCACGGTCGCGGCGGCGGCCGGCGGACCGGTGCTCGGGGCGCTGCTCGACCGGCGGCAGCGGCCGGGACGGCTGCTCGCCGTGGCGCTCGTCCTGTACGCGGCAGGCCTGGTGGTGATCGTCGCGGGGCTCGGCCGGCTTCCGTTCACGGTCACCGTCCTGATCGCCGTCCTCACCGGATCGCTGGGGCCGGCACTGTCGGGCGGCTGGACGAGTCAGCTGCCGCGCGTGGCCACGGGCGACCGGCTGCCACGGGCGAACGCCCTCGACGCCATGACCTTCGGCGCGGCGAGCCTGGCCGGTCCGGCACTCGCCGGCGGGCTGGCCGAGACGCTGGGGGCGTCGACGGCCGTGGTGGTGTCGGCGGCGCTCATCGGTTCGGCGGCGCCCGCCGCCTGGACCCTGCCAGGGTGTCCCGTGCGGATGCGGGACGTGAAGCGGGGTTCGCTGGCCGGCGACCTGGTGGCAGGAACGCGGGTCATCGTCGGCAGACCCCGGCTGGCGCGGGCGACTCTGCTCTCGGTCGTGTGCTGTGCGGCGCAGGGCACGCTGACAGCCTGCGTTCCGGTGCTGGGCGAGCGAGTGCTCGGCGGCGCGGGGCGCGGCGCGCTGCTGCTCTCCTGTGCGGCCGTATCGGCCCTGGCGGCCAACGCCGTACTGGCGCGCTTCCCACGATCCGTCGCCCCCGACTCGATCATCCGGGCCGGCGCCCTGATCCAGGCCGGCGCGCTCGCCCTTGCGGCGGCGGGCCGTCCCGCCCTGCTCGTCCTGGCCCTGCTGCTGGCCGGAATGGGTGAAGGACCGCAGCTCACCGCCGTGTTCGCGGTGCGCCACCAGGAGGCTCCGGACCGTCTGCGGGGCCAGATCTTCACCACCGGCGCCAGCCTGAAGATCACCGGCTTCGCAGCGGGGGCGGCGATCGCCGGCCCGCTCGGGGCCCGGTCCCTCTCCGGCACCCTGGTCGCGGCGGCGGGCGTGGTGGCCGTAGCGGTGCTGGGCGTCCGCGCCGTACCGCTGGACACCGTCGCGCGGACGAGGCTGAACGAGCCCGTACCACCGACAAGGCCCCCGGCGCCCGGACAGATGTCGGATGATACGTGTAAACCATAACGATCTCGGCCAAGCTCTTGTGTCCGCACCGATCCCGCCTAGCCTCCGGCCATGGCATTTCTTTCAAGTCGCCGCAGAAGGGCTCGTCTGGCTCCGGAACTCGACGACCAGGAGCTCGGCAAGCTGTTGAAGTCTCTCGTGGCGACCACCAGGACCGGCACCTTCGCGACCACCGATCTGTGTGTGGCGCAGATGTCCCGCCTCCTGGAGCAGGAACCGGGCGACTGGGACCGCCGGACGCATCGCATCGACGTCCTGGCGGGATACCTCTCCGGCTCCCAACTGCCACGGTCCTGGGTCACGCGTGAGCCCCGCAGCGCGAACGCGCACGTCCTGCACGCCTGGACCCGGGTGGCCGAGGGCCGTGCCCAGGGCCGGCTCGAAGATCCGGCCGACACCATCGACAGCTGTCTGCGGGCTGCCGAACTCGCCCCGGAGGACCCCACTCCCTGGGTGGCCCTCCTCGCGGTGGCCCGCCTGGAGCGCCGGGAGCAGTCCCAGGTCTTCGGGGTGTGGAACGAGGTGCTCGCACGCGACCGCTGGAACCGCGAGGCCTATCTGAGCATGCTCGCCTACCTCAGCCCGGACGAGGCGGGGTCGCGTATCCAGGTCCTGGAGTTCGTGGACACCCTGTGCGCCCGCGTGCCCGCCAACGCGCCGTGCGTCGTGACCGAACTCGCCGCCCAGGTCCTCCAGTACCACTCCATCCTCGACCGCGGCGGATTCGAGGCACTGGTGGCGCGCAACCACTGGTCCCACGCGATGGCCGTGCAGGCCCTCGACCGCGTGGCGCACACATGGGGCCAACCCGGGTTCCTCCGTCACGCCAAGGCGCTGGCCGACCTCAACATCCTCGCCTACGCGCTGATGGCAGCGGACCGGCGCGTGGAGGCGCGTCCCGTCTTCGAGGCGATAGGCGGCTGCGTCACGCCATGGCCCTGGCAGGCCGGCGGTGTCGACCCGGTGGCCGAGTTCGACCAGACGCGACAGAGAGCCGGCCTGTGAACCCTGGGCAGTAGCGACCGTATCTGACGGCGTGCCAGTCGAGGGGTGAAGCCGTACGGAACCGGCCCCGTCCCTCGACTCGGCGGCACCGTCCGGCGCCGCGGTCGGGACGGGGCGTGTGGCCACGCTTCATTCGGCGGCTTCGGGCCGGGGCTCCTCCGCGACTGCCGCCGCCGGCTCCGCATCGGCGGGAAGGGTGTAGAAGACGGACGAGCCCTGCTTGGTGCGCTGGGCGCTGTTGCGGGCCACGAGGTTCTCCAGGGTGGTCCGGATGACCTTGGTCTGGATGGCCCGGTCGGGATGTGCCTGTTCGAGCGCCTCGGCGACCTCCGCCGCGGAGCGGGGTTCCTGCTGGTCCGCGAGGTGGCGGCGGACGAGTTCGACGAGCGTGGGCTGAGCGGTCGGGGCGGCCGGCTTCTTCACCACGGGCTTCGCCACCGCGGGCTTCGACGCCGCCTGCTTCGCCACCGCCTGCTTCGACACCGACGGCTTCCTGGCGGACCGCTTCCTGGTCTCGGGCTGCTCCGCGGTCGCCTTCTTCGACGCCCGACGTGTGCCGGACGCGGCGGTGTTCTTCCGCGGGCCGGGCACCACGGCGCCGTCGGGAGTGGCGGGTGCGCCCACCGAGGTCACACCGAGCGCCTGCTGCATGCTCGTGAGAATGGTGTGATCATGCCGCAGAGCGGTCAACTGCTCCTGCAGTGCCACGATTTCGGCGCTGATCCGCTCCTGTTCCTTGACGTTGTGCTCGAGGTCATTGGTCACCTGGCTGACGTACTGCGAGGTCAACTCGGTGACGGGGGCGGTGGGCTCGGGCATCTGTCGCTCCGATCGTGAGTGCGTGTGGTGCGCTCCTTTGCCTCTGGTGGCGGCAAGCGGGGAGCGGGAGTTGTGGCGGGTTCCCCGGCAGGGCGGGAGGTTTTCCTTGCGGGAGGTCCCAACACAGGGATGATAGGGGTGGGCCGACCTGTTTCCGTCACATTGGGAATGCGTTCTCTCGCAACTCCCCGAAGGAGAAGCCGCATAAGGACAGCCGCGCTGAGGCCGGTCCGACCAGGCCAGGACCGCGGCTTCGGCGAACTGCCGTGTTTGCTGTTGCGTGTTCGGCCCTCACGTCCGCCGGCGGCAGGCCTCCGCCGTAACACGCTCACGAGTGAACGTCCGGCCGGACGACGGTGCCGAACTCGCCTCCACGCCCGGGTCTCCAGGCGGTTCATGTCCGTCGGCGTCGGTATGATGGGCGGAGAAGACGAGCGGAGCGCCGCAGAGCAGCCCGTCCCGCAGCGCGGGCGGCAGGTGGCCCGGGGCGATGCAGGTGAAGGTGCGGAGTGCGTAGGCCGACGCCCACGCACAGGAAGCGGACACCGGGTTCGGCGCCGTGATCGTTCAGTGCGCGCCCCAGTCGCCTGTCATGGGCCGGTCCCCGTCGGTGAGGAGGCGGCAGCGACCAGAATGCGTGCGCGCAGTCGCCGACGGCACACCAGACGCGGACGCGACCTGCCCTCCCCGGGGCTCAGGAAGCGGTGCGGGACAGGCGCCGGAGGACGTCCATGGCCCGTTCGGCGTGCTCGTACGGTACGAAGAGGTGGTCGTGGTGGAAGCCGGCGACCACGTTGCAGCTCAGGCCCGCGTCAGCCAGGGCGCGGGAGACGGCGGCGGTCAGACCGACCGCGGCCAGCGCGGAGTGCACCCGCAAGGTGATCCATCCGGCCACGTAGTCGTACGCCATCCCCGCCCCGTCCGCCTCCGCCTGAGGGACGACGAGGGTCAGGCCCTCCTGCTCGGCGACCGTCACCACGGGGTTGACGCCGGACGGCACACCTCCCTCCGCCATGGTGAAGACATAGTGGCCCGGATTCAGCTCGGGACGCATGCCGCTGAGCAGTGTCTGCAGATCAGTCTCGCCGGTCACGGACCCCACCCTACGAGGCGACCGGCCGCAGGCCCGGCAGGCGAGCCGTGCCGGTCACGGCATCGGCCGTCTCCAAGCCGCCGGCCGGCGCCGCCGTGACCCGCCTGGCGGAGGGCGGTCCGGCGGCGTGGGGGTCCGTCTTACCGTCGCCCGTCGCGTCATGTGTGTGCGGGGGTACCGGCGGCCGTGCCGTTGCTGATGTGCAGGACCGCGTCCACCGCGTCGAGTGTCGCCCGGTCGAGCGGGAAGCAGCCCTGCCCGGGGTGGGTGTCCGCCCGCGTGCGGGCCGACGGATCCGCGGTGGCCGGTTCCAGGCTCCAGCCGGTGACACGGCTCTGGAAGCCGCCCTCGAACGTGTCCGGGGCGGGGTCCCCGCCCAGGTCCGCCAGACGACTCACCGCCCAGGGCCTCGCGATGCTGCACGCCGCCACGCGTCTCAGTGCCTGTCCGACCCACCTCGACAGCGGGAACCGCACGCACTTCCTCCGGGACGCCCGGGGTCTGTCCGGCGGATCATGCCGGAGTCGCGGGGCATGGCATGCCCCTCTGCGCCGGCACAGTGCCGTGCCCGGAGCCGGCCGATCCGCCGGGCAGACCCTGGAGGCGGCCGAGGTGCCCACCGCGAAGAAGGGACCGACCGAGTCAACGCCGGGGGCCGGTACCCTGCGGCAGATGGGAGTCGGTACCGAACAGACCCGGCTGGTGCTGCTGCGGGGCAACAGTGCCTCGGGCAAGTCGTCCGTAGCGGCCGGGATCCGGTCCCGGTTCGGCCGTGGGCTCGCCCTGGTGGAACAGGACACCCTCCGCCGTGTCGTGCTGCGCGAGCGGGACCGGCCCGGAGCGGCGAACATCGGTCTGATCGACACCGTCGCACGCTACGCCCTGGACGCCGGCTACCACGTGATCGTGGAGGGCATCCTGTACGCCGACCGCTACGGTGACATGCTCGCCCGACTGCGCACCGACCACCGGGGGCCGACCCACGCCTACTACCTTGACGTGCCGTTCGGCGAAACCCTCTCCCGCCATGCGACCAAGCCGATCGCCGACGAGGTGAGTGAAACAGACCTGCGCAACTGGTACCGGCACAGGGACCTGTTGCCCGGGGGAGTGGAGACGGTCATCAGCGCCGACAGTTCCTTGGCCGAGACCGTTGAGCGCATCATGGACGACACCGGGCTGGTGGGGCTCCTGCCGCTGGAGCACTGAGACTCCCCCGGGCGGGAGGCGCGTCAAGCGCCGGCGGCAGGGGTGCGGAAGTAGTGGCCCTTGTCGAGGTCTTCGAGGAGCGACGGCTGCGTCGGCTTCCAGTCCAGCAGTTCACGGGTCAGGCTGCTCGACACAGGGGCGTCGAGGCCGAAGACGCCCGCCAGCCAGGAGAAGTGCTCCGGCGCGGCGTCGGGGGACACGGAGACCACCGGCACATCGAGGTGGCGGCCGATCACCTCGGCGACGTCACGGATCCTGACGCCGTCTTCCGCGGCACCGTGCAGCACCGATCCGGCCGGGGCCCGTTCGACCGCCAGGCGGAACAGGTGCGCCGCGTCGAGGCGGTGGACGGCCGGCCAGCGGTTGGCGCCGTCGCCGATGTAGCCGGAGACGCCCTTCTCACGGGCAACGGCCACCAGCATGGTCATGAATCCGTTGTCGCCCTCGCCGTGGCAGGTCGGCGAGAGTCGCACCACGGACGAGCGGATGCCTCGCGAGGCGAACCCGAGCACCGCCCCCGCGGTGGCCGCCCGGAGCGAGAAGGGCGTGCCGTCGTACGCGGGCATGTCCCGCTCGGTCGCCACCCGCCCGGGCGCGAGACCGGCCACGCCCGAGGCCAGGACGAAGGGCCGGTCCGTGCCGGCGAGCGCGTCGCCGAAGGCCTCGACGGCGCGGCGGTCCGCCTCGGCGGCGCCCTGGAAGTCGCCGCTGAACGCGATGTCGTGCTTGAAGGCGAGGTGGATCACCCCGTCCGAGGCGGCGGCCGCGTCCCGCAGCACGCCGAGGTCGTCGACGGTGCCGCGGACGACCTCCGCGCCGGCCGCGCCGAGCGCTGCGGCGGAGGCGTCGGAGCGGGCGAGCCCCACGACCTGGTGCCCCGCTTCGATGAGTTCGGGTACGACGGCGGATCCGATCCAGCCGGAGGCGCCGGTGACGAAGATGCGCATGGGAGACCCCAAACAATTGATGTCAGTGACTGCCATAGACGCTACACCCGATGTCAGCTCCTGTCATCACGTAGGATCTCGGCATGGGTAGATGGGAGCCGGACGCGCGCGGACGCCTGGCGAAGGCCGCACTGGCGCTCTACGACGAGCACGGGTACGAACAGACCACCGTGGCGGAGATCGCCAAGAGGGCCGGGCTCACGGAGCGGACCTTCTTCCGGCACTACGCCGACAAGCGCGAGGTGCTGTTCGCCGGCGCCGGTGAGCTGGAGGACCTGTTCGTGCGGGCGGTCGCCGGTGCTCCCGAGTCCGCGGCGCCGCTCGACGCGCTGACGGTCGGGCTGGACGCGGTCGCCGAGATGTTCGCCGACCGGCGCGACTTCGCCCGCCGGCGGCATGCCGTGATCACGGCGAACGCGGAACTCCAGGAGCGCGAGCTGATCAAGCTCGCCTCGCTGGTGGCCGCCCTCGCCGGCACCCTGCGCGGCCGCGGTGTCGCGGAGACGACCGCGAGCCTGGCCGCCGAGGCGGCGGTCGCCGTCTTCAAGATCGGCTTCGAACGCTGGATCGCACCTGCCGAGGAACGTCCGATGCAGCAGCTGATCCGCGAGTCCCTGACCGAACTCAAGGCCGTGACCTCGGGCGTCCAGGGTGTGTCCGATGGGTCCAGCGGCAGGGGACGTTCCGGATGCCGTCACGGATCGTGATGCTTCAGGGTGCGGCGGTTACAGCTGGATGCGAGCCTGGGCCTACCCCCCACTCAAGGAGTGAATCCCCATGGGCATCAAGGATGAGATGCATCAGAAGGCGCAGCAGGCCAAGGAGAAGGTGGAGCAGGCCAAGCGGCAGGCGCAGCAGAGGGGCGGGCAGGCACAGGACAAGGCCCGCCAGCAGCAGGAGCG
The DNA here is from genome assembly GCF_055603245.1 of Streptomyces sp. NPDC037290. Lineage (NCBI taxonomy): Bacteria > Bacillati > Actinomycetota > Actinomycetes > Kitasatosporales > Streptomycetaceae > Streptomyces > Streptomyces sp. NPDC037290. The sequence goes on along the minus strand of NZ_JBVJVZ010000003.1, from coordinate 302,309 downwards.
TGGGCAGCAGCAGTCGCTGGACGATATCCAGGACGAGCTCGACCAGTGATGTCCAGGGCGCCGCAGCGATAGCCGGCATCTTCAAGGGCCGGCCCTTCATACCCAAGCCTTCTTCACCGAACTTGCGGTGAGGGAGGCTTGGACGTGCTGCTGTCTTAGATGTCCCGCCATGGCAACGGCCGCTGGACCCCGTAGATTCACACCGGCGGGTGGATTGATCCCATGGACGGCTCTATCGGCGTATGCCCCGCCCGGGTGCCAGCATCATGGGGGCGTCTCAACCCACACCTGCCCGCCGAAGGGGACCCACCATGCGTCCGCGCTCCGCGCTGCTCGCCATCACGAGCGCCCTCGCCCTGGCCCTCCCATCCGCCACCGCCGCACACGCACAGGACGAGCTCGGGCTCAACTACAAGTACATCGACACCTCAACCGGGGCCGCGGTGAGCGCGAGCCTGCCGGAACAGCCCCCCTTGAACGAATGCATCCTCATCCCGCAAGTCTCCGACCTCGCACCTGGGCAGCAATACGCGGATGCATTCGCGCCTCAGAACACCAGCACCAGGGCCAATGCCCAGATCTTCGCGACTGACGACTGCACGGGTAGCCCCAAGGTCGTCCTCAAGCCAGGCAGTGACCAAGAGCCGGATGATGTCACCTTCCGGTCGGTGAAGTTCGTATTGCCCTAGGGACTGTCCGGCGGGATCCAAGAAAGGGAATCATGGTGGGAACGAAGCGGTCTGCCGCTACATGGGGCACGGCCCTGACCCTGATCACTGTCATGGCCGCTGCTGCGGCACCGGCGGCTGCCCACGGCCAGGCAGCCGACCGGGCCCGGCTGACCCAGCGCATCGCGCTCACGAACTCGGACAACGGCCGATCCGTGATGGCGAGCTTGGGTGACGACAACGAGATTCGGCTCACCGGCTACCGCGAAAACGGACTCACCTGGGTCTGGAGCACCCCGACTTCCAGCAACTCCGCCGTTCTCCGGCGTACCGCTGGCCGTACGACACCGAGCGGCGACGCATCAGCGGCCTTCCGCACGGAACATGACGGCACCGCCACCATCACCGCGCAACGACGCTGTCTCCCCGATTCAGGCCATGTCTGTCCTTTGGTGGTCACGCCGTGGAAGGTCACAGTCGAAGTGAAGTGACCTCATGGAGGGGGCCAGTACCGGGTAGGCGACGCCGTCGGCGGAAGCCCGGTTGACAGGAACCGGGCGGCCGCCGGAGTGGCGAAGAGGGGAACCGTCCCTGGACGGGATGAGACGTCGGGCGAGAGCGTGCCGCCGCTACGGCAGACCCCAGGCGGGCCCCGGTTCGCCGACCGCCACGGGGGCGATGACCAGGTCCGGCCGGGAGCCGGAGTGGACAAGGACCTCGCGGCCCTTGGGAACGTCGATGGCGAGGGTTCCGTCGCCCAGGTCCTGGGCGCGGGCCGGGGTGCCGTCGTCCAGCAGCACGGTGAGGGATCCGGTCAGACCGTGCCGGAGCTTGAGCGGCTCGCCCGCCAGGCTCCTGACCCGGATGAACCGCGTGGCTCCCGCCTTGCGCACGGCGCTGACCAGGAAGGCGCCCTGCGTGCGGAAGTTGTGCAGGGTCACGTCCGCCCAGGCGGAAGGGACGGCCGGGAACACGCGGACGATCCCGCCCCAGCTCTGGCAGAGCATGTCGTGCAGGGACTGCGAGGCGGACAGCGGTGTCTCGATGACCGGGCCGGCCTCGGTGTAGTGCGTGTTGGCGCGGCAGGGATAGCGGGTCCCCGGATCGAAGAACTTGCGCAGAAAGCCGATCGCGGTGTCGCCGTCGCCGGTCATCGCGTGGATGGATGCGGCGCCGGTGTAGCTGTAGCCGCGGTGGGCGCCGGTGAGCGCGTGCCAGTGGGCCACGGACTTCTTGATCAGATCGCGGTTCTCGGGCTGGTCCCAGGTGACGAGGTGGAGCGGGTACACCATCAGCAGGTGCGAGTAGTGCCGGTGGGACTGGGCGTACGGGGTGTCGGCACCGATCATGAAGCCGTTCTCGTCCACCGGGTACGGTGTGAGCCGGGCCAGCACCTCCTGCCAGCGTGGCGTCAACTCGTCATCGATTCCGAGCAGTTGGGCCGACTCGATCAGGGTCTGGCACCCCCAGCGGATCAGGGCGAGGTCGTAGTTGGTGTCCTGCGGCGGTACGACGGGATATTCGGGGGAGAGCGTGCTCGGCAGGTGGAGCCTGCCGTCGCTGCCCGGCGTGAGGAAGTGCAGGTAGTAGCTGATGGCCCGGCGCAGCACGGGGTAGATCGTGTCGCGCAGCAGGCTCTTGTCCATGGAGTGCCGGTAGGACAGCCACACGTTGTGCAGCGCCCAGGTGAGGTCGCCGGTCTCGGCCCCGGTGCCCGGCTGCCCCACCTCGCGGTCGGCGAACATGTCGGAGCTGCGGCCGATGCCCGAGCTGTCCGAGCGGTAGGCGGTGGGCACGTTGGCGGCGAGCTGTTCCTGGTTCTGCCGCAGCGTGGGGGCGAGCGCGTCGAGTTCGGGGTGGTTGAAGCCGTGGATGAGCCAGTACTCCAGCTGGACGTTGAGGTTCCACCAGACCGCGGGCCAGGGCGTCGGCTCCAGCCACGGTCCGGAGGTGGCCATCACGGGGCCGCCCGCGCGGCTGGCGGAGGCGACCTTGTAGAGCTGGATCCAGTGAAAGCTCTGCAGCCGCTGGTCGGGGAACGACACGAAGCTCTTCCGGTAGAACGCGTGCCACCAGCGGGTGTGCCGTCGCCGCAGGGCACCGTAGGACGGCGCGCGCCGGAGGTTGCGTACCGAGTCGGCCTCGGCGGCGGTGGTCGAGGGGAAGCTGTGGCCGACACTGAGCAGGAGGTCGTCGCCGGCGCGCCGGTACGAGGTCGCGGTCTGTCCGCCGCCGTCGAGGGGCTGGAGCACCTGTGCGGTGCCGTCGGGTGTGGTCCGGGTGGTCCAGGGCGGGTTGGCGGTGTAGCCGGCGGGCGGGGCTTCCTGGATCTTCCGGGGGCTGATGGCCTCCTCGGGGTGGAACGTCCAGGTGACCTTCTCGCCGCCGGCGGCCGTCACCCGGACGGCGAAGACCTCGTCGTGGATGAGGGCGGAGAGGGTGAGGGTGCCGGCCGTGGTGGTGACGGTGCCGGTGAGTTCGGCGTTCCACAGGCTCAGCCGCCAGTCGACGGCGGTGATGGTGCCGACCGGATCGAGCGTGAGATGACCGACCGGCAGACGGCAGGTGCCCCAGCCGCTGCCGAACTCGGGCCGGTGGTCCTGCACCCGGCCGTGCTGGACGGTGAAGCGGATCCGGCTGGCGCCCGGTTCCTGGTAGACCATGCTGCCCAGCAGCCCGTCCCCGAGGAACGGGCCCTCGTGCCAGAGCGTCGGCAGCCGGGTCCACAGCAGGTCCTGGCCGCGCAGGAACCCTTCCCACGAGCGGTCGGAGGTCATGGTGTCGCTCAGACTCCAGGGACGTCCGCTGCCCTGGCCGGCCGGCCCGGCGCTGTCGGACGGCTCCGTCCGCACGGACGGCGCGGCGAGGGCCGTCCCGGGCAGCACCGCCACGGCCGCGCCGCCCAGCGCGGTGCCGAGCACGGATCTGCGGGGAACCGGTGAACGCTTGTCCGGCTGCGAGGTCATCGTCGCCCTCCAAACCTGACGAGTCATCGAAACATCGGGTGTCTCGGGGAACGTAGGGACGCTTCGGGTTCCTGTCAATGACTTGGATGGCATCCGCTCTCCAAGTCCTCCGATGTATCAGCTCGTTGGGGGAGTTCGACGAGTGCGGCACGGCTTCGGCGGCCTGACGTTCCATAACAATCTGCCCATGATCGGCACACGCTTTCATGGAACGTACATACGATCCTGCACATGAACAGAGCTGTGAAGATCGGCCTCGCCGGTACCTGCACCGCGCTGCTCGCACTCGGGGGAATCGGTACCTACAACATCGTGCAGGGCCTGACCTCCGGTTCAGCGGGTGACGACAAGTCCGGGAAGGCAGGCCGTTTCGACCCCTCAGCGGTGTCGAGCACGCCCCCGTCGGGCGCCGAGGCGAAGAGGCTGACCCGCGCGTTCCTGGACAGCTGGTCCCAGCGGCACCTGGACGGCGCGGCGAGCGTCACCGACACACCGGACACGGCGTCCCCGGCACTGCGCGGCTACGCCGACGGCCTGCACCTGAAGAAGCTGACGTTCGATCACATCCTCAATGCGGGGCCGTCGTCGGTGACTGCGGGCGCCACCAAGGTGACCTTCGACGTCACCGCCCAGGTCGCGGGCGGCACCTGGAGCTATCCGAGCGCGGTGGCGGTGCGGAAGAGCACCAACGGTCAGCTGGCGGTCCACTGGAACAACTCGGTGCTCTATCCGGGCCTGGGCGACGACCAGTCGCTGACCGCGGGCAAGCTGCCGGCCGGCGCGACCGGCGCGAAGGTCGTCGCGAGCGACGGCAGGACGGACCTGTCCCGCTTCGCGTCGCTGCGGGACATCGCGGCGACCATCGGCAAGAACGCGAAGGCCACGGGCGGCACTCCCGGAACGGGCGTGGCCGTCGTCGACGGCGGTGGCGCGGGTGTGAAGACCCTGCGGGTCTTCTCCAAGGGCCGGCCCGCGACCGTCAGGACCACCATCGACGCCGGCCTCCAGGCGGTGGCCGAGCGCGCAGTGAAGGACGCCCACCTTCAGCAGAAGCCCGCCGGGACCGTGGCACTCGACTGGCGCAACGGACACATCCTCGCGCTCGCGCACACGGGCGACGACGGCGACATCGCCATCAACGGCATCAAGTCCCCCGGCTCCACGATGAAGATCATCACCTCGGCGGCCCTCTTCGACAAGGCGGGCCTCACGCCGAACAGCCCGGCGCCGTGCACGGACTCCCTGATGGCCAACAGCCAGCTGTTCCACAACGACTCCGGCGTGCGGGCCAACCCCGGTTCCTCGCTCGCGCAGGCCTTCACGGTGTCCTGCAACACCGCCTTCATCAAGGACGGTTTCCACTCGCTCGTGCACGACGGTGACGCCTCCGCCCTGCACGACGAGGCGGTCAACGTCTTCGGCATGAGCAGCTGGTCCATCGGCGGCGGGGTCGCCACCACCGACCCGAGCATCCCGCCGGACGTCCAGGGCGGCGACCAGGCGGCCCAGTTCATCGGCCAGGGCAAGGTCACCGCAACGCCCCTGTTCCTCGCGTCCGTGGCGGCCACCGTGCGGGGGGCCGGCTTCGAGCAGCCGATCATCCTGCCGGGACAGCACCAGGACACCGCGCCCCGGCCCATCTCCGCCCGCACGGCCGGCTATCTGCAGTCGATGATGCGCAACGTGGCCACCAGCGGTACGGCGGCTCCGAGACTGGGCGGACTGGTGGGCGTCGGCGCCAAGACCGGCACCGCGGAGGAGGGGGACCACACCAACGGCTGGCTCACCGCGTACAACTCCCGCATCTCGGTGGCCGCGCTGGTCGAAGGCGGCAGCTCGGGCGTGGACTCCGCCGGATACGTGGTCCGCCGACTGCTGACCGAGGGCTGAACCGGGGTTCGGCCCGCGGCCGCACCGGACGAGTGGTCCTCGGGCCGGTCGGATGTGCCGACACGTTCGACCGGTGCGGCAGCGAGGCGGGATGGTGCAACCGGTCAGGTCCACAGGCTGACTGAGCAGGACGGGCGGGAACGGCGTGCCGGTGATCGCGCGGCTCGTGCGGTTGGCGAGGACACAGCCCGCGACGTGATCCACCGCTGCAACGAGATCAGGCGGCCCTGTCCGGACCCTCGCTGGGCGGGACTTCGTCATCCGGACGGCGCGCGCCCGTCCGCAGGGAGGCGACGAGCGCGGCGGCCACCCAGCGGTCTGGCCGGCCGCCCCGTGCTCGTCGGCGGTCCAGCCGAGCGGCCTCACCCGGGAACGAACCCCGTCAGGGCGTATCGGGCTTGCGGGCCAGCAGGCAGGCGCGCGGTCTGTTGCCTCGTCCGCCGGGCTCCTGTTCCAGTCTCGCGGTGACGACGAGTCCCGCCTGGTCCAGCAGGTCGACCATGCGGTCCAGGGGCAGGAGGTACGACTCGTAGGACACCGGACGGCCATAGCCGTGGGTCGGCTGCAGCCGCTCGTCGCCGACGTAGTCTCCCCAGAGCAGGTAGCCGCCGGGCGCGAGCGTGCGGTGGAACTCGGCGAACACATCGGGCAGCCACCGCGGGGGCGTGTGATGGGTGGAGTACCAGGCCAGGATGCCGCCGAGTTCGTCGTCCCTCGTCTCCAGCGCGGTCATCGAGCCCTCGGTGAACCGCAGGTCCGGATACGCCTGCCGGGCCAGCCCGACCATCTTCGGCGACAGATCGACGCCGAAGGCGGACACCCCCAGCCCGGCCAGGTGCGCCGTCACGCGTCCGGGGCCGCACCCCAGGTCCGCGACCGGCCCCAGACCGGCCGCCCGCACGAGTTCGGCGAACCCCGCCAGCATCGCGCGTGACAGCGGGTCCATCGCGGCTGGGGGCGGGACGCGTTCGACGTAATCGGCGGCGACCGTGTCGTACGACTCGCGGACGGCGGTCAGAAAGGAGGGCTCAGCCATGCGGACGACCCTAGACCAGGCAACTGACAGTCCACGGCACGGCCTTGAGCTGACCTCCGCGACCTTCACCGCTCGACTCAGCCAGGTGCCGTGCGGTCACCGGGCTCTGGCGGCGGTGGTTCGGGACGTGTAGAAGGATGGCTGGAGCCGGCCGGTCAGCGTCAGGAAAGCGACGAACGCGCCCGTGACGATCCAGCCGGGCCATCCGGCCAGTCCCATGTGCAGGGGATCAAGCGCTGCCCCGGGGTCGGCGAACTCCCTGACCATGTCGACACTCGCCGTACTCACGAACGCATGGCCGATGACGGCGGGTACGACCGAGCCGGAGCGCAGGCGCAGCCATGTGAAGACCGGCAGGATGAGGACGCAGCTCACCAGCATCGCAGGCAGCGACACATACCAGGGTCGGCCTGGGTACTGGCCGCCGAGCAGCAGTGTGGGCAGGTGCCAAAGGGCGAACGCCACGCCGGTGACCACGTACGCCCGTATCAGGCTCCCGCGGTCACCGTCCCGTGCGAGGCGCGGGAAGAGGTAACCCTGCCAGCCCAGTTCCTCGCCGAAGAACAGCGGAAGCGACAACAGCATGTTCGGCGCGGCTGCGGTGGCCCACGCCCCGAGCGCGTTCCAGTGCGCTCCGCCGAACGGGTAGCGGCCGGCGAGGGTGCTGATGACCAGAGCGGCCGTGGTCAGGCCGGCGGGGACGGCGAAGGCCATCAGGCATGCTCGTGCTCCGCGCCGCCGGGGCCTCGGCCATCGGAGGGCGAGAGTGTCCCGTATCCGGCCGCTGCGCTCTGTGCAACGGATGACGAGGACTGCGGCGAGGGCAGGGGCCAGCATCGCGGCCGCGATACACACCTGCTCGAGAGCGCCGGTCGCCTCACGTGCGTCGCCGCGCCGGTAACCACTCACCAGGAGCGGTGACATGGCTGCCCACATGCCGATGTAGGCGACGCCGAGGTAGACGAACAGGCCGCGTCGCCGGTTGACGAGCGGTAAGAACCCGGGTGAGAGCGTCATGGGGTGGACGCTATGGGCCGGCGGGGCGGCCGGGGATCCGGCTGGGGCGCGTATCGAGAGTGGATCCGACGACACCTCCTGCGTGGGGCTTTCCCTACCAGCGACGGAACGGCTCACGAGATCGTGGACGGCGTCCACCGGCATGTCTTCCCGCCGGACGAGCCGGTCCGGTCGGCACCAAGGGCTACGACGGCTTCACCCTCGCCCTCGTCACCGGGCGAGGGCATGGGGAGCCCCGTGTCCCGCGCTCGTGCCGACGGCAGGCCGGCCGACGTACCCGGGGAACCGATGCGGGTCCGCACTATGCATGAGCATACGGAGTGATGCATACTCTTCCTATGTCCAAGGTCCTCACTTCCCTTCCGGTCGGCGAGCGCGTCGGTATCGCCTTCTCCGGCGGTCTCGACACGTCGGTCGCCGTCGCATGGATGCGCGACAAGGGCGCCGTCCCGTGCACCTACACCGCCGACATCGGCCAGTACGACGAGCCCGACATCGCCTCGGTGCCCGGCCGCGCCACGACCTACGGTGCCGAGATCGCGCGCCTGGTCGACTGCCGGGCGGCCCTGGTGGAGGAGGGGCTGGCCGCGCTCGCCTGCGGCGCCTTCCACATCCGCTCCGGCGGGCGTGCCTACTTCAACACCACGCCCCTCGGCCGCGCCGTCACCGGCACCCTCCTGGTCCGGGCGATGCTCGAGGACGACGTGCAGATCTGGGGCGACGGCTCCACCTTCAAGGGCAACGACATCGAGCGGTTCTACCGCTACGGCCTGCTCGCCAACCCGCACCTGCGGATCTACAAGCCGTGGCTCGACTCCGACTTCGTGACCGAGCTGGGCGGCCGCAAGGAGATGTCGGAGTGGCTGCTCGCGCACGGGCTGCCGTACCGCGACAGCACCGAGAAGGCGTACTCCACCGACGCCAACATCTGGGGCGCCACCCACGAGGCCAAGACCCTGGAGCACCTGGACACCGGCGTCGAGACCGTCGAGCCGATCATGGGCGTGCGGTTCTGGGACCCCACGGTCGAGATCGCCGCCGAGGACGTGACGATCGGCTTCGACCAGGGCCGCCCCGTGACGGTCAACGGCAAGGAGTTCGCCTCGCCGGTCGAGCTGGTCATGGAGGCCAACGCCATCGGCGGCCGGCACGGGCTCGGCATGTCGGACCAGATCGAGAACCGGATCATCGAGGCCAAGAGCCGCGGCATCTACGAGGCACCCGGCATGGCGCTGCTGCACGCGGCCTACGAGCGCCTGGTCAACGCGATCCACAACGAGGACACCCTCGCCCAGTACCACACCGAAGGCCGCAAGCTCGGCCGTCTCATGTACGAGGGCCGCTGGCTGGACCCGCAGGCACTGATGATCCGCGAGTCGCTGCAGCGCTGGGTCGGCGCCGCGGTCACCGGCGAGGTGACCCTGCGGCTGCGGCGCGGCGAGGACTACTCGCTCCTCGACACCAAGGGCCCGGCGTTCAGCTACCACCCGGACAAACTGTCCATGGAGCGCACCGAGGACTCCGCGTTCGGTCCGTCGGACCGGATCGGCCAGCTCACCATGCGCAACCTCGACATCGCCGACTCCCGCGCGCGCCTCGAGCAGTACGCGGGCCTCGGCATGGTCGGCACCGAGCACCCGGCGCTGATCGGCGCGGCCCAGGCCGCCTCCACCGGTCTGATCGGTGCCATGCCCACCGGCGGCGCCGAGGCGATCGCCTCCCGCGGCGAGGTCTCGGAGGAGGACCAGGCCCTGGACCGCGCCGCGATGGAGTCCGGCACGGACTGACACCGCCGGCCACACGTCCCGGGCAGCGGGCCCCTTCGGTTCCACACCGCGGGGGCCCGCCGTCGTGGGCGACGGCCCGCCCGGCAGCGGTCACCGGACTGCTGCCGCACAGCCGTCCCCGCGGCTCTCGTACGCTGTGTCCCGTGCCGTCCCCCCGTCTGCAACGCGTCGCCGTCCTGGTGCTCGAAGGTGCGAAGCCGCTCGATGTCGGGATCCCTGCACAGGTGTTCACGACGCGGGCCAGCATGCCGTACGAGGTGCGGGTGTGCGGACCGGCGCCCGGGCTGGTGGCGGGCGGCGACGGTCTGTCGTACCACGTCGCCCATGGCCTGGAAGCGCTCGCGTGGGCGGACATCGTCTTCATCCCCGGCTACCGGTTCCCGGACCGCGAGGACCCGCCGCCTTCCGTCGTCGAGGCGCTGCTCGCCGCCCACGCACGGGGCACTCGTCTCGCCGCCATCTCGACGGGGGCCTTCGCACTCGCCGCCACGGGCCTGCTGGACGGCAAGCGCGCCACGACGCACTGGCACTACACGCGGGCCCTCGCGGCGAAGCACCCGCTCGTGCAGGTCGACGAGAACGTGCTCTTCGTCGACGAGGGCACCGTGCTGACATCCGCCGGCGCTGCCTCCGGCATCGATCTGTGCCTGCACATCCTGCGCAAGGACCTCGGGGTCGCCGTGTCGAACCACGCGGCACGGCGCCTGGTCGCCGCCCCCTACCGCAGCGGAGGGCAGGCCCAGTACGTGCCGCGCAGCGTGCCCGAGCCGCTGGGCGAGCGGTTCGCCGCGACCCGCGAATGGGCCCTGCACCGCCTCGGCGAGCCCCTCACCCTCACGGTGCTCGCCCGGCACGCCGCGGTCTCGCCGCGCACGCTCTCCCGGCGCTTCGTCGAGGACACCGGGTACACGCCGATGCAGTGGGTGATGCGCGCCCGCATCGACCTGGCCCGCGAACTGCTCGAACGCTCGGAGCGCAGCATCGAGCAGATCGCCGCCGACGTCGGTCTCGGCACCGGCACGAACCTGCGGACCCACTTCCAGCAGATCCTCGGCACCACCCCGAGCGAGTACCGGCGCACCTTCACCCAGGGCGAGTAGCCGGGCGGCTGGCGCGATCCTTGCGAACCATGGCGCTCTCGACACGGCCATGAACCGTTGCGGCACGCGACGCTGGTGGCGCACCGAAGAACCACCAGGGACCAGCGGGAAACCAAGGGGCACCACTCATGACTCGCATCGCCATCAACGGGTTCGGCCGTATCGGACGCAACGTGCTGCGCGCACTGCTCGAACGCGACAGCGCCCTCGACGTCGTCGCCGTGAACGACCTCACGGAACCCGCCACCCTCGCGCGGCTGCTCGCCTACGACACCACGGCCGGCCGCCTCGGCCGTCCCGTGACCGTCGACGGGAACGCCCTCGTCGTCGACGGCCGCCGTATCACCGTCCTGGCCGAACGCGAGCCGTCCCAGCTGCCGTGGGCCGAACTCGGTGTGGACATCGTGCTGGAGGCGACCGGCCGCTTCACCTCGGCGAAGGCGGCCCGCGCACACCTCGACGCCGGCGCGAGGAAGGTGCTCGTCAGCGCGCCGTCGGACGGAGCCGACGTCACGCTCGCCTACGGGGTGAACACCGACGCGTACGACGCGGCCCTGCACACGATCGTCTCGAACGCCTCCTGCACCACCAACGCGCTCGCGCCGCTGGCCGCCGTGCTGGACGAACTCGCCGGGATCGAGCACGGCTTCATGACGACGGTGCACGCCTACACACAGGAGCAGAACCTGCAGGACGGTCCGCACCGCGACGCCCGCCGGGCCCGCGCCGCCGCCGTCAACATCGTGCCCACCACGACCGGCGCGGCGAAGGCGATCGGTCTCGTGCTGCCGAACCTCGACGGCAAGCTGTCCGGCGACTCGATCCGGGTGCCCGTTCCGGTGGGCTCGATCGTCGAACTCAACACGACCGTCGCACGTGACGTGACCCGCGACGACGTGCTTGCGGCGTACCGCGCCGCGGCGCAGGGGCCCCTCGCCGGCATCCTGGAGTACTCGGAGGACCCGCTCGTCTCCTCCGACATCACGGGCAATCCGGCCTCCTCGGTCTTCGACTCCGCCCTCACCCGCGTCGACGGGCGACACGTCAAGGTGGTCGCCTGGTACGACAACGAGTGGGGCTTCTCCCACCGCGTGATCGACACACTCGAACTGCTCGCCGGGAGCTGAGGTCGGCGGCTCGGCAGGGGGGCAACACCCTGGGCGTCGTAGGGAAAGCCCCCCAACCGGTCGGGGGACTGACCGGCTGTCCCGGTCGAACGGGCGCGCCGAGACTCGACGGCATGACGATCTCCACTCATGCCCCGGCCGCCGCGGAGGAGTCCGCCGCCCCTGCCCGTACGTCCGGTTCCGCAGCCGGCAGCGACTTCGCCCGGCTGTCCCGGCGTGTCGCCGCGGCGGGTCTGATGAAGCGGCGCCCCGGCTACTACACGGCACGGCTCGGTCTGGTGACCGCGCTGATGACGGCGGGCTGGGGCACCTTCCTCGCGCTCGGCGACACCTGGTGGCAGCTGGCGGTGGCAGCAGTCCTGGCCTTCGCCTTCGGTCAAGTCGCCCTCGTAGCACATGACTTGGCGCACCGTCAGGTGTTCCGGCGCGGCCGGCCGAGCGAGACGTGGGGCCGGCTCTTCGGCAATCTCGGAATCGGCATGAGCTACGGCTGGTGGATGAACAAGCACACCCGCCACCACGCCAACCCCAACCACGAGGAACTCGACCCGGATGTCGCCCCGGACATCCTGGTCTGGTCCACCGCCCAGGCCCGCGCCAGCCGTGGCCCGGCCCGGCTCATCGGGGGACACCAGGCGTGGCTGTTCTTCCCCCTGCTGACCCTGGAGGGCTTCAACCTGCACGTCGCGAGCGTGCGCGCGCTGCGCTCGCCCGCCATGAAACACCGGGTGCTGGAAGGCGGTCTGCTCCTCCTGCATCTCGCCGCGTACGTGTCCGCGCTGTTCCTGGTGCTCTCGCCCGGCAAGGCGGTCGCCTTCCTCTTCGTGCACCAGTGCCTCTTCGGTGTCTACCTCGGCTGCACCTTCGCACCGAACCACAAGGGGATGCCCACGTTCAGCGGTGACGAGCGGCCCGACTTCCTGCGCCGCCAGGTCCTCACCTCCCGCAACGTACGAGGCGGCCGGCTCACCGATGTGATGCTCGGCGGGCTCAACTACCAGATCGAGCACCACCTGTTCCCGAGCATGCCCACCCCCCATCTGCGACGGGCCCAGGTCATCGTCCGCGAGTACTGCGCGGAGATCGGGGTGCCGTACCACGAGACCGGCCTGATCCGGTCCTACCGCGAGGCCCTCGCCCATTTGCACCGGGTGGGAGAGCCGATCAGGCGGCAGCGCAGGGCGTCCTGACGGCAGCGCCCCGAAGGCGTCGCGCCCGCCTCAGCCCGCGAGCAGCATCGCGATCTCCACGACGCAGAGCAGCGCCAGGTACGCCCACGCGTAGGCGCGGTCCGGGATCCGGGGCGGCCGGCGCCTGAGCACCGCGATGACGGGCAGGGCGCCCATCAGCAGAGCCCCGGCGGCGCGGACGTCGACGAGGCCGACCAGGTGCGGGTGAGGGTACCCGGCGCCGGCGCCCGTGCCGCTCAGCGAGAGCGCGGTGGCGGGGAGTGCGATGGCGAGGGTGAGCGGGTTGGCCAGCGCGGCCGCCACACGCATCGGGTGCCCTGCGCGTCGCAGCGCGGGGACCGTCATGACGCTGCCGCCCACACCGAGGAAGGCCGCCACCGCACCGATCGGCGCGCCGAGGACGGCGGGGAGGCGGCGGGGCACCTCGCGAGGGTCCTCTACCTGAGCCGCGTGGCCGTCCTCCGCCGGTCCGCGCCGCCTGAGGAAGCCGGGGCGCAGGAGCAGATCGCCGAGGGTGAGAGCGACGTAGGCGACGAATCCCCAGTGGGCCGGCCCGGCCGGTGCGTGGCGGGTGGCGAGCGCACCGGCCGCGGCTCCGACCGCCAGCAGGAGCAGCAGCGGGCCGCTGCCGCGCAGCGCGGACAGGACGCGCCGGGGCGTGACGGCCGTGGCGAACCCCGCGTTCACCAGCATGACCAGGGCCGAGGTCGCGGTCGCCACCCGTATCGCGTCCGCGCCGAGTGCCGCGTCCGCCCACACCACGACCGGGACCGCGACAAATCCGCCGCCGAACCCGAACAGGACCGTCGTCACCCCGGTGAGCAGTCCGATACCGAGAAGTGCCACATCGTTCACAGGCCCACCTCACCAGTCACGGCGGGCTTCTCGCATGCGATGTACGGCACCATTCCTTCGAGACCCGGCCCCTACAGTGGCCGCGTGAAGAACGTCTCCCTGGACGAGCTGGACCACGTGGACCGGGCTGTCCTGCCCATCGGCACCGACTATCCGCCCGGCCATGTGCTCGACTGGCACGAGCACCGGCGCGCGCAGTTCCTCTACGGCGCGACGGGCGTCATGGTCGTCGACACACCCGAGGGCACATGGACCGTTCCGCCGGAGCGGGCCGTGCTGATCCCGGCGGCCACCCGGCACCGGGTCCGCATGCTGGCCGTGAGCACCCGGAGCCTCTACATCGAGCCGGACGCAGTGCCCTGGTGGCCCGCCACCTGCATGGTCGTGGACGTGACGCCCCTGCTGCGCGAACTGCTCCTCGCAGCCGTCGAGTTCGAGCCGGACTACGCTCTCACCGGCCGGGAAGGCTGCGTCGTGGCGCTCCTGCTGCACGAGATCGCGGCGCGCACCCCGCTCCCGTTCCACGTCGCCATCCCCGCCGCCGCCGACCTCGCGTCGATCTGCCGGGAGTACCTGGCCGCACCGGACGCCGGCGTCACCAACGCGGCATGGGCCGCGCGGACGGCCATGAGCGAACGGGCCTTCACCCGGCGTTTCCGGGCCGAGACCGGCGAGAGCCCGGCGGTCTGGCGCACCCGGGCGCGTCTGCTCGCCGCCGTGCCCCTGCTACGTACGGCGTCGGTCACCGAGGTCTCCGGCCGCCTCGGTTACGCCTCTCCGGCCGCGCTGACAGCCGCCTTCACCCGCGCCTTCGGCATACCCCCGTCCCGCTTCACCGCGAACCGTCACAGCGGCGTCGGGGGCCGCCAGGACCGACCGGCCCCGCCCGCTCGACGGTGACGGGGAAGTCGACGTGCCGGAAGGGGTTGGGCAGGCCGTGCTCGGCGGCGCGGGCCGGGTCGTCGACCCGGGCGAAGGTCCGGATCAGGCTCTGCTTCACACCGAAGACGGCGTCGGAGTCCAGGTAGGGGGAGCCCTCGACGAAGAGATGCGTGGTCAGCCTGCGGATGCCGGGCGCGGACACCTCGACGTGGATGTGCGCGGCGCGGTTCGGATGGCGTCCGGCGGCCCTCAGCAGTCCGCCCACCGGGCCGTCCGCGGGGATGGCGTAGTGGCGCGGCACGATGGTGCGGAACCAGAACCTACCCGCTTCGTCGGCCGTGAACAGCCCCCGCAGATTGCGCTCCGGGACCTCGCCGGGTCGCTGCACGTCGTAGAAGCCGTCCGCGTCGGCCTGCCACACGTCGACGCTCGCGCCCGCCACCGGCCGGCCGTCGGCATCCTCGACCCGTCCGGTGACCAGACACGGCTCGCCGCCCCGTCCCGCCTCGTCGATGCTGTCGCCGAGGGCACGCGGCGGCGACTCGACCATGTGGAAGGGGCCCTCCACCGTCGACTCCGTGACCTGTCCGTCGGCCGGCTGGTTGAGCGTCTCCACCAGCATCGACACACCCAGCACATCGGACAGCAGGATGAACTCCTGCCGGGTGCCGTCGCACCGGTGGCCGGTCTCGGTGAGAAAGCGGATGCCCGCCGCCCACTCCTCGACGGTCAGTCCTACGTCCTTGACGAAGGCATGGGTGTGCCGCACCAGGGAGGTGAGGATCTCCCGCAGGCGTTCGTCGGTCGTGCCGGCGAAACGCGCGGCGACGATCTCCGCGGAGCGCTCCGCCTCGAACATCCCCGAGGGCGGGGCCATGCCGGAGTCCGAGGCGAGGTGTTCGGTCATCTCTCCTGCTTCCCGGCCGGCCGTGACGCGGTGTGCGTCGCCGCCGGCCTGGACGGGGGCTGCAACGACCTGGACGAGTAAGGACGCCGGAGCGCTCTGCCCGCCGGTCGCCGGTCGACTTGGAACGTGCACGGAACGTCATCATGCATCGCTCGACGTCACCACGTCGTCATCGGGGAACGCCACGCCGCTCTCGCCGCCCCCTGCGGCTTCGCGCGCACCGCTCGTCACGCCGTCCGCGGCGGAGAACAATGTGTCCCAGAGGCAGACCGGACCGCCGGGAGGCGTCATGAGCACATCAGCTGAGCCAAGGGTGTCCGGCCTTGAGGTCCGGTCCATCGACTACGTACCCCTCGACGAGCGGCACGGAAAGCTCTGGCATCTGGGCCCGCTGTGGTTCATGTCGAACGCCCAGATCGCGACCCTGGCCGTCGGACTGATCAGCATCACCGAGGGCGGCAACCTGATCTGGTCGCTGCTGGCCATCGTCGCCGGGACCGTCATCGGCACCTTCTTCATGGCCTTCCACTCGGCGCAGGGCCCTCAGCTGGGCCTGCCGCAGATGATCCAGTCGCGCCCCCAGTTCGGCTACGTGGGTGCCCTCCTGGTGTGGCTCTTCGCGTATGTGCAGTACGCCGGGTTCAACGTCTTCAACAGCATCCTCGCCGCCGAGTCCCTGCACGCCACCCTGCACGGCGGCGTCAAGCTGTGGGTGATCGTGGTCACCGTGGTCGCCCTCGTGATCGCGCTGGTGGGCTACGACATCATCCACAAGGCCGAGCGGATGCTGACCTACACCTTCCTGGTCATCTTCGGCGTCTTCACGGTCGGCGTCCTCGTCACCCTCCACTATCCGGCGGGCTCCTTCGACCTCGGCGCCTTCAAGTGGACCCCGTTCCTCGCGCAGTTCGGCGTGGTCGCCGGCTACCAGATCAGCTGGGCCATCTACGTCTCCGACTACTCGCGCTATCTCCCGCCGGACGTGACGGTCCGCAAGACCTTCTACTGGACGTACTTCGGCTCCGCGCTCGGCGGCATCTGGCTGATGGTCCTCGGTACGCTGCTGGCCGCCTGGGCGGGCGAGAACTTCGACACCATCACGTCGATCAACGCGGCCGGGGACAAGGTGTTCGTCGGCTTCGGCGCGATCGTGCTGCTCTTCGCCGCGCTGGGCCTCGTGTCCGTCACCGCGCTGAACATGTACGGCGGTTCGCTGACCCTCATCAGCGGCATCGACTCCTTCAAACGGGTGCGACCGACGCTGGCCGTGCGCCTGCTCACCCTCGGCCTGACCGCGGCCCTCTCCCTCATCGGCGCGCTGGCCGCCACCTCCAACTTCCTGGCGAACTTCAACAACTTCCTGCTGCTGGTGCTCTACCTGTTCATCCCGTGGACCGCCGTGAACCTGATGGACTACTATGTCGTGCGCCGGGGGCACTACGCCATCGCGGAGATCTTCAACCCGCACGGCATCTACGGCCGTTGGGGCTGGCACGGAATCATCGCGTACCTGGTCGGTTTCGCCGTCATGATCCCCTTCTTCTCCGTCGGCACCCTGTTCGTCGGTCCCGCCGCCAAGGCGCTGGGCGGAGCCGACATCTCCCTGTTCATCGGCCTTCCGGTCTCCGCCCTGCTGTACTGGTGGCTGACCCGCTCGATCGACGTGGCCGCCGAGACGCGCCTGGCCGAGGCCGAGGCGGCGGCGCTGGAGCAGGCGGCACACGAGCACCGCGAGCCCTGACCGCGGGGCCGCGCTCAGCCGGCCGACGGGCGCCGCCGACAATTCGAGCCCGGAAGGGCTAACGAATACGACAAATGGGTACTTTTCGTAAAGGTAGACGCAGGCGGCACGCGAGTGCCGTCAGCCCGCCTCGGGGTTCCGACCAGCACGTTCGTGGGCTCGGCGAGCGTCGGCTGCTGGTCCTCTGCTCTGGTCGAAGGGATGCCGGACATGAACGAGGACACGAGGAGCCTCCACCCGGAGCGGCCACCCGCGGGAGATCCGCGCCCGGCGGTTTGGGGCGATCCCGCCCCGCTGGGCCTGGCCGGCTTCGCCCTGACCACGCTGCTGCTCTCGATCGTCAACACCAGCCTGCTGAAGGAGAGCGCCGCCATCCTGCCGGTGCTGGGTCTCGCCGCGTTCTACGGCGGTCTCGCCCAGTTCGCCGCGGGTCTGTTCGAGTTCCGCCGCGGCAACACGTTCGGCGCGACGGCCTTCTGCTCGTACGCCGCCTTCTGGCTGACCTACTGGTGGCTCGCACCGCGCCTGGCACTCGCCGGGGGCTCGCACAACGCGCTCGGCCTGTTCCTGCTCGGGTGGGCGATCTTCACGGCCTACATGGCCGTCGCCGCGCTCCGTGTCAGCCTCGCCGTCCTGCTGGTGCTGGTGCTGCTCGCGCTCACCTACCTCTTCCTGGCCATCGGTGCCTTCCAGACGGGCGTGCAGCCGCACGCCATGACCCAGGTCGGCGGATGGTTCGGCATCGCCACGGGGCTCGTCGCCTGGTACACGTCGGCGGCGACCGTCATCAACGAGACCCACGGACGCACCGTCCTGCCCGTGGGCCCACGCCGGCCCGCCGCGGCCCCGCCGACACACGGCGAGCGCCTCCCCTGAGATGCGGCGGCGGCAGTCCATGATGGGAAGCGCCGCCGCCGAGCGTTCCGTTGCGGTGCTACACGGTGCCGGGCAGGTCGAGGAGCCCGATCAGTACGGCGGCCTCCGCACGGAGCTGAGATGCCCGGTTCGCCTGCGTGGGCGCCGTGAACCGGGCGGCGAGCGTGAGGCGTTCATCCGCTTCGGCCCGCACGATGGCGGTGATGTCCTGCTCGCTCAGCTCACGGCGGGCGGCCTCGCTGGCGCCGACACCGACCGGCAGCTGCTCCAGAGCCGGGCCCCGCGGCTCGGTGTCGTCCACCGGCACCGCCTCGGCGTTGTCCAGCGCGGCGAGGGTGGAACGCAGGGCGCTCACCGCGACCTTGTCGCGGGCGCGCATCGCATCCCGCAGAGCGTGACGCATATGAAGACGCAGGGACATGCCGCCGATCCTATGTCTGCGGCGTTCAGGTGTTCAGGCGTTCGGGTCGAAGGGGATGCCCGAGGGCATGGAGTGCGCCAGTGCGTAGGCGAAGTCGCCGTCCTTGATCTTGATGGTGGCGGCGCCGAAGTCCGCGCTCATCAGCTTGTCCCGGAAGCCGGCCGGGTAGCCGTTCCAGCCCACCAGGCGGGGGTAGAACCAGCCGCCGGTCACGTTCTCGGGCGGCTCGTCGTTGCCGTTGGCGAAGCGGAAGTCGTGGGTGGAGATGCCGTCCTTGTGGTAGACGATCTTCGGGTGGGTGCCGTCGAAGCGGACCGAGGAGCGGGCGGCCACCTGATAGCCGGTGTGCTGGGACACCGAGACGTACTGGACCTGGTTGTCGCTGATCCACACGACGACGTGCTCCCAGTCGTGGGTGTGTCCGATGGCCGCCGGGCCCAGCGTCGCCTGGTCCTTCTCGAAGTAGCTGGCGTACACGACGGCACACCAGCCGTTGTCGCACTTCTCGCGTGAGTAGGTGTTGGCGTTGGCGAGCTGGGCGTAGTCGTGGCAGTGGCCGTTGACGTCGCCGCCGAGTTTCAGACCGGGGTTGACGGTGCCGTCGGCGCCGATGGCGGCGGTGGCGTAGCAGCCGTCACCGTCGTAGTCGTAGGCGGGGGAGAAGGTCTGTTCCAGACCGTCGGCGTTCTGCGGCAGCAGGGTGAGGACGTTCGCGTGGGCGCTCGCGGGGACCGCCACGAGAAGCGCCATCGCGCCGAGTGCACCGAACAGGACCTTGGTCAGGGACTTCACGTCGCGCATCACGGCTCCTTGCCGGGCAGCCGGCGTCAGCAGTACAGGCCGTCGCCCGGCGCGACACCGAGGATCCGGGTGAAGCGCTGGTAGGCGTCGACGCGGCTCTGCACCTGGGCGGGGTTCTTGCCGTCGCATTCGAGGGAGCCGTTGATGGAGCGGATGGTCTGTCCGAATCCGGCGCTGTTGACCATGGCGTTGTGCGGGGTCATGCTGCCCGGTCCCGACTGGGTGTTCCAGTACCACAGGCCGGTCTTCCAGGCGACGGCGGCGTTGTTCTCCACCTGCCAGGGGTTGTTCAGAAGGTCGATGCCGAGTGCGTCACCGGCGGCCTTGTAGTTGAAGTTCCAGGACAGCTGGAGCGGACCGCGACCGTAGTACGCGGCCTGTCCCGCGGGGCAGCCGTACGGCTGGCTCCAGTCGCAGTAGGTCGGGTAGTTGGCGGTGTTCTGTTCGACGACGTACACCAGCCCGCCGGTCTCGTGGCTGACGTTCGCGAGGAAGGCGGCGGCCTCCTGCTTCCTGACCGTGTCGCTGCCGGTGTTCGTGAAGCCCGGGTAGGCGCTCAGGGCCGCGGTCAGCCCGCTGTAGGTGTAGAACGAGTTCCGGTTCGGGAACATCTGGTTGAATTGCGCCTCGCTCACCACGAACGCCGACCGGGGCGCCACGCTGCCGTGCGTCGACGTGGCCGGCCCGTGGCCGGAACCGGTCAGCGTGCCGGCGGCGGCGTGGGAGGGGGAAGCGGTGAGCAGACAGGCGGACAGGCCGAGCGCGGCGGAGACGACGGCTGCGGAGAGGGACTTGGCCATGAGTGGGGGGTGGCCTTTCGCGTGGGGCTGGGGAAGCACCGGTGAACCTAAAGGTATGGACCAACTTCGTCAAGAGGTGAAGTCAGCGCCGGCGAAGGGCAGTTGAGTAGCCCACCGGTTCACCTGGTCGTGTCGCATCACCGGTCGTGTCACATCGTCGCGGGCTGTCTCGTCTGACATGGGTAGCCGAACCGCCGAAGGAGACGTCGATGCCCACAGACGGGACCACGCGCAACAAAGAGACCTGGCACCGCTTTCATGACGCGTGAACAGCGGTGATCCGCAGATCATCGCGAAGGCCATCGACGAACTCGTCGCACCGGACGCGCTGTTCCATGCGCCGGTGCCGATGGGTGTGACGGGAGTGCAGGCACTCAAGCAGGTCTGGACGGTGCTCCTGCGCGCGTTTCCCGACATCCACGTCGCGGTCGAGGACGTGATCGCCGAGGGGGACAAGGTCGTGGCCAGGAACACGGTGACCGGGACCCACCGGGGCGAGTTCCGGGGGGTGCCGCCGACCGGCCGGTCCGTCACCTACGGCGAGATCTTCATCCTCCGTTTCGAGGACGGCCGGATCGCCGAGATGTGGGGCGTCGTCGACGTCGCGTCACAGATGCGGCAGTTGGAAGCCCGATGACCGCCCGGACGTGCAGGCCGGGTTTGCCGCCCCCTCCTCTCCCGGGACGGTCCGCGCGGGGAGCTGGATCCAGCCACCGGTGCCGTCTGCCGGCCGCCTCCTGACGTGGTGTTTTACAGTGGCTGGCGTCAGTTCCGGCGACCACACCTGTGAGGAATGCGCGAACATGCCGACTGAAACGCTCGAGTTTCAGGTAGAGGCCCGTCAGCTGCTGCAGCTGATGATCCACTCGGTCTACTCGAACAAGGATGTCTTCCTGCGGGAGCTCGTCTCCAACGCCTCCGACGCGCTGGACAAGCTGCGTCTCGAGAAGCTGCGGGACGACTCGCTGGACGCGGACGTGTCCGATCTGCACATCGAGATCGACATCGACAAGGACGCCCGCACCCTCACCGTGCGGGACAACGGCATCGGGATGTCGTACGACGAGGTCGGCCGGCTCATCGGCACGATCGCGAACTCGGGCACCGCGCAGTTCCTCCAGGAGCTGCGCGAGGCCAAGGACGCGGCCGGGGCGGAAGGGCTCATCGGACAGTTCGGCGTCGGCTTCTACTCCGGCTTCATGGTGGCCGACGAGGTCACCCTGGTGACCCGGCGCGCCGGCGAGGGCCAGGGCACCCGCTGGACATCGCGCGGCGAGGACACGTACACGCTCGAACCGGTCGACGACGCGCCGCAGGGCACCTCGGTCACGCTCCACCTGAAGCCCGCCGACCCGGAGAACCAGCTCCACGACTACACCTCCCCGTGGAAGGTCAGGGAGATCGTCAAGCGCTACTCGGACTTCATCACCTGGCCCATCCGCATGGTCCCGGAGCAGGCCGAGGGCGACGAGGCGCGCGAACCCGAGACGCTGAACTCGATGAAGGCCCTGTGGGCGCGCCCGCGTGACGAGGTGTCCGACGACGAGTACCACGAGCTGTACAAGCACGTCGGCCACGACTGGCGCGACCCGCTGGAGACGATCCGGCTGCAGGCCGAGGGCACGTTCGAGTACCAGGCCCTGCTGTTCCTCCCCGCGCACGCGCCCCACGACCTGTTCACCCGGGACTTCAGGCGTGGCCTGCAGCTGTACGTCCGGCGGGTGCTGATCATGGACGAGTGCGAGGCGCTGCTGCCGCCCTACCTCCGGTTCGTCAAGGGCGTCGTCGACGCGGCAGACCTCTCGCTCAACGTGTCCCGCGAGATCCTCCAGCAGGACCGCCACATCGAGATGATGCGGCGACGGCTGACGAAGAAGGTCCTGTCCACGGTCAAGGAGCTGATGACCAGGGACCAGGAGCGATACGCCACCTTCTGGCGGGAGTTCGGCACCGTCCTGAAGGAGGGACTGGTCACCGACGCGGAGAACCGCGACGCCGTCCTCGCCCTCGCGTCCTTTGCGAGCACCCACCACGACACCGAGCCGACCACGCTCAAGGGTTACGTGGAGCGGATGAAGGACGGGCAGCAGGACATCTACTACCTCACCGGCGAGTCCCGGCAGAGCATCGAGAACTCCCCGCACATGGAGGCCTTCCGGGACCGGGGCATCGAGGTGCTGCTGCTCACCGACCCCGTCGACGAGGTGTGGGCCGACGCCGTCGGCGAGTACGAGGGCAGGAAGCTGCGGTCCGTCGCCAAGGGGCAGATCGACCTCGATGCCGCGGGCGAGGACAAGGGTGAGGGTGAGCGGGAGAAGCAGGCCGAGGAGTACGCCGGCCTGCTCGGCTGGATGAAGGAGCACCTGGAGGAGGACATCAAGGAGGTGCGTCTGTCCTCCCGCCTCACCGTCTCCCCGGCCTGCGTGGTCTCCGACGCGAACGACCTCACCCCGGCGCTGGAGAACATGTACCGCGCGATGGGCCAGGAGGTGCCCCGCGCCAAGCGGATCCTGGAGCTCAACCCGGACCACCAGCTGGTGAAGGGCCTCAACCAGGCGTACAAGGAGCGCGAGGACCGCACGGAACTGACGGAGACCGCCGAACTCCTGCACGGCCTGGCGGTGCTCGCCGAGGGCGGCCAGCCGAAGGACCCGGCCCGCTTCGTCAAGCTGATGGCGGACCGCCTGGAACGCGCCCTGTAACCCCGATCCGCCAGACACCGGCGGCCTGCCCGGGGAACCGGGCAGGCCGCCGGTCGCGTACGGACCCGCGGTCATCTAGAGTATTGATCCAGAGATGGACATTCAGTCCAAGGCCTTGAGGGAAGGGCTTCCCGTGGACGAGCCGGCTGACACCGCGGCAGCCTCCGCCGAGGCCGATGAGCATCTCGTCCGCGAGGCCGAGAAGATCGCCGTGGCGTTGGGCCGCATGTTCCCGGGACTGTGCGAGGTCGTGCTGCACGACCTGAGGGATCCGCGGCATGCGATCCGGGCGATCGAGAACAACCTCTCCGGACGCCAGGTGGGGGACTCCGCCACCGAGCTGGGACTGGCCCGCATCGAGGACCCCGACTACCCCAGCGTCATCCAGAACTACCCCAACCAGTTCCCCGACGGCCGCCCCGCCAAGAGCACCTCCATCGGCATCAAGAACGCCGCGGGACAGTACATCGCGGCCCTCTGCCTGAACCTGGACGTGTCCGTCCTGTCCCCGGTGACCCTCGCGTTGTCCAACCTGGTGGCCACCGGGGCCGAGCACGGCGAGCAGCCCCTGGAGACCCTCCGGGACCGCAACGCGCGCGCCCTGCGCCGGGCGGTGGAGGCCCACGCCGCGGAGCGCGCCGCGACTCCCAGGTCCCTGAGCCGGGAGGACAAGAAGGCACTCGTACGGCAGTTGCAGCGCGACGGCTACTTCGACTCCCGCGATGCCGCCCAGACCATCGCGGACCTGCTGGGCGTGTCCCGGGCCACTGTCTACAACTACGCCAAGTAGCGGAGGCAGTTCGACGGCCAGGAGCCCCGACCTCGCCGACATCACCCACGCCGTCGGCGTCGAGCCCCGCAAAACCGATGTCACCTGCGGGGACCGCTCCGGTAGCGTCGGCGTCGTGACTCCAACAGATCTCGCGGCCGTCATCTCCGACGGCATTCACACGGCCATCCAGTCCGGACACATCTCGGCACAGCTGCCCGACGAGATCCGCGTGGAGCGCCCCCGTCACCGTGGCCACGGCGACTACTCGACCAACGTCGCCCTGCAGCTCGCCAAGTCCGCGGACCTGCCCGCCCGCGCCGTCGCCGAGGTGCTGGCGCCGCTGGTGAGCGCGGCCCCCGGAGTCGCGAAGGCCGAGGTCGCGGGCCCCGGTTTCCTGAACATCACCCTGGAGAGCGCGGCCATCGGCGCGTTGGCCCGGGACATCGTCCTGGCCGGCGACGCCTACGGCCGCACCGACCGGCTGGGCGGCCTGCGGCTCAACCTGGAGTTCGTCTCCGCCAACCCCACCGGCCCGGTACACATCGGCGGGGCCCGCTGGGCGGTCGTGGGCGACGTCCTCGCCCGGCTGCTCGAGGCCGCGGGCGCGGACGTGTCGCGGGAGTACTACTTCAACGACGCCGGAGCGCAGATCGACCGCTTCGTCCGCTCACTGCTGGCCGCGGCGCACGGCTCGCCGGTGCCCGAGGACGGCTACAGCGGTGCGTACATCGGGGACATCGCGGCCGCCGTGCTGCGTCGGCGGCCCGACGCGCTGGACCTGCCGGAGACCGAGTCCTCCGCGGTGTTCCGGGCGGTCGGCACGGAGCTGATGTTCGCCGAGATCAAGACATCACTCGCCGCGTTCGGAACCCACTTCGACACCTACTTCAACGAGAAGGACCTGCACGACCGCGGAGACCTGGACGCGGCCGTCGCCCGGTTGCGCGAGGGCGGCCACGTCTTCGAGCACGAGGGCGCGCTCTGGCTGCGCACCACGGACTTCGGCGACGACAAGGACCGGGTGCTGGTCAAGAGCGACGGCTCCTGGACGTACTTCACCGCGGACTGCGCGTACTACCTGAACAAGCGGTCCCGGGGCTTCGAACGGGTCGTCATCATGCTCGGCGCCGACCACGCCGGCTATGTGGGCCGGATGCGGGCCATGGCGGCCTGTTTCGGTGACGACCCGGACAGGAACCTGGAGATCCTGATCGGCCAACTGGTCAACCTGGTCAAGGACGGCACACCGGTCCGGATGAGCAAACGGGCGGGTACGGTCCTCACGCTCGACGACCTGACCGAGGCGGTCGGCGTCGACGCCGCGCGGTACGCGCTGGCGCGGGCCAGCGTGGACACGATGATCGACCTCGACATCGACCTGCTGACCCGGCAGTCGAACGACAACCCGGTCTACTACGTCCAGTACGCGCACACCCGGCTGTGCTCCGTCCTGCGCAAGGCGAAGGAAGCCGGCATCGGCAAGGGCGACCCGGAGGACTTCGACCCCGCCCTGCTCACCCATGGGCGGGAGACGGACCTGCTGGCCACGCTGGCCGAGTTCCCGCAGGTCGTGGCCACCGCGGCCACACTGCGCGAGCCCCACCGGGTGGCCTACTACCTGGAGGCGCTGGCCGGCACGTACCACCGCTTCTACGACGCCTGCCGGATCCTGCCCAGGACCGGCGAGACCCCGGACGACCGTACCCGGGCCCGGCTGTGGCTGACGGATGCGAGCAGGCTGGTCCTGAGCAACGGACTGCGCCTGCTCGGCGTCTCCGCACCGCACCGCATGTAGGCGCCCGGGCCCGGCGCTACGGAACGGGTTGGAAGAGGCCCGCGACGGCATCGCACCCGGATGCCGCGCGGACCTCGACGAACCACTCACGGCCGAGCAGCCGACCGACGACAGGCAACGGGAGACGAACCAGCACCCTCATCACGGGAGCAAGCCGGCCCGTGCCCGACACCTGGGACCGGTGGGCGGCCAGAGCCGCCCGTTTCCGCGCGGCGAAGCGCCGGACATCGACGGAGTGGGTGATGGCCTCGCGCGGGGTGTAGGAGGTACGCACCGCGTCCGGGTCGAACCGCACGGGGATCCTCAGCACCCGCACCAGCCTCACCAGGCGCGCCACCACATCACGCGGCATGGTCGCCTCCAGCACGCGGGGCACCCCGGTGAGCTCGGCGGCACGCCTGCCGACCTCGTGCACCTTGACGTGGTCGCGGTGGCCGTATCCGCCGCGCGCGTCGTAGCTGAGGAGCACGCCCACGTCTTCCTCGCGCAGGACGGCGGCCAGCCGTTCGGCCGCTTCCTCCGTGTCCGCCCGCGCGAAGCGTGCCCGGTCCGGCGGATCCGGGCAGAGGATCGCGCCGTGGCCGCTGTTCGCGTACCCCAGATGCACCACGCGCTGCGCTCCCAACGCGGCAGCGTCGGCGCGGAGTTCGGCCAGGCGTGGCGGTCCGCCGTCCGGCGCGGCCTCCATGAGGCCGTCCGTGGCGACCACGATCACCACGCGGTGCCCCTCGGCCGCGGCCCGCGCGAGCGTGCCACCCGTGAGGAGCACCTCGTCGTCCGGGTGAGCGTGAAAGGCCGACACGGTTGTCATGAGCGGACTCCACTACCGTTCTGTCGCATGAACATGAGGATGCCGCTGCCGGCGGTCCCCAGACTGGCCTGCGCCGTGGTCGTCGGAGCGGCGGTCGGTGCGACCGTGGCCCTGGCGACGAGTCCCCCACTGGGGATCCTCGCCGGGACCGCGTCGACGGAAGCCTTCTTCGTCGTGGCGGGCTGGCTGGTGCTCTGGCCGATGGACGCCGAGACGACCCACCACAACGCCCTGCGCGAGGACCTGCGTCCCCTCCTCGAAGAACTGGTGGTGGTGGCCACCTCACTGTGCGGGCTGGTCGGCATCGTGCTGTTGCTCCTCCTGAACGGTTCCAGGACCGGCGATGCCGCTGCACTGACCGCGCTCGCCGGTGTGTTCCTCGCGTGGGCGTCGCTGCATCTGATGTACGCCACCCGCTACGCCCACCTCTACTACGACGTGTCCGCCGGCGGCATCGACTTCAACTCCCAGCAGCCGCCCGCCTACCGGGACTTCCTCTACTTCAGCTACAACCTCGGCATGACCTACCAGGTCTCCGACACCGCCGTCTCCAGCCCGCTGATCCGGGCGATGGTGCTACGGCACACGCTGTTGTCGTACGTCTTCAGCACCGGCATCCTGGCCACCACCCTCAACCTGGTCGCGGGCATGGTCACCAGCTGATCCGGCCGAGTAACGCCCGGACGCGGTGGTCACCGGCGTACGGAGCCGAAGTCCAGGAACGCGTGCCGGAGCGTATACGGGCGCCCGGCAGCGCGGGCGAGCTTCATCCGACCTGTCGGGCGATGGTCCGTGCGCACTCCATCGACTCCGCGACCGTCGTGTCCACTTCCAGGTCATAGGCCACGCCCTGGTGGACCAGTTCCGCCTGGGACGCGGCCATGCCGACGGTCCGATCGCCGCGCGCGACCTCACGGCCCGCTGCCACGGCGGCGTCACACCTGACGCCGACCCACAGCACCTGCAGGTCAGCCAGGGCTTTCTGCCATCGCTGCTGTGAGGAGGCCCCACCGAGGAAGACCTCGTCGACGATGACCCGGGCGCCCGCACGGGCCATCGCGGCGACCCCCTCGATCCATGCCGCTTCCATGGTCCGGAACTCCGGGCCGACGGTCACCTCTCCGTCGGCGGCGAACCCGATCCCGCCGTCCGAAGTCCGCAGGGACGGCGGCATCGCCTCGACCAGCGTGTCCGTCCCGAGAGCCAGCCACGCGTCCGGCAGGACCGCCTGCAGGCACCGCACGATCGCGGACTTCCCCGAGCTGGAACCACCGTTGACCACGATCACCTGAGTCGTCACCGCGCCACCGTAGAGGCACCCGGGCACCGCCCCCCACACATTTCTCCCGTTGACGCCCACGGTCATGTCCGAATCTGGCCAGCACCGGGACCGGCTGATCGCCTAGAACAGGGACATGACGACTTACTCGGCCGTGGTCACCACCGGTATCTACTGCCGGCCGGGCTGCGGGTCGAAGCCGCTGGCGGAGAATGTGCGCACGTTCGAGCTCCCGGCGGCGGCGGAGGCGAACGGCTTCCGGGCGTGTCTGCGGTGCCGGCCGTACCGGGTGGCCGGGCCGATCGCCGCGGACGTCCCCGAACTGCTCTGCAGGGCCGTGCAGTTGATCATCGCGGGAGCGCTGGACGCGGGTACCGAGGCCGCGCTCGGCGCCCGGCTCGCCGTGTCACCCCGGCACCTGCGGCGGCTGTTCACCCAGCACCTCGGGGTGACCCCGGACCAGCTCGCCCGCTCGCGCCGCGCGCACTTCGCCCGCCGCCTGCTGGACGACACGGACCTGCCGGTGGCCGATGTGGCGTTCGCGTCCGGATTCGGCAGCGTACGGCAGTTCAACCGGGACATGCGGCTGGTGTTCCGGGCCTCGCCGGTGGAACTGCGCGGCCGGCGCCGGCGGGCGGACCGGCTCGTGGCGGACGGCGGACTCGAGATGCGGTTGCCGTTCGCCCCGCCGCTGCACTGGCCGGCACTCCTGGCCTTCCTGGCCGAACGGGCCGTACCGGGCGTGGAGTCGGTGCGCGAGGGCGTGTACCGGCGCACGATCAGCCTGGACGGCGAGGCCGGGCTGCTGGAGGTGCGTGCCGGCGGCGAGGACCATCTGCTGCTGCGAGCCCATCTGCCGTTCTGGGAAGGGCTGATCCACGTCGTCGAACGCGTCGGCCGGATCTTCGGCGTGGACGCCCACATCGCCCCGGCACAGGCCGCCCTCGCCGGTGATCCGCTGCTCGGCCCGCTCATCGCGGCCCGGCCGGGGCTGCGGGTGCCCGGCGCCTGGGGAGCTTTCGAGATCGCTGTGGACGCCGTACTCGGCCAGTACGCCGAACGGCCGGGGGCGCGGCAGCGGATGGCCGCTCTGGTCGCGGCCGCCGGACAGCCGGTTCCCGGGCTCGGCCACGGCCTGACCCACCTCTTCCCGTCCGCCGAGACCGTGGCCGCGACCGACCTGAAGGGCGCCGGACTGCCGCGGGAGACGGCGGACACGCTCGGTGCCCTGGCCCGCGCCGCCGCACAGGACGACACGTTGTTCGACGGGGGCTCGCCCCTGGCGGACTTCGTGCGCGCCGTGGGAACCGTGCCCGGCGTCACCGAGGACACCGCACACCGCATCGCGCTGCGACTGGGCTACGACGACGCCTTCCCGGCCGTGGACCGCGCCGCTGCCCACACCGCGGACGCGGCCGGATGGCGCCCCTGGCGCGCCCTCGCCGCCACCCACCTGGCCGTGGCGGAACTCGCCACGGCGACGGCCTGACCCCTCTGCTCGACCGTCATCCGTACCGAAGGGATCGAACATGCGAACTGCCCGGCGAGAACTGGCCGACGCCCTGCGCGCGCTGCACACACCCTCCGACGGGCGTGCGCTGGTGCTGCCCAACGCGTGGGACGCCGCGAGCGCGGCGCTCATCGCGCGGGCGGGCGCCCGGGCGATCGCCACGACCAGTGGAGGTGTCGCCTGGTCGGCCGGCCGGCCCGACGGCCACGGCCTGACGCGGGGGGAGATGACCGCGGCCGTACGGCGGATCGCCGAAGCGGTCGACGTGCCGGTGAGCGCCGACATCGAAGGCGGCTACGGGCCCGGCGCCGACGACGTCGCCGCCACCGTTCGCGAGGTGATCGCGGCCGGCGCCGTCGGTGTCAACCTCGAGGACTCGCAGGCGCCGGGCGGGCCGCTCTACGACGTGCCCGCTCAGGCCGCACGGCTGCGCGCGGCCCGTTCCACCGCCGCGGAGACGGGGCTGCCCGGCCTGTGGATCAACGCGCGCACGGACGTGTTCCTGTTCGGCATCGGCGCTCCGCAGGGCCGCGTGGAGAACGTGCTGACCAGAGCGAAGGCCTACGCCGCAGCGGGCGCCGACAGCCTGTTCGTGCCCGGCCTCGTCGACCTGGACACGGTGGCCGAACTGGTCCGGCGCAGCCCGCTGCCGGTCAACGTCATGGCCGGTCCGGGCGCGCCGCCGGTGCCGGCGTTCGAGGCGGTCGGCGTCCGCCGCGTCAGCGTGGGCACGGCGCTCGCTCAGACCGCGTACGGCATCATCCAGCGTGCGGCCGCCGAACTGCTGGGCGCGGGGACCTACGACGCCATGACGGGCGCGGCCGACTTCGGCACCGTCAACGACGCCGTCACCACCGAACGCCCGGTGCGGTGACGCCTGACCCTCCGTCATCCCTCGGCATCCGGGACATCAACGGCATCGCATGTGAAAGTTAAGGATTCCTGCTGTATTCGTAATGCCATGCGCGCTTCCCGTACACAAGCGGGCAGAGGTTGCAGGGTGTGGGCGTGCGGCCGACCGGCCGCCGCCTGTGCGCAAACCTCGTGAAGGAGGACCTCGTGTCCGTTTCTTCTTCCGTCCGCCGTACGACCGCCGTCGTCGCCACCGCCGCCGCCCTGGTGGGTGCCGTGACGCTCCCGGCAGCGGCTGCCGGTCACCGGCCCGGCCGTCCGCACGCCATGGTGTTCATCAGCGGCGTGCGGCACGACCGGCTGGACGGGAACGGCCGTTCCCACCGCTCCCTGAACGAGCAGTGGGTCGACCTCACGAACGGCTCCCGCCGAGCCATGAACCTGGACAACTGGACCCTGTCCGACCGGGACGGCCACACCTACACCTTCCATCACGTGCGGCTCGAGGGCCGGGCCACGGTCCGCGTGCACACCGGTGCAGGCAAGGACACCAAGACCGACCTCTACCAGGACCGCCGCACACGCGTCTGGGACGTCAACACCGACACCGCGATCCTGCGCGACGCGCGCGGCCGCGTCGTCGACGTCGT
Source organism: Streptomyces sp. NPDC037290 (assembly GCF_055603245.1). Lineage (NCBI taxonomy): Bacteria > Bacillati > Actinomycetota > Actinomycetes > Kitasatosporales > Streptomycetaceae > Streptomyces > Streptomyces sp. NPDC037290. The sequence continues at coordinate 271,874 of NZ_JBVJVZ010000003.1, read as the reverse complement.
CTCCTGGGGTCACGAAGGTGGTGCCGGCGCCCGCCGGCACCACATCGACGGCCACCACGGCCTGCACGGCGACCACGGCCTCCACGGCCGCGGCACCCGTCGCTGACGCCTCTTTCGACAGCGTACGGGTCCGGCCCCGGACGGCGTCCTCGCCGGCCGGGGCTGACTCGTTCCCCGCGTGCGGGGCCCGAGCTCACACCCGGCCGCGCCGGACTCGCGGGGCGAGGACACGACGAAGGTGCGGACGGTCTGCTCGTACTGCGGGGTGGGCTGCGAACTGGCGCAGTGGTCCTGGAGACGGCAGGCCGTCGACGTCGTCGCCGAGTTCGCTATCCGGGCCGGGGCACAGGAATGGGCGGACGTGCTGGGCCGCCTGCAACCCCGCCTGTACTCGATATCCTCGAGCCCTCTCACCGACCCGCACCTCGTGTCGCTGACGGTCTCCGTCGTCCGCTACGAGAAGCCGGCCGGCCGCGCCCGCCAGCGCGTGTGCTCCCCGTTCCTCGCCGACGCCGAACCGGACACGCCGGTGCCGGTCCGCGTCCAGCGGGCACCGCACTTCCGCCCGCCCGCCGACCCGGCCACACCGGCGGTGATGGTGGGCCCGGGCACGGGCGTCGCGCCCTTCATCGGCTTCCTTGCGGAGCGCCGGGCCCGCGGCCACCGCGCGCCGAACTGGCTGTTCTTCGGCGAACAGCACCGCGCGACGGACTTCTACCACGAGGAGGAACTGACCGCGTTCCTGTCCGGGGCACGCTCACCCGCCTGGACACCGCCTTCTCCCGCGACCAGCGCGCCAAGGTCTACGTCCAGGACCGGATGCGCGAACACGGTTCCCTGCTGTGGTCCTGGCTCCAGGACGGCGCCCACTTCTACGTCTGCGGCGACGCCACCCGCATGGCCAAGGACGTCGACCGGGCCCTGCGGGACATCGCCGTGATGCACGGCGGCCTGGACGAGCCGGAGGCGGCGGCCTACGTCAAGCAACTCGCCGCCGACAAGCGGCAGTGCGTGACGCGTACTGACTTGGCCGTACCACCGCGGAGTCAGGTCTGCCGGGCGTGTACCGGGTCGTGGGCGACTTCGTCGGGGCACTTCCGGTGCCGTGGGCGTGTCCGCCGGTCGCGGTGCCAGTCGAATGCCGCCAGAGCCAGTGACGCCCCCATGCCGACGAGGGCGGCAGCCAGCGCGGCGGCGAGGGTGCCCCGGTAGTCGTCGGTTCTGCCCAGCACCAGGTAGAAGAGGGCGGGCAGAGCGGCGGTCCCCACCGCGGCGCCGAGCCGCTGTCCGGTCTGCAGGGCGCCGCCCGCGGCCCCCGCCATGCGCACGGGCACGTCCCGCAGGGTCATGGTGATGTTGGGGGAGACCACGAAGCCGCCCCCGACGCCCCCCAGGAACAGCACCGGGGCGGCCACCCAGGGAGCGATACCGAGCGGGGCGAAGCGGAGCAGCAGCGCGGTTCCGCCGAGGCCCAGGATCACGCCCGCCAGACCGCACACGGTGAGCAGGCGGCCGAACCTGTCCACCAGCCGGCCGGCGACGACGGCCGCGCTCGCCGTGCCGAGGGCGAACGGGGTCACCGCCAGACCGGACCGGAGCGGGGAGAAGCCGAGACCGTGCTGGTAGAAGAGGGCGAAGACCAGCCAGACGCCGCTGAAGCCGATGAAGTACAGCGTGCCCACACCGGCTCCGACGGCATAGCCACGCACAGTGGTGAACAGGCGCGGGTCGAGCAGCGGCTGGGTGCCACGGGCGACGAGCCGGCGCTGCCACCGGGTGAACCCGGCGAGCACCGCGCCGCCCGCGAGGAACAGCCACCAGAGGCTGCCGATGCCGCCGGAGTCAGCCTGGACCAGCGGGTACATCAGCGCGAGCACGCCGAGGCCGAGGAGCAGCACGCCGGGCAGATCCACGTGGCCCCGCCCGGAACGCCGGGTGCGGGGCAGCAGACGGCGGCCGAGCAGCACGGCGAGGATGCCGATGGGCACGTTGACGTAGAAGATCCACCGCCAGCCCTGGTCGCCGGAGGCGAGGGCGAGGACGAGACCGCCGGTGAGGGGTCCGACGGCGGACGAGATACCCACCGTGGTGCCGAAGAGACCGAAGGCGCGGCCGCGTTCCGCGCCGCGGAACATCTGCTGGATCAGCGCGGAGTTCTGGGGTGCCATGAAACCCGCCGCCAGCCCCTGGGCGAGGCGGGCCATCACCAGCACGGTGATGTCGGGGGCCGCTCCGCACGCCGCGCTGAAGACCACGAAGCCGCTGAGGGCCAGCAGGAAGATACGGCGCCGGTCCAGGGCGTCGCCGAGACGGCCGGCGGTGACGAGGGCGAGGGCGAAGGCCGGGGCGTAACCGGAGACCACCCACTGGACCTGGGCAGGGGAGGCGTGCAGGTCCCGTTGGACGGTGGGCAGGGCGACCGCCACGATCGTCACGTCCAGCAGGCTCATGAAGCCGGCCACCAGGGTGACCCACAGGGCACGCCACCGGTGCGGATCCGGCTCGTACCCGTCCTGGGGGGCGCCCGTGTTCCGGCCGCTCTCGGCTGACGCTGTCACCGGGGCTCCTCTCCCCGGGCCGGCACCCGGCTCACCAGGACCGCACCCGGGCGAACCAAGTTCCCGCACCGCGGCGTGACCACACCTCCCGGACGGCTGCCGCACGTTTGAGCGGGCGAGAACTGTGCAGGCGTGCAGAACACGACCGGCGAAAGGAAACACCGTCATGGCGGCGACCGACCAGGACGAGTCGGTGGACCCCGCTGCGGTCAGGCGCCACCGGGTGCTGTTCCGCGCGATCGAGAAGCGACGCCACCCGAAGCTGCGCCGCAGCGACATCACCGTGACCGACGAGGCGGCGGTCAAACGCGCCACCAGGGCCGCCGCGCTCGGCAACGCGATGGAGTGGTACGACTTCGGCATCTACAGCTATCTCGCCTCGACCATCGGCAAGGTCTTCTTCCCTTCGGGGAACGACACCGCCCAGCTGCTCAGCTCGTTCGCGACCTTCGCGGTGGCCTTCCTGGTGCGTCCCGTCGGCGGCATGGTCTTCGGGCCGCTCGGCGACAAGGTCGGCCGCAAGGCCATCCTGTCCATCACCATGATCATGATGGCGGTGGGCACGTTCGCCATCGGCCTCATCCCCTCGCACACGGCCATCGGTCTCTGGGCCCCGGCCCTGTTGATCCTCTTCCGGCTGGTGCAGGGATTCTCGACCGGTGGGGAGTACGGAGGTGCGTCGACCTTCATCGCGGAGTACGCCCCCGACAAGCGGCGCGGCTTCTTCGGCAGCTTCCTGGAGATCGGCACGCTCGCGGGGTATGTCGCAGCCTCCGGCCTGGTCGTCACCCTGAGCAGCGTCCTCGGTGAGGACCAGATGCTGCACTGGGGCTGGCGCATCCCCTTCCTGGTCGCGGCACCGCTCGGCCTCATCGGCCTCTACCTGCGGCTCAAACTGGACGAGACGCCCGCCTTCCAGAAGCTGGAGGGCGGTCCCGTCAAGGCGAGTGAGGCCGCCGACACGGTGGAGACGTCGGCCGCCGCCGACCTCGGCGAGATTTTCACCCGCCACTGGCGGCCGCTGCTGCTGTGTCTCGCGCTGGTCGCGGCGTACAACATCACCGACTACATGCTGCTGTCGTACATGCCGACGTACCTGTCCGACGAACTGGGCTACGGGACCGACCACGGGCTGCTGATCCTGCTCGTCGTGATGGTCGTCCAGATGTGCGTCATCAACCAGGTCGGACGGCTGTCGGACCGGTACGGCCGCAAGCCGCTGCTGATGACGGGCATGCTCGGGTTCCTGCTCCTGTCCGTGCCGTCCTTCCTGCTCGTCCGGCAGGGCGACGTCCTCCTCATCACCCTCGGGCTGCTGCTGATGGGGCTCTCCCTGGTGGCGATGCTCGGCACGATGTCGGCGGCGCTCCCGGCGATCTTCCCCACCCACATCCGCTACGGCTCCCTCTCGGTCGCCTACAACCTCTCCACATCGGTCTTCGGCGGCACGACTCCGCTGGTGATCACCGCTCTGATCAGCGCCTTCGACACCAACCTCATGCCGGCCTACTACGCCACGGCCGCCGCGGTGGTCGGCGTCGTCGCCGTCCTGTGCATGAGGGAAACCGCCAACCGGCCGCTGGCCGGCTCCCCGCCCTCCGTCGAGACGGAGGAGGAGGCGGCCGAACTCGTCCAGGTCCAGTTCCCCGAGCCCAGGTTCTGATCAGTCCCGGCCGGCCGTTCCTCGGCACCGCACCGGTGCCGAGGAACCCCGCGGTGAACTCCGTCAGCCGTCCCCGCAGCTCCTCGCGGGGCAGTCCCCTGTCGCGGGCCAGGTGCTCGACGAGGCCGGCCCGCGTCGCGGCGAGCAGAACGGGAGCCGACACGAGGCGGCTGAGACAGGACGTACCCTGACCGCGCGATGAGGGAGGGCGCATGAGGGACGACACCTGCCCCGGTGCGGTACTGGTGGTCGACGACGACGCGGCGATCCGGCGGTCGCTCGAACGGGGCCTGCGGCTGAACGGCTTCGAGGTGCGGACCGCGGCCGACGGACCCGGAGCGCTCGCCGTGGTCGAGCAGGCGCCGCCGGACGTCGTCGTGCTCGACGTGTCGATGCCCGGCATGAGCGGCATCGAGGTGTGCACCCGGCTGCGCGACTCGGGCCGGGACCTGCCGGTGCTGATGCTCTCCGCCCTCGACGAGACCGCCGACCGTATCGCCGGACTCCAGGCGGGCGGCGACGACTACCTGGTCAAGCCGTTCGCCCTGCAGGAACTGGTGCTCCGGCTGCACGCGCTGCTGCGCCGCAGGCCGCCCGCCGACCGGACGGTGCTGCGGGTGGCGGGCCTGGTCGTCGATCCGGCGGCGCGCACCGCCGAGCGGGACGGCCGCCCGCTGGACCTGACCCGTCGAGAGTTCGAGCTCCTCGAGGTGCTGGCCCGCAACACGGGGCTCGTCATGACCCGCGACCAGCTCCTGGAACGCGTGTGGGGCTACGACTTCGACGTGCGCACCGACGCCGTCGACACCTTCGTCAGCTATCTGCGGCGCAAGCTCGAGGCGGACGGAGGCGCCCGGCTGATCCACACCGTGCGCGGAGTCGGCTTCGTGCTCAGGCAGGCCCGGGACACACCGTGAGACTCTCGACCCGCATCGGCATCGCCGTCGGCTGCACCGTCCCGCTGCTGGTCCTGGCCTCCGGCTGGCTACTCCTGCACCTGGTCGCACGTGACCTGCACCGCGCCGAGGACCAGCATCTGCGGCAGCGGGCCGCCGCCATCGCCCCGGACGCCCGGTCGCTGCTGCGGGCCTCGGAGAACGGCCGGCCCAGGGCCGCCGACACCAGGGAACGCAAGCTGTTCAGCGCGGCCCTCGACGTCGGCGTACGCGTCGTCGGACCGGGCGCCGACTTCAGCGGCGGCCCGCAGCCCGGCCCCAGCGTGGCCCTCCCGCCACGGACAACCGGCCCGGTCACCGTCCGCGACGGAGCCCGCAGCTGGCGGGCCCTGGCCCGGCCCGTCCGGGGCACCACCGGCGCCGGCACCCTGTGGGTCTTCTCGACCGACACTGCCGACCGCACCCAACTCCGGCTGGTGCGGCGCCGCGTGCTCCGCACCGCGCTCCTCGCCGCGCCCCTGTCCGGTCTGCTCGCCTGGGGGCTGGCCACCGGCGCGAGCACCCCGCTGCGTCGCCTCACCCGCCGCACCGCCGGTCTCGACCCACGCACCAGCAGCGCCCGCCCGGCCGACCGGCGCACCGGCGTGACCGAGGTGGACGAGCTGGCGGCCACCCTGCGGACCGTCCTGGCCCGCTACGACGAACAGGCCGCCCGCACCGCCGATGCCCTGGACACCGCCCGGTCGTTCTCCGCCGCCGCCGCGCACGAACTGCGGACCCCGCTGATGAGCATGGGCACCAACCTCGACATCCTCGCCGACCACCCGGGTCTGCCCGCACCCGACCGCGCCGAGATCCTCGCCGACCTGCGGCGCGAACACGCCCGGCTGTTCGGTCTGTTGGTGATGCTGCGCGAGCTGGGCCGCGGGGATCTGGTGGAGGCGGAGGCGTTCCGCCCGGTCGACCTCGCCGAAGTGGCGGACGCGGCCGTAGCCGAGGCCCGCCGCCGGGTCCCGGACGCCGAGATCACCCTGGACGCCGCTCCCGGGCTCACGGTGCACGCCTGGGAGCCGGGACTCAGGCTGCTGCTGGACAACCTGCTCGGCAACGCCCTGGCACACGGGCGGGACGCGACGGGGCGGCCGTGGGTCAGGGTGGGCGCGAGTGCGACCGCGGGCCGGGTCGTGGTCACCGTGGACGACCACGGGCCCGGCGTGCCGCCCGACGCCCGGGACCGGGTCTTCGAGCGGTTCCAGCGGGGCCCGGACAGCGCGGGCTCCGGGCTCGGGCTGACCCTCGTCGCCCAGCAGGCGGCGCTGCACCGGGGGAGTGTCACCGTGACGGACGGACCCGGCGGCGTCGGCGCCCGCTTCGCCGTACGACTGCCCTCAAGTGGCGGCGGGCTGCCGGCCCGGCGGGACTGGCTCATCGGCACAGCCGGGGCAAACCGGTCACAGAGTTTCCCCAAAGACGTTCCCTAGCCTCCCTCGCGACGGACGGACGACCTGGCCGTCCGCCGGAAGGGAACGGAGAGGCAGATGGACGTACGACGACGGACGCGCACGCTGCTCACGGGGCTCGCCGTGACGGCTGTCCTGGCGGGCACGGCGGGGGCGGCTTCCGCGGCCGACAGCACGCCCGCCGCGAAGCCGGCCGGTGACGGGGCTCGCGCCCTGTGCAAGCGGGTGCCGAAGATCGACCACCGGATCGAACGGGCCCTGAAGCGGCTCGACGCCGGAGCGGGAACGCGCGGGTCGGTGGCGCGGCTGCAGAAGCGGGTCGACAACGCGAAGAAGGCGGGCCACACCGAGATCGCCGGCTTCCTCCAGGACCGGCTGGACTTCCGCAAGTCGCTGCGGACCAACCTGGAGCAGCGTCAGAAGGATCTGGCGACCGTCAAGACGTGGTGTGCGGCGGACGGCAACGGGAAGGCGGCGAGCTGATGCGGGCCCGGCGCCGGGCCCTGACCCTGACGGCGGCCACCGCACTGGTGCTGGTGCTCGGCACGGGCTGCGCCCACCACGACAGCGCCTCGGGGAAGGCCACGCCCGACACCGCGCCCTCGCAACTGGCGCAGATGCAGAAAAAGGTGAACGACGCCGAGTCGGCGGCCGCCGCCGCCGACCGAGACGCCTCGAGCACCGCCGACCGCTGACACGGGAAGCACCGGGCACTGCCTCGCGCGGGGAGTACCAGGCACTGCCTCGCGCGGGGCGATCCGGGCGCTGACCGACGCGGGGACCGCAGAGCGCTGCCGGGGTGGGGACCTGCGGGGGCGGTGACCAGCAGGCGTGGTGATCTGCGAGTGTCGGCATGTGCGGAAGTGCCCAGCGGGTAGGGCCGCTCGGCGGTGGCCGCGCGGGGCGGCCGTCGGCTGTGCCTGCACGTCAGCCGTAGGTGCCCCGCAGGCCCCCACAGAGCGCCGTCCGCCCCGGCAGGGCTACGCCTGCGTGCCGTGCGCCCCCGCGCGCAGGCCGTCCATGACCAGGTCGAGGAGGCGGGTGGCGCGTGAGCGCCAGTCGTCGTGCGGGTCGAGTTGCCAGAGGCCCGCGATGGCGAGGAGGAAGTCGTCGGCGGTGACCCCGGGCCTGATGGTGCCGGCTTCCTCGTTGGCGCGGAGCAGGAGTTCCGCCGCGGCCGCCACCGGCGTGGGGGACGGCTTGCCGGGGCCTCCCGGTGCACTGGTGGCCTGCCGGATCGCCTCGGCCAGCCCGGCCTTGGTCATGGCGAACTCGGACAGCCGGTCCATCCAGGCACGCAGGGCCTCCTCGGGCGCCCGGGTCCGGAGCAGGTGGGCCGCGGCTTCGGCGACCTGCTGCATCTCGTGGCGGTAGATCTCCAGGACGAGCGATTCCCGGTTGGGGAAGTTCCGGTAGAAGGTGCCCTGTCCGACACCGGCCTTCTTGGCGATCGCACTGAGCGGGGCGTCCGCGCAGCGCGACAGTTCGGTGATCGCCACTTCCAGGATGCGCTCGCGGTTGCGCTGTGCGTCCGAGCGCCGGGGCGATTCCTTCTCCTGCGGCACTCGTCCTCCTCGGGGGGCTTGGCCGAACCTCGCCCTTGCTAAGCGGACAGCTGTCCGGTACGTTTTCCAGGTATCGGACAGCTGTCCGCTTATGTCCACCATAGCCGCGGACGCCGCCCCACGGCAGTCGCCGCCCACTGCGCCGCCCCGGCACCCCCGCGTTCGCTTCGCCGCCCACACCCCCCACCCGGCCCGGTACCCGAACCGTCCTGACCGTCCTGGAAACGCGAAAGAAGCAGCTCATGGCCTCATCGACGTCCAGTGTCATCACCTTGAAGATCAACGGCGAGAAGTACGCACTGCCCGTCGATCACCGCACCACCCTGCTCGACGCCCTGCGCGAGCGCCTCGATCTGACCGGCACGAAGAAGGGCTGTGACCAGGGACAATGCGGTGCCTGTACGGTCCTGTTGGACGGACGCCGGGCGGTCGCCTGTCTGCAGCTGGCCGTGGCGGCCGAGGGCCGTGAGATCACCACCATCGAAGGCGTGGCCGACGGTGAGACCCTGCACCCCGTGCAGCAGGCCTTCCTCGATCTGGACGGCTTCCAGTGCGGTTACTGCACGCCCGGACAGATCTGTTCGGCGATCGGGATGATCGAGGAACACGCGGCGGGCTGGCCCAGTGCCGTCACCGAGGACGTCCGCCCCGAAGCGGGACCACCACCCCTGACGGCCGGCGAGATCCGGGAGCGGATGAGCGGAAACCTGTGCCGCTGCGGCGCGTACGTCTCCATCGTCGAGGCGGTGGCCCGCGCGGCCGAAGCGGCGAGCGGTGCGGAGCGCACCGGCACGGTCGCGGCCCCGAAGGAGGCCGTGGCATGAGGGAGTTCGACTATCAGCGGGCGTCGGACGTCGCCGGCGCCGTGGCGCTGCTCGGCGCCGATCCGGACACCCGCTTCCTCGGCGGCGGCACCAACCTCGTCGACCTCATGAAGACCGGCGTCGAGCGCCCCACCCGGCTCATCGACATCCGCGAACTCCCGCTCGACGACATCGAGCCGACGTCACAGGGCGGTCTGCGCATCGGTGCCACCGTCACCAACGGCGACCTGGCCGCCCACCCCGAGGTCCGGCGCCGTTACCCGGCGCTCGCGCAGGCGGTGCTGGCCGGCGCGTCCGGGCAACTGCGCAACATGGCCACGGTCGGCGGGAACCTGCTGCAGCGCACCCGCTGCGGCTACTTCGCCGACGTCACCAAGGCGTGCAACAAGCGTGCCCCCGGCAGCGGTTGTCCCGCCATCGAGGGCGAGCACCACAACCACGCGATCCTGGGCGCGTCCGGTCACTGCGTCGCCGTACACCCCTCGGACATGGCCGTGGCCCTGACCGCCTGCGACGCCGTCGTCCACTTCGAAACGGCGGACGGCCCGGGGGAGTTGCCGCTGGCCGAGTTCTACCTGCCGGTCGGTGGGACCCCGCACCTCGAGACCGCCCTGCCGCCGGGCGCGCTGATCACCGGTGTCACCCTGCCGCCCGCCCCGGTCGCCGCCACCTCCCGCTACCGCAAGGTGCGCGAGCGCGCCTCGTACGCGTTCGCCATCGGCTCGGTCGCCGCCGCGCTCGACGTCCGTGACGGTGTGGTCCGCGACGCACGCCTGGCCTTCGGCGCCGTCGCCTCGCGTCCGTGGCGGGCCGTGGCCGCCGAACGTGTGCTGACCGGTGCGACGGCCGATGCCCGCACCTACGCCGCCGCGGCGGACGCCGAGCTGGCGGCGGCCCGGCCGCTGCCGCACAACGGATACAAGGTGGACCTCATGCGCAACCTCGTGGTGGCCGTCCTGTCCGAACTCGCCGAGGAGGGTGCGCGATGACCACCGTCACGACCGGAACCCACACCCACGCGCCCGCCGTCGGCACCGCCCACACGCGCGTGGAGGGCCGGGACAAGGTCACCGGAGCGGCGCGCTACGCGGGAGAGGTGCCCTTCGCCGACCTCGCGTACGGCTGGCTGGTGCTGTCCAGGGTCGCCCGTGGCCGTGTCCGTGCCCTCGACACCGAGCCCGTCCTCGCCATGCCCGGGGTCCTGGCCGTCCTGGACCACCGCAACGCCCCGCGCGTCGACACCGACTACACCGGCCTGATGGGCACGCGTCCGGACCCCACCTGCGCGGTCTTCCAGCACGACCGCGTGCCCCATCTCGGCTGGCCGGTGGCCCTGGTCGTGGCCGAGACGTCCGAGCAGGCCAGGGAGGCCGCCGAGGCTCTCGTGGTGCACTACGAACAGGAGCCCCACGACATCGACTTCACGGGCGAGCACCCGGACGCCCGTCCGGTGGACGGCCATATGCCCGCGGTGACCCAGAAGGGCGACCTCGACGCCGAACTGGCCGCCTCGGCCGTCGTCCTGGACGCCGAGTACACCACGCCCGAAGAGCACCACAACCCGATGGAGCCGCACGCGGCGACCGCGCGCTGGGACGGCGGCCGGCTCGAGGTGATCGACTCCAACCAGGGTGCCACCTGGGTCGTAGGCGAACTCGCGAACCTCTTCTCGCTGGACCCCGCCTCGGTGCGGGTACGCTCCGAACACGTCGGCGGCGGCTTCGGCAGCAAGGGTCCCCGCGCCCACCAGGTGGCCGCCGTGATGGCCGCGACCGTGCTGCAACGACCGGTGCGCGTCGTCCTGACCCGCCGTCAGATGTTCTCGCTGACCGGATACCGCAGCCCCACCGCCCAGCGCGTCAGGCTCGGTGCCGACGCCGACGGCCGGCTGCGCGCCCTGGAGCACCGTTCGGTCGGCCTCACCTCGACGGTGCACGAGTTCGTCGAACCGAGCGCCGGGGTGGCCCGGGTGATGTACGACGCCGACGCCCACCACACCGCCAACCTCGTCGTACCACTCGACGTGCCGACCCCGACATGGATGCGCGCGCCGGGCGAGGCACCGGGGTCGTTCGCGCTGGAGGCGGCGCTCGACGAACTCGCCGAGCGGTGCGGGATCGACCCGATCGAGCTGCGCCTGCGCAACGAACCCGACAAGGGCCCGGTGTCCGGCCTGCCCTTCGCCGGCCGCAATCTCGCCGTCTGCTTCCGGGAGGGCGCCCAGCGGTTCGGCTGGGCCGACCGGGACCCGCGCCCCGGGCTGCGCCGGGACGGCCGCTGGCTGCTCGGCACGGGCACGGCGGCGGCCTCCTTCCCCGCTGGTGCCGCACCGTCCACCGCGTCGGCGACCGCGCACCCGGACGGCACCTTCACCGTCCGGATCTCCGCGGCCGACATCGGCACCGGGGCCCGTACCGCACTCACCCTGGTGGCCGCGGACGCGCTCCAGGTGCCGCCGGAGCGTGTCCGGGTGCGCATCGGCGACAGCGACTTCGGCCCGGCGATGATCGCGGGCGGTTCCATGGGCACCCGCTCCTGGTCCTGGGCCGTCACGGCCGCGGCCCGCGAACTGCGCGAGCGGCTGGCCCTCGGTGCCGAGATCCCGGCCGAGGGCGTCACGGTTCGGTCCGACACCTCCGCGGCCATCGGTGCCCTCGCCCCGGCCGAACGGCACTCGTTCGGGGCGCAGTTCGCCGAGGTCGCCGTGGACACGGCCACCGGTGAGGTGCGGGTGCGGCGCATGCTCGGTGTCTTCGCGGCGGGCCGGATCGTCAACCCGCTCACCGCCCGCAACCAGCTCCGGGGCGGGATGATCTGGGGCATCTCCATGGCCCTGCACGAGGAGGCCGTACGGGACCGCGCCTCGGGCGGTCATGTCGGCGCCGACCTCGCGGGCTACCACGTGGCGACGCACGCCGACGTACCGCACATCGAGGCCGAGTGGATCGACGACACGGACCCGAACGACCCGGTGGGGATCAAGGGCATCGGTGAGATCGGCATCGTCGGCGCCGCGGCCGCCGTCGCCAACGCGGTCTGGCACGCGACCGGCGTACGCCACCGCAGCCTGCCCATCCGCCCCGACCGCGTGCTGTCGGTCGCCGCGGGGGCGCCGGATGCTTGACCTCGCCGACGAACTGCACCACTGGATGGAGGAGGGCCGGGAGTTCGCCGTGGCCACCGTGGTCGCCGTCGGCGGCAGTGCGCCACGCGGTCCCGGCGCGGCGCTCGCCGTCGACCGCGCGGGCACCGTCATCGGCTCGGTCTCCGGCGGCTGCGTCGAGGGGGCGGTGTACGACCTGTGCCTGGAGTCGCTCAGGACCGGACAGAGCGTGCTCGAACGGTTCGGTTACAGCGACGAGGACGCCTTCGCCGTGGGGCTGACCTGTGGCGGGACGATCGACGTGCTGATCACGCCCGTGGCCGGACGGTCCGGGACGGTCCTGGCGTCAGCGCTGTCGGCCGCCGCGCGCGGCGATGCGGCGGCCCTCGCCCGGGTCGCCCGCGGTCCGGCCGAACTCCTCGGCCGCGCCCTGCTGGTCCGGCCCGACGGCACCTGCGAGGGCGGCCTAGGCGGCCGTCCGGACCTGGACCGGACGGTGGCGGCCCAGGCCCTGGCCCTGCTGGAGGCAGGCCGCACCGGCACGGTGGACGTCCCGGCGAGCGAAGCGACTTGGGGGCTGCCCCGGGCGGAGTCCGGGGGCGGCTCCGACCGCCCCGGCGGTCTCACCCTGCTGGTCGAGTCGCACGTGCCGCCGCCGCGCATGGTCGTCTTCGGCGCCATCGACTTCGCGGCGGCGCTTGCGCGGGCGGGCAAGTTCCTCGGCTACCACGTGACCGTGTGCGACGCCCGGCCCGTCTTCGCCACCCGGGCCCGCTTCCCCGACGCCGACGAGGTCGTGGTCGACTGGCCGCACCGCTACCTGCGGCGCACCGGCACCGACGCCCGTACGGTCCTGTGCGTGCTCACCCACGACGCGAAGTTCGACGTGCCGCTGCTGAAGGAGGCCCTGCGCCGGCCCGCCGCGTTCGTGGGCGCGCTGGGCTCGCGCCGCACCCATGAGGACCGCAACCGGCGCCTGCGGGCGGAAGACGTGACCGAACGGGAACTGGCCCGGCTGCGCTCGCCGATCGGCCTCGATCTGGGCGCCCGTACCCCGGAGGAGACCGCCGTGTCGATCGTCGCGGAGATCGTCGCCGCCCGGCGGGGCGGCACGGGCGTTCCGCTGACCGATTCCGGGACGCCGATCCACCGCGCGGGAGTACACTATTCACCGAGCGATGAATTAATGCTGTCCTGAAGGGCAGGACCGTCATGGAACAGACCACCTGCTGTGTGGTGGGCGGCGGCCCCGCGGGCATGGTGCTCGCCCTGCTGCTGGCCCGGGCCGGCGTCGATGTGACGGTGCTGGAGAAGCACGGCGACTTCCTGCGCGACTTCCGCGGCGACACCGTCCACCCCTCCACCCTGGCGCTGCTGGACGACCTGGGCCTGGCCGAGCGTTTCGCCCGGTTGCCGCAGCGCCGCGTGCGCACCGTCCAACTGCCGGCCGGAGCCGGCCGGCCGGCGGTCACGGTCGCGGACCTCTCGGTGCTCCGGGGGCCCTACAACTACGTGGCGATGGTGCCCCAGTGGGACCTGCTGGACCTGCTCGCGGACGAGGCCCGGCGCGAGCCGTCCTTCCATCTGCGCATGAACACCGAGGCCACCGGCTTCGTGACCGAATCCGGACGGGTGACCGGAGTGCGCTACCGCACCTCCGACGGCCGTCCTGGCGAGTTGCGCGCCCTGCTCACCGTCGCCTGCGACGGCCGGGGATCGCTGGCCCGCTCCCGGCCGGAACTGGGACTGCGCCGCTTCACCTGCCCGATGGACGCCTGGTGGTTCCGGCTGCCGCGCCGGGAAGACGACCCGCAGGGACTCGTCGGTGCCGTAGGTGACCGCTTCCTGACCGCGATGATCGACCGCGGCGACTACTGGCAGTGCGCCGCCCTCATCCCCAAGGGTACGAACGCCCAGCGCCGCGCCGCCGGCCTCGACCGTTTCCTGGCCCAGTTCGCGGCCGCCGCTCCCTGGATGGCCGACCGGGTGCACGCCGTGCGCTCCTGGGACGAGGTCAAACTGCTCGACGTGCGCCTGGACCGGCTGCGCCGCTGGCACCGCCCCGGCCTGCTGTGCATCGGCGACGCCGCGCACGCGATGTCCCCGGTCTTCGGCATCGGCATCAACCTCGCGGTGCAGGACGCCGTGGCCGCCGCCCGCTGTCTCACCGAGCCGCTGCGCCGGGGAACCGTGGGCCTCGGCGACGTCCACCGTGTGCAGCGCCGCCGCCGTCCCACCGCGGTCGCCACCCAGGCCCTCCAGCGGACGGCCCACGCCCGCTTCATCGCCCCCGTCCTGCAGGGCCGGCCGCCCCTCGGGAGCGCGGACCGGGCCCGTCGCATGGCACGCCTGCTCGCGGAGTCACGCTGGGTCCGCCGGGTGCCCGCGTACTTCGTCGCCTACGGCGCCCTCCGGGAACGCCCGCCCGCGGCGGCCGTCCGCTAGCGGAGGCGCCACGATCCTCCGGCCTCCGGGTCACCGGAGGATACGAACCGAGCCGCTTCGGTGCCCGGTGGACCTGGGGCGCGCGTGCGCCGCGCCCGTCCCGCCGAGGCCCGTGTCATAATTGCCTTGACAAGAGTTGTCGTGACAACGATGCTGGATGTGTGAGTAAGCCAAGCGGACTCCACGACCACCTCGGCTACTGGCTCCGTCGGCTGTCCGACGAGGTCCACAGCCGGTTCGAGGCCGAACTCGCCCGGCATGACGTCACCGTCTCCCAGTGGGGGGTGATGGTCAGCGTGTTCCACGGGCACGACACCACCAAGGCCGTGGCCGCACACATGGACATCGATCCGGGAGCCGTCTCCCGGCTGGTCGACCGCCTCGCGGCCAAGGGGATCGTCCGCCGCGAACCCGACCCGGTCTCCCGGCGCACGGTCCGGCTCGTACTGACCGACCGGGGCCATGCCCTCGTACCGGAACTCGCCGAGCTGGCCGACCGCAACGACGCCCACTACTTCGGCTCCCTCGACGCAGGCCGGCGCCGGCAGCTGGAGGCATGGATCCGGCGTCTGGTGGGCGAGGCCCACCCCTCGGCACCGCCCGACACACCCTGAAAGAAGCGCACCATGAGCATCAGCCCCTCCGTCACCAAGACCATCGGCATCGAACGCCCCTCGGAGCAGGTCTTCGCCTTCCTCGCCGACCCCGCGAACTGGCCCCGGTGGGCCGTGGTGAACGTCCGGTCCATCGAACCCACCGACGACCCCGACTGGTGGCGCATGTCCACCCCGCTGGGCCCGGCAAGGCTGCGCCTGCACGCCGACGCCGCGTACGGCATCCTCGATCACGACTACGTCGACGACACCGCCTCCTGGCGGGTACCGGCCCGCGTGGTCCCCAACGGCGACGGCGCCGAGTTCATGATCACCTTCCATCGGCCGCCGTCGCTCACCGACGCCGACTTCAAGGCGCAGACCGACCTGGTCGACACCGAACTGGCCGCCCTCAAGAAGGTCCTCGAGACCGGCGGCCAGGACGACGTCACAGCATGACGTGCTTGACCTGCGTGTAGTCCAGCAGACCGGTGAGGGAGAGGTCGCTGCCGTACCCCGAGTGGCGTACACCGCCGTGCGGCATCTCCGAGACCGTCGTGCCGTGCGTGTTGACCCAGACGATGCCGGTGTGCAGCGCCCGGCTCGCGCGCATGGCCCGGTCGTGGTCGCGGGTCCAGACGCTCGCGGCCAGCCCCTGGGGAACCGCGTTCGCCATCCGCAACGCCTCGGCCTCGTCGGCGAAGGGCTGGACGGTGACGACCGGCCCGAACACCTCGCTCTGGACGATCTCGTCCTCCTGCCGGGCCCCGGCCACCACCGTGGCCTGATGGAAGTAGCCGGGGCGAGCCAGGGTCGTGCCACCGGTGACGATGTCCGCGTGCGCCGGCAGCCGCTCCAGCAGGCCCTGCACGGAGGCCAGTTGGGCGGCGTTGGCCAGCGGGCCGAAGCCGGCCCCCTCGTCGTCGGGAGGGCCGGGCACGCGCTGTGCGGCCCGCCGGGCGAACGCGTCCAGGAAGGCGTCGTACCTGCGCTGATGGACCAGGATCCTGGTGGCCGCCGTACAGTCCTGGCCCGCGTTGTAGAAGGACAGGTACGACAACTGCTCGACCGCCGCATCGAGATCGGCGTCCTCGTGGATCAGCACCGGTGCGTTGCCGCCGAGTTCGAGGTGCAGCCGCTTGAGGCCGGCCGCCGCGGCGGCCGCGATCTCCTGTCCGGCGCGCACGCTCCCGGTGACGGCGACCAGCCGGACGTCCGGGTGGGCGACGAGCGCACGCCCGGTGTCACGGTCGCCGCACACGACGTTGAGCACACCGGGCGGCAGGTGCTCGGCGGCCATCCGGGCGAGGAGCACGGCCGAGGAGGGCGTGGTGTCGGACGGTTTCAGGACGACCGTGTTCCCGGCGGCCAGCGCGGGGGCGACCTTCCAGACGGCCATCATCAGCGGGTAGTTCCACGGCGTGATCTGGGCGCAGACACCGACGGGCTCGCGGCGCAGGACCGACGTGCGCCCCGGTGTGTACTCGGCCGCCGCGGCGCCCGGCAGGTTCCGCGCGGCTCCCACGAAGTACCGCAACACGTCCACGATCGCGGGCAGTTCGTCCGCCAGGAACAGGGCCCGCGGCTTGCCCGTGTCGGCCACCTCGGCGCTCGCCACGGCAGCCGCCTCCCGTTCCAGGGCGTCGGCGATGCCCAGCACGGCGGCCTGCCGCTGCGCCGGAGTCGTGGCCGACCAGCCGGGAAAGGCCTCCCGCGCCGCCCGGCAGGCCGCGTCCACGTCCTCGGGTCCGCAGAGCGGGGCCGTACCGTGCGGGAGCGCGGTGGCCGGGTCGACCAAGGACAGCGTGGCCCCGCCGGCGGCGGCCACGTCCTTGCCGCCGATGTGGTTGAGGCGGTCGGTGTCAGCCACGGCGCAGTGCCTCCTCGGCGGCGGCGCGGCCGGTGCGGACGGCGCCCTCCATGTATCCGGCGACCCACTGGTCCGAGCCGCAGACGTAGAACGGTGGTTCGTGGGTGCCGTGCAGCGGGCCGACCGCCGTCACCTCGCCCGGCGGCCACTGCGTCACATATCCCTGGGTCCACGGGTCGGTTCCCCACAGCCGCAGATGACTGGCGGCCGGCCGCAGCGCCTCGTCACCGAACATGACGGCCATCTCGCCGAGCAGCTCGGGGACGCGCAGCTGGGGCGGGGTGCCCAGCAGGACGCCGTAGCGCTCGGGCGGCACCAGCGCCGACAGCACGCCCTCGTTCTGTGGCCAGGTACTGCCCAACACCCCTTCGGCCTCGGACAGTCCGCTCAGGCCGTCGGCGCGCCAGAAGGGACGCTCGTACACCGCGGCGAACTTGGCGGCCGTCGCCTGTCGTTGCCGGTGCAGCGAGGCCAGGCGGGCATCGCTCACACCGGTGACGGCGACCGCCCGCAGCGGACCCACAGGCAGGGCGCTCACCACGGCCGTCGCGGTGAGCACCTCGCCGGTGACCAGGCGCACGGCGCAGCGGCCGGGGCGTACGTCCAGCGCGGCGACGGGCGAGCCGAGGCGGATGCGCGGGCCCAGCTCGCGGCCCATCACCTCGGCGAGCGTGGCCGACCCTGCGGCCAGCCGCAGCCCCTCCCAGTCGTCGTAGTCGTAGTCGCCCGCACCGGGGACCGCCGCGCTCTTGCGGAGCGCGGCCAGGAGCGAGATCCGCTCGTACGATCCGCCCGCCAGGGCCAGTTGGCCGATGTCCCACAGCCGTACCACCGCGGGACCGGCGTGGCGGGAGCGCAGCCACTCGGCCACGGACAGCCGGTCCAGGGCGGCCGCTTCCGGGTGCGACCAGGGATCGCCGGGGTCGACCGTGGCGGCGAGTTCGCCGAACTCCTTGCTCAGCTGCTCGTGCCGCGCCATGTCACCGGGGCCGAACCAGTGCGGCGGATCGCCCGCCGAGAGACCCTCGGGTGTGGAACGGGTCATACGGCCGGGTTCGGCGACATAGCTGGGGACCAGCTCCAGGCCGAGTTCCCCGGCCAGTCGCAGGTACGCGGTGTGGGCACGGCCGACCACCTCGCCGCCCAGCTGGACGGTGCGGCCGTCGGGGGTGCGGGTCTGCTCGACCCGGCCCCCGACCCGGTCCCGGGCCTCCAGGACGAGCACGTCGGTGCCGGCGGCCGCCAGATCCCGGGCGGCGGCGAGCCCGGCCAGCCCGGCGCCGAGCACGATCACGTCGTGATGCATCGCATTCGCTTTCTCCAGGGGTGGGCTCAGGCCAGGACCAGGCAGTGCTCGGGCCGCCAGCCGAACTCCACCGTCTCGCCGCCGCTCCAGCGGTCCTCCATGCGCGCGCGGGACGTGTTCTGCTCCAGCACCGACAGCGTGACGCCCGGGGCGAGTTCGATCAGGTAGGTGGTGGTCGGACCGCTGTAGACGGTCTCGCGGATCACACCGCTCAGCATCGACATGCCCGGCTCGAAGTCCGACAGCCAGATCTTCTCCGGGCGCACGGAGACGCTGACGGCGGTGCCGTCCGCGATACCGGACCGTGCGCCGACCGGCAGGGCCGGGCCGCCGTCCAGGGCGACCTCGCCGCCCCGGTAGGTGCCGCTCATCAGGTTCGAGGTGCCCATGAAGGACGCCACGAACCGGCTGGCGGGATGCTCGTAGACGTCCTCGGGGGTGCCGCACTGCTCGATGCGCCCCTCGTGCATCACGGCGATCCGGTCCGACATCGTCAGCGCCTCGTCCTGGTCATGGGTGACGAAGACGAACGTGATGCCCACCTCGCGCTGGATCTGCTTCAGCTCCACCTGCATCTGCCGGCGCAGCTTCAGGTCCAGCGCGGCCAGCGGCTCGTCCAGGAGCAGCACGGCCGGACGGTTGACCAGCGCCCGGGCGAGCGCGACGCGCTGGCGCTGACCGCCGGAGAGGGTACGGGGCTTGCGGTCGGCGAGGCCGGCGAGCTGGACCAGCTCCAGCATCTCGCCGACACGCCGCCGGATCTCGGCCCTGGCGACGCCGTTGCGCTTGAGGCCGAAGCCGACGTTGTCGGCGACGCCCAGGTGGTCGAAGAGCGCGTAGCTCTGGAAGACGGTGTTGACGTTGCGCTTGTTGGGCGGGAGCGCGGTCACGTCCTCACCGGCCAGCAGCACCGCACCCTCGGTGGGATCGCTGAACCCGCCGATCATGCGCAGCGAGGTCGTCTTGCCGCAGCCGGAGGGCCCCAGCAGGGAGAAGAAGTGGCCGGCCTCGATGTCGAGGTCGAGACGGTGGACGGCGTAGGAGTCCCCGAACCGCTTGGAGACGCCGTCGAGCCGGACGGCGGGGGTCGCGTCCATGGATCACTCTCCGGAGAGGATGTCGAGGCCACCGCGGCGGCCGAAGAGGCGCGGGATGAACAGGGCCAGCGCGATGAGGGCGATGGACGCCGCGAGCATCAGCGTGCCGACGGCGTTGATGGTGGGCTGCAGCCCGAAGCGGATCGCCGAGTAGATCCGCACCGACAGCGGCTGGGGGTCGACGCCGGTGGTGAAGTAGGCGAGGACGAAGTCGTCGAAGACGAGCGCGAAGATGAGCACGGCCGAGGCGAGTACGGCGGGCAGCAGGGCCGGCAGGGTGACCAGGCGGACCGCCTGCCAGCGGGTGGCGCCCAGGTCCAGCGCGGCCTCCTCCACCTCGGGGTTCAGCGCCGCGACCCGGGAGCGGAGGATGACGGTGACGTAGGAGATGGAGAAGGTGATCTCCGAGAGCATCACCGTGCCCGTCGACAGGGCCACGCCC
The DNA here is from genome assembly GCF_055603245.1 of Streptomyces sp. NPDC037290. Taxonomy (NCBI): domain Bacteria; kingdom Bacillati; phylum Actinomycetota; class Actinomycetes; order Kitasatosporales; family Streptomycetaceae; genus Streptomyces; species Streptomyces sp. NPDC037290. The sequence goes on along the minus strand of NZ_JBVJVZ010000003.1, from coordinate 252,052 downwards.
AGACCCTTGAACAGCAGCATCGAGGCCACGCCGGTGACGATCTCCGGCGTGATCAGCGGCACCAGCATGATCAGGCCGGCCAGCGAACCGAGCCGGGTACGGCAGCGCACCAGGCCGAGCGCCAGCGCCCCGCCGAGCACGACCGAACCGGCCGTCGCCACCAGGGAGATGCGCAGACTGGTCCCCAGCGAGGCGATCAGCACGTCGTCGTGGACGAAGGCGCGGTACCAGCGCAGACTGAAGCCGCCGAACACGGTCAGGGACTTCTTGGAGTTGAACGAGAACAGGGCCACCACGGCGATGGGCAGGTAGAGCACGGCGAAGAACAGCCCGGTGACGGCGATCAGGATCCGTGGCCTCCGGTCGGCGCGCCCGCGCCGGGCGCGGGCCCGGCCGGTGGCGCGGGCGGGTGCGGCGGCGGAGGGCAGACGCAGCAGGGTCATCGCCGGGCCTCCGCCTCGTCCTTGCGGGTGCGCCGCAGATACCCGAACATCCCGATCAGCAGCACCAGCATCAGCAGCATGGTGAGCGCGGAGCCCAGCGGCCAGTTCTGGCCCTGGAAGAACTTGTCCTGAATGAGGTTGCCGATCATGATCTGGTCCGGTCCTCCCATGAGCTGTGCGCTGACGAAGTCGCCCATGGCGGGCAGGAAGACCAGGACGAGCCCGGCCGCCGCGCCCTGCCGGGTGGCGGGCAGGGTGACGAAGAAGAAGGTGCGGACGGGGCCGCCGTACAGGTCGCGGCCGGCCTCGATGAGGGAGACGTCCAGGCGTTCCAGGGCCGCGTACAGCGGGATGATCATGAAGACGACGAAGCCGTAGACGAGCCCGGCGACCACGCCCACGCCGGTGTTGAGGATCTTCGTGTTCCCGTCGGCCAGCCCGACGGCACGCAGGGCGCGCAGCACCGGTCCGTCGTCGGAGAGGACCACCGACCAGCCGTACATGCGGACCAGGTAGTTGGCGAAGAACGGCACCACGATCGCGGCGATCAGCGCGTGTTTGCAGCGTCCGCCGTGCAGGGCGATGGTGTATGCCACCGGGTAGGCGATCAGCAGACAGATCGCGCAGGTCAGCAGGGCGTAGCCGAGCGAGCGGGCCAGGACCTCGGTGTAGGCCGGGTCGGCGAGGGCGCGGACACCGGACAGGTCGAAGCCGAAGCGCGGGTTGCCGAGGTCGTCGGTGGTGCCGACCGCGAGGACGGCGACGAGCGTCAGCGAGGCGATCAGGAACCCGGTCATCCACAGGGTGCCCGGCAGCATGAACCAGGTCCAGATGCGGGTGCCGGTGGCGCCTGGGCCCCGGCGGCGGGGGAGAAGTGCCATGTCAGCCCGCCTTCACATGGGTCCAGGCGGTGTCGCGGGCGTCCTCCGCCGCACGGCTGCCGTTGCGGAAGAACAGGTCCCCCTTCAGCTCGTCCTCGGTGACGAGGCACTCGGGGAAGGGTTTGACCAGCTCGGCATAGGTCTTCTCGGAGCCGGCCACCGGCATCGGATAGCCGATGTACTCGATGTTCTTCTTCACGTTCTCCGGTCGCAGCATGTAGTCGATGAACAGCATGGCGGTGCCGGGGTGCGGGGCGTTCCACGGGATGGCGTAGCAGTCGGAGTTGATCGGCGTGCCCTCCTTCGGGGCCTCGAAGCCGAACACCGAGGGGTCCTTGGCCTGGTTGAGCATCGCGGCCATGTCGCCGCTCCACGCCTGGGTCATGACGGCGTTGCCGTTGAGCAGGTTGTTGTAGCTGTCGCTGGAGAAGCCGCGCAGCCGCGGGCGGAGAGTGCTCAGCAGGGAGGTGATGCGGTCGAGGTCACCGGTGTCGCCGGTGCTGACGCCCAGGCCGAGTTCGAGAGCGCCCATGCCGAGCACCTCGTCGCGGTCGTCCAGCAGGAAGACCCTGCCCCTGGCCTTGTCGCTCCACAGGTCCCGCCAGGAACCGGTGAGTTCACCGATCCGGTCGCGGCGCCAGCCGATCCCGGTCTTGTACGCGGTGAAGGGGACGGTGTGCGCGGAGCCGGGGTCGTACCAGGGGTCGGCGAAGTAGGTGTACGTGCCGAATATCGCGCCGGCGTGGGCTAGCCGGGAGTGGTCGATCCGGCGCAGCCGGCCCGCGTGGGCCAGACGCTGGGCCCATTTGGCGGAGGGGAAGACGATGTCGTAGCGGTTGCCGGCGTTGAGCTTGGCGACCATGCCCTCCATCGAGTCGAAGTTCGACTGGATGACCTGGACGCCGTACTCCTTCTCGAAGCCCTTGAACACGGACGGGTCGACGTAGTCGGCCCAGTTGAAGTAGACGAGATCGCCGTCGACGCGCGGCTCGACCGGCGCGAGCGCCCGCGCGTCGGGTCTCTTGGCGGGCATGAACCCGCAGCCGCCTGCCGCGGCGCCGAGCAGTCCGCAGACACCGGTCCGCAGCACGGCGCGTCGGGTGGGTGGGGGTACCTCGGGGGACACGGAACGTCCTCTCCGTCGAGGAACGGCACAACTCCAGGGCTGGACCGGCGGGTCGGCTCACGGAGGCCCTGACTCCGTAGGAAGGACCGGTCTGGGGAGGGTGCGAGCGTGCGTCAGCGGGGGAGGGGTAAGTCCGTCCGGGGGCCCATGGCGTACGGCGTGGGGGAGGAGGTCACCGGGCGTCCCCCTCCAGGTCGTCCCGGCCCCGGGTGTGCCCTGCCAGGTCGTCCCGGACCCGGCGGGCGAACCAGCCCACGGCGGCCTCGCGCTGCGACAGCGGTCCCGGCTCGAAACCGGGTGTGGTCAGTCCGGCCTGCACGCGCTCCACCAGCTCGGCGTCCTCGTCGTTGGTGACCCAGCCGATGTGGATGTTCAGCCGCCGGGCCAGCCGGGTGCGGACGCTCTCGCCGTGCTTCGTGTAGAAGCCGCCGGGGATCGCCGCCCGGTCCTGGGCGGTGGGCAGGGCGGTCCACGCGAGCACGTGGTCAGGGTAGAAGTCGATGAGCGTGTTCGGATAGATCACGGCGTACCGCCACACACGCCGGTCGGCCTCGGCCAGCCCCGGCATCGGGGTCGCCAGGCGCTGGTAGAGCCGCTCGGTCCAGTTCGAGGAGGGCTTGTCGCGCAGCGGTGACTCGAACAGGACGTAGTTCTCCTGAACGTCCACCGTGTACGCCTGGTAGTCCAGCAGTCGCATCAGCGCGGGGTGCGCGACCGGGACGTGGTACCCCTCCAGGTAGTTGTCGACGATCACCTTCCAGTTGGCGTTCTGCTGCTCGCCGCCCGCCAGGTCGTGGATGCGGTGCCTGCCGACGGGTACGAGGCCGGGCCCGGCGTAGCGGCCGACGGCCTCGGCGAGCCCCGCGCAGCTCTCCGTCAGCGGGGTCGCCTCCATGTCGAGGTTGACGAAGACGAAGCCGAGGAACGACTCCACGTTGACCGGGTGCAGGCCGAGCCGGGGCTTGTCCAGGCAGGGGATACGGCGTGCCTCGGGGGCGCCGACGAGACGTCCGTCGAGCTTGTAGGTCCAGCCGTGGTACGGGCAGCGGATGGCCTTGCCGGACGGCTCGGGTTCCGTGACGAGACGGGTGCCGCGGTGCCGGCAGACATTGAGGTGGGCGGCGAGGCCGCCGTCCTCGGTCCGGACCACCAGCACCTCCCGGCCCGCGGCGGTCGCGGTCAGGCGGGCGCCGGGTCCGGGGAGGTCGGACTCGTGGCACACGAGCTGCCACGACGTGGCGAAGATGTGCTCGGTCTCGGCCTCCGCGATGGCCGGATCCGTGTAGTAGCGGGCCGGGAGGGCCTGCCCGGGGTGCTCCGGGGGCGGCGGCTTCGGCGGGGCGGGCGAGACGGCGGCTGCCCGGGTGGTCGAGGGGTGCACGGGAATCCTCCTCCGCGCCGCGGCGGCGGCGATGGGCGGTGAGGCGGCGCCGGGACATCGGGCAGGTTCGGCTTGCGACCTGCCGGGATCCGGCTGACTAATTGGTTAGTCAGAGTGCGACCGGGGCGGCGCCAAGTCAAGACTTGTGGGCTGACTAATTAGTTAGTTAGTGTCGTGGCAGGTGGACGGCCAGGCCCGCGGAGGGCTCCTCGGCCCTCTTCCACCGAGCCCGTGGATCCCGGTCCACGCCACCAAGGTGTCCGGCCGTGCGGCCGGCACCCGCGCCCGCCTCCCGCCCCACCCGGGCGCGGAGCACCCTCCCGTCCTCCCGCCCCACTCGGGCGCGGAGCACCCTCCCGTCCATGCCATCGCCGCGCCAGCCCGTTCCGGCCCGTCCGGACGCGGTGCGACCGAGGAGGCACGCATGAGCGCTCGCCGAAGTCTGGTATGGCTCGGCCTCACACCGGAGCCCGAACAGGAACTGCCCACCGCGGTGGCCGCCCTCCGGACGCCGGCGGCCGCCCGCCCGCCGTCGGCCCTGGTCGCCGCCGAGCGCCGACGCGTCCAGCGGCTGGTGCTGCGCGGCACCCAGGACAGCTGGCTGCGCTACCTCCGCGAGGTCACCGACCTGGTCGTCGAGGCCGCGGCGGGATCCCCGACCACCGACCCCCGTCCGGCGCTGGTGGCCGGCGAGGTCGTCCTCGACCACCACCGCATGCTGATCGGCCTGCCCGGCACCGCCTACGCGCGCACCGCAGCACAACGGCGGGACCTGGAAGCAGCACTGACCCGCCTGAAAGCCCGCAGCCGCCCCACCCCCTTCGGCCGCACCGAGCCCAGGAGCACCGCATGACCGGCGTCCACTGCCTCCTCCCCGAAGGACAGCCCGGCCTGCTCGTCTCGCCGGTGTTCGGCGCCGAGCCGTACCAAGGTGTCGAGGACCTCGCCCGGTATCTCGCCGTGGGCGGGTACGCGCCGCTGACCTCGCACGACCGGCTGCTCGACTGGATCGCCGACCTCGGACTGCGGGGCCGCGGGGGTGCCGGCTTCCCCGCCGCCGTGAAGCTGCGCGCGGTCCGCGACGCGCCCGGCCGGCCCGTCGTCGTCGCCAACGGGGAGGAGGGCGAGCCCGGCTCGGTCAAGGACCGGTGGCTGCTGTGCCACCGGCCGCATCTGGTCCTTGACGGGCTGCGGCTGGCCGCGGCCATGACCGGCGCCGGACACGGCTTCGTCTACCTCTCGGACCCCGTCGCCGAGCACGTCGTCCGGCACGCCCTCGCCGAGCGTCCCACCGGGCTGCGCATCGACGTCGTACGGACGCCGCACGCGTACGTCGCCGGTGAGGAAACCGCGGTCGTACGACGCATCGAGGGCGGTCCCGCGCTGCCCACGGCGAAACCCCCGCGCCCCTTCGAAGCGGGGGTCGGCGGCGCACCGACCCTGGTCGCCAACGTGGAGACACTGGCGCGGATCGCGCTGATGCACTCGTGCCCCGACGCCGCGGCGGCGGTCTCCGGTGCCCATCTGGTGACCCTCTCCGGATCAGGCGGCCGCGCCGCCGCGCTGGTCGAAGCACCCGTCGGCGCCCACCTGAAGCTCCTCGCCGACCTGTGCGGGCACGGCAGGGCGGAGGCGGTCCTGCTGGGCGGCCTGTTCGGCGGGCTGTACGGCCCCGGCTGGAGGGACCTGCCGCTCGACCACGACCGCCTGAAGGCCGTCGGCGGAGCGCTCGGCTGCGCGGCGCTGCACTTCCTGCACCCGGAGGACTGCCCGGTCGCCCTGGCCGCCGAGGCCACCGCCTACCTCGCGGCACAGAGCGCGCGGCAGTGCGGTGTGTGCGTCTCCGGAACCGGGGCGCTGGCCGGCACCCTCACGGCCGTCGCACGCGGCGCGGCCGGCGATGACACGGCCGGACAGCTGCACCGCTGGTCGCGGCAGCTGCCCGGCCGCGGGGCCTGCGGGCTCCTCGACGCGGCCGCCCGCATCGTCGCCACCCTCCTCGCCCACTTCCCCGCCCGGATCGACGCCCACCGCGGCTCCGGCTGCCCGGCGTGCACGGCCGTGACACCCGACGACGGCCGCCGGTTCACGGTGACCGTGCCCTGACCCGCTCCACGTCCCGCCCCAAGCCCAGCGCACCCGAAAGGACCCCGTCGTGAAACTCCTGCTGGACTCCACCCGCTGCCAGGGCTACGGCCTCTGCCAGGAACCCGCGCCCGAGCTGATCGAGCTCGACGAGTGGGGGTACGCCCAGGTCCGCGTCAGCGAAGTGGCTCCCGGTGACGCGGACGCCGCCGTCGCCGCCTGCCCCAACTCCGCGCTACGACTGGCGAAGTGACATGGGACGCGACCTGTCGGCACTCTTCGACCCCGTATCCGTCGCCGTCGTCGGAGCCAGCGACGACCCGGCCAAGTACGGCCACGCCATCGCCGCACAAGCCCTGCGCGCGAACGGCCGCCGCCCCCTCCACCTCGTCAACCGGCGCGGCGGCACGGTACTCGGCCGCACCGCCGCGCCCAGCCTCGGCGCGATCGGCGAACCCGTCGACCTGGCGGTGGTCTCCGTACCCGCCGCCGGATTCGAGGACGCCGTCGACGAGGCCCTCGCCTGCGGGGCCCGGGCCATCGTCGCCATCACCGCCGGCTTCGCGGAGACCGGCGACGCGGGACGAGCACGCCAGCGCGCCGTCGCCGAACGCGTACGCGCCGCCGGTGCCGTGATGGTCGGACCGAACTGCCTGGGGCTGGCCGACAACACCACGGACCTCTTCCTGGCCTCCGACACCTTCACCCCCGGCGGTGTCGCACTGCTCAGCCAGAGCGGGAACCTCGCCCTGGAACTCCAGCTCCGCTTCCGCCCGCACGGTCTGGGCTTCTCCCGGTTCGTCTCGCTGGGAAACCAGGCCGACGTCACCCTCGTCGACCTGCTCGCGGACTGCGCACGGCACGAGGGCACCCACGCCATCGCGGTCTACGCGGAGGACTTCGCCGACGGACGCGCCTTCGCCGAGGCGGCCGCCGACGCCGGGAAACCCGTGGTGCTGCTCACCGGCGGACGCGGTGACGCCTCCGCGCGCAGCGCCCAGTCGCACACCGGCGCGCTGACCACCTCGGCCGACGTGGTGACGGCGGCGTGCCGGGACGCCGGAGTGGAACTGGTCGCCACCCCGCGTGAACTCACCGTCGTCCTGGCCGCGCTGAACGGCACCCGGCGCGCGGCCGGACGCCGGGTCGCCGTCCTCACCGACGGCGGCGGCCACGGCGTCATCGCCGCCGACGCCGTCGAGACGGCCGGCCTGACCGTCCCCGAACTCCACCGCCCGACACAGGAATCGCTCCGGGACATCCTGTGGGAGCAGTCGGCCCTCGCCAATCCGGTGGACCTCGCCGGAATGGGCGAGCGGGACCCGGGTTCGTACGCCGGGACCGTCGCCGCGCTGCTGGCGGCCGAGGAGACCGACGCCGTGCTGATGACGGGCTACTTCGGCGGGTACGCGGCCGCCGACGGCGGGCTCGGCGGAGGCGGCACGGTCCTCGCGGACGGGGAACAGGCCGCCGCGCGCCTGATCGCCGCCCGTCACCGCGCCACCGCCAAACCGCTCGTGGTGCAGTCCATGTACCCCGCCTCGCCCAGCTGCCGTACCCTCGCCGCGGCCGGCATCCCGGTCTTCTCCGCCACCGAGGACGCCGCCCGCGCCCTCGCCGCCACGGCACCCCGCGCACCGCACACCGGCGTCACGCCCCTTCCCCGCCCCGAGGCACCGCTCGGCGAGAGTGGATACCTGGAGACCCGCAGGGCCCTCGAAGCCGCCGGACTGGCCTTCCCCGCCGCGCGGGAGGTGCACCACGAGACCGAACTGCTCGCCGTCACCGAGGAGTTCGCCGGGCCGTACGTGCTCAAGGCCCTCCACCTCCTGCACAAGTCCGACGCCGGCGGCGTGGCCCTGGGCCTGGCCGGCCCCGCCGAACTCCTCGCCGCCTTCCGCGAGATGCACGCCCGGCTCGGCGCCCGCGCCTACTCCGTCGAGGCCATGGCGGACCTGACCGACGGCGTCGAACTGATCGTCGGCGTCAACCGCGACCCCCGCTTCGGCCCCGTCGCCATGGTGGGTCTGGGCGGAGTGCTCGCCGAGGCCCTGCACGACATCGCCTTCACTCTCGCCCCCGTGACCGCCGACCGCGCCCTGCACCTGCTGCGCGGACTGCGCACCGCCGCCCTGCTCGACGGGGTGCGCGGCAGGCCCCCCGTCGACGTCACCGCGGCCGCGGCGGCCGTCGAGACGATCACCGCCTTCGCCGCGGCTCACCCGGAGATCGCCGAGATCGAGGTCAACCCGCTGCTCGTGAGCCCGCGCGGGGCCCTCGCCCTGGACTCCCGCGCCGTGCTCGCCTGACACATCCCCTTGTGCCCCGACCGAAGAGGCCCCCCCATGGACATGCGCTACACCCCCGAACAGGCCGACCTCAAGCGCCGCGCCGCCGGCTACGCGCGCCTGCTGATGCGGTACGAGGACCAGTCCGAGCAGGCCGGCGGCCCCCTGCCGCAGCAGCTCGTCGCCGAACTGACCCGGGCCGCCATGGACGCCGGCGTCTACGCCATCAACATGCCCGCCGAGTGGGGCGGCGCCGGTCTCAGCCTCCTCGACCAGGTGATCGTGGAGGAGGAGTTCGGCAAGGTGACCAACTGCCTGTGGGACATCCCCTGGCGCCCCGCCAACGTGCTCGCGCACGGCGACGAACGGCAGCGCGAGAAGTACCTGCTGCCCGTGATCCGCGGGGAGAGGTTCGACGCGTTCGCCGTCACCGAGCCGGGCGCGGGCTCGGACCCCTCCTCCGGCACCTCCTGCGCCACCCGCACCGAAGGCGGCTGGCTGCTCAATGGCGAGAAGTGGTTCGTGACCTGCGGTGACATCGCCGACTTTCTGCTGGTGCAGGCCGACGCCGGCCCGGACCGGCTGCCCACCCTCTTCTTCGTGGACAAGGCCGCACCCGGCGTCGAGATGACCCGCGTGCCGCGCTTCATGCACTCCGCGGTCAACGGGCACCCCGAGTTCACCTTCACCGACGTCTTCGTGGCCGACGAGGACGTGCTCGGCGGGGTCGGCAACGGCTACGAGCTGACCAAGGAATGGTTCACCGACGAACGCCTGATGATCGCCGCGCGCACCGTCGGCGCCGCCGAGCGCGCGCTGGAACTGGCCCGGGACTGGGCGGTGGAGCGGGAGCAGTTCGGGGCGCCGATCGCCTCCTACCAGCTGATCCAGGGCATGCTCGCGGACTGCGCCGTGGACATCGCCGTCAACCGCGCCTACACCCACCAGGTCGCCTGGGAGGCGGACCAGCCGGACACCGACCGCAAGACGCTGCACGCCAAGGCCTCCACCGCCAAGCTCGCGGCCAGTGAGGCCGCCGGCCGGGTCGCCGACCGCTGTCTGCAGATCTTCGGCGGCCGCGGCTACGACCGCACGTACCCCGTCGAGCGCATGTACCGCGAGCTGCGCGTGGACCGGATCTGGGAGGGGACCTCCGAGATCCAGCGGCTGATCATCGCCAACGAGCTGATCAAGCGCGGCACCCGCGCCCTGGCCCTGCCCACGCACTGAACCCACCCCTGCACCGAAAAGCGAGGACCTCCATGGACTTCCGTCTCACCCCGCGCCAGGCACAGCTCAAGGCCGACGCCCGCGCCCTCACCGACGTCATCGCCGCCTACGAGATCCAGTGCGAGGAGAACAACGGCCTGCCCGCCGACGTGCACGCCAAGATCCGCGACGCCGTCCTCGACGCGGGGCTCCAGGCAGTCAACATGCCGGCCGAATGGGGCGGCGCGGGCCTAACCATCGCCGAGCAGGCCACCGTGCAGGAGGAACTGGGACGGCTCACCGGCGCCCTGTGGGACATGGTGTGGCGGCCCGCCAACGCCCTCCGCTTCTGCACCCCGGAGCAGCGCGAGCGCTTCCTCATCCCGGTGATCAGGGGAGAGCGCCGCGACTGCTACGCCGTCACCGAGCCCGGCGCCGGCTCGGACCCGCAGAACCTGGCCACCACGGCGACGAAGAACGACCGGGGCTGGGTGCTCAACGGCGAGAAGTGGTTCGTCACCGTCGGCGACCACGCCGACTTCATGATCGTCCTCGCCGCCGCCGGGCCCGAGCGCGCGCCGACGCTGTTCCTCGTCGACAAGGACACCCCCGGCATCGAGATGACCCGCGTCCCGCGCTTCATGCACACCTTCGTCTACGAGCACCCCGAGTTCACGTTCACCGACGTCCAGGTGGGGGAGGACGCCGTGCTGGGCGGCATCGGCGAGGGGTACGACATCACCCGGTCGTGGTTCACCGAGGAACGGCTGATGATCGCGGCACGCACCGTCGGCGCCGCCGAGCGCGCGCTGGAACTGGCCCGGGACTGGGCGGTGGAGCGGGAGCAGTTCGGGGCGCCGATCGCCTCCTACCAGCTGATCCAGGGCATGCTCGCGGACTGCGCCGTGGACATCGCCGTCAACCGCGCCTACACCCACCAGGTCGCCTGGGAGGTCGACCAGGCATCGGCCGACGACCGCAAGACGCTCCACGCCAAGGCCGCCATCGCCAAGCTCTCGGCGAGCGAGGCCGCGGGCCGGGTGATCGACCGCTGCCTGCAGATCCACGGGGGCCGCGGCTACGACCGTACGTACGCCGTCGAGCGGCTCTACCGGGAACTGCGCGTGGACCGGATCTGGGAAGGCACCTCCGAGATCCAGCGGCTGATCATCGCAGGCGAACTCATCAAGCGCGGGCCGGGGGTCCTGGACCTGCCCACCGCCTGACCGGACGCCGGCACAACGGCCGGCACAGATCGAAGGGAAGCTCGGATGACCGACATCGAACGCGTCGGAGTCGTCGGCTGCGGACTGATGGGCGCGGGGATCGCGGAGGTCTGTGCGCGGGCCGGCCTGCCGGTGACCGTCGTGGAACGGGACGCGGAGGCGGCCCGGGCGGGCCTGGAACGCATCACCCGCTCGCTCGACCGGGCCGCGGCACACGGAAGGCTCGGCGCCGAGGGCCGCGAGGCCGCCTCGGCGCTGATCACCGTGGTCGACCAACTCGAGGCCCTGCGGGAGAGCGACCTGGTGATCGAGGCCGTGGCGGAGGACGAACGGCTCAAACTCGATGTCTTCACCCGCCTCGACTCCGTGGTCACGGGCGAGGACACCCTCCTCGCGACGAACACCTCCTCCATCCCCGTCATCCGGCTCGCCTCCGCGACCGGCCGCCCCGACCGCGTCATCGGCGTGCACTTCTTCAACCCCGTACCGGTCCTGAGCCTCGTCGAACTCGTCCCGTCGCTGCTCACCTCGCCCACCACCGCGGCGCGGGCCGAGACCTTCGTGACCGGCACCCTCGGCAAGGAGGTCGTGCGCACCCGGGACAGGGCCGGGTTCATCGTCAACGCCCTGCTCGTGCCGTATCTGCTGGCCGCCGTCCGCATGGTGGAGTCGGGCAGCGCGAGCGTGCAGGACGTCGACCGGGGCATGGTCCTCGGCTGCGCCCACCCGCTTGGCCCGCTGGCCCTGGCCGACCTGATCGGCCTGGACACCACGCGGGCCATCGCCGAGTCCCTGTACGCCGAGTTCCGCGAACCGCAGTACTCACCGCCGCCCCTGCTGTCCCGGATGGTGGAGGCCGGACTGCTGGGGCGCAAGTCCGGCCGCGGCTTCCACACGTACGACGGACCGCCGCGGCGTGAGACGGCGCTGCCGCGGTGAGCCAGGGGTGAGGGAAGATGGTCATGGCGTACGACCACCGAACGAGGGGAGTCGCAGGGTGTCCACCAAGGTGCGCACGGCAGACACGCGCGAGCGCATCCTGACCGCGGCGTGCGAGGCCATCGCCGAGATCGGATTCGAGAAGATCCGGATGCGCATGGTCGCCGAACGGGCCGGCGTGTCGACGGCGCTGCTGCACTACCACTTCGACACGCGCGAGAAGCTGTTCACCGAGGCGATGACCCACTCCTTCGCCAACACCGCCACCGACGTGGAACGCGACGCGGGGACGGCGTCGGCGGCGGTCATCCTGGCCCGCATCCTGCGCAACCTGCTGCCGACCGATCCCGAACTCCACCAGGACTGGCGGCTGTGGCAGGAACTGTGGGTCCGGGCCCTGCGCGACGAGGCCACCCGCGCCTACGCCGTGGACCTGTACGCACAGCTGCACACCTGGGTGGCCGACGCGGTACGGCGCGGCATCGCCTCCGGCGAGTTCGAGGCGACCGACGTCGACGAGCTCTGCACGCTCGTCCTGTCCCTGAGCGACGGCTACGGCATCCGCCTCATGCTCCGCGACCCGACGGTCACCCTGGACAGCGCGCTCGCATCCATCTGGCGCCATGTGGCCGCGGCCCTGGGCCTGCCCGCGACCGTGCCGGTGGAGTGACTCCCGACCCCGTTTCCGGGGCACCCCTGTCCTGTGGGCGCCGGCTTGTTCGTCGTGAAGGCAGAGAAGTCATGACGGCCGAGGAGGACACCATGAAGTACGTACTGCTGCTGACCCGTGGCGCCTGGCAGGAGGACGGCTCCGAACAGGAGCGCGCGCGGGTGTTCGGCGGAATCGTGGAATGGTTCACGAAGCACCGCGCCGACGGGACGATCGTCGAGGCCAACCAGCTGCGCGAACCCGGCACCGCGACCACGGTGGTGGTCGAGCAGGGCCGCGCCACCATGATCGACCGCCCGCTGCTGGAGGCGAAGGAGGCGATCGGCGGCTACGCGATCGTCGAGGTCCCGGACCTGGACGCCGCCCTGGCACTGGCGGCGAGCTTCCCGGTGCCCGACGGCAAGGTGGAGGTGCGTCCGGTTGTCGAGCACTGACCCGCTCGGCGCCCGGGACACCCGGTCGCTGATCGAACGGGTCTTCCGCGAGGAGGCGGGCCGGCTGACCGCCAGCCTGGTCCGCCTCCTGGGCGACTTCGACCTGGCCGAGGAAATGGTCAGCGAGGCCGTCGTCGAGGCACTGCGCAGCTGGCCGAGCACCGGCCCGCCCCGACGGCCCGGCGCCTGGCTGCTGACCTGCGCGCGCAACAGGGCCCTCGACCGCATCCGCCGTGAGGCCCGCTTCCAGGACCGGCTGCCGCAGCTCGCGGCCCGGATCGAGGCCCTGCCCGACTCGGTCGAACGGGAGCCCGACGACCGGCTGCGGCTGATCTTCACCTGCTGCCATCCGGCACTGGACCCCGACGCCCAGGTCGCGCTCACCCTGCGCGCCGTGGTGGGCCTGACCACAGCGGAGATCGCACGCGCGTTCCTGGTGCCCGAGGCCACCCTCGCCAAGCGGGTGACCAGGGCCAAGCAGAAGATCCAGGCGGCCGGCATCCCCTACCGCACGCCCGAGCCCGAGGAACGCGCCGAACGGCTGCCCCAGGTCATGCGCGTGGTGTACCTCCTCTTCAACGAGGGCTGCTTCACCACCGGAGGAGACCTCGGCACACGGCGTGAGCTGGTCGACGACGCCGAATGGCTCGCCGCCCTGCTGGCCGGCTCACTGCCCCGGGAGCCGGAACCCCTCGCCCTGCTCGCCCTGATCCGCCTGTACGTGGCCCGCTGGCCCGCCCGCCTGGACACCGATGGACGGCTCGTACCGCTCGCCGGCCAGGACCGTACGCGGTGGGACACCCGGCGCATCCGCAGCGCCGTCGCCCTCATCGAGCGGGCCGCCTCGCTCGGCAGGCCCGGCCCCTACCAGATCGAGGCCGCCATCGCCGCCGTGCACTGCGAGGCACCCAGCTGGAAGGAGACCGACTGGCCCCAACTCCTCCGGCTCTACGACATGTTGCTGGCCGTCGACCCCTCACCGGTCGTCCGCCTGAACCGTGCCGTCGTACTCAGCCACACCGCCGGCCCGGCCGCCGCGCTGGCCCAGGTCGAGGCGCTCGCCGGCCGGCTGAGCCGCTACCATCTCTTCCACGCCACCCGGGCCTCGCTGCTGCGCGACCTCGGCCGCGACGCGGAGGCCACCGAGGCCGACCGCGAAGCCCTCCACCTCACGGCCAACCCCGCCGAGCGCTCCCTGCTCACGGCCCGCCTGCGGGGCAACGACACACACCCCGGCGGGATGTGAGGCCGAGCGGCGCCTGCTTACGCCTCGTCGTGCCCAGGCTCGAACGGCTGAACGGTCACTCCTGGATCGTCAACCGGCCCCGCGGGCCAGAACGCGGCGGGCCGCCTCGGCCTCCGCCGCCGGAGGGGACAGCTCGTCGAGCGTGTCGAGCTCGTCGTCCGCCTCCAGTTCCCGTTCCCAGGCCGCCGCGAGCCTTTCCTGCTCATGGCGCGGCCTGGCGCCGATCGCCTCCCGGTGATCCGGGTCCAGGGCTGCCAGGAATCGTCCTACCGGATCCGTCGGCATACCGTGCTCCTTGTCGCATGGAGGGGTGCCACTCTGGGTCAGTATGGCCGAATACGCGCATACCGGCCGCCCGAAGGGGTGTCCCGGCGCCGGCTACTCGACGGCCGGGTCCTCCTGGGAGTGCCGCACGGCCTTCTTCACGGCCTGCTCGACCTCGAACCGGCTGGCCTCGGTGGCCGCGGCGTGCGCGGTGATGGCCGCCTGGACCGCCTCGGACGCCTCGCGCCAGCGGCGCAGCTGGGCTTCGTACTCCTCACCGGTCAGGCCCGCGAGCTTCGCGCGCTCCACCTCGGCGGATCGTTCCAGCTTGATCAACTCATCGGGAACCTCTGCCACGGGCACGGATCCTAGACGGTGGGTGGGCCGCGTCGACCATAGGACTTACCGGCCGAACGGGTGGAGCCGCTCATCGAACCCCCGCTCCACCGGCGATCGCCGTACAACCCTGCGACCACGTGGCGGGTCTTTATCACCGTACGAACTGATCCGCCCTTTCAGTGCGCCTTGTACCCATGGGGGACCGTATGAACTTCGTCCGTCAGCACACCCGCGGCGCCGTGACCGCAGCCTGCACCGTCCTCATGGCGGGCGTGCTCGGGGCCGCGGGCGCCGGAACGTCCAACGCCGGCACCGCGGCACCGCGGACCCGGGTGATCGCCTCCTCCGTCCTCGGGAGCGACTACAAGGTCACGCTGACCGCGGTGCGGTCGACCGAGGACCAGTACGCCGCCTCCGTGCGGCTGCAGGTCTACACGCACACCAAGGGAGCCTGGAAGGAGTCCGACTGGGTCACCGTGGGCGCCGTCGACGGGTGGTTCTGGTACCCGCTCACGGGCAGCGGTGCCGTCTGCGACTTCTCGACCGCGAGCACCGACCCCGCGCCGCTCACCGTGAGCCTGCTGATCACCCCGTCCATCGGCTGCTCCGAACCCGCGCACTACGTGGTGAAGCAGGGCAGGGTCTTCACCGGCTGACCGGCGAGCGGCCGCCGTGGCGACAGCGGGGCACACCCGGCTTCGCGATCACCCGATGGAACGAGAAGCGGCGGGAACGACAACCGGCGGCGTGACACGCCCCTGCCCGACGTCGTTGACCGGGCTATGAAGAAGATCAGTGCACTCGCCGCGCTCACCATGGCCGGTGTCGCCCTCGCCACCCCGGCCCACGCCGACACCGACGGCAATCACGGCAACCACGGCCGCATCAACGTCGCCGGGCGGCCACTGACCGCCGCCGGCCTCTGCAAGCAGGCTCTCGGGCTCGTCCCGTTCGCGGCCCCGTGGACCGGCTCCTCGGTGGACGACGCCTGCAACAACCGCGACCACACCCATCGCGTCCGCGACGGGCTCGAGCGGGAACACCAGGAATAACTGACCTGGAACAACTGCCTTTGAGACCAACGGGATTCGTCTCGACGCGCAAGGGCCACCGGGGCCGGCCCGCGTCTGTGGCCGGACCGGTGGGCTGCCCACGGCTGCTGCGCCGTCGACGGCCCACCGGACGTGCGAGCCGGGAGGTTCCGCCCCGGCAGCCGGAAAGGGGGCTGGATGTCTACCAGTAGTGCCGCCGGCCGGCGACCGCGTGCCCCATCGAGCCCAGGATCCAGAAGACCGCGCCGATGATCACGAGGATGATCCCTATGGTCCACAGGATGGAAAGCCCTGTGACGAAACCGACGACGAGCAGAATGATACCGAGGGCGATCATGACGCGCCTCCTGTTGGTGAATCGCTCCTACCAGTGCGGGTGCCCCGAAGCGGAAGATGTCATCGTCCGCGGGCCGAAAATCTGAGAAACCGGAAATCCGAGAAATCGGGACAGGGCGGCTGGCGGCGCCGGCTCAGAGGGAGTGGCCTCAGGAGGGGGCGCCGTTCGGCAGCTGCTGCTCCGCCCAGATGGTCTTGCCTGTGGCGGTGTACCGCGTGCCCCACCGCTGGGCGACCTGCGCGACCAGGAAGAGACCGCGCCCTCCCTCGTCGGTGCTGTGAGCACGGCGCAGATGGGGAGAGGTGTTGCTGGCGTCGGACACCTCGCAGATGAGCGCCCGTTCGTGGATCAGACGCACACTGATGGGCCCGCCGGCGTGCGTGATGGCGTTGGTGACGAGCTCGCTCACGATCAGCTCGGTGGTGAAGGCGATGTCCTCCAGGCCCCAGGCGGCCAGCCGTCGGGCGGTGTTGTCGCGGGCGTCGTGCACCGCCCGCGGATCCGCGGGCACTTCCCAGGAGGCCACGCGGTCGGGGGCGAGGGCCCGCGTCCGGGCGATGAGGAAGGCGACGTCGTCGTGCGGGTGGTCCGGCAGGAGGATGCGGACCATCGTGTCGCAGATCTCCTCAAGCGGCTGGTCGGGGTGGGCCAGGGCGAAGCAGAGCCGCTCGAAGCCGACGTCGACATCGCGGTCCGAGGCCTCGATCAGGCCGTCCGTGTAGAGGGCGACGACGCTGCCCTCCTCCAGCTCGATCTCGGCCGACTCGAAGGGCAGACCGCCCAGGCCCAGCGGGGGACCGGCGGGGATGTCGGGCAGTTCGACCGGTTCGCTGAGGTGGGCGATGGCGGGGGTGGGATGCCCGGCGCGTGCCACGCTGAGCTTCCGTGAGATCGGGTCGTAGACGGCGTAGACGCAGGTCGCGCCGATCACCACCGGTCCGTCCGTGGCCGCCTCCGCCTCGTCCGCCAGGCGCAGGACGAGATCGTCGAGGCGGGCGAGCAGCTCGTCGGGGGGCAGGTCCAGGTCGGCGAGCGTCTGCACGGCCGCACGCAGCCGGCCCATGCTGGCCGCCGCGTGGATGCCGTGGCCGACGACGTCCCCGACGACCAGGGCGACCCGGGCGCCGGACAACGGGATGACGTCGAACCAGTCACCGCCCACGCCGGCCTCGGCGTCGGTGGGCAGATAGCGGTAGGCGACGTCGACGGCACAGTGTTCGGGCAGATCGGGCGGAAGGAGACTGGTCTGCAGGGCGAGGGCCGCGTGGTGCTCGCGGACGAAACGCCGGGCGTTGTCCACGCACACCGCCGCACGGGCGACCAGTTCCTCCACGAGCAGCAGGTCGTCCTCGTCGAACGGGTTGGGGTTCTCCCAGCGCAGCAGCGTGACCACCCCCATGGTCACGCCTCGTGCCCGGAGCGGCACCACCAGGTGCGTGTGCACACCGAGAGCGAGGAGCTTGGCCAGCCGCTGCGGATCTCCGGCCAGCCACCAGGTCGTGGGTTCCAGTACCGGATCGAGGATCGGCCGGCCCGTGGCGAGGCACCGCCGTTGCGGGGACATGGACGGGTATCCGGTGGGCTCCCCGATCGGAACGATCGCCTCCGGCACCTCCTCGCGGATCGACAGGTGCACCGCCCGCTGGAGCGAGCCGCCGGTGATCGGCCCGGGGGTGAGGTCCCGGGCCGCGAGAACGCCCTGGAAGAGGTCGATCGCCACGAACTCGGCGAGCTGCGGCACCAGGACCTCCGCCAGTTCCCGCACCGTGCGGTCGAGGTCAAGGGTGGTGCCGATGCGCTGCGCCGCCTCGTTGAGCAGGGCGAGCCGCTCGCGTGCCCGGTCCTGGGCGGTGAAGTCGACGGCGGTGTGACACACCCCGAGCGTCCTGCCGCCGACGTCCCTCAGCGGGAAGGACGAGCGCAGCCTGAGGTGTCCCTGCGCGGTGCGGCGGGACCTGCCGTGCGGGGGTGGTACGTGCTCCACGGCGGGTGTCACCCGGCCCGACAGCAGCGCCTGACGCGCCTGCCAGTCCACGGCCGACGGCACCGGACCGGGCCCCGATCCGGATCCAGGGCCGCAGGACGTGGCTGCACGGCCGGCATCGAGGTGGGCCGGCAGGCCCTCCATGGCGACCAGCGCCTGGTTCACCCACTGGAAGCGCAGCTCGCTGTCGAGAACGGCGATACCGATCGGTGACTCCTCCAGGAGGCCGCGCACCACCGCCTGATCGAGCTCCCACCGGCGCGAGTCGGAGACCTCACAGGCCACGGCGAGCCAGGCGGAACCCTGCTCCGCGCTCAGCGGACACGCCCGCAGGGCCAGCTCGACGGGGTGGCCCGCACGGTGGCGCGCGGTGATCAGGCCCTCCCAGCCCTCGCCGACCCGTTGCGCCGCGGACAGCGTGGACGTCGGGGATCCCTCGGTCATGAGGACGGAGGTGGCGGGCCGTCCCAGCACGCTGGGCGCCGGATAGCCGAGGAGGTCCTCCGCCCGCTGACTCCAGTAGCGGATCAGGCCGTGCGCGTCCACGAGGGCGACGGCGGCAGAGGTGATGCCGAACGGATCGTCCTGCTGCTTGTTGTCCAGATCCCTCAGATCCATGGTGTCGGCCGCATCCGCAGGCAAGTTTTCCACCCACCACGGTCTCACATGGACCCGGGTGTGTCTTCGGGCCGACCCCACGCCCGCCCGGGGCGCGGGGCGGCATCCGGTGGCCGAGCGGGGCCGGACACTCCCGTGCCCGGCCCCGCTCCGCGAGCGTTACGCGCGCGGGCGCTCGAAGGTCAGCAGCAGCCCCTCCACCGCTCCGGGACCTATGCGGCCCTTGACGTCGGCGGAGGTGATGGCCTTGAGGCCCCAGCCGTCCTCGGCGTGCTTGTTCAGGACCTTCTCCAGCTTGTCGCTGTCCAGCGCGTCGCCGATCAGCGACTCCCGGAAGGTGACGACCTTGTACTCGTACGCGTAGCCGCTGCTCATGGTGCGGAGTCCTCCTGAACCCGGGCCGGGTGGTGGGGTGATGGCCGGGGCAAGCTAACCATCCCGGGGCCGCGCGGCAGAAGGCCGTGGCGAGGCCGACGGCCCGTGCGGGGACCCGCGACGGATCCCCGCGGTCGCCTTTGGTCCTACGCGGGCTGTGGCGCGGGTGTTGCCGGAGCGGTGGCCGCGACCTTGCGGGTCTCGCGCATGATCAGCAGGCCGTTGCCCACCATCAGGGTCGCGGTCAGGCCGTGTACGCCGAGGGCGGTGGCCACGGAGCCGTGGTGGGCCACCACGGTGGCCATGTCGCCGTACGCGGCGAGGGCCTCCACCAGCAGCACCCAGCCCAGCGCCCGGCGATGGCCCGTCACCAGCAGGATGCCCAGGACCAGGGCCAGGACGACGTCCCGGATTCCCTTGATGACCAGGAAGCCTCCGCCGTCGCCGGACGGCCAGCTCGGCAGGCCGAAGGTCGGCGCCGTCGTCTGCGGGCTCAGGATGAACTCTCCCCCGAACCAGAGGATGAAGAGGATGAAGGCGGCTGCCAGGACGGTGTTGATCTTCTTTAACGACATCGTTCTTCTCCTTGCGAGTGGCGAGTGGCGAGTGGCGAGTTGCGGGTCTTTCGCCGGCTCGGTGAGCATCGTGGAGCTTGCTGACTCGTGTGGGGCCCGAGCAGGCCGCGCGGAGGCTGCGGCCCACTGCATGTCGGGCGGCTTCGGGGTCAGACGAGGGCGGCGACGAGCAGGGTGAAGGCGGCGATGATGACGGCGACGCGGACGTAGTGGAAGCGGTCCCAGCGCTTCATCTGCTGCATCCAGTCGTCGGGCCGGTTGTCAGGGGTCCACGTCTTGCCCCGGTTGTTGATCGGGACGAGCAGCAGGAGCGACATGATCACGCTGACGATCAGCAGCGCGGCGGCGGTGACGACAAGGGCGGTGCCGTGGTGGTGCCGTCCGGCGACGGCCCAGATCGCGCTGAGGACGAGTGAGCCGATGTACCAGAACGGCATCACCGCGCCGAGCATCCGGCCCCCGTGGGAGTGGGCCATCTGGTTGCTGTCCTCCGGGAGGGCGTTGAAGATCGGGTTCATGACGAAGGCGACGGAGAACTCCACCCCCACCATCAGGCCGACGACCACGGTGGTGATGACCTCGAGTGCGCTGAGCATGGTGCCCCTCCCGGGATCTAGCGTTGCTAGCCGATGTGAGCAACGCTAGTACTGCTGCCGCTCGATTGTCTAGCGGTGCTAGGATCGAGTTATGTCGGTACAGGAACGCAAGCAGCGTGAACGGGCGGTCCGTGAGCGCCTCATCGTGGCCACGGCCCGCGAACTGGCGGAGCAGCAGGGGTGGGACGCGGTCACCACGCGCCGGCTGGCCGAGCGCATCGAATACAGCCAGCCCGTCCTCTACAGCCACTTCCGCGGCAAGCGCGAGATCATCGGCGCCGTCGCCCTCGAGGGCGCCGCCGAGATGGCCGTGGCGGTGCGGGCCGCGGCGTCCGCCGCGAACAGCCCGCGCGAGCGGGTCGCGGCCCTCGCCCGCGCCTACCTCGACTTCGCCGAGCGCAACCCGGCCGTCTACGACGCCTTGTTCCAGCTCGACGGCGGCCTGGCGTACGCGCAGGAGGACACCCCGGAGCCGCTGAAGGACGCCTTCGCCGCGTTGATGGAGAGCCTGGGCGAGGTCGCCGGGGACGGCGTCGACCCTGGGCTGTTCACCGAGGTGTTCTGGGCGTCCCTGCACGGACTCGCGACCCTGACCCGGGCGGGGCGGCTGCCACCGGAGTACACCGAGCAGAGGGTGGAACTGCTGGTGGACCGGCTCGCTGTGCTCTGACACGGCATCCCGGCGGGCACACGGCCGGGGCCCTCGGACCCCGCCGTTGCCTGCCCACGCCAACGCTTCGGGTCACTCGCACCCGCACGGCGCAGCCGCAGATCCGATGGGCGCCCTGACACCGCGTCATTCTCCGGTGCCCTCGTCGTCCTCGTCGAGGTGGACGGCAGGATCGCCGTGCTGGGTGGTGCCGGTGGCGCCGCCGTAGTCCGCGGCCGGGGCGCGACGGCAGGACGACTCGACCCAGTCGGTGATCCGTCCCTGGCCGTCGGCCCGCCGGCTCCGCCGAACGCCCCGCCCGTGCCACGGCCGGTACCGCCCAGCACCACGTACTCCAGCGCGCCGCCACCCGGTGTGGCCTCAGTGCGGAAGCACCGAGGCGTCGTTGAGGCGGACCGCACACTCCAGCAGGAGGGCGTGGACGAACGCCTGGGGCAGGTTGCCGCGCAGCTGCCGCTGCCGGACGTCGTACTCCTCCGCGAACAGTCCGGGCGGCCCGCACGCCGCCCGGGTCCGTTCGAACCAGCGCAGCGCGCCGGCGCGGTCACCGAGGTGGTCGGTGGCCAGCGCCATGGTGAACCCGCACAGCAGGAAGGCCCCTTCGGCCTCGCCCGGTGGGATCCCGTCATGAACGAAGCGATACAGGTACCCGTCCTCGGCCAGCTGTTCCTCGATGAAGCGGCGGGTGATCGCGTTGCTCGGGTCGTCCGCGGAAGGGAAACCGCGCGCCAGAGGCGTCAGCAGAGCGGCCTCCGGTCCGTCGTCGTCGGCGGCCCGCCGCCACCGGCCGTCCTCGCGCAGACAGCGGCGCCGGGTCTCCGCGAAGACGGCCTCGGCGAGGTCGGCGCAGCGCCGTCCCGTCCGTCCCGGCAGCACCTCGGCCACGCGTCGCAGCCCGCAGACCACGCTCAGCCGTGACTGGGTCCACCACCGTTCGTCCAACTCCCACAGACCCGCGTCGGGCCGCCGCCAGTTGTGCTCGACCGCCCGGACCGCGACCGTGACCGCCTGCTCGGCCTCGGGCGTGAGCCGGTCGTGGTGAGCGGCGGCGGCGAACAGCTGGAGCGCCTCCCCGAACGCGTCGAGCTGGAACTGCCCGGCCGCGCGGTTCCCGATCCGGTCATGGCCTCCCGGGTAGCCGGGCAGCGGAAGCCCTCGCTCCTCCGGTACGGGACCGCCGTCGACGGTGTACGCGGGGTGCAGGCCGTCTCCGTCGGCGAGAATGCGGTCGGTGGTGAAACGTACCGCGGTGTCGAGCAGCTCGTGCGGCCCGTGAGCGGCGACCGCGAGGCCCGCGTAGCTCTGATCGCGCAGCCAGGCGAAGCGGTAGTCGTAGTTGCGACCGGTGTTGGCGCGCTCCGGCAACGACGTGGTGACGGCCGCGACCATGCCGCCGGAGGCACTCGTCAGGCCGCGCAGGACGGCGTAGGCGTGCCGGGCGTCGCGCGGTGCGGCCAGCGCGGAGCAGTCGGGCACGGCCCGCCGCCAGGCCTCCTCCGTGCGTGCCCACAGGTGCTCGGGATCCAGCCGGTCCGTGCTCTCCTTCCGCGACAGCTCCAGGACAAGGTCGTGCCGCTCGCCCTCGCGCAGGCGGAACTCATCGCGCAGGCCGGATTCGGGGTGCCATGCCGCCCGGTGCGCTCCGAGGAGCCGAAGCCGCAGACCGTCGGCGTGCGCGGTCCACACGTCGTCCTCGAGGCGAGGATCGCGCATCCGTTCGGAGCCGAAGCCCGGCCGCGGATCGAGGGTCAGCCGCAGGCGGGCCTCCCCCCGCTCGACGCGCATCCGGCGCAGCAGCACCAGCCGGTCCGCGGAACCCGGCATCGCCAGGGCGTCGCGGCACTCGACCACGGCGTCGGCCGTCACCCAGCGGCTGACCCGGATCAGCGTGCCGTCCTCGTAGTAGCCACCCCACACGTGCCACCGGTCCTCCGGTTCGACGCCGAAGTACCCGCCGCCGCCGATCAGGGCGGAGAACACCGCCTCGCTGTGCCAGCGTGGGGCGCACAGCCACACGATGCGCCCGTCCGGGTCCACCACCGCGCCCCGTTCGCCGTCGGCGAGGATCGCGTACGCCCGCAGCGCCCATGGTGGACAGACGTCGTTCGGGACATGTGCCGGCTTGTCCGCTGTGTCACCCATGGCACTGCTGTTTTCCCGGCCGCCCCGCCGGGAAACGCCCGCTGCGCCGGCGGAGGGCACGGACGGCGTCCCAGGGCAGGTGGTCCGCCCGCCGCGCCCCGGTCGAGGTGGCCCGCGCACGGGGCCGGCCACGCGGCGCCGTAGCGGAGGAGAGGCCCGTCCTCGCACAGGTGCGTGCCGGGCGCCGCGCGAGGTCCTCGGCCCTGAACCTCAGGAGCCGATGACATCCGTGTAGCCGTGCCCGGTGATGGGCTGTCCTGCGAGCGTGCCGGTCACGTGGCAGGCGCCGGTGTAGGCGACTTCCGAGCCCGGCAGTCCGCGATGGCTGATGTCCAGGGACGCGTCGAGGGCGGGAACGGTCAGAACCCAGTGCCCTTCGTGGCCGGTTCGCTGAGCGTGGGTGATCAGGTGTGAGCCGTCGGGCCGGAGTTCCGTGAGCCAGGACGTGCCGTCTTCCTCGGTGTCCCAGACGCTCAGGTACCGGCCCGCGCCGAGGTCGAGTCCGAGCCATGTGAAGCGCGGCGGCTCGGTGGCCTCGGCAACCCACTGACGGTCGAGCCAGGTACGTCCGCCGACCCGATGGGTGACTCCCTCGATGGTGATGGTTCCCGACGTGGACAGGCCGGGCAGCGCGTACTGCCCCGTCGTGCCGCCGAAGAAGGGGAACACGCCGCTGCCGCCGCTGTAGAGGACAGGGTCCTCGCGCCGGAGGGCGAGCCGAACCGACGCGGTGTCCGTCGATCCCGAGATGTCGAGCCGGTCCAGGTCACCGCTCACGGCGAGGACGGAGGTCTGCACGTTCAGCGCATCAGCGGCCACCTTCACCTCGCCCATGGCTTCGACGGCCTGCTTGCCGCTGCTGTGGCCGTCTCCTTCCTGCAGCACGGCGACCGTGCTGTGACAGGCACCCTGCATCAGCATCGTGTGGATCTTCACCCAGAAGACCTTCTCGTCGTCGTGCAGCTTGGCGCAGAACCACCAGGAGTCCGCGCGGTCGGGTGACGTGGGGGCCAGACCCGTGGCGGCGTCGATCAATGTGGGGCGGCTCGTCGTCATCGAATCTCCTGTCACCGGGCGGCCGTTGCCGGACGAGGTCATGGAAGGACGCTGTCATTACTGATCAGTTGGCCAGTCTGCCAGCAGGTGGGCCGCACCAGCCTGCTGGGGTGGACCGGGCGAGGCGTCCGGAGGCGTTCGCGAGCGGGCGGTGCGGGCCGCGCGGCGTACCCCGTGCTCGTGTGAGCCCTGTACGCGCCCCCGCCCGGGCGGCAAGACTGCCTGGACGGCGGGTGGTTGGCCAGAGCATCACTCACCGCCAGTGGATCCGAGTTCTCCGGAAGGCAGGTCGGCTGCTGTGCTGTTGAGGCTGCCCACATCCGTGTCCGAAGCCCAGGAGTGCCTGGCCGAGGGAGCCGTGCCGATCGGCGGGGCGACCCTCGTCTGGGCCGACTGGCAGCGGGAGGGGTTCCCCGAACTGGCCATGTCCCTGCGCGAGTTGCCGGAGGCCAATGTACTGGGGCGGGAATCCGTGGGCGGTGCCGTGGTCCTGCACCGGATCGACGGCCGGGTGCCCGGCGTGCTCCGCCTGGCCGCCGCCCTGGTGGGGACCGGCGCCGTACGGCGCACGGCGACGGTCGGCGGCAACCTCGTCGGCAGTACGCTGCGCTGCCTGCTCCCCGCGGCGCTCGTCCTGGACGCCCGGGCGACGGTGCTGGAATCCGACGGCGTCCATGAGACGGACCTGGCCGAACTGGTGGCCAAGCGCCCCGTCCTCGTCAGCCTGCGCTGGCGCGCACCGATCGCCTCCGCGTACCGCAAGTCGGCCGGCGAGGCAGGCGGACCGCCACCACGCGTCGTCGCCTCCGCGGTGCATGCCGGCAACCGTGGCAACCGCCTGCGAGTCGCTGTCCGCGACGGCTACGACCTATTCAGTGGCAGCGCCCCGTGCGGCAGCGACGCCGGGGAAACCCTGCGCGCGCTGAGCGGGACGGACCTCGCGAACCTGCCGGACTCCGCGTGGGAAGGCGTCCACGCGCAGGTCACCGGCCTGCTGGGCGGCCTCGGCGCGAACTGAGGAGACGGATGGCCGACCGCTCGGTCCACCACCGTCCGCCTCGTCGTGGACACACACCTCAAGTGCCTGAGCGGGGCGGTGGACGGTTGGGCTGCCGGGACGGCGTAAACACCGGCGCGCACGCGCTGCCGGACGCGCCGTCCGCGCGCACTGACGGTGGCTTGGCAACCGCTTGTCGCCGTCTCGGCCGAAGACGCAGCATGGCGCTTCCCACCCGTGGTCCGGCAGGGAGCGGCCCATGCGCCCGAACTCGTCACTGCTGAGCGCACGACGCGCCAGAGCCCACGACGGGTGGATGCCGGTGTCCCGTGACTCCCGAAGGGGATGGACGTGCCAGAGCCGCTTGATGCCGTGACTCCTGTTGCCGCCGGCGAGCCCGGGTTCCCGCCGGAGTCGACCGCACCGCCGACGATGGGTGTGGAGGAGGAGTTCGTCCTGGCCGACCGGCACAGCAGGTCGGCCGTGTACAGATCCCTCTCCGTCGTACCCGCCGCCCGCGCTCACCTCGGCGCGCCGCACGCCACCCCCGAACTCTCGCAGTCCCAGGTCGAGACCGTCAGCGCGGTGTGTCGTACGGCCGCCGAACTGGAGGCGGAGATCCTTCGATTACGCGCGGGCGCGGCCGCCGCAGCCGCCGAGTACGACTGCCTGCTGGTGCCCAGCGGCACGGCGGTCCTCGGCCGCTCCGGGCCACCGCCCCTGCTCGACCAGCCGCGTTACCGCGCCCTCGCGAGCCGCTTCGGGCCCATGGTCCACGAGCAGGGCGTGAACGCCTGCCACGTCCACGTGGGCGTCACCGACCGGGAAGAGGCCGTCGAGGTGGTCAACCACCTGCGCGGCTGGATGCCCCTGCTGCTGGCCCTCACCGCCAACTCCCCGTACAGCGGCGGGACGGACACCGGATACGCGAGCTGGCGCTCCATGGTCTGGAGCCGGTGGCCCGCTGCGGGGCCACCGCCCTACCTGCGCGGTGCGGCCCACTACGAACGGGTCGTCGGCCAACTCGTGGCCACCGGAGCGGCGATGGACCCGGCCATGATCTACTGGCACGTCCGGCCCTCGGCACACCTCCCGACCATCGAGGTACGCATCGCGGACGTGATGCCCGAGGCCGGGACCACCACCGCTTACGCCCTGCTCGTCCGCGGCCTCGTCGGACACGCCATCGAGGCGGCACGTGCCGGTGAATACGCGCCCGAGGCCCCCGACCTGCTGTTGCGGGCGGCATGCTGGCAGGCCGCCCGGCACGGACCGACCGGCACCCTGCCCGCAACCCACACCCGTGACTGCGCCCCCACGCCCGTCGGCCGCCTGATCGAGGAACTGTGGAAACGGGCCGAACCGCACCTCAGCCGGTACGGCGACGACCCGTGCGTCGGCGACTGGCTGAGCGGCGTCCAGCTCACCGGGACGGGCTCCGCGCGCCAGCGGCGTGTCGCGGAACGGTACGGAGGTTTCCTGCAGGCGGTCGTGGACGACCTCGCCGTCGAGCCGGTCGGTCCACCGGAGCACGGTGGCGGGCCTCTCGGATGACACGCCCGGCGGTCCCCTGCGGGGTGGGGGCTGCGGTGCGGACCCACCAGCCGACGTCGCCGAGTCCGCACGTCGTGCCGGCATCGAGAGATGTGCGGCCGGGGGCGGTGTCACCGCTCCCGGCCGGCTCTCGGGTGCTACCGCGAGGGGTCCTCGTGGGACAGCTCGAGGTCGTGGTCGATGACGCCGCCTGCGTCCACGCGCACCGACGCGGCGACCGGGGCGTAGCCGCCGGCGATGACCGTGTACGCGCCGCCGGTGAGGTCGGTGAACCCGTAAGCGCCGTCGGGGCCGGTGACCGCGGTGCCGATCACGTTCCCCGCCCCGTCCAGCAGGGTGACCTTGGCGTCGGCGAGCGCCGTGCCGGTCGCGCCGGTCACGACGCCGTGGAGCCGGGCACCGGGTTCGAGGCGGACCTCGTGGGCCTCCGTGGCCCCCGGGGCGACCTCGACCGGGAGAGCGGCCGGGCGGTGCCCGGGCGCGTTCACCGCGAGCGTGTAGCTGCCGGGGACCAGATCCGTGAGCGCGAAGGCGCCGTCGGCGGCCGAGGTGCCGGAGGAGACGACCTCGCCGCGCACGTCGGTGGCGACGAGAAGGGCACCCGCCAGCGGGTGTCCGTCGACGGCGTCCCGGACGGATCCGGTGAGGGCGGCGGTGCCGCTCAGCGCCAGGTCGCACGCGGCCGGCTCGTCGCGGACCAGCACCGTGACCGCCTGCGGCCGGCGGGCACCGGCGGCGCCGATCAGCACATAGGTGCCGGGACGGGGAACGGCCACCGCGTAGGCACCGTCCTCGCCGCTGACGGCGCGGTCGAGCTGCCTGCCGTCCACATCGATCAGCGTGATCACCGCCTGCGGCACCGGGGCACCCACGCCGTCCAGCACCCGGCCGCGGACGCCGTACCGGAGGGCGCCGGGAACGGGCCCGGCCGGCTGGGCGGTCGGGCCGACGGCGGTGTTCTGCGTGGTCGGCTCGCCGGCAGTGGCCGGGGCCGGCTCGGGAGCCGGACCGGCGCTCTCCTCAGCGGCCCGCGCCTCCAGCCCGGAGACCTTGCGCAGCGGCACCTCCTTGGTCCACAGCGCGACGAGGAAGGCCAGGACCGTAACGGCCGCCGCGATGAGGAAGACGAGGTGCATCGAGTCGGTGAAGCCGACCTTGAACGGCTGGGCCAGGCGCGGGTCGAGCCGCTGGATGAACGAGGAGTCGTCCAGCACCCCTGAGCCGCTCCCGCCGCCCGCCCGGGGGTGCTTGAACATCTCCAGCACCGGTGCGTTCGCGGGGTCGGAACGTACGGCGGGGTCATGGAGCGCGGCCTGGAACGCGGGCGTCTCGTACGCGGCCCGGAACGCCGAGCTGATCTTGTCGCCGACGGTGCTGAACAGCACGGAGAGGAAGACGGCGGTACCGGCGGTGCCGCCCATCTGCCGGAAGAAGGTGGCCGACGCGGTCGCCACACCCATGTCCTTCGGCTCGACGGCGTTCTGCACGGCCAGGGTGAGGATCTGCATGCACCCGCTGAGGCCGATGCCGAACAGCGCCATGTAGGCCATGGTCTCCGGAAGCGGGCTGTTCCACTGCACCCGGTAGTGGAACAGCAGCATGGCGGCGATGATCAGGACGGTGCCGATGACCGGGAAGATCTTGTACTTGCCGGTCTGCTGGATGATGCGTCCGACCACGATGGTCCCGGCGATCATCCCGACCATCAGCGGCAGCATCAGCAGACCGGACCTGGTGGGGCTGACCCCCTTCACGATCTGCAGGTACAGCGGGACCATCATCAGCCCGCCGAACATGCCCATACCGATGAGCACGGACAGCACACTCATCTTGCTGAACACCGCGCTGCGGAACAGCCGCATCGGGATCAGGGCCTCCTCGCCCATGGCCCGCTCGACGAACACCCACGCCACCAGGCCGACCACGCCGACCGCGTAGCAGACGCAGGCCTTCGTCGAAGTCCAGCCCCAGTCCTGGCCCTGCTCGGCCACGAGCAGCAGCGGCACCACGCCGAGGGCGATGGTGAACGCGCCCCACCAGTCGATACGGTGCTCGCGCCGGGCGTGCGGGAGGTTCAGCACCTTGGCGACGACGAACAGGGCGATGACGCCGACCGGCACGTTGACCAGGAACACCCAGCGCCAGCCGGCGATGGCCAGGATGCTGCTCCGGCCCGCGAGGAAACCGCCGATCAAGGGGCCGAGCACGCTCGAGGAGCCGAACATCGCGAGCATGTAGCCCTGGTAGCGGGCCCGCTCGCGGGGCGGCACGATGTCACCGATGATCGCCAGGGCGAGTGACATCAGACCGCCCGCACCGATGCCCTGGAACGCGCGGAACGCGGACAGCTCCGTCATCGAGGTGGCGAACGAACAGGCCGCCGAGCCGGCGATGAAGATCGTGATGGCCGCCAGGAAGTAGGGCTTGCGGCCGTGGAGATCGGACAGCTTGCCGTACAGCGGTGTACTGATGGTGGAGGTGATCAGGTACGCGGTGGTGACCCACGCCTGAGAGCTGAGTCCGTGCAGATCATCGGCGATGGTGCGGATCGAGGTGCTGACGATCGTCTGGTCGAGCGCCGCGAGGAACATCCCCAGCATCAGACCGCTGAGGATCGTCATGATCTGGCGGTGCGAGAGCCTGCCGGCCGGTGGGGCCGACGGGGCTATCGCTGCGGTTCCCCCGCGGGGCGGGGACGCGGGCGTGGTCATCCGTGCAGTTCTCCTTGCCTCGCCTCGCCACCCGGGCGCTGCCCGGCTGCGAGGCCCGTGTGCGTGCGATCCGCGGGGCGTCGTTGCGGCGCTTCGGCAGCGGTGCGAGGAGTGGCCGGTCGCCGGACGGCCGCGGAGCCAGGCGCGTCGGCTCCGCCGCACGCCCGCGCACGAAGTGCCCGCACGCTGGACGCCCGGCTTCGGCGGCGCCCGGCAGCGAGACCCGGCTCCGGCTGCCCGTGTCGATCATCGCTCACTTTCCGTTGCTTGCGGCTACCAAGTGAGTCTAGATCCCGGAAGGAGGGGGCCGCATCACCTCTGTGCGGGTGCGCCCGGTGTCGCCGCGGCCTCCCGCACGGCCGATGCCGGACTCCACGCCGGGCGTCCGCGCAGCGCGGTCGCCACCAGCAGCGCCGAGAACAGCGCGGCCGCGCCGCACACCACGAAACCGATCGCGTAGCCGTGGCCGAGGGCGTTCAAGGCGTACGCGCGGGCCGCGCCCGGTGGGGCGGTGGCGGGG
Organism: Streptomyces sp. NPDC037290; assembly: GCF_055603245.1. Classification (NCBI taxonomy): domain Bacteria; kingdom Bacillati; phylum Actinomycetota; class Actinomycetes; order Kitasatosporales; family Streptomycetaceae; genus Streptomyces; species Streptomyces sp. NPDC037290. The sequence goes on along the minus strand of NZ_JBVJVZ010000003.1, from coordinate 222,334 downwards.
ACGGAGTTCAGCGCGAGGGGGCCGCCTTCCCGCAGCACCTCGTGCGCCGCCGTCCTCGACTCCGCGCTCAGGGACGCCGAGGTGGCCAGTGAGGAGGTCACCCGGGACGCCGCCTGGCTCAGCGCGACCGCGCCGATGACCGCGGGGCCGAGAGTGAAGCCGAAGGCCCGCAACAGGTTGGTGGCGGCGCTGGCCATGCCCGCGAGCGGCAGCGGCACCGTGTTGACGGCGGTCGCGGTGATCGACGACACCGTGAACGCGAAGCCCACGCCGACGAGCCCGAGCGGCAGGATCAGCGAGGTCAGGTCGCGGTCGCCGGCGTCCAGCCCGGCGGCCAGGAAGTCTCCCGCGGCGATCAGCGCCAGACCGGCGGTGAGCAGCGCCCGTGCGGGCAGCCGGTGCAGCAGCCGGGAGGTCAGCGGCGTGAGGACCGGGGTGATGCCGTTGAGCAGCAGGAACGCGAAGGCGGCGCGCATCGGGCTCTGGTGCTGGATGGGGCCGAGCCGGATGCTCGCCGCGTAGGCGGTACCCAGGAAACTGAACATGCCCACGACCGCGACGACCGACGCGATCGCGAAGGCACGGTTGTGGAACAGGTCCAGGCGCAGCAGAGGGGAGCGCGCCCGGCTCTCGGCGGCGACGAACAGGCCCAGGAAGACGGCGGCGAGCACGAACGCCACGACCACCGGGGTGGATCCCCAGCCGTCCGCCGGTCCCTGGATGACGGCGTAGAGCAGGGCGAACAGGCCGACGCCGATGCTGATCTGGCCGCCGATGTCCAGTGAACGCCCTTCCGGCGCCCGGGAGTTGGTGGCCAGCCACCCGCTCACCAGCGCACTGACCGCGGCCAGCGCGGCGACCACCGCGAACGCCGAGCGCCATGAGCCGTAGGTGCCGGTGACACCGCCGAGCAGCGGGGCGAGGAAGCCGCCCGCGGACAGGCTGGAGGCCCATACGGCGATGGCGCGGGCACGCTCGGCGCCGGTGTGGGTGCCGGCCGCGATCATGGCGAGCGAGGTGGGGAAGAGCGCCGCGGCGCCGAGACCGGCCAGTGCCTGGCCCGCCCACAGCTGGTGGATGCCTGCGGCGCTCGCGGCGACGACCTCGCCCGCGCACAGCAGCGCGGCGCCGCCGACGAGGAGCCGTTTGCGGCCGAAGAGGTCGCCCAGCACGCCGAAGGAGAGTTCGAGCACGGCCACGGGCAGCAGGAACGCGTCGGAGATCCAGGTAAGTTGGGAGCCGACTGGGTGGAGGTGTTCCTGGAACAGGCCGTTGAGCGTGGCCGGTATCGCGAGCCCGATCTGGGCGAGGCAGACGGCGAGACAGCCGGCGACGAGCGTGCCGAGAGGAAGGGAACTGCGCGGGGCAGGAGATGCGTCGGACATGACCGGGTCCCAACGTCAGGGGTTGATGAGGTGCGCCGGGCGGTCACGGCCGACCGTCAGGCGTGCGGGGCGGTACGCGACGTACGCCGCCCCGTCCAGTCCGAGCGCGGTGGCCGACCGCTGGAGCGCGGCCGGGGTGGCGGTGTCGTCCCAGCGGCCGGTGCCGACGCGGTGTTCGAGCGCGTGCAGGGCGGCCACGGTCTCGGCGGTGGTGAACGCGCAGTGTCCCTGGCGCTCGACGTAGGCCTGGCGCAGCAGAGCACCGCCCCCGGCGGCGCGCACCCGGTCGCCGAACCGCCGTTCCTGTTCGACCGGGACCAGGTTGTCGGCGATCGTGTGCACGTCCAGCAGCGGCACGCCAAGGCCCTGACCCGCGGAGGAGGTGCGCTGCGCGGTGCGGACGGCGGCGGGGTCGGCGGTGACAGGGGCGGCCCGGGTCAGGGACGCGAGGTCGGCGCCCAGGTCCAGTCCGGCCGTCCGGTACAGGGCGCGGACCTGCGGGGCGTGCACGGAGCCGGCGAGCAGGCGGGCGTAGTCGACGCCCCGGTTCCAGGAGTTGTCGCCGCCGACGGACTGCTCCATGGCGTACCGGCCGCCCTCGACGAACGCCAGGATGCCCTGCGCGAACCACGTGTACTGCTGCTCCTCCTGCCCCGCCCAGTCGGCCGGGGCGGGCCGGTCCTGCCCGGGCGCCCAGGCGGGCAGGTTGAGGAAGGCCGCGGCCAGCGCGATCCGGGCACGGCCCTTGGGGGTGGCCTGGGCGGCGGTGACGGCGTCGGTGAGCCTCTTGGCGGTGGTGGCGGCGTCTGCGGCGGAGCCGAAGCGGACCAGGCCGACGTCCTGCCCGGGCAGCAGCAGCCGGGCGAGGGCGTACTCGGCGTCGAGTTGGTAGTTGTCCAGGTCGGTGCCGCCCGCCACCAGGCCGCACAGGCCGAGCGCGCCGTCGACGCGGCCGGCACCGTCGCGGGCGATCTGCGCGTTGACGAGCCCGCCCATCGACTGGCCGACGGCCAGGGTGCGTCCAGGCGTGCCGATCTTCGCGATGACGGCGTCGAGCGTGGCGAACTGGTCGCGTTCGGCGCTGTTCAGCGCCCACATCGAGCCATGGGGGTCGTACGACGACCCGGCCAGCGCATACCCCTCGGCGAGCAGCTCGGTGCGCACGGCGTCGGACGGAGCGTCCTTGGCGACGGTGGGGCCGAAGCCGTGGCTGAACAGCAGCAGGGTGCCGTTCCAGTCGGCGGGGACGTCCGCGATCCAGGTCGCACCGTCGGAGAGGGTGCCCGTGAGAGGGCCTGTGGCCGGCGTGGCCGCCTGGGCGGCCGGTGCCGGGCAGGTGGCGAGGGCCGCGGCCGCGAGCGTGGCCAGGGTGGCCAGGGCAGTGCGCAGGCGGGTGCGGGAAGGACGGGGGAGGGTGCGGGCGCGCATGGCGTCGGCTCCTTCTTGCGGCTGCGGAGCGGAACTTGGAAAGTTGCTCAGTGCACTGAACGAAGGTGCGCCAGGAATGTAGGGCTCTTTTCTTGCAGCCGTCAATGCGGTGCACAACATCGCTTCGGGTGGGAGCGCGTGGCCGCGTCACACGACTGAAGGGGCTACGCCGTCGGAATCGTCTCGATCAGCCGGCGCGCCGCGTCCCGGGCCGGGGCCTCCAGCAGGGCATGGACCGCGCGGAACGTCTGCTCCGCCGCGGCCGCGGGCCAGTCCGCCGGCAGATGCCGCACGGGCAGCCGGGGGTCGCTGCGGATGACCTGGAGCCACTCCGCGGTCAGCCGCAGGCGCAGTGCGAGGGCGTCCTCCGTGGCCGGGTCCACGCCGCCCGAGGCGTACGGCCGCCAGGAGCAGTCGAAGTCGCGGTAGCGCGCGGCGAGTCCGGGCAGGTCCCAGGTGTCGTCGATCGTCTCGGCGATGTCCATGCCGGCGTCCGCGTGGGCACGGAAGACCTTCACATGCGCCGACAGGCCCAGTTCGGCGACGATCCCGGAGACGTCGACCTCGCCCGGCGCGATCCACAGCCCGCTGAACAGTGCGCCGAACCCCGCCCAGGTCAACTGCGAGCGCAGATCGTGCCGTTGGCGCTGCCATGACTCCGGGAGCGAGAAGCCGAGCAGGGTCCAGGTGCCGTCCCACTCCCGGTTGACCGCGCCGGTCTTCCAGATGCGCCGCTCGCCGTCGCGCAGGATCGCCTCCGAGCGTTCGGTGAGGCCGACATACGTCCGCCGGCCCTCGCGCCGGCGGCTCAGCAGACCGCGGCCGGCCATCCGGGTGAGAGTGGACCGGGTGGCCTGCTCGCCGACTCCGGCGCGCCGGAACACCTCGATGACGCTCCCGGTGTACACGCACACCCCCCGGCCCAGCACCTCGTCACCGAGGAAGCTGAGCAGGAGGGACTGGGGGCGGGGGACGGCACCGGTCACGTGGACACATTACGAGCCCGGGCGTTCCCCTGACACGTGGGTCCGCAGCCGGTGCGCGCCTTCGTCCGTCAACCAGTCGGCGCCTGCGGCACCTTGGACGCCCGGTTCCCGGTGCGTGGCCGGGCGTCAGGTGAGTCCGTTCCCGGCGACGCGCAGCAGGAGGGTGTGCAGGGTCTCCCGCTCGGCGGGGGTGAGCGGGGTGAGCAGTTCGTCGGTGACGCGCCGGCCCGCCTGGTCGGTGTCGCGCAGGAACGCGCGGCCGTCCTCGGTGAGGGCGACGATGCGGCTGCGGCGGTCGTCGGGGGCGGGGCGGCGCTCGGCGAAGCCCAGTTTCTCCAGGTCGTCCACCAGGCCGACGATCGCGCTCGGGTCGTAACCGAGCCGGGCGCTCAGCTCGCGCTGGAGTGCGCCCTCGCAGGTGGCGAGGAATCGCAGCACGGCGTAGTGCCGCAGCCGTAGCCCCGACTCCTGCAGGAACGTGTTGAACAACTGACCGGAGCGCAGGCCCAGGCGGTACAGCAGATAGCCCGTGTCCGCGTGCAGCGCCCGCATCCACGGCTCGTCGGCGTCGATGGCGGTCGGGTGGCCGGTGTGCTGGCGAGCGATGGCGGGCTCCCTGGTCTGGGTCGTCGCGGTGGTGCTCCCCAGCATGCCGCATTCCGGGGATCACAACAACTATTGACGACAACAATTATTGCTCCTAGCTTCGATCTCATGCCTCCCATCGATCTCACCGGCAAGACCGCCGTCGTCACCGGCAGCGGCCGGGGCCTCGGCCTCGCCTATGCGCACGCCCTCGCCGCCCACGGCGCGTCCGTGGTCGTCAACGACGTCGACGAAGCCGTGGCCGAACAGGCCGTCAAGTCCCTCACCGCGGCCGGCGGCACCGCCGTGGCCGAGGTCGTCCCGGTGGGCACCGCCGAGGCCGCCGACCGGCTGGTGCGGCGCGCCGTCGAGGAGTTCGGCCGACTCGACGTCCTCGTCACCAACGCGGGCATCCTGCGCGACAAGGTGCTGTGGAAGATGACCGACGACGACTTCGACGCGGTGCTCACCACCCATCTCAGGGGCACCTTCACCTGTGCCCGCGCCGCCGCCCTGCGCATGCGCGAGCAGGGCAAGGGCGGCACGCTCGTCCTCGTCGGCTCCCCGGCCGGCCAGCGCGGCAACTTCGGCCAGACCAACTACGCCGCCGCCAAGGCCGGTATCGCCGCGATGGCCCGCACCTGGTCCATGGAACTGGCCCGCGCGCACATCACCGTCAACGCCATCGTGCCGGTCGCCGCCACCGCGATGACCGAGACCATCCCCGCCTTCGCCCCGTACGTCGAGGCCCTGAGGAACGGCGCACCGCTGCCCGGATTCCTGCGCAAGCAGGAGGGCTTCGGCACCCCCGAGGACTGCGCCGCCCTCGTCCCCTTCCTGGCCTCCGAGGCCGCCCGCGGCATCACCGGCCAGTGCATCGGCATCGGCGGCGACAAGGTGGCCCTGTGGTCGCATCCGCAGGAGACACGCACCGCCTACGCCGACGGCGGCTGGACCCCCGACACCCTGGCCGAGGCCTGGCCCACCTCCATCGGCGCCGAACCGCAGACCGTCGGGATCCCCGCACCGAAGATCCCGGAGGCGTGACCATGCCGACCCTCAACGTCGAAGAACTCCTTGCCATCGACGTCCACACCCACGCGGAGGTGTCCTCCCGGGGCCACTCCTCCCTGGACGACGACCTGCACGACGCCTCGTCCGCCTACTTCCGGGTCGAGGGCAAGCGCAAGCCCACCCTGGAGGAGACCGCCGCCTACTACCGCGAGCGGCGGATGGCCGCCGTGATCTTCACGGTGGACGCCGAGTCCGCCACCGGTACCGCTCCCGTCCCCAACGAGGAGGTCGCCGAGACCGCCGCCGCCCACGCGGACGTCCTCATCCCCTTCGCCTCCATCGACCCCTTCCGCGGAAGGGCGGGCGTGCGGCAGGCCCGCCGGCTGGTCGAGGAGTACGGGGTGAAGGGCTTCAAGTTCCACCCCAGCATCCAGGGCTTCTTCCCCAACGACCGCTCGGTGGCGTACGACCTGTACGAGGTGATCGAGGAGACCGGCACCATCGCGCTCTTCCACACCGGCCAGACCGGAATCGGCGCCGGAGTGCCCGGTGGGGGCGGCATCCGCCTGAAGTACTCCAACCCGCTCCACGTGGACGACGTCGCCGCCGACTTCCCCCATCTGAAGATCATCCTGGCCCACCCGTCCTTCCCCTGGCAGGACGAGGCCCTCGCGGTGGCCACCCACAAGCCAGGCGTGCACATCGACCTCTCCGGCTGGTCGCCGAAGTACTTCCCGCCGCAGCTGGTCCAGTACGCCAACACACTGCTGAAGGACAAGGTCCTGTTCGGCTCCGACTTCCCGGTCCTCACCCCGGACCGGTGGCTGGCCGACTTCGCGAAGCTCACCGTCAAGGACGAGGTCAAGCCGAAGATCCTGAAGGAGAACGCGGCCCGCCTCCTGGGGCTCGGCTGAGGGGCGGCACCGATGCGCAACGAGGGACTGGGGTCCTGGCCCGCACGCCGGGCCCGCAAGACCCCGAACCGTACGGCCCTGATCCACGGGGAGCGGACCACCGACTACCGCACCCTGCACCTGCGTGTCACCCGTCTCGCCCACGCCCTGCGCGCCCGGGGCGTCCGGCGCGGCGACCGCATCGCCCACCTCGGCCCCAATCACCCCGCCTACCTGGAGACCCTGTTCGCCGCCGGTACCCTCGGCGCCGTCTTCGTCCCCCTCAACACCCGCCTCGCCGGCCCCGAGATCGCCTACCAGCTCACCGACTCCGGCACCCGGGCCCTCGTCCACGCGCCCGCGCACGCCAGGATCGTCGCGGAGCTGCGGGCAACCACGGACGTCCGGACCCACCTCGAGATCGGCGAGGAGTACGAACAGGCACTGGCGTCCGCCCCCGACGAGCCGATCGACGAACCGGTCACCCTCGACGACCTCTGCATCATCATGTACACCTCGGGGACGACCGGCCGGCCCAAGGGGGCCATGCTCACCCACGGCAACCTCACCTGGAACGCCGTCAACGTCCTGGTCGACCACGACCTGATCACCGGCGAACGCGCCCTGGTGTCCGCCCCGTTGTTCCACACCGCGGGCCTGAACATGCTGACGCTGCCGGTGCTGCTCAAGGGCGGCACCTGTGTCCTGGTGGAGGCCTTCGACCCGGAGACGACCCTCGACCTGATCGAACGGCACCGGATCACCTTCATGTTCGGGGTGCCGACGATGTTCGACCAGGTCGCCCGGCAGCCACGCTGGGCGGACGCCGACCTGTCCTCGCTGCGCATCCTCAACTGCGGCGGATCACCCGTGCCGACCCCGCTCATCGCCGCCTACCAGGAACGCGGCCTCACCTTCCTCCAGGGCTACGGCATGACCGAGGCAGCGCCCGGCACGCTCTTCCTCGACGCCGAGCACGCGGTCGGCAAGGCGGGTTCGGCGGGCGTTCCGCACTTCTTCAGCGACGTGCGGGTCGTACGGCCCGACCTGACCCCGGTCGACGCCGGCGAGACCGGCGAGGTCGTGGTGCGCGGACCGCACGTCATGCCCGGCTACTGGCAGCTGCCCGCGCAGACGGAGGCCGCCTTCGCGGACGGCTGGTTCCGCAGCGGGGACGCGGCCCGGGTCGACGAGGACGGTTATGTGTACATCGTCGACCGGATCAAGGACATGATCATCTCCGGCGGCGAGAACGTCTACCCCGCCGAGGTGGAGGACCTCCTCCTCGCTCACCCCGGCATCGCCGAGTGCGCGGTCATCGGGGTCCCCGACGACCGGTGGGGCGAGGTGCCCCGCGCGGTCGTCGTCCCGGCCGCGGATGCCGACCTGGACCCGCGGGAGGTACTGGCCGCGCTGGCCGGGCGGCTCGCCAAGTACAAGATCCCCAAGTCGGTGGTGATCGCGGACGAGCTCCCGCGCACCGCCTCCGGAAAACTCCTCAAGTCCCGGGTGCGCCGGCGCTACGGCACTCCTACTTCCCCAACAGAGAGGTGACCCGTGGTCATCACCGTCAACGGCCTGGACGAACTGAAGAAGCTCGCCGGCAGCGACCTCGGCACCAGTGAGTGGATCGAGGTCACCCAGGAACGCATCGACACCTTCGCCGACGCGACCGGCGATCACCAGTGGATCCACACCGACCCGGAGCGGGCGGCCCGGGGCCCCTTCGGCGCGCCGATCGCGCACGGCTACCTCACCCTGTCCCTGTTCATCCCTCTCTTCACCCGGCTCCTGGAGGTGCGGGGTGTGACCACCAAGGTGAACTACGGCCTGAACAAAGTGCGCTTCCCCGCCCCGGTGAGGGCCGGATCCCGTATCCGGCTCGTCGCCCGGCTCGCCTCGGCCGAGGACGTGCCCGGCGGCGTCCAGATCACTGTTGACGGCACGATCGAGGTGGACGGTGGGACGAAACCCGCCGCCGTCCTGCAGAGTCTGTCCCGTTTCTACGCCTGAACCACCGGGCGGACGGTGATCCGCCCGCTCGGGTTCTCATCCGTACGTCTCTTTCTGTGTCCGCCGGGAGTCGTAGCAAGTCTGCCCCGCAGAGGGATTCGTGGGCCCCCGCCCCCACGAAATGGTCGTTCCGACCCGGCAGTTGACGGAAAGGAACGGCCATCGTGCGGACAGGACGCATGGCGCCCGTGCTCACCGTGGGGATCACCGCGGCCACGCTGATCCCCGCCCTCGCACCGGCGGCACAGGCATCCGCGGCGGAACCACTGAAGAGATTCGAGAGCCAGACGCTCACCTGGCACCGCTGCGACGCGTCGCAGCCCGCCGCCTTCCAGTGCGCGACCATCAAGGTGCCGCTGGACTACGGCCGCCCCGACGGCAGGACGATCAAGCTCGCCGTCTCCCGTCTGAAGACCGCTGTCCCCGGCAAGCGGCACGGCGCGATCCTCTTCAACCCCGGCGGTCCGGGCGGCGAGGGGCTGGACATGCCCGTCATGATGAAGGACGCGCTGCCCGGGAAGGTCCGTGAGCAGTTCGACCTCATCGGGTTCGACCCGCGCGGCGTGGGCCGCAGCACCCCGCTCAGCTGCGGTCTCACGCCCACGGAACAGAACTTCGAACACGCCTACAAGCCGGAGACGTTCAGCCGGGACGTCAAGTGGGCCCGCACCGTCGCCGACAAGTGCCGTGCCAGGAACGGCGACAGGCTGGCGTACTTCACCACCCGCAACACCGCCCGGGACATGGACGTCATCCGCGCCGTTCTGGGCGAGAAGAAGATCTCCTACCTGGGCTACTCCTACGGCACCTACCTGGGTGCCGTCTACGCGCAGATGTTCCCCGCACGAACCGACCGCTTCGTCCTGGACAGCGCGGTCGACCCGGCACGGGTGTGGCGCGGCATGATCCAGATCTGGGCCGAGGGCACCGAGCCGGCGTTCACCCGCTGGACGAAGTGGACCGCCCAGCGCGACCACACCTACGAACTGGGCGCCACCCCGGCCGAGGTGAGGAAGACGTTCTGGGACCTGATCGCCCGGGCCGACCGCACTCCGATCGACGACGGTGGCCAGAAACTCACCGGGGACGACATCCGGGCCATGCTGCGCGCCCAGTTCTTCAGCCCCAAGTCCGCGGCCGAGGCGGTCGTCGACCTCAAGAAGGCCGCCGACGGCCATGCGTCCGCGCGCCGTTCCCCCGCGCCGGACCAGCAGCCGCGCTTCGCGAAGGCCCCCGCCGCACAGGCACCGGCCGACAACGAGTCCGTGGCCTTCTGGACCGTGGTCTGCGGCGACACTGCGGCCTGGCCCCGCGACCCCGGGCAGTACCGGCGAGACGCCGTCCGGGACAAGGCCAAGTACCCCCTCTACGGCGACTTCGCCTCCAACATCACTCCCTGCGCGTTCTGGGCGAAGCCGGCCGAGCCCGTCACCGCGGTGCACAACGACGTCGGCATCCTCACCGTCCAGAACCAGTGGGACTCCCAGACACCGCTGGCCAGCGGCCTCGGCATGCATCACGCCCTGAAGGGCTCACGCATGGTGTACGTCAAGGGCGGCGAGGGCCACGGCGTGTACTCCGAGGACCGACGCTCCTGTGCCGACCGCACCGTCAACGCCTACCTGAGCAGCGGCAGGCTTCCGGCACGGGACGTCACCTGCAAGCCGTCCGGCCGCCAGGGACCCGGCGTGGGTCCCCGCATCGTCCCGGCGCCGCAGAACACCCCGCGATCGCCCCGTTTCTGACGCGGGTGCCTGGGCCGGCTGCGTGGCCGGCCCAGGCCGTGGTCGTCACAGAATGCCCTGCTCGCAGACCCGGCGGGCGACTTCCCGCAGCTTGACGTTGTTCTCCTGCGAATAGCGGCGCAGGACGTCGAACGCCTGCTGTTCGGTGAGGTGATGGCTGCCCATGAGGATGCCCATCGCCTCACCGATCATGTGCCGGGTGGCGACGGCGTGTTCCATCTGGGAGTGCGTACGGGCGCTGGAGAAGGCGACCGCCGCATGCGAGGCCAGCAGCCAGCCGGCCAGTTCACCGGCCTCGGTGAAGGCGCCCGGTCTGCGCGAGTAGAGGTTCAGCGCGCCCAGTTCCTCGTCCTCGGTGTACAGCAGGAACCCCATCATGCTGCCCACGCCCAGCTGGTGGGCCTGGGGGGCGAAGGCGGGCCAGCGAGGCTGCTCCAGGGTGAAGTCGGCGATGCGAAACAGCCGGTGCCCCGCCGCCGTGCGCGCCGCGTCGAAGCACGGCCCCTGACCCAGGCGCTCCTGCAGCCGGTCACTGTCGATGACGATCTGCTCGGTGGGCGCCAGGCTCTGCACCTTCGTGCCGTGCAGCACCAGAATGCCGGCCGCGTCGCAGCCCTCGACCAGTTCGGTGGCCGAGCCGGTGATCCGTTCGAGGGTGGCGGCGACCGACTCCTGCGCCAGGAGATCCCGCGCCATCGACGCCATCTGCTGCGCGAACCGAGCCCAGTCCATCGTGTCCTCCACCTCGCGGTCCGTCCCGGCCGAGCCGTCTTCCCAGGATCCCACGCCAGCCTGACAGCGCGGGCGCGGGAGAACCCGGTTCCCCGGGCCCGTCCGGCCGGCAATCGGCGGAACGGCTCACTGCCCCAGGGGCACGGTCCAGGTTCGGTCCGCGGTCGGTCCGGGTTCACTCGCGGGGACCGATCACCCTTCCCTCCGCGTCCCGGACGGTGATGGCCAGCACCGGGCAGACGTCGGCGGCATCGAGAGCGCGGTCGTCGTGGTCCGGGACACGCTCACTCACGGGACGCGCGTGATCGTCGTCAAGGGTGAAGAGATCCGGTGCGGCCCCGGCACACATCCCGGAGCCGATACAGCGGTCGGAGGCGACGTGCAGCTGCCGGCTCATGGGCGCCTCACCAGCCCACCGGCATGCTGCGCGGGCCGCGTACCAGCATCTCGGTCTTCCACGTGATGTCACCGGCGACGTACAGCCGGGGGAACCGGGCCACCAGCGCCCCGATGGCCTCCTGCAGTTCGAGACGGGCCAGGGGAGCGCCGAGGCAGTGGTGGACACCGTGTCCGAAGCCCAGATGGGCGTTGCCGCTCCTCGCGATGTCGAGCGTGCCGGCCGTGGTGAAGCGCAGTGCGTCCCGGTTGGCGGCGCCGATGGCGACCAGGACCGGTTCCCCGGCCCGTACCAGGGTGCCGCCGACCTCGATGTCCTCCTTGGCGTAGCGCGGCTGACCGGCTCCGCTGCCCAGCGGCACGAACCGCAGCAGCTCCTCGATCGCGCTGGTGATCAGCGCGGGCTCGGCGCGCAGCCGGGCGAGCGCCTGCGGATGGTCGAGAAGGGTGAGGACGAAGTTGGGGATCTGGGTGGCGGTGGTCTCGTGTCCGGCGACGAGGATGCCGACACACAGGTCGACGAGTTCCAGCTCGGTCAGCCGGTCATCGTGATCGCGCGCCTCGATCAGCGCCGTCATCAGGTCGTCCCGGGGCTCCTCGCGGTGGGCGGTGATCAGCCGGGCCATGTACGCCCGCAGCTCTTCACGGTTGCGGTCGAACTCCTCGGCGGTGAGCGAGCTGGTGGACAGCGCCGCGTCGCTCCACCTGCGAAAGCGCGGGCGGTCCTGCTCCGGCACTCCGAGGAGCCGGCAGATCACCGCGACCGGAATGGGCAGGGCATAGCGGTCGACCAGGTCGACCGGCGGCCCTGCCGCTTCCATCTCGTCCAGCAGCGTGGACGTCAGCTCCCTGACCCGAGGGCGGAGTTTCTCGACCTGGCGGACGGTGAAGGCCTTGGCGACCAGGGAGCGCAGCCGGGTGTGGTCGGGCGGATCCATGCTGAGGATGCCGCTGACCAGCCTGCCCTCGGAGGTGCGCGGCTCGTCGTGTGCGAGCCCCAGGGCCCGGCTGAAGCGCTGGTCACCGAGGACCAGCCGGGCGTCCGCGTAGCGGGTGGCGAGCCAGGCCGGCTCCCCGTACGGCAGCTGGACGCGTAGCAGACCCGGGGTGTCACGGGCCCGTTCGTATGCGTCGGACAGGGCCAGGTCCCGGCTGGAGTTGAAGGGATAGGCGAGGGGTGTGTGGTCCGTTGCCGTCACTGCTGCCTCCCTTGTGTAAGCATGCGCTTACAACGCTAGGAGGCGCCCATCGGGCGGTCAACGACGCTAATCAGCCGTTACCCTGACGGCTCCTCGGCAGGCGCGGGCGGGCTCATGGCGGCAGAAGGAGCAGAGAGTGGACACCAGCGAGCACACGCGGCATCAGGACGGGCCCGGCGGCGGCCCGGCGAGCGAGGACGCGCCGCACCGCCCACGTGACGCCCGCGGGACCCGGCTGCGCATCCTGCAGGCGGCCGGAGCGCTCTTCGCCGAGCGGGGGTACGACGCCGCCACCGTCCGTGACATCGCAGGACGCGCCGGAGTGAACCAGGCCCTCATATTCCGCTATTTCGGCTCCAAGAACGCGCTGCTCACCGAGGTCGTGGCCCAGGGAGGAAAGGAGCAGCTGAGCAACACGCCGGCCGATCGGCTGTTCGAGACCGCGCTGCGCGGTGTCCTCGCCGAGGGCGGCATCCCGGAAGCGGACCAGATGCTGACCGTCTACCTGCGCTCGATCGGCAACGCCGACGCCGCCCCCGACACCGTCCGCGCGCTCGGGGAGGACTACGCCGCCGCCCTGGCCGCCCTCTCCTCGGCCGACGACAGCAAGCTGCGCGCACAGCTCGCCATGGCCTGGCTGCTCGGCATCGGCCTGATGCGGGTCGTGGTCGGGCAGGAGCCGCTGGCGAGCGCGGAACCGGACGAGATCTGCGGCCACGTTCTCACGGCGATCGAGGGCCTCCTGGGCGACGAGCCGGTTCCCGGGGGCCGAGCAGGGGCCCGGCGCCCGGAGTGACCCTGTCGCCTGGACGCGTTGTGCGAGGGTGGTCGCATGGCAGACGAGGCCGAGTTCGCACCCGGTCTGTACCGGGGCACGGCCGGACACTACGACCGGTTCCGGCTCGCGTACCCCGACGCGATGATCGCCGATGTCGCGTGCCGGGCGGCACCATCGGGGTACGGACGCCTGCTCGACCTCGCCTGCGGCACCGGACAGCTCGCCTTCCCGCTGCGCGGATGGTTCGCGGACGTATGGGCCGTGGACGCCGAACCCGGCATGACCGAGGTGGTCGGCGCCAAGGCGGCGACCACTGCCGACGCGGCCCACATCCGCACCGTCACCGCCCGCGCCGAGGACCTGCAGGCCGATCCGGACAGCTTCGAGCTGATCGTCATCGGCAACGCGTTCCACCGGCTGTCCCGCACCCTGGTCGCCGAGCGCGCCCACATGTGGCTCAGGCCCGGTGGCTGCCTCGCGCTGTGCTGGTCGAGCAGTCCGTGGACGGGCCCCCGGAAGTGGCAGCGGGCGCTCGACCACCTGCTGCACTCATGGCAGAGCGCCCTCGGCGCGGCCGGCCGCGTCCCCTCCGGCTGGGACCGCGCCCGGCGGCGGGACCCCGACCGCGACGTCCTGTCCCGTGCCGGGCTCGAGCCTGCCGGGCGGCAGGAGTTCCCAGTCGAGCACCACTGGACGATCCGTGAACTCGCCGGCCACATCCGGTCGACGTCGTTCCTGCCCCCCTCGGTGCTCGCGGAGCGCGCCGACGAGTTCGATGCCGAACTCACCGCCGGACTCAGCCCCCACACGGCCGAAGGGCGCCTCACCGAAACGGTCGGTTTCGCCTGCGAACTGGCGCGCAAGCCGGCCCGGGCGACGGCGTGGAAGACGTGCCGGGATTGGTGACTGCGGCAGGCCGGCGCGTAGGGTGCCGGGGTGATCACGATGCCGGAGGAGTTCGCACGGAGCACCGTCGAACGCGAGGGGGAGGCCGGGGCGGCGTGGCTCGCAGAGGTGCCCCGGATCGTGGAGGAACTCCTGGGGCGCTGGGGGTGCGTGCCGGATGGAGACGTCATGTACGGCGGCGTCGGGGTCGTCGTTCCGGTGCAGCGGCGAGCCGAGGGGAGCGCCGTGCTGAAGGTGTCATTTCCCCATCCCGGCAACGTACATGAGCCCGATGCGTTCGTTGCCTGGGGCGGGCGCGGTGCCGTCCTGCTGCACGAGCGCGACGACGAGCGGTTCGCGATGCTGCTGGAACGGGTCCAGCCGTCGACCCTGGCGGAGGTCGCGGACGGCGACGAGGCGGTGACGGTCGCCGGGCGGCTCAATCGCCGCCTGGCCATCGCCGCACCGCCGGGCCTGCCGCGGCTGCGTGCACAGGCCGACGCCTGGGAGGAGCAGCTGTACAAGGACGCCGAGGAACTGGCGCACGCGCTGCCACGCCAGGTGCTGGACGCCGCCATGGCGACCGTTCGGGACCTGGGCCGGGTCCAGCCGGACACCCTCGTCCACGGCGACCTCCATGCCGGGAACATCCTGCGTGCCGGCCGAGAGCCGTGGCTGGCTGTCGATCCCAAGGGGTACGTGGGAGACCCTGCCTACGACGGCGGGACACTGCTGAAGTCCCGGGCGCTGGCGCTCCTCCAGGCGGATGACTTGCGCAGGGCTGTCCACCGCGTCCTGGACGTCTTCGCCGAGGCCGCGGAACTCGACCGTGAACGCGTCCGGCGGTGGGCCCAGTTCCATGCGGTCCAGGCGGCGTTCTGGGGCCGCCGCCACGGTTTCCGTCGGGCCCGCAGCGGACCTCGGCTGGACTGGCTCACCGAATTCGCCGACGGCTTGGCGGAGTTGCTCACCGAACGCTCGTAGTGCGTGACTGATGCCCGAGTGTGGGCAGGAGGAGCAGCCCCAGGGCGAGCGCGATCGTCGCGATGCTCAGCAGGTACAGCAGAAGCAGCAGGCACAGCAGGCACAGCGCTCGATGACGGCGGCATCGGCCCGCTCAGTACGGTCGGGTCGTTCGGTCCAGGCGGACGACGACGATGGCGATGTCGTCGCCTGCGCCGCTGGCGACGTTGAGACGGGCGAGGAGGGCGTCGGCGAGGTGTTCCGCACTGAACCCGGTGCAGGTGGCGAGCGTGGAGGTGAGGCGGGTCAGGCCGGTGTCGATGTCCTCACCGCGGCGTTCGATCAGGCCGTCGGTGTAGAGGATGAGGGTGTCGCCGGGAGCGTAGGCAGCGTTGGCCTGGGGGCGGGGGACGTGTTCCGGTCGGGCGCCCAGCGGTGGGTCGGTGGCCTGGTCGAGCAGCTCGCAGGTGCCGTCCGGATGCAGCAGGACGGGCGGGGGGTGGCCGGCGCTGCTGTAGATGAGCAGATGGCTGTGGCAGTCGACGAGGACCTGGACGGCGGTGGCGGCCAGGGCTCCCTCGACCGAGCGGGCGTACAGCCCCAGGACCTCCAGTGCCTGGGCGGGGCCGTGGACCGTGCGGGTGGCGGCGCTCAGCGCGCTGCGGAGCCTGCCCATGACGGTGGCGGCCGCCAGCCCGTGGCCGACCACGTCGCCGACCGCGACGGTGAAGCGGTCCGCGGGCAGGTCGACCGCGTCGTACCAGTCGCCGCACACGTTCAGTGATCCGGTCGCGGGCAGGTAGCGCACGGCGATGTTCGGATGCCGTGCCAGGTCCGGGGAGTGGAGCATGGCTTCTTGGAGGGCGACGGCGACGCGCCGTTCACGAGCGTGAGCCTGCCGCAGTTCCTCGTTCAGCTGCTGCAGCTGCCGCGCCCGGGCGTACAGTTCGGCTTCCATGGCCGCTTCCCGGCCGGGTCTGACCGACGGCAGCTGCGCCGTGCGGCGGGAGCGGACGACGTCGGTCATGTCCTCGGACCGGTGGATGATCCAGGCGACGTTTCCGTCCGGGCCGAGGACGGGCACGTTGATCGCGGTCCACCACCGCTCCTTGAACACCTCGGGGTTGCCGGGGACCGGGATGTCGTACTTCTGCAACGCCATGTGATCCGTCTGGCGGGAGGACAGGACACGGTGCAACGAGGCTTTCAGCGTCGAGGCCCCGTCGGCCTCCGTGTCGGCGGGGTTGTCCGGGAAGGCGTCGAAGAGGTATTGCCCGAGCAGCTCGGCATGGCTTCGTCCGGTCACCTCGCTGAAGGCCGCGTTGGCGTCAGCGATCACCAGGTCCGTGCTGAGTACCAGGCACGGGCTCGGAAGGGCGGCGAACACCCCTGTGTAGTCGATCTCCGGTGTCACACGCGTTTACCTGCCAGTCGCTCGCTCCTCAATCTACGAAAGGTTCCGCTCCCGTGCCCGCCGAGTTCGCTCCTGGGCAGCGGATTGCACCCTCCTCTCGCGGCGGGACACCGGCCCGACGAGGCGCCGGCGCCCTTCAACGGATCACGGCGCGTTGCGGTGGGTCTCGCGGCTCACCGCGTGTGCGGGGACACGGGGCCCGTGGAAACCTCCTTCGGCCGTGTCAGGTGGGCGACGAGGAAGAGCAGTACGCCACAGGCGGCGACCAGGATCCAGCCAGGGCGGGACGCGTGGGCGAGCCCCGCCGGACGGGTGGCCGTGACCAGGCCGCCGGCGAGAGCGATGCCGACGGCGGAGCCGAGCTGCCGTGCGGTGGAGGTGATCGCCCCGGCCACGCCGGCACGGGCGGGTGGCAGCCCATTGACCGCGGTGTTGGTGATCGGGGCGTTGGCGAAGCCGAATCCGATGCCGATGAGCGAGTATGCGGCCAGAAGCACGAGCACGCTCGTGTGCGGGGTGAGCCGGACCAGGCAGAGCCCGCCGACCGTGAGGAAACCGCCGGCCAGGAGCAGCGGGAGCCGCGGTCCCGCGCGGCCGACCATACGGCCGGACCAGGGGGCGCAGACGGTCGCTCCGGCGGCCAGGGGCAAGGTCGCCACGCCGGCGGCCAGCGGCGTCCATTCCCGGGTGTGCTGCAGATAGAGGGTGTTCAGCAGTAGTGTCATGTTCAGGGCGACGAAGACCGCCACCGCGCCCACGACGGCACCGCTGAAGACCGGGCGCGCGAAGAGCGGCAGATCCATCAGCGGATCACGTCGGCGGGACTCGACCCACACGAATCCGGCTGTCGCCACGCCGGCCCCCGCGTATCCCGCGAGTGCCACAGGGGACGTCCAGCCGATGCGCGGCCCTTCGATCAGGACGCCGACCACGACCGCGAGGACCATGGTCAGCAGGACCTGGCCGGGCACGTCGAGCCGCCGGGCCCGCTGAGCCCGGGACTCCGGCACGAACACCGCACTGAGCAGCAGAGCGGCCGCGATGACGGGTGCGTTGATCCAGAACAGCGCCCGCCAGTCGAGCCCCGCGAGCAGCGCGCCGCCCGTGACGGGTCCGGCGGCCATGCTCAGTCCGAACACCGACGCCCAGATGCCGATCGCCTGCGCCCGTTCCTTCGGGTCCGGCATCGCGTTCACCACGATGGCGAGCGCCACGGGACTGAGCATCGAGGCGCCGATGCCCTGCAGGGCGCGTGCCGCGATGAGTACGCCCGCCGACGGGGCGAGCGCACAGAGCACTGAGGCCGCGCCGAACACGGCCAGCCCGCACTGGAACACCCGGCGGCGTCCGAAGCGATCCGCCAGTGCGCCGGAGGAGATCAGGAGACTGGCCAGGACGAGGGTGTAGGCGTCCACGGTCCATTCGAGACCGCGCGTGCCGACATCCAGGCCGCGCCCGATGGAGGGCAGGCCCACATTGACGATGGTGGTGTCCAGGCCCACCAGGAACATGCTCAGGCAGCAGACGGCCAGTACCGTCCAGCGTCTGCGCGCGCTCAGCACGGGTGGCACGGGGTGTGTCGTCGCGGTCATGGTCTCCCTCTGATGTCCGGGAACAGTGCCCGGCAAGGCTCGGCCCGGGCGAGGGCCGCCGCCCATCAATTTTGCGAACCCTGCAAAACTGGATCCATGAACACAGGATCCCGGGACGCGGAGCTGGAGCAGATCCTCGATGGCATCGGGCCCCGGCTGCGCAGGCTGCGCCGGGAACGGGGACTCACGCTCGAGGCACTCGCGGCCATGACCGGGATCTCGGTCAGCACACTGTCCCGGGTCGAGTCGGGCAAGCGGCACCCGACGCTGGACCTGCTCATCCCGCTGGCACGGGCGCACCGCGTCGCACTCGACCAGCTGGTGGCGGCGCCGGCCAGCGGTGACCCTCGGGTGCACCTCCGGCCCCTGCGCAAGGAGCGCGGGAGCGTCCTCGTGCCCCTGACGCAGTACCCGGGCCGAGTGCAGGTCTTCAAGCAGGTACTGGCACCCCGCCAGCCGGAACTGGTCACCCACGAGGGCTACGAATGGCTCTACGTGCTCGCCGGTCGGCTCCGCCTCATCCTCGGGGCGCAGGACTTCACGCTGCGGCCCGGCGAAGTGGCCGAGTTCGACACCACCGAGCCCCACTGGTTCGGCCCCGCGGACACGAGCGCCGTGGAGATCCTGCACCTGTTCGGCCCACGAGGAGACCAGGCCGTCGTCCGCGCCAGACCGTCCAGAACCGAGCCCTGAGAGGCCGGCCGCACACCTCCAACCGCTATTCGGACAGTTGCGTCGGGCCGCCCCACCGTGTCCCGCTCGTCCGGCGCCGCGATCAAGCCCTGCCCTGTGGTCCTGAACGGCGGGGACGGCCAGGAAATTGAATTCCTTACGACGTCCGAAAAATGCCCGCGGTGGGCGCACCGGAGGTTTTGACCGGTCATGCTGTGAAACATTCGGGCGAGATCGAATAACGCGCTCAGGTCGCGCAACCCCCTTTGAAAGGGAAACGAGTTGGCCCTGCACGTCCTCACAGCGTCCAGCGACCATTCCCTGATCACCGAATGGGCCGGTGGAAAAGGAAAGAACCTCCACACCCTGACCACGTCCGGTTTTCACGTACCGCGCTGGTCCGTCCTCGGCCGGGACGTGTTCGAGGAATTCTGCCGCGGCAGCGGACTGGACGGGCATCTGGCACGGCTGCTCGCCGACGGTCCGCAGTCGCGGGCCCCGCAGATCGCCGCGCAGATCGCCCGTCTGATCGAGGCCGCGCCGCTCGGCGCGCGTGTGAGCGAGGCCATCGCCCTGGCCTACCGGCAGGCCGGCGGCGGCACGGTCGCCGTCCGCTCGTCCGGCGCGCAGGAGGACGGTGCACGGCACTCCTTCGCCGGCCAGTTCGACAGCTTCCTCAACGTACGGGGCCTGGACGAGGTCACCGCCCACGTCCGCCGCTGCTGGGCCTCCGGCTTTTCCGAACGCTCCCTGCGCTACCGCGCCCAGCGCCGGCTGCCGCCCGGCACCGGTGGCGTCGCCGTCATCGTCCAGCGCATGGTGCCGGCCGAGCGCAGCGGCGTGCTGTTCACCGCCGACCCGGCCACCGGCCGTACGGACCGCCATGTCGTCAGCGCCGTCCACGGGCTGGGGGAGGGGCTGGTCTCGGGAGCGGTGGACGCGGACACCGTGGTCCTGGACGCCGCCACCGGCGCGCCGCTCACCACGGTCATCGGGGACAAGCAGGAGCGCTACGACGCCGGGTCCGGACCCGGCTGTCAGGTGTCATCCGTCGCCGACGAGGACCGCGCCGCACCGGCCCTGACCGCCGCCGACCTGGTCCGCCTGCACGAGGCCGGGCTCCGCGTCACCGCCCGCTACGGCGCCCCGCAGGACATCGAGTGGGCCATCGCCGAGGACACCGTGTGGATCCTGCAGAGCCGCCCGGTCACCACCGCCGGTACCGCTCCCTCGCCCGAGGGGGAGCTGCGGATCTGGGACAACTCCAACATCATCGAGAGTTTCAGCGGCGTCGTCTCCCCGCTCACCTTCAGCTTCGCCGCCGACACCTACGCCAAGGTGTACGACGGCTACGCCCGGTCCCTCGGCGTCCGCGGCGAGCAGCTGCGCGAGGTCCGGGAGTGGACCCCGCACCTGCTCGGACACATCCACGGACGGGTCTACTACAACCTGTTCCATTGGTACCGCATGGTGCGGCTGGCACCGCTGTACCGGCTCAACCGGCGCGTACTGGAGAAGTCGCTCGGGGTCGCCGAGAGCATTCCCGACGAGACCGCCGACACCCTCCATCCGTTCACCCCCCGGTCCGGGCCGCGCGGCCGGTTGTCGGACCTGCTCCGTACGGTCGTCTTCGCCCGGAGATTCCTCACCATCGGCACCTCCGTGGAGACCTTCCACCGGGATTTCCAGCGGGCCTATGCGATCTTCAACCATGTCGATTACGACGCCCTGCCCGGTGACGAGACCTATCGCCGATTCCGCCGGCTGCAGCGCGACCTCATCGGGAAATGGGGCCCGATGCAGGCCCTGGACGCCACCATCCTGCTCTCCGTGGGACTGCTGGCCCTGCTCACCCGCAGCTGGCTGCCGGGCGCGCCCGAGTGGTTCATCTGGGCCGCGGCCGCCCCGGGCGCCGCCGTGGAGTCCGCCGAACCGGTGCGCGCCCTGCGCGAGCTGGCGGCCCGGGCACGCACCGACCCCGAGATCCTGCACCTGCTGCACCACACCCCCGACTCCGAGACCCACCAGGCGTTACTCGAGGCCGGCCACACCCGGTTCCTGGCCGCCGTCGACGCGTACATCGCCGACTACGGCTACCGCAGCCCCGACGAACTCAAGCTGGAGGTCCCGGACCTGCGCGAGAACCCGGCGGGACTGTTCGCGCTGCTGCGCGACGCGTTGCCGGACACCGGGGACGTTGCGGCGCCGGACCGGGCCGGGGAGGCCGACGCCTACCTCGACGAGCACCTGCGCGGGCCGCGCCGCCTGCTGTACGAGCGGGTGCGGGGCAAGGCGCGGGCGGCACTCGCCGACCGCGAACGGCTCAGGTTCTGCCGCACCCGTGCCTTCGGGGCGGCCAAGCGCATGCTGCGCGCCCTGGGCCGGGACCTGGCCCGCGCCGGGGCCATCGACGCCTGGGACGACGTGTTCATGCTGCGTCTGGAGGAGATCACAGGCGCCTACGAGGGCATGCTCGTCCACACCGAGCTGCGCGAGCTGGTCGCGCTGCGCCGCAGGCAACTCGCCGCCGACACCGCTCTGCACGCCCCGTCCCGCTTCACCACACGCGGCGCCCCCTACTGGTCGGGCAACCTGGAGCGGGCCGGCTGGGCCGCGGGCCCGGCCGCCCGCAGCGGCGCCCGCGAGCTGCGCGGCACCCCCTGCGGCCCCGGCGTCGCCGAAGGGCCCGCCGTGGTCACCGACCACCCGCACGACATCGGCGGCGGCATCCTGGTCACCTATCGCACCGACCCGGGCTGGGTCGCCGCACTGCCCTCGGCAGCCGCCCTCGTCATCGAACGCGGCAGCCCCCTCACCCATGTCGCCGTCGTGGCCCGCGAGTTGGGCATCCCGACCGTCGTCCAGGTCAAGGACGCCACCACCGAGATCCGCCCCGGCACCCGGCTGCGCGTCGACGGCGCCGCCGGGACGGTCACCGTACGCGCCGACCCGCCCCACGACGGCGCGCCCGCCACCCAGGACGGCCTCCGAACGGAGACACATCCGTGATCCTCACCGAGGACCAGCTGCAGGATCTGGTCGACAAGACCCTCGCCGAACTTCCCTACGGCGCCGAGTGGGCCGTGACCCTCGAAGGGTCCATCGCGGAAGGGTTCGGCAACCCGTCCTCCGACATCGACTTCCTCTTCGTCGGCCGCTGCGACGACGACCTGCCGACCATGCCGTCGCTGCTCTTCGTGGACGGCCGGCGGGTGGAGGTCCGCACCCGGTCGGTGCGGCAACTCGCCGAGCAGTTCCGCACGGTCGGGGAGCGCGCCACACGGCCCGGCCGGCTCTCCGAGGACCTCCTCAACCGCTGCCAACGGCTGCTGCACAGCCACCCGCTGCGCGGCCACGCCCTCATCGGGGAGGTGAAGGCGTTGCTGCCCGTCGAGCGGTTCCGCCGGATCACCGCCGACTGGTGGGCGCACCGGGCCCACCAGTCCCTGCGGCAGGCGACGGCGCTGCTGTGCCTCGGCGAGGGCGACGAGGCGGTCGACTGGACCCGCGCCGCACTCCTCCAGGCCGTCAAGTCCTGGGCGGCCCGCCTGGGCGAGACCTACCTCGAACCCAAGTGGCTCTCCCTGCAACTGGACCGGGCCGGCCACCCGGACGTACGCGACCGCTACTGGGAGCTTGCGGGTGCCGCTCCCGCGCCCGGCGACACCGACGCCGCCCGCGGCCACCTGACCGCCTGCCTCGCCTTCGCCACGGACCTCGGTCTCACCGGCGCGCCACCCCGGCCCGAGCGTCTCGGCGTGGAACGCGTCGCCGGGGTGACCACCTGGCAGACCGGCGAACGGGTGCACGTCATCCGCCGCCGGCGCGAGGTGTTCGCCCTGGGCGACGACGCCGGTGCCGTCTGGCGCTCCCTCGTCCCGAGCCGCCCCCTGCCCCACGTGCTGGCCACGGCCGCGGACACCGGCGTGGCCGACCCCGGCCCGCTGCTGGCCGCCTTCCTGCGCTACGGGCTGATCCGCCTCACCTGGAAGGGCGGCGGCACCGTCACCCCCGCGCTGCCGCTCGCCGCTCCACCCGGCCCCGTCACCCCTCCGCCCTCCACCGCACAGCCGCTGCTGTCGGTACGCGGTGCGGCCGTCAGCAGCCCCCGTGCCGTGGACCTGATGCCGCTGCCCGCCGACCGGTTCGCCGCCGCGGCCATGGCACTGGTGTGGTCCAACGTGGTGGTCGAGAACGCCGTCGAGGACCTGACCGGTGCCCTGCGGCGCGGCCAGTGGCGGGTGGCCGGACTCGCCGTGCGCCGCGCCGTGCACGCCGCCCTGCGCGGACTGTTCAGCGCCCACGGCGTCCATCCGCTGCCGGCCGACCCCGACCTGGTACGCCGCCTGGACCTGCTGCCGCCCGCCACCCGGCCGCTCGGGGCACGCGCCGCAGAGCTGCTGCGGCGCAGCGTCGACCCGGCGTCAGGCGGCGACGCCCTGCTCACGGAGCTGCGCGCCTGCATCGTCCTCGTCCGCACCGGCATGGGCGCCGAGTCCTTCCCGCTCGCCTTCGACTCCGCGGACACCTGGCGGGCCACCCTGCAACTCGGCCACGACTGGCTGCGCATCGGCGCCCACCTCGACGCGGAACTCCCCATCGAAGAGGCCCGCGACGTGCTCACCGGCAACGGCGTCCAGCCCCACCAGACCCGGTGACCGCACCCGCGTCCGACCTTCCGCCCTGCCATCCGGAGGAGCCATGTCCGACCCGATGACGGTGCTGGTGACCGGCGCCGGCGGCCACGTCGGCGCGGAGGTGACCGCCCGGCTCACCGCCGCGGGCCACACCGTGCTGGCGCTGCTGCACCGCACCCCCGAGATCGTCCGCAACAACGGAAGAAAACTCACCCCCGGCCCCGGCACCCTGACCCGCATCACCGGCGACATCACCCGCCCCGGCCTCGGGATGACCGACGACGACCGGCGGCTCGCCGCCATCGCCGACCGGATCGTGCACTGCGCGGCCGTCACCGACTTCGGGCTGCCGGACGAACGCTACGACCGCATCAACGTCGTGGGCACCCGGCACGTCCTGGACCTCGCCCTCGCCGTCCGCACCCCGCTGGTGCACCTCAGCACCGCCTATGTGTGCGGGGAACGCGACGGCACCGCCCGCGAGGACGAACTCGACGTCGGCCAACTCCCCGGCAACGGCTACGAGAGGAGCAAACTCGCCGCCGAGATCATGGTCCGCGAAGCCGCGTCGGAAGGCCTGCCGGTGACCGTGGTGCGCCCGAGCATCATCACCGGCGCCACCCGCACCGGCCGCGTCCGCGACTTCAGGACCATCTACCCGGTGCTCCGGATCCTCACCCGGGGCCTGGTGCGCACCGTGCCCGGTCACCACGACGCCGTCCTCGACCTGGTCCCGGTCGACCGCGTCGCCGACCTGGTCACCGAGGTCACCAGGCGCGCGCAGGACGCCGGGGGCCGCACCCTGCACGCCGTCGGGCACGAGCTGACCCTGCGGGACTTCTCCGACGTCCTCGCCGAATACCCGTGCTTCCGGGTGCCGCGGTTCGTCCCGCCGACCGCGTTCTCCGCCCAGGCCCTGCCGGACCGCGAACGCCCCTACTACGACCGCGTCATCTCCCTGTACGAGACCTACTTCCGGCGGCGCGTCCACTTCGACGACACCCAGGCCGCGGCCTTCAGCAGGCGCCTGTCGGCCACGGGCGCGCGGCCGTACCTGCGCCGCCTCCTCGACCACTGCCTGGCGGCCGGCTACCTCGGCCCGGCTCCGCGCCGGGCGCCGGCCGCCGCAGTCCGACCCGACGGGAGCACTCACCGATGACCCCCGCCCACTTCGCCGGCCCCCCGCACGGCATACCCGTGTCCCCGCTGCTGACCTGCCACCCCGCAAAACAGCGGCTGTACGGCGCCGACACCTACTTCCAGGAGGGTCACGACCAGCTCGCCGCCCTCACGGACGACGTCACCGGGTTCGCCCACCGGCACGCCCTGCTGCTGCTCAAGCCCGACGCCGTGGTGGCCCGCAGGCTGGAGGCGGCCGTGGACTGGCTGACCGGGCGGCACTTCAGGATCGTCGCAGCGTCGGTCACCCGGCTGACCCGCACCATGATCCGCGCTCTGTGGTACTTCCAGTGGAACCTCGCCACCCCCCACCGCAGGAGGCTCGCCGCCCTGTTCCTGGAGGACGCCGACGCCCTCGTGCTCCTCGTCCGCCCCGAGCACGCCCCGGACATCCCGGCATCCGTCGAACTCACCCGGCTCAAGGGCCCCACGGACCCCGACGCCCGCCGCCCCGGCCAGCTGCGCCACGTCCTCGGCCGCCACAGCTACCTGCTGAACCTGGTCCACACCCCTGACGAACCCGCGGACGTGCTGCGGGAGTTGGCCGTCCACTTCGACGACGCCGCCCGCGACGGTCTCTTCCGCGCAGCCCTGGCCGGCGAGGACCGCACCGCCGACGCCCTGGAGCTGACCGGCCGGCTGTACGCGGCCACCAAACCCCGGGACCTCGACTTCGACCCCGCCGTCGAGCGGCTCCGCGACGCCCTGTCCCGGCACGTGGGCGCCGCCCCGACGGCCACCCCGCGGCTGCTGCTGGAGACCGCGTGGGCGGACGGGGTCGAACTCGACCCGTGGGACGCCGTCATCGTCGGCTCCACGGTGCTCCCCATGCGAGAGCCCGGCCGGGTACCCGTGCTGGACGGGGCCGACGCCGGCACCTGGCGACGCCATCTGGACACCCTGAAGTGAGGAGCGGCCCATGCGGTTCACCCGGACACTCTCCCGGGAACTGGTGCACCGCTCAGCGGTCTCCGAGGTCTTCCTGACCGACGCAGAGCGCCCGAGCGAGGACGACGTGCTGCTGGCCGCGCAGTTTCCCCGCCGCCACGCCTTCTACCACGACACCCTCGGCCCCCCTGCCCACCACGATCCGCTGTTGCTGCTGGAAGCGTGCAGGCAGGGCATCTTCGTCGTGGCCCACCGCTACCTCGACGTCCCGCTCGGGCACAAGTTCCTGCTGCGCACAGTGGAGTTCGAGGTGCCGGACCCGGCGGTGCTCAGCTGCCGCGATCTGCCCACCGAGGCCGTCATCGCCGTCCGGATCGAGCACCGGTTCCGCACCCGGGCCGCGGTGACGGGCCTGCGGCTGCGCTTCACCCTCACCATCGGCACGCAGGAGGCACTGCTGGCCCGCATCGGCTACTCCTGGATGCCCCCGCGCGACTGGACGCGTCTGCGGGCCCGCCGGCGCGGTGCGCTCCGCCTGCCCGAGGAGCCCGTCGCCGTACCCGGTCCGCGCGCCGATCCCGCCCTCGTCGGGCGGCGTGACCCGGCCAACACGGTCATCTCACCGCCCCGCACCGCCGGCGACGGCACGCGCACCGCCGGCCTGGTCGTCGACACCGCGCATCCGACCCTGTACGACCACTGGGTCGACCACGTGCCCGGCATGCTGGAGCTGGAGGCCTTCCGCCAGCTCGCCCTGACCGCGGCCGTCGCCGCCGGCACCGTCCGCACCCCCATGGCGCTGCCGGTCGGACTGACCGTGCGGTTCCGCTGCTTCGCCGAGATGGACCTGCCGCTCGAGTGCCGGACCGCGCCGGTGCTGCCCGGCGCCGACCTCGCGTGCACCCTGCACCAGCTGGGCACCGACGCCGCCGAGGCCCGGATCCGGCTCGCCGATCCGGACCGGACCGGCCGCGCCGGCGTCCTCGCGGGCCGGACAGCCCACGAAGCCGCATGACGCCGTCACCGCCGCCCCGGACCCGTACCCGATCAGGGGAGACCCGCAGTGACCACCGTGACTGCCCCTCATGCACCGGCCAGACTGGGCCGTTTCGTGCTGTGCAGGTTCCCGCCCCACCTCTACGCCGGCTACGGACTGCTGTGGGTCCTCGCCCTGGAGGGTACGGCGGTCACCGCCTGCGGCACGGCGTGGCGGCCCTCCGGCGCCACCTGGGTGCGGGTCGCCAGCGTCGTACTCACGCTGCTGTTCCTGCGGATGCTGGACGAGCAGAAGGACCTCGCCCACGACCGCGTGCACCATCCGGACCGGCCCCTCGTCACCGGTGCGGTCACCGCGGTCGAACTGCGGTGCGCGATGACGGCGATCGCCGTCGTGGCGACGGCCCTGAACGCCGCCGTCCTTACGGCCCCGGCGGCCCTGCTGCTCCTCGCGGCCCTCGGCTACGGACTGCTTCTCGCACCCCTGGAGCGGCTGTCACCCGGGCTACGCGACCGGCAGCTGCTCGACCTGGCGGTCGCCTACCCGGTCCAGGTGCTCCTCGGCGCCTACGTGTACGGGTCGCTCATGGCCGCCGGGACCGTCACCGCCGACTGGCGCGGCGCGGTGCTGCTCGCCCTGAGCGCCTGTGTGTTCCTGCACTTCGAGTTCGCCCGCAAGACGGCCTGGGAGGCGGCGCCCGGCGCCCGCCTGTACTCGGCGGCTCTCGGCGCGCGCCGTAGCGCGGCGGTGACCGCGGGGCTCGCGGCCGGTGCGGTCGCCTGCCAGGTGCTGCTCTTCGCGCCGGAGGGCCCGCTCGGACTGCTGCCCGCTCTGGCGGCGGCCCTGCCCGCCTGGGGCACCCGGCGCTTCCTGGCCGCGGGGCGGGGCGGCTGGCCGATGCCGACCGCGATCGGCTTCGTCGTGGCCACGTACCTCGGACTGGTCATCCGGGCGGTGCTACCACCATGACCGCGGAACTTCCTTTGTCGTGCGAGGAGTTGCTGACCACCACGCGGTGCGTGCGGCACGGTCTCGATCTGGACCGGCCGGTGGATCCGGCGCTCGTCGAGGACTGCCTGCGCATCGCCCTGCAGGCGCCCAACGGCAACAACCGGCAGAGCTGGCGCTGGATCCTGCTCACCGACCCGCGGGTGCGCGCGGACGTGGCGGAGGTGTACCGGGCCGCCTTCTACGACCGCAACGCCGCCGCGCTGGACCGGCCGGGGCGGCTGCCGGAGGCCACACGGTCCGTGCTGACCGCGGCACGGTCGCTGGCCGACCGGCTGCACCGGGTGCCCGTCCTGGTCATCCCGTGTCTCGAACTGGCCGACGGGCGGCTGCCGGCCGGGAACCAGGCCGGTCTGTGGGGGTCACTGCTGCCCGCCGCCTGGAGCTATGCGCTGGCCGCCCGCAGCCGTGGTCTGGTCACCGCCTGGACGGCGGTCCACCTGGACCGTGAGCAGGAGATCGCCGGCCTGCTGGGCCTGCCGCCCACCGTGCGTCAGGGCGCACTGCTGCCGACGGCGTACCCGCTGCGCGGCACCTTCCGGCCGGGGCCGCGACTGCCGCTGGAACAGGTGTTGCACCGCGACGGCTGGCAGGGCACCTGACCGGCACGCGGCGGGGCGATGCCGAGTGCGGCAGGCACTCACGGGGAGGTCCGCGTCGCCTCCTCGTCCTGCTGGGGCGTCGCCCGTGGGGCGGTGGTGGCCCGCGGGATCAGCTGGGTGGGCAGGATGACGTGCCGGGTGTGGTCGGCCGAGGTGTCGTCGATGAGCCGCAGGGCCAGTTCTCCGGCGAGCCGGCCCATGTCGGAAGGTGACTGGGCGACCGTGGACAGGTCGAACCACTGGGCCACCTGGTGGTCGTCGAAGCCGATGACGGACATCCGGTCCGGTACCTGGATCCCGGCCCGGCGCAGGGTGTGGATGACGGCCACCGCCAGCTCGTCCTGTTCGGCGAAGACAGCGGTGGGCGGCTCGCGCAGGCTCAGCAGCTGTCCGATGCCGGTGACGAGGCTGCGCGTGTCGTCGGCCGCCATGGTGACCACGAGGTCGTCGTCGACCGGGATGTCCGCCTCGGTCAGCGCCTGTTGGTAGCCGAGCAGGCGTTCGCGCGAGCTGAAGCTGAAGCCGGTGGCCCCCGTGGTCGGCGCGAACGCGATCCGGCGGTGTCCCAGGTTGAGCAGGTGCCGGGTGGCCTTCAGGGCACCGGCGACGTCGTCGACGTACACGCTCGGCCGGCCCTCGGCGTGCTGGCTGACGTAGATGACCGGCATCCCGAGGTCGTCCAGGCGTGCGGTCTCCTCGTCGGTGAGGTCGAAGCCGAACACCAGGAGGGCGTCGGCGTTCCGGCGGGCCGGGAGACGCTCGAAGAACGACGTGCGCTCGGTCATGTCCGGGATGACGTAGACGTTCAGTTCCCGCCCGGCCGCGCGCAGCAGGGGGCCCAGGCTGGACAGTGCCGATCCCATGAACCACGAGTTGAGTGTCGGCACGAGCACCGCCACGACCCCGGTCCTTCCCGTGACGAGGCTCGCCGCCTGGCGGGAGACCGCGAAGTTCAGCTCCCGGGCGGCCTGTTCGACCCGGGCGCGGACCTCCGGCGAGACGGTCGGGAGGCCGCGCAGGGTACGGGAGACGGTGGACGGGGAGACGCCGGCCCGTTCGGCGACGTCGGACATCGTGGGATGCCGTTGAGCGGGTGACATGAGCGGAAGTTAGCACAGGGGCGGGACGCGTTGTCCATCCCTCGTGACAGCGCTGTCACGCCACACGGTGAGGCGAGGGTATGCCCCGTTTTGTCAGGTAAAAGGCTGCGCACCGCATGCAAATCCGTTCGGGATACCGGTGAGTTACGGATTGACTTCACCCAGGTGCACTCCTAGCGTGCAAGCGTTGTCACGGCGAGGTCGACGCCATCGTCATGAAGCCCTCATTCAAGGCCTTGACCTGTGTCTTCAACGCGCAGAGTGCCGTGACAGCACAGTCTCACACGGGCGATCAGTCACGCCTTCGGTTCCGCACGACCAGGAGAGAGACAGTGAAGACCCAGACCACCAGAGCCGTTCAGTGCTCGTCGGCGCTCATCGCCGCCGCGCTTCTCCTCACCGCCTGCGGCTCCGGCGGTGGCAGTGGCTCCGGGGAGCAGGCCGAGAGCATGTCCTTCAAGGGGCGTGGCCCCATCACGTACGTGGCGGGCAAGGACACCTCCGGCGTCGTGCAGAAGGTCATCGACCGCTGGAACACCCTGCACCCGAAGGAGAAGGTCACCTTCGTGCAGTTGCCGACGGACGCGGACTCGCAGCGACAGCAGATGATCCAGAACGCGGAGACGAAGTCCGATGCCTACACGGTGCTCTCCCTGGACGTCGTGTGGACGTCGGAGTTCGCCGCCCACCAGTGGATCGACCGACTGCCCGAGCAGCAGTTCCCGCTGCGGCGCATGCTCAAGCCCGTGGTGGAGACGGCGAAGTACCGCGGCGGCCTGTACGCCGCCCCGGCCAGCTCGGACGGCGGCCTGCTGTACTACCGCACCGACCTGCTGAAGAAGGCCGGCATCGCCGAGCCCCCCACCACCTGGTCCCGGATGACGGCCGACTGCGCCAAGGTCAAGAAGCTGCCCGAGGCCAGGGGCATGTCCTGTTACGCCGGTCAGTTCCAGAAGTACGAGGGCCTGACGGTCAACTTCGCCGAGGCCGTGAACTCCGCGGGCGGTGTCGTCACCGACGCGAGCGGCAGGCCGGACGTCGACACGCCGAGCGCCCGCAAGGGCCTGGACTTCCTCGTCGGCGCCGTCAAGGACGGCACGATCCCCAAGGAGGCCATCACCTACCAGGAGGAGGACGGCCGCCAGGCGTTCGAGTCCGGCAAACTGGTCTTCCTGCGCAACTGGCCCTACATGTACGCGCTGACCCAGAAGAGCAAGCAGGCCGGCAGGTTCGCGGTCGCGCCGCTGCCCGGCCTGAACGGACCCGGCTCCTCCAGCCTGGGCGGCCACAATCTCGCCCTGTCGTCCTTCGCCAGGAACAAGGCCACGGCCCTGGACTTCATGAAGTTCTTCAGCAGCGAGGACAGCACCGACACCTTCCTGAAGGACGCCTCCCTCGCCCCGCCGTACGCGACGTCGTACGACGATCCCTCGCTGGTCAAGCGGTATCCGTACCTGCCCGTCCTCAAGCAGTCCATCCTGCACGCCGTGCCCAGGCCGCGGGTCGTGCAGTACGGCGACGCCACCTCGGCGGTCCAGCAGGAGGCCTACGCCGCGCTGACCGGCGACAAGAGCAGTGCCCAGGCGCTCAAGGACCTGCAGAGCGCGCTGCAGAAGTCCACGGCGCAGTGAGGAGCGGGCGATGACGGACACGACGATCCCGCCCGGCACCACGCTGCACGAACGCGGCGGCCCCTCCCGGCACTCCGCCACGCCGACGCGCACCCGGCGCCGCACGCGCGCCCGGGCCACGGCCGGTTCGGCCCGGATGGCGGCCCTGCTGGTCTCCCCGACGCTCCTCGTGCTGACCGTCGTGGTGCTCTATCCGACCCTCATGGCGCTGCACGAGTCGCTCTACGGACCCAAGGGCCTCGACCCCAGGACCGGCTTCATCCGCACCACCGAGCCCTTCGTCGGCCTGCACAACTACGCCGGCATCCTCGGCGCCGACGGCGCACGGTTCTGGAACGCCTTCGGGAACACCACGTTCTTCACCGTCGTCACCGTGGGACTGGAGACGGTGATCGGTGTGGCCATGGCACTGATCATGCACCAGGCCTTCCGGGGCCGCGCCCTGGTACGGGCGGGCATCCTCGTGCCCTGGGCGGTGCCCACGGCGATCTCCGGCCTGCTGTGGCGATGGATCTTCAACAGCAACGGCGTGGCCAACGCGATCCTCGGACGCCAGATCCTGTGGACCACCGAGGGCTTCCACGCCAAGGTCGCGGTCATCGTCGCCGAGGTGTGGAAGACCGCCCCCTTCATCGGCCTGCTGGTCCTGGCCGGCCTGCAGGTGATCCCGAAGGAGGTCCACGAGGCCGCCCGCATCGACGGCGCCGGCGCCCTGCGGCGGTTCTGGCACGTCACCCTGCCCCTGGTGAAGCCCGCCCTGCTGGTGGCGGTGCTGTTCCGCTGCCTGGACGCACTGCGGATGTTCGACCTGCCCTACATCCTCGTCGGCGCGCAGAAGAACTCGGTGGAAACCCTGTCCATGCTCGCGCAGAACGAGGCCTCCAACGTCCGCTTCGGACCGGCCTCCGCCTACGCGGTGATCCTCTTCCTCTACGTCCTGCTCATCGCGCTCGCCTTCGTCCGGCTCCTCGGCGCCGATCTCGTCGGTGACAGCGAGGGCCGGAAGGCGAACCGGAGGAGGCCGCGGGGCATCCTGGCCCGGCGCCGGACGGGGGTGGCGGCATGACGCGCACAGCGACCTGGCGCACCCGGCTGCTGTACGTGGGAGTCGCCGCGGTGGTGGCCTACTGCCTGGCCCCCTTCTACTGGATGCTGGTCTCCAGCCTCCGGCGCACCTCCGACATCTTCGACACCTCGCTGCTGCCCGCCCCGGTGTCGTTCGAGAACTACCGCGCGGTGTTCGACCCGTCGCAGGGATTCACGCGAGCGTTGCTCAACAGCCTGATCGTGGCGGGCATCACCACCGCTCTGGCGCTGCTGCTGGCCACGTTCACCGCCTACGCGATGGCGAGGCTGGAGTTCCGGTTCAAGCGGCTGATCCTCACGCTGATCATCGCCACGTCGATGTTCCCGGTGGTGTCGATCGTGGTGCCGCTGCTGAAGCTGTTCACCGACATCGGCTGGATCAACACCTACCAGGCGATGATCGTGCCGAGCATGTCGTTCGCGCTGCCCCTGGCGGTGTGGAACCTCACCACGTTCTTCCGGCAGATGCCGGACGAACTGGAACACGCGGCGATGATCGACGGCTGCACCCGCGGCCAGGCGTTCCGCAAGGTCATCGTCCCGCTCGCCGCTCCGGGCATCTTCACCACCGCGATCATCACGTTCATCGCCGCCTGGAACGAGTTCCTCATCGCCCTGTCGATGACGAACAAGTCCGCCATGCAGACGGCACCGGTCGCCATCTCCAAGTTCGCCGGCGCGACCCAGTTCGAGACGCCGTTCGGCAGCCAGATGGCGGCGGGCGTCCTGGTCACCGTCCCCCTGGTGGTGATGGTGCTGCTCTTCCAGCGTCGCATCGTCGCCGGACTCACCGCCGGCGCAGCCAAGTAGCCCCTGTCCCGTACTCCCGAAGGGCCCACTCCACATCATGCCCAGCACCGCACCGTGGTGGCGCAGCGCCGTCATCTACCAGGTCTACATCCGCAGTTTCGCGGACGCCGACGGTGACGGCGTCGGTGACATCGCCGGCATCCGCTCCCGTCTGCCGTATCTGAAGTCGCTCGGCATCGACGCCATCTGGATCAACCCCTGGTACAAGTCACCGATGGCGGACCACGGTTACGACGTCGCGGACTACCGCGCGATCGACCCGTTGTTCGGCACCGTGGCCGAGGCCGAGGAACTCATCGCCGAGGCACACCGGCACGGCATCCGCGTCATCCCCGACATCGTGCCCAACCACACCTCCGACCAGCACGTCTGGTTCCAGGCAGCCCTGGCGGCCGGGCCCGGCAGCCCGGAGCGCGAGCGCTACGTCTTCCGGCCCGGCCGTGGCACCGACGGCGCCGAACCGCCCAACGACTGGGTCTCCTGCTTCGGCGGCCCCGCCTGGACCCGGCTGCCCGACGGCGACTGGTACCTGCACCTGTTCGCCCCGCAGCAGCCCGACCTCAACTGGGAACACCCCGAGGTCCACGCGGAGTTCGAGTCGATCCTGCGCTTCTGGTTCAGCCGGGGCGTGGACGGCTTCCGCATCGACGTCGCCCACGGACTCGTCAAGCACCCCGAGCTGCCCGACCTGCCACCCCGTCAGGAGCCGGCGGTGCTGGGCCCGCTCGCCCCCCGCGAGGCATCGGACGCGCGGCCCCGGCAGCACGTCGACCACCCCCACTGGGACCGCGACGAGGTCCACGACATCTACCGTGCCTGGCGCAAGGTCGCCGACGAGTTCCCCGGCGACCGCTCGTTCGTCGCCGAGGCCTGGGCCGACACCCCCGAACGGCTCGCCGCCTACGTCCGCCGGGACGGACTGCACACCGCGTTCAACTTCGACTTCCTGATGTCCGGTTGGAGTGCGAAGGACCTGCGCGCCGTCATCGACGACTCCCTCGCCATGCTCGGCGCGGTGGGCGCGCCGGCCACCTGGGTGCTGTCCAACCACGACGTCATGCGCCACCCGAGCCGCTACGGCCGCAGGACGGTCAGGCGGTGGACGGCCAACGAGCCGTACCGTCCCGAAGGCCCCGCGGACCTTGCGCTGGGCACCCGGCGCGCCCGCGCGGCGGCCCTGCTCATGCTCGCCCTGCCCGGCGGCGCCTACGTCTACCAGGGCGAGGAGCTGGGCCTGCCCGAGGTCGAGGACCTGCCCGAGCACGTGCTCCAGGACCCCGTCTGGGAGCGGTCCGGACACACCGACCGGGGCCGCGACGGATGCCGCGTGCCCATCCCGTGGTCCGGCAACACGGCACCGTACGGCTTCAGCCCCGAGGACGCGTCCGCCGCACCCTGGCTGCCCCAGCCGGCCGCGTGGGCCGAGCTGAGCGTCGAGGCCCAGACCGGCGACGCCACATCGATGCTGGAGCTCTACCGCGCCGCCCTGCGCCTGCGCCGCGACCACCCCGCGCTCGGCGACGGCACCCTCACCTGGCTGGACGCCCCGGAGGGCGTCCTGTCCTTCACCCGTGACCCCGGTTTCGCCTGCGTGGTCAACCTCTCGCCCGCGGCCTGCCGGCTGCCCGCCCACACCTCGGTCCTGCTGGCCGGCGCGCCCCTCGAAAACGGCCTGCTCGAACCCGACCAAGCGGCCTGGCTGGCGCTGTAGGGCGGATCGCTGGGCCCGCCGCCCCCCGCGGCGCGCCTGCGGCCCACGGCGACCGGAGGTGCGCCCGCCGCCTGGCACGGCTGACGATCTCAGCCGTGACAGGCGGCGGTCGCCAGCTGGACGAAGGAGCGGAGCAGCGGATCGGTGTCGCCCTCGTTCCACGCCACCACCAACGGACTGCGCGCCATGTCGACCAGCGGCACCACGGCAAGGCCCTCGCCCGGCTCGTGGTCCAGAGGAGTCACGCCGACCGTGCCGTTCCAGAGAACGGCCTGCCGGCATTCCTGGATGGCGCGCACCACCGGGCCCTCGCGGGGTTCTCCGCCGTTCCAGTACGACTGCCAGAGGGCATCGGTGCCTTCCGGGAACAGGAACCAGCGGCGGTCGGCCAGGTCGGCCAGCTTCAGACGGGCCCGGCCGGCCAGGGGATCGTCGGCACGCAGGAGCGCGCCCACCGGATCGGTACGCAGCTCGCACACGGTCAGACCGGTCTCGTCGAACGGTCCACGGGTCAGTGCCACGTCGACCAGTCCGGTGCGCAGCCCGCACGTGGGGTCGGTCAGGTCGGTCTCGCGGACGCGGACCTCGACCTGCGGATGCCGTCGGCGGTAGGCGTCGGCCAGCCGCCGTACGCCCGGGTCGGTGCTCTCACCGAGGATCCCGACCGTGATCGCCGCTGAGCCGGCCGCCGCGGTGACGCGGGTGCGCACCCGGTCGGCGTGCTGAAGCAGGGCGCGCGCCTCGTCGAGCAACACCGTCCCCACCGGAGTCAGCGCGACGCCGGCCGAGGACCGCTCGAACAGCGCGGCCCCGACCTCGGCCTCCAACCGCTTGACCGCCCGGCTCAGCGGCGGCTGGCTCATGTGCAGTCGGACGGCGGCCCGGCCGAAGTGGAGTTCCTCGGCGACCGCCACGAAGTACCGCAGCGTGCGCAGCTCCATGCTGCGACGATACCCATACGGTATCGACAGCGCGGAAGAGGTCTTGGACAGGCGCGGTGCCCCGGCCGTGGAATCGACACATGACCGACGAACCGCGGACCAGTGAGCCGACCTCCGACCCCGCCGTATCGGTGGTCGGTCCGGACGACGGCGAGACCATCCTCCTCGGCACCACACGCATGCGCGTCCTCGAGGACGGCAGCACCACCGGGCACCGCCTCGGGATCGCCGAGTCGGTCCTCGCGCCGCACACGGCCGGACCGCCGCAGCACCGCCACGCCCGGCACGACGAGGGTTTCTACATCATCTCCGGCACCGTGCGGTTCACCGTCGGGGACAAGGACTACGACGCCACCGCGGGCACGCTCGTGATGGTCCCGCCCGGCGCCCCGCACACCTTCGCCAACCCGACCGACCGGCCGGCCGTCATGCTCAGCACGTTCACGCCCGACCTGTACGTGCAGTACTTCCGGGACCTGCAGGACATGATGGCCGGCGGCCGGACACCGACGCCGCAGGAGTACGCCCGGACGATGAGCCGCTACGCCACCGAACCCGCCACCGACTTCACCCGACCCCCGGAAACGACGGCTTGTCCGCCCCGTTGAGCCGATACCGCCGTACGGTCTCCGGACTGACTCTCAGCAGGCGCGCGGGAACCCTAGGGGGTCGGGTGCGGCTTCCGGTGCGGTCAGGCGGGGGCGGCGTGCGGGTTGTGGGCACGTACCGCGGCGGCGATCATGCGGTCACCGGCCCGGTCGCGGGCTTCGAGACCCTCGACGACTCCCTCGACGTTCTCCCGCGGCTGGTTCTGGCTGAGTTTGAACTTGCCCTCGACGCGGCTGATGAGCAGTTCGACCCCGACGACGGCACGCAGCTGGTGCTCGATGAACTTCGCGGGGGCCTGGTCGACGGACCAGGGGTCGTCGAAGCCGGCCTCGTGCCGGTCGGTCAGCCGGCGCATCTGCGCTTCGATCCACGCCGGGTCGTCGTGCACGACCAGGTGTCCGTAGACGTGCGCGGTCATGTAGTTCCACGTCGGCACGACGCGATGGTGCTCGCGCTTGGTCGCGTACCAGGTCGGCGTTATGTACGCGTCGGGCCCGCGGACGATGACCATGGCCTCGCCCTGCACCGGTTCGCGCCACTGGTCGTTGGCCCGGGCCATGTGCCCGATCAGGGCGCCGTGCTCTCCGGCGTCCGGGTCGTACTCGAAGGGCAGCAGCGTGGCCAGCAGGCCCTGCGGGGTCATGGTGATCAGGTCGGCGGCTCCGTGGCCGGCCAGCAGGTCACGGACGGCGGCCTCGTCGGGGGCGAAGTGTTTGGGCACGTACATCGTCGATCTCCGTCATTCCTTACAGGGGGTTCTCGCGCAGCCAGGTCAGGACCTGGTGGGCGTGCTCGTCCGGCGGGAAGACCGGGTGGAAGGCGTGCTCGATCACGCTGTCGCGGACGACGAGCGTCAGTCGCCTGAACAGCCTCGTCCCGTCGGCCTCGAAGGTGGGCAGGCCGAGGGCGTCGGCGAGGGCGAGTGCGGGGTCGGAGAGCATGTCGAAGGGCAGGCCCAGCCGCTCCACGACCTCGTTCTGATAGTCGGTGTCCTGGCTGGACAGCCCGTACACCCGGCCCGCGCCGGCTTCCAGGAGGTCCTGGAAGTGGTCGCGGAAGCCGCATGACTCGGGGGTGCAGCCGCGGGCACCGGGGATGGAGTTCCAGCCTTCGGGAAGGTCGGTGCCGGGGCGGCCGGTGAGGGGGTAGACGTAGATCACCGTTCGGCGGGGCCCGAGTGCGTGCAGGCGGACCGCTCTGCCCGCGGTGTCCGGCAGCGCGAGGGGCGGCATCGTCGTACCGGGCAGGTGGGCGGCGGCGCCGTCGTCCGCGGGGACGGGCAGGTCCGCGGGCAGGGTCAGGTGGCCGTCGCCGGCGGCCCCGGCCTCCTTGAGCGGCACGACCGTGCTGCCCCGGTGGGCCGCGACCCGCAGGTTGGTGATCAGTGTCGCCCGGCGCGCCCTCAGCGCCTCGATGCGCTCGGTGAGTTCGTCGATGGCCGCCCGGTAGGTGGCCAGCGAGGAGGGACAGTCGTCCGCGTGCAGGCTGCCCGCGGCCAGACACTCCAGGAAGGGCCTGGTGCGCTCGACGGGGAGGCCGAGGTCGTTCAGGGCCCTGATCTCCCGCACGAGGCGTACGTCGTCCTCGGTGTAGTCGCGGTAGCCGTTGGCGAGGCGCTCGGGTGTGATCAACCCCAGCGATTCGTAGTACCGCACTGCTTTCGTCGTCACGCCGGCCTGACGTGCGAGCTCACTGATCCTCATGCCTCTCACCTCGCTGCCCACACGCTAGACCTTGCCCCCGGGGGCAAGGTCAAGCTCCGGTCCGGTGCGCTGTCCCGGTTGGTCCGGCCGTCGGCGCTCCGTCACCGACGCCGAGACCGCGAGCGCGGACAGCGCCGAGACCGTGCCGCCCAGGACCAGGCTGGAGCGGACACCGAAGGTGTCGGAGACCAGGCCGACCGCGGGAGCGCCGAGGGGCGTGCCGCCGAGCAGGACGAGGAAGTAGACGGACAGCACGCGGCCGCGCAGGTGCGGGGCCGCATGGAGTTGGGTCAGGGCGTTGGCGGTGGTCGTGACGGTGACCGCGGCGTAGCCGGTGGGGATCAGCAACGCCATGAAGGTGACGTAGCCGGGCATCAGGCCCAGCGTGGCCTCCAGCACTCCGAAGACGACCGTTGCCGTGACCAGGCCCCGGGGGGTGGGCAGGCGCCCGCCGTGGGCCGTGAGGACCGCGCCGGCGAGGCTGCCCGCGGCGTAGGCCGCCGAGAGACAGCCGAAGGCGGCGGCGCCGGAGTGGAAGACCTTGACCGCCACGAGGGAGATGGTGACCTGGAAGTTGAGCCCGAACGTGC
Source organism: Streptomyces sp. NPDC037290 (assembly GCF_055603245.1). Taxonomy (NCBI): domain Bacteria; kingdom Bacillati; phylum Actinomycetota; class Actinomycetes; order Kitasatosporales; family Streptomycetaceae; genus Streptomyces; species Streptomyces sp. NPDC037290. The sequence continues at coordinate 184,162 of NZ_JBVJVZ010000003.1, read as the reverse complement.
CGACGACGGCGACGAGAGTCATCGTCAGCAGCAGTTCCGGAGTGGCGGTGATGTGGCGGAACGCCTCGGTCAGGCGGGGCCCGCCGCGCCGGGGCCCGCCGTGCTCGCGCGGCGCGGCGGCCGGAACGGTGATCAGTCCGTACAGGACCGCGGCGTACGAGACCGCGTTGATGAGGAAGACCGGGCCGGTGCCCGCGACGGCGACGGTCAGGCCCGCCGCGGCGGGGCCGAGGATCCGGGCGACGTTGAACTGTGCGGAGTTCAGGCGCACCGCGGCGGGCACCCGGTCCCGGCTGACCAGTTCGAAGACGAAGGCGTTGCGGGCGGGGCCGTCCACGGCGGTGGCGGTGCCGAGGGCGAGGGCCAGCGCGCACACGGACCACGGGCGCACCGCCCCGGTGACGGTCAGCAGCCCCAGCAGCAGGGACTGCACCGCCATGACGGTCTGCGTGACCAGCAGCAGGCGGCGTCGGGGGAACCGGTCGGCGAGGACGCCCCCGGTCAGGCCGAACAGGGTCTGCGGCAGGAACTGCAGCGCGGTGACCGCGCCGACCGCGCCGCCGCTGTTCCCGGTGAGGTGGAGGACCAGCAGATCCTGGGCGGCGCGCTGCATCCAGGTGCCGATGTTGGAGGTCAGCTGGCCCAGCAGAAAGCGGCGGAAGGGCCGCACGGTGAGCGTGTCCAGCGCCGCGCTCGCAGTCCTGCCTCCGCCGCGTCCGCCGACCCGGCGGTCCGTGGTCACGCCGTGCGGCCGGCGAGGGCGTCCCCGACCGGCGCGTCGACGTCGTCGACGTGATGGAAGGTCGGGTGGGGGTGCATCAGGAACTCGTGGTGGGAGATGTTCCATGCGTAGGCGCCCGCCATGGCGAAGGCGATCCGGTCGCCCACGCGCAGCCGGGCGACCATGGCGCGGCGGGCCAGGACGTCCTTGGGCGTGCACAGCTGTCCGACCAGGGTCACCGGCTCGTCGCGGGCCTCCGGACGGTCCCAGGGCCGCCGCCAGGTGTCGTCGGGGACGACCTCGAAGGGCTGGTCGTGCTGCTTCGCGGCGGGGGTCCGCAGGTGATGGGTGCCGCCGCGCAGCACGGCGAAGGCCTCGCCGCGGCTGAACCTGACGTCCAGGACCTCGGTGACGTACCAGCCGCAGTAGGCGGTGACCGAACGGCCCGGTTCGATCCGCAGCGTCAGGCCGGGGTGGCGCTCCAGCGTCCGGCGCAGTCCGACACCGAAGGCCGGCCAGTCGAAGACGGCACCGGGGCGCACGTAGTCGACGCTCATGCCACCGCCGATGTTGACCTCGGACAGCGTGACCCCCTGTCGGTGTGCCCAGCGGTTCGCCCAGCCCATGATCTGTTCGACGAGGGCCAGATGGGCGCGCGCGTCCAGGCCGCTGGCCAGGTGGGCGTGCAGCCCGTGCAGCCGGACCCGCCCGTCGGCGGCGATGATCCGCAGGCATCGGTCCAGCTGGGAGGGGTCGAGGCCGAAGGGACTGGGCCCGCCGCCCATGGCCAGCGCGACCGAGCGGAGCGCCACGGGAACGTTGACGCGCAGCAGGACGTCCGCGGTGCGGTGGCCCAGTACGGTCGTCAGGGTGCGCAGCTCGTGTTCGCTCTCGATGTGCAGGCGCTGCACCCCCGCCTCCAGGGCCTGGGCCAGTTCGGCCGCTGTCTTGCCGGGCCCGCCGAAGGCGATGGGCGCGTCGGGGAAGAGGCCTCGGAGGTGGCGGAGTTCGCCGCCCGAGGCCACCTCGAACCCGTTCACATGCTCGGCGAGGGCACACAGCAGGCGGGGATCGGAGTTGGCCTTCGCCGCGTACAGCAGCTCGACGCGCCGCGGCAGCGCCGCCCGGATCGCGCAGGCGTGTTCACGCAGTCCGGGCAGGTCGTAGACGTAGGCGGGCAGGTCGTCGTCAGCGACCTGCCGGACGTGGTGCAGCAGGGCAGCTCTCACAGGGTCACCTCGCGGGGGAAGTCCACGCCGAGCGGGCTGGTCAGGGGGACATAGGTGGCGTGCCGGTCGGCTTTGCGGGCCCAGCGCAGCAGGAGGTTGGCCTTGGCGGGCAGCGGCACCCCGGAGAGCAGGGCGCGCAGGCGTGGCGGCCCGCCGGCGCTGCGGGCGCAGGCGTCGAGATGGTCGCGGACCACGCCCCACAGCGCCGGCTCCCGTGCCGGGTCGAGGTCGGCGAGGGCGCCGAGTACCTCGGCGACGTGGTTGACCAGGAGACAGTAGGCGACCCGGTTCCAGCCGCGTTCGGCGTCGTAGGTGAGGGGGCCGCGGACGTCCTCGGGCAGGGCGGCCAGCAGGGGCGCGTGGTGGCGGGGGAGGAGCTTGGTGCCCTCCAGGTCGCGGAAGAGCATCTGCGCGGGTGTGCCGTCGGCGTGCACCGCGACGACGACGTTCTGCAGGTGCGGTTCCAGGACCACCCCGTGGTCGAAGTAGGCGGCCAGCACCGGCGGCAGCAGCAGCCGCACATAGCTGTCCCACCACGCCAGTACGTCCCCGGTGCCGCGGGCCAGCAGGTGGGAGACGTGGGCGGCGCTGGTGGGGTACTCGTCCGCGACCGCGGCGGCGAGCAGGGGCGTCACTCCGGGGCGCAGGTGGGTGCGCAGACCGGAGCGGACGACGACACCGAGGCCTTCCAGCAGCGCCGTGTCGCCGTCGGCGGCGAGGGTGCGGTAGCCGGGCTCCGCGAGCAGTGCGCAGCCGGGGAAGCGTTCGGCGAGCCGGGCCATGACGGGCCCCAGCAGGCCGTTCAGGGCGACGGCGCCGGACAGTTCGTAACCGGCGTGCCTGCGGACGCAGTTGGTCAGGCGGACGTTCAGGCTGAACTTCAGGAACGTGTCGGCGTCGGGCTGGTAGAGGGTGCGTACCGATGCCGTGGGCACCCACTCGGGCCCGCTCACGCCCATGTCCTCGACGTCCCCCGCGGCCATCGCCGCACGCAGCCGGTCGTGCCGGCTCAGCAGCCGGAACTGCCAGGGGTGCACGGGCAGCGTCACGAATTCCGGGCCGCCCGGCGGGCACAGCGCCTCGAGTTCGCCCAGATCGCCCTCCTCCTGCACCAGGTGACGGCGAACGGCCAGATGACGCAGGCGGAAGCGGGCGCCGGTCTCCGGCCCGTACGCCAGCCAGTCCACCGGGTCACCGGTGCGGGCCTTCGGCGTGGGATGGAAGCGGTGGCCGAAGACCAGGGACTGTTCCGACGCCACATAGGGGTCCTGCCGCGGCAGCCCGTGGGCGCGGTGCTCCAGGGCGGTGCGGATGGTCTCGCGGCTGTCGGCCACCTGGTCCAGGAACTCTCCGTTCGCCACGCCGGTGCGCAGCTCGAGTTCCCGGTGGACGTGGCCGGCCAGTTCCCGCCAGCCCACCGTGACCCAGGCGCTGTCGTCGCCGAGCCGCTCGACGGGGCCCTGGAAGCGGTGGGCGCCGATCATCGAGACACGACGCAGCCGTGCCCGCAGCAACAGGTCGCGACGGGGCAGCCGCAGCAGGAGGTGGTCGCCGTCGACCGTCACCTGGTGCTCCGGGGCGGACACCTCGCGGATCAGGCAGTTCAGCAGGGTGTGGGCGGTGACGGTGTCCGCGGTGTGCGCCCCGGTGGCGTCGACGGTGTCGGGGGCGGCGGCGGGAAGGGTCATGCGGGAGCTCCAGTGCGTCGTAAGGGGTGCACGAGTCGTCCTTCAGGTCGCCCGTGGAGGTCAGCGGTGACGTGCGAGGGGGTTGGGTACGGCGGTCCACTGCGCCCTGCCGGGGTCGTCCGCCAGACGCATCGCGATGGTCGCCTTCAGCGGCAGGGTGTCGCCGAAGAAGGCCGAGGCGCCCCCGGCGTCCGGCAGTTCGGCGTACACGCGGCGCCCGGCCCGGGCCACCGGTTCCCACAGCGCGGCGGGATCGACCGACCGGGTGCGGGCGAGGACGTCGACCAGCTCGCTGAACACCCCGCTGAGCAGTCCTCCGAACAGCTTGGTGCGCAAGGCGTCGATGTCGTCGCCGGCACGGGTGCCGGCCAGGGGCGGCAGGGTGAATCCACGGGCGGCGAGCCTGCGGGGACTGATGCGCACCCCGTCCAGGTCCCGGTACAGCACCCGCACCGGCCGCCCCTCGCGCAGCACCACCAGGGTGTTCTGGCCGTGGGCCTCCAGCGCCACGCCCATGGACAGCAGCGTCAGCGCGGGTGGCAGCACGAGTTCGGCGAAGTCCGCCAGCCAGCGCACGGGATCGACCGTCACCCCGGCGGCCCCGGTGGCGTGCAGGGCCGTCAGCGGAACGGCGATCTCTCCGGTGCCGAGGTGGGAATCGGTGGATTCCCTGAGCATCGCGGCCAGGCTCGCACACGCCTGCCCGGCCACGCGGACGGCCGCGCCGCCGAGTTCGCGCAGGACCCGCAGCCCGTCGCCGTACCCGGCCTTGTCCACCACCGCGGAGACCAGCTCGGACAGCGGTGGGCCGTCGGCCACCTCCACCGGTGAGATGGTCCGCCGGTAGTTGGTGACCTGGACGTCGAGGGCGGTCTTGATGTGGCAGCCCGCAAGGCCGGCCACGGGCGCCAGGGTGCGCAACGACAGCAGTGGCCGGGCCGGGATCGTCCGCCGGAGCGTGGCGAGCTCCGGGTGGCGCACCAGGACGTGGTCGCGCTGCCAGGGGTGGACCGGGAGCAGAGGTGTGTCGCCGTCCCGCAGTTCCTCGGGCCATGTGCCGGTGCCCTGCCAGCGGTCGGCGGGCACGGGCAGCAGCGCCAGCTGGACCACCGGACGGTGCTCGGGCGCGTAGGCGAGCACCTCGGCGACGGACATGCCCGTACGGGTACGGCAGCACGGGTGCTGAGGGTGGCCGTCGACCACCGCCTGTTCGGCATCGACCGCGTCACGCGGCGCGGCGGCGCCCCGGCCGTTCGCCGCGCGGGCGAGGGCGAGGTTCACGACGCTGTTGTCGAGCTCCGCCGCGAGCCGCTGTGCGGCGGACGTGTGCAGCCCCAACTGCGCGAGCAGCGCCGCCGGTTCACGCAACGGACCGTCCGGTCCGGACACGGCGAAGTCCTCGGGCACCGCGGCGAACCGCTGGGCACAGGTGTCGGCCGCGGCCAGCCGTACGCCGTCGCGAAGCGTCACGATCAGCGTCCCCGCCTCTCGCCGGCGGGCGGTCACGCCGGTGAGGGGTTCCCGCGCGAGGGCGCCCCAGAGCCGGCCGAGCACGGTGGCCCGCGCTCCCGGCAGCGCTGCGGCGAAGGGCTCCACGAGTTCCGGGCGCACCCGGCGCAGCTCGTCGATCGTCGTGTCGAGGGCCTGGGTCGGCATGGCGCATTCCCGGATGTCGGTGGAATTTCCTTCTTCGGACCCTAGAAGACCTCGGGTAAACGAGAATCCAGCGCGCATCAAGGGGCTGCCGCAAAGGGGTGCGGTCGAATTCCGGGAAATGGGTCATCCGTCGATCCGTGTCCCCGGGCGCCGAAGCCCCGGCACGATCAGGGAAGATTCCCAGCCCTTAACCCTCTCCTCACCGCACCCTGTCAATGCGCTGTATGTCTGCGGTCATTCATACAGCAAGACGGAAATTCACCGGGATGGGCGAACACTCCGGCGATTGCGGCGCACGCCCCGGCGGTCGTTTGTGAGCCTGGCGGTATGCACGTCTTGCTGATCGAGGACGACGACCGGGTGGCCGAACCGCTGGCGGAAGGTCTGCGTCGCTTCGGGTTCACCGTGGAACACGCACGAACCGGCGCCGGTGGCCTGGCCGCCGCGGAGCCGGGGATGGTCCTGCTGGACCTGGGGCTGCCCGACATGGACGGCATCGACGTCTGCCGGGCACTGCGCGCTCGTTCGTCGGTGCCGATCATCATGATCACCGCCCGGGACTCCGAGACCGACCGGGTACTCGGCCTCGAACTGGGCGCGGACGACTACGTGTCCAAGCCGTTCGGGGTCCGCGAGCTGGTGGCGAGGATCCGGGCCGTCACCCGCCGGGCCCGGACCGTGCCCCTCGACGGCGGGGACTCCGTCACGGCGTCGTCCGCGGGAGGCGTTCCCGGAGTCCGCGCCGCCCAGCGGATCGGCCCCCTGAGCATCGACCGCAGGACCCGGCAGGTACGGGTGCACGAGGTGCCGATCGCCCTGGCGCCGAAGGAGTTCGACCTGCTGGTCTGCCTCGCCGAGGATCCCGGTGCCGTCTGCTCGCGCCAGCAGATCCTCGACACGGTCTGGGAGCCGGACTACTTCGGTCCCACGAAGACGCTCGACGTCCACATCGCCGCGCTGCGCCGCAAACTCGGCGACCCCTCCTGGATCGAGAACATCCGCGGCATCGGATTTCGTCTGACCCCACCGGCCGGCCCACGCACCGACTCCCCGGCACCGTGTGAGCCATGGCGGGGAGCCCGGTGATCCGCCGCCTGCTGTTCAGCTACCTCAGCCTGATGCTCCTCGTGCTGCTCGCCCTCGAAGTGCCGTTCGGCTTCGTCTACGCCCGCAGTGAGCTGAACCGCTTCTCCAACACGGCGCAACTGGGCGCCGTCACGCTCGCCGGCGTGTGCGAGGAGAAACTCGAGCACGGACTGGTGTCGGACCTGCCCGACCTCGCCCGCGGCTACGCGCTCCGCACGGGCAGCAGCGTCGTCGTGACCGACCGCAAGGGCACCGTCCTCACGGACACCGCGGACGCGTCGGCCGTGGGAACGAACCTCGCCTCCGCACCGGACATCGCCACCGCACTGGGCGACCGGCCCGCCACCGGGATCAGCGAAGACCTCGTCCCCGGCAGGAAGGTCCTGTACGCGACCGTCCCCGGCACGTCGAACGACGGCGCCCCCTGCGTCGTACGGTCGCTGTACTCGATGGCTCCGCTCGCGCGGAAGGTCCACGCCACATGGGTGGTGCTCGCGCTCGTCGCGCTGGGCGCCCTGGCCGTGGCCGCCCTGATCGGCTTCGCGTTCGCCCGCTGGATCACCCGGCCCCTGCGGGACCTGGAACAGGCCACCGCGCAACTTGCCGACGGCCGCCTCAGCAACCCGCCCGCGGCCGACCGCGGGCCGCCGGAACTGCGTCGGCTCGTCGCCTCCTTCACCCGCACCGCGACCCGGCTGCAGCACCTGCTCCACGCCCAGGAGGCGTTCGCCTCCGAGGCGTCGCACCAGTTGAAGACGCCGCTGACCTCGTTGCGGCTGCGCCTGGAGAACTTCGAGCCCCACCTCGCGCCCCGCGCCCAGGCCAGCCTGAACGAAGCGATCGGTGAGGTGGGCCGGCTCAGCCGCATGGTCCAGGGACTGCTCGCCCTTGCCCGGCTGGAGAACGCGGCGACCACACCGGAGACCGTCGACCTCGACGCCGTCGTCGCCGAACGTGCGGCGATCTGGAGCGCGTTCGCCGGTGACCAGCACGTCGGCATCACCGTCGGCGGCACGAGAGTAGGGACGGTGTGGGCGGTCGCGGGTGCACTGGAGCAGATCATCGACAACCTTCTCTCCAACGCGCTGGGAGTGTCCCCTCCCGGCACCGTCATCACCCTGCGGACCGTCATGGCACCGGCCGAGGGCGGCCGTACGGCGCCGCTGGTCGAGCTGCATGTGATCGATCAGGGGCCAGGCATGAGCGAGACCGACCGAAAGCGTGCCTTCGACCGGTTCTGGCGTGCCGCCGACGCCCACCACGACGGCACCGGCCTGGGCCTGCCCATGGTCCAGCGCCTCACCCACGCAAGCGGCGGCGAGGTCAGGCTGGAAGCCACTCCCGGCGGCGGACTGGACGCCGTCGTCCGGCTGCGCGCCGCCCCGCCCGCCCGCACCCGCTCCACCGCCCACCGCAGGATTCCTCCGCTGCGTGGCCATGGGGCGACCGGAAGCCTGGGACCCGTCTAGCCGGTCGAGCCGAAACGGGTCAGGACGGTCAGCGTCGGGCGCATGTTGCGCACCCCCGGCAGGCCGAAGCACGGGCCACACCACGCCGAAGTACACGCCGCGTCCCCGGGGCAGCGGCAGTTCCCGCACCTCGGTGACGGCCGGGTGCGCCGTGCCGGCCCTGTGCAGTTCCCCGGCGTCGAGCGCCCAGGGCATGGGCGGAGTGACGTACCCCTGTGCCGCCTTCATCGCGCCGCGCAGGGTGCGCTCGCTGAACCACCGCGGCACCACGTCGAAGGCCAGCGATCCGCCGGGGAACGCTTCCGCGCAGCCGGCGATCAGCGGCCGCACCTCGGCCGGGCGCAGGTACATCAGCAGACCCTGGGCGGTGACGAGCACGCCGTGCGACGGGTCCACCTCGTCCCGCCAGGACAGAGCCAGTGCGCACGTCCGTTGTCGACCCGCCAGAACTGCCTCTCCAGCCCTTCGGCGAGCGTGACCACCGTGCCGCAGGAGAGGCCCGCTGGTGGAGACTCCACAACAGCGTCTCGGGAACGCCCCCCAGCTCGATACGCTGCCGCCCGTCCCGGTCCATCGCGCCTCCCCCCTGACTGGCCGCGGACAACGTGTTCCCCGCCGTGCTACTCGAGCGTCTCAGCCCGGTCCTGCTCCCCGACGGGCAGGCTCACCGGACGGCGGCCCAGCGGCTGTTGCGGCTCCGGGCGCGCGGGCGCGGGGGGCACCGGGCGCTCGACCGGTTCGTCGGTGGTCAGGGTCGTGGGCTCCCCGTGATGCAGCACGACGAGCGGCTCGCCCTCCACCAGGTGGTACCGCGCGCGGGTCTGGCTGACGTCGACCTTCAGCCTGCGTCCGCGCACCAGCACGGTGAACGCCACCCTGGCCAGCGCTTCCGGCAGGCGCGGTGTGAACGCCAGCTGGTCCGGCTTCCCCTCCTCGCCGATGTACCGCCGCATCCCCCCGAACCCCGCGACCAGCGCGATCCAGGTTCCGGCGAGGGAGGCGATGTGCAGCCCGTCACGGGTGTTGTGCTCCAGATCGTCCAGGTCCATCAGTGCGGCCTCACCGAGGTAGGCGTAGGCCAGCCGCAGATGGCCGGTCTCGGCGGCGAGCACCGCCTGGAAGCACGCCGACAGGGAGGAGTCGCGGACGGTCAGCGCTTCGTAGTAGGCGAAATTGCGGGCCTTCTGCTCCTCGGTGAAGATGTCCGGGCACTCCATCATCGCCAGCACCAGGTCGGCCTGCTTCACGACCTGCTTGCGGTACAGGTCGAAGTAGGGGTAGTGCAGCAGCAGCGGGTAGTGCTCGGGCGGGGTCGACTCGAACTCCCAGCGCTGGAAGGTCGTGAAACCGGCCGACTGTTCGTGGACGCCGAGGGACGCGTTGTACGGCACCGCCATGCGGGCCGCCGCGTCCCGCCACGCCGCGGCCTCCTCGTCGTCGACGCCGAGTTCCGCGGCTCGCTCGGGGTGACGCACCACCACATTGGCCGCGGCCACCAGGTTCTGCCGGGCCATCAGGTTGGTGTACAGGTTGTCCCGGGCGAAGGCGCTGTACTCGTCGGGGCCGGTGACCCCGTCGATGTGGAAGACGCCTTCCGCGTCATGGTGACCGAGGGAGCGCCACAGCCGGGCGGTGTCCACGAGGAGGTCGAGCCCCTCGGTACGCTCGAAGTCCTCGTCTCCGGTCACCGTGACGTACCGTACGACGGCGATGGCGATGTCGGCGTTGACGTGGAAGGCGGCCGTGCCGGCGGGCCAGTAGGCGGAGCACTCGGCGCCGTCGATGGTCCGCCACGGGAACGTCGCTCCGGCCAGCCCGAGTTGGCGCGCGCGCTCCCGTGCCGCCGGCAGCGTCCGGTGCCGCCATCGAAGCGCCGACGCCACGGTCTCCGGCGCGGTGAACGTCAGCACGGGCAGCACATAGGACTCGGTGTCCCAGAAGGAGTGCCCGTCGTACCCGGTACCGGTCAGGCCCTTCGCGGGAATCGCCCGGTTCTCACCGCGGGCCGCCGCCTGGAGCACATGGAAGAGGGCGAACCGCACCGCCTGCTGGATCTGCGCGTCGCCCTCCACCTCGACGTCCGCACCGGCCCAGAACCGGTCCAGGTACGCCCGCTGGGCGGCGACCAGCCCGTCCCAGCCGGTGCTGACGGCGGCCGCCACCGCCCCGTCCACCTGATCGTGCACGGCCGGCAGCGAACGCTCCCCGGACCAGCCGTAGGCCACGAACTTGACCAGCCGCAGCGGCTGTCCGGGCACCAGGTCCGCGGTCACCGTCAGCCGGCTGACGTCGGGTTCGCTCTGTGCGGTCCAGCGCGTGCTCCCGGGTCCCTCGACGATGTGGTCGGCCGCCGCTCCCACCCGCAGCGCGCTGCGGTCGGTGCGGTGCACGAGCCGCAGCCGGGTCTCCTGCGCGAAGTGCTCCTCGGAGACCAGCGGGGACTCGGTCGCCGCGGCGACGCGCGGGTCGCCCTCGAAGTGGGGCAGCTGCGCGTTGGCGACGAGTTCGGACTGCACGGCCACCGTGGTCGGCCCGTCGACCGGCTCCACCTCGTACACCACCGCGGCCACCGCTCGCTGCGTGAAGGACACGAGCCGGCGGGAGGTGATCCGGACGGTGCGGCCGCCGGGCGAGGTCCACCGCGCGGTCCGGCTGAGCACACCGGAGCGGAAGTCGAGAACCCGCTCGTGCGCCAGCAGCCGGCCGTAGCGCAGATCGCACGGATGGTCGTCGACGAGCAGCCGGATGATCTTGCCGTCGGTGATGTTGATCATCGTCTGGCCGGACTCGGGATACCCGTAGCCCGCTTCCGCGTACGGCAGCGGATGCCGTTCGTGGACGCCGTTGAGGTAGGCGCCGGGCAGTCCGTGCGGTTCCCCCTCGTCGAGGTTCCCGCGCCACCCGACGTGCCCGTTGGACAGCGCGAAGACCGATTCGCTCTGGGCGAGCACATCGAGATTCAGCTCGGTCTCGCGCAGGCACCACGGCTCGACCGTATAGCTGGGATGAGTGATCACCGGGACTCCAGAAGCTCAGCCAGGTCCCGGACCACCACATCCGCCCCGTGCGCCCGCAGCTGTTCCGCCTGGCCCACCCGGTCGACCCCGACGACCACGCCGAACCGTCCCGCCCGGCCCGCCTCGACGCCGGCCAGGGCGTCCTCGAACACGGCCGCCTCGTCCGGGGCCATGCCCAGCACGCGCGCCGCCTCCAGATAGGTGTCCGGGGCGGGCTTGCCGCGCAGCTGACGCTCGCGTGCCACCACCCCGTCGATCCGCTCGTCGAGCAGGTCCTCGATCCCGGCCGCCACCAGGACGTCCCGGCAGTTGGCGCTGGACGACACCACCGCGCAGCGCAGGCCGGCTTCCCGCACCGCGTGAACGAAGCGGACCGAGCCCTCGTACGGTTCCACGCCGTCCTCGCGGATCCGCCGCAGCACCAGGTTGTTCTTCCGGTTGCCCAGCCCGTTCACGGTCTCCGCCTCCGGCGGGTCGTCCGGCGACCCCTCGGGCAGGTGCACACCACGCGCCGCGAGGAACGTGCGCACCCCGTCCTCACGGGGGCGCCCGTCCACGTACTCGTCGTAGTCGTCGACCGCGTCGAACGGTACGAACGCGGTCCCCTCACGGGCCGCGCGCTCACGGAGATAGCCGTCGAACATCTCCTTCCAGGCGGCCGCGTGCACTTTCGCGGTCTGGGTGAGCACCCCGTCGAGGTCGAACAGGCAGGCACGGACGTGAGCAGGAAGCCCCAGCATGCCGCCGAGGTTAGAAGGCGGCCGCGGTCCCCGGCGGCAGGACACCGCCCGGCGGGCCGGAAGACACCCGGTCGGTGGAGAGCCGCTGCCTCTGAGGTTCCTCAAGTGATGTGGCGGACGGAGAAGGCGGCAGGCACAGTGATCCACATGAAGGCATTCACGGGGCTGACCAAGAAGCACGACGCCGTACTGCTCATCCGGGACTCCGACCTCGTCGCGGCGACCCTGCGCCAGGCGCTGACCGAGGCGTCCCCCGAGGAGCGACCGGGCCTGGAACGCGCCGCCGCGCTCGTCGAGTCCACGGCCGCCGCCACGGACACGCAGCTGCGTGCCCGCTGGGTCCGCTCCCGGCTGGACGCCGTCGGCTTCACCGGGGACATCGCCTCGATCGCGGCGCTGAAGGAGCTGCGCCAGGCCGAGCCGGCACTGAGCCTCCTGGCGGCCGTGCAGCTGCAGAAGGACGCCGTGGCCCACCCTGAGTGATCCGGTACGCGTCGGCGGGGCGCGCACCGGTGGTGCGGGAACGGACACGTTTTTGGCCGTGGTGCGTCAGCCCCGCACCGCCCCGTACGCCGGAGCCGTCCTCGGGGCCCGGCGGGAACGACGCTCCGGGCGCCACGTGGCGACGAGGGCGGCCGCGAGGAGGAGTTCGGCGATGTCACCGCCGTAGTACATGATCTCCGCGCCGCCCTGGACCTGAGGGATGGGGGCACGGATGTCGACCCAGAACCCGCCGTACATGAGCTGGGCGATGACCGCGTGCACGGCGATGGCACAGCCGAGGCAGACCAGCCGGGCCCGTACGCCGAGGCGGCCCGGAGCGGGGTCGGGACCCGCGATGGCGTGCGCGAACAGGCAGCCGGACAGCAGGAAGTGCGCGTGCAGCAGCCAGTGCCCGGCCGGATGGACCATGGCGGTGTTGTAGAGCGGCGTGAAGTACAGCACCGCGAGACTGCCGGTGGACAGCAGCAGGGCCACGACGGGGTGGGCGAGCAGACGGGCCGGACCACTGCGCAGGAACACGGCGAGGCCCCGGGCGCGCGGTGCGGGCAGGGCACGCAGCAGGAGCGTCACCGGGGCACCGAGCACGAGGGCGAGCGGGGCGTACATGCCGATGAGCAGGTGCTGGGCCATGTGACCGCGGAAGTCGCCGTGGGCCAGGGGAGCGAGGGGCGGCAGCAGGGCGATGGCCGACAGGGCGAGCCCCGTGGCGAAACTGACGGAGCGCCAGGCGCTCCAGCTTCGTGCGGGGTTGCGGCGCCGCGCCCTGCGGACCAGGCACAGATAGAGGACGCCGCACACCAGCAGGCCCAGCAACGGCAGCAGGACCTCCACCGCACCGCTGCCCTCCGCGTGCCGCATGTGCTGGCTGCCGTGGCCCATCAGCCGGCCCGTCCTGCCCGCCCGGTACCGGCGGCCAGTGGCTCGAAAGGCCGTCCACCGCGCTGGAGCAGCCAGCCGCCGGCGACCAGCAGCGCTCCCAGGGCGAGGAAGCCCATGTCCCACCAGAGCTGGTGCGGCCCGCCGCGGACGTGGTGGATGCCCAGGATCTGGTGGTCGATGATCCCCTCGACGAGGTTGAAGATGCCCCAACCGGCCAGAATCCAGCCCCACAGGACCCGTGAGGCCCACACCTGGCGCCGGCCGGACGTCACCCGCGCGTAAAGGACGGCGAGGCCGGTGAGCACCGCGACCCAGCACACGGTGTGGAAGATTCCGTCCCACACGGTGTTCATCTCCAGTCCGGAGACGGTGTGCGGGTCGTAGTACTTCACACCGATGTGGTCGTGGTTGGTGCTGGTCAGCATGTGGTGCCACTGCAGCAGCTGGTGCAGCAGGATGCCGTCGACGAACCCGCCCAGCCCCACCCCCAGCACGATCCCCGGCAGCTGAAGGCTCGGCGGCGTGGCATCGGCTTGGGTTCCGTCCACGGTGGTGGCCATGGGCTTCCTTCCTTCGGCGTCCGCTGTCCCTCCCATGAGCTATCAGCTCCCCGGCCACCGTGGCCCCACCACCGTCAGCCATTCGCAGACGAGACCGTCCCCCGGCGAGGAATTCGGCCAGCGCTGCTCAGAAGGTCCAACGGGTATGGGTGTAGACGCCCTCGCGCCGGCCGAAGCCGTACGCCGTCGCGGGGGCCACCGCGAACACGACGACGTCCCCCGTCCGGAACGCGTCACCGATCCCGTGGAAGGTGCCTTCGGGCGAGGTGATGTGCGCCCCGTACTTCGCCTCGTAGGCCGCGACGACCTCCTCCAGCACGGCAGGATCGGTCACCGGTACGGCCTTGCCCTCGACCACGAGGTCGAGCCCCTCGCTGAGTGAGTTCCCGCCGGTGGTCAGCGCACAGTGGCCGTCATGGGCGAGGTTCCTCGCCTTCTGCTCGCTCTTGCCGGTGGAGAAGTACAGCAGCCCGTCGTGCCAGGCGGCGATCACCGGCGTGACGTGCAGCCGGCCGTCGGGCCGCACCGTGGACAGCCAGAAGATCTCGGCGGCGCCCATCTGCCGTTCGGCCTCGGCCCAGTCGGTGGCGGTGACGTCCGCGGCACCCGGGCGGGGATTGAGCGCGGAACTGTAGCGGGCGTCCAGCTCGGCCGTGGGCTGCTGGGCGGGGCCCTGTGACGTCATGGCGGAACTCCTTCCTCCCTCCATGAAAGCCGACCGCTCGGAAGGAGGGGGCCGCCACGCCGACGGGCCGGAAAAGCTGCCGTGGGCCCTCGTGGCGGGGGCGACGGTGCACGCGTGGCCGCCGTCAGCGTCCGGCTGCGGTCGGACGATGCGGGGTCGTGGTCGCGGGTGCGGTCGTGCCCGTGGGCATGGGTTCCTCCGTCAGTCGTTCCTTTTCTGCCTTGAGTTTGCGCCACACCGTGGAGAGGGATTCGATGTCGCGCTCGTCGAGGAGATCGGTGAAGACCGGGGCCAGGGCCTCGCGCCGGGTGGCGTCGGCCTCCGCGAAGACGCGGTGGCCCTCGTCGGTGAGCGAGACCTCGACCGACCGTGCGTCGCGCGCGGAGGGCGTGCGGGTCACCAGGCCCCGGGCCTGGAGGGCGTCCACGACCCGGGAGACCTGGCTGCGGCTGAGCATGGTGCTGTTGCCGAGGACGGAGGCGGGAACGGGCTCGGGGCTGGACGCCAGCCACAGCATGACCTCGAACCAGGACACGGGAAGGTCGTGCGCCTTGGTCAGGGCCCGGTCGACACGTTCTGTCAGTACGGTCCCGGCCCAGACCAGCCCGTAGAAGGCGTGGTCGGCGGCGGGCATCTCGGCCTGGGGCAGCTTCTTCGGCATGATCCCCAGTATAGGCGGAGTTGCGTGTGCACACACATAAAGCCATGTTGTGTGTGCACGCACATAAATGGTTCGAAAGGCTCCGCCATGTCCACCACCCCCCGCACCGTCCTCATCACCGGCACCTCCTCCGGCATCGGCCTGGCCGCCGCCATCGCCGCGGCCCGGGCCGGCTGGCGTACGGTCGCCACCCTCCGCGACACCGCCCGCGCCGGGGCACTGCGCAAGGCCGCCGCCGAAGCCGGCGTCGAGCTCGACATCCGTCAGCTCGACGTGACCGATGAGGCGTCCGTCGCGGCCGCCGTCGACGGCGTGATCGCCGACTACGGCCGGCTCGACGCCGTCATCAACAACGCGGGCGCCGGCCACCTGGGCACCTTGGAGAACGACTCCGTCGCCGACGTCCGTGCGGTGATGGAGGTCAACTTCTTCGGCGTACTTCACGTCTCCAAGGCCGCGCTGCCGCACCTGCGGGCCACCAGCGGGCGCCTGATCACCGTCACCAGCGTGGGCGGCGTCATCGGTCAGCCGTTCAACGAGGCGTACTGCGCCGCCAAGTTCGCGGTCGAGGGCTACATGGAGAGCCTCGCCCCGGTTGCGCGGACCCTGGGTGTGAGCGTGTCCGTCGTCGAACCCGGCGCCGTGGCCACCGAGTTCGTGAACAACATCGGCTTCGATCTCGAAGCCGGCATCGACGCCGGCCCGTACTCCGACGCACTGCGCCACTACATCGACCGCACCGTCGAGCAGTTCCTGGACGGTACCGCCCAGACCCCGGCCGAGGCGGCGGAAGCGGTCATGGAGGCGCTCAACGCCGACCGGCCCGGGTTCCGGATCCAGACCTCCGACTGGGCCCGCACCTTCGTCGGCACCAAGCTGGCCGACGCCGACGGCTCCGCCGTCCAGGACCTCACCGCGACCTGGGTCGACTGACCGGCGCCGCCGCCGGCAGCGAGTCGCGCCGAGAGGGAGCTGAGCCGGAACGGATTCATGTTCAGTGGCCCAGGAGCAGACCCGCCCCCACCACGTCGGCGCGGATGCCGTCCTTGTCCACCGTCACGCGCTGCAGGTGCAGGGCGCCGCCCGGTGGCTTCGGGAGCTGGAAGGCGAAGGAGAAGCGGTCGGCGATCTGGGGGCGGGTGAGCTTGGTCAGCGCGGTGAGCAAGGACGGGTCCAGGCCCAGTCTCCTGAGGAGCGCCGGATGGGCGAGTGCGGCGTCCACGAGGTTGACGCGGGTCAGCTCGTGCAAGAAGCGCGGTGCGCCCGTGAGCTGATGGAGCTTCTCCTCGTCGTGGAGCGCCGCGCGCACCGCGCTGTCGGGGACGCCCAGGCGGTGCACGATCTCCGGGAGCGCCAGGAAGGCCTTGATCTTCGCCGCCTCCCGGGTGAGCCGGCGCGCTGACGCGGGGGTGAGGTGGAGGCCCTCGGCGGGCCGGGTGCCGGGCCGGTACGTCGCGAGGTCGTCGATGTCGAGCCGTATGCCGTCCACGGACGTGGCGATGCCGCGGTCCCCGGCGCGCCGGATGAGCGCGTCGGCCCGCACGGTCAGGTCACGGCCCGCCATGTGCAGGGAACCGTGGGCCCGGACACGGCTCGGTCCGTGGGCCGTGAACGTCACCTGCGATGCGCCGAGTTCGCGGTTCATGTCGGCGAAGGACAGCAGCACCTGACCGCGCACCTGTCGGACCAGTGCGCCCCGCACCGCGGTGGGTCCGTCGCCGTCCATGCGGATGTCACGGGCGGTGGCGGTGACCTGGGTGAGGGTGACCCGGTGGGCCGGGATGTCGGGGACGGTGATCCGCACAGAGTCCAGACGCTGGGCGGCCAGCTGGGTGAGGAAGGGGAAGCCACCGATCCGTACCTCGGGAGCGGCGGCGATATGCAGCTCGTCCCTGAGCCGTTCGGAGGCCTTGTGCTCGGCGTACAGCAGGGCCCAGCGGTCGGCCAGGACGACGAGGCAGGCGAGGGTGAGCACCCAGGCGAGGAACCGGACCAGGGTGGGCAGGCCGGTGGCGCGGTTCCGGCGGCGGCTGCCGCGCCGGTGGTTGGGGGGTGTCCAGGGCTCCTCGGCGTCGTCGTCCCGCGGGGTCGGCGTGCCGTCCTCGGTGAGGAGCTCGTCCAGCGGATCGTCGGCCAGCGACGCAAGTTCGTCGTATGGATTGCGGCGGGGCGGAACCCTTTCGGTGCAAGGGCCGTCCGACTGAGCAGGCTGATGCGTCTGTATGTGGGGGGTACGCATCGGTAGATTTGATCACATAGTCGTACCCAACTCGCAAATCCTACCTGAAGTAAGGCGCGAAATGAGTCAGAACTTCACCGTGCGGGCTCAGTGCGGGCCCGGTCCGGCCGACCGTGGCGGCCGGGCCCATCCCAGGGAGCGTTCGACGGCCCGCTGCCAGTTGTCGTACTCCGACTCCCGCAGTTCGGGATCCATGGCCGGCAGCCATTGCGCTGCCCGGTGCCAGTTGCGGCGGAGCACTTCCAGGTCCGGCCAGTAACCGGAAGCGAGTCCGGCCGCGTAGGCGGCGCCGAGGGAGACGGTCTCGGCGACCAGGGGCCGTACGACGGGTACGTCGAGCACGTCGGCGACGAACTGCATGAGCAGGTTGTCGGCGGTCATGCCCCCGTCCACCTTGAGTTGTTGCAGGGAGACCGAGGAGTCGGCGTTCATGGCGTCGACGACCTCGCGGGTCTGCCACCCGGTGGCCTCCAGAACGGCGCGCGCCAGGTGCCCCTTGGTGATGTAGGAGGTGAGGCCGACGATGACCCCCCGTGCGTCGCTGCGCCAGCGGGGGGCGAACAGACCGGAGAAGGCGGGGACGATGTAGCAGCCCCCGTTGTCCTCGACCGTGCGGGCGAGGGTCTCGATCTCCGGGGCGCTGCTGATCAGGCCCAGGCGGTCACGGAACCACTGGACGAGTGCGCCGGTGACGGCTATGGACCCTTCCAGGGCGTAGGCCGGCTGCTGGTCCCCGATCTTGTAGGCGACGGTGGTGAGGAGTCCGTGCCGGGACCGGACGACGTCGCCGCCGGTGTTGAGCAGCAGGAAGCTCCCCGTTCCGTACGTGCATTTCGCTTCGCCCGGGGAGAAGCAGGTCTGTCCGAAGAGCGCGGCCTGCTGGTCGCCGAGGGCGGCCGTGATGGCGACGCCGGGCAGCAGCGAGCGGGCGTCGCCGTACGTCTCGGCGGACGACCTGATCTCGGGCAGCATCGCGCGGGGTACCCCGAAGAAGGCCAGCAGCTCCTCGTCCCAGGTGAGCGTGCGGATGTTCATCAGCATCGTGCGGCTGGCGTTGGTGGCGTCGGTAATGTGCAGGCCGCCGTCGGTGCCTCCGGTGAGGTTCCAGACCAGCCAGCTCTCGATCGTCCCGAACAGCACCTCGCCGTCGGCGGCACGCTGCTGGAGGCCCTTGACGTGGTCGAACAGCCAGCGGATCCGCAGGGCCGAGAAGTAGGTCGAGGGCGGCAGACAGCACCGTTGGAGGAAGAACTCGTCGCCGGGGTCTTTTCTGAGGTCCTCGACGAGCGGCGCCGTGCGGGTGTCCTGCCACACGATCGCCCGGCCCAGCGGGAGGCCGGTCCGCCGGTCCCAGAGCACCGTTGTCTCGCGCTGGTTGGCCACGCCGATGGCGGCGAGCTGTCCGGTGTCGACACCGGCGTCGGACAGGGCCTCGGGCACGACGCGTCGCAGGTTCTGCCAGATCTCGACGGCGTCGTGCTCGACCCAGCCCGGCCTGGGGAAGTGCTGCTGGTGCTCCTTCTGCGCGACCGATACCAGCCGCCCACGGTGGTCGAACAGAATGCATCGGGTCGAGTTGGTGCCCTGATCGATGGACATTACATACCGTTCAGCCATGATCGGGTCTGCCTTCCGACGGATCGAGGGGCGGCTGTCCTGGCCTACCAGCGGGCGGCTCCCAGGTCTCTGGAGATCGCGCGCGCGGCTTCACGGATCAGGGTGATCAGATGCGGGCGGGGGTGGCCCTGGCTGTCGCAGACCCGCTCGACCGGCCCGGACAGACCGATGGCACCGACGACGAGGCCGCCGTGTCCCCGGATCGGCGCGGCGAGCCCTGCCTCGCCCATGCTCATTTCCTGGACCTCGGCCGCCCACCCGAGGTCGCGGACCCCGGCGAGGGCCCGGCCGAGCTGCTCGCGATCGACCAGCGTGTGCCGGGTGTACGCCTCCAGTCCCGGCTCGTCGCCGTGCTCGATCGCGGCCGTCCCGTAGGCCAGCAGCACCTTGCCGAGCGAGGAGGCGTGCAGGGGCAGCAGCGAGCCCACGTCCAGGGTCTGGAAGGTGTCGTCCGGCCGGAACACATGGTGGACGATGAGCACGCTGCCCTCCAGGGGAGTGCCCAGGCGCACCGCCTCCCCGCTGCGGGCGGCGAGGGCGTCGGCCCAGTTGAGGGAGCGCGAGCGGAGCTCGTTGACGTCCAGGTAGCTGGTGCCGAGGTGCAGCAGGGCGGCTCCGAGCTGGTACTTCCCGGTCGCGGCGTCCTGCTCCACGAAGTCCACGTGCTGGAGTGTGCGCAGGATGCCGTGGGCGGTGCCCTTCGCCAGCCCGAGCGAGGCCGCCACCTCGCCGAGCCCGAGTCGGCGGGGCCCGCCGGCGAGCAGGCGCAGAATCGCCGCCGCCCGTTCGATGGACTGGACTGGGCCGGCCATGAACCGAGCCTATTACCGCCGCGGAGGCTTCGCTCCGCGGCGGACGGCGAGCGGCGGGACGCAGGGAGAACGGGGCGTTCGGTAATGCCGACCACTGTTCATTGACGTGCCTGTTTTGTCTCCCTAGCGTGCTACGAGGCCGGAATGCTCGGAGACACGGCGCGGACCGGCAGCACACACCACCGGGAGAGACCATGGCGGCTCAGCTCAACACCCTGCTTCGGGCGGATCACGAACACGTGTGTCCGGTGCCGCCCGTCGCCGGCGCCGTTTCGGGCGTGCGCCGAAGTGTGGCGGCGGCCCTGACCGACTGGGGTGTGCCTGCGGAGATGCTCCAGGACTCACTGCTCGTGGTGTCGGAGCTGGTCACCAACGCGATCATCCACGCCTGCCCCCCTGCCGTACTCCGGGTGTCCTGGATGCCGGGTGACGGCGCCTGCAGCCTGCGCGTCGAGGTCACCGACGCGGGACCCGCGGGTCCGGTGGGCCGCTCCTGCTCCGGGATCGACCCGGACGAGCACGGCCGCGGCGAGACGATCGTCCATGCCCTGGCGGTCCGTCACGGCATCCACGTCCACGCGGGCGGATTCACCCGCTGGGCCGATCTCGTCGCCGTCCAGAACGCGTCGGGAGCTGGTCCGGAGCTGGTCTAGAGCGCGGCCTGGGCCCGGGGCCGCACGGGGGCCTGCCCGTTCGCGGTCTGCTTGCGGAGCAGAAGCAGGGCGGCGTCGTCGTGCAGCCGACCGCCCACATGCGCCAGCAGCTCGTCATGCAGCGCGGTGAGCGTGCGGGCCGGCTCGTCGGAGGCATGGCGGGCCACCCCGTCGGCCAGCGGATAGAACTCACGCGCGTGATCGCGGGCCTCGGTGACCCCGTCGGTGTAGAGCAGCAGCTGCTCACCCGCCTCGAAGGGCAGCCGCTGCAGGCGAGGGGCCTGGCCGGAGAGGGCACGCAACCCGAGCGGGGGCGTGGGACGGGTGGGCTCCACCGACCTGACGTCTCCGGACGCGGAGATCAGCAACGGGGGCGCGTGTCCGCAGTTGACGACCTCCAGATGCCCTGCGTGGGGGAGCCCGGCGACCACGGCGGTGACGAAGTCGTCCGGGCCGAGATTGCGGGCCAGGCTGCGCTCGATCCGGCCCACGACGTCGAGCAGGTCGGGCTCGTCGTGGGCGGCCTCGCGGAACACCCCGAGCACGAGTGCGGCGGTCCCCACGGCGGGCAGCCCCTTGCCGCGCACGTCGCCGACGATCAGCCGGACCCCGTGCGGGGTGGGCACCAGGGCGTAGAGGTCCCCGCCGATCCGGGCCTCGGCCGCGGCGGCGCTGTAGCGGACGGCCACCTGGAACGGGCCGACCGTCTCCGGGACCGGCTGGAGCACCGCGTGCTGGGCGGCCTCGGCCACCGAGCGGACGGCCGCGAGGACCCGCTCACGCCGGCCGTGCAGCGCGCCGGCCAGGCCGCTCGCCGCGGAGACGGCCAGCAGGGCGAACAGCACGGCCACCAGCTCACCCGGGGGCATGCCGTGCCGGACGCCCAGCGCCGCGGCCATCGCCGTGGCGAGGACACCGGCGCAGAGCACACCACGCGGCCCGTTGGTGGCGGCGGCCAGCGCGGGCCCGGCCGCCAGGAGCGGCAGCCATGCGATCCCCGCCCCTCCGGCGAGGTCCACGACCACGACGACGGCGAGGAACAGAACCGGCAGCACGGGCATCCTGGGGGTCAGGTGCCCGGCGGCACGCCGGAGCACCGAGCCCGCGGCTCGGGCCGCACGGTTGTCGAACAGCCTCCTCGGCTCGTGGTCGCCGCCATGGTGTCTGGCCTGACTCATGTGTCGTCCGCAGTCCTTGCCTGTACGGGGTTCACACCCGGAACATCCCTTTCGTACCAGCAAACGGTCTCGACGTGGGCAGCCACAAGGCGCGGAATTTCAGATAGTGAGCGAGAGGCTCCGGGTCACCCGGCTCGCGATCGTCAGCAGACGTGCCCGGATCTCCTCGAGCCGGTCCCGCCGTTCCACCGGCAGGGACACACCGAGCGCGCCGAGCGTGCCACCGCGGTAGACGGGGACGGCGACGCACACCGTGCCGAGTGCGTACTCCTCGAGGTCCGTGACGGCCGGCGCCAGGGGCGGCGCCTCGATCCTGCGCAGCAGCTCAGGGAGACTGGTGATCGTCCGGGGCGTGAGGTCGGCGAGCCGGTGCCTGGCCAGGTAGTCCCGGCGGCCCTCCTCGTCCATCTCACGCAGCACGGACTTGCCCAGGGCGGTGGCATGCCCGGCGTCCTCGAACCCCACCCAGAGATCCGCCCGCGGCGTACGGGGCCCGTCGACGATCTCGGCGACCCTGATCTCGCCGTCCTCGTAGAACGTGAGGTAGGTGGCGGCGGACAGCTCGTCCCGCAGGGCGGCGAGCGTCGGGCGGACGCGGCTGAGCAGCGTCTGCGTGCGGCCCTCCGAGTGCAGGGAGTTCAGCCTGTCGCCCAGGATGAAGCCGCCGTCGTCCAGCTTCCGCACGTATCCGTCGTGCACCAGGGTGCGCAGCAGGTGATAGGCCGTGGCCAGGGGCAGCTCGGTCTCCCGTGCCAGCTGTTTCGCCGGCGCGCCGTTCTCGTGCGCGCTCACCGCCTCCAGCAGACGGAAGGCCCGCTGCACGGACGTGATGAGCGTGGGGCCGTCCTGAGCGCCCATGGGTCCAGATTGCGCCCGGGCGCCCCGCACGGGCAAGGCAGGAGTCACCGAGCCCGGGCGGGGCCGGTACGGCGGTCCGGTGCCCCTGGTGTACGAGGCGGGCGTCACCGGCGGAGCGCCTGAGCGTTGACACGGCGACCCTCACCTCGGATCGGTGTGTGTCATGTCGGGAGTACACGAAACGCTTCGAAGGATCGCAATGATCAAGTCTCTCCGGATTGCGGCTGTCACTCTTCTCGCCGTCGGCGGCCTCGCTGTGTGCACGGCCCCTGCTTCGGCAGCCGTCCCTCAAGCCGGCGCCGCGCCGGTCGCCGGCCTGGTTTCGGGCCCTACGCCGTTCCCGGTGCCGCTCACCGGTGACAACCCTGACCGGACGCCCATCGGCTTCGGCCCGCTCAACGTCGCGGTCCCCGCGCTCGGCGTGCTGTAGCGGACGCCCGGGGGTCAGCAGGCCGCGCCGGTCAGCGCGAGGAACTCGCTTCGGGAACGGGCGCCGGGCCGCAGCAGGCCGAGCAGGGTGGAGGTCAGCGTGCTGGAACCGGTGGCCTGGACGCCGCGCAGGGTCATGCAGGAGCGCTCGGCCTCGATGACCACGCCGACGCCCTTGGGCTCCAGGCGCGTCTGCAGCCGGCCGGCGACCTGCTTGGTCAGACGTTCCTGGACCTGTGGGCGGCAGGCGAAGCGCTCGACGACCCGGGCCGGCTTGGACAGGCCCAGGACACGGGCGCCGGGCAGGCAGCCGACGTGGGCGGTGCCGACGAACGGCAGCAGATGCTGCTCGCCCACGGAGCGGACGCGGATGCGGCGGGCCGGGACGAGTTCGTCGTAGCCCTCGTCGTTGGGGAAGGTGGTCAGGTCGAAGGGGCGCGGGCCATCCGCCCCGGTGTGCCGCGCAGGCTCTCCGCTACCGCCCACCGCACCGTGGGCCCCAGCCCCAGATGCACGGCCCCGCCCTCAGCGGAAGGATCGGGGGAGGACACGCTCCGCGACGTTGCGCGGGGCCCGCCCACCACCGGTTGCTCGGCATCCGTCCGAGCTGGGGAAAACGCCCGTTCTGGCGTTCCGACCGGAGCATTGCCATGTCGACCAAGCGCATCCTCAGCCGTTCTGCTCGTTCCACGGAACGGGTGGCACACCCCACCACCGCGTCCATGGCGACCGCCGCCGACGCCGGCCTGCTGCTCATCAGGCTGACGTTCGGCCTGCTGATGGCCGCCCATGGAGCTCAGAAGGTCTTCGGACTGTTCGGGGGCCCGGGCCTGACCGCGACCGGCAAGGGGTTCGCGGCCCTGGGCTACCACCCGGGAAAGCTCTTCGCGGCGATCGGGGGTCTGTCCGAGCTGCTCGGTGGTCTCGGCCTCGCCCTCGGGCTGTTCACGCCGCTGGCGGCCGCCGCCCTGATCGGCGTCTTGATCAACGCGATGGCCACGGTCACCGGCGCCCACGGCCTGTGGGACGCCGACGGCGGCGTGGAATACAGCGTGTGCATCGCCGTCGTAGCGCTGGCCGTCGCCGCCATCGGCCCCGGCCGGCTGGCCGTCGACCACTTCTTCCGCTGGGGCAAGGGCGGCTGGAAAGAGGCGGCCTTCGCCCTCGGCCTCGGCGGCGCCGCAGCGGCGATCACTCTCGGCCTCTGAACGCCACGTCCACCGCTCGGCAGGCCGGACGCCCGGTTCTGGCATCTCTCTTGCGCGGAGGCACAACCCTCTGGGGACCTCGCGGGTCACACCAGGCAGGAGCAACCGTCTCCAACAGTTGCAAGGGGGAAATATGCGATTCAGTCGTTCCGTCCTGGCCGCCACAGCACTGGCAGCCCTGTCGGTGGGAGCCACGACCGCCTTGGCGGCGCCTGCCTCCGCCGCGGCCAACACGACACCGCAGAAGGTCTGCGGGAGCGGCTACAAGACCGTGAACTCGGCGCCCGTCGGCTCGCTGGGAACCGTCTACCTGACGTACAACTCCGCGAACGGCAAGAACTGCGTCGCGACCATCCGCAACAACCCCGGCACCGCCGTGGCCATGTCCGCCTGGGTCTACGTCTCCGCCACCGACCAGGGGGACGAGGACTACGGGCAGTACACGTCGTACGCGGGCCCGACCCACGTCTACGGCAAGTCCCACTGCGTCGACTGGGGCGGCAACATCCGCAACGTGTACGTACAGGTGACCGGCTCCAACTGCGGCGCCCTGAAGGAACAGCGGGTCACCTTCACCCGCTGACCCACCCGCCCTGGCGGAACGCTCCCGGTTCCGCCGGGGCAACGAAAGCAGGCCGGTGCCGGACATCCGTCCCCGCGCCATGTCTCAGGCGGGGACGGAGATCCCTGACCCCGATGCGCCCTCGGCCACCGACCCGAAGCCCGGATTCTTCGCCGGCCACGGACAGCCGACCGGCGCCCTCCCCTGAGACCCGAGACCCTACGAGCGGATGTGCGTGCGGGCCTGCTCGATCCAGCCCGACACGGCCTTGGCGCCGCAGCTCTCGGCGACCGACTGGGCCTCGTCGAGGTGGTGCAGCGCCGCCGCCGGGTCGCCGGTCTCGGCCGCGAGGTAGGCCAGCGCCACCAGGCCGGCCGCCTCCCCGGGCCTGAAACCGATCTCCCGGCGCAGCGTCACCGATTCGGTTGCAGCACCCTGCCCCGCGCCACGGCAAGCGGCGCCTCGATCGCGTCCAGCAGGTCATCGGACCGCTGCAGCGCGGACGTGCCCCCGCCGAACATCGCCTCTTCGAACAGCTCTCCCGCACGCCCGGTCCAGTCCTGCCCCCGCATGCCCTACCCCTCCCCGCCGGACGATGACAGCGCTGAGGCTGTCCCCACACCACCGGCGGCAGCGGGGAATATCCGGGCCCCCGGCAGGGCCGCCGTGTAGTCCCCGAGTACATGACCGCCCGTCCACCCCTGGGACCGGGCCCTGGACACGTCCAGGACAACGGAGTTGGCCAGCTGGTCGACCGCGTAGTGGGTGAGGAACGGCTCCGTGCGCGGACGCAGTCGGGCCAGCATCTGGGCGGTACTCGCCGCGGTGTGGGCGACCGCCGGCGGAACGTGGCGGATCCGCGCCCGTACGCCGTGCGCCCGCAGTACCGCCGCTACGGCCCGGTCCCGGTCGTACGGTGCTGGGTCGGCGATGTTGTAGCCGCCGGGCGGCCAGCCGGCGGCGGCGAGGCACGCCTCGGTGAGGTTCTCCACGGCCGTCAGGCTGAGCAGGACGCTCGGCCCGGGCAGCAGAAGCAGACCACGGCGGACGCGGGACAACAGCCGCGGCACCAGATGGGGATCCCCGGTGCCGTAGACCGCCCGGGGGCGCAGCACCACGGCACCCGCGGCGAGCGCCAGCGCCTCACCGGCGGCCTTGGTGCGGCCGTAGGCGTTCAGCTGGGCGCGGACCGGGTGGTCCTCGGTGATCCGGGTCCGGCCGGGGCCGGGCGCATAGACACTGGCGCTGCTCACCCAGACCACCGGACGGCCGGCGGCCGCTCGAAGGAGCCGCGCCGTGCCGTCGACGTTGACGGCGCGCATCGCGGCCTCGGCGGGGGAGCCGGGCACCGGGTCGCCGACCGCCGCCGCGCAGTGCACCACGACGTCGGCGCCGGCGAGGTCCGGCACCTCACGGGCGGCGTCCCACGGGATGTGCCGGCCGACCGGACCGGGGCGGCGCCCCACACAGAGCACCTCGGCACCCCGGGCGGCTGCCGTGGCCGCGACATGCGAGCCGCAGAAGCCGCTCGCCCCCGTGACGGCGATCGTGGTCATCGGTTCTCCCGGGGGCTGCCGGTGGAGCGGACGGTGAGGGAACGCCAGCCGGGCAGGGCCGCGGTCCGGTCGCCGCGGGCCCGCACGACGGCGGGGCGATGGGGCGCGAGTGCGGCAAGGGTGTCGTCGAGCTGTGCGCGGGCCAGGCGTGCGCCGGGGCAGGCGTGCTTGCCGGCGCCGAAGACGAGCTGGGCGACGTCGGGCGGCGCGGGGTTGCGGGCGTCCGGGGGATCGGCGTGGGCCCGGGCGGCGTGCCGCGCCACCAGGATCAGGCGGTCCCCTGCCCGTACCGGACATCCGTCGAGGGCGGCGTCCGCTGCTGCCGCGCGAGGCAGCAGCGGCGAGGGAGCGGTCACCCGCAGCAGTTCGCCCACCAGGTCCGGTCGAAGAAGGTCGTCGGCCGCCTGGTCCCACAACCCCGCGTCGGCACACCAGGCGACGGCACGCGGGAGGGCTGCCACGGTGGTGTTGACGGCGGCGACCGCAAGCATCGCGCGCAGGGCGGTCTCCCCGCTCGCCACGATCTCGCCGGTCATCGCGTCCCGGGTGAGCAGGGCTTCCAGACGGGCCGTCGCCGTGGCCGCCGCCCGGGCGGTGCCGGGCAACCGGGGCCCGGGCAGGTGGTCGCGCACGGCCGCGGCCGCCGCGCGCGCGGCCGCCTCGGCGACCCCCTCCGGATCCCCTTCCGTACCGAGCAGCGCACAGACGGTGGCCCCGGCCAGTTCGCGTGCCAGCGGAACCAGGTCGACGGTGCGGCCCCTGGACAGGGGAGCGAGGCGACGGTCCAGGACCTCCCGCCAGACCGGGCGCAGCCGCTCCACTCCGGCCGCGCCGAGGTCTTCGGCGACCGCTCGGCGGGTGGCGCGGTGACCGGTGCCCTCCTGGTCGAACAGCGTTCCGCCGGCGGACAGCTCCCGCGCGGCGCCGCCGGTGGTGCCGGCCGCGGTGCGGTCCAGCGGAACACGCGTGAGGGCGTGCCGGTACGCATCGCCGCCGTGCACCAGCAGTGCGCCGCCGATCCGGGTCACGTTCTTGCGGCGGGTGGCGGCGAGCAGGGCGAACAGCACGGGATGGGAGCGGGTGTACACGCGCCGGTCGCGGCGGCGCGCCGCCCGGACGGCGCAAGCGACGGGCATGGCGGTCATCGGACGTGCACATCTCTCGCGTCGGCGGGGCGGTAGCGCCGGTTCCAGCACCACAGCAGGGTCCGGCGCGCGCCCCACGCCCGCAGTCGGCGCAGGCTGCTGTGGACGACCATCCGCTCGGCCCGCACGATCCGGTCGCTGTGCTCGCGCGCCCGGTTGAGGAAGACCACGTCCTCCGGCGGCCCCTGCAGCGGGACGCGCGGCGTGCCCCCGCAGCGCAGGTACAGGGCGGCCGTGACGGCGAGGTTGTGGCCGTGGCACAGCACGTACGGCGCCCGGTAGCGCGGGTGGCGGTGCGCCTTGCGGTACCGGCCGTACAGCGCGGTCGCCCGCGTCACCGCCGGCAGCAGGTACCGCTCGGCGAGCGAGGGGTCCTCGTCCCGGCGGGGGAGGCTTCGCCCGCAGGCGAGTTCCGTGCCCCGCCCGAACTCCGTGCGCACCGGCGCGATCCAGTCCGCCGCGGGCAGACAGTCCGCGTCGGTGCGTGCGAGCAGCGCGGCGCCCTGCCCGATGGCGTACCGGAACCCGGTGTCGACGGCGGCCCCGGCGCCCGGCTCGTCCTCGCGCACGAGGTGTACGGGGAAGGGCGCGGCGGTGGCGAAGCGGCGGACGGCCTCCGCGGTCGCGTCCGTGGAGGCGTTGTCGACGACGACCAGCGTGAAGCCGGTGTCGGTCCGGGCGGCGAGCGCGGCGAGGGTGGCCCTGATCCCGGCCTGCTCGTTGTAGGCCGGTACGACCGCCCACAGCGGCCCGTTCATGCCCGGGCCCTCTCCGCGAGGCGCGCGGCGGCCAGGCGTGCGGTGGCGGCGCGGTCCGGTTTGCGGGAGCGTCCGGACAGCGGGATGTCGGCCAGCAGCACCGCATCCGGCCGTGCGGACCCCATGCGCTCCAGAGGGCCGGTCAGCGCGGCGCGCAGCGCCTCGCGGTCGGCACCCCGGCCCGGCTGCACCACGGCCACCAGGTGCTCGTCGCCGTCACCGGCCGGCACCCCGACCAGCAGGGCCAGTTCGACGCCGGGCACGTGCAGCGCGGGC
The DNA here is from genome assembly GCF_055603245.1 of Streptomyces sp. NPDC037290. Taxonomy (NCBI): domain Bacteria; kingdom Bacillati; phylum Actinomycetota; class Actinomycetes; order Kitasatosporales; family Streptomycetaceae; genus Streptomyces; species Streptomyces sp. NPDC037290. The sequence goes on along the minus strand of NZ_JBVJVZ010000003.1, from coordinate 155,976 downwards.
TCGTACAACCCCGGGTAGATGTTCTCCGCGTGCCGGAGCACCATGTCCTTCAGGCGGCCCTGCAGCACGATCCGGCCGCCGTCGAGGTGCGCACGGTCACCGGTGGCCACCCACGGGTCCGGTTCCTCACCGAGACAGCGGTCCCGGGCCGCCGGGCCGGACAGCAGCAGTTGACCGGAGGCGTCCGTCCTGGCCGCCACCCCGGGCAGTGGTGCGCCCACCAGATCGCCCCCGCCGGAGAAGGCGGCCTTGTCGGCCTGTTCCACCGCGGCGGCGGGAAACAGCTCGGTCAGCGCGTACACACCCCACGCCTCCCGCGCACCCGCCTGCTTGACGCGGGTGAGCAGATCGGCACTCGCCGGGGCCGACCCCGTCCAGACCCGCCCCGTGAACCGCGCCCCCGCCGAGAGCAGCATCCGCAGCTGAGGGGGTGTCAGATAGGTGGCCTGCGGCCCGAGTCGGCTCAGCTGCCGGACCAGGAGGCGCGGCGAGCGGGCGGGCAGCGCGACCGGCGCACCGCTCGCCAGGGACGGCACCAGGACGAAGAACGTCCCGCCCAGGACCGGCCGCTCGGCCTCCACCCGGACCAGACCGGCCACCGTGGCCATCCCGGCGGCCACCGAGGACCGCGTGTGCACCACCGCGCGCGGCCGTGACGTGGTGCCCGAGGTGAAGACGATGACCGCATCGCCGTCCTCGTCCACCGGACGCGGCAGAACCACCGACCGTACGTCGGTGTCCAAACCCGGGGCGCAGCCGGGCAGTTGGGGCCCGACCGTGGCCACCGGCCCCAGGGTCGCGAGGTCCGGCAGGGCCAGGCGCGCCCGCCGGGCGAGCGGACGGGCCCACCCCGCGACCGCCTGGGCGGCGGCGTCGGCGAGGACGACATCGGGCCGGGCCAGCGCGAGCCGGGCGCGCAGCACGTCCGGTCCCGCGCCCGGATCGAGCACCGCGGCCCGCGCACCGAGCCGGTGCACGGCGAGCATCACGGCCAGCGCCCGGGGGCCGGGCCGTACCGCGACCCCGACGGTGCCGCCGCGCGCGACGCCCCGCGCGTGCAGGGCGGCGGCGTACCGGTCGCCGAGGTCGGCGAGATCTCCGCAGGTGGCCCTGACGCGTACGGCCCCGTTCCGGGCGGCGCCGAGGACTGCGGGCCGGTCGGGGCTCTTGCGCAGGGCGTGGGTGAGTGTGTCGAGCATCAGCGCGGGTCCTCCGTGTGACGGCCCGGACCCCGGTCCAGGTACCAGCGGGCCGTACCGGCCAGCCCGTAGGCGCGCAGCCGCCGGGTGGAGTTCTCGACGACCATGGCGCGGGCATGGACGATGGCGGTGGTACGGCGCCTGACCCGGTTGAGGAAGAGGCGGTCGGTGGGGGAGGGACGGCGTGGCATACCGCCCACGGCCTCGTACAGTGCGGCCGTGACGGCCATGTTGTTGCCGGCGTGCATCCGGTACGGCGTGAGGTAACCGTGCCGACGCCGGTGCGCGGGGCGTACCCGTCCGAAGAACGCGGCGACGCGGACCAGGGAGCGGAAGGCGGCCCGCCCCAGCGGCCCGTGCTCGTCGCGACGTGCGTCGAGGCGACCGCACACCAGTCCCGCGCCCCGCTGCAGGGCGGCGCGGGCGGCGGCCGTCCAGCCGGGGCGCGGCAGGCAGTCGGCGTCGGTGCGGGCCAGCATCGTCGCGCCGTTGCCGATGGCGTACCGGAAGCCGGTGTCCACCGCGCAGCCGACGCCCTTCTCCGGCTCGCTGAGCACATGGACCGGGAAGGGCGCCCGGCGGGCGAAGTCGTTGGCGATCGCCGCCGTGGCGTCGGTGGAGGCGTTGTCCACGACGACGAGCGTGAAGTCACGGTCCCGCTGGGCCGCGAGCGCGTCCAGCGTGGCGCCGATCCGCGTGGCCTCCTGGTGCGCGGTGGCACCACCACCCACAGGGCACTCACGCCTTCTCCCACACCAACGTCATGATGCTCACGCCACCGCCCAGGCCCACGAACAGCACCCGGTCGCCGGGAAGCAGCCGCTCGTGGACGAGGTCGAGCTGTACCCCCAGCGTGGCGCTGGCCATGTTGCCGAGCTCGGGGACCGTGACGACGAGCCGGTCCCGGGGGACACCCGTGAGTTCCACGAACCGCTCCAGGTACGGCACGGTGACCTGGTGCACCAGGACGTACCGGAAGTCGGTCCAGGCCAGGCCCGTGCGCTGTCTCATCCGGTCCAGCACGGACGTGCCGATCTTCTCGAACACCTCGCGCAGCTCCGTCCCGTCACCGCTGAAGTAGGTGTGCTCGTCCCCGCGGGGATGACGCGAACCGCCACCGAAGATCCCGCCGACCTGCCAGTGCTCGGAGTGCGTCTCGGTGTCCACGTCGAGGATGCCGCCCATTTCCACGGCCTCCACCACGACCGCGGCTCCCGCGTCACCGAAGGTGTAGCCGGCGAAGCCGTCCCGCAGCTGGCCGGGGCCGGAAGGGGCGTGCCGCACCGCCCGGCTCGGGGTTTCCCCGGTGACCACCAGGGCACGGCGGGCCCGGCCCGACAGGATCATCGCCCGTGCCATGTCGATGCCGTTGACGAAGCTGTTGCACGCGTTCGTCACATCCAGCGCGTGCGCCCGGGACCCCAGCTCGGCCTGGACGACGTGGGCGGTCGCCGGTTCGACCATGTCCCGCGTGGCCGAGGCGAAGACCATCAGATCCACGTCGTACGGCGCGAGCCCCGCCCGGGCCAGCGCGGTGCGTGCCGCCCGCACCGCGAGCGTCGAGGCGTACTCGCCCTCCGCCACGGCACGGCGCGAGGCGATCCCGGTGACCCGTTCGAGTATCCGCTTCGGCAACGGCAGCCCGGAGGCCCGGGAGATCTGCTCCTGCAAGTGCTGGGAGGTCACCTCGGACTCCGGCAGGCAGGACGCCACTGACGTGATGCCCACCCGGAGCACCGGACCTCGTGCAGCATGGTCTGTGTGCATGTCAGGGACGCTATGAGCGGACCCGGACGGCCTGCCTGAGCACGCGTACTCAACCGGCATGGGTAGCGGACCGCTGCGGCGGCCCCGCGTACGGGCTCCGGCCGCGCGAGCGCACCGCCTCCGAGCAGCGGTTCCGTCGGGAGACCGCCATCGCACACCTGTGCAAGGATCTTCGGATGAACGATCTACACTTCCGGCCGGCCACCCAGGCGGATCTGGCCACTCTCGTCCGACTCCGCGACGATGCGGCCCGCTGGATGCTGTCCCGCGGGGTCACCGAGCAGTGGCGGCCGGGGGAGCTGGACGAGGACCATTTCCGCCGGGTCATGGCGCACGGCGAGGTCTGGCTCGCGGAGGCCGGCGGGCACGTCGCCGGTGCCTGGGAGCTGTGGTGGCAGGACGAAGCCGCCTGGGGTCCGCAGCCGCCGGTGGCCGGCTACGTGCACCGGCTCATGGTGGACCGGGGCACGGCCGCGCCCGGGACGGGGCGACAGCTGCTGACAGCTGCGGAGCGCCGGGTCGCCGCGGTGGGACGGACCTGCGTGCGCCTGGACTGCCTGGCCGACAACGAACACCTCAACGCCTACTACCGGCAGGCCGGTTACCGCGTCGTGGGCCACAAGAAGGGCAAACCGCAGCCGGGCGGGGCGCCCAAGTCCTTCACACTGCTGGAGAAGGAGCTCCGGTCCTTCCCGTCGTCTCATGGCTGATCTGCAGGTGAGGGGGTGAACCGCCCGTGGACGGTTCACCCGTTGATCACTAGCGGACCACGATCACGATCACTCCGTTGTCGAACCGGTCGTCGAACCGGTGGTCGAAGCGATGGTCGAAACAGAACCCGTGGCGGCCGAAGCAGGAATCCCGGTGGTCGAACCGGAACCCGTGGTCGAAGCGGAACCCGTGGTCGAACCGGAACCCGTGGTCGAACCGGAACCCGCCGTGGTCGAAGCAGCGCCAGTCGTCATGGAAGCACTGGTCGGTGACCACACCGCCGTGTACGGCAGGGGCTGCTGCGGCGGCTGTGCCTGCTGCGCCGATCGCAGCGCCGCCCGCCATCAGAAGGCCGGCCGCGGACGCCGCGACGAGACGCCTCGCGCCTGGTACTCGCATGATGCATGCACCCTCTTCTCTCCCTCGTCTCGCGCTACTTTCGGGGGCACGAGATGGACGGCCGCAGCCGCGGGGAGGGAACGGCGGTTGTCCGCGTCGCCCCGTGCGTGCCCCACGCTGCGGCCCTACCTCACATACGTCCGCGGTGCCCCTTTGGATTGCGCCGTGGCCCTGAAAGAGGCCTGTGCTTGATCGCGTTGTCAGTCCCTGCTGCCATCATCCCGCCATGCTCTACGACGCCTTGATGGCCGAATCCCGCAGGAGCGACTCGCTGGACGACGTGCGGTGCGCCGCGCTCGACCGGGTCCGCTGGCTCGTCGACCTCCTGGAACGTCAGCGAGCCCAGTTCCGTCGGTCCACAGGGCCCGGGTACCAGCGATCCGAGGCGGAGGCCGCGGCGACCCGGGCCGAGATCGACGGGCGGCTCGCCGCCTGCGCGGACGGGGACGGCAGGGCCGCGGTCCTGTGCCTGATGCTGGCCGCCGACTTCGGCGACACGCTGTGGCAGTACGACGCCGAGGTGGGGCGCCTGATCTCGCGCGTGGGCGGCTGGACGCCCGACGAGGTCGCGGTGATGCTGCTCCGCGCCACCGAGTACGACATGGGCTTCTGGTTCGCCGATGCGCTGGGACTGGCGCTGAACGCCGCCGACCAGCTCGACGCCGACGGCCGCCGTGCCGTGCTGCCCTGGCTGCGGTACGCACACACGGAGCTCATGGACACCTCCGTCCAGGCACGCGGGCGCGCGTCGCTCGCCCAGCGCCTGCGCGCGCTGCTCGCGAGCGTGGACGAGGCACACGTCCCCGAGGGGCTGATCCCCGCCCACGCCCCCTGGGCGGCCCCTCTGCGCGACCATGCCACGACCTCACCGACGCCGGAATTCGCGGGCTTGGTACGGCACTTGGCGAGCCTGTCGGCGCCGCGTCCCGCGCAGAAGTGGCGGCGGACGTGCCTCGAACTCGTGGACGCGGCGTCGGCACGGGACGTCGTCGCCGACGTCCTGCGGGCGCTGGCCGAGGACGATCCGCTGTGCAGCAGGGACAGCGGCGCGCACGCCGGCTGGCTCCCAGGCGACTACCACTACCACTACCTCGTCCACCAGAACGACGGGGACCTGGCGCGCGGCGTCGTCTGGGCGGCCGCGCTGAACGGCGGCCCGGCCGCGGTGCGGCACCTGCAGACGCTGGCCCTGCGCACCGGCGGCCGGGGAACCGGTGTGACCGACGACCTCAAGCTCGCGGGAGCGGCGATCAACGCGCTGGCCGAGACAGGCGATACGGCCTCCCTGGAAGCCCTGTGGCGGCTGCAGTCCCGGATCAAGCACCGCGCCCTGCGCAAGCAGCTCGACACCGCGCTGGTGACGGCGGCCGGCAAGCAGGGCATCACGGCGCAGCAGCTGATCGAGCGCAGCGTACCGGACCACGGCCTGGCGCCGGACGGTTCGCTGGAACGGGAGTTGGGCGGCCACCGGGTGCGGGTGGCGATCGAGGAAGCGGCCACGGTGCGGCTCATCTACACACGCCCCGACGGAGGGACCTCCCGCACACCTCCGGCCGCACTGAAGGACGGATTCCCGGACGAGCTGCGGGAGTTGAAGGCCCTGGCCAAACAGGTGCGGGGCACACTGTCCGGAGAGCGGGCCCGCGTCGAGGCGCTGATGTCGGCAGGGCGCGAATGGCCGTACGACGAGTGGTGCCGCCACTACCGCGACCATCCGGTCACCGGGACCCTCGTCCGGGGCCTGATCTGGGAGTTCCAGAACGCCGGGGACGCCGACGGCGAGTGGCGTGCGGTGGCGCCGACGGCCGAGCCGCCCGGCCGGCCCGAGCGGGTCCGGTTGTGGCACCCCGTCCGGGCGTCGACGGACGAGATCAGGACGTGGCGGGAGCAACTGGTCGCCGCGCGGCTGCGGCAGCCGTTCAAGCAGGCCTTCCGGGAGATCTACCTGCTCACCCCGGCGGAGCGGGAGACGGGCGGCTACTCCAACCGGTTCGCCGCCCACATCGTCCACTACCGGCAGCTGTACGCGCTGTTCAAGGAACGCGGCTGGCAGGCCAACTTCCTCGGCCGGTACGACGGCGGCCACGACGGGACGGCGCGGGCGGAGTTCGGCGACGGGAAGTGGCGGGCCTGCTTCCACCACGAGCCCGCGGCGGACGACGGCAGCTACGCCCCGGAGCACGCCGCGACCGACCAGGTCCGCTTCGAACGGCGCGACGGCCGGCGCTGGCACGAGGTGCCCCTGGCCGAGGTGCCCCCACTGGTGTTCAGCGAGGCGATGCGGGACGTCGACCTGTTCGTGGGCGTGACCTCCATCGCGGCCGACCCGGACTGGACCGACCGGGGCGAGGACCGCCACGCCGCGTACTGGCGGACGGCCACCTTCGGTGAGTTGACGGAGAGCGCCGTGGTCCGCCGCGAGGCGCTGGAACGGATCCTGCCGCGTCTGAAGATCGCCGACCGGTGCGCGCTCGACGGGCGTTTCCTGGTCGTCCGCGGCGATCTGCGCACGTACAGGATCCATCTGGGCTCGGCCAACATCCTGATGGAACCGGACGACAGCTACCTGTGCATCGTCCCGGCTCGCGCCAAGGACGGCGGCAAGGTCTTCCTGCCGTTCGAGGACGACCGCCTCTCCCTGGTCCTGAGCAAGGCGTTCCTGCTCGCCGCCGACACGAAGATCACCGACCACACCATCCTCCACCAGATCAAGAGGGGCGCCTGATGGACCTCGCAGCCCGGCTGATGCGCGCGTTGACCGACCCGGACTTCATCGTGGACGACGGGGACCGGCACCCGGATCTCTCACAGGTCTCCGACGAGGAGCTCGGCAGCCTCCTCGTGGCGGCCCACCGAGTGGGCGACGCGGCCACACGCGCCATGACGAGCGTCCGTTACGCGGTCGAGGAGGCGGCCAGGGAACGGCGCCCGCGCTATACGCCCGACGCCTGCCGCCACATGTTCGAGGCACTCGTCGAGAAGTACGAGGACCGCGGCTGGGCCGACCTCACCCTGGGCGCGGAAGCGCTGGAGCGCTGCACGGGGCCACTGCCCGACGTCTCCGGCTCGGCCCACGCACTGGTCCGGCTCTGGCTGGAGAAGGACACCGTGCGCCAGCCGTACGCGCTGCTCGCGATCGCCGGGCTCGCCGGCGAGGGGACACTGCGCGCGGCCGTGGAGCGCCTCACGCGCGATGTGGGCCCCATCGTCGCCGACGAGATCACCGTCATCGCCGGCCTCACCCAGGCGGAACAGAAGCAGCTCTCCGAGATCGACCGGGATCACAGATTCGTCGCACCGCTCGGCCACGCCTCATGGCGCAGGTCGGCCGACAACCCCGCCTATGTGGCGTTCGCCCGCCGCGCACTGGAAGCGGCCGCCGACCGCACCGACGCCATCCGGGCGGGGGAGATCCCCTATCAGGCGGACAAGGCGTTCACCGACCGGGAGGTCACGGTGCTCGGACAGGCTCTGCGGGTGGCACTTCTGCGCGACGAACCGTGGCTCCCCGAGTTGTTCGAGCGGCTGCTGCCCGGCGTCGCCCTCGCCCCGACGGCGGCGAAGACCCTCCCTTCCCAGGCCCTGCTGTACGAGGTTGTCCGCGCCGCGCAGGACTACCCCACGCCCGAGCTGGTGACCGCCATCCGCACCGTGCGCCGGACCGTCCGGCACGCCGGGGTGCCCAAGCAGCTCGACAAGATGCTCAAGAAGGTCGACATCGCGCTGGCCGAGCGCACCGAGGTGGCCCTCCGGTTGCCGAGGCTGGAGTTCGAGACGGCGTTCGTCAACGGCTCGGCCGCCGGCGGCGTCCTGCGTCGGACGGCCGGCGAGTACCAGGCCGTCGTCACGGTCACCGAGACCGCCACGCTGACCTGGGAGAAGGAGGGCCGCCCGCTGCGCGGCGTCCCGGCGCCGGTCCGCCGCGACCACGCCGGCCTGGTCAGGGAGCTGCGTGACCTGGTGAAGCGAGTGAACGCCCAACTCGCCACGCTTGTACGAGCGTTGGAGGGAGGCTTCACCGTCGACGCCGTCCACCCGTACGGCTGGTGGCGCACCGAACTGGCCGGCCACCCCCTCGCCCGGACCCTCGTACGCCGGCTGATCTGGGAGATCGAGGTCGCCCCCGGCGCATGGCGGGCCGTACTGCCCGAGACGGACGAGGACCTTCCCGACGCTCCCGACGACGTCTCCGTACGGCTGTGGCACCCGCTCCGATCCGAGCCCCCTGCCGTACGGGCCTGGCGGGACCTGCTCACCGAGCAGCGCATACGGCAGCCCTTCAAGCAGGCGTTCCGGGAGATCTACCTCCTCACCCCGGCCGAGGAACAGACCCGCCTCTACTCCAACCGGTTCGCCGCGCACCTCGTCCACTACCGCAGGATGTTCGCCCTGTTCCGGGCGCGGGGATGGAAGAGCGACCTGCTCGGCCCCTGGGACGGCGGTGACGGCGACCAGGCCGAACGCACCCTCGCGGCGGGGGAGTGGCGAGCCCGCTTCCTCCACAGCTGGGCCGACTGGTCCGGGGAGGACGAACTGGCCTCGACCGACCAGGTGCGGTTCGACCGGCGGGTGGCGGACGCCTGGCGCGAGGCACCGCTCGCCGACGTCCCCCCACTGATCTTCAGCGAGGCGATGCGCGACGTGGATCTCTTCGTCGGTGTGACCTCGATCGCCGCCGACCCCGACTGGACCGACGGCGGCCCCACACGCACCTACTGGGAGCGGGCCTCCTTCGCCGAGCTGACGGAGAGCGCCGAGGCGCGCCGCGACGCCCTGCAACGGATCCTGCCGCGTCTGAAGATCGCCGACCGGTGCGCGCTCGACGGGCGTTTCCTGGTCGTCCGCGGCGATCTGCGCACGTACAGGATCCATCTGGGCTCGTCCAACATCCTGATGGAACCGGATGACAGCTACCTGTGCATCGTCCCCTCACGCGGCACCGGCAACGACAGGGTCTTCCTGCCGTTCGAGGACGCCCGCCTCTCCCTGATCCTCAGCAAGGCGTTCCTGCTCGCCGCCGACACGAAGATCACCGACCACACCATCCTCCACCAGATCAAGAGGGGCGCCTGATGGCCACCGTGACGTTCCGGGACGAGACCGCGACGGGCAAACCGGTCACCGAGTGGGAGGTCGCCGGGCTGCCGGAACGGATGACCGTGCGGGAGCTGATCAGGCTCCGGGTGCGGGAGGAGGTCGCCCGGTTCAACGCCCGTCCGAGCGGCCGTTTCAACGGCCTTGTCCGTCCCGACGACGCCGAGACGGAGCTGAACGGCTACCGGCTCCGTGAACCGCGCCGCATCGACTGGGAACGCCAGGCCGAGATCGCCGAACGTGCCTTCCTGGCCAACGGGTTCTTCCTGCTGGCCGGTGATCGCCAGGTCGAGGACCTCGACGACATCGTGGATCTCACCGCCGGCTGCGACCTGGTCTTCATCAAGCTCGTCGCTCTCGCCGGCGGCTGAGACTCCCGGGTACGGCAGCCGGCCCATACGGCTGAACGGGCGCGGCTCGTCGTGGCCGCGCGCGATAGTAGCCATGTACATAATAGCCATGTATAGTTCTTGGCATGAGTTCAGCAGCGGAGAACGCCACGGCCGGGTTCCTGGTCTGGCGCTTGTCGACGAAGTGGCGGGTGGCCGTCGACCGGGCGGTCGCGCCGCTGGGTCTGACCCACGCCCAGTACGCGCTGATGGCCTCGCTGTACGGCATGCGGCGCTCCGGGCTCCGGCCCAGCCAGCGTCGGCTCGCCGACCACACGGGGCTCGAACCGCTGTACGTCTCCAAACTCGCCCGCGCGCTGGAGGCCGCCGGACTCGTCGCCCGTACCCGGGACCCGAACGACCCGCGCGCCATGCAGCTGTCGCTCACCGAACAGGGCCGCGACGTCACAGGCCGCGCGATCAAGGTCGTCCAAGGTCTGCTGGACCAGTTGCTGGAGCCGCTCGGGGGGCAGGCCAGCCCGCGCGCACAGCAGTTCACCCGCGAGCTGGCGACCCTGCTCGACGCACCTCTTGATCCCTGTACCGAGAACGAGAAGGAGCAGCAATGACCACCACCGCACCCACGGTGAACGGCCGCGTCATCGCCCTGGCGCACTATGCCGGGCGCGCCCTTCTGGAGGGTGTGCTGGCCCGCCACGGCGCCACCTTCCACCAGAGCGTGACGCTCCGGGCCGTCCTGGCCGCGGGCGGGTCCATCGGCCGCGACGAGCTCGTCGCCGACGTCACCGGCTCACTGAAGACCGACGAGCCGGTCGTGCGCGGCGTGATCGAGGAGCTGACGGCCGGAAAGCTGCTGGAAGAGGACCCGGCCGACGCGTCCCGGATACGGTTCACGGACGCCGGACGGGAGCTTTACGAGAGCAGCACCGCCGAGACCGCCGACATCTCCGCCCGGCTGTACGCCGGGATTCCGGCCGAGGATCTGGCGATCGCGGGTCGCGTGCTGGCGCTGGTCACGGAGCGGGCGAACGCCGAGTTGACCGGAGCCTGAGCTTGTCTCGCCCCTCCCTACAGGCCGGGGGCGCGGAAGGACACCTGCCGGCGCGCGGCCTCGTCGATGTCGTCGAGGGTGAGCAGCGGCGTGGCCCGGGTGGTGAGGGCGCCGCTGGCCTTCACGGTGAGACTGGCGGCGGCCATGGAGACCGGGTCGGGGAAGTCGACGATGAGCACGATGTCGTCCTCCCCGAAGGCGAAGTACATCGCCTCGACCTGCCCGCCGAGACCGGCGACGACCCGGTCCACGGCGGCGCGGCGGCCACTCGCCCCTTCCTTGAGCACCCCCTTCGTGCCCTCGGGTGTGTAGGTGGCCTGGATGAGGAACTTCGGCATGGGGACGCTCCCTGACCGTCGGTCTGTCCGGTACGCAGAGGGGCTTCCCGCTGCCGCCTCGGCCTCCACTCTGCGAAGGTCCGCTTTCACCCGTTGGCAGGCGCCGCGGAGGAACAGAACCGTGCTGTGCCGGACTCGGTACCGGGTGGACCTAGACGCCCTTGCGGCGGAACCAGCCGCGTCGGGGTGCGGGCGGGGCGGCCGGGCCGGGGTACGGCGGGGCGGCCTGGCCCGGGTACGGCGGGGGAGTGGGACCGGGGTGCGGGGTGGGGGCCGGGGCGGGGTGCGTGGGAGAGCCCGGAGTGCCGTAGGGCATCGGAGGCGGGCCGGAGTGGCCGTGGGGTGGCGTCGGGCCGGGGAACGGCGGCAGGCTCTTGAACTGGTCGTGCAGGGCGATGGTCGGCGTGATGCGGTGGAGGGCGGCGCGTACCAGGGTGAGCGGGTGGTCCGGGAACCGGGAGTCCCACTGCTCCAGGTCGGCCACGTGGTACGGCAGACCGCCGAACTGCCCGCCGCCGGCGTACGGATGGGGTCGGAAGTAGTCCGTCGGGCCGACCTGCGCCATCACCGTGGCCTCCCGGGAGCCGGTCACCGCTCCCTCCGCGGCCTGGACCTTCACCACGGTGCTGCAGCGGTCCTTCGGCAACGTCCAGCTGCCGATGAAGGCCTGCCCGCGCCTACTCTGCAGCGGCATCTTGATCAGCTGGCGCAGGGCCGGTGTACCGTCCACGTGCCCCACCGCCGCCTCGACGAGGCCACCGCCGGAATGCGCCGCGACCTGCGCGCACCCGAAGCGCAGCCGCTCGAGTTCGTCGAGTGGGGCCGCCAGGTCCGGGATCAGGGGGAAGAAGTGGACCGACAGGACGAGTCCCGCCGCGTCGGTCCACAGACCAGGCTCACGTTCGGTGAATCCGGTGAGGTCAAGGCCGGTGATCGGAGTCTGGGCGATCGAAGTCATGCTGATCATCATGCCGGGTCGGTCAGGGCGTGTGACCGCCGGGAGGGCTCAGGCTCAGGCCCCGCGCCCTCGGTGTGAGCATGTGGAAGTTTGGCCCCCGCTGGTCCGCCGCCCCGGGAGTGGCGGACCAGCGTCTGGACGACGCCGTCGCGGGGTAAATGGAACCTACGCTTCCAGGGGCCGCGGCGGAAGCCCTGCCGGCGTGTGGTCCAGGTCATATCGGCCCGGGCGGTCCGTACTGCGTGTGCGGCGCACCGGCGTACCGGCTAGCTGACCCGCTCACCGGGTCAGGCCGGCAGGTTGAGCTGCCAGGAGACACCGAATCGGTCGTTGACCCAGCCGAACTTCGCGCTGAACCCGTGGTCTCCCAGCGGCATGAGTTCCGCGCCCCGCTCGGCCAGGGCGGCGTAGAGGCGGTCGATCTCGGGCTCGCTCTCGCACTGCACGAAGAGCGAGACCGCGGGCGTGAACGTGAAGCCGTGCTTCGCGGGGCTGTCGATGCACATGAACTGCTGGCCTGCGAGTGAGAACGTCGCGTGTCGCACGCTTCCGTGCTCGCCCGGGCCCTCGGCGCCGTAACGGGTGACGCTGACGACCTCGGCGTCGTCGAAGAGGGAGACATAGAAGGTCATCGCCTCCTCGGCTGCGCCCTCGAACATCAAGAACGTGGTGATCTTCTGTGAGGTCGTGATCTCCATGCCGCTTGCTCCTTCGGTGTTCTCAGGCGGCATCGGGCCACCTTGGCTGACATCAACAGCAGGACATCGATTCCCCGGTTCCGCAACGTCGCACGCCCGGCATCCGTGCCTCGGCCGGCGGCTGGAGCTTGCTACAACCGGTGTCGCGAAATCACCGTCCTGCTCTGGTCGTTACGTTCATGGCCCCTGACCTGGCGGGTGCGGTCTACTGCGCGGAGTTGCCACGAACCCGCTGTGCAGAAGTGAGGTGACATGCAGCGCATCGCCTTCCTCCGGTCCGTCGACATCCAGCGCGCCGACCCGTACATCCACGGCATCGCCCCCGCACTGGCACAACTCGGTGCCGAGGCCCGCCTCTTCCACACCCACGGCGACTGCGGCCCGGACCTGTTCCCGGGCACCAGCGAGCGGCTCGACCCCGCCGCGACGCCGGACGAGTTCGTCGAGCGGGTGCGCGCCTGGGGGGCCGACGGCGCCGTGGCGATCTCGCTGCCGGACGAGAACGCCCTGCGCGACGCCGTGGTCAAGGCCAAGCTCGAAGCCCTCGGCATCCGCACCGTCATGACTCCCCTCGCGGCCACGCGCGTCCTGTGCGACAAGTGGGAGACCAAGAAGGCCCTCGAGGCACACGGCATCACCACCCCGCCGGCCGTCCTGGTCGACAGTGACCTCCTCAACGACCGGGCGCTGCCCGTCCCGGCCTACCCGGACGCCGTCCGCCTCGCCGCTCAGGACATCGGGTACCCCCTCATGGCCAAGCCGTTGTGGGACTCCACCAGCATGGGCATCGAGTTCATCGCGGATCCGGCCGCCCTCGACCGCTACCTGGCCGCGCGCCCGGCGGCGCACGCGGTCCTGGAGAAGTGCGTCAGCGGACGTCTCTGCTCGGTCGACATCGTCGGCGCCGGCGGCCACTACACCGCCATGCCGCTCATCTGGACGGGCACCGCAGGGGGCCCTCCCGCCTTCACGTTCGAAGACCTGCGCTACGCCGGCCCCGCCGCCGACGACGACTTCGGGCCCACCGCGCGGCGCCTCGTGGAGCTGTGTACGGCGCTCGGCGTCGAAGGATCCGTCAACATCGACATGATCCACGCCGACGGCGTCTACCACGTCCTGGAGATCAACCCGCGGATCGGCGGCGCCACCACCCTGTCCATCGCCGCGAGTGGACTCAACACCTTTGCCGCCCTGCTCGACATCCTCAGCGGTGCCTGGCCGAGGCGGACCGGTGCTCCGGCCGAACGGTTCGCGATCGAGTGCCTCACCGCGAACCCCACGCCCGAACTGCTCATCGACCTCCGTGCCCGCATCGACCTCGTCACCTGCCACGACCTGATCATCGACGGCCACAACCACGGCGGCATCCTCACGTTCACGGTGGACCCCGGCGACGAACAGCGGGCGGTGAAGGACCTCACCGCCCTGTGCACGCGGACCGGCTTCATTCCGGCCCCCATGCTCGACAAGATCCGCCGGCTCCTGACCCCCACGGGTCCGGGCACCGTGGCGTGATCTCCCCGTTCCAGCCCGATTCCCTGCGCGGTGAACAAGCGCTTAGTAAGATGCGCGCAAGATGCCGCGCGGCAGGAAGGGGCAGTTGTGTCGACGTCGCACGCCGAGGCCTTCTACGAGCGAGAGGCGGAGGGCCGTTTCCTGCCCACCGCCTACACCCGCGGGCCCTGGGACGCCGGCTCCCAGCACGCCGGTCCGCCGGCCGCGCTGCTCGCCCTCGCCGTCGAGCAGCGGCCGGGCGGACGGCCGGACATGCGGGTCGCCCGGCTCACCTACGAGATCATGCGCCCGGTCCCGATCCGGCCGCTGACCGTGGCCACGCGCGTGCTGCGTGCAGGGCGCAGCGTGGAACTCGTGGAGGCCGTTCTCACGCCCGACGGCGGTCAGGACGTCATGCGGGCGACGGCCCTGCTGATGAAGACCGTGCCCGATTCCGTACCGCAGGTGTCGCCGGGCCGACAGGTGCCCGGCCCGTCGACGGCACCCGTGAAATCGTTCTTCCCGGTCCCGTGGGACCAGGGCTATCACACGGCCATGGACGTACGTTTCGCCGCTGGTTCCTTCCTCGAGCCCGGTCCGGCGGTCGCGTGGATGCGGATGAGGGTGCCCCTGGTGGCGGGGGAGGAGATCGCACCGCTCAGCCGGGTGCTGACGGCTGCCGACTCGGGCAACGGCATCAGCGCCGAGCTGGACTTCCATCGCTATGTCTTCATCAATGCCGACCTCACCGTCAGCCTGCACCGCCACCCCGTGGGCGAGTGGGTGTGCCTGGATGCCCGGACGATGGTGGACGGCGCGGGCGTCGGTCTGGCCGAGTCCGCGCTGCACGACGAGAAGGGGCCGCTCGGCCGCAGCACCCAGAGCCTGTACGTGGCCGCGCGCGGCTGAGCCGGTCGGGCGCGGCCGACGGTGAAGGGGTGCGCGCGGGGGCGAGAGGGGGGTGCCCGGAGGGTGCCGGCGGGTGACGGCCCCCACGAGAGGCAGATCACGTCCTATCGCGGATCGTAGCCTGATCTCGCCTCAAGCAGGAAAGAAACCCGCCAGAATGGCAAATTCTGGACATTTCTACGTAGTCAGGTAGTACGTCACATTCTTGCCACGGTTCCTGCGCCCCGCTAACCATGTCTCTCGTTGCCGGAAGCGGCGGGACGCACCGGGCCCACACCAACGGGCCTGCCCGCCGCGCCCTGCAGCACGGGGCCTCGCCCCGACGCCCGACAGGCCGTGACCGACACCCGGCCGACGCCTCTACGACGTCCCCACAGGAGAGACCCCTTCATGACCGCGATCACCGCTTCCCGCCGCCTTGCCCGCCTGCGCACCATCGCCCTGACCGGCCTCGCCACCACCGGCGCCGCGACCGTGGCGCTGACCCTGATGCCGGCCTCCGCTCAGGCCGCCGAGGCACCGCAGGCGACCACCGCCCACACGGCCACGGCCCCCGCCGGCGGCAGCCACGCCGACCCCAAGGGCACTGGCACCGCGGGCAACCTCGACGGCTGGATCAAGCAGTCCCTGGCCATCATGAAGGCCAAGGGCATCCCCGGGAGCTACGAGGGCCTCAAGCGCAACATCATGCGTGAGTCCGGTGGCAACCCCAACGCCCAGAACAACTGGGACGTCAACGCGAAGCAGGGCACCCCGTCCAAGGGTCTGCTGCAGGTGATCGACCCCACGTTCAACGCCTACCACGTCGCCGGCACCGCCAAGAGCACCACCGACCCGGTGGCGAACATCACCGCGGCGGCCAACTACGCCGCTCACCGCTACGGTTCCATCGACAACGTCAACTCCGCGTACTGATCCCGCAGATGGGCGTGCCCGCTCCTCAATCTCCTTGAGATGCAGCGGCGGTGGCTGTCGACCGGCCACGCTCGGCGGCGCCGGGAGCGGCCAGGGCGAGCCTTCGGTGGACGCGGCGGAGCATGGTGCGGGCCATGAAGGGGTGGACGCGTTTGACCGCGGCCCAGTACAGCCTGCCGCGCCAGTTGTGGATCCGTACGACCGTGCCGAGCGTCACCTGACGGTCGTCCACGTGGATCGAGGCGCGGAAGTCGAGGTGGCCGGCGTCCTCGCCGAGCAGCACCTCGCCGCCCTCGCGGCCCACCACCGGGAATGCGGCCCCGCGCAGGACACCCCGCCAGGACTCGGGGTCCCGGGGCATCCCGGGACGCATCGGCATCCGCCACGCGTCGGTGTAGTGGGTCCGCTCGAAGGCGGCACGCACCAGCCCGGCGCCAGTCGGGAGGTCGCCGGCCGTGGCCCTCGGCCAGGTGAGCCGGTGCAGCAGCCGGACCCACGGTGACCGGTGAACGGGGCTGGTTGCCGTCCCGGTGGTGGCCCGTTCCACGTTGTCGAAGACCTCTTCGACCACCGAGTCGTGCATCCAGCGCACTGCCAGGGGCCATGCCAGCGCCGTTCCGCCGCGGCGTTTCAGCTCCAGGGTGTGCAGCAGGCGGCAGCGCTCCCCGCCGAGCGGTTCGACGACGAACTCATGGTGTCCGCTCGCGGGTGGAGTGAAGTCGAAGCGGACGCGGCGCCCGGGCTCGTACGCGGTGACGTGATAGCGGACGAAGCCGTGGCCGCCGTCCGCGCCGACGCCGAGGGGGCGGTCGAAGCGCATCGGGGGCCAGGCCGGAGATGGCCAGATCGGGTCGTCCGGCGAGGACAAGCGGTCGAGCAGGGCCCCGACGGCCTCGGCGGGAGCCTCGATGGTGCGCTCGTGGACATTGCGGATCGTGCGGAATCTGTGCATGGCACGCCTCCATACGCTGCCGTATGTTGTTGACCGTACGGTAGCGTATGGTCATGGTGCAACGACGTGACGGGGTCGCTCGCGAGGGTGGCCGGAAGCGGCTGACGGCGCAGGACTGGGCGGACGCGGCCCTGTCGGCCATGGGCGAAGGCGGTCTCGCGGCGGTCGCCGTCGAGCCGCTCGCCGCTCGCCTGGGCACCACCAAAGGCAGCTTCTACTGGCATTTCGCCAACCGTGAGGCGCTGATCGAGGCCGCGCTCGACCGCTGGGAGGACAAGTCCACCGAGGCGATCATCGCCGGGCTGGCGTCCGAGCCCGATCCGGCGATGCGGCTGCGCAGACTCTTCTCCGAGGCATCCGAACTCGCCGCCCACGACCCGCTGGAGGTGTCCCTGCCGGCCTCGGCCGGACACCCGCGAGTCGCCGCCGTACTGCGCCGGGTGACGGAGCGCCGAGTGGGCTACCTGGCGCAGCTCTTCGCCGAACTTGGCTTCCCTCCGGACGAGGCGGGCCGCCGCGCACTGCTGGCGTACACCGGCTACCTGGGGCACACGCAGCTGACGCACGCGGTGCCGGAGACGCTTCCGGCCGGTGAGGCCGGCAGGTGCTATCTGGACTCGGTGCTCGACACGCTGATGACGGCCGCTCAGGGGTCCTAGCGCCGCTCCGCGCCCCGGGCCCCGCGCCGTTGAGCCGGTGATCCGTCATCCCGGCGCGTGCCCGGCCTTGGTCCGTGCGGCCACCCACAGGGCGATCTGCGTGCGGGACCGCAAACCCAGCTTGTCGCGCACCTTGTCCAGGTGCGTGGCGACCGTATGGGCCGACAGCCCGAGCCGCTCCGCGATCTGCCGGTTGGTCAGTCCGTCGGCGACGAGTTCGGCCACCATGAACTCCCTTCCGGTGAGCGTGGATCGGTCGTCGACGGCCCCCTCGGCGTCCGTCGACGTACGGTGGTCGTCGCTCCTCGTCCGTAGCGCGTACGCCACAAGCCGATTCCCGCGCAGCCGACGGCCGCCGCTGACGGCCGCGTCCCTCGCGGCTGCCGGCAGGCCTGTCCTGGCACGGTCCACCGTCCGTTCCACCTGGCGTCGCCACGGAGCTTCGGACACCGTGTCGAGTCGGCGGCGTGCCTGGGCGCTCGCCTCGTACAGCAGGATGGCTCGCCGCATGTCGCCGCTCGCGGCGGCCACGAGGGCCAGGCCCTCCACCGGGTAGAGCGCGTGGAAACTTGCTTCGGGGACGATCCGCAGCACCTCGCCGAACAGCGCCTCGGCACTTTCCAGTTGACCCAGAGCCAGCCGCACAGCGCCCGCTGTGTGCAGGGCGGCCGCTGTGCGGCTCCAGGGAGCCTGGTCCCTGAGCACGGGCAGGCAGCGGGACATGAGGGTGTCGGCCTCCCGTGCGCCGCCCGCTTGGAGCAGCGCCCAGGCCAGGTGATGGGTGCACCACGCGGTGTCCTCGGGCCTGCCCAGCATGGTGACGACATCCAGGCACTCACGGAGATCTGCGACGGCCGCGCCGAATTCCCCGCGGCACAGCCGTGCCGCGGCCCGCGCGTCCAGGGCGTTGGCGAGTCCGGCGGGGTGAGGGCGCGCACGTTCCATGGCCACCGCCTGCTCGCCCAGACGCAGTGCCTCCGCCGGGTCGGCGCGCTGGCACGCCACGCGCGCGGCAAGCGCCGGTACCGCCCCGCCGAGCGCCCGGCCGCCGGCGTCCCGCAGCAGTCCCCTCAGCAGCGCCCGGGCGGCTGACGGCTGCTCCTGCTCGTAGTGCACACGCGCCAGTTCCAGCTCCAGCCGTGGGTGCGAGACACCGTCACGGCCGGCGGTGCCGGCCAGAGCCGCCACGAGATTGTCCCGCTCCACGGCCAGCGGGCTGCCGGCCTGGTCGGGGAACACCTCCACGTCGGCCCGGTCCGTCAGCCGGTTCAGCCACGTGAGGACCCGGCGCCTGGTGGTGTGCAGCTCGCCGGATGCCAGCAGGCACTCCAGGGCGTAGGCGCGGATCGCGCTCAGCTGTCTGAACCGTGCGGTCTCCGCGTCCGCGGAGAGTCGTGCGATCAGGGACTTTGCCTCCAGGGCGCACAGGAGGCCGAGTATCTGTGCAGGTGCGATCCCGTCACCGGCGCAGACCGCTCGCGCCGCGGCCGTGTCGAACCCGCCGACGAGGACCGCGAGGCGCCGGAAGACCGCCTGTTCGGCCGGATCGAGCAGCCGGTGGCTCCAGTCGATCGCGGCGGCCAGTCCGCTGTGACGCCCGGGTCCCGTCCTGTGTCCGCCCGTCAGGAGGGACAGCTGGGACATCTGGTCGTCCAGTCCTGTCAGGATGTCACTCGGCGGAAGGGTCCCGGCGCGGCGGGCCGCCAGCTCGACGGCGAGCGTCAGACCGTCGAGTCTGCGGCAGATCTCGGCAACCGCCCTGCCGTTTCCGTGATGGAGCGTGAACCCTGGTGAGCAGCTCGCGGCACGTTCGACGAACAGCCGGACGGCGTCGGCCCGCAGTAGGACCGCCGGGTCGTCTCCGGCGTCGGCCGGCGGCAGGGACAGTTCACCGACCCGGAGCACGGTCTCCCCGGGTACCCGCAGGGCCTCCCGGCTGGTGGCCAGGATCCGTAAGCGGGGGCAGTGACTCAGCAAGGCCGCGACCAGCCGGGCGCAGGGTTCCGCCAGATGCTCGCAGTTGTCCAGGATCAGCAGCCGACGGGCGTCGCCGATCGCGTGGACCAGGACCTCGACACCGGACCGTCCTGCCCGTTCGCCCACGGCCAGCGCGGCGGCGACGGACTGCGCGAGCGCAGCGCCGTCGTGCAGCGCGTCGAGTCCGACCAGGTCGACCCGCCCGTGGCGGCCGGGCAGGCCGCTGGCGAACTCGAGCGCCAACCGCGTCTTGCCGACGCCGCCGGCACCGGTCAGGGTCAGGAGCCGCGACGTCCTCAGCAGGGTGCGCAGCCGCGACAGCTCCACCCGTCGGCCCACGAAGGAGTCCAGAGCCCGGGGCAGGTCGCGGCCCTGCGGAATCGGGGAGGAGGCGCCCTGTGGGGGCGTTGACACGGCCGTCCGTGTCCGGCGGGAATCCCGGCGTGCCGAGCGTTGCCTGAACGCCCTTTGTCTGCATGCGCCGGAGCAGTAGCGAGCCGGCCGACCGCTGAGCGGTCGGCCGGTCAGCGGCGCGCCACATGACTCACATGTCATGCTCCGGTCATCCCCGATTCCCGGGCGCCCATTCCCGGGATCACGTCATCGAGTGCTCGGGCGGGCGTGTCAGGGGACGGCGGCGGGATCGATGCCGAGCACAACCGTGCCGGTCACTCCCTTGCCGAGGTCACTGCCGTTCTGCGTGAGGGTCAGCAGGGTGGAGGACCCGCCGTTGCGGTAGATGCCGTCCCTGGCGTTGAGCGTGCGAGTGGTCGTGTTGCTCCGGTAGGGGGCCAGCGTGGCGACCCTGCTGTTGTACGTCTCCGGGAAGTAGAGCTGGCCGGTGTGGGAGACGTGACCTCCGTGGTACTTGCCGCCGCTGACCGTCCCGCCGACATGTGTCTTGACGTGGATGTGGAGGGCACGGCCGACGTACCAGCCGGGGTAGATGGTGGTGAATTCCGCGACGCCGGTGGAGTCGGTCAGTTGCACGCCACGCAGGAAGGTCGTGTCCGGGGTGGAGCCGCCCGCCACGTATCCGGAGTAGACGCCCAGGGCGTCGCAGTGCCAGATGTCGACCGCCGTGCCGGGCAGTGCCGAGCAGGTGGTGGTGTCGATCACCCTGACGCGCAGGGTGAGGGGCACGCCGGGCCTGGCCTCGGTGATGTCCTTGCGGACCGTCTCCAGGTCCAGGTAGTAGGGTCCCTCGGTCTGCTCGGGCGTGAGAACGCAGTCGGCGGCCGGCCGGGCCGGGGGCTGGGCGGCGCTGTTCCGGTCGGCGGCCGCGGTCGCCTGCCCGGACGTGAGACCCAGAGCGGCCGCTCCGAGGGTCGCACCGCCCAGGGCGGCTATGACGGTTCTGCGGGTGGCGCCGCCCAGGCCGTCGGCCGGCCCGGGGGCGCGCTCGGGTTCTGCGGAAGAGGGGCGGGGGGTGTCATCCATGCGGTGAGGATGGCGCGCGTGGCAGTCCGTGGGATCGGTCGGACGACCGGTGAATCGGGCGCGTTACGAAACGCAGCCGACCGGTCCGGGCACGAGGTGCCCGGATGTCCGGACTCGCCCGCCGACGCTCACACCGGCGCGGGGCCCCGTCCGCCCTGCCAGCGCACTGCGACCGCACCGGCGAAGTCCCCCGCGTGAGCGAACCCCCCGAGCACCACCAGGTCGCCGTCCTCGACCTGCCGCGAGCGGACGGCGCGGTCCAGGGTGATCGGGATCGCCGCTCCGAACAGGTTCCCGTACTCCTCGAAGGTGTTCAGGTGCCGTTCGGCCGGCAGTTGCAGCGCCTCTCGCCAGTTGCGCAGGAAGGTGCGGTTGGGCTGGTTGGTGATGAGGACGTCGATGGCGGTGGTCGCCACCCCGAGGCGCCGGCACAGGTCCGTGACCACTTCGGGGACGAGGCGGTTCCCCCGTGCCAGAACCTTGGCGACGGCGGCCTCGGTGAACCCGATCCGCAGCTGGGACTCGCCCGGCTCCCAGTACTTGCGTCCGTCGTCGACCGCCAGGGTCATGTCCCCGGCGTACGCGCCGATGTGCCGGGTCTCCACGTCGAGGACCGGCGCGCCGGCCGAGGTCGTCACGTACCCCACGCCGCAGCCGTCACCCGGGATCGCCGCCTGGGCGAGCCTGCGCACCTCGGACTGGGTGAACCACTGACCCGCGGCGCTCTGGGCGTTGCAGATCAGCGCCGTCTTCGCATCGGTCGTGGTGAGGATCTGCCGGGCCAGCTTCAGCATGTACACGAAGGAGGCACAGCCCGCGGTGGCCACGTCGACGAGCCACTCCGGGTTCAGCCCCAGCCGGCGTGCCACCTCGGTGCCGGCGCCCGTGAACGGCAGGTCCGGCAGCTGGCTGTGCACCAACAGCACGTCGACCCCGCGTATCTCGTCCCTGCCGTGCCGCTCGATCAGGGGCTGCACGGCCCGCTCGACCATGTCCGCGTTGGTCTCGTCCGCGGCCACGTGGTGCCGTGACCGCGGGACCTTGAACATGGGGTGGTCGCGCAGCTTGTCCTCGGCTCCGGGGTACTCGGTGTAGAACTCGGCCGGGACCGGTTCGCCGGGGAGGTAGCTTGCCACGTCCGTGAGGCTGACCGTGGTCACCGCGCCACCGCCTTCGCCGGGGCCACACCGATCGGCAGGCCGTTGCGGTGGCGGTACTCCAGGATCGCCTTGAGGTTGTTCATCTCGATGGTGTGCCCCGCGTAGAAGAGGTCCCAGTAGTCACCCACCCAGGGGCGGTCCGGGCGGGGGGCCTTGTCGGCGTCCGGGTTGGCGTCGTAGTAGGGGTGCCGGCAGTTGGTCCAGGTGATCACCGATCCCGGCTTGTCGAGCACCAGGCGGGCCGGTACGACGCGCATCAGATAGATCATCCACAGCTTCTCGCCCTGGTCCCAGGAGCAGTGGTAGTCCACGGTCATGGCATCGGGGTTGGCGACGACCCTGCAGTAGATCCTGGTGTCCTCCTCGAGCCGGTCGTACCCGACCCACAGCCCCGGGGTGCCGGCCGGTGTGAAGTCCCGCAGGCTGCAGGTCCACTCCTCCAGGTGGTGGCCCTGGCGCAGGTAGTCGTAGACCTGCTCGGGGGGACAGTCGACGTACTCGTGGATGGTGCAGTACTGCCCGTAGACCTGGTGGTGGGGATAGACGGCATGGGTGAGCTCCATGCAGTGGGCGGCCAGCTCCTCCTTGCCGCGGTTCTCGATCCGCATCAGGCCGGGGACGTCAGCCGACATGGACGACTCCTCGCTCATCTGAACTCTCCTTGCCCTTGGGGTGTTCGGTGCTGTCGGTGGCTCGGGCGAAGGACTGGAAGGGGAGGAACGGAGGGATCTCCCCCGGGTCGCAGTCCAGCGCGACGAACGCCGGGCCGCCGCTCGCGTTGCTGCGCAGCAGCGCCCTGCGCAACTGCGCCGCGTCGTCGGCTCCGGTGACATCGAGGGTCGGGAAGGCGGCGGCCACCCCGGCGGCGAGGTCGGTCCGGCCGAACAGGTCGTCGCTGCGGACGCCGCCCTGGAGGAACTCCTCGCGCAGCGCACACATCGCGTGGGCGTTGTTGTTGAAGACGACGAAGGTCACGGGGGCGGCGTACTCCACGGCGGTGTGCACCTCCATCCCGTGCATGAAGAAGGCTCCGTCGCCGGCGAGTACATAGGTGCGTCGCCCGGTGGCGAGCGCGGGGCCGATCCCGGCGCCGAAGGTGTAGCCCATGCCGCCCATACCGACCGCGACCACGAAGCGGCCGTGACGCGGTGCCGGGAGGAGGTGGATCGCGCTGGCACCCGTGTTGCCGGCGTCCACGAAGACGTGCGCGTCCTCGGGAAGTGCCGCCTCCACCGCGGCGATCGCCTGGGGGTAGGGCACGGTCCGCCCACGGGCCCCGGAAACCGGGCTCGGCAGGGGGGCGGGGAGGGGACCTGCGTGCTGGGGGCAGGCACGGGAGCGCCGCGGGAGTCGGCCGGAGACCGCGCGCAGCGCGTCCCGCACGTTCCCGCCCAGTGCGGTGGCCGGCACGAACGGTGGTTCGGGACCGAGGGACACGACCTCGGTGGTGGCGAGGGCCCGGTCGAGGCCGCCGCTTGCCAGGAGCGGCAGCCGGGTACCGACGAGCATGCACACGTCGGCCCGCCGCAGACAGGTCTCGACGTTGGCATGGCCCATCACCCCGGCCACGCCGGCGAACCGGGGATCACGGTTGTCGAAGACGTCCTTGGCGTCGGGGGTGACAGCCACCCATGCCCCGAGCGTGCGGGCCAGTTCGGCCAGTTCCGCGCGTGCGTCCGCGGCGGCGACGTCTTCACCGGCGATGACGAGGACGCGGCCGGCCTCACGCAGGGTGTCCGACACGGCGGTGAGGGCCGCGCTGTCGAGCCCTGCCCTCGTCGCTGTCGTCGGCGGTTCCGGCTCCGCAATCCGTGGTGGCACACCCGGTGTCGGTGCCGCGCCACGGCCGGACGGCCGCAGCTGTGCCTGCTGCACGTCCTTGGGCAGCAGCAGCACCGCCGGCCCGCGCGGATCGGACTGTGCCGCCGCCACCGCGCGGGGCAGCAACTCCCTGAGGGAGTCCGCGTCCTCGATCCGGGCGCAGAACCGGGAGACCGGCGCGAAGACCGCCCGGGCGTCGAAGGAGCCACCTTTTCCGCTGGAGTCCTGGAACGCCCCGTGACCCTCCTGGCCGGTCGGTGGCTGGCCCACCAGGGCCAGCACGGGCACACGGGAGGCGTAGGCCTCCGCCAGGCCCGGTAGGAGATTCATCGCACCGCCGCCCGAGGTGGCGGCGACCACGCCGAGGCGCCCGGTGGTCCGGGCGTATCCGTCGGCCATCGTGACGGCCGAGAACTCGTGCTTGGCGACGACGCCGTGGACAGCGCCCGCGCGGTGAACGGCGTCGTACAGGTCCTCGATGTTCGCGCCGCCCACGCCGAAGACGTGGGTGACGCCGGCCCTGGCGAGTTCCCCGGCCAGGTGGTCGACCAGGCGTGACGCTCCTGCTCCGGGTGTGTCCGAGGTGGTGATGGTCATGCGGGGCTCCTGCCTGTCTCGTGCCGGCGGTCGATGAGGCCGGAGGGCGCGATGACCTGAAAGCGGTGCCGGTACTCCTTCGGGGTCAGTCCCAGGGTTCGTCCGAAGGAGCGGAAGAACGTCTCGGGGGCGGCGAATCCGCAGCGGGCCGCTACCTGGCTGATCGTCAGGTCGGTGGTCTCCAGCAGCTCGCGCGCGCGGGCGATACGCGTCCGCTCGACGTACTGGCCGGGGGTCGTGCCCACCTCGCGCCTGAAGACCCGGGCGAAGTTGCGCAGGCTCATGTTGGCCCGCCGGGCGATCTCGGCCACGGGTAACGGATTGTGCAGGTTTTCCAGGATCCATTCCTGCGCGGTCCGGATCGGTGGATGGTCGGCCAACTGGGCGTCCAGGACGGCGCTGAACTGGGACTGCCCTCCGTGCCGCTTGAGGAAGAGGACCAGGAACCGTGCCGTCTCCAGCGCGAGTGCCGCGCCGTGATCGGCCTCCACCAGGGCGAGCGCCATGTCGATCCCGGTCGACACGCCCGCCGAGGTCACGAAGGGACCGTCCCAGACGAAGATCGGCTCGGAGTCCACCGTCACGTCCGGATAGCGGCAGGCCATCGCCTCGCTGTACGCCCAGTGCGTGGTGGCGCGCCTGCCGTCGAGAAGGCCCGCCTCGGCCAGCAGAAAGGATCCGCCGCAGACGGAGGTGACCCTGCGCGACCGGGCCGCCGCCCGCCCGATCCAGGAGACCAGGGCCCGGTCCCGGAGCGCGTCGCCGAGACTCCACCCGCCCGGCACGAGGAGCGTGTCGATCGGCCCCTGCCCCGTCTCCAGGGGCGAGGCCTCCACGCTCAGTCCTGAACTCGTGCGCACCAGAGGTGCGTCGGCGGAGACCAGCTCGATCCGGTAGGGGACGCCCGACGGGGCGAGGAGCCGGTTGGCGGTATCGAACACTTCCATCGGTCCGGTGATGTCCAGCGCCATCGCGCCCGCGTACACCACCACCACAACACGTCGCTCTAACACGGTCACAGCCTGTATCGGCCGCCGCACTGGCTGCAATGACAGATTATTGACGTATCCGGCCAACAGGCAGCCGTCGACCACCGGGGAGAGGCGTCTGGCCAGGTGGTTTGTGTGCGGGAACCGACAGTGGTGGGTGAGGCAGCTCACAGCTGTGGCACGGGCGGCGGAGACGGGCGCCGGTGTGGGAGGCCCAGGCCGGGGCACGTGGAATGCCGAGGGGTTCCGCTGACGTGCGGACTCGCACCCGAGGGTGTGGGAGGGCACATGGACGTGCTGGCCCGGCTGGACCGATATCAGAGACGGCACCGGTGGGCGGGAATGCCGCTGGCCGTCGTGTACAAGTTCTTCGACGACCAGGCCACCTACCTGGCCGCGCTGATGGCCTACTACGGCTTCGTCTCCCTCTTCCCGCTGCTGCTGTTCCTGGTCGCGATCCTGAGCTCGGCCCTGCACGGCAGTCCGCAGCTGCAGCACTCGATGCTGCACTCGGCACTGAGCGAGTTCCCCGTGATCGGCGACCAGCTCGGCCACAACATCCACTCGTTCCACGGCAGCGGCGCCGCCATCGCGGTAGGCGTCACCGGCAGCGTGTACGGCGCCCTCGGCATCGCCCAGGCGGTCCAGCACGCACTGAACAAGATCTTCGCGGTGCCGAGGCACGCCCGTCCGGACCCGCTGCGCTCACGGGCGAGGGGCCTGTACTTCCTGCTCCTGCTCGCGGCCGGCCTGTGCCTGACGACGGCACTGGCCACTGCTGAGTCCGCTGCCACCCTCTTCGGAACCCGCCTGGCCATCGGCATGAGGGTCGCCGTCGGGGGCGCGGGGGTCGCCCTCAACGCCGCCCTCCTCCTGCTGAGTTACCGGCTCATGACCCGGCGCAAGCTGCCACTTCGCGTGACGTACGGGCCGGCCCTGGGCGCCGCCTGCGCCTGGCAGGCACTGCAGTGGGGCGGCTCCTACTACGTCGGGCATGTGCTGCGGGGCGCCACGGCGACCTACGGGATGTTCGGCATCGTGCTCGGCCTGCTCGCCTGGATCTATCTCGCCGCCACGGTGTACCTCGCCACGGCGGAGGTCATCGCCGTGCGCTGCCTGCGGCTGTGGCCGCGCAGTCTGCTGACGCCCTTCACCGACCGCGTCCACCTCGCCACGGGCGACCTGCGGGCCTACCGCTCCTACGCCACCACGGAGTCCTTCAAGGGCTTCGAGAAGATCTCCGTCCGCTTCGGCGAGCCTCCGCCGCCGGCCCTGGGTGACAAGGGACCGCCCTGATCCGTCCGGCCCGGGAGATACGCGGCGATTTCGCGTGCTCCGACGGGCTACAGCGGTGCGGGGGAGGCCGCGCCCGGGATCAGCAGGCGGGGGGCTCCCGTGCCGTCCGCAGGTACGCTCCACAGGTCGCTGCTGCCGACCTCGCCGTTGGTGGGGAGCGCGTAGGCGACGGTGCGGTTGTCGAGCCAGGTGGCCTGGTCGTCGACGCTGTGGCGCTCCGCGAGCGCGGTCTCGTGCCCGGTGCTCAGGTCGAGGACGTACTCGTGCCAGAGGTCGGTGCGGGACAGGATCCGCTTCTTGAAGGCGATGCGGGTTCCGTCGGGGGACAGCGAGGGACACTCCACGTTCTCGGTCAGGGTGGTGACCGTACGGCGGGACAACGAACCCCGGACCAGATAGGTCCTGTTGGCGGTGTTGAGGGTGGCGTAGAAGGTCTCGTCGTCCGAAGCGAAGGTGACGCCCCAGAAGTTGATGTCCGAGGCGTGGTAGGGCTTGCCGTCCTTGACGACGGAGAACGTCTCCAGACTGGGAGTCAGCCGCATCGTCCGGGTGTCCAGGAGCGACGTCCGGGTGGAGAAGAAGGCGGACGAATAGGACTCGCCGGAGACGAAGACCGTCCAGGCGACGAAGCGACCGCTGGGTGAGACCCGGGCCCGGCTGGGAGTGCCCGCGAGCGGGAAGACGCGGCGGGTGCGGAGAGAGGCGTCCAGGAGCAGGGCACGGTTGCTCTGCCTGAGGACACCGGGGTTGGACTGCAGGCAGATGCCGGTGCCGGCCGCCGCGTAGAAGCGCGCGCACTTCCGGCTCGAGGCGACCCGCCCGCCCCTCGGTTCGATGGACGGTACGGAGGCGACGGCGGTGCGGTGCGGGCCGGCGGCCGCGTTGAGGAACGTCAGGCGGCCCTTCCGGTCCAGCGTCACCTTGCCCGCGCTGACGGTGGGGCCTCCCGACTGCGGCCGGCCGGCCCGATCCGCGCGGGCGGCGGCGTGCAGGACCACGCCGGTGGCCAGGCCGGCGAGGAGCAGCACCGCCGTGAGGAGGAGGAGCAGGCGGCGGCGCATCGATGTCATCCGGATCCTTGTGGTCCTCGGTGCCGTGGGGGTCATCGGGTTCCTCCCGCCGGCCGCAGCACCATGCTCGCCACGGCCGCGCAGCACAGCAGGCCGACCGCCGAGCCTGCCAGCGCAGGACCGTCCCCCCACAGCGTCCAGGCGGCGCCGAAGGCCAGTGAGCAGCAGAACCGGGCCAGCGCCTGGCTGGTACCGACGATGGCGAGACCGGTGGCACGCAGCCGCTCCGGCACGATGCCGGCGAGGGCGGCCGGGAGCACGCCGTCGGTGGCCGCGTAGAACGTGCCGTGCAGGGCGAGGACGAGAGGGGACAGGGCAGGTGTGGCCGGGGCCCACAGGAGGAGGGCGTACGCGGTGAGCAGACCCAGGTGTCCGGCGAGGAACACGGTGCGCCGTCCGATCCGGTCGGCCAGCGCGCCGACAGGCACGGCCAGCAGCAGGAACACGACGGCTGTGCCCAGCGGAAGCATCGGGAACCAATCCTCGCCGACCCCCGCGCGCCGTTGCAGAAGCAGGTAGACGAAGGCGTCGCTGACGGTGGTCAGGCCCAGCAGCGCGGCACACCCGGCGAGCGCCCGCAGCCGCGGCACGCGCAGCAGCGCCAGCGCGTCGCTGATGCGGACGGGCGCCTTGCCGCGCGCCGCACCCACCCCGTCCGTCCGTCCGCGCTGCCGCCTGCCCGGTGCCGGCGTGTGTGCCGTGGCTGTCTGGTCGGGGTGCCGGTGCTGTTGGGCGTCGGGTGCGGGTGCGTGCGGGGCGCCTGTTTGGTCGGCGGGCCGGCGTTGTCGGTCGTCGGGTGCCGGCGTGTCCGGGGCGCCCGTCTCGTCGGCTGGCTCCTGTTGCCGTTCGCTGGGCACGCGCGTGTGCGCCGCATCCGTCTCGTCCGTCCGCTGCTGTTGCCGTTCGCTGGGCACGCGCGTGTGCGCCGCACCCCTCTCGTCCGCCCGCCGGCGCTGCCGTCTGCCCGGTACCGGCTCCTCGCACGGCCTGCTGCCCGAGCCCGGCACATGCGGGGTGCCCGCCTCGCCGTTCTGTGCGCCTCGTCGGCCGCCCGGCAGGGGCACGCTCGTGGTGCCCTCGCCATCCGTCCGCGTGCCGTGCCCTCTGCCCGGAACGAACAGCGCCAGGACGAGCACGCCGAGGGCGGCGACGCATGCGCTGACGCCGAACACGGCGTCGTAGCCGTCGGCGGCCGCGCGCAGGATGAGGAAGGCCGCCAGCGGGCCGAGCATCGCGCCGGTCGTGTCCATAGCCCGGTGGACGCCGAAGGCACGGCCCTGGGTCTCGGCCGGCGTGGCGAGGGAGATCATCGCGTCGCGCGGGGCGGTGCGCAGACCCTTGCCGGTCCGCTCCAGGGCGAGGACGGTGCCGAGCGTGCCGAGGCTGCTCGCGAGCAGCAGCAGCGGCTTGCACACCGCGGACAGGCCGTAGCCGAGCCCGGCCAGCAGTTTGTGGTTGCGCACCCGGTCGGCGAGGTGCCCGCCGGTCAGCTGGACCAGCGCGCTGACGCCGTTGTAGACCCCGTCGAGGGTGCCGAATCCCAGCGGGCTGAACCCGAGCGTCGTGACGAGGTAGAGCGGCAGCACGGCGGTGACCATCTCCGAGGAGATGTCGGTGATCAGGCTGACCGCGCCCAGCACGAGCACGACCGGGGCGACCCTGGGCCCCGCACCGCGTCTTCGGCGCTGCTCGGTGTCCGCGCTCGGCGGCGTGGAGCGGTCGGTGAGATACACGATCGAGGACTCCAGGTGGGGTGCGATCAGTTCTGCCGGCTGCTCTCGTCCCGAAGCCAGGTGCCGAAGTCCTGCGCCCGGATGGCCTTTCCCGCCGCCCGTCGGGCGATCACCGCTGCCGCGACGAAGACGGCGACCCCCGGGAGCAGCTTCGGCTCCCCGCGGAGCACGGCGAGCAGATCCGCCTTGCTCGTGCGCGCCGAAGCCTCTTGCGGTCCCTGATGCTGTTCGACCTGGGCGGTGGACACCGCGGCCCTGATCCGCCGCTTGATCAAGTCCCGCCACGTGCGCGGTGGTTGGACCACGACACCGGCCGCCCCGACCACGAGCCGTTCCCCGGGGGCGAACGCCAGGGACGCGGCCAGATCGTCCGCCATCAGCGGCGGCAGCGCGGCGATCCGGGCGTGCCCGGCCTTGGAGACGGCGATGACGCCCCGGCCGAACAAGCCCTCCCGCACGGCCGGCAGTTGCTGCCACACCTGGTAGTAGGCACGCACCCGCCAGGCGCAGCCGGTCATCGGAATGTGCCGTTCGGGGGCGGTGGCGAGGATGCCCGCCGTGCCGTCTTCCAGCGGCTCGGTCAGCGCCCGTACGTCAGCGCTCGTGATCACGACGTCGGCGTCCACGTAGAGGCGCGGGAATCCGCGCGCGTGATCGTCGCCCGTCCGTAGAGCGACGTGCTTGGAGGGGACGGGGATCTCGACCACCCGGACGCGCGGGCCGCGCGCGGCCGCGATCCGCGCGGTGTCGTCCGTACAGCCGTTGCACACGACCACGATGTCCGTCTCGTCCTCCGCGGAGCCGGCCAGCAGGGAATCGAGGAGCCGGCCGATGACTCGTGCCTCGTTGTGAGCCGGGATCACGATGCTCGTCACGGGGGCAGTATGCAGCCAATGTCCCTTACACGATGCGCGTTTCGTCCAACTGTTCCCGCGACTGCGGCTGGTGGTCTAGATTGAGCTCCGCCGGACCGGTTTGGGTGGGGACTTGTTCTTGACCGGGTGTCACGGTGCGGCGATGTCAACCGGTGTGAAACGTCAGTACCAACATGCTGGGAGCAAGGGGCGGTTGGGGAACCGCTGAAGCTCCCTCGCTTTCCAGTGCCGCTGTGTCGAGGGCACTTCGGTCAGGGTAGCCGTGCATGTGGGGGGGTGGCATGACCATTGAGGTCACGCATGAGCAAGTGGTTGTGGAACACAGACATCCACAAGGTCGTCGAAGACGTTGGGAGCAGAGGTACCGGATCGTCCTGCTGGTCGCGGACGGTTTAGCGGCCGCCGCCGCGGCCTTCTTGATCCATGCGGCCTACGGCCGCTGGGCGGTGGCTCTGGTGCTGCCCCCGGCCTGGATCGTCGTCATGTTCGCCCATCGCTCCTACGACCGCAGCACCCTGGGCCTGGGAGCCGAGGAATACCGGCGGGTACTTCGGGGCGCCGTCGCACTGCCGGCGCTGGCCGCGGTCGCCTACTGGGTGTTCACGCACGATTCGGGGCTCCTTCATGACATGAGCATGGCCGCGTTGCCCGCTGCCGCGATCGCCCTGCCGGTCAGGTACGCGCTGCGCCGCCGGCTGCA
Organism: Streptomyces sp. NPDC037290; assembly: GCF_055603245.1. Taxonomy (NCBI): domain Bacteria; kingdom Bacillati; phylum Actinomycetota; class Actinomycetes; order Kitasatosporales; family Streptomycetaceae; genus Streptomyces; species Streptomyces sp. NPDC037290. Next base: position 124,824 of record NZ_JBVJVZ010000003.1, on the reverse strand, counting down.
CAGGCGCTGGGCGCGGAGCCGGGACGGGAGTGCCACGCTCCTGGTCGGGCCGTCACGCGGCATCGTGGAACTGGTCGCGGTGCTGCGGCGCGGCGGCGTACCGGAACTGAGGGCCGCCGGAGTGTGCCTGACCGATCCGGAAAACGCCGCCGACGTAAGGAAGTTGGGGCTCCCGCTCGTCGGCGGCGTCGGTGACATGGACGACGTCATCCGGGCCCTGGGCATCACCACTTTGGTGACACTGCCCGCGCCCGAGCTGGACGCCTCGGTGCTGCGCCGGATGTCCTGGACGGCAGCCGTGCACGGCGTGGACTTCCTGCTGGCCCCCGTGCTGACCGACGTGTCCGCCTCCCGGCTCGCCATACGCCCCACAGGCGGGGTGCCGCTGATGCGGATACAGGCACCGAACCTCTCAAGGATCTCCCGGCTGCCCAAGGAACTGCTGGACCGGACGCTCGCGGCGGCGCTCCTCGCGCTGCTCGCCCTGCCCATGCTGCTGATCGCCCTGATCGTCCGGCTGGACAGCTCCGGGTCGGCCCTGTTCAGACAACAGCGCGTGGGCCGGTACGGCGACCACTTCACCATGCTGAAGTTCCGCACGATGCGGGAGGACTCCGAGGCCCTGCGGGCGGAACTGGCACACCTCAACCAGAACAGCGACGGCCTGCTGTTCAAGGTGAAGGAGGACCCACGGATCACCCGGGTCGGCTCGGTGCTGCGCCGCAGCTCGCTCGACGAACTGCCCCAGCTGATCAACGTGGTCAGGGGCCACATGTCGCTCGTGGGCCCCCGCCCGCCGTTGCCCGCGGAGGTGGAGGAGTACACCCCGGACATCAAGCGCAGGCTGCTCGTCAAGCCCGGCCTCACCGGACTGTGGCAGGTCAGCGGCCGCTCCGACCTGCCCTGGGACGAGGCGGTCCGGCTCGATCTCGCATACGTCGACAACTGGTCGACGAGCCTCGACCTGTCGATCCTGCTGCGCACCGGGACCGCGGTGGTGCGAGGAACGGGGGCCTACTGATGAACCGCCCACTGAAGAACCGCCCACCGATGGACCGAGGGAAGAGGTACCAAGTGACGCAGACCAGCGAGCCGTTGGGGGTCGCGGTCGTCGGGGCCGGCTACTGGGGACCCAACCTCGTACGCAACTTCCAGGCCGGTGAGCAGTTCCGGCTGCGCTGGCTGTGCGACCTCGACGTGGACCGGGCCCAGCGGGTCCTCGGCGGCTACTCGACGGTCCAGGCCACCTCGGACTACGCGGCCGTCCTCGCCGACCCGTCGGTCGACGCCGTCGCCGTGGCCACGCCCGCCGGAACCCACCTCGACATCGCCCTGGCCGCCCTGCGCGCCGGCAAGCACGTCCTGGTGGAGAAGCCGCTCGCGGCGACGTACGCCGACGGGGTGCGCCTGGTGACCGAGGCGGAAGAGCGCGGCCTCACCCTGATGTGCGATCACACCTACTGCTACACACCCGCCGTCGGCCGCATCAGGGAGTCGGTCCGCTCCGGCGAACTCGGTGAGATCCACTTCGTCGACTCGGTCCGGATCAACCTCGGACTCGTCCAGAAGGACATCGACGTCCTGTGGGACCTGGCCCCGCACGACCTGTCGATCCTGGACTTCATCCTCCCCGACACCGTCGAGCCGGTCGCTGTCGCCGCCCACGGGGCCGACCCGATCGGCGCGGGACAGGCCTGCGTGGCCTATCTGACGCTCCAGCTCAACACCGGGGCCATCGCCCACGTGCACGTCAACTGGCTGTCGCCGACCAAGGTACGGACCACCATGGTGGGCGGCGCCAAACGCACCCTGATCTGGGACGACCTCAACCCCCTGCAGAGAGTGGCCGTCTACGACCGGGGCGTGGACCTGGCCGCGCCCCAGGAGATCGGCGCGGACGAGCGCCGCGAGATGCTCGTCTCGTACCGCTCCGGGGACATGGTCGCGCCCGCGATCGGCGAGAAGGAAGCGCTGCGCAGCATGGTCGACGAGTTCGCCGACGCGATCAGGCAGCGCCGGGCGCCGCTGACCGACGGCCGGGCCGGGCTGCGGGTGCTGGACATCCTCGAGGCGGCGTCCCGGAGCCTGGAGTTCCGGGGCGCGGTCGTCGGCCTGCGCGCCGGGCGCTGACGGATCCAACCCACCGAGAGGGCAACGCAGTTGAGCAGCGTACGAGGCAAGAAGATCCTGGTCACCGGGGGAGCGGGCACCATCGGCTCCCACCTCGTCGACCTCCTGGCCGAGGGCGGCGCCCGCGAGATCGTCGTACTCGACAACTTCGTGCGCGGGCGGCGGGCCAACCTCGCGAAGGCCCTGCCCAGCGGCGTCGTGGAGGTCGTCGAGGGCGACGTCCGGGACGCCGGCACCGTACGGAAGGTCACCGAGGGCGCCGACCTGGTGTTCCATCTCGCCGCCATCCGCATCACCCAGTGCGCGGAGGAGCCCCGGCTCGCCAACGAGGTCCTGGTCGACGGCACCTTCAACGTCCTGGAGGCGGCGGCCGAGGCACAGGTGGCCAAGGTGATCGCCTCCTCCTCCGCATCCGTCTACGGCATGGCCGAGACCTTTCCGACCACCGAGCGCCACCACCCGTACAACAACGACACCTTCTACGGCGCGGCGAAGGCCTTCAACGAGGGCATGCTGCGCAGCTTCCACGCCATGTACGGACTGGACTACGTGGCGCTGCGCTACTTCAACGTCTACGGCCCCCGGATGGACATCCACGGCCTCTACACCGAGGTGCTGATCCGCTGGATGGAGCGCATCGAGGCGGGCGAGCCGCCGCTGATCCTCGGCGACGGCACGCAGACCATGGACTTCGTCGACGTCCGCGACATAGCCAGGGCCAATGTGCTGGCCGCCGAGTCGGAACTCACCGACGAGGTGTTCAACATCGCCAGCGGCACGGAGACGTCGCTGAAGGAGCTCGCCGAGGGCCTGCTGGAGGCCATGGGGGCGACCGGCCTGAAGCCGGTGCACGGGCCCGCCCGCGCGGTGAACGGGGTGACCCGGCGCCTCGCGGACACCTCACGGGCGGCCGACCGGCTCGGGTTCACGGCGAGGACCGACCTGCGCACGGGGCTCAGGGACCTGGTCGAGTGGTGGCGTGCGGAGCGGGAGGCGGCCAAGTGAGCACCGACCGCATCCCGGTGATGATCCCCTGGCTCGGCGAGGAGGAGGCCCAGGCCGCCTCCGCCGCGGTGCTGTCCGGCTGGGTCGCCCAGGGCCCCCGGGTCGCCGCCTTCGAGCGGGCCTTCGCCGAACGGGTCGGCGCCGAGCACGGCATCGCGGTCAGCTCCTGCACCACCGCCCTGCACCTGTCCCTCGTCGCCCTCGGTCTCGGTCCCGGCGATGAGGTCGTGGTGCCGTCACTGTCGTTCATCGCCACCGCCAACGCCGTCCGCTACGTGGGAGCCCAGCCGGTGTTCGCCGATGCCGACCCCGCCACCGGCAACCTCACCACGGCCACCGTGGACGCCGTCCGCACCCCCCGCACCAGGGCCGTCCTCGCCGTCCACCAGGGCGGCGTCCCGGCCGATGTGCACGCACTGCGCGCCGCCTGCGCGGACTGGGACCTGCCCCTGGTCGAGGACGCCGCCTGCGCCGTCGGCTCGACCGTCGGCGGCAAGCCCGTGGGGCACGGCGCGCTGCTCGCCGCCTGGTCCTTCCACCCCCGCAAGCTCGTCACCACCGGCGAGGGGGGCATGATCACCACCGACGACGCCGCATGGGCGGCACGCCTGCGCCGGCTGCGCGAGCACGGCATGAACGCCTCGGCGGCAACACGGCATGCGAGCGGCAAGCCCGTCCTGGAGAGCTACCTCGAGGTCGGCTTCAACTACCGGATGACCGACATCCAGGCCGCCGTCGGCCTGGTCCAGCTCACAAAGCTCGACGCGATGATCGCCCGCCGCCGTGAGCTGGCGGCCCGCTACGACGCGCTGCTGGACGACATCCAGGGCCTCACCCCCGTACGCGACCCCCGGCACGGGCAGAGCAACTTCCAGTCCTACTGGGTGCTGCTGGCCGAGGACTTCCCGGTGCGCCGGGACGACCTGCTCGCCCATCTCGCCGAGGCCGGCGTCTCCGCCCGGCGCGGAATCATGGCCGCACACCTCGAACCGGCCTACGCGGACCACCCCTGCGCGCCGCTGCCGGTCACCGAGCGGATCAGCCGCGACTCGCTGATCCTGCCGCTGTTCCACACCATGACCGAAACCCAGCAGGACCGCGTCGTCGCGGCGCTGCGCGAACAGGCCCGAAGATGAACGGGCTGCTGATCATCGGCGCGGGCGGATTCGCCCGGGAGACCGCGCAGGCCGTACGGGACGCGGGTGACCTCGAGCTGCTCGGGCACCTGGACGACAACCCCGCCCTGCACGGCACCGCGGTGGACGGCGTGCCCGTCCTCGGCGGCTGCGACCTGGTCCACGACCTGCCCGACGCACGCGTGGTGATCTGCGTGGGCAATCCCCGGGACTACGCGGCCCGCGCCCGGCTGGTCCGCCGGCTCGACCTGCCCACGGACCGCTACGCCACGGTCGTCCACCCGACGGCGGCGGTGTCGGCGACCTCCGAGGTCGGCCCCGGCTCGGTCCTGCTCGCACACTGCGTGCTGACCGCCGCCGTGCGGGTGGGTGCGCACGTCGCGGTGATGCCGCAGGTCGTCCTCACCCACGACGACGTGGTCGAGGACTGCGCCACGCTCGCCTCCGGCGTCCGCCTCGGCGGGACGGTGCGGCTGGAGCGCGGTGCCTATGTGGGCTCGGGGGCCCTGGTCCGGGAGGGCACGACGGTCGGCGCCTGGTCGCTGATCGGGCTGGGCAGCACCGTGCTCGGCGACGTTCCGCCGGGCGAGGTGTGGCTGGGCAGCCCGGCCCGGCGGCTGCGCGAGGCGGCCGCCCCCGCGCTCGACGAACTCGCGACCCGACCCATGGGGGGACCCGTCAGATGAACCACATTCCGCTCGTGGACCTCAAGGCGGCCCACGAGGAGGTCGCCGACGACGTACGGGCCGGCTTCGAACGCGTCCTGGCCGGCACCGCCTTCATCGGCGGCGAGGAGGTCCGCCGGTTCGAGCACGAATACGCCGGCTTCGGCGGTGTCGCGCACTGCGTGGGCGTCGCCAACGGCACCGATGCGGTGGAACTCGCCCTGCGGGCCGTGGGAGTCGGTCCCGGCGACGAGGTCGTCGTACCCGCCAACACCTTCATCGCCACCGTGGGCGCGGTGACCAGGACCGGCGCGCGCCCGGTGCTCGCCGACTGCCTGCCCGGCACCCACCTCCTCGACCCCCGGGCCGCGCTGGCCGCGGTCGGCCCCGCCACCCGCGCGGTGGTACCGGTCCACCTGTACGGGCAGATGGCCGACCTGACGACGCCGGCCGGCCGACTGCCCGACGCGGTACGGGTCGTCGAGGACGCCGCGCAGTGCCAGGGCGCCACCCGCGACGGCCGGCCGCCGGGCGCCGGGGGGATCGCGGCGACGAGCTTCTACCCGGGCAAGAACCTGGGGGCCTACGGCGACGCCGGCGCGGTCCTGACCGACGACGAGGAACTGGCGGGACGGGTACGGGCGATCGCGAACCACGGCGGCGTCGCCAAGTACCGCCACGACATCCCGGGCTTCAACAGCCGTCTGGACGGGCTGCAGGCCGTCGTGCTGCGGGCGAAGCTGGCGCGGCTCGCGGACGGCAACGCGGCCCGGCGGGCGGCGGCGGCCCGTTACGACGCGTTGCTCGCCGACCTGGCGACCGCCGGCAGGATCGTGCTCCCGACGACCGCGCCCGGCAACGTCCACGTCTGGCACCTGTACGTCGTCCAGGTGCTCGGGGCGGACCGCGACGACATCGTCGGCAAGCTCAACGCCGAGGGCGTCGGCGCCGGGGTGCACTATCCCGTCCCGGTCCATCTCACCCCCGCGTACCGCCATCTCGGTCACAGCCGGGGCGACTTCCCGAACGCCGAGAGGGCGGCCGAACGCATCCTCTCCCTTCCGCTCTACCCGCAGATCACCGCCGACCAGCAACAGCGCGTCGCCGACACGCTCACCGACGCGCTCCGCGGCTGATCGGCCGCAGTCCCACGCTCCACCCGACCGCACCGGTCGGCCCTGCACAGCACCGCTGAGAGGTACGACATGAACAGATGGAGCAGACGGATCCGGGGCGTGCGCCTCGCCGTCGTAGCGGCACTGGTATGGGCGGTGCTCCCGCAGGCTGTGCCCGCCCAGGCGGCCTCCGATCCGTGCGGAGCGGGATCGAACCCCGTCGTCTGCGAGAACTCCAAGCCGGGCAGCCCGAAGACCGACTGGTTCTCGCCCAACGCCTACGGAGACATCAAGGGGTTCTCCACCAGACAGAGCGTCCAGGCCGGTGACACCGTCCAGTTCAAGGTCCAGTCGAAGGTCTCGTACCACATCGAGATCTACCGCCTGGGCTGGTACGGCGGTGACGGCGCACGCGAGATGTCCACCGCCGCCCAGGCGGCCGTCACCTATCCGGCCAACTACGCGACCAGGCCCGCCAGTTGCACCACCAAGAGCAGCACCGGCCTGGTCGACTGCGGCAACTGGCCCGTGACCGCCGGCTGGACGGTGCCCGGCGACGCCGTGTCCGGCCTGTACATCGCGAACCTCACACAGACCGACGGCGACGGCATGATGCCGTACCCGTTCGTCGTCCGCAACGACTCCAGCACCTCGGGCATCGTCGTGCAGACCAGCGACCAGACCTGGCAGGCCTACAACGACTACGGAGGCCAGGACCTCTACGGCGGCGCCGGGCCCGCACCGGACGGCCGGGCCTACGAGGTCAGCTACAACCGGCCGCTGGACATCGGCGGCGACAACGGCATCTACGGCTCCGAGTACATGATGCTGTCCTGGCTGGAGCGCAACGGCTACGACGTCAGCTACACGTCCGGCGTGGACGTGTCGTCGGCGAACGGCGCCACCCTGCTGAAGAGGCACAAGGTGTACATGTCGTCCGGCCATGACGAGTACTGGACGCAGAGCCAGTACTCCAACGTCCTGGCCGCCCGGAAGGCCGGCGTCCGGGAGGCCTTCTTCAGCGGCAACGAGGTCTTCTGGAAGACGCGGCTCGCCCCGAGCATCGACGGCGCGAACACGGCCGACCGCACCCTGGTCTGCTACAAGATGACCAAGATGGCGCAGAACAACGGCGTCGCCGACCCCAGCGGCACCTGGACCGGTACCTGGATGGACCCGGCCAGTACGAACTACGGCCAGACCTACCAGCCGCCGAACATCCTCACCGGCTCCATGTTCACGGTGAACGGCTACCGCAGCGACGCCATCACCGTCCCCGGCTCGTACGGCAGGAACCGGATCTGGCGCAGCACCTCCATCGCGAACCTGACGTCGGGCCAGACCGCCACCTTCCCGACGGGCACCCTCGGCTACGAGTGGGACAGCGACCTCGACAACAGCACCCGGCCCGCGGGAGCCATCGACGTGTCGTCCACGACGGTGGACATCAACGACGGCAAGCTCCGCATGGACTGGGGCAACGTCTACGGCAACGGCACGGCGACGCACTCTCTCGTCGAGTTCCGCGACCAGGACTCCGGGGCCCTGGTGTTCGGGTCGGGCACCGTCCAGTGGTCCTGGGGCCTGACCAACGTGCCGACGTACAACCCCGACGACACGGTGGTCACCGAGGACTCCCGGATGCAGCAGGCGACACTGAACGTCCTCGCCGACATGGGTGTCCAGCCGCTGACCCGGCAGAGCGACCTCGTCGCCGCGTCCGCCTCCACCGACACCGCCGGCCCGACCGTCACCGTGACGAGCCCGGCCTCCGGCGTCACGGTCCCGGCGCTGAAGCCGGTCACCATCAAGGGCACCGCCACCGACTCGGGCGGGGGAGTGGTGGCCCGGGTGGAGGTCTCCACGGACGGCGGCACCACCTGGAAGGCCGCCGACGGCCTGACGTCCTGGAGCTACAGCTGGACCCCGACGGCCCCGGGCGCGGCGTCCCTCAAGGTCCGCGCGGTCGACGACAGCGTCAACATCGGCACGGTCACCACCGTCCCGGTGACCGTCGGTCCACAGGCCTGCCCCTGCACCGTCTGGCCGGCCTCGGCCGTACCCGGCACCGTCAACGCGGGCGACGGCAGCTCCGTGGAACTGGGCGTCAAGTTCCGTACCACCGCGGCCGGTTCGATCACCGGAGTCCGCTTCTACAAGTCACCCGCCAACACCGGAACCCACACCGGCAGCCTGTGGACCGCCTCCGGTACCCGCCTGGCCACCGGCACCTTCACCAATGAGACGGCCTCCGGCTGGCAGCAACTGAACTTCGCCACCCCGGTGAGCGTCAAGGCCAACACCACCTACGTCGCCTCCTACTTCGCCCCCAACGGCGGATACTCCTACGACGGTGGCTACTTCTCCGGCAGCGACGCCGGCCTGGCCCCGCTCACAGCGCTGAAGTCCGGCACCGACGGCGGCAACGGCGTCTACCACTACGGCTCGACCAGCGCCTTCCCGTCCTCGCCGTCCTCCGGCAGCAACTACTGGGTCGACGTGGTGCTGGACACCTCCACGGCCAGCACCACCCCGCCCACGGTCACCTCGACCTCCCCGACGTCCGGCGCGACCGGCGTGTCGATCACGGCACCGGTGTCGGCCGTCTTCAGCTCGGCCGTCGACGCCGACAGCCTGGCGTTCACCCTGAAGGGCCCGGACGGCACCACCGTGCCGGGGACCACGACGCTCTCCGCGTCCAACAAGGCGACCTTCACCCCGTCGACGCAGCTGGAACTGCACACCTCGTACACCGCCTCCGTCCAGGCCTCCGACCTGTGGGGCAACGCCATGGCGGACCCGGTGACCTGGTCCTTCACCACCAGTTCCACCCCGCCCGCGGTGACCTGCCCCTGCACGCTGTGGAACTCCTCCGCCGTACCGGCCACCGCCGACATGACCGGCGACACCAACTCGGTCGAGCTGGGCACCCGGTTCACCTCCTCGGCGGACGGCTGGGTCACCGGCGTCACCTTCTACAAGGGCACCGGCAACACCGGAACGCACACCGGCAGCCTGTGGTCCGACGACGGGACACTGCTCGCCACCGGCACCTTCACCGGCGAGACGGCCTCGGGCTGGCAACAGCTGACCTTCACCACTCCGGTGGCGATCACCGCGGGCACCCCGTACGTCGTGTCCTACCACGCGCCGCACGGCAACTACGCCGTGGACGGCGGCTACTTCGCGGCAGCCCACCAGTCCTATCCGCTGACTGCCACCGCCGACACCACCACACACCACAACGGGCTCTACCGCTACGGCACCGATCCGGCCTTCCCCAACGGTTCCTACGGCTCCGCGAACTACTGGGTCGGGCCCGTCTTCACCGCCGACAACCCCGGCGCGTCCCTGACGACGGCCAAGGCCTCGGAGGTGACCGCGTCCTCGGTGACGCACACCGCGGACGCGGCGAGCGCCCTCGTCACGACCGTGCCCGCCTCGGCCGAACCGTCGTCCGTCCGGGCGACCGTGACCGTCCTGCCGGGCCCCGGGGCGGCCGCCGCCAGGAAGCTCCACGTCACGGCCGTCACCTCCTACGACCGCGCCACCCACAGGATGTCCGTCCACCTGTCCGCCCCGTTGCCGGACGGCACACGGTTCGAGGTCACGGTCACGGCCCGGGACAAGCACGGCCACACCGTGAAGTCCCGCAGCTGGACCCTGACCGGCAAGACCGTCCGCAAGAAGAAGAACTGAGGGCCTCCGCATCGATGAGCAGCGTCAGTGTTGTCATCCCCTGCTACAAGTACGGCCATTTCCTCGCCGACTGCGTGAGCAGCGTCCTGGACGAGCAGGACGGCGTCGATGTGCGGGTCCTCGTCATCGACGACGCCTCGCCCGACGACTCGGCGGACATAGCGCACAAGCTGGCCGCCGCCGACCCGCGGATCGAGGTCCGCGTCCACGAGACCAACAAGGGGCACATCGCCACCTACAACGAGGGCCTCCTGGAATGGGCCGACGGCGACTACGTCGCCCTGCTCTCCGCCGACGACCGGTTGGTCCCGGGCGCGCTGGTGCGGGCCGCATCGCTGCTGGACGCGCATCCCGAGGTGGGGTTCGCCTACGGGCGTCCGCTGCGCTTCCAGCACGGCGGACCGCTGCCACGGGCCCGTACGCGGAGCACCGGCTCGGTCGTCTACCCCGGGCAGTGGTGGCTGGAACGGCGTTTCCGCGAGGGCACCGGCTGCATCACCTCGCCGGAGGTCGTCGTCCGCACCAGCCTCCAGCGCACGGTCGGCGGCTACGACCCGGCCCTTCCGCACGCCGGCGACATCGAGATGTGGATGCGGCTGGCCGCACACGCCGACGTCGGCTACGTACGCGGTGCCGACCAGGCCTTCTATCGCGTCCACGGCAAGAACATGTCCACCACCGACTTCGGCGGTCAGCTCGACGACCTGCGCCAGCGCCTGGTGGCGTTCGATTCTGTGCTGGCCAAGTGCGCGGACCGGCTGCCCCATGCCGACCGCCTGGCCGACCAGGTCCACACCCGGCTCGCCCGTTTCGCACTGCGCCGGGCCTACCGTGCCTACGACCGAGGACGTACCGGCGTCGTTCCGGTCGACGCGTGCGTGGCGTTCGCCGAGCAGTGCCTGCCGGGTTACCGGGCGCTGCCCGAGTACCGCGCACTGCGGCTGCGCAGGCGGATCGGTGCGAAGGCGATGCCGTATCTGCAGCCGCTGGTGTGGTCGGCGGTGGCCGAGCGCGGGCGTGAGCGGCTGTGGTGGGAGTCGTGGAAGCGCCGCGGTGTGTGATGCGCCATCCGTACCCCTCAGTCGGCCACGGGCAGCGGGCCGGAGGAGTGCCGGCGGCGGCCCGCGGGGGTGTTCCGGCGGCTCATGGCGTACCGGTCGAGCCACAACGCGCCGAGCACGCCGCCGGCCGTGCCGAGCAGGGCCGTGCCCGCCAGGCCCCTGCTCTTGTCGCCCTGCACCTCGGCGGCGCTCGGAGAGGTCAGGACGGAGGCGGTGATCCGCGACCCCGCCGGGACCTTCTGGGCCGACTGCAACTGGTCGACGTGCCGCGTGTAGACGTGGATGATGCGGCGCACCGCCGCCGTGGCGGCGTCGGCGCCGGGCGCCTGCGACTGCACCTGCAGGGAGGGGATCAGATACCGGGGTGTCGCGCTGGTCCCGCTGTTGCGCGGCACGAGGTGGTAGGTCCCGCGCACACCTGCCGCGGCCAACTCCTCGGCGCCGGAAGGAGATTGCAGCTGCTGGACGACCGCGTAGGAGACCACGGCGAGCGGCGGCTGCAGGTTGGTGAGCTGATTGGGCTGGTTCCGCGTCACCGGCGGCTTGAGGACGACCACCGCGGAGCCGACGAACCGAGGGGCGGGGCGCGCCACGTGGTACACCCCGGCGGCCGTCAGCAGCAGCGCGGCCAGCACGACGTACCAGCGGCGGAGCAGCGCGTCGGCGACGTTCCCGGGCGACATGTGAGTTCCTTCCGTCGCCCCCGATACTGGCAGGGCGCGCGGCGGCATGCCACCGAATGGAGGGATGGTTCGTGAGCCTCGGTGAGATATGGGCCATTCTGCGCAGACGTTGGTATTTCATGGTGCCCTTCACCCTGCTCAGCCTGCTCGGCGGCGCCTATCTGTACGAGACCGTCCCGGTCTCCTACCAGTCCCAGAGCTCGGTCGCGCTGCTCGACTCCTCGGCCGTCGCCCGGCTGGCCCCCACGTTCGGCAATCCGATCTCGAACGCGGGCGGTTCGCTCATCGTCACGGCCGACGTACTGATCAGAACCCTCGAATCGAGCGACGCCGCCAAGGAGTTGCACGAGCGGGGCGTCAGCGACCCGTACACGGCCGGGTTCGCGCCGCAGACCGACAGTCCGCTGCTCGTGCTCAGCGTCACCGGAACCGACCGGGCACAGGTGCTCAAGGAGACCGACACCCTGACCGCGTTCGCCGGTGAGCAACTGGACGCCCTGCAGGCTGCCGCCAAGGTCCCGCCCGCCTACCTCGTGCAGACGGCCCCCGTCGTACTGCCGCAAACCCCGGTGGCGAAGTCGAAGAGCCGTTACCAGGACATCGCGGCCGTCGTCATCCTCGGCGTCGTCAGCGCGTTTCTGCTGTCCATCCTGATGGAGGGCGTCGCGGTGGTCCGCCGCCGGCACGGTGGCAGGAGCGCCGCCCCACGGCCGAAGCGGGCCCGCACGGCGAACCGGGGGCGAGCGGGCGTGCTGAGCCGACGGGTCGACGCCACCGCGATCCTCACCGTCTACCTGGCGCTGGCCTTCTTCATCCCCTCCAACCTGGCCCTGCCCGCGCTCGGCGGTGTCGGCACCCCGGCCAACGTCTTCGCCCTGCTCGGACTGCTGTGGTACCTCGCGACCTGGCTCGGCGGCCGTATCCTTCCCGCGCCGGGAACCAGGCTCGCGCGGGTCGCGATGTGCGTGCTCGGGCTGGCCGTCCTGGCGGCGTACGTCGCGGACGCGGCACGCGAGAGCTCGCACGAGGAGGTCCTCGGGGCCGACCGCGGGCTCATCGGCTTCCTGGTGTGGGTGTCGCTGGTCGTCCTGACGTCGGCGGGTGTGCAGGACCGCGCACGGCTCGACGTTCTGATGCGCCGGGTAGTGGTGCTGGCGTCCGTCGTCGCCGCGATCGGCTTCTACGACTTCTTCGCCGCCACCAACATCGCCGACTCCATGCACATCCCCGGCCTGCAGACCAGCGTGGCGCAGGTGAACGTCATGGACCGCGGCGCCTTCACGCGGCCCCGGGCCACCACGGCCCAGCCGCTGGAGTTCGCCGGCATGCTCGCGATCCTCCTGCCCTTCGCGATCCAGCAGGCCCTCGACCCGGTACGCCGTCACCGCCACGCCCTGCGCCGCTGGGGACCGGTGGTGCTCATGGCCGGTGCCCTGCCCCTGAGTGTGTCGCGGACCTCGATCATCGGCCTGCTGCTGGTCGCCCTGGTGATGGTGCCGCGCTGGCGGCCGGCCCGGCGCTGGGCCGCGATCGGCCTGATGACGGCGTCCCTGGCCGTCTTCAAGGTGCTCGTCCCCGGGCTGATCGGCACGATCACGGGCCTGTTCGCGTCCGCCCTGTCCAACTCCGACAGCAGCACACAGGCCCGGACGGTCAAGTACAGCGCGATCGTGCCCTATCTGAAGGAGCATCCGCTGTTCGGACGGGGCTTCGGCACCTTCACTCCGGACCTGTACTTCTTCACCGACAACCAGTACATGCTGACCCTGGCCGAGATGGGCGTGCTCGGGCTCGTCGCGCTGCTCACCCTGTTCGTCACCGGAATCCACCACGGCGGCGCGATCCGGCGGCTGGCCCGCACCGACTCCGACCGCGAACTGGGTCAGGCGTTCTTCGCCTCGTCGGCGGTGGCCCTGGTCATCAGCGCCACCTTCGACTCGCTGAGCTTCCCGATGTTCGCCGGCATGTTCTTCCTGATGCTGGGGGCGGGGTGCAGCCATCTGGGCTTCGTCCGGCGCGAGGCGGCCGCCACCGCCGTCCCGGCCGCCCCCCGCACCACCTCCGAAGACCGGCTTCCCCAACTCGTGGAGTCCCGTTGAGCCTTGTCGCCGTCATCGTCGTCACCTGGAACAGCGCCCCCGTACTCCCCGGGTTCCTCGCCGCGCTCGAGGACGGCATGGCCGGCCTCGACTGGCGGCTCGTCGTCGCCGACAACGACTCCGGCGACGACACCGTCGAGGTCCTGCGGGCGCTGGCCCCCGGCGCCACGCTCGTCCAGACCGGCCGCAACGCCGGGTACGCCGCCGGGATCAACGCGGCGCTGGCCGCCGCCCACGGATACGCGGCCGTGGTGATCTGCAACCCCGACATCCGGATGCGGCGGGGGTGCGCCAAACGTCTCGTCGACAGCCTCGGCGACGGAGTCGGGATCGCCGTACCCCTCCTGTACGAGGAGGGCCGGGACACGCCCCACCACTCGCTGCGCCGGGAATCGAGCGTGCTGAGGGCTCTCGGTGAGGCGGTCATCGGCAACCGGCGGGCGGGACGCTTCCCGCCGCTGAGCGAACTCGTCACCGACACCGCCGCGTACCGACGGCCGACCCGCGCGGACTGGGCGACCGGGGCGCTGATGGCCATCTCGGACGACTGCCTGACGGCGTGCGGCCGGTGGGACGAGTCCTTCTTCCTCTACTCGGAGGAGACCGAGTACTGCCTGCGTGCGCGGGATCTGGGATACGCCACGCAGTTGGAGCCGACCGCCGAGGCGGTGCATCTGGGAGGCGACTCCCAGGTCTCGCCCCGGCTGTGGACGCTGCTCACCCTCAACCGCGTGCGGCTGTACGGACGGCGCCACGGGGCCTGGGCAACGGCGTGCTTCAGAGGTGCCGTGTTCCTGCGCGAGGCGTCGCGGGCCGCACTCGGCAGGCGGGCCAGCCGGGCGGCGGCGGCCCAACTGCTCAAGCCGGGCGCGCTGCGGGCCACGCCGGGGCCGTGACGCTCAGCGGGTCCACGTCGTGTAGAAGCTCTCGGGGTTGACCAGATACCGCACCGTGGCGTGCGGCACGTGACGCACGATGTGGCTGCGGCTGTACCGGTGGACGAGCTCCCAGTCCTCACGCGGAAGCACCCGCGGTGTACGCCGCAGCCGGCTGAAGTGCAGAGCCCGGCCGCGCCGCGCGACGAACGCGTTGGTGTCCAGGAAGGACTCCCGGGCCGCCCGGCGGCGGTCGAACGGCACCGACAGGACGTCCCGCTCGGTCCCGTCCGGCAGGACGCGGCGCAACGCCGTGTACACGCCGTCGGGCCCGTGCGGGGACTCCAGGACCGCCAGCGCCCGCTCCAGATGGTCGGCCTCCCACAGGTTGTCGTCGTCCAGGAACGCCACGTAGCGCGAGCGGGTGAGGCGGATGCCCACATTGCGCACGACGCCGGCCACGCCGGTGTTGCGGGCCAGCGAAACGGCGAACAGCCTTGGATCGTCCGGGAGTTCGGGCAGACCGGCGCCGTCGTCGACGACCACGACGACCTGGTCGCGCACGGTCTGGGCGAGAGCTGAACGGACCGCTGCCCGTAGCGCGTCGGGCCGGCGGTGGGTGGCGATGACCGTGGCGACGAGGGCGGAGGGACGGGGGGCGGCGGCAGCCGCGAGCCGACGTGCCTCGGTGGTCTCGAAGCGGCGCAGCCCCAGGGCGGAGGGGAAGAGAAGGACCTTGTTGCGCAGCTCGAACAGGACGAGCCAGCCGAAGGCGCGCTTGAGGAGTTCCCAGGGGGCACGGGCGATGCTGCGCATGATCCTCTTCCTCAGCCGGCCGGCTCGGGGCTGATCGGGGTGCCGTTGGAGAACCGGTTGCCGCGCCAGACGTTCCCGGCGCCGCCGGCGTTCCAGGCGGTGACGGCGCCGTAGACGCCGCAGTTGCGGTGGTAGCGGGTGGAGAAGACGTTGTTCGTGACCTTGATCCCGGTGGCGCCGGCGCCACCCCCGTAGAGGCAGTACGCGCCTCCGGCCAGCAGGTTGTGGTCGATGACGGTGTCGGAGACGGGGCCGGAGTCGGCGAACAGCCCCAGACTGGCGGAGGCCCCCCGGCCGACGGCGACGGGGTTGAGGAGCGTGTTGTGACGGATGATCAGCATGCCCTTGTTGCTCCCGCCGCTGATCACCGCGTCGGTGTGCTGCCACTCGCCCCCGGCGTTGTGGAAGGGGACGAGGTCGTGGACGTAGGTGTCGTGGATGTGACCCTGGCCCATGGACAGCGCGTTGCCGAAGACGGAGATGTCGCTCCAGCCGACCTCGATGGAGCTGCCCCCCATGTTGGAGACGGCGTAGTCCACGCCGCCGTTGTCGGGGCCCTTGCCGGGAACGGCGGTGATGGTGGTGTGGAGGACGCGGAGTCCGCTGTAGCCGGCGCGCAGGTTGACCCCCCACCAGTTGGCGGAGGTGATCTTGGTGTCGACGATGGTCACGTCGTTCGCGTAGATGTCGAGTGAGCCGGTGATGTCCCACCCGCTGATGACCGTCCCGTCGGCTCTGACGGTCATGTTCCCTGTGGAGTGCGGGGTGAGCGGGATGCGGGGGCCGGTGGTACGGGCGTCGGGGAAGCCGGCTGACCGGGGTGCCGCGGCGCTGGCGTGCGGGGTGCCCTTGGCTCCGGTGCCGGGCGAGAGGCCGGCGCCGCCGGCGCATGCGGTGGCCAGCGTGAGCGTCACCACGGCGAGCAGCCGGCGGAGCCTGGTCATGCGGCCTCCGGTGTCCGGGAGCCGAGGAGGAAACGGCGACTGGGCAGGACGCACCCCGCATAGCAGGCCAGGGCGGCGGTGCCGACGGCGACGAGGGCAGGGGTGCCGTCGCCGAGGACCCGCCTCGCGGCGAGGAGCACCAGGGTCATCACGGTCCCTCCGAGGAAGGGCCAGGCGCAGGCTCTCGCGAGGTGCGGGAGGCTGATCCCGGCCCGGCCGAGGGCGTGGAGGAACGCGGGGACGACGAGAAGGGCGGCGACCAGGACGTGGCCCTGGGAGACGCCGACGATCCCGCCCAGTCGGGCGCCGACGACGAGGACCGGGACGAGGGCCACGACCCAGAGCCCCTGGACGAACAGGAGAGCGCGGCGCTGGCCGGTGGCGACGAGGCAGTCGTAGGCGAGTTCGCAGCCGATGCGGACCAGGCCGAGGGCCATCAGCCAGGGCAGCGCCGCGGCGGCGGCCAGCCACCGGCTCCCGTACACGAGGTGCACGACGGGGGCGGCGAGGCAGCCGAGCAGCACACAGAGGGGGACGGTGCCGGTGACCAGCACCCCCAGGGCACGGCTGAAACCCTGGGCGAGGGCCTGCGGGGAGTCGGCGAGGCGGGAGAAGCCGGCGAAGGAGACACGGCGGGCCGCCTCCGAGATGATGCGGACCGGCCAGCCGGACATGTTGAACGCCAGGACGTAGAAGCCGAGGGAGACCTGACCGAGGGTCGAGCCGACGACCATGGTGTCCACGTTGACGACGGCCAGGGCGAGCAGGCTCGCGCCGGCCAGCGGGAGCCCGAACTTCAGCAGCGCACGGGCCTGTTCGGGGTCCCAGCCGAACCGCAGGGTGCCGGGGGCGGCCAGGGCACAGCCGACGAGGGCGGCGAGGTTGCCCGCGACCGCACCCCAGGCGAAACTCATCGCGCCCCAGCCGGCGAAGGCCAGCACCAGGGTCACCGTGGTACTGAGGACGAAGTTGGCCGCGTCGATGAGCATCCGCCTGCCCTGGGCGAACTCCCGGGTCAGGAAGCCGGCGGGCACCTGGGCCACCCCGTCGATCACCAGACACAGGCACATCACGCGCAGCACGCCCGAGGCCCCGGGCGAGTCGAGCAGCCCGGCCACCGTCGGTGCCGACACGAAGAGGGCGGCATAGAGCAGGCCGCTGGACGCGGTGGCCAGGGTCAGCACCGTCGGTGCGAAGCGGCGCGGGTCGCCGTCCCAGCGGACGACGGCCAGGCTGACGCCCAGTTCGTTCGCGGAGAGCAGCACCAGGAGCACGGTCTGGGCGATGCCGTAGACGCCCCACTCGGCCGGGCCGAGGGCGAAGCGCGCCAGCAGGATGCCGGTGGCGAAGTTGCCGAGGCGCATGACGACGGTGTTGATCAGGCTCCAGCGGGCCGCGGAACGGACCTTACGGCCGAGGGAGGGAGGATCTGGGGTGTCGCTCGGCTCAGCGGTCTCGCTGTCCGGTGTGCGAACGCTGTCCATGAGTCGACTCCTCGTCGAGCGGCTCGGCGGCGGGTGCCACGGCCATGGCGGGCTGCCCGGCCCTCGGCTCCGCGGCGGCCCTGGCCCCGGCGGACCGTGACCAACTGGGCGACGGCCGCAGGGGCATCGTCTCGTCCGCGGCCGGATCCCCGGCCGCGGACGTGGGGGCGGTGTCCGGCTCCGCCGAGGGATGCGGCCGGCGGCGTGCCTCCACGTAGAAGACGGCGACCATGCTCAGTACCAGGCCCAGGCACCCGGCCATGACCAGGTACTCGAGCCGGGTCTTCGTCTGCGCCGCCGGGTTCTGCGGAGGCACGATGGTCGCCATGCGGATCATGGCCTTCGGGGCGACCGACTGCTGCTTCTGGAACTGCTCCAGCCGTTCCTTGGCATAGGCGGTCAGGATGCGGTCCGACGCCAGGACGGCGGCCTTGTCGGTCCCGGTGACGGTGAGCCACATCAGCGGTCCTTGGGCGTTGTCGGCGAGCTTGGCCTCGAACGTGCCGGTGAGCCCGCGGGACTTCAGCTCACGGACCGAGACGTCGGAGTTGAGGTTGCGGGCCAGGCTGTCGGCCATGCCGGTCAGCGAGGTCTGGGCGCTGAGGAAGGGGTTGCCGTCGTAGGCGACGGTGGCCTTCTGGGAGTTCAGGAGGACCACCGTGCTCTGCGACTGGTAGCCGACGGGAACCACCACGGCCACGGCGACCGTCAGCGCGGCGGTCAGCAGCAGTCCGGGCAGCAGGACGTACCAGCGCCTGCGCATGACCCGGAAGATCTCGGCGAGATCCATGGCGTTCCCCCCTGGCGACCTGACGTTCGACGAGCATATGCGGCAAGCGGATCATATGGGGAACGTTCGGTCGGTGGGTCTCGGCCGTGTGCGCGCCGTTCCTCCCTCCAGCAGCACCTCGGCGATGCGGTCGCTCGCGCGGCCGTCCCACAGGTCGGGCCGGCGCGGTGCGGGCGGATCGTCCAGCACCCGGTTCACCACGGACACGATCCGTGCGGGGTCCCGGCCGGCCAGCACGTTGGTGCCCTGCTCGACGGTGATGGGCCGCTCGGTGTTGTCCCGCAGGGTCACGCACGGCACGCCCAGCGCGGTGGTCTCCTCCTGGATGCCGCCCGAGTCGGTCAGCACCAGGCGGGCGGAGTCCTGCAGGGCGATGAAGTCCAGGTACCCGGCGGGCGGCACGAGCCGGATGCCTCCGGGGACGCCGATGCCGGCCAGCCGTCCGGCCGCGCGCGGGTGCACGGGCAGCAGGAGCGGACAGCGGCCGGCGATCTCGCCCAGGGCCTTCAGGAGGGCGGAGAGGACCTCGGGATCGTCCACGTTGGCCGGGCGGTGCAGGGTGACCAGACCGTACTCGCCCCTGGCCAGGCCGTGTCGGCTGAGCACGTCCGAGGCCCTGGCCCGTTCCAGGTTGGCCAGCAGCGTGTCGATCATGACGTTGCCGACGAGGTGGATCTGGTCGTCCCGGTACCCCTCCGCGCGCAGGTTCTCGACGGCATCGGGCGAGGGCGCCAGCAGGTAGTCGCTGACGCGGTCGGTGACGACGCGGTTGACCTCCTCCGGCATGCTCCAGTCGCGACTGCGCAGGCCCGCCTCGACATGGGCCAGCAGCGGTCCGGCCTTGGCGGTGACCAGGGCGCAGGCCAGCGTGGAGTTGATGTCGCCGACCACGACGACGAGGTCCGGGGACACCTCGCCGAGAAGCGGCTCGAACGCGCTCATCACGCGCCCGGTCTGCCCGGCGTGCGTGCCGGAGCCGACCCCCAGGAAGCGGTCGGGCGGGCGGATGCCGAGGTCGGCGAAGAACACGTCGTTCATGGCCGGGTCGTAGTGCTGACCGGTGTGGACGAGGACCACCTCGGCACCCCGGCGCTCCAGCGCGTCCATCACCGGTTTGATCTTCATGTAGTTGGGGCGCGCCCCGGCGACGCAGACGATGCGTGGCATGGTTCAGAGCACCTCGATCGTGGGTCCGGACGGCAGCCGTCTTCGGCAGTCGAGGACGAACGGGGCGTGCCCCGCGACGAGTTCGTAGTCGAAGCTGTCATGGTCGGTGAGCAGGACCACCACGTCGGAGTCGGCCAGCTCCTGCTCCGTCAGCTCGACCCGCACCAGCCGTGTGTCCATCGGCAGGCTCTCGACGACGTGCGGGTCGGCCGCCTTGACGTGCGCCCCCAGGTCGAGCAGCAGCCGGGAGATGCGCAGGGCGGGCGACTCGCGGGCGTCGCCGGTGTTCTTCTTGTACGCCAGACCGAGCAGCAGGACGCGCGAGCCGTTCACGGAGCGACGTCTCGCGTTGAACAGGTCGGTGATGCGACGCGTCACGTACTCGGGCATGTGGTTGTTGATGTCGTTGGCCAGTTCCACGAAGCGGAAACTCTGGCCGAGTTCCTGTTGCACCCGCCAGGACAGGTACGAGGGGTCGATCGGCAGACAGTGACCGCCGACGCCCGGTCCGGGCGTGAACTTCATGAAGCCGAAGGGCTTGGTGGACGCTGCGTCCACGGCCTGCCAGACGTCGATGTCCAGGTGGTGCGCGAACATCGCGATCTCGTTGACCAGCGCGATGTTCACATGGCGGAAGGTGTTCTCCAGCAGCTTGGCGAGTTCGGCCTCCTTGGGCGAGCTCACCGGCACCGTGGTGTCGACGAGCCCGGCGTAGAAGTCCTGAACGGCCTTCAGGGAGGCCTCGTTGACGCCGGACACGACCTTCGGGGTCTGCTGGAAGCCCCAGACGGCGTTACCCGGGTCGATCCGCTCGGGGCTGTAGCCGAGGTGGAAGTCGGTGCCCGCGGTCAGGCCGGAGCCCTCCTCCAGGATCGGGGCGAACAGCTCCTGGGTGGTGCCCGGGTAGGTGGTCGACTCCAGGACGACGGTGGCTCCGGGGCGCAGGTAGCGGGCCAGGGTGACCGCCGATTCCCTGATGTAACGCAGGTCGGGGGTGCCCTCGTGCAACGGGGTGGGGACGGTGACGACGGCGATGTCGAAACCGCCGCAGTCACGGGCCGACTCGCTCGGACGGTAGGCGCCGCTGTCCAGCGCCGCGCGGATCCGCTCGGCGGAGACGTCCTCGACGAAGGACTCACCGGCGGCGAGGGTCTTGATCCGCCGGGAGTCGACGTCGTGGCCGATCACCTCGTGTCCGACCTCGGCGGCGCGGATGGCCAGTGGCAGGCCGACGTATCCCTGTCCGACCACGACGACGCGCATCAGTGACTCCTGTTCGCGGAAGCGGGCGACGGGGCGAGCCGGATGAACTCGCGCGCCGTCATGAGGACGAAGGCGGCGTTCGTGGTGAGATAGCGCCTGCCCAGGCGGCGCGGCTCCTGCAGGACGCGGTAGAGCCACTCGATGCCCCACCGCTGCCACGACTCCGGTGCCCGTTTGGTGATTCCGGCCAGGATGTCGAAGGAGCCGCCGACTCCGTGCACGACGCGGGCGCCGGTGCGTGCGCCGTAGGCGGCGGTGAAGATCTCCTTCTTCGGCGAGGTCATGCCGAGGAACAGCATCTGGGCGCCGCTGCGCGCGATGGTGTCCGCTATGCCCTGCTGCTCGGAGTCCTCGAAGTAGCCGTCGCGGCTGCCGGCCACCCTCAGAGCAGGGAAGCGGTCGGCCACCCGGCGCAGCATCTGTTCCAGCACGTCCTGTCTGGCGCCGAGGAAGTACACGGACATGCCCGCCGACTCCGCCTCGGCCAGCAGCCGCAGGAACAGATCGATACCGGCCACCCGTTCCGGCAGGGGCGCCCGTAAGACCCGGCCGGCCCAGACCACGGCCTGCCCGTCGGCGAGGACGAGATCGCAGCCGGACACGGCCTGGGCGAGCCGCCGGTCCCGCCGCATGTTCACCAGCTTCGCGGCGTTGACCACCCCGATCTCGAGCTGTCTGCCCTCCCGGACCGCCTGGAGGCAGCGCTGTACGGTCTCGTCCATCGTCAGCGGGTCCAGCTCGACCCCGAACAGGGACTGACGCTCTGTCATATCCGGCCTCCCTGCCAGGCGTGGAGCATCCAGCCGAACTCGTACGGCCGGCATTCGCGGTCCACGGAGACAGCCGGGTACACCCGGTCCAGGGACTTCAGCCGGAGCGCGGGGACGACCCGGGTGCCGAGTCCCCGGGCGGCGCGCACGGCCTTCCTCGGGTCGCCCCGGTACACCTTGCGCCAGGTGACGCCGAGCTCGTCGAGGATCAACGGCTCCTGCTTCTCCGGACGGGCGGCCAGTTCGGGCACACCCGTCATCCAGCGCAAGCCCCTGCGGATCGACCCGCCGCAGTCGGTGCCGCCGGCGTCGGCGAGATCGAAGAGCGCAGTCGGCGCCATCGCGTGCTGGTGGACGCTGTAGACCGGGTAGCCCTCCACGACACCGCCGGTACGCGCGTCGTAGTGCCACCACCACTGCCCGCCGTCGCCCTGCAGCTCGCAGATGCGCGCCGCGCACGCATCGGCCGCGGCCAGCGCCTCCGGGTCGCCGCCTCCGTCACCGCCGGCGTGCGTGCGGGCCAGGGCCTGGAGCGGGTACGTCTGGTCGGCGAAGCAGCTCACGTGCGCCCGGTACCAGGGCACCAGGCCGGGTCCGGTCGCGTGCGGGAACAGCGGGCTGTCCCCGATCCGGGCCCGCAGCAGACGGTCACGGGCGACGGTCAGACGACGGTCCACGTCCACCGTGCTCCGGGCCGCCGCGAGGGCGGACAGCACCCATGCCGCCTCGACCGTGTACTGCGGCCGGCCGTCCTCGTCCAGGGCCTCCACCCGTGCGACGGCGTCGGACAGTTTGGGATGCCCGGTCTCGGCGGCGGCCCAGGCGATGAGCGCCGCGTCGCCGAGGTTGGTCACCGCGGGCAGCGACTCCACCAGCAGACCCGTGAACTCCTCGGCGGTACGCCCCCCGAGCACCGTGCGCTGGCGCTCCTCGGGGAGGAACCGGGCCCCCAGCGCGGTGATGGCGGCGTACCGGGTGCTGGTCCCGCGCCGTTCCAGGGTCCAGGAACCGTCGGGTGCCTTCCGTCCGGCCATGGTGAAGGCGAAGGCCTCGCCGCCGGGGAGCAGCATCGACGGAAGCCCCGACTCGGCGACCGCGAGC
The DNA here is from genome assembly GCF_055603245.1 of Streptomyces sp. NPDC037290. Lineage (NCBI taxonomy): Bacteria > Bacillati > Actinomycetota > Actinomycetes > Kitasatosporales > Streptomycetaceae > Streptomyces > Streptomyces sp. NPDC037290. The sequence continues at coordinate 102,021 of NZ_JBVJVZ010000003.1, read as the reverse complement.
AGTCGTTGGGCGAGGGCGTGCAACTGCGGCTCCTCACGACCGAGCGCCGCCATACGTGTGATGGTCATCGTCCGGACACACCGACCCCCCTGTAGGTCCTTTTTCGCGCAGGCTTGTGATCGCCGCGGCGCGGATGGCGACGCGGCGGCAGGAAGAACCTCAGACGTCAGGCGTCGGAGCGGTCGTCACTCCTCGCTTCGGACACAGCTGTCCCCACCCGGTAACCCCCCTGGGCACTGGTTTGTGTGCTCACTGTGCCCGGTCTGCACAGTTCGCACACATGTTATGTCTGCGCGTGTTCGATGACTGGGTTTTCGCAGAATCGGCACTCATGGGCGTTCGACGAGTTCGCCGTCCTTCTCGTCGTACAGCGCGCCCGTCTCGGGGCACTCCCAGCCACCCGGCTCGCCTTCCCGCTCGACCAGCCGGCAGCCGGCCCGGCCGACCCAGCCGATCCGGCGCGCCGGAACCCCCGCCACGAGCGCGAAGTCCGGGACGTCCCGGGTCACCACGGCACCCGCCGCGACCAGCGCCCAACGACCGACGCGGACCGGCGCCACACACACCGAACGGGCCCCCAGCGACGCCCCCTCGCCGACCACCACGGCCACGGCCTCCCAGTCGCCGCCGCGCTTCAGCCGGCCCTGCGGGTCCACCGACCGGGGGAAGTAGTCGTTGGTGAGCACGGCCGCCGGGCCGACGAACACCCCGTCACCGAGTACGGCGGGTTCGTAGACCAGCGCGTAGTTCTGGAGCTTCACTCGGGCACCGATCCGCACTCCCGGGCCGACGTACGCTCCCCGGCCCACGATGCACCCGCTGCCCAGCCGGGCCTCCTCCCGTATCTGGGCGAGGTCCCAGACCGTCGTCCCGTCACCGATCGTGGCCGTCTCGTCGACCTGGGCGGTCGGCTGGATCCTGAAGTTCACCGGGCTGAACCCTTCTTCTCGTCGAGGAGAGCCGGAAACGCCGCCCGCAGGGCCTCGCGCCAGGGACGGATCGGTGTGGTCGTGGTCGGCCGGACGCGTCCGGGGTCCGCGCCGAGCAGCCGGAAGATCTCCCGCGCCAGGCCGAACCAGGTCGTCTCCCCGCCGCTGGTGCCGCGGTGGACCCCGGCGGGCGCCGTACCCGTGCGAGCGGCCCGTCCGAGCCGCACCAGCCGGTCCGCGAGGTCCGCCGTCCAGGTGGGCTGTCCGCGCTGGTCGTCGACCACGCCGACGGTGTCCTTCACCGGCTCGAACCCGGTCGTCGTGGCGATGACGTTCCCGCCGCCCGCCCCGTACAGCCAGGCCGTACGCACGACGTACCCGGCGTCCGGGAGCGCCGTCAGTACCGCCCGTTCCCCGGCCGGCTTCGTCCGCCCGTACGCGCTGCGCGGTGCCGTCGGCACGTCCTCCGCGCAGGGACAGGTGCCGTCGCCCGCGAACACGTGGTCCGTCGACACCTGGATCAGCCCGGCCCCCGTCCTCGCGCACGCCTCGGCGAGGTGCCGGGGCCCGGCACCGTTGACCCGCAGGGCGTCCGCCTCACGGGCCCCGGCGTCGTCAACCGCCGGCCACGCGGCGCAGTCGACCACGATCCGCGGCCGGTGCGCGGCGACCACGTCGTGCACCGCCTCGGCATCCGTGATGCCGAGGCTGCCACGCGCCAGGCCGACGGCTCTCTCGCCGTCCTGGCGAAGCCGCGCCAGAACCTCCCGCCCGAGCATTCCGGTGGCGCCGGTGATCAGCCAAGTGGTGGTCATGGTCACCCGTTCGTCGGCAAAAGCGGGGATGCGGCACTAGAGCGCCGCGCGCTCCTTCAGCGGCTCCCACCAGGCCCGGTTCTCGCGGTACCAGGCGACCGTCTCCGCGAGACCGGTGGCGAAGTCCTTGCGGGGCTCGTAGCCCAGTTCCGTACGTGCCTTGGCGCAGTCCACCGAGTAGCGGCGGTCGTGGCCCTTGCGGTCGGCGACGAACTCGACATGGGTCTGCCAGTCGGCGCCGCAGGCCTCCAGCAGCAGAGCGGTCAGCTCCTTGTTGGACAACTCGGTACCGCCGCCGATGTTGTAGACCTCACCGGCGCGCCCCTTGGTGCGCACCAGCTCGATGCCCTGGACGTGGTCGTCGATGTGCAGCCAGTCGCGGACGTTGCCGCCGTCGCCGTAGAGCGGAACCCTCTTGCCGTCCAGCAGGTTCGTGATGAACAGCGGGATGAGCTTCTCGGGGAAGTGGTGATGTCCGTAGTTGTTGGAACAGCGGGTCACCCGCACGTCCAGGCCGTGGGTGCGGTGGTAGGAGAGGGCGATCAGGTCGCCGGCCGCCTTGGAGGCGGCGTACGGGGAGTTGGGGCGCAGCGGGTCCGTCTCCGGCCAGGAGCCGGAGTCGATGGAGCCGTACACCTCGTCGGTGGAGATGTGCACGAACGTCTTCGGTCTCGGGTGCCGCAGCGCCGCGTCCAGCAGGGTCTGTGTGCCCAGGACGTTGGTCCGGACGAACTCGGTGGCGCCGAGGATCGACCGGTCCACATGCGACTCGGCGGCGAAGTGGATCACCTCGTCGTGACCGGCGACCAGCTCGTCGACCAGCGCGGCATCGCAGATGTCGCCCTTGACGAAGGCGAATCCCGGGTGGTCGCGCACCTCGTCGAGGTTGGCCGGGTTGCCCGCGTAGGTGAGCTTGTCCAGCACCGTGACCGCCACGTCACCCGGGCCGGCCGGACCGAGGAGCGTGCGGACGTGGTGCGAGCCGATGAAACCGGCGCCGCCGGTCACCAAGATCCTGGTGGTCATGACGAGATCTGCACCTTGCTGTGGTCGCCGAGGACGAAACGGTGGGCGGCGGGCTTGCGGGCCGCGGGAGTGACCTCGACCCCGCGGCCGATGAGGGAGGCCTCCACCCGCCGGACGCCGCTCAACGAGGAGTCGCGCAGCACGATCGAGTACTCGATCTCACTGTCCTCGATCCGGCAGTCCTCGGATATCGAGGTGAAGGGGCCGACGTACGAGTCGGCGATCACGGTGTTCGCGCCGACCACCACCGGGCCCACGATCCGGCTGCCGGTCACCTTGGCCCCGGGATCGATGCGCACCCGGCCGATGATCTCGCTGTCGGCGTCGACCGTGCCGTCGATCCGGCTCTCCAGGCCCTCCAGTACCGAGCGGTTGACCTCGAGCATGTCGGTGACGTTGCCGGTGTCCTTCCAGTACCCGGAGATCGTGGTGGACCGGACGTCGCGTCCGGTGTCTATCAGCCACTGGATGGCGTGCGTGATCTCCAACTCGCCCCGCCAGGACGGCTGGATCGAGCGCACCGCCTCATGGACGGCCGAGGAGAACAGATACACACCCACCAGCGCGAGTTCGCTCTTGGGGTGCCGGGGTTTCTCCTCCAGGCCGATCACCTGCCCGGCCGCGTCCAGTTCGGCCACGCCGAACGCGGTCGGGTTCGGTACCTTCGTCAACAGGATCTGTGCCTCCGGCCTTTCGGCACGGAAGGCGTCCACCAGCTCCGTGATGCCACCGACGACGAAGTTGTCGCCGAGGTACATCACGAAGTCGTCCTCGCCGAGGAAGTCCTGGGCGATCAGCACCGCATGGGCCAGCCCCAGAGGCGCCGCCTGCTGGATGTAGGTGACGTCGACACCGAACGCGGAACCGTCGCCGACCGCCTCCCGGATCTCCTCGGCGGTGTCCCCGACGATGATCCCGACCTCGGTGATGCCCGCCTCGGCGATCGCCTCCAGACCGTAGAACAGCACGGGTTTGTTCGCGACCGGTACGAGCTGCTTCGCCGATGTGTACGTGATGGGGCGCAATCGGGTACCTGAGCCACCAGACAGCAGAAGTGCCTTCATGTGCGTCACCCTACTTACCGCGGACTCGTCGACGAAGGGATTCCGCACACCCCGAGGACGGGCGGCAGCGGGGCGGGATCAGCCGTCGGCCTGCCGCGCCACGCGCTCCAGTCGGCGCCGGTGGCCCTCCCACCACGCCTGATCCTCCGGTGGCAGACAGTCCTTCCCCTGCGAATGTCCGACGGAGCCGTCGATGAGCTCGCGCACGATGTCGGCGTGACCGGCGTGCCGCTGGGTATCGGAGATCACGCGCACCAGGACGTGGTTCAGCGTCACCTCCCGGCGCTCCTCCGGCCACCACGGGACGTGACCGATCGCGTCGAGCGACAGCGTCGCGATCGTGCTGTCGGAGTGCTCCCACGCCTGGCGGTACAGCCCGACGATCTGTTCCCGTGATTCGTCCGCGGTGGCCCACATGTCCGAGTTGGGCTCCGACTCCTCGGTGTACCACCAGGACGGTGGCTCCGCGTCGAAGAACGGCCGCCCGAACGTGTCGCCGAAGTACCCCAGCTCCACGCCGGCGACATGCTTGACCAGCCCCAACAGGTTCGTGCCCGTGGGGGTCAGCGGCCGTCGGACGTCGTACTCCGAGAGGCCGTCGAGCTTCCACACCAGGGCGTCACGCGCCTCCTGCAGGTACCGGAGGAGGTCCGCTTTCGGGTTCGGTTCGATCATGCCGGGCAGTCTTCCACCCGGCACTGACAGCCCGGGTGACGTCAGACGAAGCCGAACCGGCCCAGGACGGCCCGGACGAGCAGGATCCCCCTCAGACAGCCGGGGCAGGGCGTGGCTCGCCGTGGAAGACCTGACGGGCGTGCCAGTCGCGGTGCGCGGCGGCAACAGGGCGTGCGCCCGGCTGCGGGCCGAGGAGTGGGCGGCCCGCGAGCGCTGTGACGTGCTCGCGGGCGGCTGGGCTGTGACCGACGAAGCGCTGTGAGACCAGGACGCGGTGACCGTCTCCCACACCGAGGACGCCCTTGTCGAAGAGCTTGTGGTGCAGCGAGCACAGGCACAGCCCGTTCTCGACGTCGTCGGGGCCGCCGAACGCCCACCAGCGCACGTGGGCCGCCTCCAGCCCGACCGGTACGGCGCCGATCCTGCCGTCGTAACCGCAAAAGGCACACCGGTGTTCGTAGGCGGTCAGCACCAGCTCCCGCATCCGCCGGTCCCGCTGCCCGCGCGCCGCCGAGAGCCGCACGGGCTCCGACGGCTCCAGTTCCAGGCCGACGGCTTCGCACAAGTCACCGTGGAGCGAGGGCGGGAAGTGCAGATCGAGCAGCAACCGCGCCATCCTCACCAGCAGTTGAGGCTCGCGGCGCAGTGCGGCCCTCAGGTCGGGTGCGAGCTGCCCGGTGGCCCCCGAATCCCGCAGATCCCGCACCCCGCTTCCGGGACTGCCGGGCCCGCGATCGGTGCGCACTTCCCACACGCCGTCGCTGACCAGGTGGTGGAAGGGGTAGGCGGGCGTCGTCCTGTTCGGCGGCCCGTACTCGGCCAGCAGCCGCTGCAGGTCCTGCTCCACCACGCTGTAGCGCAGGCCGCCCTGGGCATCCTCCTGGAACCGGCCGAGGGCGTACAGGAGCAGCAACGGCTTGTGCGGAGCGCGGGTTCCGCTCCTGGTCCACTGTCTCAGCTTCGCGGTCCGCTCCACCCAGTCCATGGCGGATGATCGTAGACGGCCCTCCCGGGCACATGACGCGGGCGGGACCCCAGGGCCCCGCCCGCAGCGGCGATCGAAAGCGGCGCGGTGCCCTCTACAGGGTGGCCGGCAGCACGTGGTCGCCGATCTTGTCCGTGCTCAGGCAGAGGGAGCAGACGACCGCGTCGTGGGTGGCGCAGGCGGTCAGGTCCGGGCGTTCGTACGGCTGGCGGCAGACGTGGCAGTCGAGGGTGACCGCGCTCGGGTTGCCCGCCGCGTCCGACAGCGGCTCGGCGATGCCGTCGTCGGTGCGGCGGAGGTAGTACCTGCCCTTGGTGAGGACCGCCATCAGCGGGGTCAGGACGAAGGCGATGACGGCCGCGGCGACGGGGGAGTACGGCTGGAGGGTGTCGCCCAGCAGATGGAAGTACATGGCGATCGACAGGCCGGAGGCGGCGACGAAGGCCACCACACCCACCGGGTTGACCGCATGCAGCATGCCGCGGCGGAACTCGGGCTGGAGCGGGGACAGCTTGAGCACGTACTTGTTGATGCCGATGTCGGTGGCGACGGTGACGACCCAGGCGATCGCGCAGTTCGAGTAGAAGCCCAGGATGCCGTTGAGGAAGCTGAACATTTCGGCCTCCATCAGCGCCAGCGCGAAGCCCAGGTTGACCAGGACGAAGACCATGCGCCCGGGGTAGTGCCTGGTGACCCGCGTGAAGGAGTTCGTCCACGCCAGCGAGCCGGAGTACGCGTTCGTCACGTTGATCTTGATCTGGCTGATGACCACCAGCGCCACGGCCAGGGGGACGACCATCCAGGACGGCATCATCGCGTCGAAGGCGCCCCGGAACTGCTGGATGGGCTCGGTCGCGGCGGCCGGTCCGACCCTCGCGAGGATGTAGACGGCGAGGAAGACGCCGATGGCCTGCTTCAGCGCGCCGAGCACCACCCACCCGGGACCGGCCATGACCACGGCGGTCCACCAGGTGCGCTTGTTCGCCTCGGTCTTGGGCGGCATGAAGCGCAGGTAGTCGATCTGCTCGCCGATCTGGGCGATCAGCGACAGACACACGCCCGCACCCAGCAGCACGGACGCGGTGTTGACGCCACCGGCACCGTCCGTACCGGCGTAGGACAGGAACCGGTCGACCGTGCCTGGGTCGGTCGCGATCAGATAGACCAGCGGGCCGATCATCAGCAGCAGCCAGATCGGCGTCGTCCACACCTGCAGTTTGCTGAGCGCCTTCATGCCGTAGATCACCAGCGGGATGACCATCAGCGTGGAGACCAGGTAACCCAGCCAAAGGGGCAGTCCGACGCCGAGCTTGAGGCCCTGCGCCATGATCGAACCCTCGAGGGCGAAGAAGATGAAGGTGAAGCTCGCGAAGATGACGCTGGTCAGCACCGAGCCGTAGTAGCCGAAGCCGGAGCCTCGCGTGATCAGGTCGAGGTCGATGTTGTAGCGGGCGCCGTAGTAGGCGAGCGGGAAGCCGGTGACGAAGATGACGACGGCGGCCACCGCGATGGCCACGAGCGCGTTGCCGGTGCCGTGTGTCAGGCCGATGCCGGCGCCGATGGAGAAGTCGGCCATGTAGGCGATGCCGCCGAGCGCGGTCGTCGCCACCACCATCGGGGTCCAGCGGCGGTAACTGCGGGGAGCGAAGCGGAGGGTGTAGTCCTCCAGCGTCTCCTTGACCGCCGCGCCGGCCGCGGCCTCCGTAGCGCCTGCCGTTGGCGGCCGTGACTCGGTGGTGCTCATCTCACGCCTCCCGAGGGTGCTGTTGCGGGTGTTTCGGTGAAGGGAAGAGCCCCGCTCGGCGTCATCGGCAGGACGGGGAACGGTCACGCTAGGAAGGGGTTGTTACCGTCCGTTCCCGTCGTGGTGACCGCGCTGTTGCCGAGAACTCACATGCCGGGCGTGGTGTCCGGTGCCGCGTGGCCGAGGGGGCCGACGGGCCGGCGGACACGTCCAGGGGTGCCGGTTCGGCTTCGGCTCGTACGAGGAGGCCGCCGACCGCCACGGTCATCGCGCCGCGCCGTCTTCGTGTCCTGCCCCGTCGCCGAACCTGTGTCAGTGTGGGAGAGGGCCGACGGCAACGTCGAGGAGTACCTGCGGGTGTTCGGTCGTCCCGAGCAGCTCGCGGCCTGGCGGGAGAACCGCCCCTGCGTCGCCGAGGGCACCGCGTGACCGAGCCGAAGGAGAGCCGCTCATGACCACCTTCCCCACCGGGCGAGCCGTGCGGACCACACCGGAGGGCCTCCTGTGGGAGCCCAGTGAGCGCTGGGTACGCGGCCGCAAGGGCGACGTCACCGTCGTCGACAGCCGGCACCCCGTCCTCGTCTGGGAGCCCGGTGTCCCCGTCCCGCTGTACGCGTTCCCCCGCACGGAGGTCCACGAGGACCTGCTCCGCCCCGCGAAGAACCCGCCGACGGGCACCCACACCGGATCGCAGGTCTTCTACGACCTCGCAGTGGACGGCGGACTCCTGGAGAACGCCGCCTGGACCTTCCCGTCCGCCGACCTGGCCGATCACATCGCCTTCGAGTGGTTCCGGCGCAGCGGCAAGGGGCTCGACCACTGGTACGAGGAGGAGGAAGAGATCTTCATCCACCCCCGCGACCCGCACAAACGCGTCGACGCCATCCCCAGCAGCCGCCACGTCCTGGTCGAGATCGACGGCACGGTCGTCGCCGACACCCGCCGCCCGGTGCTGCTCTTCGAGACCGGTCTGCCCACGCGGTACTACGTCCCACGTGAGGACGTCCGGCTCGACCTGCTCGTACCCACCGACCACCGCACCGGCTGCCCCTACAAGGGCACCGCCGCGTACTGGTCGTGGCGCGGCGAGGCCGGCATCCCGCCGAACGTCGTCTGGAGCTACCCGGAACCGCTGCCCGCGGTGGGCCCGATCAAGGGGCTCCTCGCCTTCTACAACGAGGCGGTCGACATCACCGTGGACGGGGAACGCCTGGAACGCCCCGTCACCCACTTCACCAAGACGCTCCGCTGAGAACCCACCACTACGCCCTGAACGCGACGGGCCCGGCCACGACACGTTCCACGTTTCCGCAATGTGAGACCTGTCCGGAACCTATTGACCGACAGGGTGGGCCTCTGCTCAACTCACGTTCCATGACCCCGCGCGTGGATTTGACCCGGCGGCGCCACATCGACCTGGCGCACGTCTCCAGCGCGTTCTGTTGTCGTTGATCCGGAAAGCGCGTCGCTGATCCGCAGGGTGGCCCTCGGCAGCGGCTGGTGCGCGCCGGTGACGTATCCCCCGAAGAGCGCGGTACCCACGGCCTGACCGCCTTCTTCCGGCGTTCCTCCGTTCTCCCCTCCTTCCTTCTCCGGCTCCCGGCAGCCGGAGTTGCGCCCACATCCTTGAGAGGGACCTCCCATGTCTCCGTCCATCCGCATGCTCACGGGCCGCATCGGCGCGCTCGTCAAGGCCGTCGACCCGGCGGCACGCCCCGGCCCCCCGCAGCTCACCGCGCTCCGGTCCCTCGTGACCACGCCGTACGGCGGCGCGCGGGTGCATCCGCTGACGGGCGAACGCGCGCTGTTCACCGGCGGGTTCGCCAAGCGGATCGCCGCTCGCGCGAACACCGAGTCGGCCGGTCGTGTGCCGTTCGGCGCCGACGACCGGCGCAGCGAGCCGCTCGTCGGTGACGCCGTGCACCACAGCAGCGTCCTGGAGGTGGCGGCGTGACCGAGGTCAGCCTCAAGGCGCCGGCTGTGGAGCCGGCTGCCGGGACGCCGCGCGCGACAGGTGGGCGTGAGGTCTTCCTGCCGCGCGACGCCCGCCGCCCCACGGTGTTCAGCACGCTCCGCGAGCGGCTGCGCTGGCCCCTGGGCATCTACACCACTCCGATCGTGGTCCTCATCGCCTGGGAGATCCTCGCCAGGGCCGGAGTGCTGGCGAAGACCTACGCTCCGGCCCCGACCTCCATCGTGAGGTCCGCCGTTGACCTGTGGCAGCAGGGCGTCCTCGGGCCGGACCTGGCGATCTCGCTGCAACGGGCCGGCATCGGTCTCCTGATCGGTCTGACGGTGGGCATCGTCGCCGGGGTGCTCGGCGGTCTGCTGCGCAGCGGCGAGTACCTGTTCAACGGCGTCGTGCAGGTGCTCAACACGATCCCGCTGCTGGCGGTGCTGCCGCTGATGATCGTGTGGTTCGGCATCGACGAGCTCACGAAGGTGCTCCTGATCTCGTTCGGTGCGGGCGTTCCGATGTACCTCAACCTGTTCGCCGCGATCCGGGGTGTCGATCAGCGTCTGATCGAGATGGCGCGGACGACGGGTGCGGGCACCTGGCGCCTGGTGAGCCGCGTCCTGGTGCCCGGAGCCCTGCCGGGCTTCCTGGTCGGACTCCGGTTCTCCCTCGCGTACAGCGTCCTGGGCCTCGTCGCCGCCGAGACGGTCAACGCGGACAAGGGCCTCGGCTTCCTCATCACGCAAGGACAGACCTACCTGCAGACCAACCAGGTGTTCGTGGGGCTGGTCATCTACTCGCTCCTCGGCCTGCTCGCCGACCAGTTCGTCCGGGCTCTCGAGCGGGTGCTGCTGCGGTGGCGCCCCAGTTATGAGGCAGCATGAGCACCACGGTTGCCACACACGGCACACAGCCCCACCGGCAGACCGGCGCCGTCGTCGAGAAGGTGGTCCGGCGGTTCGGGGACCGGGTCGTCCTCGACCACCTGGACCTCACCATCGCCGACGAGGAACTGGTCGTCCTGCTGGGCCCCTCCGGCTGCGGCAAGAGCACCCTCCTCAGGCTGCTCGCCGGTCTGGACCGACCCGACGGCGGGCGGGTGGAGGTCCCGGCCAAGCGCGCGATCGTGTTCCAGGCCGACCGTCTGCTGCCGTGGCAGCGGGTGCTGCGCAACGTCACCCTCGGCCTGCACGGAGCCGACGCCGACCAGCGGGCCCTCGACGTGCTCGCCGAGGTCGGACTCCCGGGCCGCGAGAAGGCCTGGCCCAAGGAGCTGTCCGGCGGCGAGGCCCAGCGGGTGTCGCTGGCCCGCGCGCTGGTGTCGGAGCCCGAACTCGTGCTGCTCGACGAGCCGTTCGCGGCGCTCGACGCGATCACGCGGCTGCGGATGCACGACCTCGTGCGCGCCCTGCGGAGCAAGCACCACGCGGCCATGCTCCTCGTCACCCACGACGTCGACGAGGCGATCGCGCTGGCGGACCGCGTCGTCGTCATGAGCAACGGACGCATCGGCACATCACACCTCGTCCAGCTCTCGGCCGCCGACCGCGAGGCGAGCCTCGCCCGAGAGGAACTGCGCTCCGCGCTCCTGGAAGACCTCGGGCTCGCCAACCAGCACTGACCTCCCCGCCCCACCCACCGACCTGTCCCACCACAGCACAGAAGGCGCGTGAGAAACCCATGTCCAGAAGAACCTCCCGGCCCGTTGCCGCCGTCGGCCTGCTCGCACTGGGGAGCACGCTCGTGGCCTGCGCATCGACGTCGGAGGCCGCCGCACCCCTGAGCAGGTCGAGCGGATCGAGTGCCCACAGCCACCCCGAGTGGAGCAGGTACACCTTCACCATCGGCGACAACGGCGGTGACGGCAGCCAGGAGCTGGCGAAGATCACCGGCGTGTTCGACGACGCGCCCTACAAGGTGAGGTTCGCCCGCTTCACCTACGGCCCGCCGCTCGTACAGGCCGCCGCGTCGGGCGACATCGACCTGGGAGCCGTCGGTGACGTACCGCCGATCACGGGCGCCGCGAAGGAGTACGGCTTCAAGGTCGTGGCCGTCAACCGGTCGCTCACGCCCACCCAGTCGAACGAGAACATCATCGTGCCCAAGGACTCGGGGCTGAGGACGCTCGCGGACCTCAAGGGCAAGAAGATCGCCGTCCCGCAGGGCAGTTCGGCCCACGGGCTGGCCCTGAACGCGCTGAACAGCGTAGGCCTCAGCCCCAAGGACGTACACCTGGTCTTCCTCGACCCGGCGGCCGGAGCCACCGCGTTCAACACCGGCAAGGTGGACGCCTGGTCGATCTGGAACCCGCAGTCGGCGATCGCGGTCAAGAACGGCGCTCGGATCCTGGCGAAGGGCCTCCCGCCGATCGACCAGACGAGCAGTTACTACGTCGCGACGGAGAAATCGCTGAACGACAGGACGAAGCGGGCGGCTCTCACCGACGTCCTGCAGCGGCTGGCCCATGAGTTCGCCTGGGCGACCAGGCACGAGGACAGGTACGCGCAGGCGCTCGCCACGGAGGAGGGCATTCCCCTGGACGATGCCAAGGCGTCCCTGAAGACCTTCGAGACGCGGGTGACCCCGGTGGAGAAGCCGGACATCGCGGCGGAGCAGAAGCTCGCCGACGCCTTCCTGGAGGCGGGCCAGATCACCAAGAAGGTCGATGTCCCGTCGATCACCGACAACCTGCTCCCGGCCGGCTACGACAGCTCGAAGCCGCAGGCCGGCTGAGCTGGCCGGACACGGAAAGGAGAGTACGCGTGAGCGAGACAGGACGCCGGCTGCACCTCAACGCCTTCCTCATGGAGGCGGGTCACCATGAGGCGTCGTGGCGGCTCCCGGACAGCGATCCACGGGCCGACTTCGACCTGCGGCACTGGATCAGGCTTGCCCGGCTGGCCGAGAGCGCCAAGTTCGACGCGCTGTTCCTCGCGGACGGCCCGGCGATCAACGGCACCGGCGAGTTCCGGCCACCGGGCCAGCTCGAACCGCTGACGCTGCTGACCGCGCTGTCCCAGGCGACCAGCAGGATCGGACTCATCGCGACGGTGTCGTCGACGTACAACGAGCCCTACAACCTGGCGCGGCGGCTCGCCTCGGTCGACCATGTCAGCGGCGGCCGCGCGGGCTGGAACATCGTCACCTCGGCGGGCGCCCACGAAGCGGCCAACTTCGGCCTCGACAACCGCCCCGGCCACGCCGAACGCTACGCCCGTGCCGACGAGTTCCTGCACATCGCCAAGGCCCTCTGGGACAGCTGGGAGTCCGAGGCCGTCGTCGCGGACAAGGTCACAGGACGCTACGCGGACCCCGCGCGGATCCACAAACCGGCCCACCGGGGCACCTACTTCTCCGTGGCCGGCCCGCTCAACGTCGAGCGTCCACCGCAGGGCTACCCGCTGCTCGTCCAGGCCGGCTCCTCCGAGGACGGCAAGGACTTCGCGGCACGGCACGCCGAGGCGATCTTCACCGCACACCGGACGTACGAGCGCGCGGCCGAGTTCTACAGCGACATCAAGGCGCGCACCAGGGCCGCGGGACGCGACCCGGGCGCAGTGATCGTCCTGCCGGGAATCGTCCCGTACATCGGGTCCACCGAGGAGGAGGCCCGCGCGCTGGCGAAGCAGCTCGACGACCTGCGCATTCCGGAGTACGGACTGCGCCAGCTGGCCGCGGTCTTCGAAACCGAGCCGTCGGTGTTCGAACTCGACGAACCCTTGCCGGACTTCATCCTCGCGCGGCCGAAGCTCGAGGGATCACAGAGCCGCTCCGACCTGATCATCGAGCTCGCCCTGCGCGAGAGGCTGACGGTGCGTCAGGTGATCTCGCGGCTGGGAGGTGGCCGCGGACACTTCGAGTTCATCGGCACGCCCGAGCAGGTGGCGGACGCGATCATCACCTGGTTCGAGGGCGGTGCTGCGGACGGCTTCAACATCATGGCGCCCGCCCTGCCCTCGGGTCTGGAGACCTTCATCGACCAGGTACTGCCGATCCTGCGCGGCAAGGGCCTCTTCCGCGAGGAGTACGAAGGCGCGACACTGCGCGAGCACTACGGCCTGCCGGTACCGGCCAACCAGTTCCGTCAGGCGGGGGCGGAGGTGCCCGGCGCCTGAGCCGACGGGTGCTCCTCGGGCCCGTCCCCCGACAGATCAGAATGGTTATCACTTCAGTTTGTGCCGTTTCCCGTCGCACGCACGCGATCACCCCTGGCCGGCCGGTGTGTCAACCCGTCGGTCCAGGTGTGTGCCGCCCCGGCCTGGACGACCATGGAGGGAGTCGGATCGCCCGCCGGTACGGCATGAGCCGCGGCGCCGAGCGGGAGGGAAAATGAGGCATGGGCACGATGGACTCCCCGCGAGCAGGCGACAGCCGGCCAGTGGCGGGTTCTGCCGCCCCGCCCAGCGGCCTGCTGGACCTGCTCAGCGTCGCCGCGGTGGTGCTGAACGCGAGCGGCCAGGTGGTCTTCTGGAGCCCGAAAGCCGAGGAACTGTTCGGCTACACCGCGGCGGAGGCGCTGGGGCAGTCCGCGGCTCAGCTGACGGTCCACGAGGAGCACCGCAGCCAGGTGATCAAGCTGTTCGCCGAGGTCATGGAGTCCGGCGCCGACTGGGCCGGGGCCTTCCCGATCCGGCACAAGGACGGCAGCACCCGTCTCGTGGAGTTCCGCAACATGCGACTGCTCGACGACCTCGGTGACACCTACGTCCTGGGCCTTGCCGCGGACCAGGCCACCGTGGAGCGGGTCGAGCGCGACGCCGCCCTGGCCATGCGCCTGGTCTCCCAGTCCCCGGTCGGGCTGGCCATCCTGGACCCGGACCTGCGGTATCTCGCCGTGAACCCTGCTCTCGAACGCATCACCGGTCAGTCCGCCGCCGAGCGTCTCGGCCGGCCGGTCGGCGAGGTCCTGAACTTCCTGGACACGGACCCCGAGGCACGTCTGCGCCGTGTCCTCGAGACCGGCGAATCGGTGGTCGACCGGAACATCATCTGCCGTCCCCCCAACGACCCGGACCACGATCACGCCTGGTCCGTCTCGTACTACCGGCTGGAGGACTCCGGCGGGCGCGTACTGGGCCTGGCCTATTCCGTGATCGACGTCACCGAACGTCATCGAGCCGCCACGGAGGCGGCCCGGGCCCGGCAGCGGCTGGCGCTGATCGCCGAGGCTTCCGCCCGCGTGGGCACCACCCTCGACCTGGAGAGGACGGCGCGCGAGCTCGCCGACGCCGTCGTACCGGTCCTGGCCGATGTGGCCGCCGTGGACCTGCTCGACAGCGCCCTCGCCGGTCGCACCGCGGCTGACGAGGGCCCGGCCCACTTCCGCAGCCTCGCCGTCAGCGCGGTCTCCTCCGCCGACACGGTCCGCGCGGCCGATCCGTCCGAGACACTCGTCACGTACGACCCCGACCGCCTGATCACCCGGTGCGTGCGTACCCGCCAGGCGGTTCTGGTGCCCCGCACCACCCAGCGGGATCTGGAGCGCATCGCCCGCCGTGGTCCGCCTGCCTCCCCCTTCGAGGCCACCGACGTGCACTCCTACCTGGCCGTGCCGCTCATGGCCCGGGGTGAAGTCCTGGGCGTGCTGGACCTCACCCGCATCCGCAACCCCGCGCCGTTCGACGACGACGACGCGTTCCTCGCCCTGGAGCTGGCCGCCCGGGCCGCGGTCTGCATCGACAACGCCCGCGGGTACCAGGCCCAACGCCACGCGGCCCTCACCCTCCAGCGCAGTCTGCTTCCCGAACTCCCCTCGCACCTGCCGGGCCTGGAGGTGGCCTGCCGCTACCAGCCCGCCGGTGCCACGAGCGAGATCGGCGGCGACTGGTACGACGCCATACCCCTCCAGGGGGACAAAACCGCCCTGGTCGTCGGGGACGTCATGGGCAGCGGCATCAACGCCGCCGCCACCATGGGGCAACTCCGCAGCGCTGCCCGCGCCTTCGCCGAACTCGACCTCGCCCCCGCAGAGGCCCTCCATCACCTGGACCACCTGACCGAAGGTGTCGAGCAGACCATCACCACCTGCATCTACTGCGTCTACGACCCTCACGAAGGGCAGTGCGAGATCTGTCTCGCGGGCCACCTGCCGCCGGCCCTGATGCGAGTCGGTCATGCGGCACAGCTGCTCGACCTTCCCCCCGGCGCACCGCTGGGCGTCGGCGGGGTACCTTTCGAGGCCACCACCATCGCCTTGCGTCCCGGCGACGAACTGGCCCTCTACACCGACGGCCTGGTGGAGACCCGGAGCGAACCCATCGACGCTCGTCTGGACACCCTCCTGGGTGCCTTCACCGCGACACTCGGCCACGAGCTGGAAGACACCTGCGACCGCATCCTGGACGTTCTGCGGTCGCCCGGTGACGAGGACGACGTCGCACTGCTCATCGCCCGAGCCCGCTCCCAGGGTCTGTCCGGCGGATCAGGCCGGCTCCAGGCGACGGCGTCACACCGCCGAGACCAGCGTCCATAACCCGATGTTCTGGGGAACTGAGAGCTGGCTGTGACGCCCGGCCGCCCACAACCTTGAGCCGAGACAGTGATATGTCACATCGCATAGGGAGCCATCGTGAGAGCACGCCGTTCCGGGATGGTCATGGCCGCCGCCCTCGGACTCGTCACCGTCGCCGGCTGCGGGGGAGCTGGCGACGGCGGCCAGGGCGGGGCCGCGAGCAGGGGAGGCACGCTGCACGTGCTCTCCAGCCTCGACCTGGAGCACCTCGACCCGGCCCGCAACTACGTCACCTCCTCCGAGGACGTCGGCCGTCTCATCTACCGGACGCTGACGACGTACGCGGCGGCACCCGGCCCCGCCGGGGGAAAGATCGTGCCGGATCTGGCGACGGACACCGGCCGCCCCAGCGACGGCGCCCGGACCTGGACCTTCACGCTCAAGGCGGGGGTGAGGTTCGAGGACGGCCGGCCCATCACCAGCCGGGACGTCAAGTACGGCGTCGAGCGGACGTTCGCCGCGGAACTCCCCGAAGGGCCGCCGTACGCACGGATGTGGCTTGCGGGAGGCAGTGGTTACCACGGCCCCTACAAGGACAAGCACGGGCTCGCATCGATCGGGACGCCCGACGACAGGACGGTCGTCTTCAGACTCAACCGTCCGGTGGCCGACTTCGGTTCCGCGGTGTCGCTGCCCATCTTCGCCCCGGTTCCGCAGGACAAGGACTCCGGGGTCCGCTACGACAGCAGACCCTTCTCCTCCGGCCCCTACAAGATCGGATCCTTCGAGCCCAAGAAGCGGCTCACACTGGTCCGCAACACCCACTGGAGTCCGGCCACCGACTCGGTGCGCAAGGGCCTGCCGGACAAGATCGTGCTCGATCTCAACCTCGACGCGGCCGTCGTCGACCAGCGGCTCATCGCCGCCCAGGGACAGGACGCGGACGCGGTCGCCTTCCAGCCGGTCGGCCCCGCCTCGGTCGGGCCGGTGATGGCCAACCCCGCGGTACGCGGGCGACTGGTCACCGGCGAGTCGATCAACACGCGGTACCTGAGCATCAACACCCGGCACAAGCCGCTCGACGACGTCCGGGTACGGCGCGCGATCGCCTACGCGCTCGACAAGGACGCCCTGCGCACCGCCCGGGGCGGCCCGATCGCCGGTCGGCTGGCCACCACCCTGCTGCCGCCGTCGCTGCCCGGTTCCGTCCCCGACGACCCCTTCCCGAGCCCGGGCGGCAAGGGCGATCCGGCCAAGGCCAAGGCGCTGCTCGCCCAGGCGGGCCACGCCTCGGGCCTGACCCTCACGCTCGACACCCCGGCCACCGCGGCCGGCCAGACACAGGGCGAGGCCGTACAGGCGTCCCTGGCCAAAGCCGGAATCAAGGTGACCATCAACGCGATCAGCTCGTCGGCGTTCTACAGCACCGTGGGCAACACCTCCCAGGAGCACGACCTGGTGATCGACGGCTGGACACCCGACTGGCCCGGCGCCTCCACGTATCTGCCGCTCGTGTTCGACGGCCGGCTGATCACCCCCGAGGGCAACAACGACCACGCCCAGTACAACTCGGCCGAGGTGAACGCCCGTATCGACCAGATAGCCAGGATGAAGGCCCCGGCGGCCGCCGCGACCGCCTACGGCCGGCTGGCCGGGCAGATCATGCGGGACGCGCCGGTCGTGCCGTTCCTGTGGGACAAGGCGGCCGTCCTGATCGGCACTCATGTCACCGGCGCCTACGGGCACATCGCCTACGTCGGCGAGCTGGACCTGGTCTCCCTGGGGCTGCGCAAGTGACCGCCACGCTCCCGGCCCCCGTACCGGCCGACGCGCCGCCCCGCGTCACACCACATGAGGCATCCCTGCTGCGCCGCCTGCTGGCCCAGCGCTCCGCGACGATCGCCCTGACCGTGGTCCTCCTCCTGGTGCTGACCGCCCTCGCCGCCCCGCTGATCACCTGGGCCGCCGGCACGTCCCCGACCGAGTTCCACTCCGAAGCGGTCGACCCGGCGCTCGGCGGACTGCCGCGCGGCACCGGCGGCGGCATCAGCGCCGGCCACTGGCTGGGCGTCGAGCCCGGCAGCGGCCGGGACATCCTCGCCCGCGTCGTCCACGGCGCCCGCGTCTCCCTGCTCATCGCCCTGCTCGCCACGGCCCTGTCCGTGGCGCTCGGTACGGTGCTCGGGCTGGCCGCCGGATTCTTCGGCGGCTGGACCGACACGGTCGTCGGCAGGCTGATGGACCTGCTGATGTCCTTTCCCGCCCTCATCTTCATGATCGCGCTGATCTCTGCGGCACCGGGCGTGAACCGGCAGCTTCTCCTGGTCGTCGTGCTCGGCTTCTTCGGCTGGCCGTACGTCGGGCGGATCGTGCGCGGGCAGGCGATGGTGCTGGCCCGTAGCGAGTTCGTGGCCGCGGCCCGGGTGCTGGGCGCCTCCCGGCGCGCCCTGCTGGTGCGAGAGGTACTGCCCAACCTGAGCGGCCCGGTCCTCGTGGTGGCCACGATGTCGATCCCCGGCTACATCGCCACCGAGGCGGGCCTGTCCTTCCTCGGCATCGGAGTGCGTCCGCCGACCCCCTCATGGGGCCAGATGATCGCCGCCGCGGTGCCGTGGTACGCCGCCGACCCCGTCTACTTCCTCGTCCCGGGCACCTTCCTGTTCGTCACCGTGCTCGCCTTCAACATCCTCGGCGACGCGGTGCGGGACGCGCTCGACCCCCGGAGCCGCCGACGATGATCCTCTACGTCCTGCGCAGGCTGGCCGCGACGGCAGCGATCCTGCTGGTAATCTGCGCCGCCACCTTCGCGATCTTCTATCTGATGCCGGCCGACCCGGCCCAGGGAGCCTGCGGCAAGGCATGCAGCCCCCAGCGGATCGCCGAGATCCGCACCACGCTCGGCCTGGACCACTCGGTGTTCGTGCAGTTCCGCGACTATCTCGTGGGCATCGTGGGCGGCCGCAGCTACGGCACGGGCGCCCAGGCCGTGCACTGCCCCGCTCCATGCCTGGGATTCAGCTTCCAGACCGATCAACCGGTGTGGCTGATGCTCACGGACCGGCTGCCGGTCAGCATCTCCATCGCCGTGGGGGCGGCGGTGCTGTGGCTGCTCGTCGGCGTCACGGCCGGGGTGATCTCCGCGCTGCGCCGCGGCAGCCTGTGGGACCGGGCGGCGATGACGGCCGCGCTCGGCGGTGTGTCGCTCCCGGTGTACTTCACCGCCCTGGTGCTGCAGTACCTGCTCGTCGTCAAACTCGGTCTGCTGCCCTACCCCCAGGCGATCCCGCTCACCGCGGACCCCGTCGGCTGGGCCCAGTCCATGGTCATGCCGTGGATCACGCTGGCGATGCTCTACGCCGGCATCTACGCCCGGATCACCCGCGGCGAGATGCTCGACAGCCTCGGCCAGAACTTCGTCCGCACCGCCCGCGCCAAGGGTCTGCCCGAGCCGACCGTGCTGCGCCGTCATGCGCTGCGGCCGGCACTGATGCCCATCGTGACGATCTTCGGCATGGACCTCGGCGCGCTGCTCGGCGGCGCCCTCATCACCGAGTCGGTCTTCGGCCTGCCCGGCGTGGGCAAGCTCGCGGCCGACGCGATCAACAGCGCCGACCAGCCGGTGATCCTCGGGGTGACGCTCTTCGCCGCGGGATTCGTCGTCGTCGCCAACGTCGCGGTGGACCTGGTCTACGCGCTCCTGGACCCGAGAGTGAGGGCCGTGGGATGACCCTGCTGACCGTACGAGACCTGACCGTGGACTTCGCGGGCGGCGTACGCGCCGTCGACGGACTCGATCTGGACCTTGCCGCCGGGGCGGTGCTCGGCGTGGTGGGCGAGTCGGGCAGCGGCAAGTCCGTGACGAGCCTGGCCGTCATGGGCCTGCTGCCCGACGCCCGGATCACGGGTGAAGTCCGGTTCGACGGCCAGCGGTTGACCGGCCTGGACCGGCGGACGCTGCGCCGGCTGCGCGGAGACCGCATCGCGATGATCTTCCAGGACCCGCTGTCCTGTCTGAACCCCTACTACCCGGTGGGCTTCCAGATCGCCGAGGCCTACCGCGCACACCGCCGCGCCGGACGCCGCGAGGGACAGCGGGTCGCCGTACGGATGCTGGACCGCGTCGGCATCCCCGAGCCCGAGCGGCGCGCCCGCGCGTACCCGCACGAGTTCTCCGGCGGCATGCGCCAGCGCGTGATGATCGCGATGGCCCTGTGCCTGGAACCCGACCTGCTCATCGCCGACGAACCGACCACCGCGCTCGACATGACCGTACAGGCCCAGATCCTGGACCTGCTGCGGGAACTGCGGGAGCGGTCCGGCACCGCCGTCATGCTCATCACCCACGACATGGGCGTGGTCGCCGGACTGGCCGACGAGGTCGTCGTGATGTACGGCGGCCGCGCGGTCGAGCGGGGCACCGTCCGCGAGGTGTTCTACCGGCCGCGCGACACCTACACCAAAGGCCTGCTCGCCTGCGTGCCCCGCGTCGACGGACCGTTGCCCGACCGGCTGCCCACCCTCGCGGCACCGGAGGTGACCGCGTGAACGCGCCCCTGCTCGAAGCCCGTGACCTGGTCAAGCGGTTCCCCGTACGGCACGGCCTGACCCGGCGGCTCGCCGGACACGTCAGAGCGGTCGACGGCGTGTCGCTGCGGGTGGCCGCGGGGGAGACGCTGGGTCTGGTCGGCGAGTCCGGCTGCGGCAAGTCCACCGTCGCCCGGCTGCTGACCCGGCTGATCGAGCCCACCTCGGGCACGGTCTGTGTGGCCGGACGGGAACTGACCACGCTGGACGAGCAGATGATGCGGCCCCTGCGACGCGACCTGCAGATGATCTTCCAGGATCCGTACTCCTCGCTCAACCCCCGCCAGACCGTCCGGCAGATCCTGACGGCCCCGTACCGCTACCAGGGGCTGACCCCCGGCGAACCGGTCGAACAGTTGCTGGAGCGGGTGGGCCTGCTGCCGGAGCACGCCGCCCGCTACCCCCATGAGTTCTCCGGCGGTCAGGCCCAGCGCATCGGGATCGCCCGGGCACTGGCGCTGCGGCCGAGACTGCTGGTGTGCGACGAGCCCGTCTCGGCGCTCGACGTGTCGGTCCAGGCACAGATCCTCAACCTGCTCAAGGACCTGCAGCAGGAGTACGGGCTCGCCTACGTGTTCATCGCGCACGACCTGGGCGCGGTCCGCCAGATCAGCACGCGCGTCGTCGTGATGTACCTGGGCACGGTCGTCGAGACGGCCGACCGGGACACCCTCTACGGCGGTGCCGCGCACCCCTACACCCACGCCCTGCTCTCCGCCGTACCGCTGCCCGACCCCGACGCCGAACGGACCCGCGAGCGCATCGTGCTGAGCGGCGACCTGCCCAGTCCACTCGATCCGCCCAGCGGCTGCCCGTTCCGCACCCGCTGCCCCAGGGCGGCCGGCCGCTGCGCCGCCGAACGGCCCGTGCTGCGCGCGATCGCCTCCGGGCACGAGGTCGCCTGCCACTACCCCGAACCGCTGACCCAGCCCGTCCCCGAGCCGTCAGCCCAGGAGAGGCCCGCATGAGCCGCACCCACCACCTGCCCGGACTCACCGTGACCGACCACGAGTTCACGGCACCCCTCGATCACGCCGACCCCGCCGGAGCCTCGATCCAGGTGTTCGCCCGGGAGGTGTCCGACCCGGCCCGGGCCGGCGAGCCACTGCCCTGGCTGCTGTTCCTGCAGGGCGGCCCCGGAGGCAAGTCGCCTCGCCCGCTGAACGCCACCTCCGGATGGCTCGCCCGCGCCCTCAGGACCCACCGGGTGCTGCTGCTGGACCAACGCGGCACCGGCCGCAGCACCCCGGTCACGGCCCGGTCGGCCGAGCGCTTCCCCGGCCCCCGGGCGCTGGCCGACCACCTCGCCCTCTTCCGCGCCGACTCGATCGTCGCCGACGCCGAGCTGATCCGGCGTCAGCTCGCCGGTGACGAGCCCTGGGAGACGCTCGGCCAGAGCTACGGCGGCTTCATCACCCTCACCTACCTCTCCCAGGCCCCCGAAGGCCTGCGCGCCTGCTACGTCACGGGCGGCCTGCCCGGCCTGGACGCCACCGCCGACGACGTGTACGCGGCCACGTACCCGCGCGTCACGGAGAAGGTGACCGCGTTCTACGCCCGTTACCCCGCCGACCGCGACCTGGTCCGGCGGATCGCCGACGTGCTCCACCGCCGGACGGTCCGGCTGCCCGACGGGGACCGGCTCACCGTCCGGCGGCTGCGCACGCTCGGCCTGATGCTGGGGATGGGCGACGGAGCCGAGCGCCTGCACTGGCTGCTGGACGAAGCCCTCGACGCCCACGGCGACCTCTCGGCGACCTTCCTGCACCAGGCGATGCACCTGACCGGGCTCGTCGACAACCCGCTCTTCGCCGTGCTCCAGGAAGCCTGCTTCGCGCAGGGCGGCAAGCCCACCGACTGGGCCGCGGCCCGCGCCGTCGCGGGCCGCCCCGAGTTCGCCGAGGACGCCGACCCGCTGCTGTTCACGGGCGAGATGTTCTATCCCTGGATGTACGAGGAGATCGCCGGTCTGCGGCCGTTCCGCGCCGCCGCCGGGCTGCTGGCCGAGCGCGCCGACTGGCCCGCGCTGTACTCACCGTCGCGGCTGGCGGCCAACCAGGTGCCGGTGGCCGCCGCGATCTACCACGACGACATGTACGTCCCCACGGAACTGTCCCTGCCGACCGCGCGTTCGGTCGGTGCCCTGCGCGCCTGGGTCACCAACGAATGGGAGCACGACGGGGTGACCGCGTCCGGCGAAGGCGTGCTGTCCCGCCTGATGGACATGGCCGCCGGACGGGTCTGACCTCCCCGCGCCAACCCGAAGGAGAGACGAGGAGACATGCCCCGAAACCCCCACGGACGCAGAGCCCTTGCCACGGGTGCCGCCGCGGCGGCGTTCCTGTCGCTCGGTGCGTCCACTTCTGCCGCGACCGCCGCACCGGCGCACGGCACGGCTCCCGCCACCGACTGTGCCCTCCCCGGCACGACCGGCTGGACCGACGAGGGGCACACCACCGACCCCACCCGGTTCCAGCAGCCCCTCGGCACCAAGCACGTGCTCATGCTGTTCGTCGACTTCCCCGACGCCCAGGCCTCCGGACCCACGTCCGCCTCCCACCGGCAACTCGCCCCCGCGGCCGACTGGATGAAACGAGACTCCTACGGCCGGACCGCACTGGACATCACCCCGCTGGACCGATGGATTCGGCTGCCACAGGACTCCACCAGCTACGGCTTCCAGCGCGGGATCACCTTCGAGCAGCACGAGGCGTACGTCCGGCAGGCGGTGGCGGCCGCGGACCCGTACGCCGACTTCTCCCGCTACGACATGGTCTACATCGTCCCGGCCCCGTCGGCCGCCGCCATCAGCTTCTCGCCGACGTACCTGTACGACCCGGCCACAGCGGGCGTCACCGCCGACGGCCGGCGCGTCAAGTGGGCCGTGACCTTCGGGCAGGACATGTGGCACTGGGGCTTCAAGGTCGCCGACCACGAGACCAGCCACACCTTCGGCCTGCCCGACCTCTACGCGTTCACCGGCATGGACCACCACCGCTTCGTCGGCGGCTGGGACCTCATGGGCGACATCGCCGGGGCCGCCCCGCAGCACGTCGGCTGGGAGCGGTGGAAGCTCGGCTGGATCGACGACAGCCAGGTCGCCTGCCTCCCCGCGACCGGAAGCCGCACCGTCCGCCTGAAAGCCGTGGAACGCGCGGGCGGTACGAAGATCGCGGTGATCCGAACCGGCGAGACCACCGCCTACGTCGCCGAGTCCCGCAGGGCCGTCGGCGCGGACGGCCACGCCTGCTCCACCGGCGTGCTCGTCTACAAGGTGGACAGCGCCGCCCAGACCGGCGACGGCCCCCTCCAGGTCGTGAACGGCAACCCCGACGCAACGCCCCCCTCGGGCTGCCGGGCACTGGACATGGCGGCCTTCCACTCCGGCCAGACCTTCACCGACCCCGCCACAGGAGTTCGGATCGAGGTCGACAGCAGCACCCCCCAGCACGACGGGATCTCGATCACCAGGCAGTAGGAGCCGGTCCTCGCCGCACGGCGGTGGCTCACCCGGACAGGTGCGGCGGCTTCGGACGGCACCGGCGCCACCGCGCGTAGGCCGGAGCGGCGGCACCGGTGGCGAGATAGCCCTCGGCCACCCTGCGGACGATCTCGTCACCGTGCGCGGCCAGCGGACCATCGCGCCGCAGGCCGAGCACGTGGCGGTACCAGAAGGGATCGCCGGCGATCGGCAGCACGGTGACGCCCGGCACCTCGATGAAGGTCGCCTGGCAGAGACTGACGGCGAGCCCGGCCCGTACGAGGTCGATCAGCTGGCGGCCTTCCGCCTCGTAGGGGGCGCGCGGCTGACGGCCCGTCCGGGAGAAGACGGACGCCCAGTACTCCCGGGTGCGGTCACTGTCCGGGTGCGGCATGGCCCAGTCCTCCCCGACGAGGTCCTCCAGACTCACCTCATCGTGACCGGCCAGGGGGTGGGCGGACGGCAGCAGTGCGAAGACGGGCTCACTGACCACCGGGCGCAGGACGACTCCCTCGCGCGGCGCGAGTTCGTGCCCGGGGCTGTCCCCGAGCACCGCCGCCTCCAGGCGTCCCGCCGAGAGGTCGTCCACCAGGGGGCCGGGGGAGTACCGGCACCGGGTCGTCACATCCGATCCGGGGATCAACTCCCGTGCCACCAGCACGAGATCGGCAAGCAGCGGAGCGCCCACGGATCCCAGACGAAGGCGCCCGGGGACTGCTCCACAGCGAGCCGCGCGGGCGGTGTCGGAGAGCAGACCGTCGATGCCCGGCAGGATCGCCCGGGCCCGGGGCAGCACCAGCTCACCCAGCGCGGTGGGCACGGCACCGGCCTGTCCCCGCTCGAAGATCGGTCCGCCCAGCATGGCCTCGATCCGCCGCAGTTGGGCGCTCATCCCCGGCTGGGTCATGCACAGCGACGCGGCGGCACGGGTCAGGCTTCCGGCCTCCGCGATCGCGCAGATCACTCGCAAGTGCCGTACCTCTAGATCCATGGCGGGATGCTAGGCAGCCGCGGGAGTCTCCCGGCAGGGGCCGGACCGGCCCAGCCCCATATGCAATGTCACACTCCACAAAGATGCTATGGGCGCGGGAACCGTGACGGGGGCCGGCACACCAGGACGGCGGAGCAGCCGGCACAGCGGATCACGGCCACGGCGGCCTCCTGCGCGTGGGGAGTCCGGGCAGGAGAGCAGTCACCCCACTAGGCCGGCCAGTGGGCGGGCCTGCTGAGCGAGACAGGCAGCTCGGTGGCCGCGTCGCCCTTGGCGGCGTTCAGCTGTGCCTGGGTGAGGAACAGGGCGCCGGTGAGGTCCGCGCCGCGCAGGTCGGCGTCGCGCAGGTCGGCGCCGATCAGATCGGCGTCGCGCAGATCCGCCCCGCTGAGATCGGCGGCGATGAGAAGGGCGCCGCGCAGGCTCGCCCCTCGCAGGTCGGCGCCGGACAGCCGCACGCCGATCAGATCGGTGCCGCGGTGGTTCTTCCTCGGGCCCGGGACCTGGGCTCGGGCGAGCTCGCTGGCCCGCAGCAGCAGCGCGTTGACCTCGCCGCGCAGCGCGTTCACGTCCAGCTCGCTGATCGACTCGGCACTGCCGCGGGTCAGCTCGTCGAGCTGGGCCAGCGCCCGCCGCAGCTCCTTGTGGACCGGCCGGGCCGCTGCGAGATCGAGGGCCTCGGTGACGTACCAGAGCAGCTCGTGCAGCTGCCTCATGACGGGGAAGACCTCGAACATGGCACGCGCCGACTTCGGAGCCCGACGCCAGTCGGTGCCGCCGAAGGTGATCTGGGACACCTTCTGTCCGGCGCCGAAGCAGTCGAAGACGGTACAGCCGGGGAAGCCCTTGTCACGCAGCTGCGCGTGGATGCCGCAACGGAAGTCCGCCTGAAGATTCGAGCACGCCTGCCCGGCGGGCTTGTTCACGGCGAAGTCGGCCGAGCGGGCGAAGGGAAGGGCCACGCAGCACAGACCGAAGCAGTTGGCGCAGTCGGCCTGCAGGTCCGTGCGGTCGCGGGGCGCCTTGTGGTCGGGCTGCGGCGTGCGGTTCGGGGG
This sequence comes from Streptomyces sp. NPDC037290, assembly GCF_055603245.1. Taxonomy (NCBI): domain Bacteria; kingdom Bacillati; phylum Actinomycetota; class Actinomycetes; order Kitasatosporales; family Streptomycetaceae; genus Streptomyces; species Streptomyces sp. NPDC037290. Next base: position 76,264 of record NZ_JBVJVZ010000003.1, on the reverse strand, counting down.
CGCGTTGCGGTCGCGCGGGGACCTGCGGTCCTCGGATGCCGTGCGACCGCGCACTGGCTTGCGGTCCTGGGACGTCTTGCGGTCCCGCTGCGACGTGCGGTCCCGGGACGTCATGCGCTCGTCGGACGCGTCGCGCTCCTGAGCGGCGCCGGTGCGCTCACCGCCCCGGCGCGCGGACGCGGCACGCCCGCGCCCCTGCTGGTCCTGCTGGTCTTGCGCCGAGGACGGGCGCCCCTGCCCGTTCGCGGCGGCGGACCGCTTGCGCCCTCCGCCGGAGGAGGACTGCTTGCGGCCCCCGCCCTGGGCGGGGCGCTTGCTCTCCCCGGCGGAAGAAGGGGCTCCGTGCTGTGACGACACCGTGCATGCTCCTGTTGGGCGACGAGCACCGCGGCCCGCGACGCTCCGAGAACGGCCCCATTCTCGCAGACCACCGGCGCGGTGCCCGTACGGCTGCGGGGGTGCATGTGGCCGAGGGTGCGGCGGACGGGCCCGGCCGGAGTGGCGGGATCCCCACCACCTCTCCGGTGCGCTCGGGCCACGCGGCAGTGAGGGCCCGCGGGCGACACCGCGACGCGGCCAGGAGCGCGCGCTCCGGCCTCGGCGAGCGATGGGTTCGCGCCGGGGGAACCGTCCTCGCAGCCGTCCACTGCCACCCGGCCGAAACGGCGGAACGTGCGGCGGGAAGTCAGCGCACCGATGTCTAGACTCACCGGATGAGCAACTACACCTGCACCCATTGCGGCACCGTCGGGCTGGAGGAAGGCTTCATCGAGGATGCCGGTGAGCACTCCCGTGGCTACGCGCGCTGGATCGAGGGGGCGTTGGAGCGGGGCATCTTCGGAGGTGCCAAGCGAATGGGCCGGCCCCGGCGGCAGATAGAGGCGTTCCGGTGCCCCAAGTGCGGGCACTTGGAGCTGTTCGCCACGGGCGAGGTGTAGTCGGGCCTCACTGTCCTTGGACGTCCCCGACAGGCGGCGTGCGTAGCCGCGGGGCCGCCGACAGCTGGGGTGTGGGGGCAACCCGCGGACAGGTGAACAGAAGGGGCGCAACAGCCCCGGGCAGCCAACGGCTGTTCGGGGTCTCTTCATTGCCAGGCACCTGAAGGCAGCGACGGCGCACCTCTAGTCTCCTACCGCCTGATCAGAAAGGGCCTGATCAGTGGAGAACCTCCCCGCTCACCGCTCACACAGGAGGTCCACCGTGTCCATGCTGTCCCGCATCAAGCGCTCGCGCCGGACGCTCTCCCTCGTCCCCGCCCTCTCCGCCGCCCTGGTCGGAACATGGTCCGCTGCCCCGGCCGCGCAGGCCGCCGCTCTGCCCACCCCCGACCACGTGGTCGTCGTCGTGTTCGAGAACCACTCCTACGACCAGGTCATCGGCAGCTCCAGCGCCCCGTACCTCAACAACACGCTGAAGGCCGGCGGCGGCAACCTCACCAACTCGTTCGCCATCACCCACCCCAGCCAGCCGAACTACCTGGACCTGTTCTCCGGGAACAACCAGGGCATCACCAACGACAACTGCTACACCCCGCAGTTCAGCAGCGCCGCCAGCCTCGGCTCCGAGCTCATCGCCGCGGGAAAGACCTGGGGCAGCTACAACGAAGGCCTGCCCTCCCAGGGCTCCACGGTGTGCACCAACTCCGCCACCAAGTACGCCCGGAAGCACAACCCGTGGTTCGCCTTCAGCAACGTCCCGCTGAACACGGCGCACACCTTCACGCAGTTCCCGACGGACTACACCACCCTGCCCAAGGTCTCCTTCGTCGTCCCGAACCTGTGCAACGACATGCACGACTGCTCCGTCACGACGGGCGACACCTGGCTGAAGAACAACCTCGGCGCCTACGCCACCTGGGCCACGACGCACAACAGCATCCTGGCCGTCACCTTCGACGAGGACGACAGCTCGCACAGCAACCACATCGCCACCGTGCTCTACGGTGCGCACGTCGCGCAGGGCAGCTCCACCTCGACGCAGTACAACCACTACAACACGCTGCGCACCCTCGAGGACCTGGCCGGGCTGACGACCCACGCCGGGGCCGCGGCCAGCGCCTCCGACATCACCGGCATCTGGAACTGACCACGCGGCAGGCCCCGCGCACAGCCGGCCCGCTGCGGTGAACCAGCGGCAGGACCGCCGCCTCGCCCGAGGCGGCGGTCCCGGTGCCCGCTGCACCGCACGGGGAACCCGCCAGAAACCGAACGCCCATCCCCGAAGTCCGGGGGCAGTAAACCGCGGTGACGCCTCACCACCGTCACACCATCCCCCGGGCCGCCCCCTCACCGTCCACGGTGATGCCCAAGCGGTCCGTCACGGCGGTGAGGGCTGTCCCCAGGGAGAGAGCGACACGGGTGACGGCGTGCCGGTCGCCACGGGTCGGGTCCCGGTTGACGATCAACACGGGCTTCCCGGCCAGGGCCGCCTGGCGGACGAACCGGAGACCGGACATCACCGTCAGGGAGGAGCCCAGGACAAGCAGCGAGGCCGCCTCACGGACCAGCTCGCGGCAGCGCTCCACCCGCTGCGGCGGAACGGCTTCGCCGAAGAACACCACGTCCGGCTTGAGGATGCCCCCGCAGATCGTGCAGGGCAGCACGTGGAAGTCGCCGACCTGTTCGTCGGTGAGGTCGGCGTCACCGTCCGGATTGATACCGGCGGCCACCGGGTCGAAGCCAGGATTGGCCTCCTCCAGCCGCCGGGCGAGTTCGCGGCGCGGGCTGAAGGCGCCGCAGGAAAGGCAGACGACCCGGTGCAGACTTCCGTGGAGTTCCACGACGCCCTCGCTGCCGGCAGCCTGATGCAGGCCGTCGACGTTCTGGGTGATCACACCGGACAGCAGACCGTGCCTCCCGAACGCGGCCACGGCCCGGTGCCCGGCGTTGGGGCCGGCGCGACGGAAGGTGCGCCAGCCGAGATGGCTGCGCGCCCAGTAGCGGCGCCGGGCCTGCGCGCCGGCGGTGAAGTCCTGGTAGGTCATCGGGGTGTGCCGGCTCAGGCTCCCGCCGACGCCCCGGTAGTCGGGGATGCCCGATTCCGTGGAGATGCCCGCCCCGCTGAGCACCAGCACACCACCGGTGCTCAGCGCATCGGTGACCGGCCCCAGATCCGTGGTGCCCGGCGGCACCTCCCCGGCAGGGGTCCAGCTCAGAGTGGGGCGCATACGCATACCGCCAGGGTACGGAACAGGCCGCCCGCAGTCGTTCCCCGGCGTGGCCCGCACGGCCATCCACCCGAACAGACCGGACCGTCCGCGCCAGTTGCGTCAGGTACTCCCCTGAGGGGGCTGTGCACCGATCCGCCGGGCCCCGGAAACGCCGGCCGGCAGCCGCGCGCCGGTGCCGGGAACACCCGGCTGCGAACTTCGCGCCCAGAAACCTGCGTTGGCCTCGTTGACACGCCGTGACCCCACGCGTTTCACTCGACACTCGTGTATGGCAACGTTGTCAGGCCGTTTCCGCAACGGCCTGACAACGTTGCCTGCCCTGCCCGTCCTTCGGCACGTCAGCACCTGTGCGAAGCACGAACCGCTGCGGAGGCAACCGATGGTCCGACCCCGACGTTCAGCTGCGCCTCGTAACCGAAAAAGACTCCGTCAACGCCTGGCCGTGATCTGCGTCCTGGGAATCGCCGGGCTCCCGCTCCCGGCGATCGGGAACGCCGATGCCGCGAGCGCCGCGACACCCCCCTTGGTGAAGGACCCCGCGTCCCTCGTCAACCCCTTCATCGGCACCTCGGGCGAGGTGGACACCTTCCCGGGCCCCGACATGCCGGCCGGCATGGTGCAGTGGAGCCCCGACACGACGCCCCACCGCCCTGACGGCGGCGGCTACGAGTACAACGACAAGAAGATCTCCGGCTTCAGCGTCACCCACGTGTCGGGCCCCGGCTGCCCCGTCTCAGGTGACCTGCCGATCCTTCCGGTGACCGGCGCCCTCTCGGGCAACCTCGCCAACACGTCCGTCGGCTTCAGCCACGACGACGAGAAGGCGGGCACCGGGTACTACAAGGTCACCGATGCGAACGGCGTCACGACCCGGCTGACCGACACCACCCGCGCCGGGATGGGCACGTTCACCTTCCCGTCGGACCGGCAGGCCAACCTGCTGCTCAAGCTCAGCGGCGGCGCTACCCAGGTGGACGGCACCCGCGTTCAGGTGGTGAACAGCAAAGAGGTCATCGGGTCGATCGACAGCGGGCACTTCTGCGGTGCGAGCAACAGGTACACGCTGCACTTCGACATCAAGTTCGACCAGCCGTTCACCCAGAGCGGCACCTGGGTCGGCGGCACCATCAACGCCAACGCGAGGTCGCTGAAGGCGGGCAAGGTCCGGCAGACCCCGCAGGCGTCCCGGTCGGCCCCGCTGGAGGAGAAGCACTTCACCGTCCCGGCGAAGCCGTCCCCGACGATCCACGGAAGCGGCGGCAAGGCCCCCGGTACCCCGTCGCCGTCGCCGAGTGCCGGCGGCGCACCGAGGCCGGGAGCGAACACTCCCGCCACGGGCAAGGCCGTCCAGCCACCCACGACCGGTGCGAACGGCATGTACCTCACCTTCGACACCTCCTCGAACCCGACGGTGAGCGCGAAGGTCGGCATCTCCTACACCAGCGACGCGGGCGCGGCGGACAACCTCGCCACCGAGATCAAGAACTGGAACTTCGACGCAGTCCAGCAGGCGAACCACGACGCCTGGAACGCGGCTCTGAACAGGATCCGGATCGGCGGCGGTTCCTCGGACCAGCAGGTGCAGTTCTACACCGCGCTCTACCACGCGCTGCTGCACCCGAACGTCTTCTCGGACGACAACGGCCAGTACGTGGGCATGGACAACCAGATCCACAAGCTGGCCAAGGGCCAGCAGGCCCAGTACGCCAACTACTCCGGCTGGGACACCTACCGCTCCCAGACGCAGCTGATGGCGATGGTCGAGCCCAAGATCACCAGCGACGTCGTCACCTCGATGCTCAACGGCTACGACCAGACGGGCCTGCTGCCCAAGTGGGCCTCGAACAACGGCGAGAGCTACGTCATGGTCGGTGACCCGGCCGCCGGCATCATCACCGACGCGTACGCCTTCGGCGCCCGGAGCTTCGACACGGACAAGGCGCTGGCCGCCCTCCAGCACGAGGCCACCCTCCCGAACAACGACCGCCCCGGCGAGTCCGTGCGGGACACCAAGGGCTACCTCCCGCTGGACGAGAACGACTACGGCTGCTGCAACTTCTACGGCCCGGTCTCCACGCAGCTCGAGTACGACTCCGCCGACTACGCCCTCGCCGCCTTCGCGAAGTCACTGGGCAAGACGGACGTCTACCAGAAGTTCGCCACCCGCGCCCAGGACTGGATGAACGTCTTCAACCCGCAGACCGGCTACATGCAGGCGAAGAACAAGGACGGCCAGTTCGCGGGCGGTTTCACCCCGGGTACCTCCAACGGCTTCGTGGAGGGCACGTCGGCCCAGTACACGCCGATGGTCCCGTTCAACCTGCAGCAGCTCATCCAGGCGCGCGGCGGTGACCAGGCGTACTCGTCCTTCCTGGACAGCCTCCTCGACAACATCACCGACCCCGGCGACACCAACGCCAACCTGAGCAACGAGCCGAGCGTGGAGATCCCCTGGGAGTACGACTACACGGGCCGGCCCTGGAAGACCCAGGAGGCCGTCCGAGCGGCCCAGCAGAAGCTGTACTTCAACGCCCCGGTCGGCTCGTTCGGCAACGACGACCTCGGCGCCATGAGCTCCTGGTACGTCTGGTCCGAGCTGGGCATGTACCCCGAGACCCCGGGCACGGACACCCTGGCGCTCGGCAGTCCCCCGTTCCCGGTGGCCGAGGTGACCTTCGCCGGCGGCAGGACAGTGCAGATCAACGCGCCACAGGCGGCACCCGACGCCCCGTACGTGCAGTCCCTCGACGTCAAGGGCAAGGAGTGGAAGACCTCCTGGCTGACGTACCAGCAGTTCAAGGGGGCGGGCACGATCGACTTCACCCTCGGCACCCAGCCCGACAAGTCCTGGGCGTCCGACCCGTCGGCCGCACCCCCGTCGGACACCACGGGCGGCGACCGGATCCTGGCCGCGACCGGCCCCTCCAGCGACGGCCTGGTGCTGCAGCCTGGCGCATCCGGTGACGCCACGCTCGACCTCACCAACCTGGGCAGCAAGGACGTCACCGTCGACTGGAAGGCGACGGCGCCCTCCGGCGTCACGCTCGATCCCGCCTCCGGCTCGGTGAAGGTGCCCGCCTCGGGCAGCGCCGAGGCGAAAATCCACGTGACGGCGGGCGCGAGCGAAGGAACGTTTCCGGTCACCTTCGCGCTGACCGACCACAGCACCGGAACGACTCTCAGCGGGGCGGCCCTCCGCGTGGCCGTGGCCAAGGCCGGTGAACTGTGGCCGTACGACACCAACGAGGGCGTCTACCCCGACGGCACGAAATTCTCGGGCGGCTTCGACGGCGGTGGCTGGGCCTTCTCGCAGAACGCGCTGTCCGCGGCCGGCGTCACGAGCGGCTCGACCGTCACGGTCGACGGCATCTCCTACACCTGGCCGGCAGTGACGTCCGGTCAGCTGGACAACCTGGAGATGGCCGGCCAGACCATCCCGATGCCGGCCGGTACGTCGGGGGCGTCGCTGGGCCTGCTGGGCACGGCGGCCAACGCACCGACCGACGGCAGCGGGGTCTCGGGCACGGTGAGCGTCACCTACACCGACGGCACCACCTCGAAGGCGACGGTCGGCTTCTCCGACTGGACCCTCAACGCCGGTTCGAGCAAGCCGCTCCCGGGTGACACGACGGCCGTCACGACGGGCTACCGGAACACCGGGAGCGGGGGCCGGGACGGCGTGAAGACGTACGTCTTCGCCACGAAGGTTCCCCTTGACGCGTCCAAGCAGGTGGCGTCGATCACCCTGCCGGTGACGGGCTCGACGGGCACCGACCATCTGTTCGCCTACGGCTTCGGCCACTGAGACCCACCGGACTCTGACGACGACGGGCCGGTTCCGGGGACACGACCCCCGGAACCGGCCCCTCTCGTCCACGCCGTCCGCGTCCGGTTCGGCACCCCACTGCGGGAGTCGTACGGTACCCGGCCGGGAACGGTGTGGGCCGGCACCGAGCTGGTGGCCGAGCACGACGCAGGCAGACAACGGACCGTCCGGCTCCAGTGCGGGCACCCGACAAGGAACGTGGCGGGGATGCATCACCCTGGACCGGTACGTGGGAGGTCCAGAGGCGACTTCGTCGGTGAGGCCGACACGGCCGAAGCAGCCGTGGCGATGGCGGCCGACCATCTACCGGCAGGCTGCGGACCCGTGGTCGTCGGCAACCGAGGCGCCCTCGCGGCGGCAGAGCACGAGCACTGACCGGTTGACGCCCTGACACACTGCGACCCGCACCCCACCGGCGGGCCGCCGCGAGCGGAGCCGCGCCGTGGGAGCCGACCGAGGAGTGACCCTGCGCCGGTTGGAGGGGTTCCGGGGAGACAGTGACCTCCCTGCCCCGCAGAGTGCTCTGTCACCGGCACCTGACAGCATGACTGCTCATGAAGGTTGAACCGTCAGACCGCTCCTGGCTCCGAGACTTCCAAGGGGGCTTCCTCCTCGAGGGGTACACCCTGACCCTGGTGCGTGGACTCTCGCCGCGAACGTTCCTCGACCGCCTCGGCGCGGCCCCCCAAGGAGACGTCGCCGGCTTCGACGCGTTCGTTGCCCAAGACCGTGCGTTCCAAGATGATCAGGAGGAATGGGGCGACTACATGTTCGTAGGCGCCACCCTCGTCCAGGGCAAGGATGCCGACTGGGTCCTGGCCTTGGAGATCAACGGCGGCATCGAGATCCAGACCGACGCCATGAAGCGCGCCACCCTCGGTACCAGGGGCGTCTCACATTTCCGCAGCCCCAACGCCATGAGCCTCTTCTCCTGGTGGGAAGACGGCGAACTGCGCACCCGATTCGAGGGCCCACTCCACCGCGACGGCAGCACCCCGGACGGACTCGTCGACCTCATGCACCACGTGGGGTTCGACTTCGAAAACGGCAGCTGCGATCTTGAGGACTACATCGCACTTGCCGAAGAGCTCACCGGAGTACGGGTGACCCAGGACATGGTGGAAAACAGCACCTACTCCACCGGCATTGTCGAGATTCCCACGGACGACCGGACGAGCGTCGTCATCGACGTCACTGATACCCATGGGACGCGCACCCACGTCGAACTCCCCGATCCCACCCAGCGGCAGAACTGAACCGCAGCGGCGAAGCAGTAGAGGGCTGCACAAAAGCCGCGCCACCGGATCATCGGGGAGACGAGCAGCGGTTCCCGGGCGATGGATCGACCAGTCACCGCCTGTGCTGAACCTGGTGCCGCATCACCCCGTCCGGGAAAGACGCTGGATCGTTGGGCGGATCCCGCCTTACGGTGACGACATGAGCGATCACTCGGAAGCGCCTGTCGCGCCCGTCGAGGCGTATGAACCCCCCTACTACGTGGCGGTCTTCACTACGGTGCGAACCCAGGACCAGAGCGGCTACAGCGAGACCAACACACGCATGGAAGACCTGGTGAAGGACGTCCCCGGGTTCCTGGGGATGGACCACGCGCAGACTCCTGGCGGGCTGGGCATCACTGTCGGATACTTCCGTGACGCCGACGCCCTGGCGGAGTGGCGGAGCAACGCCGAGCACCGCGCGGCACAAAAGCGTGGACGAGCCGAGTGGTACCAGAGCTACACGCTGCATGTGGCGAAAGTGGAGCGGAGCCACGGGTTCACGCGAGCGTAGGTCCGGCAGAGCCCGACAGCAGACTGACCAACCGAAGTCACCTCCTGGTCCGGCAAACGCCCTCCCGCCAGGCTGTCCGGGTGGTGGAACGAGTACGCGAGGACTGGCGGCCAGTGGTCGAGCACCGGGCAGCCGGGTCTCGAGCTGGCCCAGTGGGGCGTCGGCACCTGAAGAATTTTGTGTGGACATCCCCGTCGACGTCCTATGGACAGCCGGAAAGCTGATGTGGACGAGCCTGGTGGACCCGTTCGTGGGTGTCCTGTCCTTCTTTGCCGACACCGCGTTGCATGCCGAGCCGAGCCGCATACACGGACAAGCCGGAGCGTGCTGGTCCTAACCGTCGACGAACGTGACGGTCTCGTCGAGTGGCGCCCGGCCCGTACGCCTGTAGCCCACCGTGACGTCCTCGAACCCGATCGACATGCCGCAGAAGAGGATGAGCTCGTCCGGGGGTGACACGATCTCCGCGACGGTCTTGCGATACACCGACCACGCCATCTGCGGGCAACTGTGCAGGCCTTCGGAGCGGAGCAGCAGCATGACGGTCTGCAGATACATGCCGACGTCGGACCATTGGGGCCGGCCCATGTCGCGGTCGATGTAGCAGAACAGGGCAGCGGGCGCGCCGAAACAGTCCCAGTTCGCCGAAGCGGCCCGCTGGCGCGCCTCCCAGTCCTCACGCGCGATGCCCAGTGCGCTGTAGCGCTCGTGGCCGAAGGCGGATCGGCGCTCATGGTAAGGGGACTTCAGTGCGGCCGGGTACATCTCGTACTCCCGCTCGTCCCAGGGGTCGCCTGTGGCCACGCGCTCGCCGGCGCGCCTCTTGAGCTCGGCCAGCGGCCGGCCGGTCAGCACGTAGATACGCCACGGCTGGAGGTTCGACCCGGACGGCGCCCAGGCCGCGGCGGAGAGCACGCGCTCCAGCACCGCCCTCGGTACTGGCCGGCTGGTGAATCCGCGAACCGCTCGTCGGCTCGTGACCGCCTCATAGACGTCCAGGATCAGCTACCCCTCAGAGCGGTGAGCGGCTCAGGAGAGCCAGTCGGTGTAGCGGGTGGGGGCGAGGTGGGCGTGCTCGTCGGTGAGGACGTCGCCCTTGACGGCGGCGAACATGCCGGCGGTGGGGTCGGTGACGACCGTGCGGTTGTCACCCTTGTGGGACAGGGTGATGCGGCCCAGCTCGTCCAGGGAGAAGATCTCGGGGCCGGCGATGTTGCGAATGCCGTTCAGCGGGGCGCCTGCGGCGATCTGTGCCACCGCGTCGGCCACGTCCCTGGCGGCGATCGGCTGGATCGGCGTGGCGGGCAACCGGACGGTGTCGCCGTCGGCGGTCCAGGACATGACGGCGTCCATGAACTCCATGAACTGTGTCGCCCGGACGATCGAGTAGGGAACCGGCCCGGCCGCGAGGATCTGCTCCTGGAGCACCTTGGCCTTGTAGTAGTCCAGCTCCGGCACCTGGTCCGCCCCTACGATCGAGAGGATGACGAAGTGACCGACGCCGCCCTTGTGGGCCGCGGCCAGGAGGTTGTCCATCGAGGTCTGGAAGAAGGCCGGGGAGGCTTCGTCGAAAGTCGGGGAGTTCGTCAGGTTGACGACGACGTCGGCTTCCGCCACCGCCTCGTCCAGTCCCTTTCCGCTGATGACGTCGATTCCGGTGGACTTCGAGTGGGGTACCGCCTCGTGCCCGGCGGCGTTCAGGTCATTGACGACCTGCGATCCGATCAGCCCGGTACCGCCGATGACTGCGATCTTCATAGCGTGCCCTTCCTCGAAATTATGTGGGCAAATATTGCATATCGGGCACCTTGGGGGTGCGGCAACATGCGCCTCAATCGACTGAGGGGGCGACGTCAGAGGCCGTCGACGAAGGTGACCGTCTCGTCGAGCGGGGCCCGGCCCGTACGGCCGTCACGTGCCGTGGTGTCTTCGAACCCGATCGACATGCCGCAGAAGAGGATGAGCTCGTCCGGGGGTGACAGGACCTCCGCGACGGTCCTCCGAAACTTCGCCCAGGCCATCTGCGTACAGCTGTGCAGGCCTTCGGAGCGGAGCAGCAGCATGACGGTCTGCAGATACATGCCGACGTCGGACCATTGGGGCCGGCCCATGTCGCGGTCGATGTAGCAGAACAGGGCAGCGGGCGCGCCGAAACAGTCCCAGTTCGCCGAAGCGGCCCGCTGGCGTGCCTCTATGTCCTCGCGAGCGATACCGAGTGTGCCGTAGCGCTGCTCGCCGAAGGCGGATCGCCGCTCACGGTAGGGGGATTTCAGTGCGGGTGGGTACTGCTCGTACTCCGGCTCGTCCCAGGGGTCGCCTGTGGCAAGGCGCTCGCCGGCCCGCTTCTTGATCTCTGCCAGTGGCCGGCCGGTCACCGCGTAGGTGTGCCACGGCTGGAGGTTCGACCCGGACGGTGCCCGGGCCGCGGCGAAGAGCACGCGCTCCAGCACCTCCCTCGGGACCTCACGGTCGGTGAATGCGCGCACCGCCCGTCGGCTCGCGACCGCCTCGTAGACGTCCATGATCGTCCGACTCCTCGCCTGCTCGCCCCCCATCCGCTACAAGCGAGATGGTATCACTTAATACAATCTCATGTTCAACTATCGTCGGACATGACTCCCCAGCCCTTGGTGCCCCGCCCGGGGGCTGCATTTTGGAGACGGTCCATGGTCACGCCGCTACGAAAAGCTCCCGGAGCGCACGCTGATCTACCGCGACCTCGCCGCCGATGAACGGGTTCGTCTCTTCGAGGGCGCGCGCTGCGGGGGTGAACGGCAGACCGCCGGCCATACAGGCAGATGTACCGCGCGACGGCGGTGCGAACGGTGAGCGGCGCGCTTACGCCTCGCCGCCTGCGGGATAGGCGATCCGGGTCAGCAGATCTGTCAGCTTCTCGGGCTCGCCGGGACTCAGGTCGGCAACCAGGCGCTCAGCCAGCGGCTCCGCCGTCACATGGGCTGCCTCGAAAATTTCCAGGCCCTGAGGCGTGATTTCCACCGCCCGCGCACGCCGGTCCCCTGGAACGCTCTTGCGTACAGCCAGCCCCCTGCGCTCCAGATCGTCCACAATCCTCATGATGGCCGCCTTGTCAGACCCTGTCGCGGCCGCCAAGTCCCGCTGCACCGTGGGCCCGCGGTCGACAAGCACGATCAGCACGGCAAAGTGCCGCAACTCGATGCCGAGCGGCCGAAGCGCTTCCTCCATCACGGCGGCCGCGCGCCAGTGCGCCCGGCGCAGCAGCAAGCCGAGAGCGAACGGCGAGGTGTCCCCGGGTCGGTCGGTCACGCGCGAGGGGGTGGCTCTGGGAGGGACGTCGGCGGCCATGAGGCCAACAGTACGCCATCCGCTCATTCGATATGGTATCGCCTGAAACCAAATGGCTCCGACTGGTAGGACCTCGTCGACCTGCCGGGCGGCTCCGACGTGACGCAGGTCGGTCCCGCGGGTCAGCCGCCTTCGGAGGGACGCGGGGCGCGCAGGTGCGCCCGTGCCTTCAGCTCCTCCTCGTCGACCACCCTGAGCATCGGCTGACCCGGCGCGCACACCATGGTCACGACGAACTTGGTCGATGCGTCCGACAGGGCGTTGCCGGGGTGACCGGGAGGCCACTCGACGAGAATGGTCAGTGCCGAACCACCTTCGGGAAAGAAGGGTGGAGTGACCTCCTGCAGCAACTTGACTTCGGGCGGCAAGGAGACCTCGTTGGCGGTCCCGTGCTCTGGGTTCTTCTCCGACATGCACCACACCTCCGTAAGCCAGCGGCATCGAGAGCGCATCGCACCTCCCATCGGCAGGCGTTCCATGTCGCACACCGCAACGTTTCCCCCGCTCTGATGTGACGCGCCGCTGGGGTGCTGGTGCAGGCGGTGCGTCGCCGTGAGTCCGTCCGGGTGGCAGAGCGTGTGCGGGTACGTGAGATCGATGACGATGCAGGCCGGGGCTTGCCGCGCATCATCCGCAGAGGCACCGGCTCGGTCGTGACACAGCGGTAGGCCCTGATGGTGCTCCTGTCAGCACCGGGCATGGCGGTGGCGAAGATCGCCGAGCTATGGGTCCACTGCAGCGGCGACGGCCCAGCCGCTGGGAGGGCTCGATGCCTTTGCGGGCGACGCACGGATGACGGGGCCCTGCTCCACCCGGTGAGCCGGCAGGGTCGCCGGTCCTCGGGTGCCGGGCGCGGCATCTGCTGCCGCGTCCATCCCGTTGTGGCTGCGAGCACGAACGCGGCCAGCCCCTCCCGATCGCCGAGAGGGGCGCGTCGGCCGCACCCGCCACGCGAGCCGCCTGCCTCTGCTGGCTGTACCGTCTTCGGAGACGATCACCGGGGAGGGAGCGGGATGACTCATGGTCTCCGGTTCAGCTGGGAACTGACGGGCAGCGGCTGGGCGAGGTGCCTCATCAAGGACGGCTCTTCGGAGCAGAAGGACATCGTCAGCTACTGCACGGATGCTCTTGCCGACGTGCTTCACGGTGTGGCGGGTCTGTACGGCCCCATACCTGTCCAGCGCTTCTCCTTCGACCTTGAACCGGCTGAGTCGAGGTGGGTCCTGAGAGGCAGGGGTTCGGACGTTGATCTGGCGATCTACCGCTTCCCTGACATGTCCGCGAGCTTCGACGCGCCCGACCAGGAAGGCACACTCGTCTGGGGCTCCACGCAGCCGCGAGGTCTTCTCGGACACGTCGTCATCGAGGCCGCCCACTCCGTACTGCAGGTCCACGGCGAGGACGGCTATCTGACGAAGTGGGTTCAGCACCCCTTTCCGGTCGCGGCGCTGCAAGACCTCCGCCGGCTGCACCTTCAGCACGACGGGTGTGAACTGCAGCATGGCGCTGCCCTTTCCTAGGATTTTGGACGCTTGTCAGGGCAGATCTGCACGGCAACAGTGCCCCGCCGCGCGAAGACCTCTGTCGGCCGCAGCGCAATACGCCGAGCTGCCGGTGAGCGATCAGGCAGCAGGCGAGCTTGAGGAAGGCTTCGGAGATGTCGGCTCGCCGTTCCCAGGATGCGTTGACGACGGAAGCATCCGACGCGATCCACGGCACCATCCCCGCGCCGGACCGAACGCTCAACCCCCGTACGCTCAACTCCCGTACGAGACACGACCACGGGTGCCGGGACTGGCGTTGATCTCGCTGACCCATGCCTTGGCGTTGTCGTTCGCGAAGCAGGAGGCGGCCGGGAGGCGTCGAGACGCAGAGCGCAGACTTGAGTCTCCCGCAGGGGGAGACAGCAAGGTGGGCGCATGGACGGCGGCACTCTCTACTCGATCGGTGAACTGGCCCAGCGCACGGGGCTGACAGTCAAAACGATCCGGTTCTACTCCGATCGCGGCATCGTGGCGCCTGTTGGCCGCACCCACGCCGGCTACCGCCGCTATGCCCCCGAGGCCGTCACTCGCCTCGCCTTCGTGCGGACGCTGCGGGACCTGGGACTCGGCCTCGACACGATCCGGCGGGTCGTGGACCAGGAACTCACCCTCGGCGAAGTCGCCGCGGAGCATGCCGCCGCGCTGGACGTGCAGATCAGCATCCTGCGTCGGCGACGTGCGGTGCTGACGGCCGCCGCCAGACGCGAGCCCACCCCCAAGGAAATGGAACGCATGCACCATCTGGCCACGCTGTCCGAAGCCGAGCGCCGACGCTTGATCGGCGACTTCCTCGATGCCGTCTTCGACGGGTTGCCGAGCGCCTTGCGCCACGCAGCAGCTCGGCGCTCCATGACGCCCGAGCTGCCCGACAGCCCCACAGACGAGCAGGTCAGGGCATGGGTGGACTTGGCCGAACTGTCCCTGGACCCGGAATTCCGCGCCACTGAGCGGCGCCTGGCCGAAGAACATGTGGCCGGCCTGCCCGACAGCGCCACCACGCCACCGCGCCCGGACCTGGTCGCCATCACCCGTGATCTCGTCGGACCAGCCGTGACGTCGGGCATCAGCCCGGATTCGCCCCAGGCCGATCCTGTCGTCAAGGCGCTGACCGCCCACTGCGCGCTCGCCCACGGCCGCCCCGACGACCCCGCACTGCGCCGGTGGCTGCTGCACCGTCTGAAAACCGCGAGCGATCCGCGCAGGGACCGCTACTTCCAGCTGCTCGCGCTGGTCAACGGCTGGCCGGCACCGGAACGCCTCGCCCCGGTGGTCGACTGGTCCGTGACAGCTCTGCGGATACGGGCAGCTCGATGACACAACAGTCCCACAGCCGTGCCGCGCAGCCGGACGAAGCACTCAAAGACCCTACGCCCGCATACTCTCGACCGATGGACGAGACGGCCGTACGCCTGGAGGCGGACGCCACACCGTCGGCCCCCGCCCTCATACTGCGTCCCTGGAACCCGGCGGACTGTGCCGATCTGGTCGGCCTGTACGGGGATGACACACTGCGCCGCTGGACGAGCTCAGCCGTGAACGACGAAGCGAGCGCGGCACGGTGGGTTCGGGAACAGCAACAGGGACGGGAGACGGGCGACCGCTGCGGCTTCGCCGTCGTGGAAGCCCAAGCCGAAGGTGGCAAGGAGCAGTTGGCGGGTCACGTGGTCCTCAAGCGCATCACCCCGGCAGCTTCGTCCGCCGAGGTCGGCTACTGGACCGCGGCGCACGCGCGCGGCAGGGGAGTGGCACCCAGAGCGCTGCAGACGCTCACAGACTGGGCTTTCACCACCTTCCCCGGCGGCCGACTGACCCGCCTTGAACTCCTGCACCAGGTGGACAACACAGCGTCATGCCGCGTCGCACAGAAGAGCCGCTACGAACTGACCACACTCCTGCCCGCGGCACCGCCCGCATACCCCCTTGCCGGTCACCTGCACATACGGATGCGCGACCACTGACCTGTGCAGCTTGCTGGGCGTCGCCGCGGTGCTGCCGGCGCCGGTGGCAGCCGGACGTCCGCGTTACTCGGTGTGGTCGGGTTGGCCTGCACCGAGTGGCTGAACTCCGGCTTGCTGCCGCGCCGCTCCGCGTCCAGGGACGGACGAGCCCGATCAGGTACTGCCGCGCTTCACCCGTCGTGGCTCCAAGCACCCTCCGCCTCCAGACCGTGGAGAACTGGAAAGGCGCGAACACCGTGTTGCACTACGGCAAGGACGGCGTCCTGACCGTCCCGGACAAGGAGAACGCCGGGACGCTGCCGTTCCTCAGGAGGCCTTGGGTGAGCCGCCTGTGTGTGGTCCGAGCGCGGTCACCACGGGGATGCCGCCCATCTCCAAGTCGGCCAGGACTTCAGTGCCGGGCGGCATCAGCGGGGCCATCTGACGGGCGATCTCATCGAGCAGGATCGGGGCGCCCTCGCATCGGTACTTATCGAAGTATTCGGGGGCAATGCGTCCGGGCCGAAGTGTGACGTGCCCGGTCAGATGAGAGGCAGCATGGATACGGCGAGCGGCGATGGAGCGCCTGTTCACCGGCCGGCCCACCCGCACCGACGGCAAGCTGACCAAGAACGACCTTTGGCGAGAGGCCGGCGTCAGCCGAGCCACGATGAACCGTGCCACCGCACAGGTGCTCCGAGCCTCAGAAAGGACATGAGGCCTCTCCGGGCACTCCGGCCCTTTCTGAGTACGAGAACTGAGTAGGGCGACGCTGCCGTCGGCCTGGGTGGTGGTGTTCGGATGGCTGCATGACACCGACTCCTTCCGCCGCGCCCGCGGCGTCCGCTTTCCGCCGCCGGTTCAGGGTCTTGGGGCTGTCCGTTGCCGGGCCCGTTGCGGTGTCCCTGCTCGTGGGATGCACCGCCATGGCGGGTGGTCCAGTCCGTACCGAGGCGCAGTTCCTGGAGCACGTACACGACACGCAGGCCGCAGGCGAGGACACGGTTCTCTTCCTGGGTTCGGATCCGGCCTCCGTGATCCTGGGAAAGTCCACGGACAGCGCATCATGCGTGGACGACCTCGGCGTCGACCGGGATGACACCCACCGGGACCAGCCGTCCGTCTCCTGGGCTCCGGACTTCAAGCACGGTGACGCCGGCTATCGTGCGGCGGTCGCCGCCCTTCGCAGGCGGTGGTCCGAGCGGGGATGGAAGGTGACGGCGGAGCCGGGGACCGACCCGGTCACCGGCAAGGCGGCCGGCCTGCAGGAGATCCACACCACCGATGACCACGGCGTCGCGCTGTCGCTGAGCCCCGGCCGGCGTACCGGCGAGGGACTGGTCGTCGCCGACGGTGGCTGCGTCCGCCACGACGGCTACTGGGACGCCTACGCATGGAGCAGCTCCTGATGGACCCGACCGCTCCGGCGACGTGTACGTCGCCGTCTTCTCGCCGAACTGAGCACACGAGTCGGCAGCTGCGCACTTCGGTTGGCGCCTTGGCTCTGTGCATCAGTCGCTACAGCAGGTATTCACGGCTTCGGGAGGCACTGTCGCCGAGCAGTGTTCGATGCTCATGACAGTGGGCAGCACCAAGGCGAGGAGACCCAGAGATCGGCGCCCGGAGCACGTGCCGCGCGGGAGTTTGGCCCGCGCGGCACAGGTCGGGTCAGATACCGAACGCAGCGGCGTAGTGGACGGTCCCGCTGGGGAGCGGATGGCCGGCGTCGAGGCTGAGTGCCATCAGGGCGTCGTCGGGGATATCGATGGTCAGGCCGATGCCGTGGTCCGAGGCACGGGTGAACCCGAACCGGTAGTAGTAGGCCGGATGCCCGAGGACGACCACGTGGCGCTCACCCAGGGATCGGGCTGCGGCCAGGGCGGCACGGATCGCCGCGGTACCAGCACCGGTCCGTTGCCGCTCCGGTCGGACGGCGCACGGGGCCAGGCACAGGGCCGGCGTGGTGTCGATGTGGCAGCGGGTCAGCAGTGCGTGGCCCACCGGGCGGCCGGTCCCGTCCGCTGCGACGAGGGAGAGGCCCTCGACCCAGGCGGTCGGGTCGGCGCGCAGGCTGTCGACGAGGTCAGCCTCGGCAGGAGTTGGGAAAGCGGCAAGGTGGATGTCGCGGATGGCGGGGATGTCGGCGCTGGTTTCGGCGCGCGAGAGCCAATTGTTGCCCATGACGATGGAAGATCCGTTTCGGGATAGGTTCGTGTGGTGGCCCCGCGAGCTCACGCTCTCAGCGAGGGCGGGACAGGAAGTCAGGCCACGGCCCGGGACGTGAGGGAGACCCGGACACTACGCACGGTGGCCATGAGCGCGGTCATCAACCTCACCTCCCCTCCTGATCAAGCACGAACCCAGCAACCATACACGGCCGAGGTGAGGGCGAAGTGCTGTCCATTCTCGCGGTGAGAACCAGCGCCTGGAGCAGTCGAGAGTGAGTACGTCTGCGCGCTTGGTTGACTAGAGCGCCTCATGAAGTGCACGCGGGCTGCCGACGATCATCGGCTCATGAATCCTCAGACTTACGCGAGGCTCTACGGCCCGCGGAAGCCGAGCGAGCCCTTCGTCCACAGCCCGTCCAGGGGTCACGTTGCTGACGGCTCTGCTCGGCGTTGCCACGGCCCTGTCGATGGCATGGCTGACCTTCCTGGTCGGCATGGTCGCACTAACGACATCGGCTGGACCGTGTCGGTGGGCTCCACCGTCTGCCGCGCCCATCAACATGCCGCTGGAGCCGGGAAGAAGGGGCTTCGGACCGCGCCGAACCAGACGATCACGGGCTCGGACGCTCCCGCGGCGGCCTGAGCACGAAAGTCCATCTTGCCAGCGACAGCCGTGCACGACCCCTGGCCCTCCACGTCACCGCAGGCCAGGCGGGCGACACACCGGCCTTCGACGCCGTCATGGCCGGCATCCGCGTTCCGAGAAGCGGACGTGGCAGACCGAGAACCCGCCCGCAGGCCGTCCTGGCAGAGCGCGCGAATTCGTCCCGCGCGATCCGTGGGCCACTGCGCCGGCGAGGGATCCGTGCCGTCATCCCGCAGCCGTCCGAACAGGTTGGGCACCGTCTGCGGCGAGGTCGCGCCGGCGGTCTTCCGCCGGTCTTCGACGCCGAGGCGTACAAGCAGCGCAACGCGGTCGAGCGATGCATCAACCGGTTCAAGCAGTGGCGCCGCCCGGCCCTGCGGACAGGCAAGCTCGCCATCGCTTACCAGGCCGCACTCCACCTCGCGGCCATCCTCATCTGGGCCCGCCGGTGACCCAGCTCCGTAGCTGAACTGATGGCGGTGACCCCACCCGATGGCCCTTGCTCCTGCGCGAAGATCAACCCATGGACGACCTCGTGAAATTCCTTCGGGACCGCAACATGGAGGACGACCACGCCTATGCCGAGGTGGCCCACCGCTTCGGCGCCAACGCCCTCCTCGATAGCCACCTGCCGATGCTCGACCTGGTCGACATGCTGGCCAGGGACTATCAGGCAATGGACCTGGCGGATTCACGTCACGCGGGGCTCGCGTACGCGCTCAAAATGCTGGCGCAGTCGTACGCGGAGCACCCCCAGTACCGCCAGGAGTGGCGTCCGTAGGCCGACCAAAGAGACATCCCCTAGGCCACCCCAGCGGCCGGGAGGCCCGTCAAAGTCGATCACGAGTGAGGAGCCGTCCGGGTCCATCAACAGATGGCCCAGGCCGCGCCCGCCGTCCTTCTTCGCCCGCACGAAGGTGCCCGTGCACGAGAGCGTCCCGCACGCGGCGGTCATCACGGCCACGGTGAGTGTCGCGGCCGCTGTCCATCGCGCCTTGCGCACAACACCATCCGTACTTCTTCGCGCCTATACGATGCCCGCAAACGCAACAAGTGCCCACGGGCGAGCCGAGCTTGCTCTTCGCTGACTCTGGCCCATCAAGGTCACGCCGGGCCGTCGAGATCCGGAGCTCCGGGTGGGGTGGATGATGCCGGCCGGGCCGTCGTGCGACAGTGGTCTCAGCCCTGTTGGCGGAAGTCCAGCATGTAGAAGACCTTGTCGTAGCGGTGTTCGCCGACTGCGACGAAGCTGGGCAGACGGCCGTATTCGGTGAAGCCCAGCGACCGGTAGAGGTGCAGGGCATTGGCGTTGTCGCCACGGGCATCCAGGGTGAGGACCTCGATGCCCGCCTCCCGGGCGTCAGCGATCAAGGCAGCGGTCAGCGCCCGTCCCACACCACGACCATGGGCAGCAGCATCCACCGCGATCTTCTCCAGATCGGCGTGTGGCCGATGGGTGGGCCGGGCGTAGCGCAGCCAGTACCCGAACCCGACAAGCTGACGGCCGAGATAGGCGGCCCGCAGGGCCGCGTCCCCGGCCCGCGTCGCAGCCACCACATGATCGAGAAGGTCCGCCACCTCATCCCGCGACGGTGGTTCGACCCAGCCCAACGCGGCACCTCCACCAACCAGGTCCGCCAGGATCCGGTGGGCCGACTCCGCAAACCGGACCTCCAGCTCCGGATCGGCAGCCAGCTCCATGGCGTCAAGAATGGTGGGCTCAGTGGTCACACCGCTGGTCATCCCCGTATGCATGACCGAAAGCCTAGATGATCGATTCCAAGGGTTGGGGGGCATAGCGATTCCGGACCGGCGGGGTGGCACGGCCCATAGGCTGAGCCCTCTGTCCGCACTGTCTGGGGGAGTAATGACCAGTAGGTTCACCGAGTTGGTTGTCGACTGCCACGATCCGGAGGGGCTCGCGGCCTTCTGGTGCGCGGTCCTGGGCTTCAAGGTGATCGACCGCAGCGAGGGCAAGGTCGAGATCGGTTCCTGGGAGCCGACCGTCGAGGAGGTCCGGGCCCGCCAGATGCCGCCCACCCTGCTCTTTATCCGGGTGCCCGAGGGCAAGACTGTGAAGAACCGGCTCCACCTCGACGTCAGCCCGATCGACGGAAGTACCGACGACGAGGTGGCCAGGCTGCTCGGCCTCGGTGGTGCCAAGGTGGACGTGGGCCAGGACCCCGGCCGGAGCTGGGTGGTCATGGCCGACCCCGAGGGCAACGAGTTCGACGTCCTGCGCACCCTGGCACCGTCCAACTACGTGAACGGTCCCAAGGACAGGCCCTGACCCGAAGGCTGCTGTGGCATGTGGAACAAGACGAAACCGATGTGACCGTCGCGGCCTCGGCCCTGGACGAAGGCGACTTTCCGTGGGAGCTCGCTCCGGGACTCGTCCCCGTCTTCGGCGAAGACCACAGCCAGAACGAGGATCAGTACTGGGAAGCGCTCGACGAGTTCAACCTCAGAACACCGCCAGATGAGGGACGCGACATCCTGGGGTCAACTTCACCTGTCTCGCCTTCGTCTATCTCATCGTCCACGAACTGACACACATCGTCGTCCGACATGACCACGTGCTGCGGCTGACCCGCGCTGGCGAGCCACGCATCCCCCGACATCTGAGCATGAACCAACTGCGCCGTGGGATGGAGATTCAAGCCGACGTGGTGGCCGGTGAGAATTTCACCAGGTTCCTCCTGAGTGACCCGGCGACCCTCCAGTACTTCGAGCACGAGCCCCTGACCGCGCTCTACGTCGGGTCCTTCGTACAGTCAATGCTGTTCGGCACGCCGTTCGGCGTCGAGCGGTACGTGCCGGTAACGACACTGAAGTACGGCGCGGCATCCGCCTTGCGACCCCGCATGCTCCAAGACAGCCGCCTCGTCCAAGAAGTCGCTGACCTCTCCCTTCAGCTCTTGCACGACTGACAGAAACTCCGCGACGGCCGCCTCACGCAGGCACCTGGCTCAGCGCCGCAGCGTGCCGCACTCCGCCACGTCCCGGTCGGCCGATGAGGGCCGACCGGGACGCCGGGCTCAGGCGAGGTCGAACCGGTCGAGGTTCATCACCTTGTTCCACGCCGCCACGAAGTCACCTACGAACTTCTCTCCCGCATCATGCGACGCGTAGACCTCCGAGATGGCCCTGAGCTGGGAGTGCGCACCGAAGATCAGGTCGACGGCGGTGGCGGTCCACTTGACCTCGCCGGTGGCGCGGTCCCGGCCTTCGAACACGTTCTCGTCCGTGGCCGACGCCTTCCACTCCGTGCCCATGTCGAGCAGGTTGACGAAGAAGTCGTTGGTCAGGGTTCCCGGCCGGTCGGTGAAGACACCGTGGGGGGACCCCTTGAAGCCGGTGTTCAGGGCCCGCATTCCGCCGATCAGCACCGTCATCTCGGGAGCGGTCAGCGTCAGCAGGTTGGCGCGGTCCAGCATGAGGGTCTCCGGCGACAGCTTCTCGCCCGCCGGAAGGTAGTTGCGGAAGGCATCCGCCTTGGGCTCCAGCACGGCGAACGACGCCGCGTCGGTCTGCTCCTGCGAGGCGTCCGTACGCCCCGGTGCGAACGGAACCGTGATGTCGTGCCCGGCGTTCCTCGCGGCCTGCTCGACGGCCGCGCACCCGCCGAGGACGATCAGGTCGGCGAGGGAGACCCGCGTTCCGCCGGTCTGGGAGAGGTTGAAGTCCTGCTGGATCCGCTCGAGCGTGTGCAGTACCTCCGTCACCTCGGGGAGGTTGTTGAGTTCCCAGTCCTTCTGCGGCGCGAGCCGGATCCGTGCTCCGTTCGCCCCGCCGCGCTTGTCGGTGCCGCGGAAGCTTGCCGCCGACGCCCAGGCGGTGGTGACCAGCTGGGAGGCGGAAAGGCCCGAGGCGAGGATCGTGCTCTTGAGAGCAGCGATGTCCGCGTCCCCGACCAGTTCGTGATCGACGTCGGGAACGGGGTCCTGCCACAGCTGCGGCTCGGGAATCCACGGGCCGAGGTAGCGCGAGAGGGGCCCCATGTCGCGGTGCAGCAGTTTGTACCACGCCTTGCCGAACGCCACCGCGAGCTCGTCCGGGTTCTCGTGGAACCTCTTCGTGATCGGGCCGTAAACCGGGTCCACCTTCAGCGCGAGGTCCGTCGTCAGCATCATGGGGGCGTGCCGCTTCGACGGATCATGTGCGTCGCGTACGGTGTTCCGGGCCGCGGGATCCGAGGGAGTCCACTGGTGGGCGCCGGCGGGGCTGCTCGTCAGCTCCCACTCGTACCCGTAGAGATTGTCCAGGTAGCCGTTGTCCCACTTGGTCGGCTCGGTTGTCCATGCGCCCTCCAGTCCACTGGTGAGCGTGTGGGGACCGGTGCCGCTGTCGTATGTGTTCCGCCAGCCGAGGCCCTGCTGCTCGATGGGGGCGGCCTCGGGTTCCGGGCCGATGTAACTGGCGTCGACCGCGCCATGACACTTGCCGAAGGTGTGGCCGCCGACGATGAGTGCGACCGTCTCCTCGTCATTCATCGCCATGCGACCGAACGTCTCCCGAACGTCCCGTGCGGCGGCCATGGGGTCCGGGTTTCCGTTGGGCCCCTCCGGATTGACGTAGATCAGTCCCATCTGTACGGCGGCGAAAGGACCGGTGAGTTCCCTGTCGCCGCTGTAGCGCTCATCTCCGAGCCACGTGTCCTCGGGCCCCCAGAAGATCTCCTCGGGTTCCCAGATGTCATGTCGTCCGAAACCGAACCCGAACGTCTTGAACCCCATGGATTCCATGGCGCAGTTTCCGGCGAAGACCAGAAGATCGGCCCAGGAGATCTTCCGGCCGTACTTCTGTTTGACCGGCCACAGCAGACGGCGCGCCTTGTCGAGGCTCGCGTTGTCCGGCCAGCTGTTGAGGGGGGCGAAGCGCTGTGCGCCGCTGCCGCCACCGCCGCGGCCGTCCTCGATGCGGTACGTTCCCGCGGCATGCCAGCTCATCCGGATGAAGAGCGGACCGTAGTGACCGTAGTCGGCAGGCCACCAGTCCTGGGAGGTCGTCATCACCTCGAAGACGTCACGCTTCAGCGCGTCGACGTCGAGGGTCGCGAACTCTTCCGCGTAGTCGAAGTCCTCGTCCATCGGGTTGGATCGGGGTGAGTGCTGATGGAGCACCTGAAGGTCCAGCTGATTCGGCCACCAGTCCCGGTTCGTCCTGGGCCGCCGAGTCGGCGTGGGCGTCGGTGAAGGGATTGCAGGATTCTCGCTTTCACTGCCGGACATGCCCGTCCTTCTTCCTGTCTCGATTTTCCTTCTGCCGGCTGCCGCTCTCGACGTCGTTGGCTTTGCTGGGGAGAGCACCTCGACCCACACAATCAGCGCGCCATGGCGCCCACCGGCTGGAAAATGTGCTGTCTCGTGTCCGTATGGTGACGCACCGCGGACCACACCTCTGTGAAACACGCAGAGCACCCCGCGTGACAGACGTGAGAGAGGGGTCGGCTTTTCTGCTTCTGCGCCGTGACGAACGGCCTGAGTGAGCAGTTGTCGATCCCGATCGTCATCTGTGGACCGGTGGCGGGCTACGACGTGTCGTTCGGTGCCCCGGACGTACCGTCGACACCTGCCGGGCCGTCCCTCACGCCGATCGTGGTCGAGCGCGGCTGACCCCGATGGGGTCAGGGACAAGCAGACGAGCCACAGCGTCGTCGGCGCCCGGGGGACCACATCGCCGGCCAGATCCGGACCGGCGAGGAGCCCGTCTGCGCACACTTACGCAGAAGGGGGACCTTGACGCCCCGTGTCATCGCGTGCTCATCCTGCCCTGTTCACCCAGCGGACTCCACCGTCTGACCGTCTGGGGCCGTCTCGAGCGAGTGCCGGCGCAGGGCGCGAGCTGTGGTCCTGGGCGTCTTTGGTGATCGGCTGATCGAGCACTGAGGGCCCGTCAGCGAGCCGACGGGCCCCGGAAGCGGCGAGTCCGGACATCACGAGTGGGCGGCAACCGGGCCTGAGGGGCCCATGCCGCTCAGCGTGGCGGTCAGGGCCTCGTCGTCACTTGGTGAAGACGAGACTGACGTTGTGTCCGCCGAACCCGAACGAGTTCGCCAGCGCAGCAGACCACTGACCGGTGCGCCGCTCGCCACGCACCATGTCCAGTTCCACGCGCGGGTCGAGTTCGTCGAGGTTGCGCGTGGCCGGCGCCGTGCCGTCCTTGAGTGCGAACAGAGCCGCCATAGCGCCAACCGTTCCGGAAGCGCCCATCATGTGACCCGTCATCGACTTCGTGGCCGTCACCGCAGCGTGGCTGCCGATCACCCGGCCGATCGCCTCGGCCTCCGCCAGGTCACCGGACTCCGTCGAGGTGGCGTGGGCGTGCACGATCCCCATGTCCGCCGGGGTCAGGCCGGCGTCGCGCAGCGCCAGTTCCATGGCGACGGCCTGGCCTTCCGCGTCCGAGGCCGTGATGTGGTTCGCGCTCGGACCCACGGCTCTGCCGGCCAGCGTGCCCTGGGCACGTGCTCCACGGGCCCGGGCGAACTCGGGGCGTTCGAGGACCATCATTGCCCCGCCTTCGCCCATGACGAACCCGGACCGCTTGACGTCGAACGGGCGGGATATGGTCTCCGGGTCCACGGACCGCGTCGACAGGGCCTTCATCTGGGCGAATGCCGCGATGGTGAAGGGATGCAGGCATGCCTCCACCCCGCCTGCGACGACCACGTCCGCCCGCCCGCTGCGGATCAGATCCTGCCCCAGGGCGAGTGCCTCTGCCCCGGACGCACAGGCACTCACCGGAGTCCTGGCGCCTCCCTTCGCCCCCAGGTCCATGCTCACCCAAGCAGCCGGCCCGTTGGGCATCAGCATGGGGACCGTGAACTGGGACAACCGGCGAATCCCGGTGCGTTCGAAGACGTCGTCCTGCCCAGCGTGGTGAGGACACCACCGGTGCCGGTGCCAATGACGACGGCGAATCGTTCCGGCTCGACCTGCGGAGCGCCGGCGTCCTGCCAAGCTTCCCGCGCACTGAGGATGGCGACCTGCTCACCGCGGTCCAGCTTCCTGGCCTCGGCGCAACCTGGACTTCCGGGGAGGCGATCTGCGTGAGGCAGATCCGCGGGCTGCGGACTTGAGGGAGGCTAGGTTCGACCAGCGTGAGCACCCCGAGAACCGGTCACACCAGTCCCCTGACATACGTCTTCAAGTTGGCGGAGGCTCAGTGGACGGATCACGCGCCCGCGCGACGCACTGTCGCCTGGTCAAGCCGCTGAGCTTGAACAAGCCCGCCCTGCATGCCCGGACATCGCCCGGGCATGCAACCTCGCCCGCCCCGTCACCGGCACGGTCCGATATCGCCGCGGCTTTCTGCTCGCCCCATGGATCCGCCAGGCGGAACCGCGTAACCAGGCACCCATGAGGTCCTTGGCCGGCTTCCTCCGGCAGGACTTCGATCCGTTACCACCGGCCTCTCCCTCGCCTCAGTCCTGGCGTAGTCGAAGGCCCCTGGGGTGGCTGTGCCGGTCCATTCCTTCGCAGCGGCTGCTCGTATCGTTACCGCATGTCGCGCGCGGTCAGCCGCTTGGTGATCTCGGTCTTGACCGTCTCGTACAGTTCGTCTGCCGTGAAGCCGAGGTTGCGCAGGATCTGCGCGGCCGGGCTCTCCTCGGTGCGGATCAGGCCGAGCAGCGTGTGTTCTGTGCCGACCCAGTCGTGCCCGAGGTCGGCCGATGAGCGGCGTGCCTGCTCGATGGCCTCCTTGCTCTCCGGCCGGAACGCGATGTGACCGCGCAGCGCCTTTTTTCCGGCCGGCGGCAGCGCTTCCTCGATCGCGGCACGGATGCGTTGCTCCGATTCCGTTTTCGCCACCAGCACCTCGTACGCAAGGCCCCGCGGTTCGCCGAGCAGGCCGAGCAGCATGTGTTCGGTGCCAATGAAGTCGTGCTTGTGTGTTCGGGCGGCCTCCTGCGCCAGCACGATGCTGTGACGGTTCAGGTTGGTGAACCGCTCGAAGGCGGCGGGCGCGTGGCGTTGCTGGGCGGCCTGCTTGGACACCCCGATGGCGTCGCCGATCTCGGTCCATGACGCGCCGGTCTGCTTGGCCTTGCTGACGTAGTGGTCGATGAGCTGGTCACCGAGGTCGGACAGGGTCTGGGCCCGCAGTCGTGCTTCGCTGATGCGGGCCAGTTCGCTGGCGTCGGGGAGTTCCTCGTCGAGCCGGGCGATCAGGTCGGCGAGGCTGATGTCGAGTGGGCTCATGCGTCAAGTTTAAGTTGACGACCGCCCGTCGTCAACTTGTAATTGACGCCCACTTCTTGGTGCGCCCCGTAGTGGCGTGCGATGGTCCGGTGCAGCAGCTGGGCCCGATCGCGACCGACTAGATGGCTTTGGAATTGGGCTGTGAGGCTTGACGGTTGAACGCCGATTCGCCACGACTTGTCGCGATCTGTTGGAGTGCGTGGCGCAGTTGCTGCCTGTCCGTCCGCCGAAGGTGATATCGGCATCAAGCCCGACTGCCCGCCGGTGACCGTGCTGCGGCCCGTTCCCGCCGACCAGTGGGGCCACTGGCGGACTTGCGCGGCGCGAGATGGGTGGGGGGCGGGGTGTTCTGCAGCCGCACTCCGAGGAGGACGCCTCACCAGGCGGCGTGAACGTAGCGACATGACACACGCGGGAGAACTCCACAATCACGAGGAACTCATGCCCGAATCCGATGGTCATCCCATTGCCAGGGCACCTGTTGCCGGACCAGTCTCAGAGCGAAGCTCAGTCACCCGTCCTCCCGTCGGTCCGCTCCCGCAGGAAGTCGGCGTGGCCGTTGTGGCGGGCGTACTCCTGGATCATCAACACGTAGACCCAGCGCAGGCTGAGAGGAACTCCACGGGAGGACGCGAAGACCTCGTCGAGGTCGCGCCCGGCCGCCGCCGCATCGCACGCTTTGATCTCGGCCCGGAACAATCCGAAGTCCCTCTCCGCATCTGCTGCGTGAACTCCGTCGAGTCCCTCGTTGCCGTCCGACGGACCGGTGAAGACATCGCCGATGGCCTCACCTGCGAAGCTTCGCCGGAACCACCATCGTTCTATCTCCGCCATGTGCCGGACCAAGCCAAGCAGGGTGAGGTTCGAGGGTTCCACGGTCGTCCGCGCCAATTGGGTCGGTTCAAGCCCGGCGCACTTGGCCAGCAACGTTTGCCGGTGCCAGTTCAGCCAACCCTCCAGCATCTGGCGCTCAGTTACGGTGCCCAGATCACCCAACTGCTGGGTACGCTCGACCGATGGGGCTGTCCATGTCATAGATCCACTCTGCACCGCCAGGGTTTGAGCTGGCAAAAGGGCGCCGCGGTCAGGCCGTCCTTCGTGAGGGCTGTCCCATACTGATCTTTCTGTCGGCGGTGGTGAGGCGTTGCCTCAGCCGCATCGGGCTTGGTGCCCTCGCGCGCCGGGTATCGCAGGCACATGCAGGCATGGGGAGAGGCCGTGGGGGCGGGACCCCGGTGGGAGACTTTTCTGCGGGGCGTGGAGAAGCGGGCGCTGGCGGGAAATGAGCCGCAACCGTGGTGGATGCCGCGGCGCCTGCTGACCGTGGTGTCAGCCGATGTCGACGACACTGCCGGTGTCGGAGCGATCTGGATCCTGTGGCGTCCGAAGTCATCACGGATGCGTGAGCACATTGCGCTTCTGGAGTGGTTCGGCGAGCAGTGGAGGTACGTGGGGGGCAGCATTGGCTCCGGAGACGATCCTGTCGACGTCGATGTGCTCGACGTGAGCAGCGGCGGAGCCGTGCTCAGCCTCACCCGCAGCCTTGACCCTCCGCACTCCATCACCGCGGCCCCATGGATCAGTTGCGTCAAAGTGCGACTCGGGCGGGATGTGAGGCAGGTTCTCATCGGTGTCCGCCGGATCGAGGTTCCCGAGCAGCGCAGTCTCATCGCTGTTTGGAAGTCTCCCCATATCAGCCGCGGAGTCCGTCCCGTGATCGTGGCCCTGGGACACGACGGCGCCGAACTCTCCCGCATGGGACCCCATGACAGTCTGGACACTCATACGTGGGCGCGATTGGGAGAGGAGTTATAGCCGGCCTGCTTCCTGGTCTCTGTCGTACTGGCTGTCCTGGCTGTTGCCTGCCGGTCACCCAGTGAGGCGCCCTGACCTGGTTCCCGTCGGTGCGGGATGATCAGGCCGGTGCCTCGGTCGCCGCCGTTGGCTATCACCGTGAGGTGGCCGACAGCTGCCTTGGCGCCGGACAGGTGGGGATCAGGGTGCCGTCCACGATCAGCACGGTCTCCTTGCGGAACCGCTTGCGTGGTCGCAGGGCGAGTAGCGGCCCGAGATGATCGACGACCGGGCGGCAGCAGACTTTGACACCCCGAACAGCGGGGCGAGCTGCCGCAGCGTCAGGTTCGTCCGCCAGTATGCGGTGACCAGCAGAACCCGGTCCTGCAGCGGCGGGCTCCACGGCCTGCCCTTGCAGGTCGGGGCCACACCTTCGCGGTGTAGCGCGGTGACCAACTTGCCGAACTGCTGGGGGCTCAATCCAGTGAACGGGGCTATCCAGACGGCTCCGACGCCGCGATCACACCAGACATGGCAAGCTCATGGCACCCGACCAGCGGTTACGGGACAACCCTTGGTGAGAGCAGAGAACCCGAGGACGACGCGGCCAACTACGCTCCTCGGGCCGCCCCTCGGGTTGCTCCCCGGGCTGCGTGCGCCTCGGGTTCGCGCCCCGGGTCGCACGTCCGTCGTCGTTGGTCAGCCTCGCACGTGCAGTCCGAAACCCGTACGGCCCGCGGGCTCCAGTCCCTCCTTCAGGTGCAGCGAGGGAATCTCGTAGTCGCCGAAGTTCTGCCGCCGGAACGCGATCGGCTCGGTCGACTCCAGGGTGAGCAGCCGCTGCTGCCAGGCCCTCGCGACGTTCGGGTAGTCCTCGCCGGTCATCCGGTCGGCGCCGTACAGCACGAACGGCGGCAGCACCTCGATGCCCGGGTAGTAGAGGATGCCGTGGTGGATCGGGAACAGCAGATCGTCGATGGGCCCATTGATCCCGCGAGCGGCATAGTGCGACTCCGGGCCGCCGACGGTCACCGACAGCAGGGCCTTCCTGCCCGCCAGGGTGCCCTCGCCGAAGCGCTCGCCATACCTGGTGTCGCTGTGCTCGCCGACGCCGTACGCGAAGTGGTAGGTGAACACCCGGTCCACCCAGCCCTTGAGGATCGCGGGCATCGTGTACCACCACAGCGGGAACTGGAAGATGATCGTGTCGGCCCACAGGAGCTTCCGCTGCTCGGCGAGGACGTCCGGGGTGAGCGTCCCGGCGTCGAAGGCCCGGCCCGAGTCCAGGGCGACCTTCAGCGGACTTGAGGCGGCGGGACCGTAGTCCGCGGCGTCCACGACCGCCTTCCAGTTCATCGCGTACAGGTCACTGACCCGTACGTCGTGCCCGGCGGTCTCCAATGTGGACACCGCGAGGTCCTTCAGCGAGCTGTTGAGTGACTTCGGCTCCGGGTGGGCGTAGACGATCAGCGTCTTCATGGGAACGAACTCCTTCGGATCGGGTGCCTTCGATCCTGGGTGCCGCGGCGCCCGGCGTTCAGGGGCGCCTCTTCCGTAGGACGGGACTTCCTGGTAACGGCAGGACCACCTTCACGGGCGCCACCGAGGCCATACTGGGGGTATGGACGATCTTGCGAGCTTCCTGCGGACCCGGCGTTCCCGGGTCGACCCGGCGGCCGTTGGAATCCCCACCGACAGCCGCCGCCGGGTCGCAGGGCTGCGCCGCGAAGAGGTCGCACACCTGTCCGGAGTCAGCGTCGACTACTACGTACGCCTGGAGCAGGGCCGCGCGACCCAGCCCTCCGAGCAGGTCCTCGACGCCCTTGCCCGCGTTCTCGGTCTCGACGACACCGAACGCGGGCACCTCTACCGGCTCGGCCGCCAGCGCCGCCGACGCGCGAAGGTGCCGGGCGGGCGAGTTCGGCCGGAGGTGCTGCGCGTCCTCGACCTGGTCGCCGACGCACCCGCGCTGATCATGGACCATCGCCTGGACGTGCTCGCCGGAAACCGCCTTGCGGGGCTCCTCTACGGCCGGCCGGTGCCGGGCATGAACACCGCCCGGCACATCTTCCTCGAGGAGGCTGAGCGCGGGCTCTACGCGGACTGGGAGCAATGCACCCTCGACGTGGTCGGGCACCTGCGCCTGGCCGCCGGCAAATACCCCGAGGACCCCCGTCTGGCGTCGCTCATCGGCGAGTTGGCGATGGGCAGCGAGCGCTTCCGGCGCCTCTGGGCCCGCGCGGACGTGCGCGCCCGCACACACGGACGCAAGGCGTACCGGCACCCGCTGGTCGGACTGCTGGAACTGCACCAGGAGAACTTCGCCCTACCGGACGGCTCGGGCATGGAGCTGCTGGTGCTGTCCGCAGCCCCCGGCAGCCCCGCCGAGGACGGGCTGCGCCTGCTCGCGGGCCTGGGCGCGGACAGCGGTGACATGCATCCCACAGTGAACGCTCAGGGCCGCGAGTAAGGGCCCGCTCGAGCTCCAGCCTGGCGGTGACCGTCAATGGTCTCCCGAGGCACGTCGGCTCGAGGCGCCTCCGGCTTCGGATTCCGGCTCGGCCGGCCGTGGCGACCCGGTGGTGGTGGCCCAGAGCCGCTGCGACGACCGGGACGGGCATATCCGGCACGTGCTGCCGGATCGCGGCGGTGCGGCCGGCCGCGGTGGGGACACCGATCGGTGGGGACACCGATATCGTCGAGGAGGGCCGCAAGGACGTCGGCGGTGCTGCGGCTGCCCGGCTCGGCGGCCGGGGAACAGCCACCGGGAGGCGTGGTGGGCTGCGGAACCGGACACCGGGAGGCGGCTCACCCGGGCTCATCCACGAAAGCCCAAAAAAAATCGGACGGCGATGTCGAGAACCCGCGTCCGGCTCCGTCCCCGGGGTGAACGCGACCACAATGGGTCGCACGAGAACCGAGGAGAACCACGATGGCCAAGTACCTGCTGCTGAAGCACTACCGCGGCGCCCCGGCTCCGGTCAACAACGTGCCGATGGACCAGTGGAGCCCGGAGGAGATCTCGGCGCATGTGCAGTACATGAACGACTTCGCGGCCCGGCTGGAGAAGACCGGCGAGTTCATCGACGGTCAGGCGCTCGCCCCCGAGGGAACGTGGGTCCGCTACGACGGCGAGGGGCGCCCGCCGGTCACCGACGGCCCCTTCGCCGAGACCAAGGACGTCATCGCCGGCTGGATGGTGATCGACGTGGACAGCTACGAGCGCGCCGTCGAACTGGCCGGGGAGCTTTCGGCCGCCCCTGGAGCGGGCGGCAAGCCGATCCACGAGTGGCTGGAGCTGCGCCCCTTCCTGACCGCGACGCCCACCGTCACGGAGTGCCCTCATCGATGAATGAGGCCCTGCTGAGGAGTCTCACGCCGAGCGTGCTCGCCATCCTCGTCCGCCGCGGAGCCGACTTCGCGGCGGCCGAGGACGCCGTGCAGGACGCGCTGGTCGAGGCGGTCCGCGTCTGGCCGAACGAGCCGCCGCGGGACCCGAAGGGCTGGCTGGTCACCGTGGCCTGGCGCAAGTTCCTCGACGCGACCCGGGCGGACGCCGCCCGCCGCCGGCGTGAGGACCGCGTCGACGAGGAGCCGACGCCCGGGCCCGCACCCGCGGTGGACGACACGCTCCAGCTCTACTTCCTGTGCGCCCACCCGTCGCTGACCCCGGCGTCAGCGGTCGCGCTCACGCTGCGCGCCGTCGGCGGGCTGACCACCCGGCAGATCGCCGAGGCCTACCTGGTGCCCGAGGCGACCATGGCGCAGCGCATCAGCCGGGCCAAGCGCACCGTCTCCGGCGTACGCTTCGACCAGCCCGGCGACGTCGCCACCGTGCTGCGCGTCCTCTACCTCGTCTTCAACGAGGGCTACTCGGGCGACGTCGACCTCGTCGGCGAGGCCATCCGGCTCACCCGGCAGCTCGCGGCCCACATCGACCACCCCGAGGTGGCCGGGCTGCTCGCCCTCATGCTGCTCCACCACGCCAGGCGCGCCGCGCGGACCGCGGCCGACGGCAGCCTGGTGCCGCTCGCCGAGCAGGACCGCGGCCGGTGGGACACGGCGTTGATCGCCGAGGGCGTCGGGATCCTCCAGGCCGCCCTCGCCCGCGACCGGCTGGGCGAGTTCCAGGCCCAGGCCGCCATCGCGGCACTCCACGCCGACGCGCCCACCGCCGAGGAGACCGACTGGGTGCAGATCGTCGAGTGGTACGACGAGCTCACGCGCCTCACCGACAGCCCGGTCGTCCGGCTCAACCGTGCCGTCGCGGTCGGGGAGGCCGACGGACCGCGCGCCGGCCTGGCGGCGCTCGCGGCGCTGGACGCCTCACTGCCCCGCCACGCCGCGGTGGCGGCGTACCTCCACGAGCGCGACGGCGACCTGGAGACGGCGGCACGGCTGTACAGCGAGGCGGCCCACAAGGCACCCAACCTTGCCGAGCGCGACCACCTGACGCGCCAGGCCGCCCGGATCAACGCCCGCGAAGGTGCCTGACGGGGCGCGCTCGGGGGCGAAGGAGTCAGCTCGGCCGTCCAGACCGTCCGGACCGTCCAGACCGTCCGGGGCAGGCACGCCCTGATCCCTCTCTCGTGACGTGAGGGAACACTGCCCATCCGCCGATCCGGTCCCGCCGCGGCCGCGGGGTATCGGTCCCTACAACGCCCGCAAGGGCGTCGAGCCCTCGCAGCGACTCGGACGACACCGGTGGACGATCGAACGAAACCACGGCCTTCGCGCTGTTCCCCTGTCCAGCCGTACGGACGTTTGTCACTTCGCTGGGGTGTCCGAGAGTGGCCTGCTGTACAGCGCCGTGCCCATGGAGGAGCCTTCGCCGGTTACATGGGCGCGGATCGACGCAATGTAGTCGTCGCGGTTGATGCGTCCGTCGCCATCGGCGTCCAGGGCCTCGAACGCTGCTTCGGCGTTGGTGGCCGGGTTGTTCAGTGCTGTGCGCAGGGCTGTGAACTCGGGCATGTCGAGGGTGCCGTCCTGATCGGTGTCGGCGAGGTCGAAGAGGGCGCCGAGGACGGGTGCGCAGACGGTGTCGAACGCCTCGGCGCCCGCCCAGGCCGCGTATTCGTCGAAGGTCATCCCTCCGTCGCCATCGGCGTCCATCGATGCCCACGCCCGCTCGCCGAGTGTGCGTGCGGTGACGACGAGCGGGTCGTCCTCCTTGCGCCCCGTTGCCAGCGCCACGTTCCTGGTGCGTGCCATGTATTCGTCCCTGGAGACGACTCCGTCTCCGTCCGCGTCCAGCATGGCGAAGACGAGTCTCTGCGCGGCTGCCTGGTCCATCGGGATCCCTTCTGACGGGGACGTTCGGTGTGAGTGCTGTGTTCCGGTTGGGCTTACCCCTCGGCATCAGGCTCAAGGCACCCATTGGGTGTGCGCGGGGCGCGTCCCGCGTGCAGTGCGGGTCGTACGCGGGTGGTGTGCGGCAACGCGCCTGGGTGGCAGGAGTGGCCCGGGGTAGTCACGGCCTGTAGGCAGAGCGGATTCGCTGGAGGGTGGATGTTCGGTAGAGGTGGCGCGGCAGTGGCGCTGAGTTCCTTGGCCCTGGTGGGCTCGTCGGTGGTGTGGGCTCCGGCGAGCCAGGCCCATGTGCCCGAGCACAGAGATGGTGTCCTGTGCATGGGTTCCAGCACCAGCATGTATGACCCGCCATTGACTCTGCTGCCCCGCCCGACCCGCGTTCGCACACGCGCCAGTTACGGATGCGCGGTCGCTCCCGGCCGGACGGTGTCGGCCACCGGGTACCTGGAAGGTGAGTCGCCCTCAGCGTCCTGCATCACGGTAGACAGCCCCCGCCTCAGGGAAGTCGTCAGCTATGCCGACGGCAAACGGTCGTTGATCTCCTACGACAGCGGCACCAGCATCCGCGTCGCCGGCGTCCTCGTCGTCCGGCTGTCGGGCCGGGTCGTCGAGGGCCGCGGCGAAGGGCTGGCGGCGCATCGGACCGTGCCCGCGCTCCCCGGCCAGCTGCCCACGGAGTGCCTCTTGTCCGGGCTGACGGGAAGCACCGGTGAGGCGCTGTTGGAGATCGGAGCGTGACCCCGGCCGTGGTAGGGATTCCCACCGAACCCATCGGCAGCATTCCCCGGCCCGCCGAGCTCCTCGTAGCCGTGGCAGACCATGCCGCGGGCCGGATCAGCAACGAGGAACTCGCAGCTGCCCAGGAGCGCGCGGTCGCCGACACCATTCGATGCCTGGAGGAAATCGGCTCCCCGGTCGTCACCGACGGCGAACAGGCCAAACCCAGCTTCGCCACCTACCCCCTGTCCGGCCTGGACCGGCTGTCACCCGACGGCGTCGTCATTCCCTTCGCCGATGGACACCAGCGACAGCTACCCCGCCTGACGGCCGGGCCGCTGCGCTACGGCGTCCACGCCGACGGCTATCTCCGCACGGCCCTCCGGTACGCGACCGTACCGGTGAAGCAGGCCGTCATCGCGCCCTCGGCTCTCAGCCTGCTCTACCCGCCCGACGGCATCGACGGATATCCCCACGATGCCTTCCTCGACGACCTCACCAGTGAGGCCGAGACCGACATCCGACGGTGCCTGGACGCCGGCGCGCACCGCGTCCAGCTGGACTTCACCGAGGCCCGCCTTGCACTGAAACTCGACCCGGGCGGCGGACTGCTGGACCAGTTCATCGCGCTCAACAACCGGGTCCTGGAACGCTTCTCCGCCGCCGAGCAGGCCAGGATCGGCGTACACACCTGCCCCGGCGGTGACCAGGACTCCACGCACAGTCTTGACGTGGACTACACGGCCCTGTTGCCCGTCTTGCTCCGGCTCAAGGCCGGCGCCTTCTACGTGCAGCTCGCCAGCGAGCCCGAACCGGACAAGGTCCTCGCCGTCCTCGCCGATCACCTTCCCGACCAGGCCCGCGCCTTCATCGGCGTCACCGACCCGATCGATCCCCGCGTCGAGCCCCCCGAAGTGGTCCGCGACCGCGTCCTGGCCGCTGCCCGTCACTTGCCCGTCGACCGCCTGGGCACCTGCGACGACTGTGGCTTCTCACCCTTCGCCGACGACACCTCCACCTCCCGGGACACCGCCTTCGCCAAGATCCGCGCCCGCATCGAAGGCACCGCCCTGGCAGCCCACGAGCTGGGCGGCTGAATCCTAGGCGGAGGATGTGACAACACTGCGCGGGCTGAACGGCCGTGCCTGCCCACTCCGCAGGCGAATACTGCAACTCTCGAGTACCGACACTTCACCAGTGCACCATGGCCTGGCTCGCCGGCTGCCGCCGCCTCCAGCGCCGTAACCGGGCCTTCGGGTTGAGAAGGCCACCTGTCAGGCCGGCGCCTCGTTCGCCGAGCCCGTACGACTCGACGAGCGGCCCCCCCGCGGCTGCGGCGCTGGCCGGCTTGTCGACGCCGGGGTGGACTCGTACTGCGCTACCTCGCCGAGGAGTTCGGCGCCGTGGGCGCGCCAGCGGGCGATGGTGTCGGCGCTGTCGTCGACGGCGAACATGACGCGATGCAGGCCCAGCGGGTTGGCGGAGCGTTACGCGGCTCGGTGTCGGACACGGCGGGGGTGTGGTACTTCGTCGGCTCCAGCTTGCTGTGGCCGTCCGGGGCCCGCATAAAGGCCCTCGCTGTGTGCCGTGCCTTCCAGCTCCGCTGAAGAGTCACGTCTGTGAGCCCAACGACCCGATACGCGGTGGCGCTGGGTCGGCCGTGACATGACGACGGTCGCGAAGGTTGAGTGGATCGTGACGCGTCCTTCTCGGACCGTGCGCATCTCGGCGACTTGATCGAGGAAGCGGCCGACCCGTGGGCGGCACAGAGTGAGTCTGCGCTCCTGGAACGGCGCGGCCACGACCGTCAGCGGGCGGCCGGCGCCGAGCCCGATCACCAGCTGGTCTTCGTCGACCGGGGTGATCAGCACGGAGAGACACGGCCCGTCACCCGTGCAATCCCCGAGATGCGTCCTCTGCTGGCCCGGCCTGGCATTGCCGTCCCACAATGGCCCGGTGCGCGGCTCCACACGTGGTCGGCAAGGAGAAGCAGCACGCGCACTGAGGGCATCGCCGAGCAGCTCCGCCTGCACCCGAAGGTGAAAGCCGAGGCCGACGAGGGCTACCGAGGACTGGCCAAACGACCTTCGGCGGCGAAATGGCCGCCTTGGGCCCCTGGTCGCGGCCGCCTACTGTCTCAGTTCGCTGGGCGGCCCGACGGGATTCCTGAAACGGGGCGGACACGCTGGCCGATTACCGCTCGAAGTGACGGCGTGGTATCACGTTGGCTGACATCATCAGCTCCACTCGCTGCAGTTTTCAAGGCGTCAAGTGGGCGGCGAGAGGACTGGGTGCTGGTGTGAGATGTGCCGTGAGGGAGGCCTTTCGGCACGCGCACGCTGAAGGCGGTCCGCTCTGTTCGTGGAATGTCTTGGGGGCTGCTGTCGATGGGTTGGCTTCACCACACCTGGTTGGTTGATTACGTGTTACCCGCTGGTGTGAGCGCGGCCATCGCCTGGGTGGGTCTGGTGAGGGAGTTCTCCGGTAAGGGACGGCTTCTGGGCAGTTGGGCGTCGTCCGCTCTGATGCTGGTTGTGCTGGCGCTGATGGGTGCGGTCGCCGCCGGCGCGGTGGCGCTGCTGCCGCACGCGGCGTCGATTCCTCCGGTGGTTGCGGGTGCCGCGACTGGGGTCACCGCATTGCCCCGACGGAAGCAGGACGAGACCACACAGCCATACGTCAAGTTCATGACGCTGGGCATCGCCCTGGTCAGGGAGCGGTTGGCGCAGCGTGTGCACTTCGACGCCTGCGCCTGGTCGGACCGCTTCCTACGCGGTATTGAAACCTCTGCCCAGTTGATGGTGTTCGTGCACGATCTCAAGCTGTACCTGCTGGAGCGGCATCCGATCGCCGCCGAGACCAAGACGATCAACGCGATCTACGCGGACGTGGAGACGGCGATCGACACGGCGCTGGACGTGCAGGCAGGCATTGACGAGGTGTGCCGCCAGTGCGAGCGTGAGCCGACCGGTGATGAACTCATCGCCCGCCGCCAGGCGTTCGGCACCGCTCTCGCACAGTGCGGGCACCTGCTGCGCTTTGCCTACGTTCACGGCCGCCGCAGCGAGAACGAAGAGCTCCGGATCCTGCGCGCCAAGGCGATGTCCGACGACGCGTTCCACAACCCGGCGCTGCCACCACAGCGCCGCTGGCTCGACCGCTGGCTCATCCGCTGAGGAAGGCGAGGGCAGCTGCAGGCGGTCGACTTCACGACACAGCTGATGCCGAAGGGGCTCAACGGTGGGCCGACAGCCCGCTGCTCCGAAGGGACGACGAGTCCGTGCTGCTGCGGGCTTTGGTGTCCGTCGCCTGCGGTCGGGCACAGAAGGTGATCTGGATGTCGGCATCCAGCGCCTCCGCCACGGCGGCGAGCGTCCGGACCGTCAGGTTCGCGTCGCCGGACATGATCTGGCTGACGCGGCCTGGGCTGACGCCCATGGCCGCCGCCAGATCGGAGCGGGTCTTGCCCTGCCCTGCCAGTAGGCCGGCCAGCGAGGCCGTAGCCTGCCGAGCTATCCGGGAAGCCGCTAGGGTGGTCCGGCTCTCGTCACGGGCAAAAATGCCCATGATTCACCCCCAACTCATGAAGAGACAACGCTCGTTGCCACTCCATCAGCATGCCACCTTTAGCTATACCTAAAAACTCAGTTGGTGAAAAATCTACGCCGGAGACATCCCATCCGGGGCGCTGACCTGCGGGAGTACACCGGGAAAGTGGCGCAAAGTCACTCTGATGGGTCAATGGTCGGCGTTGCTGCCGTCTTGCTGTAGCCCTGTGCAGGGCCGTCTGGGAGATCGACGGCATACGTGCCGCCTCAGCGAGACACCTCGTCGGAGGAGTGCGGGGAAAGGAACTTCCTGGCCTTGCGGGCCAGGGTTGCAGTGAAGTACTCACGTGGGTCGGGCCGCAACCGAGCCAGGGTGACCATGCCCGTGATGATGGCGTCTGCCACCTCGTCCTGGACGTCCCCCCATGTGTGACTGTGGCCCTTTCGGGGGTTGGTGCCCCGGGCGCCGATGACGGCCTGCGCGGCCTCGCCCACCTCTTCGGCGAGCTTGAGGACCTGCAGGGACCATTGCTCCTCTGGCTGGAGTCCCCTCTCGGCGTCGAGGCCCGTGAACGTGTCGGCCAGACGGCGGATCGTGTCCCACACGTCGGTGGTGGTGGCGCGCGCGTGGTGACCGCGGGTTTGTGGGTGCACTGCGGTTTTGCGCATGAGCGCCGAATCGCTGACGAATCCCAGTCCCTCGTACAGGGACCTGGATTCGTCACTGGCGTGCAGTTCGAAGAGGGTGACGCCCTCCTGCCCCAGATCGTCGAGGAGCGTGGTGAGGGCGGCCCTGGCGTAGCCACGGCGTCGGTGGCTGGGTTGCGTGGCCACAGCCTGGATGCGTGCGGACAGTCCCTCCGGGTACCGGGGGGCGGGCAGTACGGGGCTGACCAGAGCCAGGGCGCAGGTCGCGACCCCTCCCTCCGGTGCGTCTACGACGTAGGCCCGGGCGTCGCCACCCGGCTGGAGCCGTTCGGCCAGCTGGTCTCGGCAGAGGGACAGCCAGGCCGAGTCGAGCGGTTCGGAGAGGATCAGCTCGGATCGCAGGCGGGTGATGCCTTCGGCGTCGGCGGGCGTGGCTCGGCGTGGAGTGGTCATGGGATCGGTCCTTGTAGGGGGCCACGGTGTGGCCGTCCGGGCGTTCCTGCCCGTTCAGGGTTCGGGTCACGCGGACGGGGTCGTGGGCGGGTCGGTGATGGGGGTGAAGTGGGCGGGGGTGTGGTCGATCGGCAGGCCCGGACGCCAGGCGGTGAGGATCTGGGCGCTGCACTCGAACAGGTCCGGGGGCAGGGCGTCCAGCGGCCACCAGCGCCAGTCACCGACGCTCTCGCCGGGCTGGTCGGCCGGCTCGCCTTGCCAGTGGGTGACGAGCGCGCCCCAGGTGATGCGGACGACGCCGCCGACCTGGTCGAGGAGCATGCCCAGGAGGCGGACGCCGGCGGGGTCGGCGGACAGGCCGGTCTCCTCGGCGAGTTCGCGTACGACGGCCTCCTGCAACGACTCGCCCGGCTCCACGGTCCCGCCGGGCAGCTCTCGTGTACCCAGCCGGTGCCGGCCCAGGAGGATGCCCTTGGGCCCGAACAGCACGGCGCCGACGCCGACGGCCGCGTGGGCGACGGGTGGTTTCGGGGTGCGGGGACGGGCCGTGATCCGGGCCGGCCGGTGGACCTGGAAGAGCCGGTAGGAGGCGTGGTTGTTCTTCTCCGGCGCGTCGAGGACGGTGACGCCCCGCACGCGGAGCCCGTATCGCACGAGCAGGTCTTCCCACAGCTCGGCTGTGAGTACCCACATGTGCACCGTGAGATCGTCGCCACCGGCCAAGTGCAGGATCTCCGGGCGCGGGGTGACGGTCGAGGTGGGCCCATCACCAGTGGAGTTGGTGTGCAGCACGGTGAAGCACAGCCGTCCGCCCGGTCGGAGAGCGGTCACGAGGGCGGGCAGGAGCCGGTGCGGGTCGAGGAAGTGGAAGGTGCTGAGGGAGTAGATCACGTCGTACGGCGCCGCCGTGCCCAGGTGCTCGACAACGTCGGAGTGGACCAGCCGTAGTCCCGGTGCATCGGGGTATCGGATGCGCGCTCTCTCGATCTGGCTGCGAGAACCATCGACGCCGTCCACCTGCGCACCGTAGGTGCGGGCCAGGTGTGCGGCCTGCCGACCAGGGCCGCAGCCGATGTCCAGGACGCGCAGGCCCCTGAGGTCCCCGAGCATGGCATCCCCCGGCCCATGCGCGGCAGGGCCCCAGGTGATCTGGTCCACTTCCGTCAGGGGCGTACCGCGCCCCAGGTGGTGTGTTCCGTAGGCTTCCCAGGCGAGGCGGTTCTGAAGTTCGAAGTCCAACGTGTAGACCTCCAAGCTGAGTTCAGGGGCGGAGTGCGTAGCAGCGCAGCACGTCGAGATCGGCGCTGCGTACGACGGACCAGCCCGCGGTGAGTGTCTCGGCCTCGGCGGGTGTGATCCCGAGGTGCCTGTACGGATCGTTCTCCTGGTGTCGGCCCACGAGTACGGTGACGACCCAGAAGGTCCCGCCGGGCGCCAGGACCTGCCGGACGCGGTCGAGGAAGGCCGTTTTGTCGTCCATCCACCGGTAGACCAGGCGGCAGGTGACGACCGCGTACGCGGGGTCCGGCAGGGAGCTGAGGTCATCGGAGGCGAAGTCCATCAGGCGCCAGGTCGGCCCCTCGCCCTGCTGGGCCTTCCGGGCGGCCGCGATGGCGGTGGGTGCGAAGTCGATGCCGGTGGTGCGGTAACCGAGCTGGTGGAGGTGGCGGGCGACGGAGCCCTCGCCGGTGCCGATGTCGAGTGCCGGGCGTCCGCGGCCCGGTCCGACATGGTCGGCCAGCAGCGAGGCCTCGGTGCTGGTGACCTCCCGATACCGGCGTCCGCCGGCCCAGAGCGGCTCCCAGTAGTCGGCGGTGCCTGGGGTGGTCGCCATGCGGCTCCTTTGCTGGCGGGCGGGACGGCCGGGATCTTGGTCCTGGTTCCTTGGGCCGGGCGGTGATGCGCGGGCAGGGCGTGGCGCGGTGCGTGCGCTGCCGGTGCTGGACGTGTGCCGGGATCCAGTTCCGTGATGGCTGGGGGGAGTCGTCACGCTGGGGCCTTCCGAGCGGGTCATGCGGGATCTGCGACGGTGGGGGAGGCGGGGCGGGGGATGATGGTGCCGGCAGGGGCGTACTGGGCGGCTTGCGCGTCGAACATCGAGGCGTAGCGCCCTTGGGCCGCCATGAGTTCGTCGTGGTTGCCGTGCTCGACGAGCCGTCCGTGGTGCAGGACGTAGATGCGGTCGGCGTAGCGGACGCCGGACATACGGTGAGTGACCAGGACGACGGCCCGGTTCGGGGCGGCGAGCCGGCGGATGCGGTCGAAAGCGGCGATCTCGGCTTCCGGGTCGAGGGCGGAGGTGGGCTCGTCCACGATGAGGATGCTGTCGGCATCCGAGGTGGAGCTGCGCCAGTGGGTCCGGGCGAGCCCGATCTTCTGCCACTCGCCGCCGGACAGTTCGCTCGCGCCGCGGAACATCCGGGCCAACAGGCTGTGCAGGCCGTCGGGAAGTTTCGCGATGACCGGTCCGGCACCCGCGTAGTCGACGGACGGCTGAAGGTCCTCCGGACCGGCTTCCCGGGTGGGCCGGCCGATCCGGATGTTCAACGCCGCTGTCACGGGCCAGCGTTGAAAGTCCTGGGTGAGCAGCGCGACGCGGGCGAAGACCTCGGAGCGGTCGAGGGAGGCGACGTCGGCATCGCCCCACAACACCGTCCCGCTCTGCGGCAGCAGCAGGCCCGACAACACCTTCATCAGAGTGCTCTTGCCGGAGCCGTTCTCGCCGACCACGGCGGTGACCGAGCCCATGGGCAGGGTGAGAGACACCCCGTCGAGGGCGGGGGCTTCCCGGTCCGGGTAGCGGTAGATGACCTGGTCGAGGACGACCTGCTTCACCTCGGCCGGAACGGAACCGCCCCCGCTGGGAATGGTGCGGCGTGCCGCCTCGTCCAGGAACCGGGCGTGGTCGCGGACGTAGAGGGACTCCTCGTGCAACTGGTTGACGTTCATCACCAGCGCGCCCAGGCTCGCCGAGCCGGACCTGACGGCGATGACGGCGGTCCCG
Source organism: Streptomyces sp. NPDC037290 (assembly GCF_055603245.1). Classification (NCBI taxonomy): domain Bacteria; kingdom Bacillati; phylum Actinomycetota; class Actinomycetes; order Kitasatosporales; family Streptomycetaceae; genus Streptomyces; species Streptomyces sp. NPDC037290. Next base: position 34,178 of record NZ_JBVJVZ010000003.1, on the reverse strand, counting down.
GCCACGGCCAGACCCATGTGCCCACTCATGATCAGCCAGAACATGGCCGCGTACGTCGCGGCCATGGCGAGGCCGGACAGCGCGGCGGCCACCCACTCGGTGACGGCCTTGCCGGAGGCCAGCCGCTCCTGCTCGGCCTCGGCGCTCTCGGCCATCCGCTCGTAACGGCTGAGCAGGAACGGCCCGACGGCGTGGATGCGCACCTCCTGCGCGGCGGTGCGCTCCGTGAGCAGGTTGCCGATGAGGCGGCTGGCCCGCACGTGCTCGACCCAGTTCATCACCGACACGTACCGCTCCTGCGCCACCCGCATCGCGCCCCAGCCGCGCGGCGCCGCGATCAGGATCAGCATCGGCAGCAGCACGGGGTGGAGGATGGTGAGCACGCCGGCCGTGGAGATCAGGGAGATGGTCCCGTTCAGCGCGGCCACACAGGCGCTGATCATGCGGCGGGCGGATCCGGCGCCGTACTGGGCGACGTCGATCAGCCGCCGGAACTCCGGGTCCTCGATGGCCTCCAGCTCCACGGACGCGGCGGCGGCCAGGTACTGGGTCGTGGCGATCCGCTCGACCAGCGGCTCCAGTCGGCCCGCCCGCGAGGTGGACCATCCGGCCAGGCCCGAGTTGACCACGGCAGCTCCGGCGGCGGCGAGCAGGCCCGGCAGAACTGCGTGCAGCCGCTGGCCGGGCGTGCCCGAGCCGAGCAGCGCGTGCATGACGGCGTTGACAGCGAGCAATCCGACGGCCGCTGTGACACCCTGGCCGATCTCGCTGATGGCGACCGTGAGCAGTGCGCGGCGGTCCGCCTGCCACGCCATCCGCAAGGTCGCCCCGACCAGCCTCGGCATGGAGCGCAGAGCCGACACCATCGTCAAGTCGAGCCAGGCACGCTCGTGTTCCGACCAGCCCGAGTCATAGCGCAGAGGACCGCCGAAAAGCTCCTGCTCGGCGTCGGAGACCTCCGGCTCGGCCATCCGCACGCGTCCGAAGAACCTCTTCACAGCGCGCCTCCTCGCACGGGCCGGTTCAGCGCCCGGAGAGTCGGCGTGGGCAGCCACCGCGTCCTGGTGACCGTGATCATCCGCACGGCGGGCCTGCGGCCGGACCCCTCGCGGCACGAGCACTCCTCGCTCCGGGCCACGTCAGGGGGAGTCGCATGTGCTTGTGTCCTGGCCGAAGTCAACGTGGTCCCCCTTGACGGTTGCGTGGCTGGCAGCTCGTACGGTTCAACGAGCCGACCGGAATTTCGAACACATGTGTTTCGGTCGTGTTGGTAACCCCGGGATTGAGCGCGCGCCGGAGCTTGCGGGTTGCATCGACCCTTGCGGCCCCTGGGCCGGGCGCTGGAGCGGCGGTGGCCAAAACGCCGAGCGTGCCGCTGCTCGGGCGCCCGGGGCGTCTGCAGGCCTTGCGCCCGAGGAGCAGTTGGTTGCGGCCGAGGGCGGCGAGGTCCTCGAAGATTCTTCGCGCGGTGGCCTTCTGACGTTCCACACCCTGCTCTGGGGCGGCCCCGCCGGCCTCAAGGGCGGCACCCGCACGACGGGCGCGGATGCCGGACCGCCGGGAGGCGCGACACAAAGATCAGCACAACCGTTCGTGCCCGTCAGTGGTCTTGGTGGGGGCAATCTATCGAGATCTTCTATGGGGGAACGGACATGCGCAGCCATATCCGTCACGCCGTCGTGATCGCCGCGGCGGCCACGACGATCACCGCTGTCACGGGGGGCCTGGTGGTCTCCACCGGTGCCCGGGCCGACGCCGTCGGCACGGGTCCCGCGCCGACCCGGTACGCCGACGATTTCAACGGTGACGGGTACCACGACCTGGCGATCGGCGCCCCGGACGGCACGGTGAACATCACCGGTCCGGACGGGAACCCCGCTCAGGCCCCGAGCGCGGGGTACGTCACCGTCTCGTACGGCTCGAAGTACGGCGCCCAGAAGACGGGCCTGAAGGCCATCACCCGGAACAGCCCAGGCGTTCCGGGGGACGCGGGGCAGGACCAGCGGTTCGGCCGGACGCTCGCCAGCGGCGACTTCAACGCCGACGGCTACGCGGACCTCGCAGTCGCCTCGCACGACGGGGTCCGCGACGAGGTCACCCTGCTCTGGGGCGGCCCCGCCGGCCTCAAGGGCGGCACCCGCATGACCGGCGCGGATGCCGGACCCGGTTTCGGCGCGGTGCTCAAGGCGGGTGACTTCACCGGGGACGGGAAGACCGATCTGATCGTCGGCTACTCCACGGCGATCCGCCTGTTCCGGGGTCCGTTCAAGGCGGACGGTTCGCCCACCTCGGTCCAACCGGTGGACGTGGGTGCCGCGTTCACCTACAGGGACGCCCAGAAGCGGTTGGCCGTCGGCCGGATCAACAAGGGCGCCGTCGACGACCTGGTGGTGCTGGGCGAGGACCGCCGGCAGGGCCGGGTGCTGCTCGGCGGCGCGTCCGGGCTGCGCCGGACGGCGGTCACCGTCCCGGGCGGCAACAGCGTCGTGGTCGCCGACTTCGACAAGGACGGGTACGGCGACATCGCGGTGGGCGACTGGACGTACCAGAAGGATTCCGAGCGCAACGCGGGCCGGGTCCGGATCAGCTACGGCGCCTCCGGCGGCGTGGACGAGAACCGTGCCACCAAGGTGTTCACCGAGGACAGCACCGGCGTTCCGGGCGGAGTGGAGGCTGGGGACGTCTTCGGCGCCGACATCGCCGCGGGAGACCTCAACCGCGACGGCTACTCCGATCTGATCGTCGGCGCTCCCGGCGAGCGGCACGCCACCTGCGAGTGCTACATCAGCGGGGGCGGCATGTACGTGCTCAAGGGCTCGGCCAAGGGGGTGACCGGCACCGGTGCCGCGTTCTACGGCTACGACGCGGCCGGCCTGCCCCGCCCCGCCGGTGTCTACCGCATCCCCGACCTGCTCAAGACCACGGACCTGAACGGGGACGGGCAGCCCGAGATCGCCCTGCCGGTCCGGGCGAACACGTCGGAAGTCTGGTCGGTCGGGACGAAAGACGGCAAGGTCGCCGGAACCACGCCCACCCGCGTGGTGAAGCCTCCGGTCGACCCCCAGCTCGCTGGGCCCGGGAACGAGTTCGGCGTGCTCACCCGCTGACCGGCCCCTGACCTGCTCATCGACGCTCCAAACCCCCAGGGCCCCTCGCTCGCCCGGCTGGCGACATGGTCCCTCGGGGGCGGGCCACCAGCAACGGTCCCCGTCAGCCGCGGTTGGCGCCGTACCGGACCACCACGGCCGGCCTGCTTGTTCCGCCCCGCCGGACGGCAGCTTCTCCAGGCCCAGGCGGATGACGGGGCCGTCCATGACAAGTAGGCGGCCCATCGTGCTCGAGCCAGGCCGGGCGCGTGGAGCCGACCGGGGGCGCGGCGCAGCCGCTCCCGCGCCTGCCCGTTGGCCATCCCCTGGAAGCGGGCGGAGGGTGCCGAACAAGGCTGTCAGCACGTGGGGTTTGACCAGCACGGAGTCCGGACGTGCATGCTGGCCGTGTTGCAGGCCAGGGCCGATGCGGCGGGGCTGGTCGACCGGCAGGTGAGTGTGGGTTCCACCATCACGCGCTGGGCCGCTCCCGCGGCGGGCTGTCGACCCCGCTGCACCTGGCCTGGGAGCACGGGCAAAGGCCCTCGTCGCTGGTCCTGAGCGCCGGGCAGGCCGGGGAAGCCCCGCACTTCGAGACGGTGATGGCCGGTATCCGCATCGCCCGGCCGGATGGTGGCCGACCGCGGACCGGGCCGCAGCGGGTCCACGCCGACAAGGCGTGTTCCTCCCGCGCCATCCGCGCCCACCCGCGGCGGCGCCAGATCCCCGCACCATTCCCGAGCCTGCTGACCATGCACCGCCATCAACGAATGGCTCCACCTGCTTCGAAACACGGCCTACCAGGCGGTTTCGTTCGGATCACCTGGCTGACCGGAGGAGGATGCTCGCAACTGGAGTCCGGCCAGGTAGATGGCTGCTGTCTTCTCGTAGCAAGCTCACGGATGGCCTGGAGAGCACCTGTCCGAAGGCGCCGCATTCCCCACTAAGTGCTGCTCAGCACCGTTGTCGACTGGGAAAGCGGGCGTGATCGCGCACTATGCGGTCGCCACGCCCAGGAAGCGCAGCACCGCCAGGACGCGGCGGTGGTCGGCGTCGGCCTTGGGCAGGTCGAGCTTGGTGAAGATGCTGTTGATGTGCTTGGCGACCGCGCTCTCGCTCACCACCAGCTCGGCGGCGACGCCGGAGTTGGACCGGCCGCCCGCCATCAGCTCCAGCACCTCCCGCTCGCGCGGTGTCAGCCGGTCGAGCGGATCGCTGTGCCGGCGCACCAGCAGCTGCGCGACGACCTGCGGGTCGAGCGCGGTGCCGCCGGCCGCCACCCGGCGTACCGCCTCGGCGAACTCCTCGACGTCGGCGACCCGTTGCTTGAGCAGATAGCCGACGCCCGAGGTGTTGGCGGCGAGCAGATCGGCGGCGTACCGCTCCTCCACGTACTGCGACAGCAGGAGCACGGCGGTACGCGGGTACTGGCGGCGGATCACCAGCGCGGCGCGTACTCCCTCGTCGGTGAAGCCGGGCGGCATGCGCACGTCGACCACGGCGATGTCGGGCCGGTGCTCCTCGACGGCCGCCAGCAGCCCTTCTGCGTCGGCGACTTGCGCGCACATCTCGAAGCCGGCCGCCTCCAGCACCTTGACCACGCCGATGCGCAGCAAGAGGGAATCCTCGGCGATCACGGCGCGCACGGCAGCTCCACGGTGATGACGGTCGGGCCCCCGGCGGGGCTGCGGCAGGAGAACGTGCCGTCTACGGACGCGACGCGTTTGGCGAGCCCGGCGAGCCCGGTGCCACCGCCGGACACCGCGAGATCCGCGCCGCCCGCGCCGTCGTCCGCGACGACCACCAGCAGTGTCTCCCCGATCCGCTCCACGGTCACGTCCGCCCGGGTCGCCTGGGCGTGTTTGACCACGTTCGTCAGGGCTTCGGAGACCACGAAGTACGCGACGGCCTCGACCGTGGGTGAGGGGCGCTGCGGCAGGTCCACCGCCACGCGCACCGGGATCGGGAGGCGGGCGGCGACCCCGGACAGCGCGGCGTCGAGGCCGCGGTCCTCAAGGACGGCCGGATGCAGGCCGCGCACCAGGTTGTTCAGCTCGGCGATCGCCTCCTTCGCCTCGCGGTGCGCCTCGTCGATCACCTTGCGGGCGTCCTCCGGCAGGTCGCCGAGGGTGGCCCTGGCCAGGCCCAGGTTGACGGCGAGTGAGACGAGGCGCTGCTGCGCGCCGTCGTGCAGGTCGCGCTCGATCCGCCGCCGCTCGGCGTCGGCGGCGTCGAGCACGCCGGCGCGGCTCTCGGCGAGGTCGGCGACCCGGCGGGCCAGCTTCTCCGTGCGACTGGGGCCGAGCAGGACCTCGGCCGCCCGGGTCTCCAGCCGCACCAGAGCGCCGGTCAGGCGGGGCCCGAGGAACAGCAGGGCGAGGCCGCCGGCGGTGATGTACGCGGCCTGCGTGGTGTACCCGAGGTCGGTGACCCGCCACTGCGGGGGCAGCGCCCAGATCCACACGTAGATGGAGGCGGCCACGAGAGCGGCGGCCCAGACGGCGAGGACGGCGAGGTCCAGGACGGCGAGCAGCGGACCCGCCACGGCGTGGTAGCAGACCTGCCGCCACAAGGCCCGGCCGGTCAGCCGGCGCACCACCGACTTCCAGTTGCGTCCGGGCCCGGGTACGGCGGGGCGCGGGAGGTCCTTGCCGACGAGCGCCTGGTAGCGCCGCCGCTGCCCGGCGGTCAGCAGGGGTGTCACCATGAGCGTGAGCAGCACGGGCAGCGGAGTCACGGCCACCGCGCCGGGCGCGCGCACCAACGCCGCCATCGTGCCGAGCAGCCAGAGCCACAGTGGCACCACGGCGAGATGGAGCGGCAGGCCGGCGGCGACGAGCGCGGTCCGGTGTCCCGCCCTGCGGAAAGGCCGGCCCAGCACCAGCCGCAGCCACGTCGTGAGTTGCATGCGTCAAACCGTAAAGCCGCAGGCCATCCCCGTGCCATGACGCTCGTGCCCGGTTCGGGGGTGCACTTGTCTCCACCCCGGGTCGGAACCCTGCGTGACTGACGGCGCCCTGGTGTGCGGCGGAGGGTGGAGCACGTGAAGGGAAGAGCCGGCGGGGAGCGGGGGAAGACGATGCGTCAACTGGCCTTGTGCGATGAGGAAGTGGCCGGTGCCGAGGGCTTCGACGGCGCCGAGGTCATCCCGCTCCACGAAGAGGCGGAGGAGCCGCGCCCGGCGCGGGGCATGCGGCGGGCCGGGTGGCTGCTGGCCGCCGGCGGGCTCGCCCTGCTGCCGTGGCTGTACGTGCTGGCCACCGGCCTGCCGGCCACCGCGACCGCGGCGCACTGGCCGGTCGCCTGGGTCGGGCTCGACGCTCTGGAGGCGCTCGGCCTGATCGCCACCGGCCTCCTCGCCGCCCGCGGCGACCGACGGCACGCCCTGGCAGCCGCCGCGACCGCGACGCTGCTTGTGGTGGACGCCTGGTTCGACACCACGACCGCGGCCCCGGGCGGCGACTTCGCCACCGCGGTCGCCATGGCGCTCGGCGCCGAACTGCCGCTCGCCGCGCTGTGCGGCCGGCTGGCGCTGCGGGCGCTGGGCCGGCGCGCGTGACGCCGACCCCCCGACTACGCACTACGGACCAAATCAATCCACCGGAGAACACCATGCACCGCATCACCACCGCCCCCGTCGCCCCGATCCCGGCCCGGACCCGCTGGGCGGTCGCCGCCGGCGTCGGCGCCGCGTTGGCCGCCGCCTGGTGGCTGGGCGACACGGCGCCCTATCCGTACGCCCAACGCGGCCTCCTTGACGTGCCGTTGCCGTTCCTGACAACCGACCGGATGGACGCCGTACTGCAACCGCGGCCGGGGGAACGGATCCTGGAGATCGGCCCGGGGACGGGCCTGCAGTCCCTGCACGTCGCCCCGCAGCTCGGGCCGGAGGGACGGCTCGATGTGCTCGACATCCAGCAGGAGATGCTCGACCACGTGATGTGCCGCGCCGAGCGCGACGGCCTGGCGACGATCAGGCCCACCCGCTCGGACGCACGTGAACTGCCCTACGCCGACGGGACATTCGACGCCGTATACGCCGTGACCGCGCTCGGCGAGATCCCCGAGCCGGATCGGGTACTGCGCGAGGCGGCACGGGTGCTGGCACCAGGCGGGCGGCTGGTGATCGGCGAGTTCTTCGACCGGCACTGGATCCCCTTCGGCCGGCTGCACCGGCTCGCCGACGCCGCCGGCCTCCACCTGACCGAGCGCCGCGGCCCAAGCCCGGCATACCTCGCCCGTTTCCGACCCTGCAGAGCCGACGCGCAAGGCCACCAGAGCGAGCGCCTCGCCCACAGCGACCGGGACACCAACGACGGGGAAGCGCACCGAGATGAACAACCTGGCGCGCGGTAGGCCGCTCCAGGAGGCGAGGAGGCTCCGCCCCCACCGCGGCCGGCCACGAAAACTGCGGCGCCCCCGCAAGGTGAGAGGGGAGTCCTCCGGCTTGTGCTGCGTGATGCCGGTCTCCGATCGTGCTGGGTCCTCTCCGGCAGCAAGCCCGGGCGGCGGCGATAGGGCGGGTGCGTCGGTACGACTGCATGCTCGTCCCTCTCCTTCAGCGGCTCCGGGGGGCGCCGACCAGGCGGAGAACGGTGAGTTCCTGCGGCATGAGCTGGAAGACCACTTCGGTCTCACCCCTCTTCCGTCAGAGCCGGAAGCGATGGCTGCCCGGGTGATGTCCTGGTGGACAGCTGCCGGGATAACCGATGACACCGGCTGCGTGTAGTCGCTCCCTTCGGATCGTCTGCTCGTTTGTCCACCGAGAGGTGATCGACGCCATCGCCTGGACGTTTCAGACCGGGGCACAGGGGAGCGGGTGTTCACCGCACTTGTGGGACAGGCCGACGCCGACGAGGAGCTGAACTGGGTCGTCTCGGTGGACTCCACGACCGTGCGAGCCCATCAGCACGCGGCCGGAGCCCGCACAAGGGGCCCCGGCCGACGAGCCGTACGACCACGCCATCGGCCGGTCCCGTGGCGGACTGCCCGCGAAGATCCATCTCGCGGCCGATGGCAACTGCCGGCCCCTGGCCTTCCATCTCACCGCCGGACAGGCCGGTGACGCGCCTGCCTTCGCTGACGTGATGGCGCGGCTGAGTGTTCCCCGACGGCGTGGACGGCCCCGGACCCGGCCAGCGGCAGTCCTCGCAGACAAGGCGTATTCGTCGCGGGCCATCCGTGAGCACCTCAGTCGGCGCGGCATCCGGGTGGTCATCCCCGTGCCGGCCGATCAACGCGGCCACCGTCTGCGACGCGGCAGCCGGGGTGGCAGGCCACCCGCCTTCGACCGCGAGACCTACAAGCAACGCAACACGGTCGAACGCTGCATCAACCGCCTGAAACAGTGGCGAAGCATCGCCACCCGCTACGAGACGACAGCAGCCATCTACCTGGCCGGACTCCAGGTTGCGAGCGTCCTCCTCCGGTCAGCCAGGTGATCCGAACGAAACCCCTAGTCGCGCTTGGGCCAGATGAGGCCCTGATCGGTCCAGATGACACCCTTGTTGCGGCAGAGGCAGAAGGGGTGGCCGATGGGGTCGGCGTAGACGCGGAAGCCGTAGCCGTTGGGGCCGATGCAGTCCCGCTGCAGGGTCGCGCCGAGGGCCAGAACGCGGCGCTGTTCGGCCTCGATGTCGTCGACCTCGAAGTCGAGGTGGAACTGCTTGGGGTGCTCGCTGTCCGGCCACCGCGGGGCGCGGTAGTCCTCCACCTGGATGAAGGCCAGTTCGACCTCGCCGAACTGGATACCGGCCCAGTTCTCGTTACTGCCCTCCTTGACCGGGAGCCCCATCACCTCAGAGTAGAAGGCTGCAAGCTTCATCGTGTCCGGGCAATCGATGATGAAGTCGGTTAGTCGTAGCATCCCGCGATCTTGCCACAAGATCAGATGAGCCGGACTTTGAGACGGGCCCCAGGTCGGCTGTCGAGTCGTGGTCGACAGACCGTACGGCAAGGTGAGGGCTTCCCGTAGCAGCCCCTCGTCATCGGCCAGCGGCTGGGTCGACGCCCGGATGACGGTCTCGACGAACAGCCGCCAAGCCACCTGCCTGGCCTCATTGTTCACCACGAACGTGAGCTCGCTGAGCCGCGGCACCGTGACAGGTACACCAGAAGTGGCTTCCTGCGCGGCATCCTGGGCGCAGGAGCGCCGACGGGCACACGCGAACGATCAGGGTGTTCCCACATCGCCGATCGCCTCTTCAGGCAGCTCCAGCCGACAGAAGGCCGACAAGGGTCCGGCGGACTGGCTGCCCGTATCGCCGTACCGCTGCCAGTACGTGACGGTCTGGGTCGCGATCAAGCTGCCAGGCGCTCCTTGAGTGCCTAGAGGGGCGGGTGGTGATTTACCAGTCAGCGATCGCGCAGCCGGTGCTTCAGCTGATGCGGGCTCCCGTGCCGCTGACACGGACGTGCGGGTCGCCCGAGCGCAGCGTCACCGTGAGTTCGCCAGGGCGGCCCAGGTCCTCGCCCTGATGCAGGGTGAGGACGGCTTCCTCGGGGACCAGGCCGAGCTCACGGGCGTACGCACCAAATGCGGCGGCCGCGGCGCCGGTTGCAGGGTCCTCGACGACGCCGCCGACGGGGGAGGGATTTCGGACATGGAAGACGGTGGCCGACTCGCGCCACACCAACTGGACCGTGATCAGGTCCAAGCGGTGCATCAGGGCTTCGAGGCGCGCGAAGTCGTACGCGAGATCCGCGAGGCGCGCGCGTGTTGCCGCCGCGAGAACGAGATGGCGGGCACCGGCGAACGCGACGTGGGGCGGGAAGGCCGGGTCGAGATCGGCAGCAGGCCAGCCGAGCGCGGCGAGCGCCTCCGTGAGGTCGGCCGCGGCGATCTCCTCGATGTGCGGCTCGACACTGGTGAGTGTGGCCCTGATGGTTCCGCCCTCCTCGGCCACCTCCACCGGCACGGTGCCGGCGCGCGTCGCGAACAACAACTCCCCGGGGCCTATCCGCTCAGCGAGCGCGACGGCGGTCGCGACAGTGGCGTGGCCGCAGAACGGCACCTCGGCCTTCGGACTGAAGTAGCGGATGCTGAACGCCCGTCCCGCCTGGCCACCGAGGGCCTCTGGTGGCGCGGTCAGGAACGCGGACTCGGAGTATCCGAGGTCCGCGGCGATGGCCAGCATGTCGCTGTCGCCCAGGTCAGTGGCATCCAGAACAACGCCGGCGGGGTTTCCGCCGTCGGGGGTGCTGGAGAAGGCGGTGTATCGCAGCACCTCGGGCCGCGGCGCATTCGTCGTCATACTTGCGGCAACGCGGGGCGGCCCTGTGGCCATTCCCGGACGCGGTGGAGGAGTGGACGGCCACAGCAGGCGAGCCGCACATCGATACATAGCCTCAGGCGGTTGTTCCAGCTGTGCGTGGTCCACACCTGTCGGATGGGAACGGGTAATGAGGGTGGCGAACTCGTCCTGGGCGGTGAGGCGGACAATGACCGACCGCGTCAACGTGACAGGTCCCGGTCTGTTCCCTGAGGGCCGCGCCGATCTGATCGCCTGGGACCGGCCTTGTCTCGATACAAGGCCCCGATACCCGCGGACATCACCTACTCACTCCACGCCGCACGAAATGCCGAGACCACGTCGCCATGGCGTCTGATCACCATCGCATGACCGACACACGGGTTACGTGACACCACCTCGCTCCCCGTTCACGGTAGCTGTGGCCAGCACCAGACGTTCGTGAGGCGGTTCCGGCCCGACCGGGCGCCAGACGAGGTCGGGATCACCGGTCGAACTGCTTCGGGGCCGGAGCGCGACCAGAGTGTCCTCGCCGATGAGGCGGTGGCGGAAGAGCGTATGGCTGCCGTGATCGTCGAGAACCGTGTCCGGGGTCCAGCCTTGCTCACGCAGGTGCGTGAGCATGGTGCACGCGTAGCCGGGGGCGCGTTCCGAGGGAAACCACAGCAACCGCTGATCACGCAGTTCGGACCAGGTCAGCTCCGGTCGGTCGGCGAGGGGATGGCCGGCGTGCAGTACAACGCCGAGCGGCTCGTCGTTGACCGTGCGGAGGTGGAGCCCCGAGGTGTCGACGGGCATGCGCAGGATGCCGAAGGCGAGGGTGCCCGCGCGCAGCAGATCGCCTTGGAGGCGGGAGTCGACCCGCTCGTAGGCGAGCCGCAGCCGTCGGCCGCACCTGATGGCCTGCTCCGCTGTGGCCAGCACGGTCTGCGGCACGCCCCGGCACACTCCGACGGTCACCGTCGGGGCTGTGGCGCGTGCCGCCGAGATCGACGAACTCAGCTCGCCGAAAGCGCGGTTGACGCCGCCCAGCAGCAGCTGTCCCGCCTCGGTCAGCTCCATCCCCTGGGGCAGGCGGCGGAAGAGCTGCGCGCCGATGCGTCGCTCCAGGAGCCGGATCTGCTGGCTGAGGCTGGGCTGGGCGATGCGCAGACGCCGGGCCGCCTCGGTGACGGTGCCGGCCTCGGCGACAGCGGCGAAGTACCGCAGATGCCGCAACTCCATGCCGGAGAACTCGTCCATGTCCGGTCCACCCCCCTCATCACCGCCCATAGGTCCCAGCCTATAGGCCCGTGACGAACCGGTCTTGGCGCTGTGGGGGCGGCCCGCGTTTGACTTGGGGCATGTACGTGATCGTGCTCAACTACCACGCGTCCCTGGACACCATCGATGCGCTCAAGGACGCCCACTACACCAACCCCGACGGTGTGTTCGCCAAGGGCATGGTGCGCTACGCGGGCCCGCTGGAGCCCCGCACCGGCGGGTTGATCATCGCGGACGGCGAGCCGTCGGCGATCGAGGCAGCCGTCGCGTCCGACCCGTTCATAACCCAGGGCGCCGCCACCGCCGACATCCTCCGGTTCGAACCGACCTGGACGCCGGCAGGGGCCGCCGCGCCGCCGATGCCGGTGCAGCCAGAACACCGTGCGCTCGACCACGTCCGCCCCGAACCACCCAACGCCCCGACGACACCGTAGGTGAAGAACGACACCGTAGGTGAAGCGCGTCTTGACTTCGGGAGCACGATGAACGCCACGCGGACCCATCCGCGGATGCTCGCCACCGGCGCCGCCGCCGTCACCGTCGTGCTGTGGTCCTCCGCCTTCGTGGCGATCCGCAGCGCGGGAACCGCGTACTCGCCGGGTGCGCTCGCGCTGGGGCGGCTTGCTTCGGGGGCTCTGGCGCTGGGGCTGATCTCGGTGGTGCGGCAGAAGGGCTGCCGCCGAGAGTCGCCTGGCGCGGGATCCTGCTGTCCGGCCTGCTGTGGTTCGGGTTGTACATGGTGGCCCTGAACTGGGGCGGGCAACGGGTGGACGCGGGCACCGCCGCGTTTGTCGTGAACGTGGGCCCACTGCTCATAGCGCTGCTCGGCGCTCGTCTCCTCGGTGATCCGATGCCGCCGCGCCTCGTCGCCGGCCTGGCCGTGTCCTTCGCCGGTGCGGTGACAGTCGGGCTGTCGATGTCGTCCGGTGGTGGGTCCTCGGTGCTCGGAGTCGTCCTGTGTCTGCTCGCGGCCGTCGCCTACGCTGCCGGGGCCGTCGCGCAGAAGCCCGCGCTGGGGAGGGCGAGTGCCCTGCAGGTGACGACGTTCGGGTGTCTGATCGGCGCCGTGGCCTGTACGCCGTTCGCCGGGCAGCTGGTGCACGAGGCCGCCCAAGCGCCGGCGTCGGCCACCCTCGACATGGTGTACCTGGGCGTCTTCCCGACCGCGCTCGCCTTCACCACCTGGGCTTACGCCCCCGCCCGTACGACCGCGAGCCGGATGGGGCAACGACGTACGCCGTGCCCGCGCTGGTGGTGCTGATGTCATGGCTGCTGCTCGGCGAGGCGCCGGGGGCGCTGACCCTCATGGGTGGCGTGCTGTGTCTCGCCGGCGTGGCGGTGTCGCGGTCCCGGGCGCGCGGCGCCCGGTCGGCTCCGGTCACAGCCGGGGAGCCGCGACCCGAGACAGCCGGGCGGCCGGCTTCTGTCGCGGTCTGGAAGTGTACGAGACCGCCGTCCACCTCAAGTGGTCCACTACGTAGGGTTGATGCATGCAGATCGATGGGGCGACTGCGCTGGTGACCGGCGCCAATCGCGGGCTCGGGCAGGTGATGGCCCGGACGCTCCTGCAACGCGGCGCCCGGCGCGTCTACGGCGGGGCCCGGGACCCACGCTCGGTCGTGGAGCCCGGAGTGATTCCGGTCCGCCTCGACATCACCGATCCCGCACAGGTGGCCGCCGCGGCCAAGAAGTGCTCCGACGTGACCTTGCTCGTCAACAACGCCGGAGTCCTCACCGACAGCCCCCTGCTGGCCGCACCCTGCATGGATGCGGCCCGCACGGAGATGGAGGTCAACTACTTCGGCACGCTCACCATGTGCCGCGCCTTCGCGCCGCTGCTCATCGACAACACGCCCGGCGCCATCGTCAACGTGCTGTCCATCGCGAGCTGGCTCACCAACCCGGCGATGGGCTCCTACAGTGCCTCCAAGGCCGCCGCCTGGGCCCTGACCAACGGGATCCGCTGCGAACTCCACGCCACCGGCGTCCTCGTCGTCGGCGTCCACTGCGGCTACATCGACACCGACATGGCCGCCCATGTCACCAGCCCCAAGAACACACCGAAAGCGATCGCCGAACAAACCCTCGACGCCGTCGAAGCGGGCCGGACGGAGGTACTCGCCGACGAACGCACCCGACAGACCAAGGCGGCTCTGGGACTCCTCCCCGGCACAACAGCCACCACACGGCACCCGTAACACCCCTCCACGCCGGCGACCTATGCTCCAATGGCCGTAATCTCCCGCCGTCGAGGGCGGGCCGCGGTATGCCACCGGTAGCCGAACGGGGAGGGGTCGCCATGGGGGAACTGGCGGAGCTGGAGGAATGGGTCGCGGTGATCGATGCGTGCATCAAGCCCATCGCGACGAGGCCGGTGGATCACACCGACCCCGACTGGCTGCGGAAGCTGCGGGAGGGCCCGCGTCCGCTGGACGAGGCGGGGGTTCGGCCGGAGGCCGAGGCGGCGCTGCGGGACGTGCTTTCCCGTTACGAGGAGGGCGACGACGACGTTCGGACTGTCCTGCGCGCGCTCTTGGCGCGGTGTCACTCGTTCATTTGGGCGACGACGCTGCCCTTCGAGCCCACGCTCCAAGGCTTCCGGCAGCGACTGCTGGAGATGTCGGTCGAGGACCAGGGCCGCGACGCACGGGACATGATGGTCGAACTGCACGGTCTGTGCGAGCAGGCGCGGGACGCCGGTGTCGATATCCGGCCGCTCCTGCTCGAGGTGGCCGAACTCTCCAGTGGCGTCGACAAGTACAGGATGGGTTCCACGCGAGACATCCTGCTCCGGGCGGCCGCAAGGGAGCCCATCGGGCTCTGGTGAGAGGGCGGCACTGATCCTTACGACGCGAGCCACCTCCCCCGCAGGCCAGCGAATTCCCCTGGGCCCCCGCGCCGGACGGTCCCTGCGCCGGAGGCCTGGTACGCGCGAGAGCGGCTCACGGAGACGGCCACGCGAGTGGAACAGCCACGTGCCTCAGGCACCGGTGGATGTGCGGTTCCGCCCGATAGAGCAGGGCGCCGACGTCACGGCGCGCGTCGGAGGACAGCGGCGCGGTGCGCGCGACGAGCCGGCGGCGCCCTGCTTGGCCGTAGCGGCCGATCACAGGCGTGCCGGTACGTGTACGGCACCGGTGAGCCGCCCACCAGCCGTCCGCGCTCTCGCGCGCGTACCTTGATCCGGCGAGCCCGAACCCGGCGGGGGTAGGACGTCCGTGGACGGGCCGGCGCCGTCAGCCGGAGGCGTCGCCGGACCATACCAGCGTCGGCTCCGGGACCCAGCGGTCCCGCGTGCGCAGGGGCGCTGGTACAGCCATAGGAGGATGATCTCCTGCAGTCGGAAGGACGACTCGATGGTTCAGCTGCTCGAGCGCCCTGATGCGGCAGGCAGCGGCCGACACGGTGTCGGCCGCCTGGCGGAGGGGATGCATGTTCCTGTGCGTGGAGTGACGCGGCGGCGTCAGCTGGTCGCGCTGCCCGCGACCCACTCGGTCCACGGCATGTTCCAGTCGCTGAGGCCGTTGTCCGGGGCCAACACGGTCTTGTCCTCGGAGTTCTTGACGATCACGACGTCACCGATCATCGAGTTGTCGAAGAACCATGCGGCGGGCTGCCTGCCGTCGCTGCCGCCCACGACGTCCTTCAGGCCCACGCAGCCGTGGCTGGTGTTGACCTTGCCGAACACCGAGTCCGCGCCCCAGTAGTTGCCGTGGATGAACGTGCCCGAGTCGGTCAGGCGCATGGCGTGCGGTACGGCCTTGATGTCGTAGGCGGGCTTGCCGTCCTTCTTCTTGAGGCCGACGCTCGCACCGTTCATATGGATCCGGCTGAACTTCTCGGAGATGACCATCTGACCGTTGTACGTCGGGTGCTCGGGGCTGCCGGACGAGATCGGGACGGTCTTGATCGTCTTGCCGTCCCGTACGACGGTCATCTGCTTCGTCGCCGCGTCGACGGTGCTGATCTGGCTTCGGCCGATCTTGAACGTGACCGTCTTCTGGATGCCGCGGTGGGTCAGCTTGACGGTGACGGTGGAGCCGGGCTTCCAGTAGTTCTCGGGGCGGAAGTCCAGGCGGTCGTCGTTGAACCAGTGACCGACGACCTGCTGGCCGCTGCTGGAGCTCACGTGGATCTCCGACTCGACGGCGGCCTTGTTGCTGATCGCCTTGTCGAAGTTGACCGTCACCGGCATGCCCACGCCGACGGTCGAGCCGTCCTCGGGGGAGAGGTGTCCGATGAAGTCGTTGGCGGGGGAGACCGTGGTGATCGTGGCGTTCCCGGTGACGGGGCGGCCCTTGGCGTCCTCGGCTTCTGCGGCCACCTGGTACTTGGTGGCTCGCTCCAGTCGGCCGTTCGGCTTCCAGGAGGTGCCGTCCGCGGCGAGTGTGCCCGGGATCTCGGTACCGGTCGCGACGGCGGTCATGGTCACCTTGGTGAGCTTTCCGTTACTGACGGTGACGCCGACGGGGTCATTGATCCCGATGCTATAGGCACCTTGCCCGGGGGTGATCTTTATGCGGGCGTCGGAAGTGTCCTGGGCGCCCGGCTGGTCTGCCTGCGCCTGCGCCTGCGGTTTCGGGTGATCCCCGGTGCCGTTTCCGCTGGTGGCAGCGTTGCTGGTACCGCTGAGGGCCGTGAGTGCGCATACGCCGCCGAGTACGCCGGCCGTGGCCATCAGTCCGGTGCGTCGCTTACGTGCCGTGATCAAACGCTTCTCCAAGCCACTGATCGTTGATACCTGGAGCTGGTTACCAGAGGAGTGCAACCAGCCGTAAATAACCATCTTTATGCATTCATCCATCTTGAAGGGAGTGATTGTGGTGAATTCCACGCGCCGCGAGAGCGTCGCCGAGGCTCTGCCCGACGGCCGGATGGCCTGTAGCCGATCTGCGCTCGCCGCTCCCGTGCAGCCCATGCCCTGCACGCTCGGGAGCAGTGGCAACGCGTTCATGGGTCGCATGATCCACGAGGTGATCTTGCGAGGGCTCGGAATGTCGGCCCGGACCGGTTCGGCGGTGCCCGCGCGGAGCGCGGCGGGGTGTTTGCGGACGACCTGGCGGCTGCCGCCATAGCCGCCAGCATGGATCTCCAGGAACAGCCGGGTGCCGCTGACCTGGCCTTGTGCTTCGGTGAAGCGGACGTTGAGGTATCCCTTGAACGGCTCCAAAACGCCGTTGGAGCGGCGCTCGCGGGCGGAGGCCAGCAACTCGTCGAGGTCGGTGTCGCGAAAGCGGCGGACCGTCTTGCGGTCGAGGTTCAAACGGCGGGCGATGGCGCTGATCGTCCCGGGTTTCTCCAGCAGGCGGTGGATGTCCTCGAAGCGCTGGCGGGTGCGTTCGATGATCTGGGTGCGGGGCAGTTCCGCGGGCGGTAACAGCATCGGGGGCGGCTCGGGCACCTCGGTCACTGTCTCCTCCTCGGCACGTTTGCGCAGACAGTCGCGGCGTTGGTGGCAGGTCTTCTCCACCGCGTCGGACAGGTTCCGCAATAGGTGCCGGCGATCTGCTACTCCCAGGGCATGAGGGGCTGCTTCCTTGACCGCCTTGGTGTAGGCGCTGGCCCGGTCCCGGCCGATGCTCTCGGCTCCAGGATGCTCGGGGAGCCAGGCCGCGAACGTCTCGGAGGTGAGGTCGGGCAGCACGTCCACGCCCCGGCCGGCCGCGCGGCCGGACGGCCGCCGAGTTCGACCGCATTCGACCGCAGCCAGCCTGTGAACCGGTGCTGGAGCGGCGATGCTGCTCGGACAGGCCCGGCACCTGCTCGAGCAACGTCTTGCGGAAACAACTCTTCTGGTCACAGAAGTACCGGGCGCACCCGCAGCCGAACTACGACCGGGCGAGAGGCTAACGGCCGTTCGTCCAGGGTGCGTTGGCACGTGCCGTGTATGCGCCTCGCCTGTTCCCGGCAGTCCGGGCACCGGCCCGGGCGAGCGGTGGATACTGCCTCGACCGTCTTGCTCGCCATGGCAGGAAACACCCTGCCGAAACGATCCCTGTTCCCGCCCCTGACCTGGGGATTCACGGAACTGCGGCCAGAGCCCCCGAATTCCCCAGGGTCTGGTCGACTTCCCACTTGGTTGAGCGATAAACGACTAGGTCTCCAGCGGGCGGGGCGCCAAAAGAGCGGAAGCTCATGTTCTATGACGTCTGTCACAGCTCCCCGCCAACCAACCGGCATGCTTAGTAGAGACGATATAGAAGATATCTAAGCAGTTGTCCGTCTTGGTCCGGATGTGGATTCCGTCGCGTGCCCTGGATTCTCCTCGGCCGGTCCGCACGCTCGTTGCCTGGTGGGTCAAGGCTTCTGACATCGCGACAGCTCCCTGTCCTGCCGGCCATCTGGGGACTGGTGACTCGTGCACTGCCCTGGCGAGGTCCCGGGAACTACGAGGCGACGTAGTGGCGAGGACCCTTTGCGCTCTCTGTCGAGCCGTTCTAAGAATGACGACCCACAGGACGTCGCCGCAGTTCGGAACGGGTGTTCAGGCAGAGTCGACCGCGCACCGGGCGCTCGGCGTCACCGAGTGAGTAGGAGTCCCCATACATGAACTCGTCCCGAACGTCTGCGAGACTCCTCACCCTCGCTCTAGGCCTGGGTCTGGCCTCCAGCGCGGTGGGGGCGGCGGTGCCGGCCAGCGCCAAGACAGCCGACACCCCGTCCGCTGCCACCGCTAGCTCCGTGGCCCGGTACGTCGGGTCGGCTGAGGAGGCGGCGAACAACAAGGCGTTCTTCGACGCCGTGCTCAAGTCCGTCGCCGAGAAGCGCGCCACCCAGCCGAACGCTCAGGCGGTGACTGTCTACTACGACGTCTCCCAGGCGCCGAGCTTTCGTTCGCAGATAGCGAGCGCGGCCTCGATCTGGAACAGCTCCGAGTCCCACGTCAAGCTCCAGGCGGCGTCGAGCGGTCGTGCCGACTTCTCCTACCGTGAGGGCAACGACTCGCGCGGGTCCTACACCTCCACCAACGGCCACGGGAGTGGCTACGTCTTCCTCGACCGCACCCAGAATCAGCAGTACGACTCGGTCCGCGTCGTCGCTCACGAGACCGGGCACATGCTGGGCTTGCCAGACGACTACGGCGGACCCTGCAGCGAGCTGATGTCGGGCGGCAGCGCCGGCCCGTCCTGCACCAATCGCTATCCGAGCGTCGCCGAGCGCTCGCGCGTCGACCAGATGTGGACCAACGGACTCGCGCAGGCCCCGGGCACGGCACAATCACCCGAAACCGCCGGCCCGCTCGGCGGCGGTGCCGCCGGTGGGGGCGAGGCCCCGAACACGGGCGATGGCCAGACTCCCGGCACGCCCGCGATCACCGCGCCGGTACCCGCACCCGTTCTGATCCGTATTGGCTGATCCCACGGTGCGAGCTCTCGGGGCTGGTCAGTGGGTGTGTGTGGGTGGGTGGGCCGCTGTCATGAGATGAGAGATTGATGGGTGGCGTCGCTGTCACGGGGCTTCGTCGCGTGGCAGCTGATGTTGTCTCAGGTTCGAGAGTTCTTATGCGGTGAGGTGGGTCCGGTCGGTGTGATCGCGAAGTGGACCAAGAGGTAAGGGCCGGTCGTGGCGCTGTGCTGCCCAGGGGGTTGGTGGTGCGTCGTCTGCTGGAGCGGCAGCAGGCGGGGGAGCTGTCGGCCCGGCATGTGCGTGCGGTCGCCCCTTCGAGATCCATCCGGGTGGACCTGCATGGTCGTTCGTGCAGGCAGTGAGGTAGTCCATCGAGCGGTCCTGGGCGCACCCCACCCATCTGCGGGCGCTGGTTGTGCTGACTCCCAAGAGGTCACTGATCACGATGGGAGGAAGGTCGGCCACGGGTTCGAGCATGGCTGTGCTGCGCGCTGATGACTTGCATGCTGTGTCTTCGCAGCTTGTTCATGATCCTGTGCGCCGTGTCAGTCGGGCGCGATGCCGTTGATGTGGTCGGACGGCAGTTCGGGCAGGAATCGGACGGCGTTGAGGAAGCCGCGGCGGTCGGTGGGTGGCAGTTTGGCCGGCAAGCGGTTCTCGTTGGCTTGGATGGTTGCCCGGACGGACCGGCGGAGTCTGCGCCCGTCGTCGGTGATGGACAGGACGCGGGCGCGGCGGTCGCCCGGATCAGGCAGGCGGGAGATGAGACCGCCGGACTGGAGCTTGTCCAAGGCGGCGTGGGGGTGACCCCGACGCACCGGCCCCCGACCGGCAGTCACCGGGATGGCTGCCGTCGTTCCACCACCGCGGCCTCAAGACGCTCCCGGTGACTTGGTGACTGCGGGCCTCGTCGGCTTCTTCTAGTGATGGGCTTGTGACTCGCATGGTTCGGGCATGAGCCACCCGTCCCGTTCACCTGGAACAGACGCTGGCCCTGGCCCAAAATCCCCGGTGCGGCGCCTTGTTCACCAAAGAGCGGCAGGTGCGGCTGGGCTGCGGTTGCAGTCCGGCGGGAAGACGTTGCAATGGTCTGCCTCCCTCCGAGATGGGAGCTATGCGCGAGAGCGCCAGCCCAGGCTGGACGTCAGAACACGATCGAGCGCCGCCCGTCCTGCGGGTCCCCATGTCGGCTTGCCGCCAGGAAGGCCCCGCTCCCCGTTCTGGCCCATGAGGATGAGGAAAAGACTTTTCAGAGCAGCCAACCCTCGGGCGCGCCGGATGGTCGCCTCGTCCGCACGCTCGTACACCTCGAAGAATCGTGAGTCCGCGCCCGGGGGAAGGAGCAGCCACGCAGCCATGAGGTCCCACGCCGGATCGCCGGCGAACACGGCACCGAAGTCGACCACGCCCGAGAGCGTTCCGTCCGAGACGACGACATTCGCGGGATGGAGGTCACCATGCAGCCATACAGGCGGGCCCTCCCACTCGGGAGCCGTAACAGCATCGGCCCAGACGTTCCAGACGGCACGAACGTCGGCGGCGATGCCGCCGGGGGCAATGGCATGCAAGAACTGTTCGAAGCCGGCCGTGCACTCCTTGGGGTGAGCGCCGCGGTCCGAACTGGCCGGCGCCTCGGCGGGCGCCTCGGCATGAAGCGCCTTGAGGAAGCCCGCCAGGGTGTCGGCCGCGTGGTCGCTGCGGCTGATCGAGGTGCAGTCGAGTGGCTCGCCGGGAACCCACGTCATGATGGTCCAGGGCTTCGGGAAGCGAGCGGACGGTTCACCGATCCGCACAGGAGTCGGAACCGGGAGCGGAAGGCGTGGGGCCAGGACGGGCAGCCACCGGCACTCCTTGCGCTGGAGCTCCGGGGCATCTTCCGTGCGCGGCATGCGCACGGCCAACTCCTCCCCGAGGCGCCACATTTGGTTGTCCCAACCGCCCGCTACTTCGCGGATGGCCAGCCCCGCAAGGTCCGGATGCTGGTTCTTGAGGAGGTCGTGCACCAGCTCTGCAGTGATCTCGATCTCGGCATCGGTCATGCGAAGTCACAGTACGTGAGGCGGCACCGATCCCGACGCCGGCCACCGGGACGATGGGACCTCCACCCCACTCTGGGACGTCCCGAACTATGTACAACGTCCCTGGGGCCGTCTGAGAGGAGGGGGGAGACTCGTGCCGAACGAGGGACTACGAGCCGTCACGGCGAAAGCAGGCTGGACGTACCCCGCACTCGCTCACCAGGTCGAGGTCGACCCCAAGTCGGTCGAGCGCTGGGTTGACCTCGGGCGTAGCCCACGTCCTGCACCTGACCTGCTCCAACTGGGGTTGAGAAAGGCTCACTGCCCTCTAGGTGGAGCGGAGCCGTCGGAGAAAGCCGGGAGCGAGCGTCGGAGATCGCTGGCTATAGTGCAGGCGCTTTGCCCCGATGACCCCGTCGCCGAGGAGGCCGTCCCATGGAACCCGTCACGCTGATCACCGGTGGCTCGACCGGAATCGGCGCCGCCACCGCCCGCGCCCTGCTCAAGCAGGGCCACCGCGTGGCCGTCACCGGGCGCGACGCGGACAAGCTGGCCGCCTTCGCCACCACCGCGGGGGCGGGCGAGCGGCTGCTGACGATCACCGGCGACGCCAGCGAAGCGGATGACGTCGGCGCCGCCGTCCGCCACGTGCTGGACATCTGGGGCCAGCTGGACAACGTCATAGCCAACGCTGGTTTCTCCCTGCCCGGCAACCTGGAGACCCACGCCCCTGAGGACATGCGCGCCATGATCCTCACCAACGTCCTGGGCCCCGCCCTGCTGATCCAGGAGACCCTGCCCCACCTGAGGACCTCCAAGGGCCGAATCGTGATCATCGGCTCGGTCGCCGGCGTCCGCCACACCCCCGGCAACCTCTACTCCGTCACCAAGTGGGCCGCCCACGCCCTCGCCGAGAACACCCGCCTCCTGGTCGGCCAGGACGGAGTCGGCGTCACCGTTGTCGCCCCCGGCATCGTGGACACCCCCTTCTGGCACGCCCGCGGTGGCACCCCCGAGGCAGCCGCCACGATGACCGCCGAGCAGATCGCGGACACCGTTGTGTTCGCCATCAACCAGCCCGCAGGCGTGGACATCAACCACATCACGGTGCGGCCGACGGGGCAGGTTGGCTGAGGTAGAGCCCCCAAGGGCCGCACACGGAAGCGTCGTTGGCACCGCCAAGCATGGTGTTGCGCGGGCCGGGGGCGCCTTCGGATCTGGGCCGCCACCCCGCGGCGTTCCTAAGGACCGTTACCGCCGTTGCCTTGGTCATCTGGCTTTGGACCTGAGGTCATCTCACAACGCAAGGGGACGGTAGGCCAGAGCCTGATCGACCCCCTCTGCCGCTGCCGGATTCCGGCTCTTGGGCCAGAAGATCAAGTCGCTCACATAGCCGCTGGGACAGGCAAGGGGCCGGTCAAGCGCCTCCAATATGCCGCTGGCCCGGCATCGTCGGCGTAGTCTCCGTCCGTGCTCTTCTGTACGTCCGGCTCGCCAGGACGGACGTCAAACCGAGTGACCCATCCGCGGGTGGTCGCTGGGCTGTGTCGTGCCCCGCGCGGATCGCACCGGCCGAGGCGTGAACCTCCTGCCTGACAACCGGGTCCTGCTCGTCCTGCTTCAACGACGTGCGGGCCCTGCCAGTCCGCTTTCGTAGGCGGCGATGACGAGTTGGGCCCGGTCCCTGGCTCCCAGCTTCGCCAGCAGGTGGCTGACGTGGGTCTTGACCGTGCCGACGGTCAGATACAGTTCGGCCGCGATCTCGTGGTTGGACAGGCCACGTGCGATCAGGCCCAGCACGTCCCGCTCGCGGCCGGTCACACCGTCCAGGGTGCGGGTGACCGGGCCGGGGTAGCCGGGGCGGCGGACGTAGGTCTCGATGAGCTTGCGGGTGACGCCGGGTGACAGCAACGACTCCCCGGTGGCGATCACCCGCACGGCGTCGATCAAGCGAGCGGGTGGAGTGTCCTTCAGGAGGAAGCCCGCGGCGCCTGCGCGGAGCGCCTCGAAGACGTACTCGTCCAGGTCGAAGGTGGTGAGCACCAGGACGTGGACGGGCACCGGAGACGGGCCGCCGAGCAGCGCACGGATGGCCTCGATGCCATTGAGCCCGGGCATCCGGATGTCCATCAGGGCAACGTCGGGGCGCTGTTCGCGAATCACCCTGACCGCCTGGGTTCCATCGGCCGCCTCACCCACGACCTGGAGATCCTCTTCTGACTCGATCAGCACCCGGAACCCGGCACGCACCAGCGTCTCGTCGTCCACCACGACGACCCGCACCGTCATGCACTCTCCAGGTCGGCCCGCACGGGGAACTGGGCCGTTCGCTCGTCCGTGGCGTACGGCAGCCGGGCGGCGACGCGAAAGCCATGCGGCGAGATCGGGCCCGCGTGAACCTCGCCGCCGTAGAGGGCGGCACGTTCCTTCATGCCGGTCAGGCCGTGGCCATCGGTGATCGGGGTGGCCGTGCGGCCGGCTCCGGCGTCGACGACTGTGAGGGCGACCTCGCCCGGCGCATAGGCGACCGTCGCCCGGGCATGGCCGGTGCGGGCGTGTTTGACGACGTTGGTCAGGGCTTCCTGCACGATGCGGTAGGCGGCGCGGTCCACGCTTCGGGGCAGGGCGTGCGGGTGACCGCTGGTCGTCAAGTCGACCTGCACGCCGGCTCGTCGGGTCTGTGCGATGAGTGTGTTCAGGTCGTCGAGGCCGCCGGGCAGCCATTCGGCGCCGTCGTCGTCGCGCAGGACACCCAGGAGGGAGCGCAGTTCCCCCAGCGCGGCCCTGCTGGTGGTTTCGATCGCGGAGAGGGACTTCGCGGCCTCGTCGGGTCGGCTGCCGATCACGTGGTGGCCGACGCCCGCCTGGACCGCGATGACGCTCAGGCTGTGCGCGACGACGTCGTGCAACTCCCGGGCGATGCGTATGCGTTCCTCGACGAGCGTGCGCCGTGCCCGCTCCTCGGCCTGCTCGACCAGGCCCTGGGAATAGGCGCGGCCCCGTCTCGTGGACCACCCGATCGCCCAGGCGGCGGCCTCAACGATGAGGCTTTGGCTCATTCCCGGCCACCCCCAGTAGTCGCGCCCTGTTATGCCCTGCATAGGGATCATCAAGGCGAGTTGTGCGGCGCCTGCCACCGCGCTCGCGTACGCCGCGACGCGTGCGGGTCGGGCGACCGCCACCCCGTACACCAGCAATGCAGTCGCCAGCACCCCCGTCAGGCTGAGCGCGCCGTCGGTGGCCATCACCACCGACGCCACCGCCAGTGCAGGCAGTGGCAGCAGCCGCCGGACGGCGACGGCCACGCCCAACGAGCACGTCAGCACGGTCTGCCATGCCGGCCAGCCCGTGCGGTGCGTGCCAAGTGTCCACCACAAGACGTTCGACGCCATCAGAGCCATGGCCAAAAGCACATCCAGCCCGATCAGCTGATTCGGCCTCAGTCCCCTGGTGAAGGACGCCACGTTGTGCCTCACCATCATGCCTCGCACGCATCCGACCCTAGCCAGGAGGGCGATCATCCGCCTCTGTCCAGGGACAGAGATCAGCCGGTCAATCCGTGGCCAGATCCGCGGGGCGGACACCCTCTGCCAGGGTCGGCCGCATGGATCTCTCCAGGACGCCCGCCCGCCGATGGCCTTCCCCTGTGCCCTGGGGCTTCGCTCTGCTCGCCGCCGCGTCGTCCCTGACGTACGGCGGTGATCACGCGGTGAACGCCTGGGCATCGACCAACCTGGCCAATATGGGTGATCATCCTGTGGAGGCGCTCATCGCCTCCGCCTTCCTTTTCGGCGCCGATCCGTGGGCCTGTCTGCGCAGCATCGCCCTCGCCGGGGCCATACTGGCGTTCCTCGTCATCCGGTTCGGCAACATGCGGGCGGTCGCGCTGATCGCGGCCGGTCAAGTCCTCGGCACACTGGCGAGCGAAGGGCTGCTGGCAGCGCGGATCGCGGCGGGCCAAGCAGACCCGGCGCTGCGTGCGACGCTGGACGTCGGCCCGTCCTACGTGATCGTCTCGGCCCTGGCCGCCGTGGTGGCAGCGGGGGCCCGGCGCTGGCACCGATGGACCGCGCTCGCCGTGCTCGTGGTGCGTGCACCGCACATCACGAGCGGCCTGACCACGTTGGGGGTCACTCCCGTCGGCCACGTGGCAGCACTGTTCACCGGCATGCTGCTCGCATGGGGTCTGCGGTCGTCCGGCGCCCGCCACCGCTACCTGCACCGACTGACGTTAAAGCCGTGTCTCCATCGGTCATGAGGACGGTTGTGATCGAACATGGTCCTGGCCTCGGCCAGCTCCACGCGCGCAACCACCCCCCGGCGCAGCGGCTGCCACGAAGCACCCGCTGGGATGCCGACTGCGGTCCGCGACGACATCCGCGCCTACGTCCTCGAGCACCTCGGCGCCTACGACGGCGTCCTGATCGTGGACGAGACCGGCTTCCTGAAGAAGGGCACCGCCTCGGCCGACGTGCACCGCCAATACACCGGCACCGCAGGCTGGATCGAGAACACCCGGGTCGGCGTCTTCCTCGCCTACGCCTCCAGCAGAGAACGGGCGTTGATCGACCGCCGCCTCTACCTGCCGGACGCCTCGTGGTGCCAGGACGCCGAGCGCCGAACCCGTGCCGGGGTGCCCGGCCCGGTGGAGTTCGCGACCAAGCCCACGCTGGCCGGACAGATGATCACGGCAGCACTGGACGCCGGGATCGGCGTCTCCTGGGTGACGGCGACGAGGCATACGGCCAAGGCCCCAGTCTGCGCGCCCTGCTGGAGTCCCGCGCGATCGGCTACGTGCTGGCCGTCGCCTGCAGCAGGCGGGTGCAGATCAACGAAGGGCGGACCAGGCGGACCTTTGAGGCGGCACTGCCGAATTCAAGGCGGAGTGGCCCCCTCCGACAGATCCTTGATCGCGGTCAGGCGGTGTTCCCACTGGGTGGCAAGGGCGTCCATCCAGCGTGTGGTCTGCTTCAGTGGTTGCAGGTCGGCTTCATAGCGGACCTCCCGTCCCGCTCGGCGGGCGCGTACCAGTCCGGCGCGCTCAAGGACGGCCAGGTGTTTGGCCACCGCCTGGCGGGTGACGGGAAGGCCCGCTGCCAGAGATGTTGAGGTCGCGCCGCCTTCGCGGACGAGGACAGCCAGCACCTCTTGGCGGATCGGGTCGGCCAGGGCCACCAGGACGTCCTCGGGGGCCGGTTCGCCCTCGTTGGTGCGGGTCATGCCGTGGTCTGTTCACAGTCCGCGCGCAGTTGATCAAGCTTGCCAGGCCAGTTCTGACCGTTGGCGCGGTGCCGGTCGGCGGCCTCGACGGCGGGCAGCCCGAGGTGCGCGAAGCCACTCTCGATCATGGTGAGCCGGGTGCCTCCCGTGGAGTCGTCCGAGGTCAGGGTGAAC
The DNA here is from genome assembly GCF_055603245.1 of Streptomyces sp. NPDC037290. NCBI lineage: Bacteria > Bacillati > Actinomycetota > Actinomycetes > Kitasatosporales > Streptomycetaceae > Streptomyces > Streptomyces sp. NPDC037290. The sequence continues at coordinate 7,820 of NZ_JBVJVZ010000003.1, read as the reverse complement.
TCGACCAGGGTGGCGTTGGTGTCGTCCGGCTCTTCGCCGGCGGCACCTTGTGACCACCGCCAGGACAAGACGCGCGGTGGTTCGACCGTCTGGATGCGGGCGGGAATGACGCCGTGGATGCCGTGGTCGAAGACCAGAAGGCCGCCGGGACGCAGGTCGATCTTGACCGGCTCTCCGCTGCCGAACCAGCGGCCGAGGAAAGCGGGTTCCGTCAGAACGGACCAGACCCGTTCCCTTGAAGCATTGATCACAATCGTGCGTTCGATCGTGTCGGGGATCATCGGCAACCTCATCTCGTCCGGATGTGCAACCTAAAGGTTGCACATCCTGGACCTCATGCGCAACCAGATGGTTGCGCATGAGGTCAGTGACCGTACGGACAGCTCGCCAAGCGTCGAACGCCGATCACTCTTTCCGTCAGGAGTTCCAAGTGGGCCGCTGGCCGCAACGGGATGCCCCGCCGGCCCTCATGCCGAGGAGCCGAGGGCGGACCGGCGCCCGTACGTGCCCAGGCGGCCGGTGACATCCCAAGGCCGGGCTCCGGCTACCCGACCGCAACGGTGTGACCGGGCGACCCGGTTGGCACTGCTCGCCGACTACGCGCCGACCACGTTGCTCAGTTCGGCGAGAAGACGGCGACGTACACGTCGCCGGAGCGGTCGGGTCCATCAGGAGCTGCTCCATGCGTAGGCGTCCCAGTAGCCGTCGTGGCGGACGCAGCCACCGTCGGCGACGACCAGTCCCTCGCCGGTACGACGGCCGGGGCTCAGCGACAGCGCGACGCCGTGGTCGTCAGTCGTGTGGATCTCCTGCAGGCCGGTCGCCTTGCCGGTGACCGGGTCGGTCCCCGGCTCCGTCGTCACCTTCCACCCCCGCTCGGACCACCGCCCGCGAAGGGCGGCGACCGCCGCACGATACCCGGCGTCACCGTGCTTGAAGTCCGGAGCCCAGGAGACGGACGGCTGGTCCCGGTGGGTGCCATCCCGGTCGACGCCGAGGTCGTCCACGCATGATGCGCTGTCCGTGGACTTTCCCAGGATCACGGAGCCCGGATCCGAACCCAGGAAGAGAACCGTGTCCTCGCCTGCGGCCTGCGTGTCGTGTACGTGCTCCAGGAACTGCGCCTCGGTACGGACTGGACCACCCACCGCGGCGGTGCATCCCACGAGCAGGGACACCGCAACGGGCCCGGCAACGGACAGCCCCAAGACCCTGAACCGGCGGCGGAAAGCGGACGCCGCGGGCGCGGCGCAAGGAGGCGGCGTCATGAAGCCATCCGAACACCACCACCCAGGCCGACGGCACCGTCGCCCTACTCAGTTCTCGTACGCACGCCTCCCTGAGGCTCTGAGCACCAGTTGTCGCCTGGAGCAGCCGAGGATGAGTACCTCTATGCGCTGGGTTGAGTAGAGCGCCTCATGAAATGCACGGGGGCCGCCGACGATCATCGGCTCATGAATCCTCAGACCTATGCGAGGCTCTACGGCCCCTGGAAGCCGACCCCTTCGTCCACAGCCCCTCCAGGGGTCACGTTGCTGACGGCTCTGCTCGGCGTTGCCACGGCCCTGTCGATGGCATGGCTGACCTTCCTGGTCGGCATGGTCGCACTATGGGGCGCGGCGGAAGGGGCGGCCGTCGGGGGTCTTCTCGCGGAGTACGCGGCGGGCGTGGCCGGCGGTGCCGCACTGCTCGCCGCGCTCGCCTTTGTGCCCGCGGTGCGTCGCATGACGTCGGCCGCACGTCGGCTGTTGCTGACCGGGGTGGCGTGTCCTGTCCCACTCGTTCTGGCTGCCGTGACCTGGTGGGGCGTTGGCTGACCACCTCTCCTGTCTCGCATCGAACCGTTCACGGGGCGGATCACCGTGACGACGGCCATGCCAAGCGGTTCCGATCCAGATTATGGCTGAGGAAACCAACGGCTGGCTCACCCTGGCCGACGATCCCACCCGTCTCACCGGCACCCCCCATCGTGCCCACCGACGTCGGCCCCGTCGCCAGCCCCGACACAGTCTTCTGCCGTACCAACGTCGGTGCCACGGCCCACGTCATGGCACTCATGACCACCGGATTCCAGGTCGCCTTGGCCGGGGGAGTAGACGGCCTACGCGCCCTCGCCCAGGCTGCACGCGATCCAAAAGGAAGGCAGCCGTCCCCACCGGCCCCAGGTGCTCATCACCGGGCATTTCGCCCGCCCCAAAGATCACCAGGGTGAAGGCCTGGACAGCCCGGCGACGCCCCTCGATGAACCGCGACTGCCCAACGACCACCAGCTGACCTGAACAAGCGGGCCTGGGCCGTCATGCCGGTCACCGCGGGCGGTAGGACCCCGCGACGCATCCGGCACAGGCAAGCGCCAGGACGGGCTGTTGTCGTGGGACCGGACGCGTTGGCCTCTGCTTGCCGATTCCGAAGCCTGCCCTTACGAAAGGCGCTTTGCCGGGCGTGGGTGCGTTCGACATGCCAACGTTGACCAGCCTGGCTGGCCGCCGTCTCGCCCTTGTGCGCGATACGGCCGCGTGAGCCGCGCTCACTGAGCAGCGGGCGGTTCAATGTTCGACACGGGAACGGCTGGCCGCCGCATGCATTCTACGTCCGCTCCGGGAAACGCTTCCAAAGAGGCGGATGTGGCTGTGCCCGACCGCCTTGGTCTGATCGTCCCAATTCGATGTCAGGGGACCGGAAGCGAAGACGGACAGCATGGACGACGGCGAAGCTCACTCCCATGGTGAATTGGCGAGGCTGGCTGGCGCAGGCTGCGGTCGCGCTGTGCGTGGCTTCTGGGGTTTGGCTGTTGGTGACGGCGGTGCGCGGGGGCTGGGACGCGGCTAATCCGATCGCGAGTGTCCTTGGCGGTGGCGCGGGCATCGCCTCTTTGCTGGTCTCTTTAGGGATCAGCCCGAGTGCGGCAGGGGCGGGGGATCCGCCGGTCCCTCCTCCGCCGGCTGTCCCTGAGTGGGTCGTTGACCGTGGCGAGGTGGAGGAGATCGTCGCGGCTGTGTGTGCACAAGCCCGGGCGGGAAGGCTGCGCCGGTCTCGCCGTGCAGGCCGACGGGGCAACGCTGCGGTGGGAATCACCACTGGGTTGCATGGGGCAGGCGGCTTCGGTAAGACGACGCTGGCGTCCATGGTGTGTGCCCACCCGCAGGTGCGCCGGGCGTTCCGCGGACGTGTGTACGTGATCAGTGTCGGACGCAATGTACGCGGTCGGGCGGCGATCGCAGCGAAGGTGGCAGAAGCGACTCGTTTTATCACCGGCGACACTCTCGAGTCCGGTGACGATCCCGGTCGGGCAGGTGACCACCTCGGCCGCTTGCTGGCTCAGCGCCCGTGCACCCTCCTGGTGATCGATGATGTGTGGGAGGCGGAGCAACTGGAGCCGTTCCTGCGCGGTGCTGAGGAAACGTGTGTGCGGCTGGTGACAACGCGCAAGCCTGCTGCGTTGCCTCCTGAGGCGTTCCGGGCTGTGGTGGACCGGATGTCGCCGGCGCAGGCTCGGACTGTGCTGACGTACCGCCTGGGCGCAGCGGTCCCGGAACCGCTTGTTGAGGCCCTGGTGAAGGCGACCGGTCGGTGGGCGTTGCTACTGCGTCTGGTCAACCAGCTGATCGCGGTGCAGGCGGCCACCGGCACAGATCCCGCCACGGCCGCGCAGGCAATGCTCGATCGGCTACGTGTTCTCGGCCCGGCGGGCGTGGACCCCGACATGCCTCTGGAACTCGATGACCCGGTCCGAAGAAACACGGCAGTGCGCGCCAGCGTTCAGGCTGCCACCGACCTACTGCCGAGCGACGGCGGCCGCAGATTCTCCGAGCTCGGGATCTTCGCGGAGGACGAAGTGATTCCGCTTCCTCTGGTGGCGTTGCTGTGGCAGGAAACCGGCGATCTCACCGACAGCGAGGCGCGGGGCCTGTGCATGCAGATGGCCGACCTGTCGCTGCTCACCCTCGACGGCTCCGTCACCGGAGGCACCATCACCCTCCATGACGTTGTACGCGACTACCTGCGGGCTGAACTCGCAGGCAGTGTGGTGGCAATCAACACAGCCTTGCTCGACGCGGTCGCGGACGGACTGCCGCACACTGACGGCACCGCGACCCGGACGGCGTGGTGGCGGACGACTGACGGCTACCTGCGGGACCACCTCATCGAGCACCTCCTCGACGCGGGGCGGGACACAGAAGCTGAGGCCCTGGCCGGCGACCCGCGGTGGGTGCAGATGCGTCTGCACCAGCGCGGTCCCACGGCACCCTGGCGCGATCTCGACCTCATCAACAGCCCGACGGCCCACGCGCTTGCCATGGACCTCGCCCGCGCTGCCCACCTCCTCTCTCCCACTGATCCACCCCACGCCCTCGACTCGGTGCTCCATAGCCGACTGGGTGACTTGCCGCACTGGAACGACCCGCCGCACGTCGCACTTCATCCCACGCTCGCCAACCGGTGGCCGCCCCCCGACCTGCCCGATCTCTCCCGACTTCGCACCCTCACCGGCAGCACCGACGAAGTACGTGCAGCGGCCTTCAGCCCGGATGGCTCACTGCTTGCCACCGCAGGCGACGACGGACACGTGCGGTTGTGGAACCCGGTCACAGGATCTGCCCTGCGTACGCTCACCACCGATTCAACGGTGCGGACCGTTGACTTCAGCCCGGACGGCACCATGCTGGCCACTGTCGGCGGCAATGGGCGGGTGGCGCTGTGGAACCCGGCTACCGGCGTGCCCCTGGGCACGATCCCTGACCATGCAAACCAGGTGAACGCCCTGGCCTTCAGCCCTGACGGCGCCGCTGTCGCCACAGCGACCGACCGGGGACAGGTATGGCTCTGGCACCCGGTCACCGGCGATGCCCTGCCCGGCAGCCCGCTCATCGCCGAGGGCCGAATACGCGCGATTGCCTTCAGCCCGGACGGTGCCGTGCTGGCCATGGCCGCCGACGACGGGCGGGTGCACTTGTTCAACACGGCGACTCGACAACTGCGATGCGTTTTACCGGAGCGTGTCCACGGAATTCGAGCAATGGCTTTCAGCCCTGACGGAAGGCTGCTTGCCACCACAGGTGCCGACCGGCGCATACGGCTGTGGGAGACGGCTGCCTGCAACTGCCACCGAGCCCTGGCCGGCCATCACGGCTACGTCAACGCGGTGGCTTTCAGCCCCGATGGCACACTGATTGCTTCCGCGGGCTACGACGACGCCGTGCGCCTGTGGGATCCGGCTTCCGGTGTGACCGTGCGGGCCCTGACGGGTCACGAAGGCTACGTGAATGCGGTTGCCTTCAGCCCCGACGGTGCATTGCTCGCCACGGTGGGCTCCGACCGGGCCGTGCGGCTTCGGGATCCGGGAGCCAGTACTCCTGCCGGCGAGGGCGCAGGAGTAATGCAGGTGGCCTTCGCCGCGGGCACGCTCGCCACCGCGGACGACGACGGTTGTGTGCGGCTCTGGAATCCGGACACCGGGGCACCTCTGCGCCAACTGACCAACTACATCAGAGGGGTTTCGCAGTTGGCCCTCCGACCCGACGGCACCATGCTTGCCACCGTCGGGGACGACGGGCAGATGTGGATATGGTCCCCCGCCACGGGTTCCCCTGCCCACCCATTCACCGGCGAGGCCATCCGCGGGGTGAGGGCCGTTGCCTTCCATCCCGGAGGAACCATCCTTGCCACCGCCAACGACCTGGGAATCGACCTGTGGAATGCGGCAGAGGGCAACGTCCAACGAACCCTCACCGGGACGGGACTGCAAGGCGTGCAGGCAATGGCATTCAGCCTGGACGGATCTACTTTCGTCACCGCCGACGAACAAGGAGCTCTACGTCTCTGGGACCCGGCTACGGGTACAGCCCGATGCACCCTCGCCGATGAGAAAATCCGAGGGGTACGAGCGATAGCCGTAGACACAGACGGGTCCACGCTGGCCACGATCAGCAGCGACGGACTCGCCCATGTCTGGAGTGTGGCCGCGGGCACTGTCCAAGGCGCGCTGACCGGCCATGAAGGCCGCGTCACCGCAGCGGCGTTCAACGGCGGGCGGCTCGCCACAGCCGGCGAGGACGGAGCCGTACGGATCTGGGATTCTCGTTCCAGACAGCCACTGACGGTGATGCGCACCGACACCCCCTTGCGCTGCTGCGGATGGAGACCGGACGGCCGGGCCTTGTTCGCTGGCGGCCGGGGAGGGCTGTTCGGCTACGACTACCATCCTGGCGTTGGCAACCCCTGAACCAGTGCAGGTCCATGCCGGGCTGCATCAACTCCGCCTCGATCGGCGGGGCCTTCAGCTCGGGCTTCTCAGGAGGTTCCGGCTGCTGGAAAGGACAATCGCAAGATCTACGTGCCCCACCAGCTCTGGACCGCGAACGCAAGCGAAACCAGCAGTGCCCGAAAACCTTGCCTGGATCGCCGACGCCTTGAGCGGGACCACCCACCTGAACGCCAGCGACCTCTCCATCACCTTCGCCCGCGGCCTCAGCCGCACCAGCTCGCCGAACGCATATCCGACCATGAACCTGTCGAGACCGGCGCTGCCCTCACCGGCCAGGAGGCATCCGCTCTGGTCGACCTCACGCAGATCTACTGCGTTGGCCGACTGGGCCGAAGCGACCCGCGGCCGGACGACCCAGCCTCCTTCTTCCGATACCTCGCCGACGGTGAGCTACGCACTTCGAGCCGTCAGACGGCGTCTCAATACCTGTGCCAATCGCCCGGGGCGGGGGAAGCCGTCCCTGGAACGGGTGACGTAGAGCGTGCGCGGACCTGGCGGGTGGGAAGTCTCTTGCCTGTCCGTATGTCCAGTGTCTTCTCCTCACCGAGAGGGAATCACCGTGCTGTCTGTCCGCCGCATCGTGACCGTTGCAGCAGTGAGCGCTCTGCTTTCCCTCGGAGCGATCGTCCCAGCTGCAGCCGCCCAGGCACCGAGCCCCGAAGACATCACTGACGGTCTTCTCGAACATCCGGTCAGCACTCTTGTGGGCTCCCCTCTCGGCCTTGCCCTCGGCATCTGAAACCGTCGGCCGGTAGGGGCCGGTAGCACCCGCCGGGACCCGATACCAACTCATCAGCCCCGGCCCCAAGCGGCGTCGGTCCCGGGCTCCCAAGCCCAAGAGCTTTCAGCATCGGCCGGATACAGAAGACGCCTGAAAGCAGCGGAACGCCCGGCTCAGCTGATCCGCCTGGCGGCGCGGTCAGCAGGCGGATCACGAGTCGGCCGTTACCGAAGCAAGCGTGACCGAGCACCTCCGCTGGCCACTGCGAGGACCGAAGCCGGTTGCCCCGCGCCAAAAGCTGAGGAGTTCATCGGTCGCTGGGAGTAGGTCCTGCGCCTCAGGCGCGCTTCGCGTCCGCTTGGCTAGGGTCGGTCCGCATGGAGACCACAGGAATGGTTCGTCGCCAGAGAGCGGAGCGCGTGCGCGACGCCCTGGAGCGGCTCGTTACCGAGCGGGATGTATGGGTGTCGACGGCCCACCCTGATCACGGGCCGCACCAGGTACCGCTGTGGTTCCTGTGGGATGGGCGAGCGGTGTGGATGTGCACCAGCGCCACTTCCGTGACTGCGCGGAACGTCCGCAAAGAGCCGCGCGTGCGCCTGGCGCTACCGGACACCTTTGACGTGGTGCTCCTTCAAGGGGAGGCGGAGTGCTTCCCGGACCACGAGGTGCCCGGAAGCGCAGCGGAGGCGTTCGCCGACAAGTTCGGATGGGATCCACGTGGGGAAGAGGGCTCCTTGATCGTGCCCCTCTTCGTGGTGTTGGCGATCAATCGGTAGGCGTGTTCGGGTTGTTGGGTAGCGCGGGGGCGCTTTCGGGGCGGTCGTGGTAGAG